>NZ_JACIDX010000008.1 GCF_014196525.1 Novosphingobium sediminicola | reverse complement strand
AACCACCAAAACAGCCTCCACCGCATACGACGTACATAACGACGTCAATAACGACGTCGCTTAACATCGTCAGGCGGCCTCAATCGGGCCGTTACGGATGACCTCGACGACGAAGTCCAGATAGCTGGCCTTGTCCATGAGCTTGAGGCGATCGTAAGCCCCATCGGCGAAGAGATGTTTGACCCAAGACCAGCGCTTGCGAACGCCATCGAGGATTGCCTGGGCGCCAGCACTGTCGGAAATATCCGCCGTGGTGAGGTTGACCATCAGCAGTCGGCCATCGGTATCGACGGCGATGTGCCGCTTGCGCCCGAGCACCTTCTTGCCCGCGTCAAACCCGCGCTTTTCCGCCGTTGGAGCCTTGACCGACTGGCTGTCGATCACGCCCACGCTCGGACTTTGCTCCCGCCCGCAACGCTCGCGATCAAGCATCAACTCGATATCGTGGATCGTCTGGAAGAGAAACCTGCGCGCCAATTCCCGGAACCAGCCATAGACCGTCTGCCACGCCCCGAAATGAACCGGCAGCATCCGCCAGCCACAGCCCGAACGCACGAGATAGCGCACCGCGTTGATCACCTCGCGAAAATCCACTTCGCGAGGGCGGCCGCGCCGCCCCGGCTTGGGCATCAACGGCGCAATGCGCTCCCATTCCTCATCGGTTAGGTCGCTGGGATAGCGTTTCGTCTTCTTGGCAATCTGGGCCATCCGCCCCCGGCTCTGTTGCGTCCACATCCAGAGCCTGAATCAGACCATCCCCACCGTGGCAACCCCAAAAACCGATTTCCCAAACGGCCTCTAAGATTGATACAAAATATCGGCTAATGATTTAAATGCAAAACTAACACCTACGATACTCAAGTGCTCTGAGTTGAAATAGAGAATGTCCGCCCCTCCAATGACAGCATGGCAGAAATTTGAGGCGCACAGTGCGGACTTGGGATCATAGATATCGACATTGTCTTCCCGGCCAAGTGCATCTATAAAAGCATCGTAAGATTTGACTTGAGCAAGAGCCGTGCTGCGTGGCAAGCCTAAACCATCCAGTGACAGGCCTCGTTGCGTAAACAAACCCGCCCTTTCAGATATGTCATAAGGCATGAGGGGTATTTGCTTGATTAACACAACCCGTTTTCCAGCTAGCATCAACGCCTCAACTGACGCTCGCATTCCTGTTTCTAGGCCAATTTTGTCATCATAGCGAATGCCATTGGCTGTTAGAACCACAGTGCGAATTGCGGGATCATGAATGAGGGCTTCGAGCGTGCCTTGATTTGTTTTGCTGCAATAGGGCCTGTCTGGAACATTAATGTGCAACGCTGGGGGGCAAGCCGAAGATGTCAACTCTCGAACAGATCGCCCTCGGCGGCTGGCCCGTTCACCTAAATAAGCAACGAGTTCGGAGCCATGACTGTCACCCCACACAGCTAGGTCGGGCCTTGCGCTAACGGCGCCAAAAACGCAGGATTTAGAATAGATTATGCCAACCGGACTACCACCGTTGTGGCAAGAATCCCGGCGGTGATTATAGTCTTGACTTGCGGCAAACATCTGCTGCGCTGCGGGCGAAAACCGCCGAGGTAAGCCATTGGATAAATAAACAGCGGCACTCATCAACACCACAACACCCGTCTCAACGACGGCTAGCTTCAGGTAGGGGAGATTGCGCCCCCAGGGTGATTGAAATGGCTGTTCGATAAAATGATAGGAGAGGCTGGCCAGTACGAGCGAAGCGGATACGGCACTAATAGCCCATGCAATCGGTAATTCCGCGACTGTTAGATTGCGCAAAAAAGCCAAAATCGGCCAATGCCAAAGGTAAAATGAATAGGAAATCGCGCCGACATAAATAATTGACTTGAATGACAAAAGCCGACCACCAATAGTTTGATCTGATACCCCAGCATAAATGAATAGCCCAGCACCTATACAAGGCAGCAGTGCCGCTAAGCCAGGAAACGGTGTGGTCGGACTAAAGAAAGCTATCGCGGCGAGCATCATGCCAAGACCCAGCAACGATGTAGCATGGCGCATGCGTGCATTTTGCAGGGCGGGAAGCCCACAAATGCTGAAAAGTGCTCCAATCAACAATTCAACTGCGCGAAATGGGAGGAGATAATAGGCGGCATGGCGAAAAAAATGCCTGCCGATCTCGGAGGCACCCAGCGCGACGATTGCCAGCAACCAAAGTATCGCGCAGGCATTCCGCCGCCCGAGATATCGCCACGCTATGTAAAGAAATGGCGGAAATATAATATAATACTGCTCCTCAACCGCCAAAGACCACATATGCAACAACGGTTTTAGATCAGCGGCTCCATCAAAATAGCCGGTAAGCTTAGCGAAATCAAAATTTGAGACAAAAAGAGAAGTTGAAATCGCTGTTCGCGCCAGCTCTTTGTAATTTGATGGCGGCAGAATTAGCCATCCAAAAGCGAGTGTTGTGACAAGAACGACGAACAGGGCTGGCAAAATGCGCCTGGCGCGCCGCCGATAAAAATCGGCTACTGAAAATTCACCAGCTTCGATATCTCGGACAATGATTTGCGGGATTAGGTAGCCCGAGATGACAAAAAAAATGTCGACCCCTACAAAGCCGCCCGTAATTAGGTTGGGGAGGGCGTGGTTGAGTACAACCGCTACAACTGCAAGCGCACGCAGACCTTGAATGTCGCGTCGGAAATTTGACCTACCCATTCCGTAATTTATACATTTTTCGAGCTCGATTGAAACATGAAATTTCAGCTGGGCACCCGCAAAAACCGGCTAATTTGATTGCTGACAGGCTTTGGTAGGATGCCATCGACGGTATTGGCACATAGATATGATGCATTTTGTCTATATGGGTTATTCTATCCGGGCCTTCCGACCATAGCGCCGGATTTGGGGCAGATTCACCCCATACACTCCCGGCGTTCGTGGAAGATCAGCCGATTGAAATTGTAGGCCAGATTGCAAAGGGTCAGTTTCGCCTCGGCGCGGGCCAGACCAATGGTGCGGATGAACAGGCCGAACCTGTTCTTCTGATGGGCGAACACATGTTCGACATGGGCCCGGATCGAGGATTTGGCGGCATTGGCCCGCGCGGTTGCCTTTGACGTTGGCATGCCCATGGGTTTGCGCCGATGGATCCGGGACGTCAGCATGCGATCCGACAGCCACTTTTCATTGCGCTTTGAGCGATAGGCGCTGTCGGCCCAAACCTGGGAACTGGTGTCGTCCGTGCTGACAACCTGACGAAGAAGGCGCCCATCGGCCGCTGACGCCGAAGTCACCGCCATGCCACGGATAAAACCGAAGCGCCGGTCTATGCTGATGTGGGATTTATAGCCGAAGACCGGCAGGATCTCCAAGCGAGAGCCCCAGAAACCGTAACCAACTCAGTCGATCTCGGATCATGAACTCCATGCGCGCATCGGACAGGTTGTGTTGCGCCTGCAGGATCAGGGCCTTGAACATCATCACCGGGTCAAAAGGCGGGCGGCCGCCCTTTGAGCCATCGCCATAGCCCAGCCCCTCAACAAGCCAGGCCCGGAAATATTCAAAATCCACCGCCTGCTGCAAAACCTCCAGCGGATCGCCATCCTTGCTCAAGGCATCAAGGTGATCGCTCAAACTGAACAGGGATTTGGGATCCATAAGTCGGTTCCATGATCTTTCCCGATCAATGAATCATCATAGCCCTCAAACCGCTACCGGTTTTTGCAGATGGAGTGGTTGCCGCCCTCCCCAGACGGCATCGCAATGTGCCAAAAAAGTGGTTCTGTAGGCCACTGATATGGAAGGACGGCAACCATGATGGCAGATACAGTGATTGGCGTGGATCTGGCAAAACATGTTTTCCAACTGCACGGTGCTTCGCGGACTGGGGAAGTTCCGCTCCGAGAGAAGCTGAGCCGAAGCCAGTTCCACCGCTTCATGGGCGGCCAAAAGCCATGTATCGTTGCGACGGAGGCATGCGGCAGCAGTCATTATTGGGCACGTGAGATGCAGCGCCTGGGACACGAAATGAAGCTGATCGCACCTCGTTACGTGAAGCCGTTCGTCAAATTATGCTCACCTCGCCATAACTTCACTAATCATGAGGTCGCCATAATGCGGAGGAATAGCCGGAAAGCTCCAATTTCCGGCGTATTCCCCGGAGTTTTCTGCGCATTATTCGTCCGTGCAAAGCGCGGTCTTTGGCTCAGCAGATAGAGAATTTTACCGCCTCCTAAACCAAAACGTCAAATTTCAACGCAACTTCTTCCAGAATAATGCTGAGGAAGAGTGATAAAAATTTCTTGAATTCAATTAATTATGGGTGGCGCTCCGCATTATGGCGACCTCGCGATTAGTGAAGCGACACAAGAATGATGCCGCCGATGCGGAAGCGATCGTGGAGGCTGCCCAGCGCCCAGCGCCCCGAAATGCGCAACGTCGAGGTCAAATCTGAGCAACAGCAAGCGCGCGCCATCCTGTTCCGGACGAGGAAGCAACTTGTCCGCCAACGGACCGACCTGGTGAACGCTCTACGTGCGCATTTATACGAATTCGGCTATGCTGTGCCGCAAGGCATTGGTCACCTTGGCCGTCTGACGGAGATCCTGCTTGTTGCGCGGCGATCTGGATGAGAAACGCATTGCCTCGCCAGAATTGCTCCCCTGTGAGATGCCGTTGCCTCATCTAAAGTGCTCCCGACGCGGTCCGCGAGAGAATGATGAGGAAGGTCAGCATGACGACACGGCGAGAGCTGGTAGCGGCAGTCGGCGAGCGGTATCGTTCGTCGGATCGTGAGCAGAAGGGGCGGGTTTTGGACGAGTTCGTATCGGTGACGGGATATCATCGCCGCCATGCGATGCGGCTGCTTCGATTTTCTTCTGCTGCTGCACGAGAGAAGGCGCGACCTGGGCGGCAAATCTATGACGAGGCGGTTCGCGCCGCCCTGATTGTGCTATGGGAGACCAGCGATCGGCTTTGCGGCAAGCGACTGAAGCCGCTGGTTCCAATCCTCATTGAAGCAATGGAGGGCCATGGCCACCATTCACTTGATCCGGCGGTGCGGGAGAAGCTGCTGCAGATGAGCGCAGCGACGATCGACCGTGCGCTGCGTAGCGCGCGAGACGCGGCGCCGGGCCGGCGAAGGCGGCGGGGCGTTGCTGGCAGCGAGTTGCGGCGCAGTATTCCGATCCGGACATTCACCGACTGGGACGATCCAGCGCCGGGCCACTTCGAGGTGGATCTTGTGTCGCACAGCGGTCCAATCGCCAAGGAAGTTGGGTCTGGACATTCACGCTGACCGATATTGCTACCGGCTGGACGGAATGCGCGCCGCTGCTGGTGCGCGAACAGACGCTGCTGGTAGCTGTACTCACTCAGCTGCGAGGGTTGATGCCCGTTCCCTTGCTGGGATTTGATTCCGACAATGACAGTGTGTTTATCAACGAGATCGTTCGGGACTATTGCATGGGAGCTGGGATAGAGTTCACCCGTTGCCGACCGTATCGGAAGAACGATCAGGCCCACGTTGAGCAGAAGAATGGCTCGGTTGTACGCCGCCTGGTGGGCTATCGGCGTTTTGAAGGTCTTGAGGCAGCCAGGGCGTTGGCCGAGTTGTATGCGGCGGCGCGCCTGTTCGTGAATTTTTTTCCAGCCTTCGTTCAAGCTGGCGGAAAAGCGCCGGGAGGGCGCCCAAGTTTACAAACGCTACCATGCACCTGCAACCCCGTATCAACGTCTGCTGGACGACCCTCGCACCTGCGAAGAGACCCGTGAACGGCTACGCAGTGTCTTCGCCGGGCTCGACCCGGTGAAACTGCTGCGCGACATCCGGGGGGCGCAGGAGAAGCTGGTGATTCTGGCTGATGCGACGCCCGCCGAGGGGCATTCGGTTCCCTTGCCACTCGATGCGTTCATGGCGAGCCTGCGAACATTGTGGCAAGGTTCCGAGGCGCGACCCACCGCGAAGGAAAAGCAACCCCAGAAGCGCGGGCGCCGCCGACCCGATCCTCTCGTCGAGGTCACCGACCCGTTACGCGTCTGGTTCGAAGATGACCCGGGGAAAATAGGCCGAGAGCTGCTCGAACGATTGCAACGGGAACAACCCGGCGATTACCCCAGCGGACTGCTTAGAACAGTGCAGCGTCGCCTCAAAGGGTGGCGGAGTGAAAATGCATGGTCTCTGGTATTCGGCGACGAGCCGGATCCGACCGGCCATGCCATGATCGCCAAGCCAAACGGCGAGGATCTGACAAGCGCCGCCTGACGGGATACCGTTCCACTTCGCCTTCGGCTCCGTTGCACGGTATCCCGTCAGGTGAGGTTATGGTAGTAAGCGTTTACGTGAGGCAATGACCATGCCGCTCGGGAACATTCATTCGTGAGGCAACACGCTTGCCAGCGACAATCAAAACAGGCACTGAGCGACGCGCCGCGACAATCACATTTTCATACTGATTGTCGCGCAATCATCATCCAGTTTGTCGCGCTACAGCGCGCTCTCGATCACGCCCACGTAGGCCAGAATCATCTTGCACTACGGGCGGCAACCACAGAGGGTGTCCAGCTCAACTTAGCGGCCAAACTCCACAGGAGCGCGTAACCGCGTTACCTGCTACGCCTGATTTATCTTGCAAAATTCTTCCGAAAGGCCTGCATCATTACTTGATGGCTTGCAGAATTATAACCGCCATCCAGTTTATAGGGCGGGGCGCTCACCTTGGGATCGGGGGCGTAGGAGGGATTCCAGCCAACCCATGATCCATAGCTATGAAAAATCCAGTCCAAGCCTTCGGCCTCAAAAATGCTGATCGCATCGTTTAGCCAAGCATCTGCGCCGGGCGACCAGCGGGTCACGCCAAATTCGGTGACGGCCATACGCACCCTGTGTCGGTCGCGAAAATCAAGCGCAGGACGAATACTTTGGTACATCTGGTTCTTATCCCAGCGTACCAATGGCTCGTTGGCAAATTCCGCGATCTGTCCTGGATAGGTGACGGCTTGGGCCAAGTCGAACGGCTTGCTGACGCCTTGATGGGTGAAGGTATGTGGTGAATAGAAATGAAAAGCATATATAACTTTATCGTCGGCCAACCGGTCCAGCCCTTTGAAACCGGAAGGAAAACCCCATGGCCAAGGCATTACGAAAATCGGCACTGCAGCGTTTATCCTGCGGACGTCATCGATCAGTTGCGGTGCCATGCGTTTCCACCACGCATCGTTGGCACCCGGTATCATTGAATGGGCGTAGTGTGGCTCATTCAACAGGTCGATCGAAGATCGCGAGGCTAGATGGCCGCCACGAATGACCTTGTCCCAAAGGGACTGCGTCCGCCCCGTTACCAAATCGGCATAGGCATCACCCGTCAACGAGCTTTCCGGACCATCACATCGTCCCTCGAACTGGTCGCCCGACAGGATAGTAGAAATGCCAGCCTGATCTAGGCCCTCTACCAAGGGATCGATTAAGGGCAACGCGTCATGTTCCAACGCAGTGCCTAATAAGCTGCCGCCCCGGCAAAGCTCCGCGCTTTTAGATCGAGGAACCTTGATGTTGATACGCACGGTGTTGACATGCCACTCCTTTATCAGGTCAATCATCCCGCCAAGAGGTTGAACGGTGGCATTCTCGAAGTTGATACCTCTGATCCGGTCAGGCAGTTGCCGAAACCGTGACTGTGCAGTGGCCCGTGCCGTCTGACGGATACAGGCCGAAGCCATTCCGGCCCCCACAGCGGCCAGCATATGCCGACGAGTTAGCCGGGCTTGTATCGATCCTTGGTCTGCGATGATCATGCTGTTCTCACTTTGATGAAGGCATCTTCCGCGATGTGCTTATTCCGCGCGACTGTCCTATGGAAGAAGGCCATTCGGCCTGCACGGTTGCGATCAGATCTGCGATCGTGTTGGCCTCTGCTTCCAAATCTTGGCCCGCCGGATGGATCGACCAGTCGCTGCTCTCCGACTGCCAGATCGCGGCGTTGATCCAATGGCTGAGCGGATCAGCGCTCTGCTTCACTGCATCGCGCGTTACTCGCATCAGCAAACGGTGATTGGGCTCGAAGCTGCGGAACTGCGGATTAGAGCCAAGGGCTGCGTTGAAGAAGACGATATGCGCCTCTGGCAAGGCCAAGCGAAAGGCACCGTGAAGTCTATCAACGCCGAAACGCACCACCTGCGCAAGATCGGCTAGGCCATTCGCGCCGTGCATCAGGTTCAAAAAGTCATTTGTGCCAGCCGAAATAATAATCCAGTCTGGATCGCTTAAACCAAAGCGCTGGAGGTAAAATCGCACGTCGAACACTTCACCATTGGCCACGCAACGGGCACATTCTGTTGAGATTATGTTACCGGAGTATGCGCTCACGCTGCGGTCGAGCCGATAGACGCCAACGCCGCCATACGCACCGCTGACAAAGCCAACTATCCTTGCCTCCGTGCCACCCAAAGTAACTGTCTGACTAAGTCCAACGAAGCCCGTATTTAGGCTTTTGACGATCAGGTTATGATCGATCGCTGAACCATCGAGGTTCGCCCCGGTGGCGCGACGCAGAAATGGATTATAATGCTTGCGTGAAAGCATGTGCATGCCGGTGGCTGGCAAGGCGAGGTAGCGAGCCTCGGCACCTAGCGGCAGGGGCTCAACCGTATTATCATCTGCGGCAGACAAGGGCCGCAAGTAGAGCAAGTCGGTGATGCGCTTGCCGCCACGTGCTTCCGTACGGTCCTGCTGGCCTCGCCATTGTCCGCTCAACGTGGTACCTAGCATTTCCGGCTGGAACCCAAGAGCTTGAAGCCGCTGTCTCAGCGCAGTGGGCAGAGATATTTCGGCAAGGCTATCGCCAAAAGTCATCAGCCTAAGCGCCCTGTGTGCGTTATGATTCAGAAGGGGGCGGTGTATCAGTGCTACGTTCACCGCCTTGGCACCGGGCCCAGGTTCACCGAGGCGCAAAGAGAGATGATCCATACCTTGGCAGCACAGTAATGGACCGCGTTGCTCTTGATCGCCTATTTGAGCACGCTCTGCCTCGGAAGGACTGACTGCGCTTTTCCAGTAAAAAGTCCAGGGTCGGTCATCATCCACCCAAGCCTGTTCGGGAAAAGCGCTGATCAAAGGGGCGGTCGATTGCGCCGCAGAACGTTCCAACGTTTCTGTAGCTATCTCCCCTACACCAAAGATGCTAAGCAAGCCAATGCAGATGGATCGCCACATACCAGTTCCTTGCCGATCGTTTGTCACCGCTTATATAGATAAAGGCTCACATCGACACAATCTGGTTGCGCCAAGCAGAGGTGGCCTGGTTAGCCTGGACAGCGATTAACCACGGATAAGTGGATCGTCTGCCGGTTGTAGTCTCAAGATGCCAATCCGGAGCGTCATGCAAGAAGGGCGTAGCCCGACTGGAATGAGGCCCCGGATTGGCGGCCAAGGTCATGCTGCCATCTTATCGGGCAGATTGTCAAAATAGGTTTGGTCGGGAGTTCTTGCGGCAAGGCTCGAGTGCGGCCTCTTCTCATTATAAAAACGCAGATATCGGCCGATCGATGCTCGTGCCTCGCTGACTGCGGCATAGGCCTTGAGATAGACCTCCTCATATTTCACCGATCGCCACAGACGCTCGACCACGACATTGTCGCGCCAGGCGCCCCTGCCGTCCATGCTAATGGCAATCCTCTCGCGCAGCAGTACGCCGGTGAAGGCCATGCTGGTGAATTGGCTGCCTTGATCGGTGTTGAAAATCTCCGGCTTGCCGTAACATACCAGCGCTTCCTCCAGCGCCTCGACGCAAAAATCAGCCTCCATCGAGATCGATACCCGGCGGCTCAGAACCTTGCGGCTGAACCAGTCCACGATGGCAACCAGATAGACAAAACCCTTGGCCATGGGACGTAGCTGATCTCGGTTGCCCAGACCTGGTTCGGTCGCGTGATCGGCAATTTACGCAGCAAATACGGGCAGATCTTGTGCCCCGGTGTCGGTTCCGACGTGTTGGGACGGCGGTAGATCGCCTCTATCGTCATCTTCTTCATCAAGGTCGCGACATGGCAACGCCCGATCTCGATGCCCTCCTGACGCAGCAGGTCGCACAGCATGCGACTGCCCGCAAAGGGATACTCCAGATGCAATTCGTCCATGCGCCGCATGATGCCAAGGTCAGCGGGCGACACCGGCGCGGGCAGATACTACACGCTGCTGCGGCTGATCCCCAGTGTTAGCGATGCGACCATCCCACATGGACGGCGTGCATAGATGAGCCAATGACACTGGCTGACGAGACAGTGGGACGGCGGCGATGCTTGAAGAAGAGACCGACGGATTAAACGGCGATTTGGACCATGCGGCACAGGGTGCGAATAGGCATTGGGACAGTGTGCCGCACAGTGGCAATACGGGTTTAGGGCGCGCGACTGTTTTGGGTCCGCAACGCAGGAACCGGAGGTGGGCGCCGCAGGAGAAGGCGCAGATCACCGCGGAAAGCTTTGAGCCTGGAGCCAACGTGTCGGCTGTCGCGCGGCGCCATGGCGTTAGTCTGGGGCTTCTTCACTATTGGCGCCGAACTGCGCGTGATCGTGGCGCAATGGACGCGATCTCGATGGTTCCGGTAGAGGTGAGCGATGGCGTCACGCCGGCGCGATGCGATCTGGAGATCGAGATCGGCGGCGCGCGTATTTTGATACGAGGCCGGGTGGAGCACGCAGTGTTGCGCACTGTATTTGACGCTCTGCGCTCGTGACGTTTGGCTGGAGCAGCGACCTTCGGGTTGTGCTGGTAACCGGCCCGATCGACTTTCGTGCCGGGGTCAACAGACTTGCTTCGCTGATTGCCAATGAATTGGGCCGGGATCCCTACTCAAACGAGGTTTATGTGTTTCGTTCGAAGCGGGTAGATCGTTTGCGGCTCTTGCATTTTGACGGTTCAGGAATGTGCATGATGAGCAAATGGCTTGAGGCCGGAAAGTTCATTTGGCCGCCCGTTCAGGACGGGGTGATCAAGCTGACGTCTGCGCAAATGGCCTTGTTGCTGGGCGGAATGGACTGGCGCAGGCTTGAGCAAACTCCAGTGAAAAAGCCGGAACTAGTTGGCTGAAAAGCGCTATTTTACTGGGCTTGGTGCGGGCTTTGGGTTATAAATCAGGGGTGACGGACACTCTGGAAAATCTGGCGAAAGCCCTCGAGGCCATGACCCACCGGGTGGCCGAGTTGGAAGCTGAGCTGGAGGCGAAGAACCGCCAATTGAACACCTACAAGGCGATGCTCTTCGGCTCGCGTACGGAAAAAGCGCGGGTCGTTCTCGACGAGCAAGGTTGTCTGGATCTGGGCGATCTGAGCAGCGTCGCTTCGACACCGCTTGCAGCCAATGATGATTCTGCGCCCAAGATGGCCAAACGCAAAGCGCGGCGCAATATCGGCGCCTTGCCCAAACATCTGCCGCGCGTCATCCATTTGATCGAACCGGCCAGCACTCAATGCGCCTGCTGCCAGGGCGTCATGCATAAAATCGGCGAGGACATAAGCGAGGCCCTCGACATCGTGCCGGCGATCTTGCGTGTTATCGCCACCGTCCGCCCCAAATATGCCTGCCGGACCTGCGAAGGCGGGGTCGTACAGGCCCCCGCACCGCGCCGGATGATCGAAGGCGGCATGGCGACAACATCGTTCATTGCCTGGGTCGTTTCACAGCGCTTCGCCTGGTATCTGCCGGTTTACCGACAGGCTCAGATGTTGTCAGGGCATGGGCTGCAGATTGATCGTTCAACGCTATCGCGCATGGTGAAGTCCGCAGCCTGGTGGCTGGATGGCTTATTCGACCGCCAACTGAAGTTCGTCCATAGTCAGGCGCGTATTTACGTCGATGAGACCCGCATGCCGGTGCTTGATCCGGGGAGAGGTAAAGTGCGCATCGATCAGTTCTGGGCGCATGGCATCGATGACCGACCGTGGAACGGGCCGGCTCCACCAGGAGTCTGTTATATCCATGCAGCTTCGCGAAGTGGCCTTGAGATCGCTGAGCAATTGCGCAGCTATGACGGTGTGCTCCAGGTTGATGGCTATGGTGCCTACAAGCACCTCGCCAATCCCGGGCGTGGTGCTGGACCGATCCAACTCGCCTTCTGCCTTGCTCACCTTCGCCGTCGCTTCGTGGATCTTTACAAGAGCACCAAATCGCCGCTCACAGAGCAGTTCATCAAGCTGTTTGGTGAGATATATCGGATCGAGGCGGAGATACGCGGAACCAGCGCCGAGCATCGCCGTCGGTTCCGGCAGGAGCAATCCCGACCGGTGATGGAAAAGCTCAAGGCGCTGCTCGACGATACCTTGCCGCGTCTCTCGACAAAATCGACGCTGGCCGAGCATATCCGCTATGCCCATGATCACTGGCATGGATTGATCCTGTTCCTCGAAGATGGACGGATTGAGGTCGATAACAATATGATCGAGCGACAAATGCGCCCGATTGCACTTGGGCGCCGGAATAGTCTGTTCGCCGGTAACGAGGGCGGAGCACGGAGTTGGGCGGTGTTGGCATCCTTACTTCAGACAGCAAAGCTAAATGGACTGGATCCGTTCACATGGCTCAATGACGTGCTGATCCGCATCGTCTCGGGCGAGGTCAAGAACAACGACCTTGACCAACTTCTTGCCTGGAATTGGAAACCAGCAGTGCGCTCACCACAGATCGACATGGCCGCATGAGCGGTTTTGATAAACTCGCCCTGCCCAACGAGGAATTGGAAGCCTGGCTGGCGGTCAAGGTCAATCGGCGACCGCTGGTGCGCACGATGTCCGCGCTCGACGGATTTGCGACGGCGGCGTTGACCGGCCCGCCGTTCCCGGATCCGCAGTACTGGATCTGTCCGGCTGTGGGGCTGCCATTCGATGTGCTGACCAACGGTACGGAACTCGAGCTCGCCGTGTTCGCCTCGGTGGCAGTGGTCCATAACCGTATCAACGAGACCTTCTTCAACAGGCCTCACGAATACGCTCCCAAATTTGCCGTCAAGGCTGATGGCCGGATTGATCCGCGCCCGTGGTGCCAGGGCTTCTACGCCGCGATGAACCTCAACATGAAGGACTGGAAGCCACTCCTCAATCGAAGCAACATCCACCATGGGCTGTTGCTCCCGATCCTCATCTATTGCGTCGACAAAAAAGGACTTCCCGTCCTGGGCAAGCCAAGGTCAGGACCTGAAACTGAGCACTTCCTGGAAAGCGAAGCTTACCTCGACATCTCCGTCGTCGTGCCCGCCATCAAGGAAATCCACGACCCAATACGATATCCAAGCCACCATTCCGCAACCGCATAGTTACGCCGCGTCAAGGTGCCGCACTCGCACCGCTAACTCCCCAGTTCCCGGGCCTGACGCAAAACCGGCAGGCTGTGCGACCGGTCGATCATCGCTTTGCGCTCGGCAACAGACCTGCTTTCCCGAGCGCGCCTGCTAAAAAATCATTCGCCAGCGTCAGTTCGCCGATCTTGGCGTGCAGCGTTTTGACATCGACGGCAGGCTCGGCGTTCTCTTCGGCACTCTCGCCGCCAAACACACCGGCTGCGCCTTCCAGCAACTGCGTGCGCCAAGTCGTGATCTGATTCGCGTGAACGTCAAACTGCTGCGCCAGCTCCGCCAGCGTCTTCTCGCCCTTCACTGCTGCCAACGTCACTTTCGCCTTGAACGCTGGGCTGTGATTACGGCGGGGTCGTCTGCTCATCTCTGCTCCTGTCTGGCGGCCACCATGGCTCCCTTCAGGCAGAAAATCCACTTAGCCCACTGTCCAGTTTTTCCAAGCCACCTCTCACAGACACACACTGATCATACGGTCTAGGGTCATCTCGATCTGCCGGGCTAGGCTAGGCGGACGACAGGCAACGAACCTGAGAGTTGTCAGTTTTCTACCTCGAACGACGCAGGCTGCCAGAAAACCAGCGCCATAAACAAAGCGGCAAAGGGGATGGCGCTTCCAGTGAAAACCGGGGCGAGTAGGCTGTAGACTGCCAACACGGCTCCGGTAAGATTGAGACCGATCTTCATGATCGGGTCAATCTGCAACTTGTCTGATCCAAAACAAGCAGCAAAACAGATAAAGCCATAGAGGAGCAGGCCAAAGACCCCGAATGTCATAAATACTCCTAGAATGCCGATATCCTGTGTGTAAAAATAATTTACATGTGTGATCGGTCCATAGCCCTCAACCCCGTTGGGCAGACCTAGCCCAAAAACCCAGTGATCCGGGATCAACGCGTTGGTCAGCGCAATGTCCTTCCACCGGGCCCAAGCTGAAACGTCGCCAAACCGCGTATTCTCGTTAACAAAGCTGTCAAAAGGATTGAACGAATGGGTGATAATCATGAAGCAAGTGGTCAGGAAGCCAATTAAAAAAATCGGGAAAAACACGGTACGAACCAGTTGCGATGTCTGAGTTACAAGATACAATCCAAAAGCCAGTATTGTCATGGCCGAAATCAACCTTGATCCCGAAAGGAATAGGCATATCGCAAACAATGCAATTTGCACTAACGCTAGGAAACGCAAGGATCGTACAAAAGAAGCGGTTGCGCAAAACATGCCAAAGATAATGAAACAGCTGAGGAGGGCAATGCGGTCACCGCGTTCAGTATCCCCACCGCTTTTCAGCACGATCTTGGCACCGTCTGCGGGATGAACGAGCCCGAAAGTAACGCCCGCCCAGAGCAGGATATAAGCCACGGCGTAGATCGCAGAGACCCGCATCAAAAATCTTACCAAATCCTGTCCTTGCCCATTGCGCAGGACCAGATAGAATAGCGAAGTTAGGCCAATGGGCAGGTAATCCCCGCCTGATACCGGAACGAAGGGCTGTCGTGCGGCCATGCTGAAAACATAAGCGTAAAATGGGATAGCCAGCATCATAATCAGCGATAGGGATGCAACAACAATATGCTGCCTGATAAAGGCGATGCCAATGCCATAAAACGCTATCGTAACCTGCAGAACAATGAAAATAAGCCTCAGCACGTTTCCAATTGGCAAGAAACCCAGAAATCCGCTGCCTGATATCAAAAAAAGAGACAGTGCGATTTTAGCGACAAAAAGTTGAAACTGCGGCTGGCTTGATGAAGCTCCAGCAGGAGGCGCGGTAAACATTGGAACTACAATCCTTCGTCAGCTCCATAGGCAATTGGATAAAATTCCTAGCCGGTGATCAACCACTACGCAAACGCTTTAAGCGCGCGCCTTCCGAGCTCGACGACGTGTTATGCCACTTCACGATGTGGATCGGCGTGCAAAAAGGGTTCTGAATGAGCTGTTCCCCGGCAGTCCCTCGATCATAACGAGAGTCCAGCGGTTAAATACGACGGCCCGGACGCCTGCATAAGCGTGTCGGGCATGATGGTTTCGTTCTGCGCGAACACTCGACGCGTTTGTGCAGGTGTCCGGTTTCCCAAGGATGAGTGGGGCCGGACAGCTAGTCCGGATCTGTGCGGGGCGCGCCCGGTAACGGGCGTCCCTACCGCGATTGATTCAGAGCCAATTTTCAGTGCAACGTTAGCGATGCGACCATTCCACATGGACGGCGGGCATAGATGAGCCAATGACACTGGCTGACGAGACAGTGGGACGGCGGCAGTGCTTGAAGAAGAGACCGACGGATTGAACGGCGATTTGGACCATGCGGCACAGGGTGCGAATAGGGATTGGGACAGTGTGCCGCACAGTGGCAATACGGGTTTAGGGGGCGCGACTGTTTTGGGTCCGCAACGCAGGAACCGGAGGTGGGCGCCGCAAGAGAAGGCGCAGATTACCGCGGAAAGCTTTGCAGTTGGGGCCAACGTGTCGGCTATCGCGCGGCGCCATGGCGTTAGCCTGGGGCTTCTTCACTATTGGCGCCGAACTGCGCGTGATCGTGGCGCAATGGACGCGATCTCGATGGTTCCGATGGAGGTGGACGACAGCGTCACGCCAACGCGATGCGATCTGGAGATCGAGATCGGCGGCGCGCGTATTTTGATACGAGGCCGGGTGGAGCGCGCAGTGTTGCGCACTGTATTTGACGCTCTGCGCTCGTGACGTTTGGCTGGAGCAGCGACCTTCGGGTTGTGCTGGTAACCGGCCCGATCGACTTTCGTGCCGGGGTCAACAGACTTGCTTCGCTGATTGCCAATGAGTTGGGCCGGGATCCCTACTCAAACGAGGTTTATGTGTTTCGCTCGAAGCGGGTAGATCGTTTGCGGCTCTTGCATTTTGACGGTTCAGGAATGTGCATGATGAGCAAATGGCTTGAGGCCGGAAAGTTCATTTGGCCGCCCGTTCAGGACGGGGTGATCAAGCTGACGTCTGCGCAAATGGCCTTGTTGCTGGGCGGAATGGACTGGCGCAGGCTTGAGCAAACTCCAGTGAAAAAGCCGGAACTGGTTGGCTGAAAAGCGCTATTTTACTGGGCTTGGTGCAGGCTTTGGGTTATAAATCAGGGGTGACGAACACTCTGGAAAATCTGGCGAAAGCCCTCGAGGCCATGACCCACCGGGTGGCCGAGTTGGAAGCTGAGCTGGAGGCGAAGAACCGCCAATTGAACACCTACAAGGCGATGCTCTTCGGCTCGCGTACGGAAAAAGCGCGGGTCGTTCTCGACGAACAAGGTTGTCTGGATCTGGGCGATCTGAGCAGCGTCGCTTCGACACCGCTTGCAGCCAATGATGATTCTGCGCCCAAGACGGCCAAACGCAAAGCGCGGCGTAATATCGGCGCCTTGCCCAAACATCTGCCGCGCGTCATCCATTTGATCGAACCGGCCAGCACTCAATGCACCTGCTGCCAGGGCGTCATGCACAAAATCGGCGAGGACATAAGCGAGGCCCTCGACATCGTGCCGGCGATCTTGCGTGTTATCGCCACCGTCCGCCCCAAATATGCCTGCCAGACCTGCGAAGGCGGGGTCGTACAGGCCCCCGCGCCGCGCCGGATGATCGAAGGCGGCATGGCGACAACGTCGTTCATTGCCTGGGTCGTTTCACAGCGCTTCGCCTGGTATCTGCCGGTTTACCGACAGGCTCAGATGTTGTCAGGGCATGGGCTGCAGATTGATCGTTCAACGCTATCGCGCATGGTGAAGTCCGCAGCCTGGTGGCTGGATGGCTTATTCGACCGCCAACTGAAGTTCGTCCATAGCCAGGCGCGTATTTACGTCGATGAGACCCGCATGCCGGTGCTTGATCCGGGGAGAGGTAAAGTGCGCATCGATCAGTTCTGGGCGCATGGCATCGATGACCGACCGTGGAACGGGCCGGCTCCACCAGGAGTCTGTTATATCCATGCAGCTTCGCGAAGTGGCCTTGAGATCGCTGAGCAATTGCGCAGCTATGACGGTGTGCTGCAGGTTGATGGCTATGGTGCCTACAAGCACCTCGCCAATCCCGGGCGTGGTGCTGGACCGATCCAACTCGCCTTCTGCCTTGCTCACCTTCGCCGTCGCTTCGTGGACCTTTACAAGAGCACCAAATCGCCGCTCACAGAGCAGTTCATCAAGCTGTTTGGTGAGATATATCGGATCGAGGCGGAGATACGCGGAACCAGCGCCGAGCATCGCCGTCGGTTCCGGCAGGAGCAATCCCAACCGGTGATGGAAAAGCTCAAGGCGCTGCTCGACGATACCTTGCCGCGTCTCTCGGCAAAATCGACGCTGGCCGAGCATATCCGCTATGCCCATGATCACTGGCATGGATTGATCCTGTTCCTCGAAGATGGACGGATTGAGGTCGATAACAATATGATCGAGCGACAAATGCGCCCGATTGCTCTTGGACGCCGGAATAGTCTGTTCGCCGGTAACGAGGGCGGAGCACGGAGTTGGGCGGTGTTGGCATCCTTGCTTCAGACAGCAAAGCTAAATGGACTGGATCCGTTCACCTGGCTCAATGACGTGCTGATCCGCATCGTCTCGGGCGAGGTCAAGAACAACGGCCTTGACCAACTTCTTGCCTGGAATTGGAAACCAGCAGTGCGCTCACCACAGATCGACATGGCCGCATGAGCGGTTTTGATAAACTCGCCCTGCCCGACGAGGAATTGGAAGCCTGGCTGGCGGTCAAGGTCAATCGGCGACCGCTGGTGCGCACGATGTCCGCGCTCGACGGATTTGCGACGGCGGCGTTGACCGGCCCGCCGTTCCCGGATCCGCAGTACTGGATCTGTCCGGCTGTGGGGCTGCCATTCGATGTGCTGACCAACGGTACGGAACTCGAGCTCGCCGTGTTCGCCTCGGTGGCAGTGGTCCATAACCGTATCAACGAGACCTTCTTCAACAGGCCTCACGAATACGCTCCCAAATTTGCCGTCAAGGCTGATGGCCGGATTGATCCGCGCCCATGGTGCCAGGGCTTCTACGCCGCGATGAACCTCAACATGAAGGACTGGAAGCCACTCCTCAATCGAAGCAACATTCACCATGGGCTTTTGCTCCCGATCCTCATCTATTGCGTCGACAAAAAAGGACTTCCCGTCCTGGGCAAGCCAAGGTCAGGACCTGAAACTGAGCACTTCCTGGAAAGCGAAGCTTACCTCGACATCTCCGTCGTCGTGCCCGCCATCAAGGAAATCCACGACCCAATACGATATCCAAGCCACCATTCCGCAACCGCATAGTTACGCCGCGTCAAGGTGCCGCGCTCGCATCGCTAACAGTGCAACTCAGCAGATCTCGACCTGATTGTTAGCCATGCTCTGGCGTGGGAGCGGAAGCTGACGGACATTCGTGGAGCTATTTAAGCACCTGGAATCGAACCCTCGAACACAACGATTTTGTGGGGCACAAATGGTGGCCTTTGTTGGGCAGTGGTCAATTTAAGATATTGTAGATATGTTGAGAAATTAGCCTATGCGATTCCCTTCACCCGCTCCATGTTTCCAAACCACCCATTTGCGCCATGTCGCGCCGTGCTTCGTCAAGGTGACGGCCATCCGGGCGACTGCTAAGCAAGGCATCACTTTGGCGATCGGGATGGGATGGCTGTCGATGGTGATTGCAAGGCGGATCGTTCGAACGCTGCTGGCGATGCTTTATCTGGCGGCGGGGGTGCTGCATCTGATGATGCCTGCGCCCTTTATTCGGATCACGCCCGACTGGGTGCCGCATCCCGCATCCGTGATTGCGCTGACCGGCCTTGCTGAAATCGCGGGGGCGGCGGGCTTGATGCAGGGTTGGTGGCCAAGGTTGCGCATGGCGGCGGGCTGGGGGCTGGCCGCCTATGCGCTTTGCGTGTGGCCTGCGAATATCCACCATATGATGATGGATCTGGCGCGTCCCGATCATGGTCTTGGCTGGGCCTATCATGGCCCGCGCATGGTGGCGCAACCGGTGCTGATCTGGGCGGCGCTGTGGGCCGGTGGGGCGATTGGGCGCAAGGGGTAAAAGTCTTACCGCTCGCGCTCAAAGCAAAACCCCCGGCGCATCGCACCGGGGGTCTCGTTTTTACCGGATGGCCGAAATTCAGGCCTTGGCCAGACGGGCCTCCAGCGCGGCCTGCTGTTCAAGGATTGCCTCGGGCAGGGCGCCCAGCGCGGCCAGATCGCGACCATTGCCTTCAGCTTCCTCGCGCCAGCCATCGACGCTCACGGTCATCAGCTCAGCATACTGCTCAGGCGTGATGTTCAGGCCCGACAGGTCGATCCCGCCTTCGACCGGGTGGCGGCCGATGACGCTTTCGGTAGCCTGCGCCTTGCCTTGTGCGCGCTCGATCACCCACTTCACCACGCGGATGTTGTCGCCATAGCCGGGCCACAGGAACTTGCCGCCGCTCTTGCGGAACCAGTTGACCAGATAGATCTTGGGCAGGTTGGCGCCGCCATGGGCAACCTTGCCGGCCATATCGACCCAGTGCTTGAAGTAGTCGCCCATTGCATAGCCGCAGAAGGGCAGCATGGCGAAGGGATCGCGGCGCAGCGCGCCGATCTTGTTTTCCGCCGCCGCCGTGCCTTCCGAGGCAAGGTTGGCTGCAAGGTAAACGCCATGGTTCCAGTCGAACGCTTCGGTGACGAGCGGCACCGAAGTGGCGCGGCGGCCGCCGAACAGGAAGGCCGAGATCGGCACGCCCGCCGGATCTTCCCATTCCGCCGCGATCGAGGGGCATTGCGCGGCGGGCACCGCGAAGCGCGCGTTGGGGTGGGCCGCAGGCTTGCCGCTGGCCGGATCATAGGGCTGGCCCTGCCAGTCGGTCATGCCCTCGGGCACGTCCTTGGTCAGGCCTTCCCACCACACATCGCCATCGGCGGTCAGCGCCGTGTTGGTGTAGATGGCGTTGGCATACAGTGTTTCGACCGCGTTCTTGTTGGTCTCCACGCCCGTGCCCGGCGCTACGCCGAAGAAGCCCGCTTCCGGGTTGATCGCATAAAGGCGGCCATCCTTGCCGGGGCGCATCCATGCAATGTCGTCGCCGATGGTTTCCACCTTCCAGCCGGGCAGGGTGGATTCCAGCATCGCCATATTGGTCTTGCCACAGGCCGAGGGGAAGGCGGCGGCGACATAATGCGCCTCGCCCTCGGGCGGGGTGACCTTCAGGATCAGCATGTGTTCGGCCAGCCAGCCGTCATCGCGCGCCATCACGCTGGCGATGCGCAGCGCCAGGCACTTCTTGCCCAGCAGCGCATTGCCGCCATAGCCCGAACCATAGGACCAGATTTCGCGCGTTTCGGGATAGTGGACGATCCACTTGTCATCATTGCAGGGCCAGACCACGTCCTTGACGCCTTCGGTCAGCGGCATGCCGACGGTGTGGATGCAGGGGACGAAGAAGCCGTCGCGACCCAGCATGTCGAGAGCAGGCTGGCCCATGCGCGCCATGATCCGCATCGAGAGCACGACATAGGCGCTGTCGGTCAGCTCGACGCCCACCACGCTGCTTTCCGAACCCAGCGGGCCCATGCAGAAGGGCACGACATACATCGTGCGCCCTTCCATGGCCCCGGCAAACAGGCCGTTCAACGTTTCGCGGGTTTCGGCCGGGTCGCGCCAGTTGTTGGTCGGGCCTGCGCCTTCGGGCGTTTGCGAGCAGATGAAGGTGCGGCTTTCCACGCGCGCCACGTCGCGCGGGTCGGAACGGGTGTAGAAGCTGTTGGGGCGTTTGTCCTGTGCCAGACGCACCAGCGTGCCGGCATCGACCAGTTGCGAGGTCAGGCGATCCCATTCCTCCTGCGAGCCGTCACACCATACGATATCCTTCGGACGGGTCAGCGCGGCGACCTCCTCAACCCAGTCGATCAGGCGCTGGTTGCGGGTCGGGGCGGTCAGAACCGAATCGGGGGAAAGGGTGTCTTGGGTCATCGCGTTCCTCACCTGTGCCAAATGCAAGTGTAAATTCGAATGCATTGGCTGCATAACATACCTATGCGCTATCAGCACAAGCGCTCCCCGTCGAGGCCTCTTGGGCAGGAAATAGGCGACTGGGGCGTAGGAAACGGCAAATGGCCGAATATTTTTGATCCGATTGGATTTGTGTGCATTGCAGCATGCGCATAACCCAGACAATAACCGCCCCTCGACGGCGGCATGGCAGCCTTTATGTCTGACATAACGCCATTTTTACATGGGATGGCGGCGGTTTGACCAAATCAGTGATTCGGCCAAACCGGAAAGGCGCCGCCTGTCAAAAGTCCTTGGGTGCGGGCGTGCCATAACCGTTGAACAGCGCGTCCACATCGGGGTGAATGCTGCGCGCACGGGCAATGTCGGCCAGCGCCCGGTTGCGATCCCCCAGCCGCGCATAGGCCAGCCCCCGGCCATAGAGCGAGCTGACCAGCGTGGGCGCCCGGCGCAGCGCGGCGTCATAATCGCCGATCGCCCCCTTCATGTCGCCTTGCCGGAATTTCACAAAGGCGCGGCTGTCGAGATAGGCCGGCGCATTGGGTGACAGGCGCAGCGCGGTGTTGCAATCCTCCAGCGCCGCATCCAGCCCCACCCCATGCGTGGCGCGCAGCCAGCAGCGGCTGTTATAGGCCGTCGCACTGTCGGCATGGGCTGCGATCAGCCCGTCGGCGATTTTCAGCGCTTCTTCCACCCGGTTCTGCCGCCCCAGCCATTCCATGCGCAGATTGGCGACATCGCTCGATCCGGGGCTGATCTTGTCGGCGGCGCCCAGATCGCGCTCGGCCGCCTCGAACTGGTGATCCTCGATCGCATAGGCCGCCCGCGCGAGCAGCGCCTTGGTGTTGCGCGGCTCCAGCTTAAGCGCGGAGGCCAGATCTGCATCGCGCTTGGCCTTGTCCTGCGGCCCCCAGACGCTGGCGCGGGAAAGATAATGCAGCACGTCCGGCCCATGCTCGATCAGCCATGACAGATCCTCCAGCGCCCCCTCGCGGTCATCCATCTGTCGGCGCAGATTGGCGCGCAGCAAACGCGCCCGTCCATCGCCCGGCGTGGTTTCCAGCGTCTGGTTGAGCTGTTCCATCGCCTCGCCCTGACGCCCCAGACCGGCCAGCGCGATCGCCCGCAGCGTCCCGACCGGCAATTTGGGAAGGATGGAGAGCGCCTTGTCCAGATCGGCCAGCGCGGCGCCATATTGGCCCGCATCGATCCGCGAACCGGCGCGCACCATCATGCTGCGTAAATCGCGCGGGTTCAGCTCCAGCGCCTTGTCCGCATAGGTGATCGCCTCGGCCTGATGTCCGGCCCGGGCCGCGACAAAGGACCGCGCGCTCCACGCCAGCCATTGCTTGTCATCCTCGCGGATTGCGGTCTGCGCCTCGGCATCGGCCGTCGCTTCACCGGTCATGGCCAGATTGAGCGCCAATATCGCCCGCGCCGGGGTCAGTTTGGGATCGAGCGCCAGCGCTGCGCGCTCCTCGGCAATCGAGAGTGCATGCTTGTCTCGATCCGACATTACCGCCCCGCGCATCATATGCGCCTTGGCCAGCGCGGGCTTATTGTCTTTCAGCGCCGCCAGATCGGCGTCGGTGGGGAAATAATCGGTGGGCACGCGGATGAAGGCGCCGGTATTGGCCAGCTTCTGCAACTGATCGCGCGCGCTTTCCGCCTCGGCGGCGGGCAATTCGCGCTTGAGCGAGCGGGTGTCATTCTCCATCTGTACCGTATCGCCATCCAGGCTGACCTTGCGGTGGAAGGCGTAGATGCCGCCCACCTGCGTATCGTCCGATGTCGCCTGAAGCGTGAAGCCCTTGCCCCCCTGCGGCAGGTGGATCACCTCGCGGTTGGCCCACCATTCGGGGTGATCGACGGCATAGGGCGCGTCGGTCTGGATCTCTCCCTCACGCGTGGTCGTGAATTTCCACCCGACCCGCGCGTGGTCCAGCTCATACCAGCGCGAGGCGCCCTCGACATACCAGTCCATCTTGGCCGTGCCTTTGAGCGAGACGACGAATTCGCCCTTGTCCGCCTCTTCGCGCGCGCTCACCTGCACGGGCGTGATGAAATCATAGGTGTCGCGCCACAATTTCTTCAGCGCACGGTCCAGATCGCCCGCCGACAGGCCATTATACCGCTCGCGCATCGCATGGGCGGTTTCCCCGCGATAGCGGATTTCGGCCTTGGCCGGGGCGGGCGCCTCGATCCCCGCGCCGGCGTCCAGATCGAGGCTGGTGATCTGCGTCGGTTCGGTCAAGGCTTCGGGCACCATCGGCACAAAACCCGAGCCTTGCGCCGTGGCGGGCAGGCCCACGACATAATCGGGCGTGCGCAACCGATCCAGCCGCGTGTCGCCGATCCGCGTGCCGTCCAGCCAATAGGAGCGCCCGTCAATCACCGCCTCGGCAATGACATGGTCAAACGCGGCCATGGTGGGCAGGCGGTTGGCGGTGAAATCGCCGGCGTCGGTGTTGACCAGCACGGGCCGGGCCGACACGCCCAATTCGCGCAGCAGCGCAAGCAGCAGCGCGGTCTTGCCCTTGCAATCACCAAAGCGGCGCTGCCATGTCAGATCGACGGGCGCGGGCACGAAGCCGCCATCGTCAATGCCGATGAACAGATAGCGCACCTGCTGCTCGACCAGTTGCAGAGCCATTTCGGCCCTTTTGCGCGGGTCGCTGGTGGTGGCGGCGATTTTGGCGGCTTCGGCCCGCACCGGGCTGGTGGGTGAAAGGGCCGCGGCCTTGTCGAACAGGTCGGCATAGGTGCGCGACACCGTCTGCCAGTCGGCAAAATCGGTCAGTTCGACAAGATTGACCGCGCGAAACCGCGAGGGCGCCTTGGATGGCGGGCGGGCGGTGGTGACATTGGCCATGTCGGCCACCAGTTCCTTCATCCCGCCCTTTTCCGTCAGCACGGGCTGGACCGCGCCGGGCCATGCGCGCCATTGCGTGGCGCGCGTCGCGGGCCAGATCGCGCGCAGCCGCAGCCGTCCGATCGGCACCCCGTTGGGCGGCCCCACCATCAATTGCGAACGCCCTCCGGTGGCCGGGTCATGGCGCGTGATCGTATAGGCCAGATCGACGATATCGCCCACGCGCACCCCGTCAGGCTGCATCGATGCGGTCAGTTCGCCGTCCAGCGCGGCGCTTTCCATGTTCTTTTCGCGCTGCATCACGGTGATGCCCTTGCCCCGGTCGGGGCCATCGCCCAGCAGGTCGATCATCCGCCCATCGCGCCACAGGCGATAGCGGTGGATGGTCAGCACTTCGAGCGAGGGGTCCCATGTCAGTTGCAAGGAGGCTTCATCGAGCCCCTGCGCGGTGGCGATCTTGTAGATATCGGCGCTGAACACCGTATCGCCCTTGTCGGACAGGCGGATCTGGGTGTCGTTGAGCAGGCTGACCGTGGCCGCGCCCTCGGCCACGGGCGGGGCGGGGGGGATGGGCGCATCGATCACCCATTCCTCGGGCGGGGCGATCAGCGGGCGCCGCGCAGGCTCCGCCGCGCTTATGCCCGCCGGGATCATCACCAAAGCCGTCGAGATCAGCCAATTAGCCCGCAAAACCAGTCCCCGTTCGATATTACCGGGGCAGGCTAGGACCCGCGCAAGGTGAGGTCCAGCGGCAATATGCTGAAAACGGACTCTAAAATCCTAGCGCTTCCACACCACCAGCTTGACCATGGCCCCCGGCGTCAGCCGCGTGGTGCCCGCGGGCAGGCCGTTGAGGACCAGAAAACGTTCTGCCGCATTGTCATTATAGGCCATGCGCGCGGCCATGGAGGCGACCGTATCGCCCGGCCCGGTGCGCACCACATCGACGATGCGCGGGCGGATCGCGGCGGCCTGCGCGGGCGAGATCCGGGTAAAGCCATTGACCAGCGGGGCCAGATCGCCAAGCCCCTGTCCGGCAGGCTGGATCACGGTAAAGGCATAGGCCCGGTCCGCCGCCACGGCCACGGCCACCACGGTCAGATCCATCGTGGTCGATCCGGTATTGCCCCGCACGCTGGCGCTCAGGCTCTGCATGCCGTTGATCGTGCCGGGCACGCCCCTGATCTCGCCCACCTGCCCGTCCTTGGCGATGGCCTTGAACCGGGCGCGCAGCACAGCGCCCAGATCGCCCTTATACGCCCCGCCGGTAAAGCTGGCCTGTCCCTGTCCATTGCCGCCTTTGGCGGAGATGGTGACCGCGTCCGATCCGTTCGACATGCCATAGCCGGCCGGCACCGTGAAGCGCAGGCGGTCGGGCGGATAGGTGAAGGTCTGGCCCTCGATCACGCCCTGCTGCGGATCGTCATCATAGATCATGCCGCGCAGCGAAAGCAGGAAGGCCTCATTCGCCTTGGACCCCGGAGGCGCCCCGATGCCCATCTGGCGCGCGCGGTCCAGCGCGCGGGTGACGCGGGCCTCGGGGTTGGGATGCGACATGGCCCAGCCCGGCGTGTTGCGCGCATTGCCCGCAAGGCGCGATTCCAGCCCGGTCTGCGCCGCCAGCGAGGACAGCATCGTGGAGGCATAGGCCGGATTATAGCCCGCCTTCTGCATATAGACGCCGCCCAGATCGTCGGCCTCGAATTCCTCGCCGCGCGAATAGGCCATGACATGGCCCATCACCAGACGGTTGATCCCGGCCTGTCCGATCTGATTGCCCAATTGCCCGATCGCGCCCCCGCCCAGCACGCCGCCCAGCACCGCCTGGCCCAGCGCGCCCAGCAAGGTCGAGCGCTGGGCCACCTGCTGGCGCTTTTCGGAATGGCGGGCGGCGATATGGCCGGTCTCGTGGCCCAGCACAAAGCCCAGCTCGTCCTCATTGTTCATCAGGGCGAGCAGCGCGCGCGTGGTGTAAACATAGCCGCCCGGAATCGCGAAAGCGTTTTCCACCGGCGAATTGAGCAGGGTGAAGGTGAAGTCGCGCTCGACATTGCTGATCCCCGACTGGCCCGCCACGCGCAGCCCCACCCGGCGCACCATCGCCGATTGCGGCCCGGCATAGGCCCCGCCATATTCGGACACCATATCGGGATGGGCCTTGGCCCCGGTGGCGCGGTCATCGGGCGAAATCGCCTGCGGACCGGGCAGGTTGATCGGAGGCGCCGCCGCCGTCAGCGCCATCAGGCCCGCCAATGCCAGTCTTTTCATAAACAGCCCCCTGCCCGTAGGGGCTAAGGGTTAGCCCAGAGGCAGGCGCTTTCGCAACAGGGGCGGCGCGATTCCCGGCGATTTCAGAGCAACAGCCATGCCCCGACGGGAATGGCCCAGCAGGCGCAGGCGCCAAGGATCAGGCAGGCCGCGCGGACCGGCAGCGGCCACGGCTTGATCCGGGCCACCGGATCATCGCCCAGCGGCACGAGGAAAGGCTTGAAGCGATCATCGCGCGCCGGGGCCAGAGCGATGGCCTTGGCAGTCGCCCGTTGGGGATGAGGCACCAGATTGAGCTTTGCGCGCATGTCGGAACGACCCTGTATCGATTGAACAGGCCCCCTTCTTGTCCAGAACGGCTGGAGATAATGTTAAGACCTTGCCTAGGGATTCTTAACGAGCGGCTTGGGCGGCGGATGTAATTGTTGCGCGTGGCCCGATGGGCATTTTCCGGCTTGGACGGTGGAGTCGCCGAGGGTCCTCTGGTGGTTCTTCCACGGCGTTAGTTGACCGGTTTTTGAGGCAGAGATCGGGTGGGGATGGACTCTGTGTTGTCGCGATCATGTGGGGGCTGGCGGCATGTGGACGCCTCGGCCCAAGGGGGTGGTGAGAGTTCGAGGCCTGTGACTTATTCTTTATAAGGTAACATCTTGCTGGCTCTGTGGCGGAGAGGATCGGAGCGGGACAAGGGGGCATGCACCGACAGAATTGGGCGCGGGATAGGCCAGTCTGGCGCGGGGAAGCAGGGCGTGGTGTCGCGCGGAGATCGGGTTGCATTTTCCTGTGGCAGGCAGGGGATCAAGGGCGGGCGCAGCAGGCCTGTGCGGGACGGCGGATGGCGCGTGGAGCCGGTAAGGCGGCGGTTAAAAGTTAACGACAAAATAGAGCCTGTGGTTAACAAAGTGCTGCGATAAAACCGCCGGGCGTCGCGCTCCATCCAAAACGGATGATGTTTTTGTCTGGGCGACACGACCGACCTGGCCATCCGGCGCCTGCGCCGGCGGTCGGCGGCCTGTAAGGCGACCCATCGGGCCGGGAGACGCTGGATTCATCTGCAAATTTTGTTGGGTCGGCGTCCGGCCAGCGCGCCCGGACGGGCTGGCTGCCTCTGTGGAAGCGAGGGGCGGGGACGATTCAGTTATGGTCACCATATTGTGGAAGAGGGCATAAGTGGCGCGGGATCGGTTTTATGCTGATTTTCCCTTTTTAAATCAGCGTGTAGATGAAAATTCGCTCTGTCAGGCGGATTGGGTGTCGATCCGGGCGGGCTTGCGGAACGGGGACGGAGTATAGGGCCGGTTTTACGTTCAAGTATCTATTAAAATACGATTTTAGTGGTGATTTGGGTTGTGCGGGCGGCGATTGCCCTGATCGGGCAAGGCCGGGCAGGAAATAGTGCAATCCTTTTTAGTGTTGCGGACTATAAGTAAAAACCAATAAGTAATTCCCGATTACTACAAAAGGTTCCTGAAAAATCAAGGATTCTCATCTATTTTGGAAGAAGATCATAGTTGACTCAAAATTAAGCGAAGCGTACTCCAGCGCCGGATTACGGGCCGCTTGCAGAGTGCGCTGCAAGTAGTGCAATGGCACTCACGAATTGCCATAATAATTTTAGGTCACGGTAATCTTCATGCAAGCATAGAGGATGAGCATCATGGCAAGTATCACTGGCACCACAGGTAATGACGTGATCAGCGGTTCGGTCGACACGGATTGGCTCTCGGGCGGTCGCGGCGACGATTCGCTTTCGGGCGGTTGGGGCGCGGACGCGGTCTATGGCGGCAATGGCAACGACACGCTCTCGGGCGGTTCGGCTGACGACCTGCTCTCGGGCGGTGCGGGCGATGACAAGCTTTATGGCGGCGACGGCAACGACCTGCTCTCGGGCGGTCTGGGCAATGACACGCTCTCGGGCGGCGCCGGCGACGACAAGCTGAACGGCGGCGACGGCGACGATCTGCTGTCGGGCGGCGACGGCAATGACCGTCTCTATGGCGACGATGGCAATGACAAGCTGAACGGTGGCGCCGGCGATGACGTGCTGTATGGCGATGCAGGCGTGGATACGCTGATCGGCGGCATGGGTGCTGACACCTTCGTCTTCGCCGCTGGCGATTCGGGCGTTGGCGCGGGCAACCGTGACATCATCCTCGATTTCGAAACCGGCATCGACAAGCTGAACGTCGCCAAGCTGGGCGTTAGCGCGGCCGACGTGACCTTCACGTCCGACCATGGCCACACCATCGTTGGCATCGACACCGATCACAACGGTTCGGTGGACTACGAAATCCAGGTCAACACCGCGATCTCGATCACCGACTTCGTGTTCTGATCGGATTGCGTGGCGGGCTTCGGCCCGCTGCCTGATGCTATAAGGCCCCGGCGTCACCCGCATTCATGCGAAGTGGCGCCGGGGTCTTTTGTGTTTCCGCCGGACCGGGCCCGGCGGCAATTTTTATTCCTATACGGGTTTACTCTGCCCGAATTGGGTCTTGTTGTTCTGTCGGCGGATCGATTTCTGATGTAAAGTCTAGGAATTACATCAGGATATGACTCGCATCGATGTATCGAACAGGGGGCCCATGAAATTCCCTATATCGGCCTATGGCATGCACCAGTTCTGGCGCAAAAACTATGTGATGCGGGTCAACCTCACGCCGAGGAAGGTTTTCAACACCGCGCGGCGCGTGTTTTCTTTGGTGACGGGCAATCCTGATGTCGGGGGTGTGCCTGTTCACATCAAGGTCGATGTCTCGCCCAATTGCCAGATGCGCTGCCCCATCTGCCTGCACAGCAAATTGAGCCATCCCGAGCGGGTCAGCCTGCCCAAGCCGATGGAGTTGCAAACCTTCATGGGGCTGGTGGATCAGGTGGCGGGGCGGACGCTGGCCATGTCGCTCTATAATCTGGGCGAGCCGCTGCTGAACAAGAATCTGGCCAAGATGCTGCGCTATGCCGCCGATGCCAATATCAACACCTATATCACCAGCAACTTCAGCCTGCCGCTGTCCGATGAGGCGATCCGCGAATTGGCGGAATCGGGGCTGACGCAATTGATCATCGCCATCGACGGCCTTTCGCCGGAAACTTTCGGGCAGCAGCGCATTCGCGGCGACCTGGATATCGTTGAGAATAATCTGCGGCGTCTGGTGCAATTCCGCAAGGGGAAGCACCCGCTGATCACGCTGCAATATCTGGTGTTCGATCATAACAGCCATGAGGTGCCGCTGCTGGAGGATTATCGGCGGCGGATGGGCATTGACGATATGCTGGTGTTTCGCGGGTCGGATGGGCGCAAGCATCCGTGGGTTGATCGCTTTGCCCCGCGCAAGGGGTGGCGGCCATGGCCGAAAAAGCGGATGCCGCTATGCGGCTGGCCCTACCTATCGGCTTTGGTGGCCACCGATGGGCATGTCTATGGCTGTTGCCATTACCGGATGGAGGAGAATTATCTCCACCGGGATACGGCGCGGCCGTTGGGCAATATTCACAAGCAGAGCATGGACAAGATCTATGCCTCGCCCGCCTATAAAGAGGCGCGGCAATTGTCGGCGGATCCGGGGCGCCATGGGCCTATGCCGGATCATTTTTGCCATGGCTGCAAGATCTTGCAGGATCATGATGATCGCCCCTGAGCGGCGATAGGCCCGCGCGGCCCTTTTCCCCGAATCTGTTGACCGACGCATGCCTGATGCCGGGCATGTTTGCGCCTGTGCGCGGCGAATCCTTGCCGGTCTGACGGCGATATGCCGGTTTGGTGTCATAAAGGGACACTGGCGCCTCGGTGCTGGTGTGAGTATTAGCGCGTATAATATTCATAAGATGATTCATTTTTGACAGTAATGCAGTCATTTTTGTCCCAAAAATGTACTTATGCTCTCCTGAATTGTTAATGTTCGGACGGGTGCAAATTTTTTTGCTTCATGCTTTTGCTGTCTTTTTGCCTCTGATCGTTTGGAGATAAATTATTGTATCATAAAGATAATGATACAAAATTCCTGCGCAAAGATGTATATTTTTAACCACCTGTGGAAGTAAAGCAGGCCATAATTCCGCCAAATCAATAACTGACCATCCTATTAACCTAAGGGTTTAAATCAGCGTTGGGCCATGATGGGTCATTCTTCCAACATCAAGTCGATAAGTCCTCAGGGTTGTCGCAAGTCTATCGCGAAAATCTTGCAGGTCATTTTGACGATCGCTATCAAGACTGCGTTATTACTTACTTCATGACGAATTTTTGCTGTCGAAGAAGAGTAATTTCGCCAAAGATGTTGGAAGGAATTACTTGTGACTTCGACTATGACAACTCAAACTTTTACCAGTGTTGTTTATATCGCCGCCAATGCCACCGAAGCCGATTTGCAGAAGGCCATCAATAGCATTGCCGACGGCGGCAAGATCGTTCTGGCCCAGAACAGCACCATCGCCATCACCCAAGGCCTCTGCATCGACGTCTCGCAAAAGTCGATCACCATCGACCTGAACGGCAGCACGCTGCAGCAGGCAGGCGATTGCACCGTGGTCACCATCAAAGGGTCGAGCGACGCCCTGACCTCGGCCACATTGGCCCAGACCGCCGATGGCAACACCGTGGCCACCTATGCCGGCGCGGGCAGCGCTGTGAAGGTGGGCGATTGGGTCAAGGTCACCGCCGATGACCAGATCTCGAACGATCAGGGCGCCACCACCCACATGGGCCAGGCGATGAAGGTCGTGGCCGTCGATGGCGACAAGGTGACGCTGTCGGGCTCGCTGATCGATGCCGGTTCCTATCAGACCAATGTGCGCGTTGCCGGTATCAACAGCGGCACGGCCGTTTTCGAAAACGGCACGGTGCGCGGTGATCAGACCCATCCCACATGGGAACAGGATCTGGTCGAGATCCGCTCGACGGTGGGCACTGTGGTTTCGGGCGTCACGGTCCGCGACGGCAATTCGATGGGCATCAATTTTGTCGGCTCGGTCAATGGTTCGGTGACGCAAAGCGCGGCCATCAACCTGACCGATGACACCGACAATGGCCACTATGGCTATGGCGTCCACTCGGCCAGCTCGTGGAACACCTCGGTCGATGGCTTCTATGCCGAAAACGTGCGCCATGCTGTCGATGACAATGCCGTCGGCTTTGACGGCTCGGTCAAGGACCCCACCAAATATGGCGCGGATTACGGCCTTACCGCTACCAATGTGGTCGCCTATGCCACCTCGACCTTCGCCTTTTCGTGGCACACCGAAGGGCGCTATGGCTCCTATCATGACTCGGTGGTGATCGACTCCCCCGGCGTGCTGGGTATGCGCGGCGCCTATAACAACGCCTATAATATCAGCGGTTCGGGCAACAAGGACGGCGTCATGTTCTTTGAATATGGCGACGGCGACGGCCGCGATATCGTGGTCAGCAACATCAACCTGATCGATCAGGGCCGTTACGGCATCTATACCCGCGGCGATGTGGTCGGCAATCTGGTCTCCGACTCCAATTTCCAGACCGCGGTCAACAAATTCAACCCCAACGCCCAGACCACGATGAACGACAGCACGCTGACCGTGGCGGCCACCACGGCGGGCACCGTCCAGACCGGCACGTCGGGCGATGATCGCCTGCTGGGCAATGACTTTGTCGATACGCTTTCGGGCGGCGCGGGCCGGGATTACATCTGGGGCGGCGTTGGTGCGGACAAGCTGACCGGCGGCGCGGGCGCGGATCGCTTCGCCTATATCGACATCAAGGAAGCGGGCGACACGATCACCGATTTCACCGCCAAGGACGGCGATGTCATCGACCTGTCGGCCATGGCGCATCACTATAACTGGACCGGCGATGTCTTCGCCAATGGTTATGTCCGCTTTCTGGCCAGCGGGGCCAACACGCTGGTTCAGGTCGATATCGACGGCGGCGCGAACAATTTCGTCACGCTGGCGACGCTGACCGGCGTCACCGCTTCCTCGCTGACCGCTTCGGCGGTGTCGCTCGAAACGGTGGTTTCCGATTACGCCACGGCGGCCACGTTCAACGGGGTCAAGCTGGCGGGCACCACGGGCGATGATGCCTTGGTGGGCGGCGCGGCCAATGATCGGCTTGATGGCGGCGCGGGCAATGACATCCTGACCGGCGGCGCGGGCGGCGATGTGCTGATCGGCGGTGCGGGCTTCAACTATGCTGGTTATCAGACCGCCACCAGCGGCGTGCTGGCCAATCTGCTGACGCCGGGCATGAACACCGGCGATGCGGCGGGCGACACCTATTCCCAGATCCAGGGTCTGATCGGTTCGAATTTCAATGACCAACTGATCGCCAACCACGGCGCAACCAAGCTCTATGGCGGCGCGGGCAACGATTATCTGCTGGGTCTGGACGGTTCGGACACGCTCTATGGCGGCGCGGGCAATGACACGATCTATGGCGCCACCGGCAATGACACGATCAGCGGCGGTTCGGGCAATGACGTGCTGGACGGCGAACAGGGCTATAACACGCTGACCGGCGGGGCCGGGGCGGATGCTTTCCAGTTCTCGGTGGTGGACAATCAAAAGGACATCATCACCGATTTCTCGGGCAAGGATGGTGATTATATCGACCTGTCGGTGCTGGCCTCGATGTATGGCTGGCAGGGCAACCTGCAGACCAATGGCTATGTCCGCTTTGTCGCCAGCGGCAGCGACACGCTGCTCCAGGTCGACACCGACGGCGGCGCCAACAGCTGGACCACGCTGGCGGTGCTGAACGGCGTGTCCTCTTCCTCGTTGACCGCCCCCACGGTCGGCACCGATTATGTCGCCCGGATCTATGGCAATGGCGGGGTGGTCAACACCAGCACCGCCGACGACCTGCTGCCGACCGCCAAGGCGCTGGCCACTGTGGCCACCACCGGGCTCAAGGATATGAGCGGCAATGATCTGCTGACCGGCACCAGCGCCAATGACACGCTCGACGGCGGGGCGGGCAATGATACGCTCAATGGCGGCGCGGGTGATGATACGCTGATCGGCGGGGCCGGGGCCGATGTGCTCAATGGCGGAACCGGCACCGATTTCGCCAGCTATCAGACCGCCACCGCCGGCGTTACCGCCAGCCTGTCGGATGCCGGCATCAACACCGGCGATGCCGCAGGCGATGTCTATGCTCAGATCGAGGGACTGGTCGGTTCGGAATATGCCGATCACCTTTACGGCGGATCAACCGCCACGATCATCTATGGCGGCGGCGGCAATGATTTCATCAAGGGCTATGAAGGCGCGAACAAGTTCTATGGCGACGATGGCAATGACACGCTTTATGGCGGCAATGGCAACGACGTGCTGGACGGCGGCGCGGGCAATGACCTGTTGGACGGCGAGGCCGGTTACAACACGCTGACCGGCGGCGCGGGGGCGGACACCTTCCAGTTCACCGTCAATGACGGCCAGAAGGACACGATCACCGACTTCGTGCATGGCGAAGACATGATCGCGATCAGCCGCGCGGCCTTTGGTCTGGGCGATGCGGTTTCGGCCAATCTGGTGGCCAGCAAGGCGGCGATGGCCACCGGGGTTGCGGCTTTCTACTTCGACTCGGGCCTGCACACGCTCTATTTCGATGCCGATGGCAAGGGCGGTGCGGCGGCGGTGGCTGTGGCGACGTTGAACAATGTCGACACCTTCAATGCCTCGGACGTCGTGCTGTTCTGATCCGGGCTTTGCGTTTAACTCAATCGGGCCTCATCCCACTGGGATGGGGCCCGATTTCGTCAGAACTGAAAATAGATGAAGGCGCCATTGCCGCCCAGCGGGGCAAAGAGCACGATCCCCAGCATGCCCAGCAGCAGCACGCCCATCTGGCACATGTCCCAGGGATGGCGAAAACCCAGCAGGCTCTGACGCCAGCGCCCCACGCGTTCATAACCGATATGCCATGCCAGCAGCACAACCAGCGCGAGCAGGGCGGGCACATAGAGCCAATGCGTTTGCCCATGGCCCATGCCCGCCAGCCCCTTCAGAAAGGTGGCCGTGGTGGGGAAATCCTTGGCGCGGAACGGGACCCACGCCAGAATGACGAACATAAAGGTCAACGCCCAGCCCAGCGCTGGGGGCAACCGCCACCCGGCGGGCCGGTGCAGCGTCCAGAACCGGTCGAGAATCTGAACCGAGCCATGCAAAGCACCCCACAGCACGAAATTCCAGCTGGCTCCATGCCACAGCCCGCCGATCAGCATGGTCAGGATCAGGTTCACATAGGTCCGCACCGGCCCGCGCCGATTGCCGCCCAGCGAGATATAAAGATAATCCCGCAACCAGCGCGACAGCGTCATATGCCACCGCCGCCAGAAATCCTGAATCGAGCGCGCGACATAGGGCATGCGAAAATTGATCGGCAGCCGATAGCCCATCACCCGCGACAGGCCGATCGCCATCATCGAATAGCCGAAGAAATCGCAATAGATCTGTCCCGCATAGGCCAGCGTGCCCAGCCAGAGCGTGGGCGCATCATACAGGCCCGGTTCGGCAAAGATCGCGTCCGCGGCAATCGCCAGATTGTCGGCCAGCACCAGTTTGGAAAAGGCCCCGGCCAGAAAATATTGAAACCCCATGATGATCAGTGGGCGCGTCATGCGGAAAGGGCGCTGCAATTGCGGCAGGAATTCGGGCGCGCGGACAATCGGCCCGGCGATCAATTGCGGGAAAAAGGCCTTGAAGAACAGGAAGGTGACGATGTCATGCGTGGCCGGTTTGCTGCGCCGATAGACATCGACGACATAGGACACGCCCTGAAAGGTGAAGAAGCTGATCCCCAGCGGCAGGGTGATGGCCAGCAGCGATCCCTTTGTCCCGGTGATGGCATGCAAATTGTCGAGAAAGAAATTGGCGTATTTATAATAGAGCAGCGCCCCCATATTGCCCGACACGGCCAGCGTGATCCACAATTTGCGCAGACGCGGCCCCTGCGCCGCCTCGATGATCAGGCCAAAGCCATAGTTCCAGAAGCTGACCGCCAGCAGCAGCGGCAGATAGCGCCAGTCCCACGCGGCATAGAACAGATAGCTGGCCACCAGCACGATATAGAAGCGCGCCCGGCTGGCCCGCACTGCGGCAAGGATCGCCAGCAGGATGGCGAAAAAGACGACAAAGTCTGTGGAGGTGAATAGCATGACGTCCCTGCTGCCTCTTTATGCGTGATTATTGGGCGGGGGTTGCGGGCGTATTTGCGGGTGCTTCGGCCGACCGGGCATGGGCCGCATCGGCCTGTTTCATAAGATCGGGCATGTGCGCCGCGATCAGGCGGGCGATCACCTCATGGCCATAGGTGTTGAGATGCCCGGTGCCGATCACGCTGTTTTGAAAACCGACAAAGGGCTGCCCGCTGTGGGCGAATTCGGCGCGCATTCCATCGCCCAGATCGACGAAGGGCATGCCCGCTTGTTTGGCCGCCGCCGGGAAAATCGCCTGCTCCACGGCGGAGCGCGGCTCGAATTCCATCCGGCCATCGGCATGATAGGTGAAGGCCGGTATCGAGATGAAGATCACTCTATCCCGCTTCTGCGCCTCCGCCATCCGCTCGGCCAGTTGGGCGGTGATGGCGGCCACGGGGAAATCCTGCGTGTCCGGCTTGGGGGCGGGGGAGGCGCGAAAGCCGTGGAGAATATAGGGCAGCCATCCGCCGCCCTTGCGCACCCCTGTGACATAGAGATTGGCGCGGCGGGCCAGAAACGTGGCTAGCGCGGAGTGATGCAGCAATGCGTCAAATGCGCCAGCCAGACGGCCCGGATGCGTAGGCGCACCCGTCGCCTTTTGGGCCGCCTCTGCTCGTTTGATGAGGGCATCGCGCAGATCGAAAGCATCGCCGCGCGTCATCATCACGACGATGTAATCGGGCCGCACCGCAGGCGCCAGACGGCGCACCATCACCCCCCATTCCGCCGGCCCCAGCGCATCGCGCCCGCCATTGACCGCATCAATCCCGAGGCTGCCTTCCAGCAGGCTGGTATAATTGCTCTGCCTCGGCACCTGATGGGCCAGCAGCATCGAATCGCCGATAAACAGCATTCGCGGCCCGGCATGGTTTGGCGCGATTTCCCCGTCATTGAGGCCCAGCGAATTGAGCTGAATCCGCTCGAACCCCTCATTGGCCTGAAACAGCACCGCGCCGGGCTGGTTGGTATAGCGCAGATCGGGATCGGCAATCTGGATCGAGGGCGAGGTGAGGGCGAGGCGGGCGAGAATTTCGCCCGCCACCGCCAGCACCACGACCCACCCGGCCAGACGCCCCGCCACCTTGGCCGCGCCGGGCTTTACGACATGATGCCGCCCCGGCAGGCGCAGCGGCGGTGAGGCGGCCTTTGCCATGATGATCAGATCCGCCCGATGGAGGAATATTCGAAGCCCTTTGCGCGAGCGTCAGCGGGGTCGAAGACGTTGCGCAGGTCGATGAGGACGGGGGTGTTGAGCGCGCCCTTCAGCCGTTCCAGATCGATGGCGCGGAAGGCGTCCCATTCGGTTACGACCACGGCCACATCGGCCCCGGTCACTGCCTCAAAGGCGCCGCCCACCATCTTGACCTCGGGCATCAGGGGCGCTGCGGCCTCCATCCCTTCGGGGTCATAGGCCACCACATGCACGCCCGCGTCCATCAGCGTCTGGGCAATCGCGATCGAGGGCGCATCGCGCATGTCGTCGGTGTTGGGCTTGAACGTCAGGCCCAGCAGCGCTGCGGTCTTGCCGCGTGCCTCGGTCGGCCCTCCCAGCGCATCGACTACCTTGCGGCCCATCGCGCGCTTGCGGCTGTCATTGACCTTGACCACGGCCTCGACGATGCGGGTCGGGCTGTCATAATCCTCGGCGGTTTTGAGCAGCGCCAGCGTGTCTTTGGGGAAGCACGAGCCGCCGTAACCCGGCCCGGCGTGGAGGAATTTCGAACCGATGCGGTTGTCCATGCCGATGCCGCGCGCGACATCCTGCACATTGCCGCCCACCTTTTCGCACAGGTCCGCGATCTCGTTGATGAAGGTGATCTTGACCGCCAGAAACGCATTGGCGGCATATTTGATCATTTCGGAGGACCGGCGGCTGGTGAACAGGATCGGCGCCTTGTTGATGAACAGCGGGCGATAGACCTCGTTCATCACGCCCTTGGCCCATTCGTCCTCGACCCCTACGACGATGCGGTCGGGGCGCTTGAAATCGCCGATGGCCGCGCCCTCGCGCAGGAATTCCGGGTTCGAGGCCACGCCGAACTGCACCTTGGTGCCCGTCTCGGCGATGATGCGCTCGACCTCGTCGCCGGTGCCCACCGGCACGGTCGACTTGGTCACGATCACGGCGGGCGTCTTCAGATTCTCGCCCACTTCCTGTGCCACCGCATAGACATAGGACAGATCCGCATGGCCATCGCCGCGACGGCTGGGCGTGCCCACCGCGATGAAGATCGCCTGCGCGCCCTCGATCCCCTCGGCCAGGTTCGTCGTGAAGGACAGCCGACCCGCCTTCACATTGCCCGACACCAGTTCGGCAAGACCCGGCTCGTAAATCGGCATGATGTTGTTGTTCAGCCGCTCGATCTTGCTCGGATCCTTGTCGATGCAAACCACATCGTGACCAAAATCGGCAAAGCACGCGCCTGACACAAGACCAACATAGCCCGAGCCAACCATTGCTATCTTCATCGTCTAAACCCCCTCACAGTCAAAAGACTGTTTCGTGAACGCTGGTAAAGTGGGCGCCATTGCGATGAATGGCGGCGGGAAATATTTATTCAAATTTCTGTGATCAATTGCCGGAATTGGACATTTTCCAATGCAGTCGGCATGTGAATTGTTCGGTTCGGCGGATCAGGAAATTGACGTTGTCTGCAATCATTACGAAGTAACACTTATTCGGCCATAGACTGGATGGTCAAGAATGCATCGAATTGATATTGGACTATTCTGGCCATCTCACAGGTCCGATTTCATTCTTTTCAAACCGAATATTGTACGAAATTCGCGGATGCGCGGTGGTGCACAGGGCGATGCGCCGGTCGGCGCTAACCCGACAGGCGCGATCACCCCTTCGATAAGGCCTCGCCCCCTCCCTGCGCGCAGGCACCCCCGCCAGCCATCAGCCTGATGGCCAGAACCGTGAGGCAGGTCTGCCGAAGGAGGGGGCGTAGATCAGGATTTGGCGATCCCGCGGTGGGCGCAGGAGCATTCAGGCACATCGCCTCGAATGGAAACGATCCTTATGCCTCAATAAGACCCGTGCTGGCGCAGCACCGCAGGCACCGTCAGCAGGATGATCCGGCTGTAGAGCCGCAGGGTGCGGGTGCGGACATAAAGCACATCCATGGCGACGCGGCGGCGATAGGACGTGTCATTGCGGCCGGAAATCTGCCAGAGGCCGGTGATGCCGGGGCGCACCTTGCAATAGGCGTTGAAACGGCGACCATAGCGGATGATTTCGCCCGCCACGATGGGGCGCGGCCCCACCCAGCTCATCGTGCCCAACAGAACGTTGAAGATCTGCGGCAATTCATCCAGACTGGTCTTGCGCAGGAAGACGCCGATCGGCGTGATGCGCGGATCGTTGCGCAATTTGTGATCGCGTTCCCATTCCGCCCGCGCCGCCGGATTTTCGCGCAGCAGCGCCGCCAGGCGCTTGTCCGCATCGCAGACCATCGTGCGGAATTTGAAGCAGTAGAATTCCTGCCCGTTGCGGCCGATGCGGCGGTGGCGGAAAATGGCGGGTCCTTCGCTGGTCAGCTTGACCGCGATGGCCACGGCCAGCAGCAGCGGCGCCAACACCACCAGCGCGGCCATGGAAAGGGCGATGTCGACGGTTCGGAACCAGTCAAGACCGCCACGAAATTCGCTTTCGTCGCCATTGTCATCATCGAGAGGATCGTGGTCGCTCTGAAACAAGAGCTGGCCATTGATCAGGCGATCCTCGACCTTGACGGCAGGCGTTCGCGCAGAAGCGATGGATTGCGCAGGCATTGCAACCATGAATGATCCCCCTTGTGTGCAGTGCAGCGTAGTCTTTGCTTTCTTCGCAGTTAACTGCTTACGCATCCGAAATGGTGGCAAAAACTGGATGAAAGCTCCGGCGGTGTCGGGAATGAATGTATAGTTACCGATGCCGCTCTCTCGCGAAGATCTTCCCGTAATTCTTGCATTTTGGCGTGTTTATTGATGGAATCCTGCGCATCATGCCCTGCTATGCTGCGCATGCGAATATGGCGTGGTGGCACTGCTACAGACGATTGCAGCCGGGTCTTGGACCATACATGTCGGCTCCGAATTGGGCCCGGTTCCTGCACGTCATTGTGCAGATGCGTCATGGGCCCTGCCTCGTCCTCGGGTCCGGCCGGACCGGGCTTTTGGACTATTTTGCTGCGCGGCATGGCGCTGGCGAAACGGAGGCAGACGGGCCTGTCGCGCCGCTTGGCGCGCCCTTTGGCGGCACGGGTGCGGCCATGCGTGGGCAGGCGGGATAAAAGGCTGGCAAGCGGTGGAAAAGGCACGGGCTTGCCGCCTTCCCCGTGGTGGGGTCGCCCACGATCCTTGCCGCCATCGGGCCGGGTTTCGGTCCTGAAGGCGACCGGGCAATTTCCCGGAATGCGCAAGAGGGGGGCGGTTGCGGACATGAACAGAGTTTACGCCCGGCCCACCTGTGGCGCACATATGGACGCTGCGATTTTGGTCCTATCTTGCCGGACGGGCATTGCTGGCCTAGATTCGCGCGATGGATGAGGACAAGAACTTCACCCCCTTCAAGGGCCGCATCCTGCGCGAGGGCAGCGATGCGCCGCGCGCTCCGGCGCGCCGTCACCGACTTTCCACCCGGCTGTGGCATTGGGCCAATGTGCTGGTGCTGTTGGTGATGGCGATGAGCGGGCTGATGATTTTCAACGCCCATCCACGGCTCTATTGGGGGGCCTATGGCGCGAATGATGATCCGGCATGGCTGGAGTTTGGCGCATGGACCGATAATGCGGGGGCCAACCATGGCGGCATCACCCTGCTGGGCCATACGGTCGAGACGACGGGAATCTTTGGCCTTTCGCGAGGGAGCGATGGGCAGGAACTGGCGCTGGCCTTTCCGGGATGGATGACGCTGCCTTCGACCTATGATCTGGCGCTGGCGCGCAGTTGGCATCTGAGTTTTGCATGGGGGCTGGCCTTGGGGCTGGCGGCCTATCTGCTCTGGTCGCTGATCAATGGGCATATCAGGCGGGATCTGCATATTACTCTGGCGGAATGGTCGCCGCGTTCGATTGCGCGCGATGTGGTCGATCATCTGCGCTTTCGCTTTCATGATGATGGCTATGGCGTGTTGCAGAAGCTGGCGTATGCCGGGGTGCTGTTCGGTCTGCTGCCGCTGATGATTGCATCCGGGCTGGCGCTATCGCCGGGAATGGATGCGGTGGCGCCGTGGTTGCTCGATGTTCTGGGCGGGCGGCAATCGGCGCGTTCGCTGCATTTTCTGGGGCTTTGCGGGATTGTGCTGTTCGTGGTCGTGCATCTGGCGATGGTGATGGCGTCGGGGCCGGTGAATCAGTTGCGCGGCATGATTACCGGATGGCGGCGTGAGGGAGGCAGGCCATGATCTCGCGCCCCACACTATCGCGGAGGGGCCTGATCGCGGGGGGCGGCCTGCTGCTTTCGGGTTGCGACCGGATTGTGCGTCAGCCCACGATTGAGGGCTGGGTAGAAGGCGCGGCGGGGCTGCATAGGCCTGCGCAAAGGCTGCTGCTGGGCCGCGATGCCTTGGCACGCGAATTTCGCGAGGCCGACATGTCGCCCACCTTCCGCTCGAACGGCAATACCGAGGGCGATGCCTCATGGGCGGCCCATGCGGCCGATGGCTTTGCGCGATGGTCGCTGCGAGTCGATGGCCTTGTCAAACGCCCGCTCGACCTGCCGCTGACCGCGCTCAAAGCCATGACCCAGCGCCGCCAGATCACCCGCCACGATTGCGTTGAGGGATGGTCCGCCATCGGCCAGTGGCAAGGGCCGCAATTGGAGCAGGTGCTGGCCATGGCGGGGCTGATGCCGACCGCGCGATTCGTGGTGTTCCACTGCGCCGACAAAACCGGCGAGGACCCCTATTACGAAAGCATCGACCTTGTCGACGCCTTCCACCCCCAGACGATTCTGGCATGGGCGATGAACGGGCGCGAATTGCCGCTGGAGCATGGCGCGCCGCTCCGTCTGCGCGTCGAGCGGCAGTTGGGATACAAGCAGGCCAAGTATGTGATGCGGGTCGAGGTGCGTGATACACTCGCCGGGCTGTATGGCGGCAAGGGGGGGTATTGGGAGGATGTGGCCGGGTATCAGTGGTATGGGGGGATTTGAGTTTTAAGCCGAGGATTGCCTCCGGCGGGTTAAGGGCGGGGGCCCTTAACAATCCCGATATTGTCTTCGTTGCGCTTGGGGGGCGACCATGCGCGGCCTTTGAATGAATAAAGCCTGCGGCGCTTGAAGGTATGCCCTCTTTAGCGCCGCAGGCTTTCAAATCACAAGTCGCGCGCCAGTCTGCCGACCCCACGCCACCCCATTAATGGGATTGTTAAGGGACGAGTCCCTTAACCCGCCGGAGGCATCTTCATCCCACCAACCGCAACCCTTCGCTTACCTCAGCCCCACCCTTGGGCTGATCCGGCCAGATGCCGCGCGTGTCATAGACGATCTTGCCTGCACGCTCGGCCAGAGGCACCTGGCGGAAGGCGTCGTGATCGACCAGCACCAGCAGGATGTCGCATTCCTCCAGCGCCTCGTCGAGGTCGATCTGGGTGGCGCCGGTGCCTTCGAATTCACGCGGCAAAACCGTGGCATAGGGTTCCACGATGCTCATCCGCTCGCGATATTTGCGGGCGAGGGTGGCGGCGACAAGGCGCGCCGGGCTTTCACGGAAATCGTCGATATTGGCTTTGAACGCCAGCCCCAGCGCCGCGATGCGGGCATTGGGGTGCGCGGCGATCAACTCGTCGGCCTTGGCGATCACGTGGTGGATCTTGCCGTCGTTCACGCCGCGCGCGGTGCGGATCAGCGGCGTTTCAGCCGGCGCGCTCGACACGATGAACCATGGATCGACCGCGATGCAATGGCCGCCAACGCCGGGCCCCGGCGAAAGGATGTTCACGCGCGGATGGCGATTGGCCAGCTTGATGACTTCCCAAACGTCCAGACCCATGCGGTCGGCCACGATGGAGAGTTCGTTGGCAAAGGCGATGTTCACGTCGCGATAGGCGTTTTCGACCAGCTTGGTCATTTCCGCGCTGCGCGCATCCGTGGCGATGCACTGGCCGCGCACAAAGATCTTGTAGAAGCCCACCGCCTTGCGCGCGCAACGCGGCGTGATGCCGCCGATCGAGCGGTCATTCTCGGTCAGCTCATGCAGGATGCGGCCGGGCAGCACGCGTTCCGGGCAATAGGCGATTGACACATCCGGGATGTCGCGCGTCAGACCGGGGATTTTTAGATCCGGGCGCATTTCGGCAAACAGATCGCGGATCTGCTCGGTCGTGCCAACCGGGCTGGTCGATTCCAAAATCACCACATCGCCATGCTTGAGCACCGGCGCGATGGAACGCGCGGCGGTCAGCACATAGGACACATCCGGCTCATGATCGGGGCCAAAGGGCGTGGGCACGGCGATGACAAACACATCGGCGGGCGCCACCTCAAGCGAGGCCGTCAGCAGCCCGCGCCCGACCACGGCATGGACGAGCCCGTCCAGATCGACTTCCTCAATATGGATTTCGCCGCGATTGATCGTGTCCACCACCTTCTGGCTGACATCGATGCCGCGTACGCGGCAGCCCGAACGGGCGACAATGGCGGCGGTGGGCAGGCCGATATACCCTAGGCCCACCACACAAACGTCAGGCTTCTTGTCCGATTTCATGCGCCCCATACCTCCTGCGCCAGCGCGTCCACGATGCGGCGCGAGGACTGCCCATCCCCGAACGGGTTGTGGGCGCGCGCCATGGCTTCGTAGGCGGCTTTATCGTCAAGAAGGCTGAAGATTTCGGAAACAATACGCGAAGAATCGGTGCCTACCAGCCGCGCCGTCCCTGCGACAACGCCCTCGGGCCGCTCGGTCGTCTCGCGCATCACCAGAACAGGTTTGCCAAGGGCAGGCGCTTCCTCCTGCACCCCGCCCGAATCGGTCAGCATGATTTCGGCCATCGAGAGCAAACGCGCGAAATGGGGATAATCGAGCGGTTCGATCAGCGCGACATTGTCGAGGCCGACCAGCCGCTCATTCATCACTGCGCGCACATTGGGATTGAGATGTACGGGGAAGATGATCGCGGTATCGGGCCGCTCGGCGATCTGGCGGATGGCGGAGGCGATATTTTCCATGCCCTCGCCGAAATTCTCGCGACGGTGGCTGGTCACGCCGATGATTCGCTTGCCCTTAAACCGCTCGGCCAGCGCATCCAGCCCGCGCGCCAGTTTCGGCTCGGCCTCGATTCGCGCCAAGACCCAGTGCAGCGCGTCGATCACCGTATTGCCCGTCACATGCACCCGATCCGCGCTGACATTCTCGCGCAGCAGCGCCGCCTCGCTGGTGGTGGTGGGCGCAAAATGCAAAGAGGCGATGCCACCGATGATCTTGCGGTTCACCTCTTCGGGCCATGGATGATAGATATTGCCCGAACGCAGGCCCGCCTCGACATGATCGACCGGCAATTTGCGGTAATAGGCCGCCAAGGCCCCCGCCATGGCCGTTGCCGTATCGCCCTGAACGGTCACGCGGTCGGGCTTCACCTTGTCCATGACCTCGCCCAGTTCGGTCAAAAGCGCGGCGGTCAGGCCATCGAGCGTCTGATTCGGGCGCATCAGGTCAAGGTCATGGTCGGGCACGATCCCGGCAATCTCCAGCACCTGATCCAGCATTGCGCGATGCTGGGCCGAAACGCAGACGATGGGTTCGAATCGCGGATCCTGTTTCAGCGCCGCCACCACCGTGAACAATTTGATCGCTTCGGGGCGGGTGCCGAAAATAACGAGAATCTTGGCCGGTTGATCGGTCATGCGAATACTCTGCTTTCTGGTTGCCTTCATGGGCCGTTTGCCAAGGCTGCTTTAGCTTCGCAGGTGTTAACTGTAATATAAGAGCCTTGGGCCTAAGCCTCCGGGCGGCAAATTCCATGCCGAGCCGCCAGAGGGGGTTCGCTTTGACGTATATGTATTCCAAGGTGGCGGTGGATGGTGCCGCGCCTGTATCGCTTGGTTCTGTGGATGCGGCCCAGCGCGTGACTCGCGTGGTGGTGGTCGGGCTGGGCTATGTCGGCCTGCCGCTGGCGGTAGCGCTGGCGGGCAAGTTCGACACTGTCGGCCTCGATATTGACGTGCGCCGCATCGATGAATTGAACGGCGGCCATGACCGCACCGGCGAAATCGACCGTGATCGCCTTGCCGCCAGCACGCTGGCGTTGGCCGCCGATCCGCAGGTCTGCCCCCCGGCCGACTATTACATCGTCACCGTGCCCACGCCCATCGACGGCGCGAATCGCCCCGACCTGCGCATGGTCGAGGCGGCAAGCCGGACCGTTGGCGCGATGCTGCCCGCAGCGGTTGCCGAAGGGCGCGTGCCGGTGGTGGTTTATGAAAGCACCGTCTATCCCGGCGTGACCGAGGATATTTGTGCGCCCATCCTTGAGGCGCATTCGGGCCTGTTGTGCGGCAAGGACTTCTTCCTCGGCTACAGCCCCGAACGCATCAATCCTGGCGACCGCGAACACACGATCGACAAGATCACCAAGGTCGTTTCGGGCCAGACCCCCGAAGTGCTTGACCGCGTAGCGCATCTCTACGGCTCAGTGACCAGCGGCGGCACCTTCCGCGCGGCCAGCATCAAGGCCGCCGAAGCCGCCAAGGTGATCGAAAACGCCCAGCGCGACATCAACATCGCCTTCATGAACGAGATCGCCCAGATCTTTAACAAGCTCGACATCTCGATTTGGGATGTGCTGGCGGCAGCGCGGACCAAGTGGAACTTCCTGCCCTTCGCGCCCGGCCTTGTCGGCGGCCACTGCATCGGGGTGGATCCCTATTACTTGTCGCACCGGGCTGAACAGCTTGGCCTCGACCCGCGCGTGATCCTTTCTGGGCGCGGCATCAACGATTCGATGGCGGGCTGGGTGGCCAAGGAACTGCACAAGGCGCGCGGCGGCAAGACCGGCAGCGTCCTCATGCTGGGCCTGACCTTCAAGGAAAACATTCCCGATCTGCGCAATTCCAAGGTGGCCGATCTGGTGTCTGCCTTGGGGCGTTTGGGCCATGGCGTGGCTGTCCACGATCCCCATGCCGATGGCGATGAGGCGATGCATGAATATGGCATCCCCCTCGTCCACGACGCGCTGGAGCGGACCTATGACATGGTCGTCCTCGCCGTGCCCCACCGCGAATATTACGAGCTGGGCGGGGAGGCTCTGCGCGGGCTTTTGAACGCAGGCGGTACGCTGGCTGACCTTAAGGGTGAGCTGGGGGATGCGGCGGATTGGACGCTTTGATTTAAGGGTTTGATGCCTCCGGCGGGCAAAGGGACTCGGTCCCTTTGCAATCCCATTTTTGGGGTGGCGGGAGGATGGCAGAGTTATGTTTGTCTGATGAATTGAAAGCCTGCGGCGCGGAGAGGGTGGACCTTCAAGCGCCGCAGGCTTTATCATTTTAACCTTCCCCCATCAGCCTTGGCCGGGGCAGGGCGCAACAAAGCCACTACAGGGATTGTTAAGGGCCCCCGCCCTTAACCCGCCGGAGGCACCTTAAACCCCTGAAAAAATCAATGACACCAATCCCGCCGATGCCCGGTCCACCGCTCGGCCAACCCTTCGCTGACCAATACCGCGCCAAGGCTTTTCCCGCCCCGCGTGATGTCGCGCAGCTTGCGGCCATATTTGTCGACGTCGCGGCTGCCCTCGGTCACCACCGAAAACGCGCCCGCGTTGAGCAGGCCCATCAACCGATCGCGGGCCTTGTCGCCCAACTGCTCCTCGTAGTCACATTGCGGGTGGCTGATTTCGGGGGCGTTGATATCGGCGATGCGGATCTTTTCGCCCCGATACCAGATCGTGTCGCCATCGACGACGCAGGTGACGCGGACATGGCCTTTGCACAGGGCGAAATGGGCCGATTCGCGGTCCTGCGCGGCGGGTTTCAGGTCCGATGCCGTTATGCCTGCGGGCTGCGGCGCGCTCCATTGCCTCCATCGCGTGCTGACCACGCTGATCGCCATCAACAGCAGCACGACGGTGAACACCGTGCCGATGCCTGCCTTGCGCCTTGGCCGCGCGCGCTTTGGCATGGCGGCGGCCCATTCTTCATCCCAACGTTGGCTCATGGTGTTACAGCGACAGGAACAGCCCGGCCAGCGCCGCGCTCATCAGGTTGGACAGCGCGCCTGCGGCCAGAGCCTTCAGCCCCATCTTGGCGATCAGCGGCCGCTGGTTGGGGGCAAGGCTGCCGGTCACGGCCATCTGGATCGCGATGGACGAGAAATTGGCAAAGCCGCACAGGGCAAAGGTGACGATGGCCACGGTCTTGGCCGACAATTCCTTGGCCTGGCCCAGATCGATGAAGGAGACGAATTCGTTGAGCACGATCTTGGTGCCGAACATGCCGCCCGCGCGCATCGCCTCGGCCCATGTCGGCGCGCCCAGCAGGCTGAAGATCGGCGCAAACAGATAGCCCAGCAATTTCTGGAACGAGAGGTCGGGAATGCCGAACCAATGCCCCACGCCCCCTACGATGCCATTGGCCAGCGCCACCAGCGCCACAAAGGCCAGCACCATCGCGCCCACCGCCACGGCCAGCTTCACACCGGTCTGCGCGCCTTCGCTGGCCGCCATGATGATATTGGCGGGGCGTTCCTCGTCATGGGCCAGCGGCACCGGCTCATCGACATGCACGCCGGGCTGATGCGTCACATCGGCGCGGTTCAGCGCGGCGGCGGCCAGACCCGCAGGCGGCACCATATTTTCGGGCAGATCGCCATCGACCGGCGGGGGCGTGCGCGGATCGGGCATCATGATCTTGGCCATGCAGATCCCGCCCGGCGCCGACATGAAGGCGGCGGCCACCAGATAGTCGATGCGGATGCCCATGCTGGCATAGGCGGCCAGAATCGTGCCCGCCACGCCGGCCATGCCCACGGTCATCACACAGAACAATTGCGCCGGCGACAGCGCGGCCAGATAGGGCCGGATCACCAAGGGCGCTTCGGATTGGCCGACGAAAATATTGCTGGCCGCGCATAGTGATTCGATCCGGCTGACCCCGGTGATCTTTTCAAGCCCACCCCCGATCCAGCGGATCACCAGCGGCATGATGCGCAGATAATATAGGATCGAGATCAGCGAGGCGAAGAAGATAATCACCGGCAGCGCCGAAATGGCGAAGCTGGCCCCGCCGATTTCGGGCCGCGCCAAGGGGCCGAACAGGAAATCCACCCCCGAATGGGCATAGGCCAAGAGCGAGGATACCCCGCCCGCCACGACTTGCAGCGCCGCATTGCCAGCAGGCACATAGAGCACCAGCGCCGCCAGCCCCGCCTGAAGCCCAAAAGCCGCCAGCACCACCCTTGGCCGTACCGCGCGCCGGTTGGAGGACAGCGCAAAGGCGATCCCCAGAATGAGCAGCATTCCCAGCAGGCTATGGATGATCGGCATGAAAAAGGTCTATCCCGTCTTGGCGCAACCGCCCATCCGTAAAGCGGGCAAGGCCGGGCCGCAAGCGGCGTTAATGCGCATCAATGCGCCCCAGCATGCGGAAAAAGAACGAGGTGGACCAGCCCAGCAGCAGCATCCCCAGAATACTTTCAAACGCCCCGATCAGCCGCCATTGGCTGGTGATGTGAATGTCGCTGTATCCCACGGTCGAATAGGAGATGGTCGAGAAATAGAGCGAAGGCTCCAGCCCATGCACCGCCCCCACCGCGAAATAGACCAGCGCAAAGGCCCAGATTTCCACCCCGTGCAGCGCGATGATCGCCACCACAATGGACAGGGTGAAGATCGCCCCGCGCGGCGAAAGCGGGCGGATATGGCGCAATCTTTCCACATTGGCCTCGCTGCGCAGTGCGCGGGTCAGGCCGAACAGGCCAAAGCCATGCACGATCACGCAGAGCACGACCATGGCCGAGGATACGGCAAATTGCAGGAACAGACTGTTGCCCATCAGACCCCAGACATGGCGGTTTCAGCCCGTTTTGTCCATCTGGCCGGTCAAAATGTCGCGCATCAATGGACGGGCGGGGCGATTTCGAACATCACCGGCCATTCCTTGCCCGTGACGTAGAGATGCTTGCCCGCGGCATCCCATGCGATGCCGTTGGCCACCTGATCGGGCCCGGTGGCGCCTGCCTCACGCGCAAGGGCGGCAAGGTCGATCCAGCCCTTGACCCGGCCCGTGGTGGGATCGATCCGGGCAATGCGGCTGGTCATCCAGACATTGGCGAGGATCTCGCCATTGACCCATTCCAGCTCGTTGAGCATGTCCACCCCGATCCCGTCGGCGGTGACGCTGAGCAGGCGGCGGGTGCGGAAGGTGGCCGGGTCGATAAAACGCAGCGTGTTGCTGCCGTCCGACATGATCAGTTCGGCCCCATCGGGCCGCGCCGTCATGCCCCATCCTTCGCCCAGATAGGTGAAGCGGCCGACCGGCTTGAACCCGGCGCGGGTAAAGCGAAAGCCCATCCCGTCGCGCCATGTCAGCATCAGGATCTGATCACGCCACGGCGCAATCCCTTCGCCAAACAAGGGGCGCGGCAGGTTGGTCTGTTCCAGCACCCGGCCCGAATTCAGATCGACCCGGCGCAGGCTGGAGCGCCCCTCCATCCCGGTGCTTTCAAACAGCTGTCCACCATGAATGAACAGCCCCTCGGTATAGGCATGGGGATCATGAGGCAGGCGGCGCAAGACCTGCGCCGCCGCCATGGGGGTTTTGGGCGCAACTCTGGGCGCGCGTTCGCCCTGTGCTTCTGCGGCCCCATAAGAGGCCAGCCCCGCAGGAATCAACAGGGCGAGCAACAGAGCGAAAGCGCGCTTTTTCATGAGTTCTGCCGGATCCGATCAGTCGCGCAGCAGATCGTTGATGCCGGTCTTGGCGCGGGTCTGCGCGTCCACGGTCTTGACGATTACAGCGCAGTAGAGGCTCGGCCCCGGCGTGCCGTCGGGCAGCGGCTTGCCGGGCATCGAGCCGGGCACGACCACCGCATAGGGCGGCACGCGGCCGATATGGACTTCGCCCGTGGCGCGGTCGATGATCTTGGTGCTGGCGCCGATGAACACGCCCATCGAGAGCACCGCGCCCTCGCCGATGATGACGCCTTCAACCACTTCCGAACGCGCGCCGATGAAAGCGCCGTCCTCGATGATGACCGGCCCGGCCTGCAGCGGTTCCAGCACGCCGCCGATGCCCACGCCGCCCGACAGGTGAACGCCCTTGCCGATCTGGGCGCAAGAACCCACGGTGGCCCACGTGTCGACCATCGAACCTTCGCCAACATAGGCGCCGATGTTCACGAAAGAGGGCATCAGCACCACGTTCTTGCCGATGAACGAACCGGCGCGCGCCACCGCGCCCGGCACCACGCGGAAGCCGCCTTCGCGGAACTTGGCGTCGTCATAGCCGTCAAACTTGCTGGCCACCTTGTCAAACGCGGGCGAGCCTGCCGAACCGCCCGGCACCACCGCATTGTCGTTCAGACGGAACGAGAGCAGCACGGCCTTTTTCAGCCACTGATTGACCACCCATTCGCCGTCGATCTTTTCGGCCACGCGCGCCGCGCCCGATTCCAGCAGGCCAAAGGCCGCCTCAACATGGGCGCGCACATCGGCGCTGGCGGGGGTGACGGTGTCGCGGGCGTCCCAGGCGGCCTCGATGGCGGCGGCAAGGGTTGTGGTGTCGGTCATGGTCTTGGCCTCTTTGCGAAGGGGGACGGCATAAGCCTGTTTGACGATAGCGCCTATCGCCTGATGCGCCGCAGAACAAGGGCGAAGGCGGATCGTTACCCGGTGTTTACTGGAAAGGGTGCAGGAAGGGGGCGCAAGGGGATGGGTTTATGAATCGGGATGGGGTGTACAGGTCTTTGGCGCTGATCGGGCGTTTGCCGCTGACGGCGGTGGTGGGCGCGGGGCTGGCCGGGCTTGCTGCCTGTGGCGGGGGCGGCGGCGGCGCGGTCAATTCCACGCCCAGCGGCACCAGCAGCGCGACCGCCACCGCAACGCCCGCCCCGACGGCCACGGCCTCCGCCACGCCCACCGCCACACCGGGCGCGATCATCACCCCCACCCCTTCGGCCAGTTTCCAGACGGCGGAATATATCCGCTCGACCGGCCCATCCCAGCATGGCGCGATCACCGCATGGGCGGCGGGCGCCAGCGGACAGGGGGTGACCATCGGCATCGTCGATTCGGGGCTGGACACCACCAATCCCGAATTTGCCGGGCGGATTTCCAGCACCTCGACCGATCTGGCGGGCAGCCGGGGTCTGAACAATGCCGACAGCGATCACGGCACCGCAGTGGCGCAGGTGGCCGCCGCCGCGCGCAATGGGGTGGGGGTGATGGGCATGGCGTTTAACGCCACCATCGCGGCCATGCGCGTCGATACCGCGGGCAGTTGCGCCACCAGCGCCGGTTGCAGTTTCAGCGACAATGCCATCGCGGCGGGCATTACCGCCGCCATTGCCGCCGGGGCCAAGGTCATCAACCTGTCGCTGGGCGGATCGAGCCCCAATGCCAATATCACCAATGCCATTGCCAGCGCCGCCAGTGCAGGCGTCGTGGTGGTGGTGTCGGCGGGCAATGACGGGACGGCTCAGGTCGATCCCTTTGCCTCGGGCGTGCGCGCGGCGGGCAATGGCAATGTCATCATCGCTGGGTCGGTAGGATCGACCAATGTCATCTCCAGCTTTTCCAACCGGGCCGGGACCGAGGCGGCCTCCTATCTGACGGCGCTGGGCGAACAGATCTGTTGTCAGTATGAAAATGGCGTCATCAAGACCACCGTCTCGGGCGGCACGACCTATACGACGGTCTATAATGGCACGAGTTTTTCCGCGCCCCAGATCGCGGGCGCCGTGGCGCTGCTGCGGCAGGCCTTCCCAAATCTGACCGCCGCGCAGGCGGTGTCGATCCTGCTGAACACCGCCACCGATCTTGGCGCGACCGGGCAGGATACAACCTATGGGCGCGGGGGATTGGACATTGCGGCGGCGTTCAATGCGCAGGGGGCGACCTCGCTGGCGGGCACAGCGACGCAAATGGCGCTGGGCGGCACCAGCGCGGTGACATCGCCCGCGATGGGCGATGCGGCGCAGGGGGCCTCAGTGGCCTCGGTGGTGCTGGATTCCTATGGGCGGGCCTTTGGGGTCAATCTGGCCAATGGGCTGCGCAGCGCTTCGCTGATGCCGAAACTGGCCCCGGCGCTGGTGAACCAGAATCGCGGCTTTTCGCTGGGCGGCGGCGCGGTGGCGATGGCTTTCAGCGTGGACGCCACCGGGCGCAATCTGGCCCTGCCTTGGTCGGGCGCGCTGCGGCTTTCGCAGGAGGATGCAGGCGTGGCGCGCGTGCTGGCCGGGCGGGTGATCGCGCTTGTGGCGCCGGGCCTGTCGATGGGCTTTGCCATGGCGCAGGGGGCCGATGGGCTGGTGGCCTCGCTTCAGGGGCAGGATCGGCCCGCCTTTATGATCGCTGGCAATCCGCTGGAGGACATCGGCTTTTTCCGCAGCGGCGAGACCTCGCTGGCGATCAGGCGCGGTTTGGGCCAATGGGGCCTGACGGTGATGGGCCAGCAGGGCTATGGCTGGACCGGATCGCCGTGGCAGGCGGTCGGCACATCGAGCCAAGGCGAGAGCCGCGACCTTGTGCAACGCTTCGGCTTTGCCTTCGACCGGCGGCGGGGCGATGTCGAGGCAAGCCTCGGCGCAAGCTGGATGAGCGAGCAGCGCGGCATTCTGGGAGCGCGGTTCAATCCGGCGCTGGGGGCGCATGGGGCCGATACAGTGTTTGTCGATGCGGCGCTCGGCTGGCGGCCCTATCCCGATTTCCACTTTGGCGCGGCATGGCGACAGGGCTTTACCCAAGCGCGCGGCTCCGGCTTTATCGGCGCGGGGTCGGGGCTGGTGACCAATGGCTGGGTGGTCGATGGCTCGATCGCCAATTTCTTCAAGTTCGGCGATCTGCTGGCGCTGCGCGTCTCGCAACCTCTGCGCGTGGAGCGTGGTGGCATGAATTTCCACCTGCCGGTTGCCTATGATTATGACACCGGGGCGGTCTGGGGGATGCGGCGGTTATCGCTGGCTCCGACCGGGCGCGAGGTGGATGCCGAACTGGCGTGGCAGTTTCCGCTTAAAGGAGGTTCGGCGGGGCTGAACCTGTTTTGGCGGGGGAATCCGGGGCATTACGCGGCCTTGCCCGATGATCGGGGGGTGAGTTTGGGGTGGAAGAAGGGGTTTTAGGGATTTTAGCAGGTGGGTGCCTCCGGCGGGTTAAGGGCAGGGGCCCTTAACAATCCCGTCATGGGGCTGCGCTTGGTTGGCAAGGTTGCGCGCGTGTCATGGTTTTGAGAGCCTGCGGCGCTTTTAGCGATGAGCTTTCCGCGCCGCAGGCTTTCAAACAATCAACCAATCCTGACGTCGCCAACGATCCACTACCCATTAACGGGATTGCAAAGGGACGAGTCCCTTTGCCCGCCGGAGGCAAAAGACTCCCTAATTAAAACGAAGTCGGGTTCTCTACCACCGCATCCCCCTTATGCGCCGCCGCATAAGCCTCTGCCGCCTTCAAAACGCGCAGGAAATTCCCGCTGGCGATCTTTTTGAGATCCTCTTTTGTGTACCCCTTGCGGGCCAGTTCGACGAAGAGCGCAGGGTAAGCCGAGGTGTCGGGCAGGCCCTGCAACCCCACCGAACCGCCATCGAAGTCCGAGCCGAGCGCGATATGGTCGATGCCGATGCGCTGCTTGATATGGTCGATATGGGCCACGACATCGGCCAGCGTGGCGACGGGCTTGGGATTGGCCTTTTCCCAATCGGCCAGCGCGGCGGCGGCGACATCGGGCCGGTCGGGGTGGAGTGCTTTTTGCCGCGCCATTTCGCCCGCGCGGTTGGCGTTCCATGTGTATTGGCCGGGGCTGATATAGCCGGGGTAGAAATTGACCGCTACCACGCCGCCGTTCAGCTTCACCTTGTCCAGCACTTCGTCGGACACATTGCGCGGATGACCCGAAATCGCCTGCGCGTTGGAATGCGAGAAGATCACCGGCGCGCCCGAAACCTCCAGCGCGTCCATCATGGTCTTCTGGCTGACATGCGAGAGATCGACCAGAATCCCCAGCCGGTTCATCTCGCGCACGACATCCTTGCCAAAGGGCGTCAGGCCATTGTGCTGGGGCGCATCGGTGCCGCTGTCGGCCCACGGGGTCGTTTTGAAGTGCGTGAGCGTCATATAGCGCACGCCGATTTCATGCAGGGTCCGCAGCACGGCCAGCGAGCCGCCGATCGAATGGCCCCCTTCGGCCCCCAGCAGGCTGGCGACCTTGCCCGCTTTCCACGCCTTTTCGACGCAGGCGGCATCGGCGCAGAACTGCATCTCGGCCGGGTTGGCCGCGATGATGCGCTTCATCAGATCAACCTGCTCCAGCGTGGCTTGCACGGCCTGCTGATCGTTCAAAGCGGCTGAAACATAGACCGACCAGAACACCGCCTGAAGATGGCCCTGCTTCATGCGGGTCAGATCGGTCTGCATCGGCACGATCTTGGGTTTGGCCCCGGGTTGGGCATCGGTGTTCCACTTGTCATCGCCCGGCTCGCGGGTGGTGTCGTGGAAATCGAAGCCTTTGAGGACATTATGCCGCCGGTCGCGCAATTGTTCGGGCACGTCAATGTGGCCGTCCCATACCGGGGCCTCCTTCAGCGCGGCGGCGGCGATCTGTTCGGGCGTCTGGGCCGGGGCAGCCAGCAGGCCGGATGTCGAAAGAGCGGTGGAAAGCAGGAAGGCGAGGGCGCCGGTAATCGCGTGTCGCATGAAAGCTCCGCAGGAAGAAGGATTTGGCGCACAAGAGGCCATCGCCTGCCCCTGCGCAAGAGGGGCAAAGCGCGTATCAACATCAGTGTCAGGAAAACTCAGGCGACCTGGACATTTTCTGACAGGCGCCGGGCGGTGCCTTCCGGCCCCTCTCCGCGCCGGGCGCTGGCGTAATCGGCAAACAGCGCCTCGAAATGGCCCTGCGTGGACACCACCTTCACCTCGGGCGAGGCCTTGGGCAGGTTGCGCAGCAGGCGCAGGGTGGCGCGGGCGGCGGCCATAGCGCTGCCCGCGCTATAGGTGACGCCCGCGCCGCCGCGCGCATGGTCGGCCGCCCCGCCGCGATCCGGCACGATCACCGGCACCCCGCTGGCCCGCGCCTCGGCGGCGGCCATACAGAAGGTTTCGGCCTCGCAGCCATGGATCAGCGCATCGGCGCTGGCCAGAATGGTGGCGAATTTGGCGCGGTCCTTTTCGGCCTTCAGCAGCTTGATATGCGGATTGCCCGCGACCTGCTTCAAAATCCGCGTCTTTTGATTGCCCGCGCCCAGCAGCACCAGCCCGATCGGCATCGACTGGCTGGCCGCGGCCACCGCGTCCACGATCATCGGCCAACGCTTTTCCGGGCTGAGCCGCCCGACGCCGATCAGCAATTTCGCGCTTTCGGGCAGGCCGCACATTTCCAGCAACCGCCGCCGCAGCGCAGGGCTGCGCCGCTTGGGGCTGAACAGTCCCGCCTCGATCCCCATCGGGTGCAGGACAGTATGGGCCACGCCGCCCGCCGCCAGACGGTCGCGCAATTCGCCGCTGGCGCAGACCACGCGCTCGAACTGATGGCCCAGCTCGCGCAGGTGTTTCCAGAAAGGCTCGAAGCTGCGGTCGATGGCCTCGCGGCTCATGATCGGTTCGAACCAGCGATAGGCATAGGCCGAGAGCGGATCGGCATGCATCACCAGCGCGCGCGGCGCATCGCCGGGCCAGCGCGCGACCATGCTGGCGCTGCGCCATGGTGATGAAACCTCAAGGAAATCGGGCGCCAGCGCGGTGATCGCCGCGTGCAGCGCGTCTTCATCCTTGAAATACCAATATTTGCGGTCCAGCGGAAAGCGCGGCGCCGGGATCGTCACGATCCGCGCCATCGGTCCGCGCTCGATCACCTCATGCCGGTCGCCGGGGGCAAGGATGATGATCTCATGGCCCAATTCCGGGCCAATGCGCATCTTCTGCTCGACATAGGTTTTTACCCCGCCGCCATGGGGCGTGTAAAAGGCGCAAACATCAACGATCCGCAACTGGCCCCTCCTGTCGCCGGACAGGTCTGCATGTCCGATGTCCGCTCTTGATGCCTCGGGCGGCATCCGGGGCGCATGTGGCCTCTGGCGGGGCAAAGCGCAAGAGGCAGGGCGCCGGGCGTGACACGGTGTGTCACGCCTGCATCAGTTGATCGGCATCAGTTGATCGGCGACATGCCCAGACCGTTGCGATAATTCAGCGTGATCGAAACCCGCGTGGGGCCATTGCCCGCCACCGCCTTGGTCGCTGCGGCCTTGGGCTTGTGCCAGCCAAGGCGCGGATTCGAGGCAAAGCCGATGCCGTCGACCCACCAGCCGAACTTGCGGTTATTGTCCCGGTCATGCAGCAGCATGATCGAATAGGGCCCCGCCGCCGGAACGCGCACACAGATCTGGACATTGCCGCTGGCGGGCGTCTCTTCTTCTACTCGGCGGAACGCCTTGCCCTGATAGACCAGCACATTGTCGTCCATCAGAAAGTCGGTGTCATTGTTGGGATAGACTTCCAGCTTGAGCTTGCCGGTGCGGTCTTTCAAACCGATAACATCGACAAGAAACGCCGGTCCGCTTTCGCCCGCGCGGCACTTGCCCTCCGCCTTGCCCAGCTCGGGCGTGGAGGCCAGCGGCACCGCCGGCTTGGCCGGCGCTTCGGCGGCAAGGATCAGGGGCAACAACAAGGCCATGCTTTATCCTTCTTTGCGCGAGGTGATAAGGTCGACAGTGGCAAACACCGTGCCCACGATGATATGGGCGATCGGGTAAAGGACAGCCATCATCGCCAGCAGGTATGAAATCTGATCATCATGCCCCATCAGGAAGATGGCAAGACCAGAAAAAGCAGCGTCTTTATAAGGCACAAGCGGCAGGCGCGAAATCAACATACGCAGCGTGGCCAGCACCAGCCAGATACCATAGGCCACATCGGGCAGCACCAGATGCCACAGCAGCGCGGTCAGCCCGACATAGGCGATGATGCGCAGGAAATGGACGCCGGTGATAATGAACAGCTCGCGCCGGGGCAGCGAAAACAGCTTTTGCCGGAACAGCAGGATGACAAAGGACGTCACCAGCACCACGCCCAGCGAGGTGAACACGGTGGTCGTATCCTTGCCCATCACGCCCGACTGGATGATCTTCCACGCCGCGCCCAGCATCACCAGCGTGGCGATATTGCCGGTCAATGCGGACAGGATCGCCATATCCTTGATCGCGCCGAACGGGGCCGTCACCATGCCAAGGCGCGCCCGCGCCCAGGCATAGAACTGCACCTCGCCCAGATAGGACATCAGCAATTCGTTCGACACCTGCTTGCGCAACAGCGCCGGGATGCCCGAGGCCGGAATGCGCCACAAACGGCGATAGATTACCCATTCGGACAGCGGCGGCATCATGTAATTGATGACGAACACGATCCAGAACGGGGCCGAACGCGGCACCATCTCGATCAGCCCCTTGGGGTTGAGATCGAGCAGGCGCACCGCCACCACCACCAGAATGGCCAGCGAGATCAGCGAGCTGGCGAAACCGGCGATGCGGGAACGGCGCTGGTTGGCCTTGTCGGCCTCCTCCAGCGCGATGTCGCGCACGGGGGCCGGTTCAGATGCCTCGCCATGGGCAAAGCCTTGGGTCAACATCTGTTGTGCTTCCTGATCTGCCCCGGTGGGTGTCTTGTCGCTCATAGTGGCGCCGCCTTGGCAGGCTTTGCCCGTGATTGCCAGTAGGCAACTTGAGCCATGCTTATGCCGCTTTGGGTTCTAACGGGGGCTGAACGCGCCATGGGGCTGATGTTCAGCTTGCCAGCAATTGGCCATAGCGCGCCGGACGGCGGCGGGCGGCAAAGCTGCTGTAGGTGGCGCGGATCGAGGAAATCAGTTCCGGAACAGTGGTATCGCCCGGATGCACCGCGATGCGCGCCACATCCAGCCCATGCAGCCCCACCCGCGCCAAAGATGCAAAGAAGCGTGAGGACAACTGACGTCCCTTGGTCCGGCTGGCCCATGTCACCACCGGGCCGCGCGCCAATGTCTCGCCGGTTTCGGGGCGCCACACGCGCATATGATCCTCGGCCAGAGGAAAGCCCGATTCGGCCAGCGCCGCCATCGCCCCCGGCCCATAAAGCCACGCCGGTGCGATAAAGCCCGCCGTTTCGCGCCCGATGATATCCTCGATCAGCTTGCGCCCGTCGGCCATCCGCCGCGCCGCTTCGTCCTGCGAAAGGCCCAGAAATTCGCCCTCGCTGGCGGTCATATGCTTGGCCTTGAAGGCCGCCACGCCGCTGTGCTGGGCCAGATCCTTGTGAAACCAGCCATGGACGAACATTTCCACGCCCATATCCGACCAGCGCCGCAATTTGGCCTGATAGGCGGCGTTGCCCGCCAGCGGCGCCTCGCTCCAGTGATCGGGCACGACCAGCATGGCGAAATTCATGCCGCCCAGCAATTCGCAGAGCAGATCGGCCAGTTGATCGACCTGCGCCTCGGCGCGCGGGCCGACATCGTGGATCGAGGCCAGAAGGATCTTCTCGCGGCTCATGGCTTATCCTTCTTATGCACAGGACCCAGCAGCGCAGGCTCAAAGATCAGCGCGCAGATCAGCGTCCAGACCAAGGACAGCATCAGGATCAGCCCCATGCTGGCCGTGCCGGGATGGGCGCTGAACCACAGCGCGCCAAAGGCCGAACCGGTGGCCAGCGCGCTGCACAGAACCGCGCGGGCCAGCGAGGTCTGCAACAGATCGCCCACGCCCGAACGCCATGCCATGACGAAATAGATGTGAAACGCCACGCCCACCCCGAACAGCAGCGGAAAGGCGATGATATTGGCAAAGTTCAACGGTTGCCCGATCGCCACGCATGTGCCTAGCGTCAGGAACCCCGACAGCACCACCGGTGCCAGCGTAAAGGCCACCTCGCGCACCGAACGCAGCACCAGCCAGAGCAGGAGCGACACCAGCGCCAGCGCCAGAATGCCCGCCGTGATAAAGGCATGGGCGACGGTCTTGGCCGCCTCCTGCGTCGCCACGGGCAGGCCGGTGGCGCGCGGCGCCTCTGCGCGCACGGCGGCGGTAAAGCGCGCGATGGCGGCATTGTCGGTGCCATTCCCGGCGCCATCGATTCTGGGCGTTACCTGCACCAGCGCGCGGCCATCCTTGGCCAGCCAGTCGCGGCGGATCTCCTCGGGCAGGTTCTCGCGCGTCACCTCGCTGGCGGTCAGCGAGGCGCGGATCTTGTCCAGCGTCAGGCCCAGCGGCGGCACCAGCATGGCGCTGACCGCCTCGCGCTGGGCCGGGGAGGCGGCGGCCAGAGCGGTAAAGCTGGCGCTCAGATGCGCGGCGGGCGCGGCGGTCGCGCCGGGCCGCGCGGCCAGAGCCTTGAGCGATAAGGCTGCCTTGTTCAGCGCCGCCACGGTGGCCGCATCATCGCTGGCGGGCGGAAAGTCGAAAGGATTGATCGTCGCGTCCAGCAGCAGCGAGGCGTCCGAAATCAGCGCCAGTTTAACCCCTTGCGCCTCGGGCACGAAACTGTCGATGGTGATCGCGTGGGCCACTTCCTTGCGGCGGCTCAGGCGCGCCTCCAGATCGTCGGCGGCGGCCACATTGGGGGTAAGGATGGTGATCGTGTTGGGCGTGCGGTCCGCATCCTCCATCAGGATCGAAAGCTCGCGCATCGCCGGGCTGTGGGGATCGCGCAGGTGCAGCGGGTTGAAGTCGAATTTGACCCAGACCAGCGTTACCACCGAGAGCAGCATGGCCCCGACAAAGGCGATCAGCACATCACGCCGATGCCGATGCAAAAAGGCATCGAGCGGCGCGGCCCCGGCCCAGCCCACATCCGATGCGGGAACCGAAGGCTGCAGTACCATCAACAGCGCGGGCAGCAGCGTGATATTGAGCATGAAGGCGACAATCATCCCCATGCCCGCAATCACGCCCAGTTCGGCAATGCCGACATAATCGGTGGGCAGGAAAGCGCCCAGCGCGAGGAAAATCGCCGCCGCCGCCAAGGACAAAGGTTCACCGATAGCGGCCGCCATGCGTTCCAGCGCCTCCATCGGCGCGGCCCCGGCGCGGCGCTCATGGTTGAAACGCACCGCCACCTGAATGCCGAAATCGACGCCCAGCCCGACGAACAGCGGAATAAACGCCACCGAAATCAGATTGAGCCGCCCGACCGCCAACAACCCCAGCGCCAGCGTGATGGCCAACCCTGCGATGATTGTCACCATGATCGCGCCCACGATCTTGGCCGAGCGCGTCGCCAGCCACAGGCAGGCCAGCATCGCGGCCAGCATGCCAAGGCCGATCATCCCCATGCCCTCGCGGATCGAGGCGAATTCCTCATCGGCCAGCGGCACTTCGCCGGTGATGCCCACGCGCATCCCATGGGCGGTGTCCAGCCCCAGCGCCGCGGCCTGTGCGCGGATGGCCTCAACAGCGGCCGCGCCCGGTTCCAGATCGCCATAATCCATGCGCGGCATCACGATCAGCAAGCGGCGCGTGGGCGGGGCGAGCGAGCCCTTGTCGGTCGAGAACATCCGTTGCCACGAGAAATACTGCACCTTGCCCGAAAGCTTGGCGTCAATTGCGGCCGACAGCTTGCCCAGCGGGTCGGCAAGGCGCGAGGCGTCCTGGGTGCCGCGCGCCGCGCCATCGGCCACGGTGTCGATGGTGGCCGCAATGCCGTGCAGGCTGGGATCGCCCGCAAGGCCCCCCAGCAAGGGCTGCGCGTCGATCAGCCGCTGCGTCGTCTGCTGCACCTCGGGCAGATCGGCAAAGAGCAGGCCCGAGCGGTCAAAAAACGCGCCCCCATCGGGCCGCCGCACCGCCACCACCGGACCTTTCGGCCCCAGCTTGCCCAGCGCTTCGCTGAGCCGGATCGCGCCATCCTCGGCCAGTTCGGGCGTCTGCCCATCGACCACGACAAGGATCGAATCCTTCAGTTGCGGAAAGGCCGCCTCAATCGCCGCGCCATCCTGACGCCATGGCGTTTTCGCGCTGATCAGCTCGCCCGTGTCGGTGGTCATGGCGAAATGCCCCGCCACATAGGCCAGCGCGCCCGCCACCAGCGCCAGCGCCAGAACCAGCGTGACCGCAGGGCGACGGGATGCCGCGCGGATGGCGCGCAGGATGGCGGGGGTCAATCGGGCGGTGATCATCGCGGGTTGCTCTGACCGAAAACTGGGGCGCAAACAAGGCACAACCTTGCCCAAAGCGCCACATGCTCCTATCGCGCCCGCCCATGAGTCAGTCCAGAACCCCGCGCCGGTGGAGCGCCATTGCGCCATCGGTGCTTTTGCTTGCCGGCCTGTTGGGCATGGTGGCGGCCAACAGCGGGCTGCGGCACATGTTTGCCCAGGCCGTGGCGACCATCGACCCGCTGGCGGTGCTGGCGGTCCTGCCGGTGCAATTCGTGGCGATCCTGCTTTGCACTGCGGCGCAACAGGCGCTTAAGGTCGGCATCCCCTTCCGCTCCAGCCTGATCGCGCGATTGGTGCGCGATGCGGCGCACAGCCTGCTGCTGTTTCCCCCCGGCCTTGGCGATGTGGTGGGCGCGCGGGCGGTGGTGCTGCTGGGCGGGCGAGGGCGCGCGGCGGTGGCCCTGCGCGCGCTCGACATCATCGCCGAGGTGATTGCCGAGCTGCCCTATATGGGGCTGGCCGCCTATGTTCTGTATCATTGGGGGCATTGGGGACAACAGGCGGCGCCCGCCGCTCCGTCCTCCGGCGCATCGCTCTGGTGGGGGCTTCTGGCGGTGCCGCCGCTGGCCTATGTCGGATGGCGCATCTGGCGCAGCAGCGCCCACCACCGCCGCTTTATCCAGACCCGCACCGGACGCCGCCTGCGCGCCGAAATCCATCTGATGCGCCGCGAACTGGCCCGCCAGCGCACCGGCCTGCCGCTGGCCATCATCCTCCACTTCTTTGCATGGAGCATGGCCGGGGTGCAGGTCTATATTGCGGCCCATATGTTCGGCATGAACCTCTCGCTCTTCGCCGCCTTCGCCATCGAAAGCGCCGCCACCGCCGCCCGCATGATCCTCTTCTTCGTCCCCGGCGGGCTGGTCATGCAGGAAGCGGGCGCCGTGCTGGCCGGGGCCGCCATGGGCGTGGCCGCGCCTCAGGCGTTGGCGTTGAGTTTGATTTTGCGGTTGCGGGAGCTGACCTTCGGTCTCTCGCTGTTGATGTGGCCGGTGCTGGAATATCGGGCGCGGAGGCACTCTTTCTAAGGCTTTGCCGCCGGCTTCGCTTCCGGATCCTCCAGCGGATCGTCGAATTCGGGCACCTCGGGCGTTTGCCCCGGCGGGACTTTGAGCGCGGCGATTTGCCCGGCGCGGTGTTGCAGATAGGTTGAGCGCAGGGCGGCGTAGAAGTCGACCGACTGGGCCTTGAGGGCCTTGAGCTCAGGCTCGGCGCGCGCGCGCGTGTCGACACCGCTGGTGCCCAATGCGATGGCGCCGGGGGTGGAGACGGCGACGGCCTCGGTGACGAAGGAGCGCGGGCGCCGGTTGGGGGCCACCGCAACCTGCGGGCGCGATACGCGGTCGAGCAGCAGCGGCTGGGTAAAGGCGTCGCCGCCCATGCCGATCAGGTCGCGGATGGTGGTCGGCCCAAGGATGGGCAGATAGAGATAGACCCCCGGCCCGGCCCCGGCCACGCCCAGCGTATTGGAAAAGCCGTTGCTGTGCGCGGGCGTGTTGAAAGGCTTGCGCTTGGCGACATCGACCAGACCGCCAAAGCCCAACGTTGAATTGAGCACGAAGCGCTTGGCGGTCTGCCATGCACGCTCCGGTTTCAACTGGATCATGTCATTGGCCAGCGTCGAGGGCATGAAGATATTGGCCAGCGCATTATGCACCCCGTCGCGCACCGGTTCGGGCAGGACGGTGCGATAGACGATGGCGATGGGGCGCAGGATGAAGCGGTCGATCGGCTGGGTGATGGCGAAGAACACGCGGTTCATGCCTTCGAGCGGATCGGGATTGGCCAGATTGGCGATGGTGTCGGGGCCTTCTTCAGGCTCGTCAAACTTCTTGCCGTCGCGCTCGGCGGCCTGGGCCATGCCCAGCACGATGATGGGGGCGTTTTCCTCCGGCGTTTGCGCGGCGATGGCGGCCACTTGGGCGGCGGCTTCGACATCCTCGGGCGCGGGGGCCGGGTCGGGCGGGCTGACGGCGGCGGCCAGAGGGGCCAGCGCCAGCGGCAGGGCAAGAGCGAGCGCCATCAGGCTGCCGCTCGCCCGGAAAAGCGCGCGAAGGGGCCGGTTTCCACCCCGCTGGCGCGCAGCGCCGCGATCACGCCCGGATCGGTCAGCGCGGCCAGTTCGGCGCGATATTGATAGCCCGGCGCCGAGCCGGGATAGGCGTCCTGCGTGGCGGGATGAGTGTAAAGCTCGGTCAATCCCTCGGGCAGGTCGGCCAGCGCGGCGGCCATGCGCTCGGCGGTAAAGGCCCCGGTCTGGGTCAGGCCGGTCACATTGTCATTGGTGGCCAGACCGCTCTTGCGCCAGCGCGCGCCCAAAAAGCGCGCCCAATGCTCGATCATGCCGGTCCCGGCTTGGGCTGGCATACGGATCGCGGGCAGGCCATGGCGGCGCCCTTCCTCGATAATTGCCGCTGCGATCATCGGGTGGAGGTGGAAATGCTTATGCGCGTTGACATGATCGAGCGCGAGGCCGGTTGCGGCAAAGGCGGCGAATTGCGCCGCCACCTCGGCCCGCATCTGCGCCCGCGCCACCGGCGAGAGGGCGATGGCAAAGGCCGTGCGCACCATCGATTCGTGAAACCAGCCATCCGGCCCCACCAGCGCCGAGACCCGCTCCGGCGGCAGCACCGGGCGACCATCGGCCAGCACCACATGCAGCCCTACGCCAAGTCCGGGCAGGCGGCGCGCCCGCGCCGCCGCATCCTGCGCCGCCTCGCCCGAAACCATCAGGCTGGCGGCGGTCAGGATGCCTTGCGTATGGGCGCGCTCGACCGCTTCGTTCACCGCCAGCGCGGCGCCGAAATCATCGGCCGTCACCACGAGGCGGCGTATGGTCATCAGTTTACGCGGCTTCCTTGCGCTGACGCAGGAACTGGAAGAATTCCACGCCTTCGCGCAAACGGCGCTTCATCATGTCCCAATCGCGCACCATTTCATTGACGATGGCGCCGATCTTGCGCGGGCGGAAATAGAAGCGCTTGTAGAATTCTTCGACCTTGGCATGGATCACGCTGGCGGGCAGGTGCGGATAGGAAAGCTGGGCGATCTGGTGGCCGCCATCGTCGGTCATCGGCTTGCCGCCCGCGAACCAGCCGTTTTCCACCGCCTGATTATACAGGAACGTGCCCGGATAGGGCGCGGCCAGCGACACCTGAATGGTGTGCGGGTTGATTTCCTGCGCATAGCGGATGGTTTCTTCGATCGTTTCCAGCGTTTCGCCGGGCAGGCCGAGGATGAAGGTGCCGTGGATGGCGATGCCAAGCTCGTGGCAGTTCTTGGTGAACTCGCGCGCCACTTCGACGCGCAGGCCCTTCTTGATGTTATGCAGGATTTGCTGATTGCCGCTTTCATAGCCGACGAGCAGCAGGCGGCAGCCATTGGCCTTCATGATTTCCAGCGTTTTGCGCGGGACATTGGCCTTGGCGTTGCAGCTCCACGTCAGCGGGAAGCCCGGCTTGCCAAAGCCCAGTTCGCCCATGGCGACGGCCAGCTTTTCCACGCGGTCGATGTCATCGGTCAGCGTGTCATCGTCAAAGAAGATCTCCTTGGTTTCGGGGATTTCCTTGAGGATGTACTGGATTTCCTCGATCACCTTGGCGACCGAGCGCGAGCGATAGCGGTGGCCCGAAATGGTCTGGGGCCACAGGCAGAAGGTGCAGCGGCTCTTGCACCCGCGCCCGGTGTAGAAGGACACATAGGGCGCCTTGAGATAGCCGATGAAGTAATTGTCGATCTTCAGGTCGCGCTTGTACATGGGCGAAACCATGGGCAGCGCGTCCATATCCTCGATGATGGCGCGGTTCTTGTTGTTGATGATCGTGCCGTCGGGCCCGCGATAGGAAATGCCGTCGATCTCGGCAAAGGGGCGCCCTTCGGCCAGTTCGACGCAGGTGTAGTCATATTCCTCACGCGCGACGAAATCGATGGCGGTGCTGGCCTCAAGGCTCTGCTCCGTCTCGATCATCACCTTGGCGCCGACAAAGCCGACGAGGCAATTGGGGTTGCGCGCCTTGATCAGTTCCGCCGTCTTGATGTCCTGCATGAAGCTGGGCGTCGAGGTGTGGAGGATGACCAGTTCGGCCGTATCAAATTCGTGGGCGATGTCTTCCCAGCTCTGATCATGGGCGGGCGCGTCGATCAGTTTCGATCCCGGCACCATCGCGGCGGGCTGGGCCAGCCAGGTCGGATACCAGAAGCTCTTGATCTCACGCTTGGCCTGATAGCGGGCGCCGGCGCCCCCGTCGAAACCGTGGAAGGAGGGGGCTTGGAGAAAAATGGTGCGCTTCATCGGTCTCTCTTGGTGCGGGCGGCATGGTCGGTGGCAGGGTGGCCCCTGATGCGGCCTTTGGAGGTCATTGTAAGGCTTGCGCCGCGCCAATCAATCGCAGTTGCGAACAGGCTGGCGCAAAAAACGCAAAAGCTGATGAGGTCGGCGATGGGTATCAGCCACAGGGGCAGGGCAATAGGCGCATATTTATGAACCTTTGCTGCAAGCGCAAGGCGTGCAAGGATAATTGCCAGCAGCAAAGCCCCGCCGATACCGGGCGCCAACACCGCCGCCAGAACCCCCAGCGGCAATCCATGCGTGACAATCGAGCCATAATGCCCTGCGCCCGCCAGATCGCGCACCGTCACGGCCCAGCGCAAATGCTGGCGCCAGAGCGCGCGAAACGAGGATTCGGCCCCCGCGTGGACGAGAATCATCGGCGGAATATCCACCCGCAACCCCTGCGCCGCCACGCCCGCCCCGATCGCATGATCGTCGGCCAGCACATCGGCCAGCGCCTCAAACCCGCCCATGGCGTCCAGAGTCTCGCGCCGCAGGGCGATGGTGGAACCCATGCAGGGCTGCGCCATGCCGGTGGCCAGACCCACCACCATATTGGGCAAGGTCTGGCCCGCGATCATCATCGCACCCACCCGGCTCCACAATCCGGCATCGCCCCGCCCGACATAGAGGCACGAGACCGCCCCCACGCCCGGCTGAGCCAGCGCATCGTTGATCCGTGCCAGATAATCGGGCGCGACCACCATGTCGCTGTCGGATAAAACCAGCACCTCATGCGCGGCCAGCGGCATCATTGCGATCAGCGAGCCGACCTTGCCATTGGCAGCAGGTGCGCGCGGGCCGGGGTAATAGGCGATATTGTCATGCGCCGCGATCAACGCGCGGGCCACCAGCGCGGCCCCATCGTCCGCCGCGTTGGTGCCCAGCACGATCTGCACAGCTCCGGGATAGTCCTGATGCGTGAATCCGGCCAGATTTTCGGCCAGACGCGGTTCGGCGCCATGCAGCGGTTTCAGAATTGTAACGGCCTGTGCGGGCGCATGGGGGGCGGGCGGCGCGGCGAAGAATCGCCCCAGCGCGCCAAGGGCAAAGAGTTGATAGAGCAGGCCAACCCCCGCCAGCGCCAGCGCGCCATATGCCAACACATATCCCATGCCCCACGCCCCTACACCGCTTTGCAGTCGCAGCAAAAGGGTTTAGGGGCTCAGGCTATGAGCGGACCCATCACGATCGTTACCGGCGTCGCCGGTTTTCTGGGCAGCGCGGTGGCGCGGGTGCTGGCGGCGCAGGGGCGACAGGTGCGCGGCGTGGTGCGCGGTTCCTCCTCGCGGGTCAATCTGGCCGATTTCCCCGGAGAGATCGTTGAGGCCGACCTGCGCGACGAAGGCGCGGTGCGCGAGGCGATGCGCGGCGGGGCGGAATTGTTCCATGTCGCTGCCGATTATCGCCTCTGGGCGCGCGATCCGGGCGAGATCCTGCGCAACAATGAAGCGATGACGCGCGCCGTGATGCGCGCCGCGCTGGCCGAGGGCGTGGGGCGGGTGGTTTACACCTCGTCCGTGGCGACCTTGAAGCCGCTGGACAATGGCGTGGCCGATGAAACCCGGCCCGCCAATGTCGAAGAAGCGGTCGGCATATACAAACAATCCAAGGTCGTGGCCGAAAGGCTGGTCGAGGATATGGTGGCGCAAGAGGGCTTGCCCGCGATCATCGTCCAGCCATCGACCCCCATCGGCCCGCGCGATGTCAAACCCACGCCCACGGGCCGCATCCTTGTCGAATGCGCGCATGGGCGGATGCCCGCCTATGTCGAAACGGGCCTCAACCTTGTCCATGTCGAGGATGTCGCGCGCGGCCATCTGCTGGCGGCGGAGCGGGGCCAGATCGGGCGGCGCTATATCCTTGGCGGTCAGGATGTGACGCTGGGGGCGATGCTGGCGGAAATCTGCGCGCAGGTCGGGCGCAAGGCTCCGCGCGTGAAATTGCCGGTGGCGCCGCTGTTTCCCTTGGCCGTGGGGGCGGAATTGTGGGGGCGGATGACGGGGGTTGAACCTTTCGTCACCGTGGACGCGCTGAAAATGGCGCGCCACCACATGTATTTCTCCAGCGCGCGGGCCCAGGCCGAACTGGGCTATACCGCGCGGCCTTGGCAGGAGGCGGTGCGCGATGCGCTGGGCTGGTTTGCGCAGGAAGGCATGATCCCATGACCATCCTTGCCGCGCTGGTGCTGGCGATCTGGCTGGGGCTGGTCGCCACGGGCTTCTGGACCTGCCGCGAAGCGGACGATAACGCCCCCTTTGCCGCGCCGGATGTGTGGCCCGAAGTGGTCGCCGTGGTCCCCGCGCGCAATGAGGCCGATGTGATCACCCGCTCCATCGGCAGCCTGTTGGCGCAGGATTATGCCGGGCCTTTCCGCGTGGTGCTGGTGGATGACAATTCCGAGGATGGCACCGGCGATCTGGCCCGCGCCCTTGGTGGTGCGCTTTGTGGTGGTCGTCTGACCGTGCTGAGCGGTGCGCCCTTGGCGGCGGGCTGGACCGGCAAACTCTGGGCCGTGCATCAGGGGATCATCGAGGCCGGGGCGCCGCGTTACCTGTGGCTGACGGACGCCGATATCGACCATGCGCCCGATACGCTGACGCGCCTTGTCGGCATCGCCCATGGCGGCCCCCATGACCAAGGGCGTCGGCTGGTGTCCTTCATGGCGCTGCTGTCATGCCGGACATGGGCGGAAAAATGGCTGGTGCCCGCCTTCATCTGGTTCTTCATGATGCTCTATCCGTTCAACTGGATCAATCGACCCAAGGCCCCGATCGCGGGCGCGGCTGGCGGCTGCGTGCTGGTCGAGCGTGAGGCGCTGGAGGCCGCAGGCGGCATTGGTGCGATGCGCGGGGCGCTGATTGATGATTGCACGCTGGGCGCGCTCATCAAGAAACAGGGGCCGATCTGGCTGGGCCTGACGCGGCGCAGCGTGTCGATCCGGCCCTATGCCAACTGGCGCGAGATCGGCATGATGATCGCGCGCAGCGCCTATGCCCAATTGCGCTATAATCCGTTGCTGCTGATGGGCACAGTGCTGGGGCTGGGCTTGATGTTCGGGGCGCCGGTGTGGCTGGCGCTGATGGCGCATGGCTCGGTGCAGGTCATGGGCCTGATTGCGCTGGGGTTGATGCTGGGGTCTTATCAGCCGATTCTGGGCTTTTACGGCCGTGCGCCCTCGCGCGCTCTGGCTCTGCCTTTGGTCGCGCTGTTCTATGTTTCATGCACAATCTATTCAGCTTGGGCCTATTACCGGGGCAAGGGCGGCATGTGGAAAGGCCGCGCACAGGCATTGGATCTTTCCGGGGACATTTCGGGGGCATGACAGATACCATCCTGACCACCGCGGATCTGCAAAGCGGCAAGGACCACACGGGCGAGAACTTTCCCGTGGCCAGTTTTCTGGTGCGCCCCGATGCGCGCGCGCCGGTGATGGCCTATTACCGCTTTGCCCGCGCGGCCGATGATATTGCCGACCACCCCACCGCCTCGGCGCAGGAAAAACTGCGCCTGCTGGGCCTGATGCGCGCCGGGCTGGAAGGGGGCGAGGCCGGTATCGGCGATCCTCTGGCGCAGGCTTTGGGCACTGTATGCCGCGAGCGGGGCATCAGCCTTGCCCATGCCCATGACCTGCTGACCGCATTTGAGCGCGACTGCACGGTGGACCGCTATCAGGACTGGGCCGGGCTGATCGACTATTGCCGCTATTCGGCCATGCCGGTGGGCCGCTTCGTCCTCGATTGCCATGAGGAAGACCGCGTCCTCTGGCCGATGAACGATTCGCTCTGCGCCGCCTTGCAGATCATCAACCACCTGCAGGATTGCGCCAAGGATTACCGCGCCATCGACCGGGTCTATATCCCGCTCGATTCGCTGCGCGCTGCGGGCATCGGGGTGGAGGCTCTGGCTGAAAAGCGCGCCAATCCGGCGCTGCGCGGGGTGCTGACCGATCTGACGCTGCGCACGCAGGGCCTGCTGCGGGCCAGCGCGCCCTTTGCCGATGCGATCCGCGACTGGCGGCTGGCTGCCGAGGTGGCCATCATCCAGCGGCTGGCCGAGGATCTGTGCGAGGTCCTGCTGGCGCGCGATCCCTTGAGCGAAAAGGTCCACCACACCAAGGGCCGCGCGCTCACCCTTGCGCTTCGTGCTGCAATGCGGCAGGCGGGCCACCGTATCTGGCCGGGCTGAAGATCATGACCGCAACCACCCTATCACCCATTCCCGACGCCCTGCGCGCCAAGGTCGCGGGCAGCAGCTTTTACGCCGGTATGCGTATCCTGCCGCGCGCCGAGCGCGAGGCGATGTTCGCCATCTATGGCTTTTGCCGCATCGTTGACGACATTGCCGACGATCAGCAGGCCCCGCGCGGGGAGCGCGGCGCAATGCTGGCCGACTGGCGCCGCTGGATCGGCGCGCTCTATCGCGGAGGGGACACCGGACAGGCCGCTTTCCTCGCGCAGGCCGTGCGTGATTTCTCGCTGGAAGAGGCCGATTTCCTTGCCGTGATCGAGGGGATGCAGATGGATGTCGATGCCGACATTCAATGGCCCACCTTTGCCCTGCTCGACCATTATTGCGATTGCGTGGCCAGCGCGGTGGGCCGCCTCTCGGTCAACATCTTTGGCATGGAACGCGCCGAGGGCGTCCATCTGGCGCATCACCTTGGCCGGGCGCTGCAATTCACCAATATCCTGCGCGATCTGGACGAAGACGCCGAAATCGCGCGCGTCTATCTGCCCATTGAGGCGCTGACCCATGCGGGCATCCACCCCGCCACGCCCACGACCTTGATGCAGGACCCCGGCATGGACAGCGCCGCGCGCTGGCTGGCCGCGCGGGCCGAGGCGCATTTCGTGGCGGCGGGCGCCTGCCTTGCCGCGCGCCCCAAGGGTCGCCTGATCGCCCCGCGCCTGATGGAGGAAGCCTATGCGCTGGTCCTTCGTCGGATGCTGGCGCAAGGCTGGCACGCGCCGCGCCGCCGGGTCAGCACGTCCAAGCCGCGCCTGCTTTTCTCGCTGATCCGCCATCTGGTGATGGGATAAATGGCATTCCTGCGCGCACAGGTGATCGGGGCCGGTATGGCCGGGCTGGCGGCGGCGGTGGAATTGTCTGCGGCCGGGCTGCCGGTGTCGCTGTCCGAGGCCGGACCGCGGGCGGGCGGGCGCTGCCGCTCTTATTTCGACCCTGCGCTGGGCCTAACCATCGACAATGGCAACCATCTGGTGCTGGCGGGCAATCCGGCGGTTTCGCGGTTTCGCGCGGTGGTGGGCGCGGATACTCCTCTGGCCGGTCCGCCCCATGCCGATTTCGCCTTTGCCGATCTGGCCACGGGTGAGCGCTGGACCTTGCGGATCAATGACGGGCCGGTGCCGTGGTGGGTCTTCTTCCCCAAGCGCCGGGTGCCGGGGTCGCGTCTGGCTGATTATCTGCCTTTGGGGCGCCTGCTCAAGGGGCGGGCGGATCAGACCATCGGTGATTTGGTAAAGCCGCAGGGGCCGGTGTGGGAGCGGATGCTGCATCCGGTTCTGCTGGCGGCATTGAACACGGATCCGGCGGCGTCCTCTGCTGCGCTTTGCGCCAATGTGCTGGCCGAAACGCTGGCCAAGGGCGGGCGGGCCAGTGCGCCGCGCGTGGCCGTGCCAACGCTGGCGGCGGCGTTTATCGATCCGGCGGTGGACTGGCTGGAGACGCAGGGCGTGGCTTTGCAGACCGGGCGGCGGCTGCGCGGCATCCGGTTTGAAGGCGATGTGGTGGCCGCGCTGGAATGGGCCGATGGGGCGCAGGCGATTGGCGCGGATGAGGTGGTGGTGCTTGCGGTCCCTGCATGGGTGGCGGCCTCGCTGGTGCCGGATCTGACCGTGCCGGACGATCACCGCTCGATCCTGAACGCGCATTTCGCTTGTGTGCCCCCGGCGGGCGCGCCTGAGATGCTGGGGCTGACCAATGCCACCAGCGAATGGATATTCACCCATCCCGACCGGATTTCCGTGACCATTTCGGGCGCGGACCGTCTGATGGACGAGGACCGCGAGGTTTTGGCCGCGATGATCTGGGCCGAGGTGGCGCAGGCTCTGGGGATCGCCGCCCCGATGCCCCGCTGGCAGATCGTCAAGGAAAAGCGCGCCACATTCGCCGCCACGCCCGAGCAGGATGCGCGGCGCCCGCATACGAATACCCGCTGGCGCAACCTGTTTCTGGCCGGAGACTGGGTGCAAAACGGACTGCCCGCGACCATCGAGGGGGCGATCCGCTCCGGCGACAGCGCGGCACGGCTGGTTCTGGGCCAGCCCTTGAAATATGGAAAAGTACAATGAGCCAAACCGCCCCTGATCGCGCCCTGCTGGACGCCACCATCGCGCGCGCCTCGCAATCGCTGCTGAGCGAGCAGCGCGAGGATGGCCACTGGGTCTATGAATTGGAGGCCGACGCCACCATTCCGTCCGAATATGTGCTGCTGCGCCACTTTCTGGGCGAGCCGGTGGATGAGGAACTGGAAGGCAAGATCGGTCGCTATCTGCGCCGGATTCAGTCGGATGCCCATGATGGCTGGCCGCTCTATCACGAGGGCGGGTTTGATATTTCGGCTACGGTGAAGGCCTATTACGCGCTGAAAATGATCGGCGACGATGTCGATGCGCCGCACATGGCCCGCGCCCGCGCCGCGATCCTGAAGGCGGGCGGGGCCGAGGCTGTCAATGTCTTTACCCGCATTCAGCTGGCGCTGTTTGGCGCCGGGCCGTGGGATGCGGTGCCGACCATCCCGCCCGAGCTGATCCTCGCGCCGCGCTGGTTCCCGGTCCATCTGCTGAAGATGAGCTATTGGGCGCGCACGGTGGTGGTGCCGCTGCTGGTGCTTTGCGCTTTGAAGCCCGTGGCGCGGAACCCCAAGCAGGTGTTCGTGCCGGAGCTGTATACCGGCGTGACGCGCAAACTGACCAGCCAGGCCGACCATGTTCATGCCGTGTGGAAGAACGGGTTCGAGGCGCTGGACTGGGGCCTCAAGCGGTTCGAGGGGCGCTGGCCCAAGGCGATGCGGACCCGCGCGATCCGGCTGTGTGAGGAATGGGTGGTCGAGCGGCTTAACGGCGTCGATGGCCTTGGCGCGATCTATCCGGCGATGGCCAACAGCGTGATGATGTTTGATGTGCTGGGCTATGCCCCCGACCATCCGCATCGCGCGATTGCGCGCGAATCGGTCGAGCGCCTGCTGGTGGTGAAAGAGGACGAGGCCTATTGCCAGCCCTGCGTCAGCCCGGTGTGGGACACCGCTCTGGCCGCCCATGCCATGCTGGAGGTGGGCAGCGAGGAGGCATTGGCCGGGGCCGACCGCGCGCTTGACTGGCTGGGGCCGCGCCAGATTCTGGATACGGCGGGCGATTGGGTCGAACAGCGCTATGTCCGGCCCGGCGGCTGGGCGTTTCAGTATAATAACGACCACTATCCCGATCTGGACGACACCGCCGTGGTGGTGATGGCGATGGATCGCGCCTCGGGCCTGCGCGGCGACAAGGATGCGCAGGCTATCGCGCGCGGGGTGGAATGGACCGTGGGCCTGCAATCGAAGGATGGCGGGTTTGCCGCTTTCGATGCCGACAATGACAAGCTCTATTTGAACAACCTGCCCTTTGCCGATCATGGCGCCCTGCTCGATCCGCCCACGGCCGATGTTTCGGCGCGCGTGGTTTCGATGCTGGCCCAGATGGGCGAGCCCGTCGACAGCCCGCGTATGAAGGCGGCGCTGGGCTGGCTGGAAAAGGAGCAGGAGAAGGAAGGCAGTTGGTTTGGCCGCTGGGGGGTCAACCATGTCTATGGAACCTGGTCGGTGCTGTGCGCATTGGGCCGGGCAGGGATCGGGCGAGACCATCCGATGGTGGCGCGCGCGGTCGAATGGCTCAAAACGGTGCAGAATGCGGATGGCGGTTGGGGCGAAAGCTGCGATTCCTATGCGCTGGACCGCAAGGGCCACGAGAGCTTTGTTTCGAACGCCAGCCAGACGGCATGGGCCACGCTTGGCCTGATGGCGGTGGGCGAGGCGAAAAGCGAGGCAGTCGCGCGCGGGATCGCGTGGCTGATCGCCAATCAGGCCGGGGACGGTCTCTGGGGGCAGGAGCATTATACGGGCGGGGGTTTCCCGCGAGTCTTTTACCTGCGCTATCATGGCTATCCGCGCTATTTCCCGCTTTGGGCTCTGGCGCGGTATCGCAATATGGCGCAGGCCAATGTGGAGCAAGCCCAGTGGGGAATGTGAACGGCAAGCCGGTGATCGTGGTGACAGGCACGCTGCGCGAGGCGGCGGTGCTGGATCAGCATCAGGTCGAGGTGATCGCGGGGGGCAATGACCCCGAACGCCTGCGCGAGGAGTTGATGGAGCGGGCCAAACATGCCGGCGGGCTCATCAGCTATGGCATGTGCGGGGCGGTCGATCATACGCTCAAACTGGGCACGATGGTGATCGGCAAAAGGCTGACCGGGGCGTTTCATACCAAATGCGATGAACGCTGGGTGGCAGTGTTGCAGGAATTGCTGCCCGATGCGCGGGTGGGCACGGTGCATGCCGATGGTCATCTGCTGACCGATTCGCATGACAAGGCCGAGCGCGCATGGGCGAGCGCTGCCATTGCGGCGGATATGGAAAGCCATATCGTGGCCGAGGTGGCGGCGCATATGAACCTGCCTTTTGTGATCCTGCGCTGTATTTCCGATATTGCCGAGGTGGAATTGCCGCCTGCGGTCAATGTGATGATGGGGCCCAATGGCGAACTGGCGCTGGGCGCGGTGTTCAAGTCGATCCGCCAGCAGCCCGATCAGATCGGATCGCTGACCAAGACGATCATGGGTTTTGCCAAGGCCTATCGCGCCCTGATCAAAGGGTCGAAACAGGCGGGGCCTTATCTGGGCTTTGATTTGCGCTGATGCAAAAAGGGCGGGGGCTTGCGGCCCCCGCCCTTTTTCGTATCCGGCGCTGAAAAGATCAGGCCGCGCGGGTGGCGCGGGCATAGCCTTCCGGATCGGAAATCTTGATCTTTTCCAGCTCGGCTTCGACCTGCGTGGCATGCACGTCCTGCGCCTTGCGGGCGTTGGACAGGTCGATGTCGGGCGCCATCGGGCCATCGGTGCGGATGCCCTGCATGCCCACCTTGATGAATTCCCACGGGCGCGTCAGGCCTTCCTTGGCCGCCGTGCCTTCAAACCCGCAATGGACCATGCAGTTCGAGCATTTCTCGTACTTGCCGACGCCATACTGATCCCAGTCGGTGCCTTCCATCAGCTCGGCAAAGGTTTCGACATAGCCTTCGCCCACCAGATAGCAGGGCTTCTGCCAGCCAAACACCGTGCGCAGCGGCATCGACCAGGGCGTGCATTCATACGAACGGTTGCCCGCCAGAAAGTCGAGGAACAGCGGCGAATTGGTGAACTTCCATGCCTTGCCGCCGCCTTCGCCCGGCTTGGCATTCTTGGCCGCGCCGCGCTTCAACAGGTCGCGGAACAGGTTCTTGGTCTTTTCGCGGTTCAGGAAATGCTCCTGATCGGCGGCGCGCTCATAGGCATAGCCGGGGCTGATGGTCACTTCGACATCGAGGCTGGTCATCAGGTCGAGGAACTTGGCCATGCTCTCGGGTTTGGCATCGTTGAACACGGTGCAGTTGACCTGAACGCGGAAGCCCTTCGACTTGGCCAGATGGATCGCTTCGAGCGCGACGTCATAGGTGCCTTCCTGATCCACGGCCTTGTCATGCATGGCCTTGTCGCCATCCAGATGGATCGACCAGGTGAAATAGGACGAGGGCTTGTAGTCGTTGATCTTCTTTTTCAGCAGCAGCGCGTTGGTGCACAGGATCACGAATTTCTTGCGCGCGATATAGCCTTCGACAATCTTGGGCATATCCCGGTGCAGCAGCGGTTCGCCGCCCGCGATCGACACGGCGGGCGCGCCCGATTCCTCGATCGCCGCCATACATTCTTCCACCGACAGGCGGCGGTTAAGGATCGCGTCGGGATAATCGATCTTGCCACAGCCCGGGCAGGCAAGATTGCAGCGCAGCAGCGGTTCGAGCATCAGCACGAGCGGATATTTGCCGCCCTTGATCTGGCTGGAAATGGCGTGGCCGGCAATGCGCAGGGCTGGGGCGAGGGGAAGGGACAAGGGGCTTACTCCAACTAAGGCTTTATACGCGGGCGCGGGCAGATTCACCCGCGCGGCGCAGCGCCGCAGGCAGGCTGAACGACACGTTTTCGCGGATGCCGTCAAGCTCTGAGACGGTTATTTTTCGCGAAAGGGCGATTGCGGCAATCACATCCTCGACCAGCTCTTCGGGCGCGCTGGCCCCGGCGGTGACGCCAAGGCGCTCGACCCCGTCCAGCCATTGCGGGTCCAGATCGCCCGCATCGCCCACCAGCCATGCCGGTTTGCCAAGCGAAAGCGCCACATCGCGCAGCCGGTTCGAATTGCTGGAATTGGCCGCGCCCACCACGATCAGCGCATCGCATTCCTCCACCAGCGCGCGCACGGCGTTCTGGCGATTTTGCGTGGCATAGCAGATGTCGGACACGTCGGGGCCCGCCACATCGTCAAAGCGGTCATGCAGCGCGGCAATCACGCCGCGCGTATCGTCAACCGACAGCGTGGTCTGCGTCACATAGGCAATGGAGGCATCCTCGCCCAGCGGCAGCGCGGCCACATCATCGGGCGTGGCCACCAGATGGACCGGCGCCGGGATCTGGCCCAGCGTGCCCACCACCTCGGGGTGGCCCGCATGGCCGATCAGCACGACTTCGCGCCCCTCGCGGGCAAAGCGGCCGCCGTGCAGATGCACCTTGGTCACCAGCGGGCAGGTGGCGTCATAGACCGGCAGGCCGCGCTGCTCGGCTTCCTGCTCGACGGTCTGGGGCACGCCATGGGCGGAAAACACCGTGACCGCGCCGGGGGGCACTTCGTCGAGTTCTTCGACAAAGACCGCGCCCATCGCGCGCAACCTGTTTACGACATGGGCGTTATGAACAATCTCATGGCGGACATAAACCGGCGCGCCATGGATTTCGAGCGCGCGTTCGACAATGCGGATCGCGCGCACCACGCCCGCGCAAAATCCGCGCGGCGAGGCAAGTTTGATGGATAAAGGAGCGGCGAGCAGCCGAGCGGGGGAACTCTCTGTCGGTGTCAAACGGTATATCCCTTTTGAACCTGTGCCCTTGGGGGGATTTCGGGCATGGCGCCTACAAGCACGATGGGCATTGTAACCGCTTCTGTTGGCAGAGAAAAGATTGCGCCAGCCTGAACCGCGGCTTCATTGCGCGCTCATGCCACTTGTTTTACGTATTGCTCTGGCTCAAGGACGCGCCAAGGCCCGCTGCGGCACGGGCGTCCGGGGTTAACGCAAGGTTTGATCTGGAGTGAGCATGACACGTCAATCGGGATTCGCATCGTTCAAGGCTGCCGGGGCGCTGGCGCTGCTGGCTCCTTTGTCGCTGGCGGTTGTTCCGGGCGTGGCCATGGCGCAGGCGGGCGATCCGGCGGTTCAGACCATCGAGGGGCTCAATGCGGGCCTGATCGCCACGATGAAGGCGCAGGGCGGCCAATCGGCGCGCGCGCGCGTGATCGGCCCGGTGGTGGATCGCGCCTTTGACATTCCCGCGATGGCGCGTCTGTCTGTCGGCCCGCCGTGGACCACCTTTTCCCCGCTCGAACAGGCCAGTGTCATTGCCGCCTTTCGCGCGATGACGGTGGCGCAATATGCCGCCAATTTTGACAGCTATTCGGGCGAGAAGCTCAGCCTTGTGGGTGGGGTGGAAACGCGCGGAACGGACAAGCTGGTGCGCACGCAACTGACGGGGCCGGGCACGAACGAATCGCTCAACTATCGCCTGCGCGAAAATGGCGGGCAATGGCGGATCATCGACGTGTTCTATCGCAACGCGATCAGCCAGATCGCCACGCGCCGCTCCGATTTCGCCGGGGTGATCGCCAAGGGCGGCGCGGGCGCGCTGGTGGCGCATCTCAACCGACTGGCCGCTAATCCGAAGTAACTGCTTGCTCCGGCGCGGCCAGTGTCGTGCCGGGCCGCCTCACTTCGGCCCCGACCGCCCCATGAAGTAACGCAGCGAAAAGCTGATGGTCTGCGGTTTGCCGTCGTGGACAAACATGGCATCGCGCCATTTGGGCGGCGAGAACACGATCTTTGCATCGCGCGAAAAGCCGACCCCTTCGCGCGGAATGCCGATGAAGTTCTGGTCGACCTTCTTGTTGCCGTTCTCGTCCTGAAAGGCCTGGGCCGCCCATTCGCCGGGGGGGACATAGGTAAAAATCACCGTCGTCGCCCCCTTTTGTGCGGGCACCGAGGTTTCCAGTTTGCAATCATCTTTCAGGAAAGTCTTTTGCGGGCAAAGCGCGACATGCACCCGCCCGACATTGGACCGCACATTCTCGACCACCACCGTCAGCGACGGGGCAGGCGGGGGCAGTATTGCCGCATCGGCAAGCGTCAGAGCGATCAACGCAAGGCTCAAGCGCGGACCTCGCCCACGATATCGGCGTTCACGATTTCCGCATCGTTCCAGCGCAGCGCCTTGAGCACCGTTTCCACGATATGCGGCGCGTTGAGGCCCGCCGTGTCATACTGCTTGTCGGGCGCATCGTGGTCCTGAAACACATCGGGCAGACGCATCGTGCGGATCTTCAATCCGCCATCGGTCAGCCCTTCGTCGCTGGCCAGCGTCAGCACATGCGAGCCAAGGCCGCCGATCGCGCCTTCCTCGATGGTGACGACCACGTCATGCGTAGAGGCCAGACGGCGGATCAGATCCTCATCCAGCGGCTTGGCAAAGCGCAGGTCGGCCACGGTCGTGGGCAGGCCCTTGGCTTCCAGCACCTCGGCGGCCTTGACCGCCTCGGCCAGACGCGTGCCCAGCGAGAGGATGGCGATCTTGCCGGTGCCCCCACGCACGATCCGCCCCTTGCCGATTTCCAGCAATTGCGGCGTGGCGGGCATTTCCACGCCCGTGCCATTGCCGCGCGGATAGCGGAAGGCAATCGGCCCGCTGTCATGACAGGCCGCCGTATAGGTCATATGGACCAGCTCGGCCTCATCTGCCGCCGCCATCACCACGAAATTGGGCAGCGAGGCCAGATAGGTGATGTCAAACGTGCCCGCATGAGTCGCGCCATCGGCGCCCACAAGGCCCGCACGGTCAATCGCGAAACGCACCGGCAGGTTCTGGATCGCCACATCATGCACGACCTGATCATAGGCGCGCTGAAGGAAGGTCGAATAGATCGCGCAGAACGGACGCATCCCCTGCGCGGCAAGGCCTGCGGCAAAGGTCACGGCATGTTGTTCGGCAATGCCCACGTCAAAGCTGCGATCCGGGTGCGCCTTGGCGAACTTGTCGACGCCGGTGCCCGAGGGCATGGCGGCGGTGATCGCCACGATCCGCTTGTCCGTATCGGCAATCCTGGCCAGCGTTTCGCCAAACACGTTCTGATAGGCAGGCGCCTTGGCCGGGGCCTTGACCTGCTCGCCGGTGATGACGTTGAATTTCTGGACGCCGTGATACTTGTCCGCCGCCGCTTCGGCCGGAGCATAGCCCTTGCCCTTTTGCGTGACGACATGGATCAGGCAGGGACCGGCCGCCGCATCGCGGACATTTTCCAGCACCGGGATCAACTGTTCCAGATTGTGCCCGTCGATCGGGCCGACATAGTAAAAGCCCAGTTCCTCGAACAGGGTTCCGCCCATCACCATGCCGCGCGCGAATTCGTCGGTCTTGCTGGCCGCGCGCGACAAAGGCGCGGGCAGGTGGCGCGAGAGCTTCTTGGCCATTTCGCGCAGTTCGAGGAAGGGGCGCGAGGACACCAGCCGCGCGAGGTAGGCCGACAGCCCGCCTACCGGGGGCGCAATCGACATATCATTGTCATTAAGGATGACGACCAGCCGGTTGCCCGCAGCTTGCGCATTGTTCATCGCCTCATAGGCCATGCCTGCGCTCATCGAACCATCGCCGATGACGGCAATCGCCTTGCCGGGCTGATCGGACATCTTGTTGGCCATGGCAAAGCCGATGGCGGCGGAAATCGAGGTGCTGGAATGGGCCGCGCCAAAGGGGTCGTATTCTGATTCGCTGCGCTTGGTGAAACCCGACAGGCCGCCCGGCTGACGCAGGGTGCGGATGCGGTCGCGCCGCCCGGTGACGATCTTGTGAGGATAGGCCTGATGGCCCACGTCCCAGATCACCTTGTCGCGCGGGGTTTCGAACACATAATGCAGCGCCACGGTCAATTCCACCACGCCAAGGCCGGAGCCTAAATGGCCTCCGGTCTGTCCAACGGTGTGGATCATTTCCTGACGCACGTCATCGGCCAACTGGCGCAATTCGCCCATCGACAGGCCGCGCATGTCGGCAGGCACCTTCACTCGATCCAGGATCGGCGTCTTCAGTTCAGCTTCCATGGCCCAGCCTTACACGGGTTAATCGGCCCTGTCGATTGATCCCATGGTGTTCATAATGCATTTGCGCCGGGCGGTTGTTGCAAGTGGGACGCGGGAACCACAGCATGCCCGAAAAAATGCCCCTGTTCGCTCCCAGCCCTTGTTTTTCCTGCGCGGGTCAAGGACATGCTGTCGGGTCAAAGGCCAAAGGCGCCTCGTTCTATCGGCCATCTTGGCAGGGTGGGGGCGGGTCAATAAGGTCGCATCAAAAGCATATTAAGGGGATTTGAGGATGAAACTGGGCGCGCAAAGCCTGCGGGCGATCATGCTTGCCGGGGCGGCTCTGATGCCGGTGGCGGCGCATGCGGCCGATGAAGAGGCTGCTTCCCCCATCATCGTGACCGGCGCGGGGCTGAATGCGGCGCCCGCTGTGCCGGCCTATTCCTCACGCGAAATCGACCGCGAGGCGCTGACCTCTTCGGCCTCGGGCCGGATCGAGGACGTTCTGGCCAATGTGGCAGGTTTTCAACAGTTTCGTCGTTCGGACAGCCGTTATACCAACCCTTCGGCCCAAGGCGCGACCTTGCGCGCGCTGGGCGGCAATGCGGCAGCGCGTACGCAGGTGCTGCTTGATGGCGTGCCGATGGCCGATCCGATGTTCGGCTCGGTGCCGTGGAATGCGATCACGCCCGAACGGCTCGGTTCGGTGCGGGTGACGCGGGGCGGCGGTTCGGGGGCTTTCGGTTCGGGCGCGGTGGCCGGGACGATTGAGCTGAACAGCGCCGGGCGCGACACGCTGGGCCTGATTTCGGGCGAGGCGCTGGCCAATGATCGCGGCGAAACCTCGCTTTCGGGTGCGGTTGCGCCGAAATTGGGCGCCGGTTTTGCCGAAGTATCGGGCCGCTGGGACCGGGGCGACGGCTTCTGGACCACGCCCGAAAGCCAGCGCGTGGGGGCCAGCGTCAAATCGCGTTATGACAGCTGGTCGATCGGCGCGCGCGGCGTGGCGCCGATTGCCAACAATGTCGAACTTCAGGCTCGCGCGATGATCTTCGACGATCACCGCGTGCTGCGCTTTGCCGGGGCCACCAGCCATTCGAGCGGCGAGGATTTCTCGCTGCGTCTGGTCGGGCGCGGGCCTTGGCAGTTTGACGCGCTGGCCTATGTGCAGGACCGCGGCTTCTCCAACGTCACCATTTCGGCCAGCACGTTCCGCCCCAGCCTCGACCAGCGTCAGACGCCCGCCACCGGCCTTGGCGGCAAGATCGAGATCCGTCCGCCGGTCGGGCCGGACCATCTGCTGCGCCTCGGCGGCGACTGGCGCAGCGCCAAGGGCGATCTGAACGAGGTGGCCTATAATGCCGCCACCGGGGCGGTCACGGCCTATCGCTGGGCGGGCGGGCGCAATGATGATCTGGGCTTTTATGCCGAGGATGACTGGAAACTGGGGCCGCTGACGCTGACGGGCGGGGTGCGCGCGGATCGCTGGAGCGTGAATGCGGGCTATAACCGGGCCGCCAATGCAACGGGCGCCATCACCGCCAACACCGCCTATGATCCGCGCAGCGACTGGGCGGTGACGGGGCGCGGCGGTGCCTTGCTGAAACTGGCGCCGGGGCTGGAATTGCGCGGCTCGGCCTACAGTGGTTTGCGCCAGCCCACGATCAACGAGCTTTATCGCAGCTTCACGCTGGTGGCTTCGGGCATTTCGACGGTGACCAACGCCAATCCGGCGTTGGGCAATGAAATGATGCAGGGCTATGAGGCGGGCGTCGATTTCGCCCCGGTTCCGGCGCTGAAACTCTCGGCCACGGCCTTTTATAACCGCGTGGCCCATGCCATCGCCAATGTCACCACGGCGCAGACCGCCACGGTGATCACCCGCGTGCGCCAGAATGTCGATGCGATCCGCGCGCGCGGGCTGGAATTTGCCGCCGCGCTCGATCTGGGCAAGGTGAGCCTGGATGGCAGTCTCGCCCTGACCGATGCGGTGGTGCGGGCCAGCGGGATGCAAATCGCGCTCAACGGCATGCGCCCGGCCCAGACCCCCAAGATCGCCGCCAGCGCCACAGTCACGTGGAAGCCGCGCGATGGTTGGCAGGGGGCGGTGGTGCTGCGCCATTTCGGATCGCAATATGAGGACGATCTGCAAGCCTATCTGATGCCTTCGGCCACCACCATCGGCGCCTTTGTTCAGGCCCCGCTGGGCCACGGTGTCAGCTTTATCCTGCGCGGCGAAAATCTGGCCAATGTGACCGTGATCACCCGAAATCAGGCGGGCAGCATGGACATCGGCGCGCCGCGCACCGTTTGGGCCGGTTTGCGCTTTGGCCTGAAGTGAAAAGCTTGAAGTAAAGGGATCATGCGGGCATGGGAGGAGCCATGCCCGCCCTGACCCTCAATGGCCATCCGGTCGATCTGCGCATGGATGCCGCAACGCCTCTGCTGTGGGGCTTGCGTTGCGGGGCCAATCTGACGGGCGCGAAATATGGCTGCGGCACGGGCGAGTGCGGGGCCTGTATGGTCATGGTCGATGGGCAAGCTTTGCCCTCGTGCCAGATCACTTTGGCGCAGGCGCAGGGGCGCAGCATCACCACCATCGAGGGACTGAGCAACGACCGTTCGCACCCCCTGCAACAGGCGATGGTGGCCGAGGGCGCGATCCAATGCGGTTTCTGCACGCCGGGCATTGTGATGGCCGGGGCCGCGCTGCTGGCCGCCAATGCCGAGCCCAGCGCGGATGATATCAACAAGGCCGTCACCAATCTTTGCCGCTGCGGCGTCTATCCCCGGCTGGTGCGCGCGATCCAGCGCGCCGGGCGGGTGATGCGCGGGCTGGAAACCATCGCCGCGGCCCCGGCGCCGGGCGGTAATACGCATCAAAGGAGCATCCCATGAAGGCCACCATCTGGCACAATCCGGCCTGCGGCACCTCGCGCAAGACTTTGGCGATCCTGGAGGAAACCCCCGGCGTTGAAGTGAGCGTGGTGGAATATCTCAAGACCCCGCCGAGCGCCGACAAGCTGGCCCAGCTCTATCGCGATGCGGGCATGACGCCGCAGGCGGGGCTGCGTCTGCGCGGGACGGATGCGGTTGAACGCGGATTGCCCGATGCCGATGACGCCACCGTATTGGCCGCCATGGCGGCCGAGCCCAAGCTGATCGAGCGCCCCTTGGTGGAAACCGACAAGGGCGTGCGCCTGTGTCGCCCGCAGGATGTGGTCGCCCAGATCCTTTAGAACCATATCCGTTATCGTGGATTACTGTTCCGATGGCGCGCGGTTTGCGGCAAATGTTGCGCATGGCCGCTTGCCAACGGGCTTGCAGTTTTGCAAACCTTTGGGCAGAGCACGCAAGTCTAGGGTAGGGATTTGACAAGAGCATGACAACCGAACTGGCCGGAGAGGCGCCGCTTGCCAAAGTGAAAAGCCGGCTGAAACGGGCGCTGGGGCCGTGGGGGGTCTTTTTTGAAGGCTTCCTGAAAAATCCCGTCATGGTCGGCTCGATCGTGCCTTCCTCGCGCTTCACCATCAACCGCGTGCTGTCCGCCGTCGATTGGGACAATACCAAGCTCTTCGTCGAATATGGGCCGGGCGTTGGCACCTTCTGCCAGCCCGTCCTTGACCGCCTGCGCCGCGACGGCACGCTGCTGGTCATCGACCTGAACCCCGATTTTATCGAATATCTCTCGCACACGATCACCGACAGCCGCTTTGTCGCGGTCCACGGTTCGGCGGCGGATGTTGAGGAAATCATCCGCGCCCATGGTCATGAAAAGGCCGACTACATCATCTCGGGCCTGCCCTTCTCCACCCTGCCGCCCGGCGTCGGCCCGGCCATCGCCAGCGCCACCTACCGCGTGCTGCGCAAGGGTGGGGCCTTCCTCGTCTATCAGTTCACCCCGCGCGCGGGCGACTTCATGGCCCAGTTCTTCAAGCGCATCGACAAGGGGCTGGAGTGGATCAATGTCCCGCCGTGCTTCCTGTTCTGGGGGTGGAAGGACGAGGATTAAGGGTTTTATGCCTCCGGCGGGCAAAGGGTCTCGACCCTTTGCAATTCCTTTAATGGGGGAGCGCTTCGTTTGCAGCGGGGCGCTTTTTTGTTTCTAAAGCCTGCGGCGCGGCGAACTTGCGCTGATCGGGGCCGCAGGCTTTAATTCTCAAACGCTGCGTCCGACACCCATTCGCCGAACCCATCGCGCAACGCAGACAGTAACGGGAGCGCGAGGGTCCAGACCCTCGCATTCATCCCTTCCTAAAGCCTAATTCACTCAAACGTCGTCATAATATCATCCACACTCGGCCCCGCCAGTTGCCGGTGGATCGCGGCCATCAGCCCGGCGATATAGAGCGTCACCATCGCGGCCAGCAGCGAGGAGACCACCGCCGAGATGATCCGCCCCGTATCCGGCCCGCCCGCCAGCGTGCCGATTGACCCGCCGATTGAAACGACCGCCACCATGGCCACCATCACCACCACGCCCACCAGCAGCGCAAAGCCGAGGAGGCGCCAGCCATTGCCGCGCGTGATCGCCCAGGACCGCATCAGCGCGCGCGCGGGATTATAGACCCGCTCGACCGCCACCACCGGCCCTACCAGCGACATGCGGATATAGGCGGCGATGGCCACGATCATCACGACAATCATGCCGCCCCCCGCCAGCGCGGGCTGTTTGGTCAGCGCCAGCACGCCGATCAGCCCGCCGCCGACCATTGCGATGGCGGCCGCCAGCATGATTTGCGCCAGCACATAGGGAAACACGCCCTTGGCGCCCAGCGACAGCGCCTGGCCCACGGTCGGGCGGCTGCGGTCGGTAAACAGCGTCAGGATGGCCAGCACGCCCACCGCCTGAAACAGGATCATCGGGATCACATAGGGCAGGGCGGTGGCATAAAAGGCCTCCATCGCCTGCATCGACTGGGCGGGCGAAGCCCCTTGCGCGGCGGGCGGATCGGGCATCAACAGCGCAAAGGCCAGCCTTGGCAGCAGGAAGAACACCCCCGCCAGAGCCAGCAGTACATCCCGATTGGCCAGAATCGCCGAATGGGCCGTCCGCCAGGCCAGATTGCTGTCAAAACGCATCGGGGTACTCCTTTCGCGCCAAGCTCGGCCCATATGCCTGCGGCGCATCTGACCCCTTGATAAGCGGAGCGGATTGCCCCACGCAAGAATCATGGTCATGCAAGATGCAATCAAGGCTGAGATTCTGCTCGAAAACGGCGTGGCCGTGCGGCGGGATTATGAGCCTGTGTCGTATCGCGAGGCTCTGGATTATCAGACCGCGCGCAATAATGCGATTTATGAAGGGCTTGCCCCCGATCTGATCTGGCTGCTCGAACATCCCCCGGTCTATACGGCGGGCACCAGCGCCAAGGCGGACGATATGCTCGATCCGCGCTTCGACGTGGTCGAGGCCGGGCGCGGCGGCAAATATACCTATCACGGGCCGGGCCAGCGGATCGGTTATGTGCTGATCGACCTGAAGCAGCGCGCGCGCGATGTGCGCGGCTTTGTCCATGCTCTGGAAGGCTGGGTGATCGACACTTTGGCCGATTTCGGGGTGGAAAGCTGGCGCAGCGAGGCGGGCGTGGGCATCTGGACCCGCGACATTGACGGCAGCGAGGCCAAGATCGGCGCGATCGGCGTGCGCATCCGCCGCTGGGTGACGATGCATGGGTTTTCGGTCAATCTGAACCCGGACCTGTCGCATTTCACCGGCATTGTGCCCTGCGGCATTGCCGAAAAGGGCGTCACTTCGCTGGCCCGGCTTGGCATCAGCGTTTCGGCGCAGCAATGGGACGAGGCGCTGCTGGCCCGCGCGGATCAGTTTCTGGCCAAGCTGGAGCAGGCATGTCCGCCCGTGGCAACATCGGAAGGGAATCAGGCATGAAGCGCGCCGTCACCATTCTGGCTCTCACGCTCGCTCTGGGCGGATGCTGGGGCAAGAAGGCCAGCAAGGCCGACGATCAGCGCACCGCCTCGGGCCAGATCCTGCCCGGTTCGACCAGCGATGCAATGATTGCCTATGACGCGCTGACCTCGCGGGCGCCTTTGGCCCCGCGCGCGGTGGCTGCCGCGCCCAGCGCCGCGCCGACCGAAGAAGCCGCCCCCGAAGAGGCCGCCAGCGCCGCCGAATAGTTGCGAACCCGGCCCGCCGAAAACCTTACGGCGGGCCGGGCGGCATTGGGCGAGAGGCTGACCATAGGGGACGGAGTGTGATCCTGCTGGTCAGCATCGCTCGTACTGGCCCGGCCGAGAGGGGGGAGCCGGGGCCAGCGATCAGGCCGAATAGGGCGGAAAGCTGGTATAGCCTTCCGCGCTGTTGCCGTACCATGCCGAAGGATCGCCTCCTTCGGTCCAGGGATGCCCATGGGCGATACGGTCGACCAGATCGGGGTTGGTGATAAAGGGCCGTCCATAGGAGATGGCGTCGGCCTCACCCTTTTCAAGAGCCGCCGCGCCCGATTGCGCCGTATAATCGGCATTATCGACCACCGGGCCCTTGAAGATGGTTTTGAGATGCGCAGACCGGCGCGGCCCAAGGCCCGAACCGAACGTGCCGCTGGGTAGCGGATCGCGGATTTCGAGGAAGCCGATGTTCAGATCGTCCAGCACCTTTACCGCATGGTCGAACAGGGCATAGGTGTCGCTGTCCTCGACGCCCTGAATGCCGTCATTGGGTGAGAGGCGGACCGAAACGCGCCCGGCGCCCCAGACGCGGATCAGCGCCTGCGTGACTTCCTTGAGCAGGCGGGTGCGGTTCTCGATGCTGCCGCCGTAATCGTCGGTGCGGTGGTTGGTGCCGTCGCGCAGGAACTGGTCGATCAGATAGCCGTTGGCGCCGTGAAGCTGGACGCCGTCGAACCCGGCCTCTTTGGCAAGGCGGGCGGCATTCTCATAATCGGCGATCAGGCGGGGGATCTCGTGGGTTTCCAGCGCGCGCGCTTCGACATAGGGCTGTTTGCCTTCAAACGTGTGGGCTTCGCCCGGCGCGGTGGTGGCGCTGGCCGAAACGGGCTGGATGCCGTGGAGCTGCGGGTGCGACACGCGGCCCATATGCCACAATTGCAGGACGATCCGCCCGCCCGCATCATGCACGGCCTGAGTCACCTGCTTCCAGCTCTCGGCCTGTTCGCGGTTCCAGATGCCCGGCGCGTTAGGCCAACCGCGCCCCTCGGCGCTGATCGCGGTGGCTTCGGAAATCAGCAGGCCCGCCCCGGCGCGCTGGGCATAATATTGCGCCATCAGCGGGTTGGCGAGGCCTTCGCGGTTCGACCGTCCGCGCGTGAGGGGCGCGAGCAGGATGCGGTTGGGGGCGGTGATATCGCCAAGGGCGATCGGGGAAAGGAGGGGGTTTGTCATGAACCCGATGTTGTGCTGCGCCGCCGCAATTTCCAGTGCAAGCAGTTCTATCACGGGGCCAAGAAACGCTAACGGGGCGCAAGACTTGAATCTTGCGCCCCGTTAACAGGGAGACCTGTTTGAAAATTCGCCGAAAGAGGCGAATTTCAATCGGCACCGGCCCACTCCCCCGGCCCTGCCACCCAACAGGGTACACTATATGGGTGGCAGGGCCGGGGGAGTGGGCCGGTGCCGCAGGGAAATCGCGGAGGCGATTTCCCAAACAGACTTACGCCGCCAGTTCAAACGGTGCGATTTCGCCCGACAGGTACAGCTTCTTGGCCTTGGCGCGAGAGAGCTTGCCCGAGGAGGTGCGCGGCAGGGTGCGCGGGGGCACCAGTTCGACGATGGCCGGATGGCCCAGAATCGCGCGGACCTTTTCGGCCACGGCATTCTTCAGCTTCAACCGCTCGGCCGGGTCCGACACACGGCAATGGACCAGCACGGCGGCGGTTTCCTCGCCAGTGTCGGTCTCAAGGCTGAAAGCGGCAATGTCGCCCTGATGGAAACCGGGGAGCTGTTCCACCGCCCATTCAATGTCCTGGGGCCAGTGGTTCTTGCCGTTGATGATGATCATGTCCTTGGCGCGGCCGACGATGAACAGATAGCCCTCGGCGTTCTGATAGCCCATGTCGCCGGTGTCCAGCCAGCCATCGACCAGACAGGCCGCCGTTGCCTCGGGATCGCGGAAATAGGAGTGCATGACCGAAGGCCCCTTGCACCATACCTTGCCGATCTGGTGATGGGCCAGAACCTTGCCCGCGCCGTCGCGGACCTCGATTTCCATGTCCAGCACCGGCTTGCCGCAATTGACGATGGCGCGATAGCGGGCCGGGCGCGACAGATCGCGCGGCTGGCCCGACAGGCGCTCTTCCTCGACCAGTTCGACGCGGATGCCTTCGCCCGGCGGCATGATCGTGACCGAGAGCGTGGCTTCGGCAAGGCCGTAAGAGGGCAGGAAGGCGCTGGCCTTGAACCCGGCGGGGGCAAAGGCGTTGACAAAACCCTGCATCACATCGGGGCGGATCATATCGGCGCCATTGCCTGCAAGGCGCCAGCGCGACAGGTCGAAACGCTCGTCCACATGGCTCTGGCTGGAAATGCGGCGGGCGCAGATGTCATAGCCGAAGGTGGGCGAATAGGAGATCGAATGGCCCGGATTGCGGGTGATCATGTCCAGCCATGCCAGCGGGCGGCGGGCGAAATCCTCGGTCTTCAGGTAATCGGTCGAAACCTGATTGGCGATGACCGAGAGGAAGCAGCCGACCAGCCCCATGTCATGATACCACGGCAGCCACGAGACGCAGCGGTCATCGCCCTGCAATTGCATGGCCAGACCATGGCCGCGCAGATTGTTGAGCAGCGAGGCGTGAGTCACGGCCACGCCATGCGGAAAGCGCGTCGAGCCTGAGGAATATTGCAGATAGCAGATGTCATCGCCCGAGGCTTGCGGCAGATCGCCCGGCACCACCGGATCGGAGGTCAGAATGTCCCAGCTCAGCCCCTCGCACGAACCGCCCTTGGCGTTGTGCGCCTGCGCGGCGGCAAGACCCAGATGGCCGATTTCGGGCGGATAGAAGAACCACGAGGGATCGCTGCTGGCCAATTGCACGGCAAGCTGGTCGATATAATTGTCCTTGCCGCCAAAGCTGGTGGGCAAAGGCAGCGGCACCGGCCATGCGCCGGCATAGATCACGCCGCAGAACAGCGCGGCAAAATCAGCGCCCGTTTCGGCCACCATCGCGATGCGGTCGCCCTTCTTCACGCCGCGCGCGATCAGGCGATGCGCCATGGCGATCGCATCCAGACGCAATTGGCGGAACGGATAGGGCCGGATCAGATTGCCGCGCGGATCGTGAAAATTCAGCCCGCGCGTGCCGGTCGCCGCATAATCCAGCGCCTCGCCAAAGGTGGCGAAATCGCCGAAACGGCGCGGCAGGGCGCAGATATTGGGCGTGGGGATCAGGGCGGTGGGCGCTTCGATCACGGCGGCGTCGGTCATGGTCTTATCCGTCTTGGGCTGCGCCCGATGCCTTTGCGCGGGAAAGCAAAAGCGGCGGGCATCGCAAACTGGCCCGCAAGTCGGGTGACGCGGGGGGTCCCCTTTGGCGCGCGACTGTGGCACGAATATGGCCAATGGATGATACAGAGCGCCCCAATCGCCGCAAAATGGCCCCAAAGCCCCTCGATTCGGCCCGGATTGAGGAAATGGCGCTGGCCTATGTCGCGCGTTTCGCCACCAGCGCGGGGCGTCTGGAGGATTACCTGCTGCGCAAATTGCGTGAGCGGGGTTGGACCGGGGATGAGTCGCCCGAGGCCAAAGTGGCTGCGATCGTCGAGCGGCATGTCGAACTGGGCCATATTGACGATGAAAGCTATGCCCGGATGAAGACGGGCAGCCTGTTGCGCCGGGGCCTTGGTGGGCGGCGGATCGCGCAGGAATTGGGGCAGGCGGGGATCGACGAGGATATTCGCGCCGAGGTGATGCCGGGCGAGGCGGAGGCGCGCGAGGCGGCGCTGGCCTATGCGCGGCGGCGGGGGCTGGGGCCGTTTGCGCGGCGCGCGATGCCCGATGATCCGATGGAGCGCCGCGCCCGCCGCGAAAAGGAGATCGCCGCCATGATGCGCGCAGGCCACGCGATGGGGGCGGCGCGCGCGATTCTGGAGGCCGCCGACCCGCAGGCCGCGCAGGATTGGGTTGAGGAAGCGCGCGAGGAATAGGGACGCTTTGACGCCCCCTTTTGCGCCTGCCCCTTTGCCCTTGCTTTGGCCCCCCGGCTTGGGCTAGGCGCTAAACGTCACGGGCCTTAGCGGATTCTGTTCGCGGGCAGACCTGAATTAGGGAAACTTGCGCAATGCTCTTCACCTGGTGGAACGGCTCCACTTTCGGCACCTGGCTCAACACCAAGTTTGGCGGCGAACAGGTTGGCACCGATTTTCAGGGTAACAAGTATTACCGCTCGAAGAAGGTCGTTCCGGCCGGCACCAACAGCCCCTTTGCGGGTATGGAGCGCCGCTGGGTGATCTATAATGGCGCCAATGATTCGAGCCGCGTTCCGGCCGAATGGCATGGCTGGCTGCACCATTCCTATGACGCCGTGCCGCAGAGCCACCTGCCGCCGCCCCGCATCTGGGAAGCCGAATATACGCCCAACGCCACCGGCACCACCAAGGCTCACCAGCCCCACCCCGAACTGCGCGGCGCGGGCAAGGCCAAGGCTGCCGGCTACGAAGCCTGGACGCCTGAAGGCTGATTGATACCATGCGCCGGACTCTGATGGTGGCTGGCGCATGTTTCGCGCTTTCGGCCTGCGGCGGCTCGTCCGAGCCCGAGGCGCAGGCCACCGACGTGCCCAAGGCGGTGGCGGGCAATGCCGCCGCGCAGGCGGTTGAAAATCAGTTCGGCACCCCGGTCAAGGATCGCGTGGCGACGCTGGGCCTGCTGAATAAGCGCAACAATGAGCAGCAGGATATCGTCCTGAAAGTGGGCGAGGCGCGGCGCATCGGCAATGTCGTGGTCAAGCTGTCGAGCTGTGAAAAGACCCAGCCTTGGGAACGCCCGCAGGAAACCGGCGCCTTTGTTCAGGTTTTCGTCGAGCAGCGTTCGCAGATCTCCGATCCCCTGCGTTGGCAGAAGGTGTTTTCGGGCTGGCTGTTCCGCAATTCGCCGGGGCTGAACGTGGTTCAGCATCCGGTCTATGACGTCTGGGTCAAGGATTGCGCGATGAACTTCCCCGGCGAGGAAGAGAACCCGGCCGATTTCGCCGCGCCCAAGAGCGTATCGAAGGCATCGGGCAGCGCAAGCGGCACGCCCAGCGCCGAGGCCACGCCCGCTCCCGCGCCTGTCACCCCCGAAAACCCGGACTGAACCGGCAGGCCCGGTTCCTTGGGTCGCATCGCTTCGCGCAGCATCGCCAGATAGCGTTTTTGCGGGATCTCTATCGCGCCCAATGAGGCCAGATGGGTGGTGATGAACTGGCAATCGAGCAATTCGGCGCCCCCGATGCGCAGCGCCGCCACCAGCCATGCCAGCGCCACCTTTGAGGCATCGGGCACGCGGCTGAACATGCTTTCCCCGCAGAAAACCCGCTCGAAACCAACGCCGTACAGTCCGCCCACCAGCGCGCCGTCGATCCAGCATTCGATCGAATGGGCATGGCCCAGCCGGTGCAATTCGCGATAGGAGGCCGCGATTCGCGCGCTGATCCATGTTTCGCCGCCATCCTCGGCCTCGGCGCGGCGCGGCGCGGCGCAGGCGTCGAGCACAAGGTCGAAGGCGGCATTGCAGGTGACGGTAAAGGTCTCGCGCCGCAAACTGCGCGCCAGCGAATGCGAAACGCGAAAGCCATCGAGCGGCAGGATGCCCCGCCGCTTTGGCTCGACCCAAAAGATTTCGGGATCGTCGCGCGAATCGGCCATCGGAAACACCCCGCCGCGATAGGCCAGCAGCAAGAGGGCAGGATCAATCAGGTCTGGGTTTTCCATCGTCACTGGGCCTGTCTAGCATTCTGTTCATCCGGGCGTGAAGAGGGAGAAGCAGCGCAAACCCCGCCTTTGAGTTCCCGCGAAAAAATACGCGCTCATCGCATATTGCCCACTTGCCAAAGTCGCGAGGGTCTCCTAGAGGCGCTGCACCCTGCAGGAGTGTAGCTCAGTTGGTAGAGCATCGGTCTCCAAAACCGAGGGCCGTGGGTTCGAGTCCCCCCGCTCCTGCCAGGGTTTTCCCAGATAGCATGATTATCAAGCCCTTCGGGGCGCTGTTTGGTTGTGGCCGCGTTGCGGCTTATCCCGCTCCCTTCTGAATGCCGACTTGCCAATCGCGCCGCTGCGGCTAGGGATGCGGCTTCGGGCAATGCTGTGGGGCATCTTCTAAACCATGCGTGTGATTGATCGATCGGCGGCTCTATCTTCGGCCGCGCGTGCGGGAGAGAGGCGGCTTTACTGGTTCGCGGTGTTGCTGGCGCTGGCCTCGTGCCTGCCCGTTCTGGTCGCGCGCTATCCGCAGATGAGCGATTATCCGGCCCATCTGGCGCGCTATGCGGTGATGCTGGATGGCGGGCGCAGCGCGGATCTGGCGCAATATTATTCGTTTCATTGGACGTGGACCGGGAATCTGGGGGTGGACCTGTTGATCCGCCCCTTTGCCGCGATCTTTGGGCTGGAAACGGGCGGGCGGATCATCACCGGGATCATCCCGCCGCTGACCGCGCTGGGCCTGATCGCGGTGGACCGGCAATTGCACGGGCGCGTCACCATCGCCTCGCTGCTGGCCATGCCTTTTGCATGGTCGCCGATGATGCTGATCGGCCTGCTCAATTATGCGCTGGGTCAGGCTCTGGCGCTTTGGGCCTTTGCGCTCTGGGTGTGGCTCGACCGTAAGGGGGCGGTGTGGTGGCTGCGCAGCGCGCTGTTCGTGCCGATCGGGCTGGTGGTGTGGCTCTCGCATCTGTCGGCATGGGGCGTGCTGGGGGTGCTGCTGTTCGGTTATGAACTGGGCATGGGGCGCGGTTGGCGGGCGTTTATCGCGCCTTGGCCGTTGCTGGCGCCGCTGGTGGTCATGGTGCTGGTGCCGGGCACGGCGGGTACGTTCTCGTATGGCCCCTATTGGTGGGTCTATAAGCAGGCGATCTGGCTGAAGGCCATGCGCGATACGGTCTATGCGCTGGATTACCTGTCGCTGGTGGTGGTGGCGCTGGCGTTCCTGCTGGCGGCGGCGATGCGGCGGCTCGATGGGCGGCTGGGCTGGGCGGCGGTGATGCTGCTGGCCATGACGATTGCGGTGCCGCGCCATATTTCGGGCGGCGATTATGCGGATTACCGGCTGGTGACCACCGGGTTGATGATTTGCTGCCTGTCGATTCGCTGGCCGCGCGCGCCGGGCTGGGCGATCACGCCGGTGGTGATGCTCTATGTGGCGCGGCTGCTGATCACCACGCAGGACTGGCACGATGATTCGGCGCGGATGGAAAAGATCCTGGCCGCGCTCGACCATGTGCCGCAGGGGGCCAAAGTGGCCAGCGCCGTGCTGGTGACGCGCGAGCAATGGCCGCTCAACCATTTCGAGCATATCGGCGCCTATGCGGTGGTGCGTCGCCATGCGCTGGTGAATGCCAATTTCGCGGTGCCCCATGTCCATATGCTGCAGTTGAAGCAGGGCGGGCGCGATTTCGACGATCCCTCGCAGCGCCTGCTGCTGCACCATACGCAAAAGGTGGATCTGGCCAATTTCGCCCCCGCACGGCAAGCCGACTGGCTGTGGTATGTGGGCGAGCGCGCGCCCGACACGATGCCCGAGGGCGCCATGGTGGTCTGGCGCGGGCAGGGCAGTTTGCTGGCGAGGCTTAAACCGGCCCCTCTTGCAAAATAAGGCGACTGGGACTAGATCACCGCCATCTCCCGACATCGGAGCCTTGCAAAGCCCCTCCCGGACCTGATCCGGGGCGGCGCGGCGGCAATGGCCAAAACGGTTTCGGGCTTATTCGAGGATTGCGTCGATGGAAGATAAGAAGCCTAAGGTCTCTCCCGGAGAGTTCTTCAACCAGGTCAAGGTTGAAGCGCGCAAGGTGGTGTGGCCGAGCCGTCAGGAAACCATTCAGACCGGCATCTTTGTCGGCATCCTGATGCTGATCCTCGCGATCTTCTTCCTCGGCGTCGATTCGCTCTTCGGCTACATCGTGCGCACGCTGCTGTCGCTCGCCTGAGAAAAGCATAGGAACTGTAAGATATGGCCCGCTGGTATATCATCCACGCCTATTCCGGCTTTGAAAACAAGGTCAAAGAGGCCATCCAGGCCGAAGCCGAGCGCCTTGGCCTCTCGCAGTTGGTCGAGCAGATCGAAGTGCCTTCCGAACAGGTCACCGAGGTCAAGCGCGGCAAGAAGATCCAGGTCGAGCGCAAGACCATGCCCGGCTATGTGCTGGCCAAGCTGACCATGAATGACGATGTGTATCACCTCGTCAAGAACACCGCCAAGGTCACCGGCTTCCTTGGCCACAACGGCAAACCGCAGGCGATTTCCGAGCGCGACGCGGCCCGCTATTTCGGCCACCGCGAAATTGTCGCCACCACGGTCAAGAAGCACGTTGCCGTCGATTTCGAAATCGGCGATTCGGTCAAGGTGCTCGACGGCCCCTTCAACAGCTTCACCGGCATCGTCGAAGAGCTGGATTTCGACAAGAACCGCGTCAAGGTCTCGGTGTCGATCTTTGGCCGTGCGACCCCGGTCGAGCTGGACTTCGAACATGTCGAACTGGTGAAGTAAGATTTCATCCGGTTTTCGGGATTGAAAAGGGCGGGGGTTTTCCTCCGCCTTTTTTGTTTTGGGATTGAAGGAAAGGGGAAATGTGAGGGTCTGGACCCTCGCGCTCCCGTTACTGTCTGCGTTGCGCCATGGGGTCGGCGGATGGGTGTCGGACGCGGCGTTTGAAATGATAAAGCCTGCGGCGCCTTTGAGGTAACCTCTCCGCGCCGCAGGCTTTCAATCCATCACATAAGTCTGGCTTAGCCGACTTGGCGCACCCCCCGTAACGGGATTGCAAAGGGACGAGTCCCTTTGCCCGCCGGAGGCAAACCTTACCTAGCCCCCAAATCCCCCATACCCACAGTCCCCGAAGCCATCCCCAGCATCCGGTCGAGGCTTTCCTTGGCCTTGAGCCTCAGCCCTTCCTCGATCTCGATCTGCGGCGTCAGGTCGCGCAGCGAGATGTAGAGCTTTTCCATCGTGTTGAGCGCCATATAGGGGCAGATGTTGCAGTTGCAGTTGCCGTCGGCCCCGGGCGCGCCAATGAAGGTCTTGCCCGGAATGGCCAACTGCATCTGGTGGATGATGTGCGGCTCGGTGGCGACGATCAGCGTATCGGCGTCGATGGTCTTGGCATAATTCAGGATGCCGCTGGTGGACCCCACATAGTCGGCGTGATCGACGATGGTGGGCGGGCATTCGGGGTGGGCGGCGATGGGCGCGCCGGGGTGCTGGGCTTTCAGTTTCAGCAATTCGGTTTCGCTGAAGGCTTCATGCACGATGCACACGCCGGGCCAGAGCAGCATCTCGCGGTCGAACTTGCGCGAGAGATAGCCGCCAAGGTGGCGATCGGGGCCAAAGATGATCTTCTGATCGCGCGGGATCTGCGAGAGGATCTTTTCCGCCGAGGACGAGGTGACGATGATGTCGGAGAGCGCCTTCACCTCGGTCGAGCAGTTGATATAGGTGATGGCGATATGGTCGGGATGCGCCTCGCGGAACGCCTTGAACTTTTCGGGCGGACAGGCATCCTCAAGGCTGCAACCGGCATTCACATCGGGCAGGATCACGGTCTTTTGCGGGGACAGGATCTTGGCCACCTCGGCCATGAATTTGACGCCGCAAAAGGCGATGACATCGGCGTCCGTTTCGGCCGCCTTGCGCGACAGCTCCAGCGAATCGCCCACGAAATCGGCAATGTCCTGCAATTCCGGCTTTTGGTAATAATGCGCGAGGATGACCGCGTTCTTTTCCTTGCGGAGGCGGTCGATTTCGGCGCGCAGGTCAAGACCGGCGAGGCTGGCGCTCTGGGCAGTCATAATCACATCCCCTTGGGGTTCATTGGCTTTGCCGCCCAGATAGGGAGCATTGCGCAAGACCCCAAGGGAAATCTGCAATTATTGCCCCAGATCACCGGCCAGCGCGATGATCGGCGCGCTCTGGGCCAGCAGCACGGTCAGGATATGGAGCGCCATATTGCTGCTCGCGCCCAGCATGGTGGCCGGGTGGATATGTCCCATCTGGCGCTGGTCATGGCGGGCCAGCAGCGCAAAGGGCACCATTTCGACCGCCATGGCCAGCCATTCGCCGTTCGATCCCAGCAAAGGCATCGGCAAAAGCCGCCCCAGCGCCGGATCGAGCAGCAGCACATTGGCGGCCATAATCAGGCGCGCATGCCACGCCGTTTCCCGCCGCCGCAGCACCGCCAGCAGGATCAGCGCGGGAAAGCCCAGCAGGAAACAGGCGTTGAGCGCCAGAAAATAGGCGGGCGTGAAGAAGGGCGGCACCAGTTGCCCGCTGATCGCGGCATGCAGCGTCATGCCCCCCACCAGCGGAATGGCCGCGATATAGGCCAGCGCCAGCCACCCCATCCGCCGATGCAGCGCCAACGCGGGCGAAGAAAGGCGCGCGGCCAGTTGCGTCTGGACCACCGCCAGCGTCAGCCAACTGAGCATCAGCGCGCCATGGACATGGAACCAGAGCGGGACGTGGCGGTAATCCACCCGCCCCAGCGCGGCGAACTGGCCAAAGCCAAGCACGATGACCAGCGCAAGACCGATGGTCATGCGGGCAAAGAACTGTCGGTCACGGTAAAGCAGAGCAGCAGGTGAGGTCGGCGAATAGGCCATGATTGTTCCCCTCCACGTGTGTTGCCCAAATATTACACCAGGCGAGGGGGCCATGCAAGATGGCGGCTCAGCCTGCCAATATCCAGAGATCCTCGTCCGCCTGAGCCACCAGATCGCGCCTTTGCAGGTCGATCAGATGGGCCAGCACCGAACGCCCCGCCGCCCGGTGAAGCCGAACGTCTAGCCCCGGATACATCTGCGTCACCATGATCTCGATCGAACTGGCCCCGGTTTCCAGCAGGCGCAGGATCTGGCGCTCGCGCATCCGGCGGTGGCCGATCATGCCGCGCACCATCTGTTGCGGCTTGTCGATCTGCGGGCCATGGGCGGGGTAATAGACCCGGTCGCCCCGCTCATAGAGCTTGTCGAGGCTGATCATATAGTCGCTCATATCGCCGTCGGGGGGCGAGACGACCGTGGTGGACCAGCCCATGACGTGATCGCCGGTAAACAGCGCCCCGCTTTCGATCAGGGCAAAGCACAGGTGGTTGCTGGTATGGCCGGGCGTGGCCACGGTCATCAGCGTGGCCGAAGGCAGGCGCACCAGATCGCCATCGGCCAACACCGTGTCGGGCGCATAGGAAGTGTCAAAGGCAGCGTCGGCGCGCGGTCCGTCATCCTCCAGCGTCAGGGCTGCGCAGCCGATGATCGGCGCGCCCGTGGCGGCGGCCAGCGGGGCGGCGCCCGGCGAATGGTCGCGGTGGGTATGGGTGCACATAATCGCCAGCACCGGCGCATCGCCAATGGCGCTGATCAGCGCGTCAATATGCTCGGCATCGTCCGGTCCCGGATCGATCACCGCCAGCCCGCGCGCATCGCCTACCAGATAGGTCTGCGTGCCGGTAAAGGTAAACGGGCTGGGATTATTGGCCAGCATGCGCCGGACGAGCGGTTCGAGTCGCTCGGTCTCGCCGGTGGGCCATGGGCGCGGAGGCATGTTCATGGGGCAAGCCTATGCCGCTTTGCCCGCCCTGTGTCGAGGGAAAGGCCTCAGGCCACCGCGCTGCCCAGCCGTGCGCGCAACTGGTCGATGGCGCGCGGGGCGCCGGGGGCCGCCTCGCGCCAGCCCCGGTCGATGCGCAGCAGGCGTGCGTAGAACTCCTCGGTCGCGGCGATCAGCTTGCGGATCTGCGGGCTGAGCAGGAGCAGCCTTTCAGGATCGGCAGCAGGAAAATCGGGGGCCAGACGGCCATAGCGGCGCAATTGAAATTCGGACAGTTCGCCCATGAAATAGGCGCGATGATTGAGCAACCAGGCCACCGCATGCATCATGCGCGTTGTCGTGCGCAAAGCCTCACAGGAGAGCGCGATGCGGGGGGCATCCTCATGCGTCCCGGTTTCCTCGATGCGCCCCGACAGGTCGAAGGCGGCGCGCACTTCGTCCGACAGGACCAGTGCCTCGCAATAGAGCCCCTCGACGATTCGGGGATTGATGTTGCTGGTGTGCTTCATGGTGAAATTGGTTAATCAAATATTAGCACTTGCTGCAATGTCATTAGGGGCAAGTCCTGATCCCGATTTGGGACATTCCCGGTTTTGGACATTAATCCGGCCACCAATGGAACGCACAAGGCGGCACCCCCAGGGCAGGGGCGGGACAAAAAACCGCTGTCGCTGGAAAACTGCCTTCAGGCGATGATGTCGGGAATCAGGTAATCCTCGATCAGCGAGATCTGATCCTTGAGCTTGAGCTTGCGCTTCTTGAGCCGGGCAAGCTGCATCTGATCGCCCGCGCCCGAAAGGGTGAGGGCATCAATGGCGGCGTCCAGATCGCGATGCTCGATCCTGAGCGCATCGAGTTTCTTGCGCAGTTCCTCTTCGGTCACCAAAACTTGCTCCCGCCAAGGGTATCTTGCCGCTTGCGTCATGCTCTAATCGCGCGCGCGCCACGGGGCAAGGGGCCAGCGCGGACTGCGATGAAATGAGTTTGGGGCACGGGTCGTCGAGGCTTAAAAACAATTTGCCGCGCTCATAAACGGCTTACCTAAAATTGTCATATTCGGGGCTTCGCAAGCGGGTCAAAGTATGTTTCTTTGAGCGCCTGATCGATGGAAATGACGCGATTCGAGCATGGCCGCAGGAGGCATGCCGTGTCATGCCTCGATTGGGCGGGCGTCTGCAGCCGTCCGCAAATAGGGGGGTAGCCGGTGGCACCCACCACACGGTTTCCTTGATCGGACCTTCGCATGGGGCCGGATCAGGGGGCCGCGCTGGCGCGGAGGTCACTTTCAATGGCTTTATGGCCTATGGAGGAGAGTCCAAAATGGAAGCATCCCACATCAACGCCCTGCACAATAAGCACGCCGGTCTTGAGCGCCGGATTGCCGAAGAACTCAAGAGTCCCCACCCCGACCCAGTAACGCTTCAGGCGCTCAAGCGCCACAAGCTGCGGATCCGCGACCAGATCGCGCACCATTGATGCAGCATGGCGTGCAGCATGAGGGCGGGGCTTAGCCTGCCGGCTGAACGCTGAAATCCCGACCATTAGAGATCAACCCGGCCCGATCCGGCCTTATGGCGCTGGATCGGGCCTTTGCATGAGCTTTGCGTTATACTTTTGGGCGATGCGTATTTCGGCCCGTTTTTGCGTGAAACAGCGCGCAAAAAGCAGGGTTAGCGCAAAAATAGGGGTGGGCGCATTTGCAAAGACGCATGTTTGGTCTAACCCCCTTTTCATGACCACTGCACCTCTCGGCCCGACCTCGAATTCCAGCGCGGTGGCGGCCGCGCGCACAATCCTGACGCGCCTGCATGAGGTGATGGCCTCGCGCAGCCACGCGCAGGCCAAATTGAACACCGTGGTCGAGGTGATCGGCGCCAGTCTGGATAGCGAGGTCTGCTCGATCTATCTGCTGCGCGAAGGGATGCTCGAACTTTTCGCCACGCGGGGTCTGGCGCAGGAAGCCGTCCACGTCACTCGCATGGCCATTGGCGAGGGGCTTGTCGGCACCATCGCCTCTCGCGCCGAAACGCTCAATCTGGCCGAGGCGACCGCACACCCGGATTTCTCCTATCGCCCCGAAACGGGCGAGGACAAGTTCCACTCCTTTGCGGGCGTGCCCATCGTGCGGCGCGAACGCTGCGTGGGGGTGGTCTGCGTGCAGCATGTCGATCCGCGCCGCTATGAAGAGGTCGAGATCGAGGCGCTGCAGACCGTGGCCATGGTCCTGTCCGAACTGATCGCCAACGCCGATCTGGTCGATGAGGAAGAAGCTGCAGGCCTTGCCGCCTCGCTGACGGGGCCGGAGCAATTGCGCGGCCTCACGCTGGTCAAGGGGCTGGCCAGCGGCGTGGCGGTCTATCACCAGCCGCGCATCACCATCGAGCATATCGTGGCCGAGGATACCGAGGCCGAGCGCCAGCGCGTCTATCTGGCCTTTGACAAAATGCGCGAGCAGATCGACCGCATGGCCAGCCAAGCCGAATTCGGCAGCGGAGGCGAGCATGAGGAGGTTTTGGAAACCTATCGCATGTTCGCCTATGACGAGGGCTGGAGCCGCCGCATCAACGAGGCGATCGATTCCGGGCTGACCGCCGAGGCCGCCATCGAGCGCGTGCAGCAGCGCACCCGTATGCGGATGCGCCAGATCGACGACCCCCTGCTGGCCGACCGGATGCACGATCTGGAGGATCTGGCCAACCGCCTGCTGCGCATCGTCTCGGGCCAATTGGGCACGGCGGCCAGCGCGGGCCTGCGTCAGGATGCGATCCTGATCGCGCGCAATCTTGGCCCGGCCGAACTGCTCGAATATGACAAGCGACGGTTGAAGGGCGTGATCCTTGAGGAAGGCTCGCTGACGGCCCATGTGGTCATCGTGGCGCGGGCGATGGGCATTCCGGTGCTGGGCCGTGTGAAATCCCTGCGCGGCAAGGTGCGTGAGGGCGATCCGATCCTGCTCGATGCCGATTCGGCGCTGGCCTTTGCCCGGCCCACGCGCGACATGATGATCGGCTTTGACGAGCGCTATGCCAAGAATCGCGAAAAGCAGGCCAAATATGCCGCGCTGCGCGATGTGGTGCCGATCACGCTGGATGGCGAGCGGATTGCGGTCAATATCAACGCGGGCCTGCGCGAGGATATGCCCAATCTGCAATTGACCGGCGCGGATGGCGTGGGCCTTTATCGCACCGAGTTCCAGTTCCTCGTTTCGGCCACTTTGCCCAACCGCGAGCGCCAGACGCGGCTTTATCGCGAGGTTCTGGAATCGGCGGGCAACAAGCCGGTGGTGTTCCGCACGGTCGATATCGGTGGCGACAAGAGCCTGCCCTATCTGCGCCATGACGAGGATGGCGAGGAAGAGAACCCGGCGATGGGCTGGCGCGCGCTGCGCCTCGCGCTCGAACGTGACAGCCTGCTCAAGGTTCAGGCCCGCGCCCTGCTCGAGGCTTCGGCGGGGCGGGTGCTGCATGTGATGTTCCCGATGATTTCCGAACCATGGGAATTTGACGCGGCCAAGGCGGTGTTCGAGGGACAGCTTGCCCATTTGCGCAAGCTGGGCAAGACCCCGCCCGAGGCGGTCAAATATGGCGCCATGCTCGAAGTGCCCGCGCTGGCCGAGGTGCTGGATCTGTTGCTGCCGCGCCTCTCGTTCCTGTCGATCGGCACGAATGATCTGACGCAGTTCCTGTTTGCCGCCGACCGCTCGAACCCCAAGCTGGCCGAGCGCTATGACTGGCTTTCCCCTGCCATCCTGCGCTTTGTCCGCCGTATCGCGGCGGCAGGCCATGCGCATAATGTGCCGATGACGGTCTGCGGCGAAATGGGCGGGCGCCAGTTGGAGGCGCTGGCGCTGCTGGGCATAGGCATCCGCCGCCTGTCGATTACGCCGGCGGGCGTGGCGCCGATCAAGGATATGGTCCGCCGCGTCAATCTGGCCGAAATCAGCGCGGCGATGGAAGGCTGGCTGGCCCATCCGCCCGCCAGCCTGCGCGAGGAAATGACCGCATGGGCGGCCCAGCGGGGGCTGATAGGGGACTGAACGGGCGAATTAACAGGCTGTTACGCGCGGACGCATCGATATCTTTGCGTAATCGGGCGCAATATGCCTGTTAACCGGCGCAAGGACCTGTCAAGCCTGTTGACTTTCCAGAGCTTCCAGCGTTGTGTCCGGCGCGGGCCGCAAAGGATTTCGGGATCGCCATGAGCGTAGATGAGTCAGAATTCGCTTCTCCAACCAGCGGCCAGCCCGCCAGCGCGGGCCAGCGGCTGGCCGCCGCGCGTGAGGCGGCAGGACTGACGCTGGCGGAACTGTCGGCCCGGACCAAGATTTCCGAACGCCATCTGGGCGCGCTGGAAAACGGCGATTTTGCCGCTCTGCCGGGCCGCACCTATGTTTTCGGCTTTACCCGCACCTTTGCCAAGAGCGTCGGGCTGGACCCGGCCGCGTTGGTCGACGCGATGGGCCGCGATTATTCGCGCGCCGCGCCCGAACCCGAAGTGCCCGCCTCGCCGGCCTTTGCGCCGGGCGATCCGGCGCGCGTGCCCTCTTCGCGCTTTGCCTGGATGGCCGGTTTCGTGCTGCTGGTGGCGGCCATCGGCGGCTTTATCTGGTGGCAGAACAATTCCAGCTCGACCGACAGCCTGCCCTCGCTGATCCCCGATGAAGTGCCCAGCGCCGTGCCCAGCCAGGCCGCGTCAGCCGCGCCCAGCGAGGCGCCCGGCGCAGAAGCATCGAGCGCGCCCACCGGCCCCGTCGTGCTGACCGCGCAGATGGACAAGCTGTGGATCAAGGTGTCGGACGCCGACGGCAAGCAGTTGGTGCAAAAGCAACTTGCAATGGGCGAGACCTATACGCTGCCCGAGGATGCCAAGGATCCGCGCGTGTGGACCGGCCGCCCCGACAAGCTGGCGATCACTGTGGGCGGTCAGGACGTGCCCCCGATCAGCAAGACGCCTGAGATCGTCAAGAATGTGCCGATTTCGGCCAAGGCCCTGCTGGAACGTGGCAAACCCGCGCCTGCAACAACTCCTGCGGCCAGCCCGATCCCCGGCGCGGCCAATGCGTCCGTTGCAGCTCCGTCGCCCGTTGCGGCCCCGCGCCCGGTCCGCCATTTCCCGCGCCCCCGGCCCGCGCCAACGGCTGATGCGCAAGCTGCGCCTGCCGCACCCGCGACGCCATCCACCGTTACGCCTTAACCCGCACTCGACAGCAGGGGGTTGCTTGCGGCACTGTGCATTTGGGGCATGGAACAACCGATGATCTGGGCCGCCCGTGATCGGGCGCGCCGTGGGAGTTGAAGAAAGATGATGTATAAGCAGCGGATCAGGCTGGCTGGCGTGGCGCTGGCAGCGCTGCTCTGGACAGGCAGCGCCATTCCGGCGCAGGCGCAGGAAGGCACGGCAGGCGAAATCCGCATGCGCAAGCTGGAGGCCGAGGTCCGTGCCCTGCAACGGCAGGTGTTCCCCGGCGGCGATACCAAGCTGTTCGGCCAGCAGGCACCCAATCCGGCCCCTGGCGCGGCCCCGGCCGTTGCGGCCGAGGCGCCCGCCGTGCCGCCCGCCAATACGGCGCTGACCGATATTCTGGCGCGGCTTTCGGCGGTGGAATCGCAAAATGCCCGCCTGACCGCGCAGGTCGAGGAATTGACCAACCACGTTCACCAGCTTGAAGGCGCCCGCCCGGCGGCCAATGCTCCGGTCGAACAGGGCGCCGCTGTAGCTGCGCCCGAACCGGCCCCGCCCGCCGTGGCCGAACCGGCCCCTGCACCGCGCCCCGTGGTCAAGCCTGCGCCCGCCCCGGCTCCGGTCGCTGCGCCGGTGGCCAAGCCTGCGCCCGCGCCCGCCAGCCGCGTCACGGCGGTCAAGGCGATCACCAAGCCTTCGACCGGCGATGCGGGCGAGGATGAATATTCCTATGGCTACAAGCTGTGGGAGGCCAAGTTCTTCCCCGAGGCGCAGCAGCAGCTCAAGCTCTATCTGGACCAGTATCCCAAGCACAAGCGCGTGAGCTATGCGCGCAACCTGCTGGGCCGCGCCTATCTGGACGATGGCAAGCCGCGCGATGCGGCCCCGTGGTTCCTCCAGAACTATCAGAGCGACAAGAAGGGCGCGCGCGCGTCCGACAGCCTGCTCTATCTGTCCGAGGCGATGATCGAACTGAAGGACATCAACCGCGCCTGTATCGCTCTGGGCGAATTTGCCGATGGCTATCCGGCGGATGCGGGCGGGCGGTTGAAGTCGGCCTATGACGGCATTCGCGCCAAGGTGAAGTGCAACTGATCGCGGATCGTTTCACACAGAGTCTGGCGCAGGTCTGGCCCGAGGGCGCGCGTGATCCGAGCTTGAAGCTGGGGATCGCGGTGTCCGGCGGGCCGGATTCGCTGGGGCTGCTGCTCTTGGCGGCGGCGGCGCGGCCCGGCGGGGTCTGCGCGGCCACGGTCGACCATGGGCTGCGCGCGGAAAGCGCGGCGGAGGCGGCGCAGGTGGCGGCGGTCTGCCATGATCTGGGCGTGGCGCATGAAACGCTTCGGGTGTTGGTTGAACCGGGCAATGTGCAATCCGAGGCCCGCACGGCGCGCTATGCCGCTCTGGCCGACTGGATGGCGCGTGAGGGGGTGGCGGCGCTGGCCACGGCCCATCATGCCGACGATCAGGCCGAGACGCTGGTGATGCGCCTGAACCGTGCCAGCGGGGTGGCGGGCCTTGCCGGGGTGCGCGAGCGCGGCTGGGTGCCGGACTCCGAGCATTTGTTGATCCGCCCGGTGCTGGGCTGGCGGCGGGCCGAATTGGCTGCTGTGGTGGCCGATGCCGGGTTGAACGCGGCTGATGATCCGTCGAACCGCAACACTGCCTTTGACCGGGTACGCGTGCGTCAGGCGCTGGCGGGGGCGGATTGGCTGGATGTGGGCGCATGGGCGCGCTCGGCGGAAAATCTCGCCGATGCCGATGCCGCGCTCGATTGGGCGGCGGACCGGGAATATGGCGCGCGGGTGTTGCGCGAAGGGCTGGGGGTGAATTATCGCCCCGCCGCGCCGCGCGCGATTGCCATGCGCGTCATTGCCCGGATTGTCGAAGAGATCGACGGCCATGCCCCGCGCGGCAATGCTGTTGCCCGCGCCTTTGACAGCCTGCTGGCGCGGCAACCAGTGTCGATCGGCGATGTGGTGGCCCGGCCCGGCCCCGGCGTGTGGAGCTTTATGAAGGCCCCGAAACGCCGGGCCTAATCCACCCCCCCCTTAATCCACCAGAGCGTCGCCAAGACCCACCTGCTTGCCCCGCGTGATATAGACCTTGTCGCCGATGTGGGCCTCGCCAAACACCTTGCGCGCGAAATCCAGCGGGACGCCGATGCAACCATGGCTGGCAAAGCCGTTGCGCACATTGGTGGCATGGATGGTGATGCCGTCATCGGTCAGCCGCATCATATAGGGCATGGGCGCGTCATAGAGGTTTGAGACGTGATCCTTGTCCTTTTGGCTGATCGGGAAGGTGCCGGTGGGGGTGGGCTTTTCCTGCGTACCCAGCAGGACGGCGGTGGCGCCGATTTCGAAGCCGTTGCGGAAGACCGAGAGCACCCGCGCCTCCAGATCGACGGTGATGACCAGCGGGCCGGGCGGCACGCCATTCTCGTCCCATGCCCATTGGCCATATTTGATCGGCCCGGAAATCGGCAGGATGCGGCGGATGACAAAGCGGCGATCAGTGGGCGACTGCGTGGCCATGGGCATGACGCCGCCGCCCTTGCCCGGGCTGCGCATGCCGATGGTGGTGGCGGGCGTATCAAAGCTGACCCCGCTGGCCGAGGCATAGGGATCGACCCCGAGCGCGATCTGATGCGCCAGTTGCGGGCGCGCGGCGATCACGACATCGCGGGGCAGATGGGCCGTGCCGCTCCGCTCATCCGCCTCGATCAGCGCGAGGCCCGCCAGCACCGCCAGACCCAGCCCGCCCGTGATGATCAGCGCGCGCGGAGCCAGAAACCGGTCGGCGGCGGGGGAAAAATGGGCGCCGGTGGGCATGATGGGGCAGACTCGCGGACAAGGTTAAACGCTATGGTTAAAGATGCGTTACCTTGTGGCGGAGCGCCAGAGGCCTGTGAAGCCTGTATCAGGATGGGACAGGCATGAAACCCGTCCCATCCCGATCACATTTTACCCATGCGCGCCAAATTCATTGGCGATGGCCGTGCCGATGCGCAGGGCAAGGCCATAGGCGCGCTCGATCGGTTCGATATAATCGCGGCGGATGACGCCATAGCCATGGGCGGCATCGTCGGGATAATCGGCCGGTTCCTCGACCCGGAAATCATCGAGGCTGGGGAAGCTGGTGGGGAAGGCGCGGCGAAGCTGGGCCAGCGCTTCGTCGATGCGCAGGGTGAACACCATTTCCAGCACGTCTTCACGCGCGATGTCATTGGCGCGGCTGAATTGCGGCACCATGACCACGCGCAGGAACATATGCTGGAACAACGCCAGACGCAGCGCTTGCAGCACGCCGATCATCCGGCGCGTATGCTCGCGGTCGGGCAGGGGGGCCTCGTCCGGGATCAGCGCCAGCAGGCGGTGGAGCTTGAGCGCATCAACCCGCAAGCGCGTCGAGAGGCGGCGGAACACGCCCGCCCGGTCATCGCCCGTCAGATATTCGGCCAGCGCAAGGCAGCCGTCCTCGATATGCTCTTCATGCCCGCGATAGGGGCGGCTGGCCCAATAGGCGCTGTTGAACAGTTCGCCAAAGGCCGTCATCGTCTTGATGCTGGCCAGCGCATTGGCGGCGCGCACCAGACGCACGATCTGGCGCCCGCGCTCCGACGAGCGCAGCAGATTGGCCAGTTCCTCGTAATTGCCCTCGGCCGCGCTGCCTGCCCCGGCGATGATGTTCACCGGATAGCCAAGCTGTTGCAGCACCGCATTATGCGGGATCGCGCGGATCTGGCGCAGCGACATCGTGCGGTCGGAGGACACATCGCTCTGGCGGCGGCTCTTGCGGCTGCCGGTATCGTTCAGCAGGCCAAGGCCAAAGGCGGTCAGCGCGCGGCTGTAGGTGCCGCTCGACAGGTGCTGTTGCTGAACCCGGCGGATCGCGCGGTAGAAGTCGAGGGACAGGTCGGTGCGGCGATAGAACGGGTCGGTCGGCGCATAGGGGTCGGTTTCGGCAGGCGCCAGTTCGATGAAGCGCGTGAGCGTGGCCAGCGCCAGTTCGTCGCTGCCGAAGAAGAGATAGCCGTCGCCGCCCTGAAACGACACTTCCGGTTCGAGCCGGATGCCTGCGCGCACGAAACGCCGCCGCGCCCATGGCGACAAGGGCCATGCCAGACGGTCCGCCATCGAGGCAGGATGCGCGCCGCGCCCCATGCTCTCGCCATGGGTGTTGAAGATCAGCGCGGAGACGTCCGAAAGCTGGTTGGCGGTCATCGCCTCGGCAAGGCGGCCCTGCAGGCGCTCGATGGCCAGCGCTGCGGGGATCTGGCCCACAAAACGCCCGGCATCGGAAAAGCCGGTCTGGATCGACACTCGCCCGCGACCGCGCGCATAGGCCCGATAGGCAGGCTCAGCCAGCAGCGCATCGAGGAAGCGCCCGCCATGCTCGAGCGCGGTTTCCGTTTCGAACAGGGGGGACACGTCCACCTTGTCCTCGATCCCGAACAGCTTGGCGAAATAGAGCGCGGCCAGCATCGTGGTGGGCTGTTCGCATTCGGCCACCAGCATGCGGATCGGCGTGTCGGCGTCCACATGGTGCAGGATCTGCGCCATGGTCAGGAACAGGCGGATGGCAGTGCTGTTTTCAATCGCCAGCGCGGCGAAATTGGTGCGCAGAACCTGCGCCGTGGCCAACAGCTCGCGCATTTTGACCAAGGCGGCCTGGCTGGCCAGATCGAGGCGGCCATCGGGATCGATGCGGCGGCGGATCGCGTTTTGCAACTGGCTGCTGTTGACGCGGAAATGCACCCAGCCCATGCCCAGCCCATCGGCCTGCATCGCGGCCACGGTGGTCAGCAGCACCTCGGCCACATCATCGGATGCGGTGGCGGCCAGCGCTTCCAGCTCGGCAATGATGCCCGACAGGCTGGTCAGCTTGGCCGGATGATCGGCGGTCATTGTATTGGCCACCTGCGAGAGCATGGCCGGATCGGTCATGTCGCGGGCAAAGAGCGCGGCCATTTCCTCGGCGCGCTCGGCCCCGGCCAGCAGGCGGGTGGCGATATCGGGCGCGGCATCGGCCAGATCGGCGGCATAGGCCGACAGGCGCTGGGCCTTTTCCATCAGGCGATAGCGGATGCAGGTGTTCCAGCCGATATCGGTCCGGCCATCCATGTCATAGCCCACCCAAGAGGCAAAGCGGATCGGCATCGGGCGCAGCGCGCGCCATTGCTGGGGCCAGCGGGTGCGGGCGGTGTTGAACAGCGTCTGGGTGATCTTGGCCCGCGCGGTGTGCCCGCGCGCGATGGCGGCCAGCGCGGCGTCATGTTCGGTGTCCAGCGTGATCGTGTCGCGCGCCGCGGTGGCCGCGCAGGTGGCTGGGCCGAAATCGCCTTCGCTGGCGGCATGGGCCACGGTGGCGGTCTGGGCCTTGTTCAGCAGGAAGGTGGGGTGAGCGGTGAACACGATATGGGCTGCCGGGCGGCCCCAGCGCGTGGCAAAGCTGGCAAAATCGCCCGCCTCGGCATGGCCCTTCACGCGGGCGATATTGGCCTCCGGCTCGACCGGTTCGAGCAGGCGATGCAGCCGCCGCGCCCGTGCCTGAAGCCCTTCGCATTCCAGCTCGGCCACCATCGCCTCAACCTTGTCGAGGCCAAGCTCGCCGCTTTCAATCTGGCGCGAGAGTTCGAGGGAGAGCTGAAACACCGGGTTGAACAGCGGGGTTTCTTCGGTCGTCGCGTGCAAATCCTGCAAACGCTGCGAAAGGGCGGCAATCTGGCTCATCTTTATGGACACTCCCGTCGGGCGCTATGGCCCATGTGCTGGCGGCCTGCTTTGCCTCTCCTGCCCTTATGGTCTTGCCTCTGACTATGGCCATGAACGCCGGGCAGGGGAAGGGGGACTGCAAAGCCGCAGACGAATTTGGTTAGGCAAATGGAAGAAGGGAAATGTCTGCCCGCGCCGATGGCTTGCGCGGGCAGGGTATCAGTTTCAGGCTTTAAGAGCCGCCGCCGCGCCGGCAGCCGCCGTAATGGCCGCCGCATCGGTGCCCTTGCCCACCATCCAGCTGCCGCCAACGCAGAGCACCTGCGGCAGGGCCAGATAGTTGGGAGCCGTGGACAGCGTGATGCCGCCGGTGGGGCAGAAGCGGGCCGAGCCGAACGGGCCTGCAATGGCCTTGAGGGCGCTGACGCCGCCGCTGGCTTCGGCGGGGAAGAATTTAAAGCGGTTAAGCCCCAGATCCATGCCCAGCATGATGTCGGCAGCGTTGGCCGTGCCCGGCAGGAAGGGAATATCGGCCTTGACCGCGGCTTCGCCCAGACGCGGGGTCAGGCCCGGCGAGACGATGAATTCGCTGCCAGCGTCAATCGCGCGGGCCAGATCGTCGGGGTTGAGCACCGTGCCTGCGCCGACAATCGCGCCGGGAACCTGCTTCATCACCTTGATCGCGTCCAATGCGCATTCGGTGCGCAGCGTGACTTCAAGCACCTTGAGGCCACCGGCCACCAGCGCTTCGGCCAGCGGCAGCGCGTCTTCAAGACGGTCGATCACCAGCACCGGGATCACCGGGGCGGTGCGCATGATGGCGTCGATCCGGGCGGAGGCGGGGGTAGGGGTGCTCATCATGCATGTTCCTTCTGAAACGCGGCGGCGGCGCCAAGCAGGCCCGGCTGCGGGTGTGTAATCAGCTTGACCGGCAGGCTGGCCATCAGGCTTTCAAAACGGCCCTTGGCGCGGAAACGCTCGGCAAAGCCGGAGGAAAGGATCGTGTCCTTGATCCGCAGGCCAAGCCCGCCCGCGATGACCACGGCCGATCCGCCCTGCGCCAGCGCCAGATCGCCCGCCGCCGAACCCAGCGAGAGGCAGAAGCGGTCGATGGCCGCCGCCATCAGCGTGTCCTCGCCCGCGGTGCCCCTGGTCCAGATCGTGCGGTCGTCGGTATGCAGCACGGGGCGCTGCTCCAGCGCGGCCAGCGTTTCGTAAATATCGACAATCGCGGGGCCCGCCACCACGCGCTCCACCGAAACACGGCGGTGGCGCTGGCGCAGACGGGCCAGAATCGCATCCTCCACCGCGTCGAGCGGGGCGAAATCGAGATGGCCGCCTTCGGTTGCCTGAACATGATAGAAGCCGTTGCCGTCGCGCCACACATGCGCCACGCCAAGGCCCGTGCCGGGGCCCACGATGGTAATCGTGCCGCTGGCGGGCAGAGGCGTGTCCGGCCCGGTCAGGTGCTGGAAATGCTCCTTGCTCGCGCGGGCCACGGCATGACCCACCGCGCCAAAGTCATTGACGATGGTGACTTTGTCCACGCCCAAACGCTCGGGCAACTGATCGGGCAGGATCACCCAAGGGTTGTTGGTAAAGCGGATCAGTTCGCCGCCCACCGGCCCGGCCACGGCCAGCGCCAGCGCGCGCGGCAGGGGGCGGCCGGAAATTTCCGCGAAATGCTCCCATGCCGTTTCAAAGCTGGCATGTTCATTGGTTTTCAGCGTGGCCGGTTCGCCCAGCGTGATCGCCCCATCATCGCCGATCGTGGCAATGGTAAAGCGCGCGTGAGTGCCGCCAATATCTACCGTAACGAGTTCCATGAATCCCCTCCGTCGTCAGGCCTTTAGCGTCAAAGACCTGCCAGCGCCAGCATGGCTGAGCCGCCGCGTTCGGCGCCATCGGCCCCGGCGCGGAACATGGCGAACAATTCGCGGCCCACGCCCATCGCGCCGACCGGCGGCGTTGCGGCGGTGCGGGTCGACAGGTCGGCCTTCACCTCCAGCGTGCCCGTTTCGGCGCAGACGCGGATGATGTCGCCATTTTCCACCAGCGCCAGCGCGCCGCCCGCAAGGGCTTCGGGCGTGACGTGGATGGCGGCGGGCACCTTGCCGGACGCGCCCGACATGCGGCCATCGGTGACCAGAGCCACCTTGAAGCCCTTGTCCTGAAGCACGCCGAGCGGCGGGGTCAGCTTGTGCAGTTCGGGCATGCCATTGGCGCGCGGCCCCTGGAAACGCACGACCACCACGCAGTCGCGTTCCAACTCGCCCGCCTTGAAGGCGGCTTGCACTTCTTCCTGACTGTTGAACACCAGCGCGGGGGCCTCGATGGTCCAGCGTTCCTTTTCCACCGAGGAGGACTTGAAGGTCGCGCGGCCCAGATTGCCCTGCACCAGACGCATACCGCCATCGGGCTGGAACGGCTGTGCCACGGTCGAGAGCATCGCCGGATCATGGCTGACTTCGGGCGCGGGGCGGAAGGCCAGAGCATCGCCGTCGAGATAGGGTTCTGTCGCATAGGCGGCGAAACCGCCCTCGGCCACGGTCAGGATGTCGCCATGGCAAAGCCCAGCGCCCAGCAGTTCGCGGATGATATAGCCCATGCCGCCCGCCGCGTGGAAATGGTTCACATCGCCCGACCCATTGGGATAGACGCGCGCGATCAGCGGCACGACTGAGGACAATTCATCCAGATCCGCCCAGTCGATCTGCACGCCCGCCGCCCGCGCCATCGCGGGCAGGTGGATCGCGTGATTGGTGCTGCCTCCGGTGGCCAGCAGGCCGATGCAGGCGTTTAGGATCGCCTTTTCATCAACCACTTCGCCCATCGGGCGCGGATCGGCGCCCTTGCGGCTGATCTGCGTCAGACGGTGGACGGCGGCGCGGGTCAACTGGCTGCGCAGCGGCGTGTTGGGCGGCACAAAGCTGGAGCCGGGCAGTTGCAGGCCCATCATTTCCATCATCATCTGATTGGAATTGGCCGTGCCATAGAAAGTGCAGGTGCCCGGCGAGTGGTACGAACCCATCTCGCTCTTGAGCAGTTCCTCGCGGCCCACCTTGCCCTCGGCATAGAGCTGGCGGGTTTTCTGCTTTTCCTTGTTGGCAATGCCGCTGGGCATCGGGCCGCTGGGGATGAAGATCGAGGGCAGATGGCCAAAGCGCAGCGCGCCGATCACCAGACCCGGCACGATCTTGTCGCAGATGCCCAGCAGCGCGGTGCTGTCAAACACGGCGTGCGAGAGCGAAACGGCGGTGGAAAGCGCAATCGTATCGCGCGAAAAGAGCGACAGCTCCATCCCGTCCATGCCCTGCGTCACGCCGTCGCACATGGCCGGAACGCCGCCTGCAACCTGCGCCGTGGCGCCCACTTCGCGGGCATAGATCTTCATCGCATCGGGAAAACGCGCATAGGGCTGATGCGCGGAGAGCATGTCATTATACGCCGTGACGATGCCGATGTTCTGGCCACGGGTGAAGGCCAGCGTCTTCTGGTCCTCCACCGCGCCGGCATAGGCATGGGCAAGGTTGGAACAGCCATAGGCCGAACGGTCCCCATGGCGATCGGTTTCGCGCGCCATCAGGTCGAGATAGGCGGTGCGGGTCGCCTTGGAGCGCTCGATCACGCGCTGCGTCACGCGGGCGATAGTGGGGTGCAGTTCGGCCATCAGCTATATCCTATCGTTATTCGTGCCCGATTATTCGTGCCACGCCACGCCATCCTTGGCGGCAAGGGCGATGGCGGCGGTCGGCCCCCAGCTTCCCGCGCCATAGGGATTGGGCGTGATGCCATTGTCGGTCCACACCTTGCGCACGCCGTCGATCCAGGCCCATTGCGCCTCAACCTCGTCGCGGCGGACGAACAGCGTCTGGTCGCCCTCGATCAGGTCGAGCAGCAGGCGCTCATAGGCAATGCGCTTGGTCGGGCCTGCGAAGGCGTCTTCCATGCTGATGTCGAGCGGCACCTCGCGCAGGCGAAGCCCGCCGCGATCCAGACCCGGCACCTTGGCATTGGTGGTGAAGGTGATGTTTTCTTCCGGCTGGATGCCGATGACCAGCCGGTTGGGCTGGGCAATCGCGCCGCGCTGGGCAAACATCGAATGGGGCACCGGGCGGAACTGCACGACGATTTCGGTGGTCCGCTTGGGCAGACGCTTGCCGGTGCGCAGATAGAAGGGCACGCCCTTCCAGCGCCAGTTGTCGATATGCGCCTTGATCGCCACGAAAGTCTCGGTGGCCGAAGGCTTGCCCAATTCGTCGGCATAGCCCGGCACCGAGGCGCCGTCGATCGCGCCCGCGCGGTACTGGCCGGTCACGGTGTCGCCTGCGGCAACGGTGCGCAAGCTACGCAGAACCTTGGTCTTTTCGCCACGGATCGCGGCCGGATCGAACCGGCTGGGCGGCTCCATCGCGACAAGGGCGAGCAGTTGCAGCATATGGTTCTGCACCATATCGCGCAGCGCGCCCGCGCCGTCGTAAAAGCCCACGCGCCCTTCAAGGCCCACGGTTTCGGCCACGGTGATCTGGACATGCTCGATATAATGCGCGTTCCAGATCGGCTCGAACAGGATATTGGCAAAGCGCAGCGCCATCAGGTTCTGGACGGTTTCCTTGCCCAGATAGTGGTCGATGCGGAAAATGCGGTCTTCGGGAAAGGCCGAGGCCACCGCGTCATTGATATGGCGGCTGGTGTCCAGATCGGTGCCCAGCGGCTTTTCAAGGCCGATGCGGCTGGTCTCGTCGGCAAGGCCGCTGGCCTGAAGGCCCGCGATGGTGGGTTCGAACAGGCTGGGCGCGGTGGACAGGAAGATCGCCAGACCATCCTGACGCGGGCCGACCTTGGCGGCCAGATCGGCAAATTGCGCGGTCTGATTCGCGTCGAGCGCCTGATAGGTCAGTCGCTGAAGAAAGCCGGGAATCGCGCTCTTGCGATAATCGGGCAGGAATTTGTTCAAGGCGTCGGCCGCGAAATTGCGGAAGCCATCGTCATCAAGCTCGGACCGCGCCGTGCCGATGATGTTGAGCTTTTCCGGCACCAGAGCGTCGGCATGGAGCGCGCACAGCGAGGGCAGCAGCATACGCTGCGAAAGATCGCCGGTGGCGCCAAACAGCAGCAGCTTGTCGGCGGTAAAGCTCATCGATGGAGTCCCCTCGGGTGTCACGACTGTCACGGCATTCTCCTTGGGTTGGAGTGCTTCCGCGCCATGGTTCATCGGGCCGCCTTGGTGGTGGCCCATTGCCCGGATGATCTAGCGCCATGATGGGGTTTGCGCCAGTTCATCGCCCGGGAATGGCGCGGAAATCCTAGGGTTTGAATACGAATTTGCGGTATGAATAGGTTTTCGCCATCCGCCGTGCAAGGGCGCGGGGCGGCTCATCCCCGCCTGTTATCGCCGCATCTCACCCTTTGCGCCGGATGGGAATCGGGATGTTGCAGATGTCGGCACTGCCGGGGGCATAGATGATGAAATCGTCATGCCGGTTGACCCGCGCGTTCACATAATCGCGAAACGAGGCGCTGGCGCTGGAGAGATATTCTAAATGCGGCTGATCGGCAGGGGGCAGCTCATTGCCCAGCCGGATCGAGAGGATCGGCGTGTTCTTGGCCTTGTCATTATACATGCCGTTGCCCGGCGCGCGGGGCAGGGAGGAGAGATGCTCGATCCCCTCGATCACCCGGCCCACCACGGCAATGTTGCGGTCAAGCTGGCGCGGCGGCGTGCCGATGACGGCATAGAGTTCGGCCCCCATGCCGGTGTCGGGCGCATTGTTGCGCCCCACCCCCACCGAGCCATAGCAATGGGTGGGCCACACATGGCTGTCGTCAAAAGCCATGTGGAAGCCCATGTCGATGCCCGTGTGCGGCGCATAGGCATCGCGGCCCGGATTGATATATTCGGGCGCAGCAAAGGCGCGCAGCAGATAGTCGCTTTGCGGCACCTTGGCCAAGCCGGACGGCAGGGGTTTGGCTTGGGGCGTATCCTCGTCGGGATCGCCAAATTGCGCGACCCAATTGTCCTGAACCCGATAGACCGCGCCATTGTCCCACCAATGCGCGGCGGCCAGCTTGCGCATATTGCCGATCCAGCCCTGACTGATGGGCGCGGGCAATAGCTGGATGATCACCTGTCGCGGCTTGCCGCTGCTATCCGGGGCGAGCGTCATCACCAGCAGGTCCGCCGGGTCGATCTCGCGCCAGTCGCCCGCCGGGGCCGCCTTGATGATCTCGGCGCTGGGCCGGGTTTTGGGCTTTTCCGGCTGGGCCGCCATGGCCATCTGCGTGACAGAAAGGGCAAAGGCGGCGGACAGAACAATCTTTTTGCGCATCAAGGCAATCTGCCTGCGCGCCCTCTCTTGCGCAAGCCGCGTTTCATCGCTAGGGGCCTGCCTTCCAGTGCATGCGGAGCGGTGGCCGAGTGGTCGAAGGCGCTCGCCTGGAAAGTGAGTATACGCCAAAAGCGTATCCAGGGTTCGAATCCCTGCCGCTCCGCCATTGCCCTTTCCGACCACGATCCCCTGATCTCTCCACGGATTTGCCCCGCGCTTTGGCCGTGCGATGCCGCGTCGTCGAGCTTTAGCCTGACAGGTTGAGCGGGCCGGGGCCGCCGCCCGCCGGGTCGGAAAAGGATGCCTTGCCCGTCTCGATATGGCCCGCCATTCGCCAGACCTGATCGCCTGCCTCGATCCGCCGGTCATACCAGCCATGGCTGGCCGACAGGTCCAGCGCGATGCTGCGCGCTTCATGCGGGGCAAGGGTGAGCGTTAAAGGGGCCGCGCCATAGGCGGCATCGCGGATCGTGATTGAGAGCGGGGCCGAGGTCTGATTACGGATCAGCAATTGCGCGGCATCGCTCAGACTGGCGGTGAAGCGGTCGGCGGGGCCGGTCAGGCGGCGGTGAAATCCATTGGGCCCGATCACGAAGAGATCGGCCTGCGTACCACCCAGATCATGGGCCAGTTCGCGCCCCGCCCCCACCGTATAGCGCGCCGGGGGCAGGTCGGGCCTTGCCACATCATAGACATGGAACACCGCCGCCCGCGCCGCCGAGCGATTGGCAAAGACCAGCCGTCCCCCCGTCAGCGCCGCATCGAGACGGTAGGGCGTTGCCCGCCGGGGGCGCAGGCCGGTTTCCTGCACCGGGGCGGTCCATTGCGCGGGCAGCGGCGGGGCCACCTCGACCAGCCCCGCCGCGCGCCGCGACAGATCGGCGGTGGCGGGCATGGCGGCCATGAAAGCCTGTGTGTCGGGCGCGGCAAAATCAAAGCACGAGGTCAGATCCCCGCAAACCGCGCGCCGCCATGCGCTGATATTGGGCTCGGCCACGCCAAAGCGCGCCTCCAGGAAACGCAGGATGCTGGTGTGATCGAACACTTCGGAGGCGACATGGCCGCCCTTGCTCCATGGCGAGATCACGTACATCGGCACACGCATGCCCAGCCCATAGGGCCGGTCGAGATAGGCCGCATCCCCGGCATTATGCGAGACGCGGTGATATTCGTCCTCGGCCGCGATGGTGGTGGCTCCGATCATCCGGCCGTCGACGCGTGCGGGCGGCGCGGGGGGCGGCATATGGTCGAACAGGCCGTCATTCTCGTCGAAATTGACCAGCAGCACCGTGCGCGCCCAGACCGCAGGATCGGCGGTCAGCGCATCGAGCACGCGGGCGGTGTAATCGGCGCCCTGCAGGGGCGTGGAGGCGCCCGGATGCTCCGATTGCGCGGCGGGCGCGACGATCCACGAAACCGGGGGCAGGCGGCCCCCCACGACATCGCCCCGCAGATCATCGAGCGAGCGCGTGGCCAGTGTCCGCCGGGCCAGCAGCGCCGTCTCACGCGACAGGCCGGAACGGGCCGCGCGATAGGCGGCAAAACCCACCAGCGGGTTGTCCGAGAAATTGTCGGCCATGTCCTGATAGATCTGGAAACCGATGCCCGCCGCCATCAGCCTTTCGGGATAGGTCATCCAGCGATAGCCGCCGTGATGCGCCGGATCGGCCTCCATCGTGTCATAGCCATTGTCGAGCGCAGGCCCATGGCCCCGGCCCAGCGGATCATGCGTGCCGCTCCAGATGAACAGGCGGTTGGGGTTGGTGCCGCCATGCATCGAGCAGTGATAGGCGTCGCACAGGGTAAAGGCCTCGGCCAGCGCATATTGAAACGGCAGGTCGGCGCGGGTGAAATGGGCCATGGCGTGATTGTGCTTGGCGTGGGGCCATGCGCCCATCCGGCCATTGTCCCATGCGGCCTGGCTGTCGGGAAAGATATGGGGCGTGCCCAGCGGACGATAGAGGCGGAAATCAACCCCCGTGTCCAGCCGGAACGGGGCGATCAGCGCAGGGTCGGCCTCGGCATGTTCGTTGGGTTGCAACAGCACGGAGCGATGGGGCGCCAGCGGCAGCGGCGGGGCAGGAACGGCAAAGCGGTCGCCATAGCCGCGCACCCCGCGCATCGTGCCGAAATAATGGTCGAACGAGCGGTTTTCCTGCGTCAGGATCACCACATGGGCCACATCCTGCAAGGTGCCTGTGCGGCGGTCGGCCGGGATTTCCAGCGCGCGGGCGATGGCAGGCGTGAATGCGGCCGCCGCGCCTGCGGTTTCCATCATGGCCCGGATGAAGCTGCGGCGGTCCTGCATCGCGTTTGCGCCGCTATAGGCTTCCTTTTCGGCTGGCATGACGGTCCTCTTGGCTATGGCTGATGCCGCGCAGATTGGGCGCGGGGCGGGCAATGTCCATGCGTCATTGCGCGACATTGCTGTGGGCTGGTTTTATGGCGTTTTCGCGTTGCACTAAAAAAGGGCCGGATTGCTCCGGCCCTTTTCGTTGCGGGGTGGCTGGCTCAGTTGCCTGCGCCCGGCCCGTAGGTGATTTCCACGCGGCGGTTCTGCAATTCGCGCACGCCATCGGCGGTGGGCACGCGCTGGTTGGCTTCGCCAAGGCCCTGCGTGGTGATTGAGGCGCTGCCGATGCCGTGGCTGGTCAGATAGGATTTGACCGAGTCCGCGCGGCGGGCCGACAGGCCGAGGTTATACTTGGGCGTGCCCGAACTGTCGGTATAACCGGCCACCATCACCGGCACGCTGGCGCAATTGCCGTAGGCTTGAACCGCGCTGTCCAGAATGCTGGCCGCCTCGCTGGTGAGCTCCGACTTATCCCAGTCGAAGAACACGATATAGGGCCCCTTGTTGCAGACCGGAGCGGGCGGCGGCGGCGGGGGCGGGGGCGGCGGCGGAGCCTCGGCCACGGGCGGCGGCGGGGGCGGCGGCGGTGCGGGTTCGGGCGCAGGCTCGGCGGCGCGGCCGAAATTGTAGGTCAGCGTGGCCAGCACGGCATGGCTGCGGACCTTGGCACCCTGAAACGCGCCGTCGCGGTCGGCAAAGTGCTTGGCGTCCTCGGGGCGGAAATAGCGATATTTTATGCCCAGGTCGACATTCTTGCTGAGCGGCGCGCTGATCCCTGCCAGCGCCTGCCAGGCGAAGCCTTCGTCATGGCCGCGCAGGCCGCCCACGGTGCCGTTGTCGGCCCACACATCCACTCGCGCATAGCCCGCGCCGGCGCCGGCATAGGCCTTGAACATGCCCCATTTGCCCACGCTGAACAGCGCGTTGACCATGCCGGCGGTGGTTTCGGTATGGCCGTAAAAGCCGTTGCCATTGTTGAAATAGCCATTGGGCAGCGGGGTGCCGTTGGGACGGTATTCGCTTCTCAGCGCCGTTTTGTCATAGAAACCCTCGGCCTCAAGGCGGAAATTGCCAAAGTCATAGCCGACCGCGCCGCCCGCCTGCCAGCCCAGCTTGGCTCGGTTGTTGCGCTGGAAATTGCCGCTGCCGTCACGGATGTCGATGCGCTCATGCTGCACTGCGCCGCCTTCGACCGTCACATAGGGGCCGGTTTCGGCATGGGCGGTGGTGGCAATTGTGGTGGCCAGAGCGGAGGAGGCCAACGCGGCCGCAAGAACAAGATTTCTCATGGGTTTCCTTCCTTCCATACCGCAGGCCTTTTCGTTGGCGAGTTGTGCCTGCGCGCTGAGGATGAAAGAATCGAAGCGCGGGAAGGTTGCATGCCCGCTCTGCAAATTTACGTCTTTATGCGGGCGCAGCATGGCCCCGCGTGCAACAGGCCATGGAACATCGCGCCCCGACTGCTGTTGATGGCATATCAGTCAATCAAGGAGAGTTACGATGAGCATTCTCTTATGGCTTGTCATCGGCGCGCTGGTCGGGGCGGTGGCGGGCATGATCATGGGCGAAAGCATGGGCCTGTTCGGCAATATCGTCATCGGCGTGGTCGGCGCCTTTATCGGCGGGCTGATGTTCTCGCACGGGGATATCAACAACAGCCCGCTGACCATCGGCAGCTTTTCGGTCTCGCTGGTGGGCGCCATCGTGCTGCTGGGTCTGGTCAATCTGTTTCGGCGCGGATCTTTGCGTTGAAAGCCTTGGCGCGCGCCTGATCGCGCGCGCCTACAAGGGCCAGAACAGGTCGATGGCCAGCGTCCCCGCGACAATCACCATGATCGACAAAGGCAGGCCCAGCCGCCAGTAATCGCCGAAGCGATAGCCGCCCGGCCCCATCACCAGCGTGTTGCACTGATGGCCCACAGGCGTCAGGAAATCCGATCCCGCGCCCGTGGCCACTGCCATCAGAAACGCGTCGGGATTGAGATGAAGCCCGCGCGCCACGCCGACCGCCACCGGCCCCAGCAGGAGCACCGTGGGCGCATTATGGAGAAAGGGCGAGCAGACCATCGCCGCCGCCATCATCAGCCCCAGTGCAAGGATCGGCGCCATGCCGTCAAGCAGACCGGTCATCACATGGGCGATGATTTCGGTGCCGCCGCTGTGATGCACCGCCTCGCTGATCGGCGTCAGCGCGCCCAGCAGCACCAGCACTTCGGGTTCGAGCGCGCCATAGGCCTCACGCGGGGAAAGCGCGCCCACCACCATCATCATCACCGCTGCGCCGAAGAAGGCCCCCGCCACCGGCGCCACCCCGCAGGCCACCATCACCATCGCGCATGCCAGCACGATGATCGGTAAAAACCTCTGCCGCCGGTCGCCCAGTTTCACATGGCGCTCGAACAGGGGCAGCAGGTCAAGATCGGTCAGGATGGCGGGCAGGGCCCTTTCCCCCGCGCGCAGCACCAGCACATCGCCCGCGCGCAGGGCGGTTTCGTCCAGCCTTTCGGTGATCCGCTCCTGGCTGCGGCCGATGCCCATCAGATGGACGCCGAAACGGTCATAAAGGCCGACCTCCTGTGCGGTCTGGCCCACCAGCAGCGAGTGTTCCTGCACTACCGCCTCAATGCTGCGCATTTCCTCGCCGGGTTCGGGCTTGCTCATCCGCCGCGTTTCGCGCCCATGCAGTTGCGGCACGCGGGCGAACAGGCGATCGAGCGCCTCGTCTTGCCCCTCCAGCACAAGACAACCGCCCGCCTGAAGCGCGGCGTCGGGCAGGGCGGGGCGCGCCGCCCCATCCGGCCCGATCAGCCGCCGCAGCATCACCCCCTCATCGTTGAGGCGCAGATCCGCGATGGTTACGCCGCTCTCCGCCAGTTCCGGGGTGATGCGCGCCTCGGTGGTATAACGCGTCTGGGCCGAGGCGGTATCGAGACCGGCCGCGCCCTGCCGCTTGCTGGGCAGCAGCCGCCACGCCACGCTGACCGTCAGCAGGCCCAGCGCCGTCAGCACCAGACCGACCGGCGCAAAATCGAACAGGGCAAAGGGGCGGCCCAGCTCCTGCTGGCGGATCTGGCTGACGATGATATTGGTTGATGTGCCCACCAGAGTGACCAGCCCGCCCAGCAAGGACATAAAGGCCATCGGCATCAGGAGGCTGGCGGGCGATGTGCCGGTCTTGCGCCCGATGCGCAAGGCCACCGGCATCAGGATCGCCAGCGCGCCCACATTCTTGGTCAGCATCGAGAGGATCGCGGTGGTTCCTGCCAGCACCGGCACCTGAACCTGGGCGGTGCGCAGCCGCTCCAGCCACGGCCCCACCGCCCATTCGATCACGCCGGAGCGGGCAATCGCCGCGCTGACCACCAGCGCCGAACCGACGATGATGACAACATCGCTGGTAAAGCCGGTAAAGGCCTGTTTGACAGGAACATCGCCGGTGGCCATCGCAATGACCAGCACGACCAGCGCCACCAGATCATAACGAAACCGCCCCCACACAAACATCGCAATGGCGCCCAGCAGCAGCGCAAAGGACAGGCCTTGAGCATAGGTCATGAACGCAAGGTCATATCGATGCAGACCGGAGCAGGACGGGGCGGGAATCGTGACAACACAAGCTGGTTATATCTCACTATGGCTTTGTGCATAGAGGGTGGACAGGGTGAAGGAGCCGGGCAGGCTCAGCGCAGCGAACCGCGCCGAGCCAGATTGACAATGGCCAAAAGGACCACCGCGCCCACCACCGAGACCAGAATGGTGCCCAGTGAGATCACGCCGTCGTTGATTGTGCCGCCTGCAAACAGCAGCCCGCCGATAAAGGCGCCCACAATGCCCACCACCATGTCGCCCAGAAAGCCCTGTTGCCCGTCGCGGCGCATGATCAGGCTGGCCAGCCAGCCCACGAACGCGCCCGAGAGGAGCCAGATGATGATACCCATGTCTTTCTCCTTTCCTGTAATGTTCAACTGACCGAGGAGCGCCCGGTGATCAGATGAATCACAAAGGAGGCGATGGCGAAAATCAGCAGCAGATGGATCAGCGCGCCTGCGACATGAAACACGGCAAAGCCGCCGATCCACGCAATAACCAGCACAATGGCAAGAAAAAGAAGCATCGCTTTCCTCCTTTATTTCTTTCGTGGTGATCGCCAGAGGACGATTACAGAAAAGAAATACCCAGAGCGGGCAGAGGTTCCATTGCGGAATGCGGGGTTATTTTTCGATCTGCTTGGCGATCTGCGCCATCAGGTCGACAAAATCCTGCGGCACCGGTTCTTCGGCTGCAGCATGGTAATAGGCGCGGATATCCTGGCTCCACGCGGGCGGGGGCGCCGTGGTGGATGCCTGCGGAGAAACCGAAGGGGAGGGCGCGGGGATTTCAACGACCGCCTTGGCCCCATCGGCGTTGAAGGGAGGAACTTCTTTCACGGGCTTGTCCCATTCCATTCATCGAAACATTGCATATCGACCGCGCCAATGACAGCGCCTCGACGGCTATTTGTCTACATGCGATCCGAAAAACAGCGCCTGGCTGATTGCGGCACGCACGGTTTCATCGCGAAAGGGCTTGCCGATCAGGAAAGCCGGTTCGGGGCGCTCGCCCGTCAACAGCAATTCGGGAAAGGCGGTGATGAAGATCACCGGCACATCGCCGATGCGCAGGATTGAATCCACCGCATCGGCCCCCGAGCTGCCATCGGCCAACTGCATGTCGCTCAGCACCAGGCCGGGACGCTTGGCGGCAAAGATCGTTTGAGCCTCGGCGGCGGTGGTGGCGTTGCCGATCACGCGGTGGCCTGCATCGGCCACGATATCCTCCAGATGGCTGGCGATCAGCGTCTCATCCTCGATGATCAGCACATCGACCGGCCGGTCAAGCGCCAGATCGGCAATCGCCTGCTGCACCAGATCGGCGGCCTCCTCCTCGCTCACCCCCAGAATTTCGCCGGTCTGGGCAATCGAGAAATCCTCAAGCTGGTTGAGCAGCAGCGCCTGACGGGGAAAGCTGGGCACGCGGGCGATCTGCGAGGCGGTTTCGGCGGCGAAGCTTTCGGCCCCGCGCGCGAAACCGGCGTCGCTGGTGGTCCATACTTTGGTAAAAGCGCGGAACAGGCCGACTGCACCGCTGTTGATTTCGGCCAGCAGCGCGGGGTCCTGCAGCGAGGCTTCGAGTGTGGCGCGCACGATGGCATCGCCGCTGGCCTGACGCCCGGTTACCGAGCGCGCATAGCGGCGCAGATAGGGCAGCGAGGCGGCAAGATCGCCAGGTTTGCGAAAAGAACCGGCGCGCTCAGTGATCAAAGTCATGGATGTCCTCGCAGCGAGTAGTGGCCTGCTTTTCAAACAGCTCAGCGCGCGACAGGTTCCGCTGACCGTGCAAATTGCGACAAAATTTTTACGCGGGAGCAGGATTTCTAATTATACATATGATAATAAAAGAAAATTTTATAAATTTCAGCATGCCCCCGCGATGGAACCTTCGCGTAATCGGGACGTTAGCGCTTGTGAGGACCTAAAAAGGAAATTTCGCATGACCGAGCGATCCGAAAAAGGCGGCAAGAACAGTGCCGTATCCGGTGCACCGCTGAGCGATGCCGAGTTTCACAAGGAACTGACGGCGGCCATCCCCCATTTGCGCGCCTTTGCCCGCACGCTGTGCGGCAATCGCGACCGGGCCGACGATCTGGCCCAGGAAACGCTGATGAAGGCATGGGCCGCGCGCGACCGCTATGTCGGGGGCACCAGCTTCCGGGCATGGACTTTTACCATTCTGCGCCATCACTATTTCGGACAATTGCGCCGCGAACGCTTTGTGGGCGATTATGATGAAAGCGTGGCCGAAACCATCCTGAACACGCCGGGCGATCAGGAAAGCCAGCTGGAGGCTGCGGACGTGCTGCGCGCGCTCGAAACGCTGCCCGATGCCCAGCGTGAGGTGCTTATCCTGATGGCGGTGGGTTCCGTCAGCTATGAGGAAATCGCCGAAATCTGCAGCGTGGCCGTCGGCACCGTCAAGAGCCGGATTGCGCGCGCCCGCGCGGCCCTGTCTGCGGTGCTGGAGGGCGGGGTGCTGCCCGATTTCCGCCATAACTTCGTCTTGGAGGGTGAAGTGCTGGAGGCATTCATCACGCAATTTCGGCAGATTGCGCCAGCGCATCTGACCATGCCCCGGGCGGCCTGATCCCGCCTGCCGGGGATCGCCGGTGGTATAAAGGCCACCGGCGATCCCCCGACATCAGCTCGTGGAATCGACCGCGCTTGCGGTTTCCGGCAAGGTCGAGGGCGGCAGGGATGAGGGCGCGCGGTAAATATCCACCTGCAATCCTTTCCCTTCGCTCGTAACGCTGTGCTTGGCCCCCAGTGATCGGGCCATGGCGGTTACGATCTGTGATCCCAGGCCGGTCCCTTTGGGGTTCAGGCCGTCGTTCATGCCGGACAAACCGATCCCGTCATCCTCGACGCGCAGGTGATAGCCATCCGCGCCTTCAAGGTCGAAGCGGATGCGGACCTCGCCCGATTCCTCCTTGCCATAGGCATATTTGCAGGCATTGCTGACCAGTTCATTGACCAGCACGCCCAGCGTTACCGCCATTGCTGCAGGCAGCGAGGCATCCTGAGCCATCACCTTGATCGAGCGCCGGATGTTCTCGCTGGAGAACGTGCCGGTCAGATCGCGCGCCATGCCTTCCAGATAATCGCGCATATTGACCGCGTGAAAGCTCTCGCCCGTATAGAGCTGGCGATGGATGCGGCCTATCGCCTGAATGCGGTGGCGCACATCCTGAAGCATCGCGCGCGCCTCCTGTCCGGTCGCCCGGCGCGATTGCAGGCTGACCAGCGAGGAAACCATCTGCAGGCTGTTGGCCACGCGATGGTTCATTTCATGCAGTAACGCTTCAAGTTGAACATTGGTGTCGCGCAATTGCTGTTCGACCTGCTCCTTCTGCTGGCGCAGGCGCAAGGTGGCCAGCGCCTGATGCAGCGTGCTGGTCAGCAGTTCGAAGAAATCGCCGCTGCCGGTCTTGACCACATAATCGACCGCGCCCGCCTTGAGCGCGGCCACCGCCACGCCCGTTTCGTCCGATCCGGTGACATAGATCACGCCGGGCGGCGAGGGCAGCGCCATCAGCAGTTCGAGCGTTTCCAGCCCGCCCATGCCCGGCATGAAGTGATCGAGCGCCACCAGATCGAAAGGCTCCGCCCGGGCCAGTTCGATCCCCTCCGCGCCCGAGAGCGCATAGGTCAGCTCGCAGCCCTGCCTTTCGAGGTGGCGCTTGGCCAGTCGGCACAGCCCCTCGTCATCGTCAATATAGAGGACGCGCGATTCCGAGAGAGGCATCAGCCACCGCTTTCCGGAATTTGGATGACCGAGAGGAACAGGCCAAGCTGGCGGATCGCTTCGGCAAAGCTCTCATAATTCACCGGCTTGGTGATATAGACATTGCAGCCCAGATCATAGCAGCGCTGGATCTCGACCCTGTCGTCGGTGGTGGTCAGCACGACAACGGGCGTGCGGTGCAATTCGGGCGCCTCCTTGATCCGCGCCAGAACCGCCGTGCCGCTCATATCGGGCAGGTTGAGGTCCAGCAGGATCAGCACCGGTCCCCGCCGTGCGGGATCCTGCGTCGGGTTGAACAGGAATTCCAGCGCCGCCGTGCCATTGTCGAAATGGGTGATATGGTTGGAAATCCCGGCACGACGTATATTCTTTTCGATCAGGCGCGCATGGCCCAGATCGTCCTCGATCATGATAATCGTGACAGGCAATGGATTGCTCATGAGACCTGACTCTGCTCCTCGGAATAATGCAGCGGGATCGAGAGGATGAAGGTCGATCCGACACCCAGTTCGGATTCAATCAGGATAGACCCGCCCAGACGATAAACCACCGCACGAACATGCGCCAGTCCGATGCCTTCGCCGGGCCGGTCCTGTGCGCCCGAGCGACGGAAAAGGTCGAAGACACGCTCGAAATCGCCCGGATCGATGCCGCGCCCGTTGTCGGTCACGCGAAATTCGGCATGGGTTCCGATGCGTCGGCCCGTGACCTCGATGATCGGCGGGCGGCCGGGCTGGTTATATTTGATCGCATTTTCGATCAGGTTGGACAGGATCTGTTCGATCGCCACCCGATCGCCATAGATCTCGGGCTGGTTGGGGGCGATGATGATCTGCGCCCCGGCCTGTTCGGCCCGCACCTTGAGCGTTTCAACCACATCGGCCAGCAGCCGGTTCATATCCAGCCATGCCGGCATCAGCGCGCGGCTGCCCTGTCGCGATAGTTGCAGGATGGCGTTGATCAGCCGGTCCATCTTTTGCGTGGAGGTGCGGATGAAATGGATCGCTTCGGGCAAATCCTGTTCGATCAGTTCGTCCGTGCCGGGAAACAGCGTTTCGGGGCGGGTCTTGCGCGCCTCCTCCAGCATTTCGCCCAGCCGCTTCGCCGCGATTTCCAGTTCCGAGGTAAAGCCCATCACATTGACCAGCGGCGAGCGCAGATCATGGCTGACGATATAGGCAAAGCGCTGAAGTTCGCCATTGGCGCGTTTAAGATCGGCGGTGCGCTCCTGCACGGCCAGTTCCAGCCCGGCATTGGCGTCGCGCAGCGCCTGACGCGAATTGACCAGATCGCGGGTGAAACGGCGCAGGCTGACAAAGGTGAGCAGTCCCACCACGATCAGCAACAGGCCTGCCGCCCCCAGCACGACATAGAACCCATATTGAATCCGCCGCATTTCCGCGTTGCGAAACCGTTGCAGGCGCAATTCCTCATCCTGCATCGCCTTGGTCAGCACGTCGAGCATGCCCAGCGGGTCCTCGACCCGGATCGATTCGCCAAATTCCTCTTTGGTGATCGCCCCCACATCGAGCAGCACCTGCGCCTGCAGGGCTTCGAGCAAGGGCACGCGGGCCTGTTGCCGTGGATTGTCGCTGGTCAGCGTGCGGAAACTGGCAATCGCGCTGTCCAGCCTTGTGCGATAGGTTTTCAATTCGTCGGCGCGCCGCTCAATGTCCTTTTTGCGGCGAAAACTGTCGATACGCAGCAGCGATACGCGCATGGCCGAAACCTGCCGTTCGACCTGATAGGCATGGGCCACGCCGTCCATCTGGCGCTGGTTCATCGTCATCAGGATTGCCGCCGAACCCACGATCCCGGCCAGCGCGACAAAGCCCAGAAGGATCATGCCGATCCATTTGCCGCGCAAGGCGATGGGAGCGCGCAGGTCCAGCACCATATCAGCGCACCACCTCGCGACAGTTGGCAATCGCCCCGTCGCGCGCCGAAGCGCATCCGCGCGCGCAGGCAAAGCCGGAGGTCACCTTGGCCTCCATCGTATAATCCTGCATCGCGATGCGGCATTCCTGCGCAGTTTTATAGGGGCGGGAGATGGCGCCCTCGGCATTATCGCGCAGATCGTCATAGTAATAGCCATACCAGACGTCGTCCTGTCCCCTGCTGTCGAGGCAGCCCCCCAACAGGAAACAGGCGCCAAGCAAAAAACCGGCTGCAAGCATGAAGCAAGCGCCCCTCGGCCTGACATCCATGTTCTTCCCCCGCTCCATCAGGCATGTAGACGCGCCAGATCGCAAAAGGTTTCATGCCTGCACCGCGATGATCAAAAATAATCTATCGGCGGAACCCTGCCTGCCGCGCGTCATTCCATCCCATGAAGGCCCGCCTGTCAGGCAACAAACCGCGGTCTTCGCATTGATCCATTCATTTCGCAGGAGACGTATCATGGGTTCTGTCAGCGATCGCATTTCGGGCGCCACCAACTCGCTGGTCGGCAAGGCGAAGGAAGCCATCGGCAAGGAAACGGGCGACGTCAAACTGGCCGCGGAAGGCGCGGCGCAGGACGCCAAGGGCAAGATTCAGACCGCCGCAGGCAAGGCCAAGGCCGCCATCGGCGAATAAGCTGAGCGCCCGCATAAGCTGACCGCCCGGCGTGTGCCGGGCAGGGCAGGGCGTTGGCCCCGCTGGCGAGAGCGGGGCCAGCGTTATTCTGGTCCCGTGTTATTCCGGGCCATTATGGCGAGGTCAGCACGTCGCCATATTCCGGGTGGCGCGCAGCCCATGCAACCATGAAGGAACAGTGCGGCGTCAGTTTCAACCCTTGCGCCCGCGCCAGTTCGAACACACCCTTCGCCAGCGCCCCGCCGATCCCGCGCCCTTCATAGGCAGGGGGAACCTCGGCATGGAGCAGATGATAGGCCCCGCCCGCGTCCTGCCGATAGGTGCAAAAGGCGAGGGCGTTTTCCTCAATCGGCATCTCGAAACGTTGCGCCTGAGCGTTCAACGTAACCGGTTTCAAGGTGAGAGGGGCGGTCATCCATATTCTCCTTTACCGGAAAAGATGGGTCGGGCCGCCCCTTTGCGCAAGGTGTTCAGCGCAGACGCCCAGAGGGCATTCACCTCAAATGTCGCGCCAGCAATTGCAGCACGCAGCCGTAATAATCCTGCGCCAGCGCCTCGGTCTTCATCGGCAGGTTCAAAGTCCGCTGCACGACGTTGAGCCCGCCCGGCGAGAGCGGGAAGGGCGCCTCGGCCCCGGAATAGACATCCACCCATGCCGGGATCGTCTGGCCGCCGGCCTGTTTTGCCCGCCAGTAATCGGCAATCGGCGCCACCAGCGCGCCGCGCCGAGCCGCCACCGCGTAAAGCGCGACGCGCACCGCATCAAAGCCGAATTGCGGCGCTTTGTCGGGCGCGGGCTGGGGCATGCCGTCGGCGCCCACCACCACCCAGTCTGTAGGCAGATTATGCACGCCAAACCGCGCCTTGCGCAGCACGTTCTCGCACGTCGCGATCACCGGACCCCATGTGGCCGCGCCATCCAGCGCGGCAAAGGCATCGAGCGCGGTAAAGATGTAATAGGACGGGTTGATCATCAGCCGGTCGCCAAGATCGAAACCCGCAATGCCCGGCATCAGATAATGCTGGCCCCCGCGCGCGATCACCAGATGTTCGCGGATCGCCTGCCGGATCTGGCGCGAGCGTGCCTCCCATGCCGCCACGCCCCAGCGCCGCGCCGCCCGCGCCAGCGCCAGCGCGATCAGCATATCGCCATCGGTGGCATTGTTGGGGTCGGCCACCGGATTGTTGGAACGCGGATCGAAACGCCACGAATAGAGCGCCATGTCGGCACGGGCCAGATGGGCCTGCGTCCAGTTATACATGGCCTCGAACGCCGGTCGATCGCCCACTGCCACGGCCATCAACATGCCATAGCCCTGACCCTCGGTATGGCTGATCCCGCCGTTGCCGGTGTCCACGATCCGGCCCGATGCATCCAGATAGATCTGGCGAAAGCTGGTCCACATGCCGTCCAGATTCTTCGGACTGTCCATGGTCTTCGGGCCGTCAAAAGACTTCTGCCCGCCCGTCGATGCTTCCGGGGTCACGGATTTGCCCTCCCCCTTGCGCGAACAGCCCACCATCAGGGCGGCGCTGGCGGCCATCAACATATGGCGACGGTCGAACAGCATGTTCTTATCTTGCATCAATCTCTGCGCCATGGCGGATTTCAATGATGTTGTCCGCACAGGACAACAGGCGGGTCTGCAACGCCTCGGGGCTGCCCATGGCACGCATCCATCCGTCATAGGCCCCCAGCAACAGCGAGGGCAAGGCAGCGCCCCAGTTGAAATCGGGATCATAGGGGATGGTGGCGGGCGCCTCGTGATGATGGATCAGCACGCCTTGCAGGTCGAGCGTGATCTCCGCCTCGCCCAGCCCGACGCGCGCCCAGACCGCGTTGACCGCGCCCTGAAGCTCGCGCAGGTCGCGCATGGCGGGGATCGGGTTCTGCCGGGCCAGACGCTGGCCCACGGCGCGAAAGAAGCCCTGCGCCTGATCCTTGCCCGCATTGGCAAAGATTTCCGATACCGCCAGCGCCGCAATCACCGCCAGTCCGCGATCCGAGGTCAGCGGCGGCAAAGGCATGTCATCCATCGTGCCTCCCCCCTTGGGTGTCCCGTCATATGCAAGCCTCATGTGAATGCCCCCCTTATTTGGTGTTGCCAAGGGATTGACGAATGCCCAGCATCGAACGGAATTCGTCATAATTGCCGAAAGTGTTATAGCTGACCTCGCCGCCAACGCGGGTGGCCGGGCCGATGCGATAGTAAAGCGAGGTCTGGGCCGACATGCCGAAGCCGGTCTTGCTCAGGCTGTCGTAATAGTTGCGAACATCGCTGTTGGCGGCCTTCAGAGCGTTGAGCGTGGCCTGCGCCGCCGGATCGCCCGGATACAGATCGGTGCGGTTCTGCGAGAAGCTCTGGAAGCCCGGCGTGCCCGCCACCTTCAGATCCAGATTGCCCTTTTGATAGGCATAGCGGATCGGGAAGCTGAGCGCGAGGAAGCTCTGCGGGCTGAAATAGCCGCCCTGACCCCATGTGAACTGGTTCTGGTTGTTGGCATAGGACTGGTAATTGATGTTCATCCCCGCGGTAATCGAGGAATGTTCATCGCGCCATGCCTGCATATAGCCGCCGACATTGACCTCGACATTGCGGTTCGAGAGCACATTGGTGCCGTTATAGCGGTTATAGCTGACGTCGCCATAGGCGCCGTTGCCATTGTTTTCATACGAGTAACCAACACCGCCCCCGGTGCGCATCACCTGTCCCCAGGTCTGGCCCGTGACCGGATCGCGCGTCCCGGCATAGGAGACGACGCTGTCGGTCACCGGCTTGCGTTCGAACCATGCGCGCGCGGTGGCGTGTTCGGACATTTGCGGCGTGACGGCCACGCGCCATGTGGCGCGGGTGTTGCCAAAGCCCACCGGCGTCGTGCCGCCTTCAACCTGCACCAGCTTGTCGGCATAGCCGGCGCTGAGCGCCACGCCCGAGGCGCGCTGGGTTTCGGCATTGACCAGAGCGGAGGCCACCTTGTTGACGATGGCCTGCGCCTCGATCGTGGCATTGGTGCCAAAGCGCGCAAGGCCCGAACCCGTCGGACGCCCGGCATCGATCACCACCGCTTCGGCGCGGGCAAACACGCGGCCGCGGCCAAGCCCGGTGGAAAGCTGGGCATTGGTCTTCATCTCGCTCAATTGCGAGAGGCCGGTTTCGCCCTTGCGCGCGCGAAACGAGGCGTTGACCTCGGCGCGCGGGCCATTGTCGGCGGCAAGCCCTGCAATGTCGCGTTCAATTCCCGCCAGCACCGGATCGACGGGTGCTTGCGGGGTTGCCGCGAAAGGGGCGGCGTTATTCTGGGCGCCTCCGGCAAAGCCATTGCCCGGCAGACCGCCCCATGTGGCCGGAGCGGGGGCCGACTGCGGGGTGAAATTATTGCCCTGATAGGCAGCCGGAACCTGCTGCACGCCATAATTGCCCTGCGGTGAAAAACCGCCCTGTGCGGCCCCGTTTTGGGGGGCAAAGCTGCTGGGCTGCTGGGGCGCGCTCATCTGCAGGCGCGTGCCGCCGCCCAGGGTGAAGGGATTGGGCATGGCGGGCGCGGTGGGCTGCTGCTGCTGCTGCTGCTGCGCGCGGAAGGGGTTGGCGTCGGGCGCCTGCTGAGCCACCTGTGCGCCATCGGCGGCAAAGGGCGAGGACGCAAAGGGATTGGCGCCGTTATTCGTCCCGCTGCTGCGCTGATAGACCTCGCGAGCCTGTTTGAAATAGCGCGTGGCGGCCGAGGCATTGCCGCGTGCCTGTTCGGTGCGCGCGGCGGCCAGCCAGACTTCGTAATTATTGGCATTTTCGCGCAGCAACTGCGCCTGCGCCTGCTGGCTCAGGCTCTTGTCGCCCGCCGCCTGCGCGGTTTCCATCAGGCCCGAGAGCGCATCGCGATTCTTGGGATCGCGCACCAGAATCATCTGGAAGGTCTGGGCCGCGCGGGCGTTCATCTTGCCCGACTGATAGAGCCGCGCCAGCGAGGAGAGGATTTCCGGGCTGTCGGGCGCGGCGTTAAAGGCGGTCTGGAGGACGTCGAAGGCCTGCGCGAACTGACCGGCCTGACGCAGGCGGTCGGCCTGCTGGGCCGCCGCGCTGGCGGCCATGCGGGCCACGGCGCGCTGGCCATTGGGGTCGCCTGCGGCCAATTGCGTCGCCTTGGCCATCGCGGTGCGCGCCAGATCATCGCGCCCGGTGCGCACAGCCACGCGCAGGATCGCTTCATAGCCCGCGATTTCCGCCACCGGCCCGTTGATCGCCTGCTGCGCCATCGAGGCGGCATCGAAATTGTCGCCCAGATCGAGCAGCGCCTCGGCAATCGCGGCCTGCTTGATCGGCGAAAGGCCCTTGGTGCCGCCCAGTTGCTTGAGCACGCCGACGGCTTCGCCCTTCTGACCATTGGCGCCGATCTGCTTGGCGCGGATGATGGCGGTGTCGATCTTCAGCCCGATGGCGAAATTGCGCATCGGGGCCGAGCGCGCCTCGTCGGGAATGCGGTCGATCAACCCTTGCGAGGCGGCCGTGCGGCCCAGATCGGAATTGAGCATCGCGGCGGCATAGAGCGCATCAGGATCGGTCGAGGAAGCCAGCGAGGCGATCAGGCTCTCGCTTTCGGGCACGCGGCCCCGGCGGATCATAAAGCGGGCGAATTCATAGCGGATCCACGGATCGCTCTGGTCCAGCATGATACCCTGCTGAAAGGCCTGTTCCGCTCCGAAATCATCGCCGCGCGCCGCCGCCGAAAGGGCCGCCCCGCGCGCTGCGCGGCTTTGCAGGCGCTGGCCATTGGGCGTGTCTTCGCCGCCCGCCTGACGATAGAGGTCGGCGGCATCGGCATAGCGGCCCTGACGTTCGTAAATGTCGGCCAGCAATTCATAGGCCCCGCCATTTTCGGCATAGCCCGAACGGATCAGCGCCTCGGCGGCCTTGCGCGCATCGTCCAGAGCGCCGCGCGTGACCATCGCCTGCGCTTCCTGAAGCGAGGCGAAATAGCGCGCCGATTCCAGCGCTTCCTTCCACTTGGACGCATCGCCCAACTGGCTGGCCTGCGCCAGTTGATCGCGGGCCTGGGCAAAGCGGCCGCGCTTGAGATCGACCAGACCAAGCCCGCCCAGCGCATCGGCGTCGCGCTTGTTGCGGGCAAGGGCCGACTGGAACTGATGCTCGGCGCTGTCCAGATCATTGTCCTGAAGCGCGCGGAAACCCACCACGCGCGACTGGCCCGCACGGTCCGCCGCCGAAGGTCCGGCAGGCGCGGCAGGGCGCGGCGCGGGCTTTTCGGCCACCACCGATGCGGAGGCCGGAGCAGGCGCGGCACGCGGCGTTACCGGGCGCGGGGCCGGAGCGCGCGCAGGCTGGGGCATGGCCGCCAGCGTGCGGGTCGGCTGGGGCGTCGGGGCGGGCGCTGCGGCGGGCGAAAGCGCCCGCTTGGCCACCGCATTGGCCGGGTCCAGTTCGAGCGCGCGGCGCCATGCCTGCACGGCCAGATCGTGACGCCCCTTGCCTTCCCAATATTGGGCCTGATCCAGCAGGGTCTTGACCCCCGATGCCTGCGCATGAACCGGCGCGGAGGCAAGGCCGCCGGCCAACATCGCTGCGGCAAGGGCTACGCCGGTATTCCAGCGCAGCGCGCGGCGATTAAAGGCGGGGCTCACTTCTTGTCTCCCTTGTGCTGGTTAAGGTCGGCAGGCGTTTCGCCTTGCAGGCGCGCCTTGGCCTGACGGGCAAAGATCAGATAGACAGGACCCGTCAGCAACAGGGCGATCAGCACCCCGCTCAGCGCCATCAACAGCGGGCGCTGGCTGAACCAATAGGCGGTTTTCATCCAAAAAGGCAGGCTGCCGGCCCAATAGCGCGGGCCGATGGCAAAGCTGTTCATGCCGTCGCCCGTGGTCACGGCAAGGTCGCCCTGAATCTGGGCGTTGATCTTGTCGTCATTCATGCCGTCGACCAATTGGGGCAGGGTGGCGGTGTCATCGGCGATCAGGGCCACCACGCTGCGGCCCGAGGAGAAGGGCGATTCAAAAGCGACGATGCCGTTAAAGCCCTTGGAGGCATAGACGGTGTTCTCGACGTCTTCCTTATTGTCCTTGCCCCAGCCGCCGAACAGGCTTTCGACATATTGCAGCGGCGAGCGTTCGGTGACCTTGAGCGTGCCGCCTTCGTTACGCAGCGGCGCATTGGCGAACAGCGCGCCGCCCGCCAGATTGGCGCTGCCGATCACCAGCACGTCATGGTCGGCGGCCTGTTCGCCATTGCCGCCCATCGAGACGGTGACGCCCGTGGTGGCCACCCCGGTCGAATCGCCCAGGCGGCCCATCATGTCGAGGAAAGCCTCGATCGCCGGTTCGCTGGGGTGTTCGTCCATGATCACCACGGTTTCCGACAGGTCGGGACGCACGGTGAAAGGATAGCCCGCGCCTGCAAAGCTGGCCAGATCGGGCATTTGCAGCCCGTGCCATGCGCCGGTCAGGTTGATCGTCGAATTGGGGTCGAGGCCCACGCGCACATTGTCGGGCAGCGTGCCGGTGCACTTCTGCTTGTCGGCCATGATGAGGTTATAGTCGAAGACCACCTCGTTCGAGCCGAACAGGTTATAGCGGGGCAGGCCGACGCTGCCGCGACCGTTGACGCTGTTGGCGCCCGAACCATACCACAGGCGCTGCCACCAGCTCATGCCGGTCAGCGGCAGGGTTTTCAGGAACTGGCCGTTGATCGACACGTCCATGCGCGAACCTTCGCGGTCCAGCCACTTAGCGTCGGGATAGATATAGCCCAGGCTGAGCGAACCGCCCTGACGGGGCCAGAAGAACAGGTCGGGAGCCAGACGGAAACGCGCGGCCAGCGGACCCGGCGGCAGGCCCATGCCCACCAGCGCATAAGGCGCCATGACCTCGCCCAGCTTGACCTCGCGGCCCGTGGTCAGCCAGCGCGGCGCGCCATAGCGCGGCCATGTGGGCACGCGGGCATTGTCAAAGCTCATCTGCGCGCCGCCCGGAATGCCCTTGGCGCTGGCCAGAGCGGCGGCGGCAAGGCGGATTTCGGCATCATTGCGCCCGGCAATCACCAGCAGCATGCCGCTGGAATCGGCAGGGTTGCGGATCATCGTGGCGGTTGCGCCGTTGATCGGCACGTTGAGGCCCAGACCGGGAGCCTTCATGAACACGATGGCATTGCCGGTGGGCAGGCGGCCCACCATCGGCTTGAAGGCAAAGCCGCGATAGGAGGCAAGGCTGCCCATCCACGAGGAGATGCTGGCGGCGGCCTCCAGATCGCCATGCGTGGGCGCGGCGGCGAACACGAAGGGCAGGCGCAGCGCGCCATTGTCGTGGCGGTCAAAGAAGGGACCGGGCAGGCTGGCCAGATCGGGCGCCTTGGGCAGGGACTGCACGGTCAGGTCAAAGCCGGACTGAACATTGCTGACATTGGCCCAGAGCGAGGAGTGGAACGGGTCCTCGCAATCGCGGGCGTAATGGGCGACGAGACGCAGGTTGAGCTGATTGTCGCCGGGCAGGAACAGCGCGGGATTGACCGGAATTTTCAGCGTGATGCCGCCCGCATTGTCGCGGGTCAGGGGGACGGTCTGCACCACTTCGCCATTGAGCAGCACGACCAGCTGCGACACATCGCCCAGCAGCGCCGGGCTCCATGCCGCGCGCAGCGTGACCAGCGCGTCGGTGACGATATCGTTGGGGCGCATGCCAAAGGGAATGCCGATTTCGCCGCGCGTACCGGCCAGACGGATCGGCGTCTTGATGCGCAGATCCTTGAAGGTCAGGTGTTCGCGGCGCGTGCCGGTGGTGCCCGCCGTGATCAGCGGGGCGGCCGCAGCGGCGGCGTCGGTCGGGGGCGCAGCGGCGGTGGCCGCAGCCGCCGCCACCGGAGCCTGAGCGCGCAGACCATCATGCGGGACCATCATCGAGGCGCCCAGCACCGCCAGCAGGCAGGCCGCAGCCTTGATGCCGGCCACCGGGCGGGCCATCAGCATCGGGCGGGCGGCCACGGGCGCTTCGGCCTCAACAGCTTCGGCCGATGCTTCGGGACGCGCCATCGGCTTGTCCTTGACGGCTTCCTTGGCCACCGGGATTGCCTTTGTGGGCAATTCGGCGTTGGCGGCGGCCATTTGCGCACGCTGGGCGCGCATCCGGCGGCGTTCTTCGACATTCAGACCAAGCAGGCGCTTCAACGTCATCAGATCGACGGCAAGAATATCTTTCACAGACCGCAGTTCCCCAACCGGGTCGGGTGCCGACATTTGCCACGCATCCGCCCGTCCCATAACGGCACGCACTAGCTTGCGGCCCATGGCCATGTCCAGCGGGTGGAACCGTACAAATGCGTATCCGCGCGCCGTGCGAATAGTATCCACAGGAATAACCAGTCGATCAGCGTCCATATCGAGCGCGATATGCGTCAATTCAGGTTCGCGCACCGGCAGATCGGCGGGCAATACAATGGCCGCGCCGCCCATCGAGATGTCGCGCGTGACGCCGGTGATGGCATGGCCCGACTTCAGATAGAGCGTAACAGGCAGTTCGGCATGGATGCGGATGTCCTTGCGCGCCTGACGGGTTTCGCGCGCCACCGAGACGGCGGCCAGCAGGATGATCAGCGAGAAGGAGGCCCATGCGGTGTTGAGCAGCAGCGTGTCGATCTGGATGTTGAAGCTGGACTGGAAGAACAGCAGCTTGATCCAGCCCATCGAGACCGCCCCGGCCAGCAGCGCGATGGCCACCAGATGGGGCTTCACAATCGCCCAGTCGAAGAAGGTCTGGTCCAGCAGGTCGCCCTTGTCGGTGACGTTGAACTTGCCCTTGCGCGGCTGGAACCAGGTCATCACCGTGGGCTTGACCAGATGGAAGGCCAGCATGGTTTCATAGACCTCGCCCCAGAACGGACGGCGCCAGCCAAGCTGCGAACGGCCGCTGAACACCTGCGAACAGACGAGGTGGGGCGCGGAAAAGGCGAAGATCAGCGAGGCCGAGGCCTGAATGATGTTCTGACCAAAGAGCAGATAGGCCAGCGGGCTGGTCAGGAACACGATGCGCGGCAGCGGAAACTGAAAGTGCATCATCGCGTTGAGATAGCAAAGGCGCTGGGTGATGCTCAGCCCCCTGCCGAACAGCGGGCAGTCGATGCGCAGGATCTGGGTCATGCCGCGCGCCCAGCGGATGCGCTGGCCGATGTGCAGAACGAAGCGTTCGGTGGCAAGACCGGCCGACAGGCGCGCTTCGAGATAGCCGGTGTTCCAGCCCATGCGCTGCAGTTTGAGCGCGGTATGGGCGTCCTCGGTCACGGTTTCACCGGCAAAGCCATTGGTGATTTCCAGCGCCTCGCGGCGGATGATCGCGCAGGAGCCGCAGAAGAAGGCTGCGTTCCACAGGTCGTTGCCGCCCTGCACCGGGCCATAGAACAGATCGCCTTCGCCCGGCATGTCGCCCACCACATTGCCCAGATTGCGCTGGACCGGATCGGGCGAATACATGTGGTGCGGCGTCTGCATCAGCGCCAGCTTGGGGTCCTTGTCGAACCAGCCGACCGAGAGCTGCAGGAACGAGCGGGTGGGCACGTGGTCGCAGTCGAAGATGGCGATCAGCTTGCCGTCGGTCTTCTTCATCGCCGCGTTCATATTGCCCGCCTTGGCGTGCAGATTGTTGTCGCGTGTGATATAGCCGCAGCCTGCCTTGCGGGCAAAAGCCTTGAATTCCGGGCGCTTGCCATCGTCCAGGATATAGACGTTGAAGCGGTCGGCCGGATAATCCATGTCCATCGCGGCATAGACCGTGTTGCGCACGATGGAGAGGCTCTCGTTATAGGTGGGGATATAGACGTCCACCGTGGGCCATTGCGAAGGATCGCCCGCAGGTTCGACCACAGGGCGATAGAGCGGCCAGCTGGTCTGGATAAAGCCCAGCACGAGGATGACCCATGCATAGGCTTCGGCCAGATAGAGGCCCGTGCCCAGCATTGCTTCGAGCGGGGCGCCAAAGGACAGCGTCTGGGTCGTGCGCCAGAACAGATAGCGGGTGGACACGATCAGCGAGAGCAGGCCGATGGCCAGCGCGCCCTTTTGCGATTTCCAGCGGTTGATGATCAGCGCGCCCACAATCGTGGCGCCCGCAAATTGCCATTGCGATTTGGCATCCAGCGGCACGGTGATGACCGCCACGGCGATCATCGCCAGCAGCGCCCATCCGAACAAGCGCCCGATCTTGGGGAGATAGTCGATCACGCCGCATCTTCCTCTGCCTGAGGGGGAGCGCAGACCTGCGCAATGGTCTTGGCCAGCGTGCGAATGTCGGCCAGAGCCCCGCTGGCGGGGGCATGGGCGGGCAGCAGCTTGGCCATGGCGGCGGCTTCGTTGACCGATTCGTCCTCGTGGATCGACCCGATCAGCTTGCCGCCCAGCAATTCGCGCAGGAAGCTGTGGGCGTTGCGGGCAAAGCGGCGGGTTTCATCCAGCCGGTTGATGATAAAGGCGGTATAGTCCAGATCGATCAGCGGTGTGCCGGGGATCACCTGCGTCAGCGCGGCCAGACCCAGCGCGGTAGGCGAAACCGGCACCACCATCAGCGAGGCATGGGGCAGCAGTTGATCGCGCAGCACGGTATCGTCGCTGGCAATATCGGCCACCACGAAAGTGCCGCCGGAAAAGGGCAGCTCGCCATTGTCGAGCGCATTGGCAAAGGCCGGGGCGTGCGTGGCGCGCCAGCCCTGACGCAGCGACACACCGCCAATGGTCAGCCCCTGATTCTCAGGCGCTTCCAGATCGGGGATCTCGCTGATCGGCTTGAGGCCGAAATAGAGCTTGAGACTGTCCTGACGGGTCATGTCGATGGCGGTGGCGCCATGCCCGGCCTCGGCCAGGGCCATGGCAAGATGGGCGGCCACAAAGCTGGTGCCGGCGCCGCCCTTGGGCGAATGGCAAAGGATCAGCGGCATCAGAGCTTTCCTTGTTCGATTTGCTGGGCCAGCTTTTGCAGCAGGGCATGGACATCGCCGGGTGCGTCTTCGGCGTTCTGGCCGCCATAGCGGGCGAACAGGTTGCTCAGATCCTTGGAGGTCGGGGTTGCCTCGCCGCCGGAGGTTTCGCTTTCGGGCCGGGCCGGGGTGATCGCGGCCAGCGTGGCGGTCGCGGCCGGGCTCGCCGCCGGGGCCGCGTTGGCGGTCACTGCGGCTTCGGCATTATCTTCGGCCGGAGGAGCGTTAAGGATACGCGGATCGTGGATCAACGTTTCAAACAGGGGCCAGAGTTCGACATCGCTGAAGCGATCTGCAAATTCCTGGTAATGGAATTCCCGCTTGCCCAATTTGGCCAGCAGATTGGCCACATCCTTACGCATGAATCGACCCCTAGGTTTGTTCCCCTATAAAACTGCATAAAATTGGTTAACAAAGAGCTAAGTTTTGCATAGTCCAAGGGGGCACTTATTGGACTTGCAGGGGATATTTGGCTAAAGTCTGTTAGTAAGGACGTAAAGACAATTCCGCACGCAGGCTGGCAATCAGCTCCGGGTCGGCGGTCAGCTTGCCCTGTTCCTCGTCAAGAATGGCATGAAACAGGCGATGGGCGAATCGGGTGCTTTCCTGCGAATCGATGGCTCCGGGCGCGGTCGAGATCAACAGATCGACCATCCGTGCCGCGCCGTGCAGGCGCCCCATCAGATAATCATGTTCGCGATAGGCCCGGCTGAAAAAGGCAGCGAAATGATGAAATTCCTCGCCCTTCAATCGTCGCGACAGACCCGTCGCGCCATCGCCTCGGGCCACATCGCGCGGCGAGATTCGGTCGATCTTGACCGGGTTCATTTCGGCCTCGCCCTGTCCCCGCGTCAGGGTCAGAGTGGCCACATCGTAAAAGGCAAAGCCCAGATAGGCCAGCAGCATCGCCTGTCCCAGTGCGCCCGGCACATGGCGGATCGCGTTAACCAGAATGGCATCGATCCGCGCGTCCAGTTGCGGCAGCACGCCGGCCGATGCCATATCGCGCAGCACCTCTCCGGGGTTAACCAATACCCGCTCCGGATCGGCCGGAACCGGCGCCGCCACGCCCAGAGCCAGCGACAGCCCCTGCCATGCCGCATCGCGCGCGGTGTCGTGATGATGGGCGGGCACATCGCCCAATTCCTCGCGCGCTTCCTCCAGCCGCCGGATCAGGTGGCGCATCCGGCGCAGGCGAAAACCGCCGTCATGGCTGCGCAAAAAGGCCAGCATTTCGCTCGACATGCCTTGGCCCGCGGTGCCTCTGGGGCGCAGATTGGCATTGGCCCAGCGGCCCAGCGCGTTGCGGATCGGCGTGCCGATCTGCGCTTCGGGCGTTGAAACCGGCCCATCGCGGGTTAACGCCTGCGCCAGCGCGTCCAGCGTGATCTCCAGCTTCATCCGCGCATAGGCCTGATAGGCAAACCCTGCCTGTTCGACGGCGGCGGCGTGGGATGCCTGACGCCATGCCGCCATTTGCGCGCCATCGGGGCAACTGCCCAGCACGTCATGGCCCAGCGCCATCCGCACCGAGGCCTCCACCTCGGGCTGGATTGCGGCCATGATTTGCCGCACGCGGGCCATATCCGCCGATTGGCGGGACAAAGCCTCCAGATTGTCGCGGATCGGCTGTTCACGCGGGATGGTGGAAATGGCGCGAAAGATCACGCTGAAGAAACCCGGCGCGCCGGTGGGCCGGACATTGGTGATCACATCCTGCGTCGGGTCGATATAGAGCAGGCGGCGGTCCACCTCGCGTTCGGCCGGGCGCGAGGGCAGGGCGGCGATGGCCTGCGCAAAGGGCGCGTTGACGAGGATCGAGCCATCCATCAGTGCGGTCTCGTTAACCGTCCCGGCGGCAAAATGGGCGGGCAGCACGCGTGAGAGGAACCCCGTCCGCCCGCTCCATTCCTCGTCGCGCTCGGCCATCAGCCGGTCGATTTCTGTGGGCAGCAGCGGGGGGAATGCGCCGGGAAAACTGGCCGAGGCGCGCGCGGCAAAGACCAGTTCGGGCAAAGCGGCCAGCGCCCCATGCCCGGCGACCGCGCGAAAGCTGATGTCCACGCGATGCTCGCGTTCCTCCACCCATGGCGGGCTGTTAAGCGCCACCTTTTCGGGATGGCCCGCATAATCGGTGGCCGTAGTGAACAGGTCGAGCGGGTGCCCCTTGGGCAGCAGCGCCGCTCCGCAGGCGCCATCGGCCATGGCGTCCAGCGCCTCGGCGATCAGGCGGGAAAAGCCGATCCCGCTGAACGGCGCCTCGAACCAGCGCGAACGCACCAGCCGGTTGAGCTTGGCCCTGATCTCATCCTCAATGGCCGATGAAGTGTGCGATATAGGCGAGGTGCGCGTCAGCAGCATCCGCACCAAAGGCACCGCCCATTGCTTGGCAAAGCCGGTCCAGCCCTGATCGTCGGCATCAAGCAGGCAGTCGATATCGGCGCGCTCCAGCCACAGCCGCGTCAAAGGTTCCAGCGATTGCCCGGTGTGAATCGCCTGGGCCAGAAACACGCCGTTGAGGCCCCCCGCGCTGGCCCCGGCAACAATATCGGGCAGCACCCAGAGCTGGGTTGCCGACTGATCCGCGATTCTGTTCAGCAGATCGACATAGATCCGCTCGCTGGGCAAAAGATTGTCGGGGTTTTGGCGCAAGCGGCTGGCGCGGGCCAGTTTCCACACTTCCTTGGTCACGCCATGCATGTAAACCGCGAGGCTGATGCCCCCGTAACAGACCAGAGCGAGACGAAGCTCTTTATGACGCATGAATCATGGTCTGCGCCGAATATGGTTTACAGGCAAGCGGCTAAACATGGCGCCTAAAGGTCTTTGTAGGCAGGAAGGCCCAATTGCCAGCGGATCGCGGCAAAGCGCAGGATCAGCCCGCCCAGAAAGCCCACCCCCATCGCCAGCCCGCCATGCGCCCCCATGCTGACCAGTGCGACATAAGACCCCGCCGCCAGCGCCGCGGCCGTCACATAGATCTCAGGCCGCAGCACGATCGAGGGCACGCCCGCCAGCATATCGCGGAAAATCCCGCCCATACAGGCCGTAACCACCCCCATGATCGCGGCGGGCAGCGGCGGTATGCCAAAAGACAGCGCCTTGGCCGCGCCAAACACGCTGTAGGCCGCCAGCCCGATGCCATCGAACCATTCCAGCGCTTGTTCCGGCCAGATCCGGCGCGGCGTGAACCACACCACCAGCGCCGCGCCAAGGCAAATCGCAATCGGCGCGGACCGATGCATCCAGAACACCGGCGCCCCGATCAGCACATCACGCAAGGTGCCCCCGCCCACGCCCGTGATCGCGCCAAAGAACATGAAGGTGACCAGCGTCTTGCGCATCCGCGCCGCCGCCAGCGCGCCCGAGAGCGCAAAAACCGTGGTCGCGGCCATATCCAGCCATGGCATGATCCATGCCGAAGCATCCACAACAGGCTGAACAGAGAGGGATGCGGCCACCATTCGTCGCTTTTTCGCCAAGCCGGGGCAATTTGCAAGCGTATGCGTGGCGGACAAACGCTTGACAGCGTTGTCGAGATTGCCGAGGGCTAGACTGCTTGGCGCCTTGCATACCTATATCTGCGGCTGCGCCATTGCTGCAACGGGATCTGTCGATATGACAGGCGCATAAAGGCACAAGAGGAGGGGAAATTTACGCCCATGGCATTGGCTCCAGACACCAAAGGCAGCGCGCAAGCGGGCCAGAATATCGACGCACCGGAATTGCGCCTGTTTGTCATGGCGCTGTTCTTCATCTTCGGCGGCATCACCAGCCTGAATGACGTGATCATTCCCAAGCTGAAGGAACTCTTCACGCTGAATTACACCCAGGCGATGCTGGTGCAATTCTGCTTCTTCACCGCCTATGCGCTGATCGGCCTGCCCGGTGCGGCGCTGGTCAAGCGGATCGGTTATATGCGCGGCGCGGTGGCCGGGCTGCTGGCGATGATGGTGGGCTGCCTGCTCTTCATCCCGGCCTCGAAAAGCGCGACCTATGCGATCTTCCTTGCCGCCTTGTTCGTACTGGCCAGCGGCGTCGTGGTGGTGCAGGTCGTCACCAACCCGCTGATCTCGCTGCTTGGCCCCGCCAAGACCGCACACAGCCGCCTGACCTTTGCGCAGGCTTTCAACAGCCTTGGCACGGTGATCTTCCCGCTGGTGGGCGCGCCGATCATCCTTGGCAAGCTCAAGGACGTGAAGGTCGAGGATCTGACCGGCCCCGCGCTCGACGCCTATCGCATGGCCGAAACGCAGCATGTGGTGAACACCTACACCGCTCTGGCCGCCGCGCTGGCGCTGGTGGCCGCTGTCGTGTGGTTCAACCGCAACCGGCTCAAGGGCGAGCAGCATGAGCAGACCTCGCTGGCTTCCGGCTTCGCGCTGCTGTCGCAAAAGCGCTTTGGTCTGGGCGCGCTCTGCATCTTCCTCTATGTCGGCGCGGAAGTGTCGATCGGCTCGCTGATCGTCAATTATCTCAAGCAGTCCAGCGTGCTGGGCCTCGATGATGCTTCGGCAGGTGGCTATATCCCCTATTACTGGGCGGGCGCGCTGGTGGGCCGTTTTGCAGGCTCTGCGCTGCTGCGCGTGGTCTCGCCGGGCAAGGTGCTGACCTTCAACGCGCTGGGCGCGATTGCGCTGATCCTGATTTCGACCAACACCACCGGCCATGCGGCAGCCTACAGCCTGCTGCTGATCGGCCTGATGAACTCGATCATGTTCCCCACCATCTTCAGCCTCGCCTGCGAAGGGCTTGGCCCCAAGGCGGCGGACGGTTCGGGCATCATCAACATCGCCATCTTCGGCGGCGCGGTGGTGCCTCTGGCCACGGGCGCGATTGCCGATGGCATGGGCAGCCTTGCCCTGTCGCTGGCGCTTCCTGCGATCTGCTATGCGGTCATTGCCTATTTCGGCTGGTTCGCACGCAATCCGGCTGCGGCGGAGGGTTAATCCCCTTCGCGCCCGGATGGGGCGCATCCAAAAGCGCCCCATCCGGGCACAGCAAAAGGGCGGCGGAACCGGGTTGGTTCCGCCGCCCTTTTTGTTTGGGGTGACTAAGGCTTAGTCGCGGCCGCGCGGGCCTTTGCCCTTAAAGCCGCCGCCAAAGCCGCCCTTACCGCCCGCAGGCTTGGGGCGATAGGGCTTCACGCCATTGGGGTGCTGGGCATGGCCTTCGCTGTGCGGAGGACGGCGCGCGCCCGGCGCATGGCGGCCCTTACGGTGCTCGCGGGCCTGCTCGCGCGGGCCGGTGGAGCTGGGCTCGATGTTGACGCCGGCCTCATCATCGCTGCCCGGAACGGCGGTGCGGGCGATGGCATTGCCAAAACGCTCGGCCAGATTGCGCGGGATCTGCACAAAGGTCTCGTTCGCGCCGATGCGGATCGCGCCGATCTCGCCGCGCGTCACATGGCCACGGCGGCACAGCAGCGGCAGAATCCAGCGCGGATCGGCGTTCTGCTGACGACCGATGTCGATGCGGAACCAGGCCACATCCTCGAAACCGGCGCGGTGATGGGCCTGACGGATGTTGTCCGGGGCCGATGCGATCAGCTCTTCGGGCTGGGGCAGCGAGGCGCGATGCGAACGCACCAGCGCCAGCGCCAGTTCCTGCGCGCTGCGCTGGCTCATCAGCTCCTCGGCGATGGCCAGATCCTCGGCATCGTCCTCGGCATCGACCGGGGCCAGCATCTTGTCGAGCATCCGCTGACGATCGGCGGCGCGGATGGCTTCGGGGCTGGGAACCTCGGTCCATTCGGCCTCGATCCGCGCGCCGCGCAGCATCATTTCAACCCGGCGACGGCGCGGGAAGGGAACGATGAGGACTGCGGTGCCCTTCTTGCCCGCGCGGCCCGTGCGGCCCGAACGGTGCTGAAGCGTTTCGGCGTCACGCGGGATTTCCACGTGGACCACCAGCGTCAGATTGGGCAGATCGATGCCGCGCGCGGCAACGTCGGTGGCGACGCAAACGCGGGCGCGGCGGTCGCGCAGGGCCTGAAGCGCATTGTTGCGCTCGTTCTGGCTATGCTCGCCCGACAGGGCCACGGCGGCAAAGCCGCGCTCGACCAGCGTGGCGTGCAGGTGGCGCACATTGTCGCGCGTGGCGCAGAACAGGATCGCGGTGTCGGCCTCGTGGAAACGCAGCAGGTTGACCACGGCATGTTCGATATCGGCCGGGGCTACGGTCATCACCTGATAGGCGATGTCGCCATGGCCGCGATTTTCGCCCACGGTCGAAATGCGCAGCGCGTCGCGCTGATAGCGGCGGGCCAGCGCCACGATCTGACCCGGCATCGTGGCCGAGAACAGCAGCGTGCGGCGGGTTTCGGGCGTGGCTTCAAGGATCTGTTCCAGATCCTCGCGGAAGCCCATGTCGAGCATTTCGTCCGCTTCGTCCAGCACGATGGCCTTCAGGCCCGACAGGTCAAACGCCCCGCGCTCCAGATGGTCGCGCAGACGGCCCGGCGTGCCGACCACGATATGCGCGCCAAAGTTCAACTGGCGGCGCTCCTTGACCGGGTCCATCCCGCCAACGCAGGTCACGATCCGCGCGCCCGCCTGCGAATAGAGCCAGGTCAGCTCGCGGCTGACCTGAAGCGCCAGTTCGCGCGTGGGGGCGATGATGAGCGCGAGCGGATCGCGTGCGGGGGGCAGCATCTCGCCGCCGTCCAGCAGGTCATTGGCCATCGCCAGACCAAAGGCCACGGTCTTGCCCGATCCGGTCTGCGCCGAAACGATGAGGTCGCGGCCATGCGCTTCCTCCTTGATGACGCTGGACTGCACCTCGGTCAGCGAGGTGTAGCCCTGCGTCTCAATGGCGCGAAGGATGCAGGGGGCGAGCGTGGCGGGAAGGTTCGATTCGGTCATGCAAACTCTTGTGGCTCTGCCCCGGTGGGGGCAGGAGGAATGGGAACATTCGGTAACAGGCGCCAAAGGGGCCAAAAGAGGGCGCGACAACAGCCAGCAGCCCGTCATATGGCGCGCCCATAGCGGGAAAATTGCCGTTTGGCTTGTTCTTTTTTTGGGTTGGCCCGAGTCGGGCGGCCCTTGGCGGCACAAAATCTAGTTTTGGCGGGCAAATTCCTCGATTGTCGCCAGATGGGTGGCGATCTCGGCCTCGCTCAGGAAAGAGCCGGTGAAACTGTTGCGCGCCAGTTGGACGATCTGCGCTTTGCCAAGGTTGCGCGCATGGGCCACCGCCCGGTAATTTTCGGCAACATAGCCGCCGAAATAGGCCGGATCATCCGAATTGACCGTGGCGTTCAGGCCCAGATCCAGCATCCGGTCGATCGGATGATCGGCCAGATCGCCCACCACGCATAATTTCAGATTGGAAAGCGGGCAGACGGTCAGCGTCATCCCCGATTGCGCCAGACGCTCGACCAGCGCGGGGTCCTCCAGCGCGCGGTTACCATGGTCGATTCGGTCGATATGCAGGATGTCGAGCGCCTCATGGACATAGGCGGGCGGGCCTTCCTCGCCGGCATGGGCCACGCGCTTGAGGCCCGCTTCTCCGGCGGCGGCAAAGACGCGGGCGAATTTCGACGGCGGATGGCCCAGTTCGGACGAATCGAGGCCCACGCCCGCGATCCGGTCCAGCCATTTTTCCGCTTGCCTCCATGTGGCAAAGGCGGCCTCCTCGTTCAGATGGCGCAGGAAGCTCAGGATCAGTTTCGAGCTTACGCCCTCGACTGCCGCCATGCCGGACAACAGTCCCTCGATCACCACATCAAAGGGGATGCCGCGGTCGGTATGCGTCTGGGGGTCAAAAAAGATCTCGGCGTGGCGCACCCCATCGGCCCGCGCCCGCGCAAAATAGGCGGCGGCCAGATCGTGGAAATCCTGCTTGGTCTGCAACACCTGCGCCCCGGCATAATAGATATCGAGAAAGTCCTGAAGGTTCGAGAACTGATAGGCCGCGCGCACGTCCTCGACGCTGGCAAAGGGGATTGCCACTTTGTTGCGCCGCGCCAGTTCAAACATCAGCTCCGGCTCAAGGCTGCCCTCGATATGCAGGTGGAGTTCGGCCTTGGGGATGCCGGTAATGAATCGGTCGAGATCGTCCATGGCCTGATCCTATCGCGAATGGGCAAGGATGCCAGCAATATAGGTGCGCGCCACGCAGCGATCATCGCCCAGCACCTGCATGGCGAATAACCTTTCCGCCAGCCCTGCGCCCTGCGTGCGCATCGCCAGCAAAGGCGTGGCGCAAGGGTCGAGCACGATGAAGTCAGCCTCCTGCCCCGCCTGCAAGCCCCCGATCCGGTCCGACAGGCCCAGCGCCCGCGCGCCCCCGGCCGTTGCCAGATAGAGCGCGCGAAACGGATCGAGCACCGCGCCCCGCATCTGGCATACCTTATAGGCCTCGCCTTGAGTGGAGAGCATCGAGAAACTCGTCCCCGCGCCCACATCCGTGCCCATGCCCACCTTCACCCCGAACCGGTCGGCATGGGCCAGATCGAACAGGCCCGAACCCAGAAACAGATTGCTGGTCGGGCAAAAAGCGATGGCCGAGCCTGCCTCGCCCATGCGGCCCATCGCCGCGTCATTCATATGGATGCAATGGGCAAACAGCGAACGCGGCCCCACCAGCCCAAACCGGTCATAGGCGTCAATATAATGCGCCGCGCCAAACCGCGCCTCCACCGCCGCGCATTCGCCCGTGTTTTCGGCCATATGCGTGTGCATCATCACATCATCGTGCGCGGCCAGCAGATCGCCCGCCACGCGCAATTGCGCATCCGATGATGTCAGCGCAAAGCGCGGCGTCACCGCATAGCCCAGCCGCCCGCGCCCGCGCCACCGCGCGATCAGCGCCTCGCTCTCGCCCCGCGCGGCCTCTGGCGTATCGCGCAGGCCTTCCGGCCCAAGGTCCATCAGCACCTTGCCCGAAATGATGCGCATATTGCGCGTCATCGCCGCCTCGAACAAAGCGTCCACGCTGCCCTCATGCACGGTGGCGAAAACCAGCGCGCTGGTCGTGCCATTGCGCAGCAATTCGTCGAGGAAGAAGGCGGCCACGTGATCGGCATGGTTGCGGTCGGCAAATGCCTTTTCCGCCGGGAAAATATGCTGCTCCAGCCAGCTGAGCAATTGCTGGCCATGGGCGGCGATGCGGGCGGTTTGCGGATAATGGATGTGGGTGTCGATAAAACCGGGCACGATCAGGCCGGGCAAGGTTTCCACCGAAACATCGCCAAACCGCTCCGCCAGATCGGCGTAAGGCCCCAGCGCCACCACCAGCCCATCCTCGACCACCAACAGGCCATCGGGATAATGCCGGACCACATCGGGGGCGGGTGTGGTCAGGATCTCGCCGCGAAACGCATGGATCATGCGGCCTGCTCCATGCTGGCGGCCAATGGCAAGGTCAGCAATTGCGCCAATACGGCAATGGCGATGGTGTCCGGCTCCTTGCCGGTGATGCCGGGCAATCCGATGGGGCAGGTCAGGCGCGAGGCATCCACCCCTTCGCCGCGCAGCCGCGCCAGAAACCGCGAACGCTTGGTGGCCGAGCCGATCAGCCCGACAAACCGCGCCCGCGAGCGCAAAGCCGCCGCCACCAACCGATAATCCAGCCCATGGTCATGCGTCAGGATCAGCACCGCATGATCGCCCCCCGCGCTGGCCGCGCATTCGACCAGTTCGGCCTCGGGCGCGATCACCACGCCGGGCGCGTCATAGTCGGGGCGGCAGTCATACCACCCCAGCGAGAGCGGCAATCCCTCGACCCGCCCGGCAATCGCCCGCCCGACATGGCCTGCGCCAAACAGCATCAGCGGCAGGCGCGGCCCATCCTGCGGCTCGGCAAAGGCAAAGCCGGGGGCGGGCAGGGGGCCTCGCGCCGGGATCGCCATCGCGGGCCTGTCGCCCAATGCGCGCCGCTCCACGCCCCCCTCGCGCAGGATGGTCAGCGTGGGCGCATCGAACCATGCCGCGTCGCTCAGGCGTTCGACCATCACCCGCACCCGCCCGCCGCAGCACTGGCCCAGCAAAGGCCCCAAAGGATAATCCTGCACCCGCCAGCTTCCGACCGGATGCGCCAGAATCGCGCGGGCCTGCGCCACCAACTGATGCTCCAGCCGCCCGCCGCCGATCGTGCCCGCCATAGCGCCCGCCGTCACGGCCATGCGCGCGCCCGGCCCGCGCGGGGCAGATCCTTCCGTGGCCAGCACGCTGATGAGAGCGACGGGTTCGCGCGGCAATGCCTGCCGGGCCAGATCCTGCCAGATCATCGCGCCTTTAACTCCGCAATGGCCTTGAGTATCCGCTCCGGCGTGGCGGGCGCGTCCAGCGCGGGCAGGCCGACACCGGGGGCCGCTGCCATCACCGCCTCGCTCAAAGCGCTGAAAACGCTGATCGCCAGCATGAAGGGCGGCTCGCCCACGGCCTTGGAGCGGTGGATGGTGGGTTCGACATTCTCGCCCCGTTCCCACAGGCGGATGTCCATATGGGCGGGGCGGTCGGATGCGGTGGGGATCTTATAGGTGCTGGGCGCGTGGCTGAGCAAGCGGCCATCGGGGTGGAAAACAAGCTCCTCGGTGGTCAGCCAGCCCATGCCCTGAATGAACCCGCCCTCGACCTGCCCCAGATCAATCGCCGGATTGAGCGAGCGCCCCGCATCATGGAGAATATCCGTCCGCAGCACCTTATGCTCGCCCGTCAGCGTGTCGATCACGACTTCGGAACAGGCCGCGCCATAGGCGAAGTAATAAAAGGGGCGGCCATGATGCGCGGCGCGGTCATAGTGAATCTCGGGCGTGGCGTAAAAGCCGCTGGCCCACAATTGCACCCGCGCCATATAGGCCATGCGGGCCAGCGCGGAAAACGGCATGGTGACACCGCCCGCCACCACGCCCTTGGGCGTAAAGCGCACATCTTCGGCCGCCACGTCATTTTGCGCGGCCAGCCATGCGGCCATCCGCCCCCTGATCTCCATCGCCGCATAATAGGCGGCCATGCCGTTCAGGTCTGACCCCGAAGAGGCCGCCGTGGCGCTGGTGTTGGGCACTTTGTCGGTGCGCGTGGGCATGATGCGGATGCGCGAAAGGGGCAGGGCGAAGACATCAGCCACCACCTGCGCGACCTTGGTGTAGAGCCCTTGCCCCATCTCGATCCCGCCATGGTTCAATTGCACCGAACCATCGGCATAGACCAGCACCAGCGCGCCCGCCTGATTGAGGTGTTGGGCAGTAAAGCTGATGCCGAATTTGACGGGGGTGAGAGCGATGCCTTTTTTGAGCACGCGGTGGGATGCGTTGAAGGCCGCCACCGCCGCCCGCCGCGCCGCATAATCGCAGGACACGGCCAGTTCGCCCATGATCTGGGGCGCGACATTATCCGCCACGCGCATCCCATAAGGCGTAATATCGCGCCCCGGCGCATAAAGGTTGGCGCGGCGCACGGCCAGCGGATCGCGCCCTACGTTGGCTGCCACATCGTCCATGATCCGCTCGATGGCGATCATCCCCTGCGGCCCGCCAAAGCCGCGAAAGGCGGTGTTCGACACGGTGTTGGTGCGCAGACGATGGCTCAGGATTTCCACCGCAGGCAGCCAATAGGCATTGTCGGCATGAAACATCGCCCGGTCGTTGATCGAGGGCGAGAGGTCCATGCTGATGCCGCAGCGCGAGGCCAGCTCCAGCTTCAGCCCGGTCAGCACGCCTTCATCGTCAAAACCGACATCATAGCGGATGGTAAAATCATGCCTCTTGCCGGTCAGCACCATATCGTCGTCGCGGTCATAGCGCAGACGCGCGGGCCGCCCGGTCTTCATCGCCACCAGCGCGCAGGCGGCGGCGGGCGCGGTGGCCTGCGTTTCCTTGCCGCCAAATCCGCCGCCCAGCCGCCGCGCTTCCACCGTCACATCGGCGCTGGGGCGGCCCAGCAGATGGGCGACCAGATGCTGCACCTCGGACGGATGCTGAGTCGAGGACCAGACATGGGTCTGCCCATCCTCCATCGGCATCGCCTGCGCGATCTGGCCTTCGAGGTAGAAATGCTCCTGCCCGCCGATCTCCAGCGCGCCCTGCAAACGGCGCGTGCTGGCGGCCAGCGCGGCATCGGCATCGCCGCGCGCCATGCGCTGGGTCGGCTCGATATGGTCGCCCGCCGCCAAGGCCTCGTCCACGGTCAGATGCGCGGGTAGGTCTTCATAATCCACCTTGGCCAGCCTTGCCGCGCGGCGGGCCTGATCGTGGGTGTGCGCGGCCACCAGAAACAAAGGCTGCCCGGCAAAATGTACTTCGCCATCCGCCAGCAGGGGTTCGTCATGGCGCAGCGGGCCGACATTGTTGTCGCCGGGAATATCACCGGCCGTATAGACCCCCACGACGCCGGGCGCCGCGATCACCGCCGACAGATCCATGCTCAGCACGCGCGCATGGGCCCGCGCCGAAAGCCCAAAGGCCAGATGGAGCAGCCCGGCAGGATGCGGCAGATCGTCAATATAGGCCGCCGCGCCCGTCACATGCAGGCGGGCGCTGTCATGCGCATGGGGCGTATGGACCTCAGCCATGGCCCACCTCCAGCACGCTGACCGCCTCGCCGATTTGCGCCAGCCACAGGCGGCGCAAAAGGTTGCCAGCCACGGCAAGGCGATATTGCGACGATCCGCGCACATCGCTCAAAGGCTGATAATCGCGGGAGAGAGCGGGGATCGCCGCCTCGATACTTGCCTCATCCCATGCCTTGCGGATCAACGCCTCCTCGGTGGCATGGGCGCGTTTGGGCGTGGCCGCCATGCCGCCAAAGGCGATGCGCGCGCGGGCGATCACCCCATCCTCGATGGTCAGATGAAACGCCCCCAGCACCGCCGAAATATCGCTGTCAAACCGTTTGGAGAGTTTGGTAATGGCGATCACCGCATCGGGCGCGGGGCGGGGGATGAAGACGCCCTCGACAAATTCACCCTCGCGCCGGTCCTGCTTGCCATAGGCGAGGAAATAGTCCTCCAGCGCCATTTCTCGCCGCATATCGCCCCGGCGCAGCGTTAATGTCGCGCCCAAGGCGATCAGCGCGGGCGGCATGTCGCCTATGGGCGATCCATTGGCGATATTGCCGCCGATCGTGCCCGCATTGCGCACCGGCGTCCCGGCAATCCGCCGCACCAGCTCGCCCAGATCCGGGTGCAGCCGCGCCAGCACATCCCACGCATCGGAATAGCGCACCCCCGCGCCCAGCGTGACGCCCGCCTCGCTCTCGCCAATCCCGCGCAGGTCGGCCACATCGCCGATGAAGATCACCCGCCCCAGATCGCGCAATTGCTTGGTCACCCACAGGCCGACATCGGTGGCCCCGGCGACGATCCGCGCATCGGGATATTGCGTCAACAGCGCGGCCAGTTCATCGGCGGAGCGCGGCACGTGCCAGTTTTTCCCCTCGCCGCGCGGCAGGGCCGCCAGCGCCGCCCGCACATCGCCATCATCGCGCGGGACGGGGGGGCAGGCCGCCGCGCTGTCCAGTATCGGGCCATAGCCGGTGCAGCGGCACAGATTGCCCGACAGCACATCGGCCACCGGTCGCCCCACGGTGCCCAAACCGCCCCGCGCGCGGCCTTCAAGGCTCATGATAAAACCGGGGGTGCAAAAACCACACTGGCTGCCATGGCGCGCCACCATCTCGCCCTGCACCGCGCAGAGGCTTTCGGGCGTGCCGAGGCTTTCCACCGTCACCAGTGCCTTGCCGTCGAGCATGGGGGCAAACAGGATGCACGAATTGACCGCGCGCCATTGCACCGCCCCTTCCACGATCTGCCCCAGCAGCACCGTGCAGGCCCCGCAATCGCCCTCGCCGCAGCCTTCCTTGGTGCCCTTGCGGCCCAGCCTTTCGCGGATCAGGTGCAGCGCGGTCTCCTGCGCGCCCGCCTCGATTTCCGTCACTTGCCCGTCGAGCAGAAAGCGGATCATCTCAACTCCCGCGATAGGTGGAATAGGAAAAGGGCGAGACGAGCAGCGGCACATGGTAATGTCCGCCGCGTTCGGCCCCGCTGCTTTGGGCTATGCCGAAATCAATCGAGACTTCATCCAGAAATGGCGGATCGGGCAGGGCCACGCCCCGGCCCCGGAAATAATCCGCCACGGCAAAGCTCAGCCGATAGCGCCCCGGCGCCAGATCGGCCGGGGCCAGATTGGCGACGCGCCCGTCCTCATTGGTCACCCCCTGCGCCGCCAGCCCATACGGCCCGGTCAGCCGCACCGCCATCCCGGCGGCAGGTGTGCCGTGCATCGTGTCGAGAACGTGGGTCGAAAGGCTGCTCATGGCTGATCCTCCAGCCGCAACTTGGTGATCTTTCCGATTTCGAGCAGCGCGGCGGCGATTTCCGTCTCGGTATCGTGGGCTGCGCGCTCCTCCATCGCGGCCAATATACCAGCCTTGTCGGTCAGCCGCACGCAGATGATGAAGGGCATGTCATGGGCTGCGCGATAGGCCGCGTTAAGCGCATGAAACCGGGCAAATTCCTCCGGCGTCAACCGATCCAGCCCGGCGCTGGCCTGCTCGGCGGCGCTGGCCTGCGTCAGATTGCCGTCCATAGCCGCCTTGCCCGCCAGTTCAGGGTGAGCGCGGATCAGGGCAAGCTGCTCTGTGCGGCTGGCGCCATAGACCGCCGCCATCAGATCGGCATGGCGGTCGCCCGATGATGGCGCGGCATCGGCCCGCGCTTCCACCCAGGGCGAATGTTCAAACAGGGCGCTCAATGCGAATTGCCTTCCATGCTGACATGGGCGGAGACGACTTTCCAGCCCCCGAAACCGCCATCGGGAAATTTGACCCAGCTTTGCGTCTGGCGTCCGCGGCGATCCGATCCTTCGCGGAAAAATTCGGCGTCCGCGGTGGCAAAGGCATCGCCATAGGTCGTGATCGCAACCCGGCCCAGCCGCCGCTGGGGCGATCCGCCGCGCCCCTTGCGAAACTCCCTGATCGCCTCGATGCCATAGAGCACCTCACCCACGCCATAGCGGTTGGTGGTGGGCGCATCGTGAAACAGCGCGTCCATCGCGGGAATGTCATCCGTCATCAAGGCGCGCTCATATTCTTGAAACGCCGCCGTAACTTCGGCCAGCAGCACCGGATCGTCGATGGTCATGCGCCGCCTCCATAAGGGTGGGTGGCGATCCAGTGGCGGGCGATGTCGCGCCTTGTGGTGATCCACGCCGCGCCGCTTTGCATCACATGGTCGAGGAAACGTGCCACCGCCCGCGTCCGTCCGGGCCGCCCCGCGATGCGCCCATGCAGGCCGATGCTCATCATCCGACCGCCTTCCTCGGCCAGTTGGTCGAACGTGTCGCGCAGATAGCGAAAGAATTGCTCGCCTTCGGTAAAGCCGTTGAGCGCGACCATCTTCATGTCATTGGCGTCGAGACTGTAGGGCACGATGAGCTGCGGTTTGCCGAAACGATCATCCCAATAGGGCAGATCATCGGCATAGGAATCGGCATCGTAGAGAAACCCGCCCTCCTGCGCCACGAGGCGCGCGGTATTGGGGCTGGTGCGCCCCTGATACCAGCCCAGCGGGCGCTCTCCGGTCAGCGCTGTGTGGATCTCGATGGCTTTGGCGATATGCTCGGCCTCGACCTCGGGCGCGATAGTTTGATAGTCGATCCAGCGGTAGCCATGCGTCGCCACCTCCCAATCGGCCTTCAGCATGGCCTCGACCGCCGCCGGGTTCTGCTCCATCGCGGCGGCCACGCCGAACACGGTGACGGGCGCGGCGCGATCGGTAAACAGGCGGTGCAGCCGCCAGAAACCGGCGCGGCTGCCATATTCATAGAGGCTTTCCATGGCCATCGCGCGGGCCGGATGGCGCGCGGCGCCCACCATGTCGGACAGGAAGCCTTCGGACAGTTCATCGCCGTAAAGCGGGCTGTTCTCCGCGCCTTCCTCATAATTGATGACGAAATTGACCGCCACGCGCGCGCCGCCCGGCCACCCGGCATCAGGCGGCGTAGGGCCATAGCCGATCAGGTCGCGGCTCATTGGGCATCGTCCCAAGCGGAGAGCGCCGCGGGAACCGCCGCGCCCATCGGCAGGTTGAACCCCTGCGCGTTCAAACAAGCCTCCAAAGCGGCCAGCGTTATCAGCACCTTATGCTTCATCGCATTATAGCCCATCGCCCCGATCCGCCAGATCCGCCCTGCCAGCGGGCCAAAGGCGGTGCCGATCTCGATCTCGAAATGCTCGCGCATCGCGCGGCGGATCGCCTCGCCATCGACGCCATCGGGGATGTAGACGCCCGTGACATTAGTCATCCGGTGGGCATCATCGCCAAACAAGGTCAGGCCCATCGCGCGCAGCCCTGCGCTCATCGCTACGCCCGCCGCGCGGTGGCGGCGGTATCGCGCCTCCAACCCTTCGCCCAAGGCCACGCGCGCGCATTCTCGCGCGCCATAGAGCATGCTCGTCGCCTCGGTATGGTGGTTCAGCCGTTTCTCGCTCCAGTAATCCATCACCATGGCCAGATCGAAATAGTTCGAGCCGATGCGCGGCCCATGGCCATCGACGGCATCGGGGCTGCGAATGCCCTTTTCATCATGGCGGCGGGCGAAGATCTTCTCGGCGGCGGCGTCGGAAATGGTGATCGGCGCGCTGCCCGACGGCCCGCCCAGACACTTTTGCAGGCCCCCCGTGATGACATCGACACCCCAGCGGTCGGCGGCGATTTCCATACCTCCGATCGTGGCGGTCGCGTCAATATAGGTCAGCGCGCCGACCTCGCGGGCGATCGCGCCAAGCCCGTCTAGGGGCTGGGCCATCGTGGTGGACGTATCGCCATGCACGCTGCAAATCAGCGCGGGGCGCACCCGCAGCGCGGCATAGCGGATCGCCTCCATCGGCACGACCTGTCCCCATGGCGCATCGACGGTTTCGAACCGCGCGCCGATCCGCGTCAGGATCTCCTGCAAGAGCAGCCCAAAGCGCCCGAAATTGACCACCAGCGCTGTCTCGCCCGGCTGGATCAGGCTGACCAGAGCCGCCTCGATCCCCGCGCGCGCCGTGCCGTCCACCAGCATGGTCCAGCGATTGCCTGTGCCAAAGATCGGGCGATAGAGCGCCATCACCTGATTCATATAGGCGGTCATTTCCGGGTCGAATTGGCCCAGCAAATCCGCGCTCATCGCGCGCAGCACGCGCGGATGGGCATTGACCGGCCCCGGCCCCATCAACAGGCGTTGCGGCGGATCGATCTCGCCAAAGAGCAGCGGATCAAGCATAGGTCGCTCCCAATTTCTCGATAAAGCCCAACATGACGGCCAATGCCGCCTCGGCATCGGCGGGCTCGACATATTCGGCGGGATTGTGGCTGATGCCGTCGCGGCAACGGATGAACAGCATCGCGGTGGGGCACAATTGCGCCATCACCATCGCATCATGCCCCGCTCCCGACACCAGCCGCCGCGCAGGATGCCCGTTCTCCACCAGCGCCTCCTCCAGCCAATCCATCAGCCGCCCGTCGCATGGGCTGGCGGGCAGATCGTGGACCCGCTCAAATTCAAAATCCAGCCCGCGCGCATCGGCAATATCGACCAGCGCGTCGAGGATCTCCTCCGCTGCCCGGTTGCGCCGCCCTGCATCGCCGGCGCGCACGTCGAGCGTAAAACGCACCTCGCCCGCAATGACATTGGCCGCGCCCGGCAAAGCCTCGATCCGGCCCACCGTGGCGACCAGATCGCTCTCATCCGCCCGCGCGATGGCCTCCACCGCCAGCACCATTTCCGCCGCCCCGGCCAAGGCATCGCGGCGCAGCGGCATCGAGCTTGTCCCCGCATGGCCTGCCAGCCCGCGCACCACCATGCCATAGCGCAACTGCGCGGCAATCCCGGTGACGACGCCCAGCGCCAGCCCCTCGGCCTCCAGCACCGGGCCTTGCTCGATATGCGCCTCCAGATAGGCCAGCGCGCCGGGATGCCGCGCGCCCGCCAGCCCACCGGGCGAAAGGCCATATTCGGCCAAAGCCTGCGCCAGCGTGATGCCTTTGGCATCGGCCATGTCCGGCACGCCATCCAGAACCCCCGCCACCGCCTTGCTGGTCAGCATGGCGGCGGGAAAGCGGCTGCCCTCCTCGTCGCCAAAGGCGATGACCTCGATAGGAAAGGGCATGCGCCGCCCGGAGGCCGAGAGCGCCGCCACGCATTCCAGCCCCAGCATCACCCCCAAAGGCCCGTCGTAAAACCCGCCATCGCGCACGCTGTCCAAATGGCTGGCGATGATGAGGGGCGGCATGTCCTGCGTGCCGGGATAGCGCCCGATCAGATTGGCCGCCGCATCGGTGCGCGGGGTCATGCCCGCCTCGACCATCCATGCCGAGAGCTGTTCACGCGCGGCGCGATAGGCGGGGCTCAGCCATGCGCGGTAGAGCCCGCCCTCCATGTCGGAAAAGGGCATGGCGCCCAAAGCCTCGCAGCGCCGGGTGGCTCTGGCCCCGCCTACCATGCTGCGGCCTCGCCATCGCTGCGCGGGTCGGTGGCGCCTTCCAATCCGCCATCGGGGTGGCACACAATCGCGCCCGCATGGCCCATCATCGCCGTGATCGGCCCGACGCGCTCGACATCATGGCCCGCCGCGATCAGCGCATCATAGACCTCGGGCGCAAACCCGTCCTCGATCTTGAGCGTGGTGCTCTGATCCCCCCATGTCCGGCCCAGCAGCCAGCGCGGGGCGGAGATCGCCTCCTGAAGATCCGCGCCAAAGCGGGCATAGCGGGAAAAGAGCGCGGCTTGGGTCTGGGGCTGTCCCTCGCCGCCCATCGTGCCATAGGCCATCACGCGGCCATCATCGAACAGGGCCAGCGCGGGATTCAAAGTGTGGAACGGCTTGCGAAAGGGTTTGAGCGCATTCCATCCCCCCGGCGTCAGACGAAACGATGCCCCCCGGTTCTGCCATGTGATCCCGGTGCGCGGCAAAACCAGCCCCGAGCCAAATTCGAAATAGGTGCTTTGAATGCAGGAGACGACCTGCCCCCTGCCATCGGCGGCGCCGAACCAACAGGTGTCGCCCCACTGGCTGGGCTGGGGCCATGGCAGGGCGCGGGCCGGATCAATCCGCGCGGCCATCGCGTCCAGCGCGGCGGGATCGTCGAGCAGGGCCTGCGGATCGCCCTCCATATATTGCGGATCGCCGCAATGCCGGTCGCGCCAGAGGAAGGCCTGCTTGGTGGCCTCCACCAGCCCATGAATATGATCGAACCCATCCACCGCGCCCGCCTGCAACCGGTCGAACAGAGCGAGGATCAAGAGCGAGGCCACCCCCTGCGTCGGCGGGGCGGCATTATACAGCGTGCCGTGGCTGGTCCGCACATGCGGCGGGGCCGGGCGCGTGGCGCGATGCGCGGCCATGTCGGAGGCCGCAACCGGGCTGCCCAGCGCGGCCAGATCCTCGGCCATATCCGCCGCCAGAGGACCGCGATAGAAGCTCTCCAGCCCCTCCTCGCACAGGCGTCGCAATGTCGCGGCCAGCAAGGGCTGGCGCAGAATATCCCCTTCGCGCAGGGGCTGGCCATCGGGCTCGAACACGGCGGCATAGGCGCCCGGCTGAATGCGCAATTCCGGGCCCTTGGCGGCGGCAATTTCCGCCCCGCCGCGCGTTATCGCCACGCCCGCCTCGGCATGGGCGATGGCATCGCGCAGCAGGCGTTCCAAAGGCAAAGCCCCGCCATCGCTTTCCAGCGCCGTCTGCCACCCGCTGATCGTGCCTGCCACGGTGTTGGCCGCCAGAGGCCCGCGCCATGGCACGGCATCAAGCCCGGCATAAAGCGCAAGATCCGCCTTTTCCGCCGCGCCGCCGCAGCCGTGGACGCCATGAACGCGCCCATCGCCCTCGCGGATCACCCAGAAGCCATCGCCGCCGATCCCGGTCATATGCGGATAGACCACGGCCAGCGCCGCCGCCACCGCCACGCAGGCCTCCACCGCCGTCCCGCCATCGCGCAAGACCGACAGGCCCGCGCGCGATGCCAGATAATGCGGCGCGGTGACGATGCCTTGTGCGCCGCGAACTGTCTGCATCACGCTGCCCCCGTCAGCCAGACGAAGCGCGCGATAAACAGCCCCGCCAGCGCCAGCAGCAGCCAGTCCTTTTGCGTGGTCTTGCCGCGCACCAGTTTGATCAGCGCATGGGCGGCAATGCCCAGCGCCAGACCATTGGCGATGGAAAAGGTGAAAGGAATGCCCACCAGCGTCAGGAAGGCCGGGATCGCGGCCTCCGGATCGGTCCATTCCACGTCCGCCAATGGCACCATCATCAACGCGCCCACCAAAATCAGCGCGGGCGCGGTTGCCGCGCTGGGCACCAATTGCGCATAGGGGGCAACGAACATCGCGGCCAGAAACAGTACGCCTGTGACAATCGCGGTCAGGCCGGTGCGCCCGCCGACCTCAACCCCGCTGGCGCTTTCGACATAGGAGGTGACGGTGGATGTGCCCGCCACCGCGCCCACCATCGTGGCCAGCGAATCGGCCACCAGCATCCGGTTCAGCCCCGGAATATTGCCCGCCGGTTCAATCAGGCCAGCGCGCCGCGTCACCGCCATCAGCGTGCCCAGATTGTCGAACAGATCGACGAAGAGGAACACGAACAGGATTTCGAAAATCCCCAACCCAGCCTTGCCGCCAAAGCCGAACACGCCGCCAAGGTCGAGCTTGCCCACCGTCTCGGTCATGGCGGCAATGGAATAGGGTTTTACGTCAAAGCTGACCGCGCCCACGATCCATGCCAGAACCGTCGTGGTGGCAATGGCGATCAGGATGGCCGCATTCACCCGCCACACATGCAGCGCCACCACCAGCACAAGGCCGACAATCGCCAGAATCGGCCCGCTTTCATGCAGATTGCCCAGCGCCAGCCCCGTGGCCGGGCTGTTGACCACTAGACCGCCGTTTTTGAGGCCAATCAGCCCGATGAACAGGCCAATCCCCGCCGCCACCGCCGCGAACAGATGGGCAGGAATCGCCGCCACGATCATCTGGCGTATCCCCGCCAGCGTCAGGATCAGGAAAATCGCGCCTGAGACAAACACGCAGCCCAGCGCCACCGGCCATGGCACATGCATCGACTGGACCACGGTAAAGCTGAAATAGGCGTTGAGCCCCATGCCCGGCGCCAGCGCCAGCGGCGTATTGGCGATCGTGCCCATCAGGATGCTGGCGAAACCGGCGGCAAAACACGTGGCCGCCGCAACCCCTGCCACCGGCATTCCGGCCAGCCCGAGGATCGAGGGGTTGACCAGAATGATATAGGCCATGGTCAGGAAAGTCGTCGCCCCGGCCAGCACCTCGGTGCGGATCGAAGTGCCCCTTTCGGATAGCGCGAAATGGCGGTCGAGCGTAGAAGTCAGGCTCATGGCGTGGGTCCTGTGGTGCCGGTGATCCCGGCGCGGTGAAGGTGGTGGGCGGCGTCGATCAGGCGCGCTTCGGCCCATGCGGGCGCGATCATCTGGACGCCGATCGGCAGGGGTGTGTCGGCCAATGCTGGGACGGAGATCGCGGGCAGGCCGATAAAGCTGATCGGCTGGCAGAACATGCCCAGATTGGCGCGGACGGGGACCTGCTGGCCTTCGATCTCGATGGTGGCCTCGCCGATGCGCGGGGCGCTGCATGGCGTGGCGGGGGAGAGCAGCAGGTCGAAATCGGCAAACAGTGCGCGGGCCTGATCGGCCACGATCCGCCGCACCCGTCGCGCGGCCAGCAGCAGATCGGCAGGCATCAGCAATCCGGCCAGCATCCGGTCGCGCACGGCCGGATCAAAATCCATCGGGCGCGTCATGAGATCGGCGCGGTGCAGGCTACCCCCCTCCATCGCGGTCATGCAAAAGGCCGCCGAACGCGCCTGACTGGCCCCATTGAGCAGGGCGGGGGCGATGGAACAGCCCAGACCCGTCAGACCATCGGCGACATGGGCCAGCGCCGCATGAGCCTCCGGCGCGGCGCCGGCTGCGAAAAATCCGCCCAGCACGCCCACGCGCAGGGGGGGCATCTCGGGTGTGAAACCGGTGGGTTCGACCGGGCGTTGGCCTTGCGCGGGGTCGCGCGGGTCGGGGCCTTGCATTGCGTCATAGGCCGCGGCCAGCATCGCCGGGCTGCGGGCGAACAATCCGGCATGGTCGAGGCTGTGCACAAAGGGATAGACCCCCGCGCGCGACAGGCGGCCAAAGGTGGGCTTCAGCCCATAGACCCCGCAGAGTGAGGCGGGCACCCGGATCGACCCGTTGGTGTCCGAGCCCAGCGCAATATCCACCAGCCCTGCCGCCACCGCCGCCGCCGATCCGCCCGATGAACCGCCCGCGATGCGCGCGGGATCATGCGGGTTGCGCGTGGTGCCGTAATGGCTGTTTTCCGTGGCGAAACCATAGGCATATTCGTCCATGTTGGTCATGCCGACCAACCGGCTCCCCGCCGCCCTCAGCCTTGCCACCAGCGTGGCGTCCTGCGCGGCCACTTTGCCGTCATCGGCGTTGATCTTTGAACCGGCCAGTGTGACATGGCCCGCCACATCGTATAGATCCTTGGCGGCAAAGCTGGTGCCCGCCAGAGGCCCGTCCGGCGTAAGGCCATTGGGCAAGGGGCCTTCGGGCAGGAGCGTGGTGAAGATATTCAACGTGTCGATCATGGCGCGATCAACTCGGCGGGGTCCGCCATCGGGTCGTCGATCTCGCGCAAATGCGCGCCGTGGCGGGCCAGCAGCGCCAGATTGGCCATGATCCCCGCGCGGCATTCCTCCGGCGGGGCCAGTCCCGCCACGCGCAGCAGGACATCGAGTGTCGCGCCGTCGATGTCCCCGCTCATCTGGCCTCCCTATGTTGCCCCTGTCCTCTTTGCCCCGACGGCCCTGTGCGAGAAAGCGCAAATTTTTGCCCCATGCGTTGCAAAAATCAGAGCGCCCTTATTCCTCGCGCAGGATGATCGCCGCCTCGGGCTTGTGCTTGCGGATTTCCTCCTTGGTCAGCCCGTCCACCTCATGCGGGAACACCAGCCATTCGTCGGTTTCATAGACATAGAAATCGGGCTTGATATCCACCTTGGACCGGCGCGGCTTGTAATAGACCGTGGCGCTGCGGATCGTCTTGGGCGTGTTGTGACGACACCGCGCGGCCAGTTCCTTCATAAAGGCGGCAATCGAGCGTCCGCTGTCGAACACATCGTCGATCACCAGGAGTTTGTCGGTGGGTTCCAGCGTGTCGATCAGATAGCCCAGCGAATAGACCTGAACCTCGTCCTCCTGACGGTCGATGCCGGTATAGCTGGCCGTGCGCACGGCGATATGGTCGGTCATCACACCGTGATATTCCAGCAATTCCTGCACCGCGATGCCCACTGGCGCGCCCCCGCGCCAGATGCCCACGATATGGGTGGGGCGGAAATCGGAATCGAGGATTTTATTGGCGAGGCGAAAGGAATCGGCAAGCAGGTCATTGGCCGAGAGGTAACGCTTTTCGATCATGGCAGAGGGGCTCTTTTGATGTCTGATGCAGCAGGAATAAACGCTTTACGCGCCATTGAATAGCGCCCCGGGCAAAAGCGCGTAGGACCAAAGGGCAATTCGCCTATTGCCGATAATTGCGGCAAGTTGGCACCACACAAGCGGCCCGGCCAGAACCGGGCGCGGGATGAGGAGAAGATCATGCCTACTCTGGTTGTCAGCTATCCCTTGGGGGATGGCACGGAATTTGACGCGCAATACTATGTGGAAACGCATATCCCGCTGGTCCGCACCTGCTGGACGCCTTACGGCCTGAGCAGCGCCGAGGTGCTCTTGCCGCAGGGCGATCAGCCGTGGCACGGGGCGGTGCTGCTGCGGTTTGAAAGCAGCGCGGCGATCGATGCGGCGCTGAACGGGATCGAGACGCCCAAGGTGATGGCCGACCTGCCCAAATTCACCAATATCGCGCCGGTGATCTACCGGGCGTTTTGATGGGCTGAGAGGGCCGGTGCCGCATTTAATTGGGCAACGCGGCCACAAACCGCTGCACCACCGTGGCGGCATTGCGCGCGGCAAGGCGGCCAAACACCCATGACTGGTTTGGCCCGCTGTCGCCGCCTGCAAGGTCGGAGAGCGAGCGGAAGCCGATGAAGGGCACCTGATTGGCATAGGCGACATGGGCGGTGGCCGCCGTTTCCATGTCCAGCACCTGCGCCTTGAACTGGGCGAAGAGATATTCGCGATATTCGGCATTGTCGGCAAAGGCGGGGCCGGAAATGCCGTTGCCGCCCACGCTCACGCGCGGCTGATGGTCGAGGCAGCGCCCCGCCTCGGCCGAAACGCCGCGCGTCTGGGGGATCGGCTCGTTGGCGGGCAGGCAGCGTTCGAGCGCAAAGCCGCCGACCGATTTCTTCGCCAGCGCCAGCAGCGCGGGATCGGCCGGAAACCAGCGATGACGCTTTGCCGGTTGGGCCGCATTGCCCACGCGCACCGTGCGCGGGATCATCATGCCGTAATTGCTCAGATGGTCGGGGTCGTCATAGATGTCGGGGCTGATGAACTGATCGCCCTTTTTGCGGCCCAGCGCGACCTCCATATATTGCGCCCATCGGTCGGCCACCACCACATCGCCCACCGACAGCGCCGGGTCGATGCCGCCCGCGATGCCGGAAAAGACGATGCGCCGCGCGTTGAACCGGTCGATCACCAATTGCGTGTTCATCGCCGCATTGACCATCGACACGCCCGATTGCAGCAATACCACCGGGCGCCCCGCCATCTTGCCCGTCAGGATGGTCAGCCCGTTGAGGTGATAGGCTTTGGGAGCCTGCACCGCGCCCTCCAGCGCCACCCATTCCGGTTCGAAGGCGGTGATGATGACGGTTCGGGGGATGGCGTCCAGCTTGCCCGAAGCGACAGCGGCAGGCTTGGCCGCAACCGGGGCCGCCCCCAATGCCGATGTCGCAAGGGCAAGAGCAAGCAGGCAGCGGCGGGCGATCATGGCAAACTCCATCGGAAACAGCGCCCAAGGGTGGAGCAGCGCGGCGCGAGGTGTCAACGGGGCCGAATTGCGGATGGGCCTGTTCAAACCGGGCGCGATGGCGCAAGGGTCTCGCCATGGAACTCGACATGCTGCTCACCCATTATTTCAACACCGCTGATCTGGCCGATGTCGACCCTGACACGCTGGCAATGGGCTGCGAACAGCTCGCGCTGGATTTCGGGATCGAGCAGGAGGGCGGGCGCAAATTCGCGCTCTGGGTGCTGCTTGACGCGATGGGCATGGCCCCGCCGCCCGCCGAGGCCTTCAAGGACCACCCCCAACTGGTCGAACCGGCCTATGACTGGCAGCGCGCAACCTATCGGGCCGAGCGCGACCAGTCTTAACCGCCAGCCTTAATGCGCAAGGTTAATGCGGGGCGCAGGTGAAACGGCCAGAATCGCCCGCAAATTGGGCGAAACCGGGATAGGGGCAGAGCGGCATCGTCTCGCTCCCGGTCCGGCGAAAGGCGTCGATGGCCTCGGGCGCCGCGCCCTTTTCCACCCAATCGACCACCGCGCCCAGCAGGTCGAACGTGTCAAAAGCGTTGCCCCCGCCGCAATGGCCCATGCCGGGCACCATATAGAACCGGCTGGCATCGGTGAAAGCCGAGCCATTGGCGGCGGCCGCGCGCTGCCAGTAATCCCACGTGTCGAGCGCGGAGAACCACGGATCGGAAACGCCGTGATAGAACAGTACCTTGCCGCCATGGCCCAGAAAGCCCGAGAGGTTGGTCCAGCGGTCGGTGTCGGTCAGGCCTTGCACGAAATCGGCGCGGATCGCCTCGATGCGGGCATCGGGATCGAAGGTCAAAGCGCGGACAGGCGGGCCGAGCGGGCCGGGCATTCCGGTGGGCAGAAAGCCGGGGATCCCGCCATCCGTGGCCACGATGCCCGTGTCATAGGGGAAGGGCGAATAGAGCGCATGGCCCGCCTTGTCGCGCGGAGGCTGGAATGCGCGCTCCAGCACTTCGGCCTGTATAGGCGAGAGGCAATTCTGCGCCGCGCCGGGCGCGCAGATCAGCGCGGCGGGGCGGAAATGACAGGCGGCCACATTGGCGATCATGCCATCTTTGCGCCCGTCCAGCGCGTCGCATTGGTTTAACACGCCATCGAGGATGGTCTTGCGGTCGGCGGTGGAAAAGATCTGCGCGGGCAGGGGCATTCCGGCCCCGTCGCGCGGGGCGGCCTGATTAAAGGTGACGGCGGCGTGCGTGGTGGCCAGATTGGAATGGCCGGTGCGCATAGCGGGCGCGCCCACCACCAGCCCGTCGAACAATTCGGGATAGCGCTGGGCGGCCAGCATCGTCTCGCGCCCGCCGGTCGAACAGCCCGCCATATAGGAGCGCGCGATCGGGCGGCGGTAATAGGCCCGCGTGATCGCCTTGCCCAGCAACGCCACCTCGCGCACCGAGCTTTCGGCAAAGTCGAGAGCGGCGCGCTGGTCGACCATGAAATCCCGGTCGAAAACCGCGCCCTTGTGGCCGCTGTCATGGCTGATGACGGCGAAGCCGCGCGCCAGAGCAGGGACCTTTCCAGAGGCCGCCGCGCCGATGGGCGGACGGATCGAGCCGTTCAGCCCGCCCCCGCCTTGCAGCAGAAAGCGCCCCTGCCAATTGGCGGGCAGGGCGATGGCAAAGCCGATGCCGTAGTTGACACCTTTGCTCTGACGCGCGTTGATCGTGCCTTCGACCCGGCAATGGGCGGGCAAGGTGACTGGCGGAGCGCCCATGTCGCCCGGCGCTGTGCCTGCCGGGATCATCCGCGCCGAGGTGATCGCCACGCCGGGGCCGAAATTCTCGCGCGCCATCGCCGCGCAGGAATCGGCGGCCATGGCGGGGGTGGCGGCCAACAACAGCGGCGTCAGCAACAGGCCGGAGCGCACAGAAAGCAGAGACATCGGGGGCGGTCCTCTCAACGCAGGTTTGTATCAACCTTTCGTTGTAAGATATGACAATCCCGTTCCGCCCTGACAAGAATTTTCAGGTCCCGATCATCAGTGCAGCAAAATGTCCGCTGGGATCTCGAACGGGGCGCTGCCCGCCGTCTGCCCCTGCGCGCCATTGAGCGCATCGGCCAGCGCGGCAAGGCAGGCCAGCGTCAGGCTGGCCCCGCCGGCCGTGCTTTCTTGAAAGCGATAGGGCAGCAGGATCGAGGCCAGCGGCGCGCCATCGGCCCCGCGCGACAGGCAAAATCCACTGTCCTGCCCCATCAGCATCATCACCGCGCTTTCGGTCGCGCCCGCCGCCAGCATGGCCTCGATCCGGTCGCGCGCGGGGGGCGTGATGCCCTGCAACAGAGCCAATTCCGGCACATGGTCGATCAGATCGAGGAACAGGCGCAGCAGATGGATCTCCCGTCCGGCCTGAGCCCCCCTTATGGTCCGGGCCAGTTCGTCCAGCCGTTGAAACCAATCCGAGCGATCCATCGGGATACCATTGCGCGAGCCCATCTTATTCCTTTCATTGTCGCGCGGCTTTTACACGATGGGTTTGCGGAGAAACTTGCGGCAACCCCCTGTATTTAACGCTAGGCGGCGTTAACCAGAGGGCGGCCGGAAATCTTAACCACGCAGCCGCGCCGCAATGCGTTCGTCCACTCGCCGCTCCAGCATGGCCAGCGGCAGGATGCCGTCTTTGAGCACCTCGTGGAACCAGCCCATGCTGAATTTCGCCCCCAGCGCCTTTTGCGCCTTTTCGCGCTGGGCCACCCAGACATTGTGGCCGATCTTATAGCTGCACGCCTGTCCGATCATGCAGATATAGCGCTCGATCTCGCTCTGGCTGCGGCCCCGGACAAAGCCGGTGGTGTCCATCATATAGCGCGTGGCCTCCTCGCGGCTCCAGCGCTTGGCATGGATGCCGGTGTCCACCACCAATCGTGTCGCGCGGAACAGCAGTGATTGCAGATAGCCCGCCTCGTCAAGGCCGGGCAGCGCGCCCAGCTCATAGGCCACCTGTTCGGCATAAAGCGCCCAGCCCTCGGCATAGGCCGAATTGAACGTGTTGCGCAGCAGCAGCGGCAGATTGCCCGCGCGCCGAATATAGGAAAGCTGCAGGTGATGGCCCGGCACGCCTTCGTGATAGGTCAGATCGGGTAGGCCATATTTGGGCCAGTTGGCGGTATCGCGCAGGTTGATCCAATAGATCGCCGGGCGTGAACCATCGAAGGGCGCGCGGTAATAATAGCCGTTGGGCGCGCCATCCTGAATTTCGACCGGCACACGGCGGATTTCCAGCGGATCGTTGGGCGGATCGTTAAACGCCGCGCCCAGCTTTTGCTGCATCGCCGCCACGCTCTGGTTCAGGCTGGCCAGCAGCGCGGCGCGGCCCTCATCCGTATTGGGATAAAGCTGATCGGGCCGGGTGTTGAGCGCGGCCAGACGCGGGCCGATGGACCCTTGCGTCATGCCATTGGCGCGCAGCACCTTGTCCAGCCGGGCCGAAAGGTCGGCCACCTGCGCAAGGCCGATCTTGTGGATCTCCTCGGGCGTGAAACTCGTGGTGGTCGCCTCGGCCAGAGCGGCGGCATAGAGCGCCTCGCCATCCTTGACGCGCCAGATGCCGTCGCCCGCCGGGGTCTGCCCCTTCAGGCTTTCAACAAAGGCGATCTGGCGGTCAAGCGCGGGATAGACCTTGGACGCGACAATGGCGGCGGCGCGCGCCTGCCAGTCGCCCGCGATGCCCGCCTTGGCCGCGCGGCGCGCCAGCGAGGTGGCCATGCCGCTTTCCTCCGGCTTGGCCTCGCGCAGCGCCCGCAATTGCCCCAGCGTCAGATCGAGCGACCAGACCGGCGCGACCAGCCCGCGCGCGATGCGTGACTTCTGCTTCTCGCTGTCCTGATCAATCGCCCGGTCAAACGCATCGAGCCGCGCCAGATAGGCATCGGCATCCTCTTTCGTGTCGACCGGATGCTGGCTGTCGAGGAAATCGGGCACTTCGAAATAGGCGCCATCGGCCTGCGAGAGGACATAGGGGTTTTCGACATTCTCAATGTCGAATCTGGCCGAGGCAATTGCGTGATCCTCATACCACAGCGCCAGCTCGCGCTGCTGCGCCACGGCGGGCGACAAATTGGCTGGGTTGATCGCCCGCAGCGCTCCTGCGGCCCAGCGGCGATGAGCCAGATAGCGTTCGACATTGGCCTGGCTGCGGTCGGTCAGCCGCGATTTGAGCGCGGCGCGTTCGCCCTTGTCCAGCCCGATCGAGGTGGCGTCCTGCGGCGAGAGGGCAAGGCGCTCGTAAAAGATCCGGTCGGTCAGCGCGACGAAATCGGCGTCACCATTTCCAGCCGCCCGCGCCGCGACGGGCAAGGTTGCAGCCAGCGTGGCGCCAGCGCCAGATGAGAGGAATTCGCGTCTTTTCATGCCGATTGCCCCCGCAAAACTCGTGACGGGCGGTGGTGTATCAGGATGCGTATAATTGACAAAGATGAAAGTAGCGGGATGCATAAAGGAAGGCCCGCCGGATCGCTCCGGCGGGCCTCAAGTCAACTCCTCCCCAGGAGTCTAAACGAAACTTGTCTTGTCTATTTTACCGGCGCGTCGCGCTGCCCAGCCGGTGATACAGGTTCGAGAACTTGGCGGTTCCCGGTGCATCTTCATGGGCGCGCAGGTAGAACAGTACCGCTTCCTGCAAGAGCCGGAAGTCCTCGGTCGAGAGGACGGCGCGGGCGCGGGCGGGTTCGCGAACTTGGGTCGTCATCGTCTTTCTCCTCATTGCAAGAAGGGTTGGTCATCAAAAAGTAGGGCGGCCCCGGCCTACTGAGGCCGCCCTTGCGGAGTTTTACGCCGCGAACTGATTCATCGTGTTGTGGACACCACCGGCTTTCAGCGCGGCTTCGCCCGAGAAATATTCCTTGTGATCATCGCCAATGTCGCTGCCCGACATGTTCTGGTGCTTCACACAGGCGATGCCCTGACGGATTTCCTGACGCTGCACGCCCTTGACGTAACCCAGCATGCCGGCCTCGCCGAAGTATTCCTTGGCCAGATTGTCGGTGCTGAGCGCCGCCGTGTGATAGGTGGGCAGGGTGATCAGGTGGTGGAAAATCCCCGCCTGAGCCGCCGCGTCCCGCTGGAAGGTGCGGATGCGTTCGTCGGCTTCGGCGCCAAGATCGGTGGCGTCATATTCGGCGCTCATCAAACGAGCGCGGTCATAGGCCGACACGTCCTTGCCTTCGGCCGCCCAGGCATCGAACACCTGCTGACGGAAATTCAGCGTCCAGTTGAAGCTGGGGCTGTTGTTATACACCAGCTTTGCATTCGGGATCACTTCGCGGATGCGGCTGACCATGCCGCCGATCTGGCCGATATGCGGCTTTTCGGTTTCGATCCACAACAGGTCCGCGCCGTTCTGAAGGCTGGTGATGGAGTCGAGAACGCAGCGGTCTTCCCCGGTGCCAGTGCGGAACTGGTAAAGGTTAGAGGGCAGGCGCTTGGGACGCATCAACTTGCCTTCGCGGGTGATCAGCACGTCGCCGTGGGTGATCTGATCGGCGGTCACTTCGTCGCAGTCGAGGAAGCTGTTGTACTGATCGCCAATGTCGCCCTTTTCGCGGACATAGGCGATCTGCTTGGTCAGCCCCGCGCCCAGCGAGTCCGTGCGGGCCACGATCACACCATCGTCAACGCCCAGTTCGAGGAAGGCGTAACGCACCGCGCGGATCTTCGCGAGGAAGTCTTCGTGCGGAACGGTGACCTTGCCGTCCTGGTGGCCGCACTGCTTTTCATCCGAAACCTGATTTTCGATCTGGATGCAGCAGGCGCCCGCCTCGATGAACTTCTTGGCCAGCAGATAGGTGGCTTCGGCATTCCCGAACCCTGCGTCAATGTCGGCGATGATCGGCACGATATGGGTCTGGAACTCGTCGATCTTGTGCAGGAGACGATGGGTATTGACCGCATCGCCGGCCGCTTTCGCCGCGTCCAGTTCCCGGAACAGGCCGCCCAGTTCGCGAGCATCGGCTTGGCGCAGGAAGGTGTAAAGTTCTTCGATCAGATCCGACACGCTGGTCTTTTCATGCATCGACTGATCCGGCAGCGGCCCGAATTCGCTGCGCAGCGCGGCCACCATCCAGCCCGAAAGATAGAGGTAGCGGCCCTTAGTGCTGCCGAAATGCTTCTTGATCGAGATGAGCTTCTGCTGTCCGATGAACCCGTGCCAGCAGCCCAGCGACTGGGTGTAATTGGCCGGGTCCGCGTCATAGGCGGCCATGTCCTGGCGCATGATCTTGGCGGTATAGCGCGCAATATCAAGGCCGGTGCGGAAACGGTTCTGCAGGCGCATGCGGGCCACATTGGCCGCGTCAATGCCGCTCCACGTGTCGGTGTTAGGACCAATGGCCGTGTTGGCTTCAGCGATGGTGGACTGGTACGTCATGGCTTCAACTCCCGCTGGGTGTAACGCGCCCATCAATTCCCGGGCATCTGCGTTGTTGAAACCTGTTTATGCCGGGGGCGGGGCGAAGAAAATTCTCGGCGAAGTGCTGCTGTAAAACTTTACAGCTTTTGTCTGTAAAGTTGTATAGGAGTGACAAGACAGCCATGAGAGGATGCCCCCATGTCCGGACCTAAGCCCTTGTATATGGGGCCACGCCTGAAGCGTCTGCGCCGCGAACTGGGCCTGACGCAGCAGGCGATGGCGGCCGATCTCGACATTTCGCCTTCCTATGTCGCCCTGCTCGAACGCAACCAGCGGCCCTTTACTGCCGATCTCGTGCTGCGCCTCGCGCGGGCCTATCGACTCGATCTCGACGATCTGGGCGGGGATGAGGGCGCGGACTATGGGCGCCGATTGCAGGACGTGCTGCGCGATCCGATCTTTGCCGATATCGATCTGCCCGCGCTGGAAGTGGCGGATCTGGCCACCTCTTTTCCCGGCATTTCCGAAGCTTTGCTCCGGCTCCACGGCGCCTATACGCGCGAACAGGCCGCGCTGGCCGACCTCTCGGCGGGCGGGGGGGCTCAAACCCCCGACCCCGTGGCCGAGGCTCGGCGCTTTATCTCCTCCCGTCGCAACTGGTTCCCCTCGCTCGATGCCCGCGCCGAGGGCATTGCCGCCTTGGTGGCCGAATCGGGCGATCCCAAAGCCTATCTGGCCCAGCGCCACGGCATCCGCACCCGCAGCCTGCCCGACCATGTGATGATGGGCGCGATCCGCCGCTTTGACCGGCATAATCAGCAATTGCTGCTGGTTGATACGCTCTCGGCCAATACGGCGCGGTTTCAGGCGGCGTTGCAGATCGCCTATCAGGAATGCCGTGGCGACATCAACGCCCTGACCCGCGAGGGCGGCTTTGCCAGCCAGACCACATCGAACCTGATCCGTCGCGCGCTGGCCGGTTATGTCGCGGCGGCCATCCTGATGCCTTATGACGCCTTCGCCCGCGCGGTTGAAGAACGACACTATGACATCGAGGCCGTCGCCCGCCTGTTCGGCACCAGTTTCGAACAGACCGCTCACCGCATGACCACGCTGCACAAGCCCAATGCGGAAAAGGTGCCCTTCTTCTTCCTGCGCCTCGACGCGGCGGGCAACATCTCCAAAAGGCTCGACGGCGCGGGCTTCCCCTTCGCCTCTCATGGCGGCGGATGCCCGCTCTGGAATGTCCACGATGCCTTTGCCGCGCCCGGCCGTGTACACACCCAATGGCTCGAACTGCCCGATGGCCAGCGCTTCTTCTCCATCGCCCGCACCGTCGAATCGGGCGGCGGAGCCTATCGCCAGCCCCGCATCCTGCGCGCCGTTGCCCTTGCCTGCGCCGCCGAACATGCGCCCCGCCTGATCTATGCCGAAGGGGCCGATCCGCGCCGGGTGGAAGCCGCGCCCATTGGAGTGTCGTGCCGCTTGTGTCATCGCCCCGATTGCGCGGCGCGGGCCTTGCCTCCCATCGGGCGCGAGGTGATGGCCGAGGATTATCGTCGGGGGGCGGCGCCGTTTGGGTTGGCGGAGAGTTAGAAAGGTTTTGGGAGTGATGCCTCCGGCGGGCAAAGGGACTCGTCCCTTTGCAATCCCATTAATGGGGGTGGGTTTGAGGGGGTGCGACTGTATTAAAGCCTGCGGCGCAGAGAGCCTGCGTTAAAGGCGCCGCAGGCCTTAAAATTCAAACGCTGCGTCCGACACCGGGCGTCGAACCCATGGCGCAACGCAGACAGTAATGGGAGCGCGAGGGCCTAGACCCTCGCATCTAACCTTCTAATCCTTGGCCCACTCCGCCCCCGCCAACCTCCCGGCCAGAAATTCAATCAACGCCACCACCCGCGCAGGCCGCAGCGCGCCGGGCGGCGTGACCAGATGCAGCGCGATATCGGGGATGCGCCATTCGGGCAGGACTTCGACCAGCGCCCCGCTGGCCAGATGCTGCCAGACCATGAAATCGGGCTGGAGCGCCATGCCTTTTCCGGCCAGCAGGGCGGGGGTGAGGGCATCGGCATTGTTGGCCGAGAGGCGGCCTTCGACGGTGACGATATAGTCGCCCTGACTGGCATGCGAAAACCGCCAGACGCCGGGCGCGGCAAGGTTTGAGTAGAGCAGCGCGGGCATGGCGGCCAGATCGCGCGGATGGCTGGGCGCGCCGTGTTCCGCCAGAAAGCCGGGGCTGGCCACCAGTGGTCGGCGCACCTTGCACAGGCGGCGCGCGCGCAGCGAGCTGTCCTCCAGCCCCGCTATGCGCAGCACCACATCATGCCCGCCCCCCACCACATCGACCAGCGCGTCGGACAGGTCGAGATCGACGTGCACCTGCGGATAGGCCGCCATGAATTCCGGCAGGATCGGCGCGACATGGCGCAGGCCAAAGCTCATCGGCACGGCAAGGCGCACCGTCCCGCGCGGGGTGACGCCTTGCGCGCTGGCCTCGGCCTCGGCCGCCTCGCCGTCGGACAGGATGCGGCGGGCGCGGTCCAGCACGCCCTTGCCGCTCTCGGTCAGCGCGAGGCGGCGCGAGGTGCGATGCAGCAGCGGCACGCCAAGGCGCATTTCCAGCCGGGTCATCGCCTTGGACACGGTGGGTTTGGACAGGCCCAGCGCCCCCGCCGCCCCGGCAAACGATCCATGCTCGACCACCTTGGCAAAGATCGCCCATGCCTCAAGATCCGGCAAGCTCATTGGTAAAATCCTTTCACCGATGCTTTTCCATCATTGCCATTTCTTTGCGCGGCGCAATCCCTATCTTGGCCTCAACAGCCGCGTATCCATACAGCGGCGCACTGGAGAAAGCCGATGATCGAACTTCGCCCCTTTGCCGGTCTTGGCCATGCCAATCATGGCTGGCTGGACGCCAATCACCACTTTTCCTTTGCCGATTATTACAACCCCGCCCGTATGCAGTGGGGGCCCCTGCGCGTGTGGAATGATGATACGATTGCCCCCAAGTCCGGCTTTCCGCCGCATCCGCATCGCGACATGGAAATCATCACCTATGTCCGCACCGGGGCGATCACGCATAAGGACAGCCTGGGCAACACCGGCCGCACCGCTGCGGGCGACGTTCAGGTGATGAGCGCGGGCGAGGGCATCACTCATGCCGAATATAACCTTGAGGACGAGGTGACCACGCTGTTCCAGATCTGGATCCAGCCCACCACGCGCGGCGGCACCCCAAGCTGGGGCGCCAAGCAATTTCCGCGCGGCGATCGCGCCGGCCAGATGGTCGTGCTGGCCAGCGGTTATGGCGATGATGCCGACGCCCTGCCGATCCGTACCGAGGGCCGCGTTCTGGGCGCCACGATCCGCGCGGGCGAGAGCGTCGATTACCCGCTGGGCGCAGAGCGCAAGGCCTATCTGGTGTCGGCCACGGGCCGGATCGAGGTCAATGGCATTGCCGCCCAGCCCCGCGATGGCGTGGCCATTGCCGATGAGGAAAATCTGCGTATTACCGCTTTGGATGATGCCGAAATCGTGCTGGTGGAAACCGCATAAAGCGCCCGGAAAGAAGGAGAGGTCCCATGACTGATTTTGCCGTCAACAGCCCCGTCGAGATGATGATCGTGCCGCCCCTGCGCGATCTGGGCGATGGGTTCAATGTCCGCCGCGCTTTGCCCAATGCGGGACGGCGGATGGTGGGGCCTTTCATTTTCCTCGACCAGATGGGGCCTGTGGCCTTTACCCCCGATCAGGCGCTGGACGTGCGGCCGCATCCGCATATCGGCCTTGCCACGCTGACCTATCTGCTGGACGGGGCGATCATGCACAAGGATTCACTGGGCAGCGAGCAGGTGATCGAACCGGGCGCGGTCAACTGGATGACGGCGGGGCAGGGCATCGTCCATTCCGAGCGGACCCCGCAGGATGTGCGCGGCCAGCAGGGCGGGTTGTTCGGGCTTCAGACATGGCTGGCGCTGCCCACGCAATATGAGGAAACCGCGCCTGAATTCTTCCACTATGGCGCCGGGGGCATCCCGCGCGATGGCGACAAGGGTTTCCATCTCTCGGTGATCGCCGGGCAGATCGACGGGCTGGTCTCGCCGGTCAAGACCTATTCAGATGTGCTTTGCGGCGATCTGGTACTCTCGCCGGGCGGGCGTTACCGTCTGGCCGCCGATCATATCGAACGCGCCGCCTATGTGGTGCATGGCGAGGTTGTCGTCGAGGGGCAGGAGGGCAGCTTTACCACCAGCCAGCTCATCATCTTCAAACCCGGCGCCGAGGTGGTGATCTCCAGCGCGAACGGCGCCCGCATTTTCCTGATCGGGGGCGAGCCTTTTGCCGAAAAACGCTATGTTTACTGGAATTTCGTCTCCAGCCGCGCCGACCGCATCGAACAGGCCAAGCAGGACTGGCGCGAGGGCCGCTTTGGCCCGGTGCCGGGCGAGCATGAATTTATCCCCCTGCCCGAGGACGTTCCGGGGGTGAAGCTCAAGTGAGCATCAGCATTTTGAATACATTTGACGACATTCCGAGACTTGACTTTACCATGGCCAGAAGCGACCCCTAAGGCTGGTCGGGGGCGGCTCTTGCGCTGTGCCCGAAAGAGATCGGGAGAATTTATGCGCAAGATTTCGATGATGATTGGCGCGCTCGCGCTGGGCGTGGCCGTGGCGGCTCAGGCGGCGGCTCCGGCCCAGACCATTGAAGCGCGTCAAAAGTCGCTCAAGGAAATGGGCAAGGCGATGAAGGGCGCGGGCGACTCGTTCAAGTCGGGCAATCCCGATGCCGCCGTCATCAAGGCCAGCGCGGCCACCGTTGCCGGTTATGCCGACAAGCTGGGCACCTGGTTCCCCAAGGGCACCGGCGCCGAAGCGGGCGTGAAGACCGCCGCCAAGGCCGAAATCTGGAGCGATCAGGCTGGCTTCAAGAAGGCTGCTGCTGACTTCTCGGCTGCTGCCAAGGGTTTCAAGACCGCGGCTGACTCGGGCGATCTGGCCGCTGCCGGCAAGGCAATGGGCGCTCTGGGCGGCACCTGCAAGGGCTGCCACGAAAAGTTCAAGAACAAGGACTGATCGGTCCTTTGCATTGAAATTCTGGAGCGCCCGGCCAAAGTCGGGCGCTCTTTTTGATTGGGGGGTCCGTCATGGATCAGAACAAGTCGCGCACCATCCGGCTATGGGATCTGCCGGTGCGCCTGTTTCACTGGAGCGTGGTGCTGCTCGTGCCCGCGATGTGGGCCACGTATAAGGCAGGCAAGATGGACCTGCATATCAAGTTGGGGCTGGCGCTGGTGTTCATCGTGGGCTTTCGCATCATCTGGGGCTTTCTGGGCAGCCAGACGGCGCGTTTTGCCAGCTTCGTCAAGGGGCCGGGCGCGATTCTGGCTTATTTGCGCAGCGGGCGCGGGCCTGATGGCGGGCCGGTGATCGGGCATAATCCGCTGGGCGCGCTTTCGGTGCTTGGCCTGTTGGGGCTGATGGCGGCGCAGGTCACGCTGGGCCTGTTCGCCACCGATACTGATGCCACCTATTCGGGGCCGCTCAATTATTGGGTCGGGTCCGACCTGGCCGAAAAGCTGACCGATCTGCACGAGGTCGGCTTCAACCTGATCGTGCTGATGGTGATTATCCATCTGGGCGCGGTCATCTTCTATACCGTGGCCAAGAAGGAGCGGCTGGTGCCCCCGATGGTGACGGGCAACAAGACCTATGAAGAACCCGTAGAGCAGCCCAAGGGCGCGCCTCTGTGGCGTCTGGCCATTGCGCTGGTGCTGGCCGGGGGCTTGACCTGGTGGGTCTATCATGGCGGCCATTTCGTGCCTCCGCCGCCCCCGGCTTACGACATTTCGTATTAAGGGCCTATAATCAGGGACAGGGATCCGGGTACAAGTTGTAAACCTCGTTGATCGCCGTCAGCGCTTCCTCCGGCAGGGGGGTGAGGCTGGCGGCGATGTCGGTTTTGAGCTGTTCGACGCTGGTGGCCCCGATGATCGAGCTGGTGACAAACGGGCGGCTGTAGACGAAGGCCAGCGCCAGTTGCACCGGGGTCAGGCCGAAGGATTGCGCCACGGCGACATAGCGCGCGGCGGCCTGCTGCTGGTTCACGGTGAAATAGCGGGTGAACTGCTTGGCCACATCGACCCGCGAACCCTTGGGCACCACGCCGCCCAGATATTTGCCCGACAGATGCCCGGCGGCCAGCGGCGAATAGGCCAGCAGGCCCACCCCCTCGCGCAGGGCAAATTCCGACAGGCCCACCTCGAACACGCGGTTCAGAAGGTTATAGGCATTCTGGATCGAGGCCACGCGCGGCAGGCCCTTGTCACGGTGCAGGCGCAGCGCTTCGGACACGCCCCAAGGTGTTTCGTTCGACACGCCAAAGGCGCGGATCTTGCCCGCCTTGACCAGTTCTTCCAGCACGCTGATCGTTTCCTCCAGCGCCACCGCTTCGGGCGCATCACTGATCGCCTGTGTGCCGCGCCCGCCGAACATCGGCACGCTGCGGTCGGGCCAGTGGAGTTGGTAGAGGTCGAGATAATCGGTCTGGAGCCGCTTCAGGCTGCCCTCGATGGCCTCCTCGATGTTGCGGCGGTCCAGCCGGTTGTTGCCGCCGCGCAGAGGGAAGAAGCGCGAGGGGCCGGAAACCTTGCTGGCCAGCAAGATCTTGTCGCGCTTGCCCGACCCGGCGATCCATGTGCCCAGATATTCCTCGGTCCGGCCAAAGGTTTCGGGCCGCGTCGGGGTGACGGGATACATTTCCGCAGTGTCGAGAAAATTGATGCCATGGTCGAGCGCGACCTCGATCTGCTCATGGGCCTCGGCCTGCGTGTTCTGCGAGCCGAAAGTCATGGTGCCAAGGCAGACGGCGCTGACCGAGAGGCCAGTGGTGCCAAGCGGGCGATAATCCATGCGGGGATAATTCCTGATTGGGGGGAGGGGGATAAGGCGCCCAAGATAGGAAGTCGGGGCCGGTTCATCCAGAGGGATAAAGCGGGAATTGTGCGCCGACAAGAAAACTCTACTGGATTACTTGTCATTGAGGATTAATCAGAAGCGGTCCATGGCTTGAGCGCCAAAAGATCAGGCGCGGCAGGAATGCGCCAGCAAGAGGAAAGGCAAGACCGATGAAGGCCGATTCGATTCTCGCAACCATTGGCGGAACGCCCCATGTGCGCCTCTCGCGCCTGTTTCCCGATCACGAGGTCTGGGTAAAGAGCGAGCGCAGCAACCCCGGCGGCTCGATCAAGGACCGCATCGCGTTGGCGATGGTCGAGGCGGCCGAGGCGGACGGCACATTGCAAGCCGGCGGCACGATCATCGAGCCCACTAGCGGCAACACCGGCATCGGCCTTGCGCTGGTCGCGGCGGTCAAGGGCTATAAGCTGATCCTGGTCATGCCCGAAAGCATGAGCATTGAGCGCCGCCGCCTGATGCTGGCCTATGGCGCGTCCTTCGATCTGACCCCGCGCGAAAAGGGCATGAAGGGCGCGATCGAGCGCGCCAAGGAACTGGCCGCCGAAATCCCCGGCGCATGGATCCCGCAGCAGTTCGAAAATGGCGCCAACCCCGCCGTTCACGCCCGCACCACGGCGCAGGAAATTCTGGCCGATTTTGCCGATACGCCGATTGATGCGGTGATCACCGGCGTCGGCACCGGCGGCCATCTGACCGGCGTTGCCGAAGCGTTGAAACCCGTCTGGCCGGGCCTGAAAGCCTATGCGGTCGAACCCACCCTCTCGCCCGTCATCAGCGGCGGCCAGCCTGCGCCCCACCCGATTCAGGGCATCGGCGCGGGCTTCATCCCGGCCAACCTGCACACGGCCAGCATCGACGGCGTGATTCAGGTCGACCCGGCCGATGCCAAGGAATGGGCGCGCCGTTCGGCCCGCGAGGAAGGCATTCTGGTCGGCATTTCCAGCGGCGCCACCCTTGCCGCCATCGCCCAGAAGCTGAAGGAACTGCCCGCAGGCAGCCGCGTCCTCGGCTTCAACTATGACACCGGCGAGCGCTATCTCTCGGTGCCGGATTTCCTGCCCGAACCCTAAGGCCAAGATGAAGACAGCCCTTATCATCCGCCACGTCCCCTATGAGGGCGTGGCGGGCTATCGCGCCCCCATCGAGGCGGCCGGATATGATGTGGATCGCATCGATGTGGCCGATCCCGCTTTCGCCTCGCTCGATTTGCGAGAGCCCGACCTGCTGATCATGATGGGCGGCCCGATGGGCGTCTATGAGCAGGAACAGCACCCGTGGATCCGCTGCCAGATGCGCCGCCTTGCCATGCGGCTGGAGGCGGACCGGCCAACGCTGGGCGTCTGCTTTGGCGCGCAGATGATGGCGGCGGCGCTTGGGGCCGAGGTCTATCCCGGCCCGCGCAAGGAAGTGGGCTTTCACCCCGTCCACGTCCACGCCAAGGACAGCCCCCTGCGCCATATCGAGGGCGTTCCCGTGCTGCACTGGCACGGCGACACTTTCACTCGCCCCGAAGGCGTCGAACTGCTGGCCGCCAGCCATGTCTATGACCATCAGGCCTTTCGCCGCGGACGCAACATCCTGGCGCTGCAATTCCACGCCGAAATGGGCATGGACCCGCGCTTTGACGCATGGATCGCGCAATGGCCCGAAAGCGTGGTCGAGGCGGGCGGGACCGAGGCCGATCTGCGCGCGGCCCATGCGGAATTGGGGCCCAAGGCCGTGGCGGCCGGGCGGGCGATGATTGCGGAGTGGTTGGAGGGGGTGGGGTAAGGTTTGTGGGTTTTATGCCTCCGGCGGGCAAAGGGCGGGGGCCCTTTGCAATCCCGTTAATGGGGTGGTGGGCCGGGATCGTGGTGTCTTGGGCTTTGGTTTGAAAGCCTGCGGCGCGGATGGGCTGCGCGAAAGGCGCCGCAGGCTTTAACAATCCAGCCATCGCGTCCGACACCAAACGCCGAACCCATTACGCAACGCAGACAGTAGCGGAAGCGCGAGGGGCCAACCGATTTGTCTCGACAAATCGGCCTGCTAAAAAACCATCCCTCGCATTTCCCCTTCTCCTCCCCATCTAGACCGCAGCATCAAGGAGTCCCTCCCATGATCGTCGGCACTGTTAAAGAGATCAAGAACCACGAATACCGCGTCGGCCTGACCCCGGAGAGCGTGATTGAGCTGACCGCTCATGGCCATGACGTGCTGGTCGAGACAGGCGCAGGGCTGGGCATAGGCGCCAGTGATGCCGATTACGCGGCGGCGGGCGCGCAGATTATCGCCACGCCTGCCGAAATATTCGCCCGCGCCGATATGGTGGTCAAGGTCAAGGAGCCGCAGGCGGTCGAGCGGGCGATGCTGCGCGAGGGGCAGGTGCTGTTCACCTATCTCCATCTGGCCCCCGACCCGGAACAGACCGCCGATCTTATCAAATCCCGCGCGGTCTGCATCGCCTATGAAACCGTCACCGATGTGCAAGGCGGCCTGCCCTTGCTCAAGCCCATGTCGCAGGTGGCCGGGCGCATGGCGATCCAGGCGGGGGCCAGCGCGCTGGAAAAGGCGCATGGCGGGCGCGGGGTTTTGCTGGGCGGGGTGCCGGGTGTGGCCCCGGCGCGGGTGGTGGTGATCGGCGGGGGCGTGGTGGGGTTCAACGCGGCGGAAATGGCGGTGGGCCTTTGCGCCGATGTGACGATCCTCGACCGCAGCGCCTCGGTGCTTGAACGGCTCGCGACCCATTTCGGCGCGCGGGCCAAAACACTTTATTCCAGCCGGGCCAATCTGGCGGCGGCTGTGGCGGGGGCGGATCTGGTGATTGGCGCGGTGCTGATCCCCGGCGCGGCCGCGCCCCGGCTGGTGACGCGCGCGATGCTTTCCACCATGCAGCCGGGCGCGGTGCTGGTTGATGTGGCCATCGATCAGGGCGGCTGTTTTGAAACCAGCCATGCCACCACCCATGCCGACCCGACCTATATCGTCGATGGCATCGTCCATTATGCGGTGGCCAATATGCCCGGAGCGGTGGCGCGCACCAGCACCTATGCGCTGAACAATGCCACGCTGCCCCATGCGCTGGCCATCGCCGATCTGGGCTGGCGCGAGGCGCTGCGCCGCAATCGGCATTTGCTGGACGGGCTGAACGTGTGGGATGGGCGGATCACCTGCGCGGCGGTGGCCGAAGCGTTGGACTATCCCGCCGTCGCGCCCGAGGCCGCGCTGGAGTGACGTTAGCCATTCCTTGGCATTCTGGGCCTAAACCGGGCTGCAAATCCAAGGGAATCATGGCCGATGTCTTATTTGCCGCCGCGCGCGTTCGAAACTTTTGCCGCCAATTATCCCGAAGTGCCCCATGTCTTGGAGCACAATCTTTGCGGCCATCCGTTGATGGAGCTGGAGTCGCTGGCCGCGCTGATCGAGCGGCTGCCGGCGAAGAATGTCGAATATGCCTATGCCAAACAGCCCATCGGCATCACCGGCAAGCCCCCCGTGCCCTCGATCAGCGCCGCCGATGCGGTGCGCCAGATCGACAGCGCGGGTTGCTGGGTGGCGATCAAGCATCTGGAGGAGGATGAGGCCTATCGCGCGCTGCTGCTCGATGTGATCGGCGAGCTGGAAGGCACGATCACCAGCAAGACCGGCAAGGTTTACCACCCGCAGGGCTTCGTCTTCGTCTCCTCGCCCAATGCGGTCACGCCCTATCACTTTGACCCGGAACACAATATCCTGATGCAGATCCGGGGCAGCAAGGTGATGACCCAGTTCCCCGCCGCCGAGGAAGCCTATAGTCCCGCGCGCGTGCATGAGATCTATCACACCGGCGGCGGGCGCGAATTGAAATGGAGCGATGACCTTTTGCCCGGTGGCCGCGATTTCGCGCTGGCGCCCGGACAGGGCCTGATGGTGCCGGTCATGGCGCCGCATTTCGTAAAGAACGGGCCGGAGGTTTCCGTCTCGCTCTCGATCACATGGCGCTCGCAATGGTCCTATGACGAGGCCGCCGCCCATGCCTTCAACGGCGTGCTGCGCGGGATGGGGCTGAACCCGCGCCGCCCCGGCCGCTGGCCCGAGCAGAACAAGGCCAAGGCGCTGGGCTGGCGCGCGATCAGGAAGCTGGGGCTGAAATAGGCGAGACGCCCCCGGCCCGGAACGCCGCGCGCGCCAGCGGCGCCAGCACATAAAGCGTGCCGCCCAGCATCAACAGGCTATCGAGCAAGCCGTTGGAATAAGACCCGGCCAGCGGCGACATCACCAGCACCGTGACGATCAGCAGCGGCAGGCGCGCGTCGCCGGGGCGGGGAGGGTTACGCTCGAAATCGGCCACGATCAGCGCGATGACCGCGACAAAGGCCACCATGTGGTAATAGGAATAGACCGGCACGAACATCGCGGGCAGCGCGGTCAGCAGGAAAACCAGCGCGGGCATGGCGATCCGCCGCGCCCATGCGCCCCAGATCGCCAGCAACAGCGCCGCGCTGCCGCATAATTCCAGCGCCTGCGCCACGCCGTCATTATAGCGCGGGCGCACATCCATCAGCATCAGCACGCCCTTGGCCCACAGAAAGATCGAGGCGTTCCATTCATCGCCCATGTCCGAGACGATATAGCGGAAATGATAGATCCGCAGGCCATGGCGCACATTGTCGAGTGTATAGAGCGGATAGAGCGCATGGGCGATGGGGAAGGTGATCGCGGCCAGCGCCACGCTCATCGCGCCGGGGATGGCCATGCGCGAAAACCGCGTCCAGAGCGAGCCGGACCCCAGCAATTCGATCATCACCAGCAGCGCCGGTTCGGGCCGCAGATTGACCGAAAGCGCCAGCATCACCCACCCCGCCCAGCGATTGCGCCCCGACACCGCCGTGGCCAGCCAGCCCAGCGTGAGCAGCCCCGAATAGCCCCCCGCCAGATTGCCGCGCGCGAGCATCCACAGCACGGGATAGCAAGCCAGCGCGGCAAACAGGATGAACCATCCGCAAGCCCGCGAAACCCCGAAATGGGCCCGCGCCATCCGCGCCACGCACCATCCGCCGATCAGATAGGCCCCCCAGAACACCGCCATCGCCACCAGCGGATTGGTAGCCGCGATCAGGCGGGCGCAGGATAGGTAAAGCACGCTGGCAAAGGGCGGCAGGTGCAGGTTGGTGACATTGGCCTCGGCATCGGGCACCGACAGATTATGCGCCGAAAGGTCATAGGGATTGTCCAGTAGATACAGCCGGAAGATGTAGGGCCAGTGGTTGAGATAGGCCTTGCTGGCCAACGTTTCGGTGAAAATGTGGCTGTAGGACAGCGCGACCTTGATGAAATCGGCATAGCGGTCATTGGCCGGGAAAAACATCGAGGAAGTGTCGCCGCTGAAGGCTGCCCAGATATCATCGCCCAGCGCGCGCGCCGCCATGATCCCGGCCATCACCAGCAACAGCCGACCGGGCCGGTACAGGCCATGGGCAAGGATCGCACTTTCCATCCGGCCATAGAGGTGGCGCAACCAGCGCAGCATGGGGCATCTCCTGAAGCAAGCCTGGGGGCAGGGCTTTTCAGGGCGGTAGGCCGGGCGGTTTGCCCGGATATTTCTTCAATATTTCATGAGGGAGGGTTTTGTTCCCTGACCTCGATCACACGCCCGTCCAGCATGGAAACGCGAATATCGGCCAGATCGGCAATCCCCATGTCATGCGTCACGCAAACCACCGCGCGCCCCTGTTCATGGGCCAGCGCGCGAAACATATCGACCACGCGGGCCGAATTGACGCTGTCCAGATTGCCGGTCGGTTCATCGCCCAGCACAAGGCGCGGATTGTTGGCCAGAGCGCGGGCGATGGCCACGCGCTGTCTTTCGCCGCCCGACAGCTTTTCGGGCAATTTCCATCCCTTTTCCGCGAGGCCCACATCGGCCAGCAGGCTGTTGGCCCGCGCCTCAACCTCACGCGAGGACAGGCGGCCAAGACGGCGCAGCGGCAGCATGACATTTTCAAGCGCAGTAAATTCGGGCAGCAGGAAATGGAACTGAAACACGAAACCGAAATGTTCGAGCCGGATCGCCGCGCGCTCATCGCCTGACATTTGCGCCAGATCGCGCCCGTCAAACAGCAACTCGCCCCCCGTTGGCCGGTCGATCAGGCCGAGGAGATAGAGCAGCGAGGATTTGCCGCAGCCCGATGGCCCGACAATCGCGGTGAACCGCCCCGGCATCACCGCCAGATCCGCGTCCGCCACCAGCACGGGCGGCGGATCGCCGGGCAATTCGCGCCGCAGATGGCGGGCAACCAGCACCGGGTCCGTCATACCGCCCCTCGCAGAATATCGACCGGATCGACCCGCGAGGCCTTGCGCGCGGGCAGCCATGCCGCCAGCACGCCCGCCGCCAGCGAGGCCGCCGCCGCAATCGCATATTGGCGCGGCGAACGGTCGAGCGGCATATGCTGGATCTCGCCCCCGATGGAAAATTCAAGGCTGCCCAGAATGGTCATCAGGCCAAAGCCCAGCGCCCAGCCCAGCAAAATCCCAATCACCGCCAGCGCCATACCCTCCAGCACAAAGACCAGTTGCAGATCGCCCTGCGAAAAGCCCATCGAGCGCAGGATGGCAATGTCGCGCCGCTTGTCCGCCACGCTGTTCGATACGGCGGTGTAGATGCCGAAAGAGGCCACCAACAGGATGGCCGAGACCACCGTGTACATGATGACATTGCGCGTCAGCAGCAGGGACAGGAAATCGGCGCTGCGCTCCTGCCAGCTTTGCGCTTTATAGCGATAGCGCGCCTCCAGCCCCGCCGCGACCGTTTCGGCGGCATAGGGATCGCTCAGCTTGACCCCGATCCGGTTGATGATGAAGGGCCGCCCCAGCAGGCTCTGCGCCTCGCGCAGCAGCATATAGCCTGAGGAGGAGCCAAGCTGGCTGTTGCCCTTTTTGACCAGCGCGACGATGCGCAGGGATCGCGTGGTGCCATTGGCGGCGGTGGCCGGAACAATATCGCCCATGCCGCGCCCCAGCCTCTGCGCCAGTTCCTCGCCGATGATGACGCCGCCCTGCACCCGCTCCAGATCGTCCAGATGACCTGCGCGCAGCTTGTCGCTGATCGAGCTGACCTTGGCCTCCAGCCCCGGCTCGATGCCGACAATGGCCAGCGGCTCGTCCCGCCCGCCCAGCCGCAGCGTGACCGCGCCCGACAGACTGGGCGAACCGATCGCGCCGGGAATGGCATTGACGCTGGAAAGGATCCGCTGCCAGTCCTTCAGCCCGCGCACCTCATTGCGGATGCGATAGCCGTGAAGCTGAACAGCGCCGCCGGGATAGGCCGCGATGCCGGGCTGGGGCGGGGGGCTGCGCAATTCGTCGGAAATGATGATATGGGGCGCGACATCAATCAATTGCCGCACGAAATCATTCTGGCTGCCCACCATCAGCGCCGAAACCGCCAGGAAAAACCCCACCCCCACGGCGACCCCGCTGGTGGCCACCAAGGTCTGCCGCCGCCGCACGATCAGATGGCGTGAGGCGATGTGAACCAGCAGGGAAAAGCGCGCCAACATCAAGGATTGGCGGCGCGCAGGCGCTGCCCCTGCGCCAGATCGGCGGGCGGGTTGAGGATGACGGTTTCACCGCTGCGCAATCCGCTGGTGATCTCGACCTTGCTGGCGCCATCGGCGCCCTTGGTGATCGCGCGCGAGGCGGCGCGGCCCTGCGCCACCACCCAGACATGCCGCCCATCGCCGGCCAGCGCCGCCACCGGCACCAGCACGGCGGCCTTGCGCTCGCTGGTGATGATATTGACCTCCAGCGTCAGCCCCATCGGCAACGGCGCGGCGCTATCGGGCATCAGCCGGACCCGGAATGCGCGCACCGTGGGATCGCCGCCGGGCGTTACCTCGGAGACATGCGCCGGGATCGCGCCGGGCAGCGCGTCCGATGACATCAACGCCTTTTGCCCCGCCCTTACGCGGGTAATGTCGCGCTCGTCCACCGTGGCGGTGATGCGGATGCGCGCCGGATCGCCCAGTTGAAACAGCACCTTGGTGGGCGTGGCCAGATCGCCGGGATAGACATCGCGCTTGGTCACGATACCGTCGGAATTGGCGCGCACCACCAGTTGGTCGAGCCGGGCGCGGGCGGTCGCGCTGGCCGCGCGGGCGGCATCGGCGGCGGTGGTGGCATTGTCGCGCGCGGCCGCCGTCACCCATCCATCGCGAAACAGGGCCAGATTGCGCCGCTCGACCACCTCGGCGCTGCGCTGTTGGGCGCGGGCCTGATCGAGCAGGCCGTGTTGTTCATCATCGGAAAGCAGCACCAGCGCTTGACCGCGCTTCACACGGTCGCCTTCCTCCACCAACACCTTTGCCACCGGCGCCGTAATGCGCGAGGAGACGGACACCGGCTGCTGCGCCTCGACATAGCCGGTGGCATAGACCTGCTCGGAGGCCGCGCCCAGTTGCGCCTGCGCCACCTGCACGACAAGGGGCCGGTCGCGCCATGCCCATGCGCCCGCACCCGCCGCCAGCACAAGCCCCAAGCCTATGACGTAACGTGCCTTTACCACCCGTTTTGCCTCCTGTCGGCCTTGTGCGGGGCCTTTTGCGCATCAGGGGTGCCTGCGTCTTTGCCAAGTGTCAATTTCGCGCCACAGTGGAAGGGTAAATAGGCGCCTTATTATCCTTAAGTCCTATGCCGAGCGCATCGCGCCCCCTTGGCCCTGAGGGGGAGTCCGGCTAAGGTGGGTCAACCGAGAATGCCGGCAACAGGCATCCGGTGGTTGGAGAGGGTAATGGCGCATATGGCGCATATGGCGCGTTCGGCTTTGGCTGTGGTATCATCTCATGCAAGCGACCCGGTGACCGCCGTGGACGAGGTGGTGCGCGCGATCGGCGGGACGGCGCTGGCGGGCGGGCTGTTGTTCTGTTCGCATCGCTATGACCGCGATGAGCTGGCGCGCGAATTGACGCGGCGGCTGGGCGACTTTCCCCTGATCGGCTGCACCAGCGCGGGAGAATTGACCCAGCGCGGCTATGATGAGGACAGCCTCGTCTTTATCGGCTTTCCCGCTGACGGCTTTGCCATGAGCGTGCTGCATTTCGACGATCTGGATGGTTTCGATGTGGCTGAGGGGCGGCGCGCGGTGCGAGAACTGGCGGCGCAGGCGGCGGCCTCGGCGCGGCGGCTGGGCGAACAATTGCACCATGCGGCGATCTTTCTGGTCGACGGGCTTTCCCACCGCGAGGAACTGGTGACCATGACCGTTCAGGACGCGCTGGGCGAGACGGTGATGGTGGGCGGATCGTCGGGCGACGGCATGGTGTTTCGCGAGACGGGCGTGCTGGTCGATGGGCGGTTTGTGAAGGATGCCGCCGTGGTGGCGATGCTCTCCAGCACGCGGCCGCTGCACGCCTTTTGCTCGCACCATTATCGCCCGCGTGAGGAGCGGATGGTCGTCACCTCGGCAGATGCGCAGGCGCGCGTGGTGTTCGAGATCAACGCCCGCCCCGCCGCGCAGGAATATGCACGCATCGCCGGACTGGTGGGCGGCGAGATCGATGCGGCCTTCTTCGCCGCCAATCCGCCCATGGTGCGCGCCGGGGGAGAATATCACATCCGCGCGGTGCAGAGCGCCAATCCTGACGGCAGCCTGACCTTCTATTGCGCCATCGACAATGGCATCGTGCTGCGCGTGGGCGAAAGGGTGGACCGGCTGGCCCATCTCGAACGCTTGTTTTCCGAGGTGGAAACCCGCGTGGGCGAGATCGACCATGTGATCGGTTTCGATTGCGTGTTGAACCGGGTGGACGCCGACAATCGCCAGATCACGCGCGAAGTTTCCCAGCTTTATGCCGCGCGTCATGTCGTCGGCTTCAACACCTATGGCGAGCAATTCCGCGCCGCGCATAATAACCAGACGCTGAGCGGTCTGGCGATCGGCGCGTGAGGGTGGCCGAGGCGGACCGGCCCGATGCCGGAGCACTGGTGGAACGCATCCGCCAGCTTGAAAAGATCAACGAGGCGCTGATCGACCGGGTGGAGCGGTCGAGCGATGTGCAGGGCGGGGCTTTCTCGATGTTCGAGGCGGCCATCGCGCTGGAGGCCATGGTGCGCGACCGCACCGCCGCGCTCGAACATGCGCTCTCCAGCCTGAACGAGGCCAATGCCGAAATGGCCGAGGCCCACCGCGATGCCGATGCTGCGCGGGTGCGGCTGCGCGATGCGATCGAATCCTTGCCCGATGGTTTTGCGCTGTTTGATGCCGATGACCGGCTGCTGCTGCATAATGAGGCCTATCTGGGCTTCTGGCCGGCGTTGCGCGGGCGCGATCTGTCCTCGGTGACGTTTGGCGAAATTGCCGAGATGGCGGCGCAAAGCGGCCTGCCGGTCGGTTCGCTGGTTTCGCGCGAACGCTGGCTGGCCGACCGGCTTTCGCAACATGCCAAGGCCGACAGGGTGCATGTTCAGGCGCTGGCCGATGGGCGCTGGGTTCAGATCAACGAGCTGAAAACATCGGAAGGCGGGCGCGTCGGGATTTACACCGACGTGACCGAAGTGAAGGCCGAGGATGCGCGCGAGCGCGCCCGCGAACTGGCCGAGCGCAACCTCGTGCTTCAGGCCACGCTGGATACTTTGTCCGAGGGCGTGTGCCACTATGGGCTGGATCGGCGGCTGCTGGTGCGCAATCAGGGTATGGTGCGGCTGCTGGGGCTGGACGCGCGGGGCAGCAAGCGGCTGGAAACCCACGCGGGCCTGCTCTCCTATTGCCGCGACCGGCTGGGGATGGACAGCACATCGGTGCTGGAATGGCGCGAGACGGGCGAGCAGATGGAGGGGCCTTGCATCCTTGGCGGGCGGCATTTCATCATCCGCTCGACCCCGCTGACGCCCGGCGGGGGCATGGCCTTCAGTTTTGACGACATTACCGAGCGGGTGCAGGACCGCGACGCCCTGCGCGAGGCGGCCGAGATGCTGGAGCGCCGCGTGACCGAGCGCACGACCGCGCTTCAGGCAGAGATCGCCGAGCGTCGCGAGGTGGAGGGACAATTGCGCGCGGCCAAGACGGCAGCCGAACATGCCAATCGCGACAAGACGCGCTTTCTGGCGGCGGCCAGCCATGATCTGTTGCAACCTTTGAACGCAGCGCGGCTGTTCGTTTCGGCGCTGGCCGAAAGGCGTCTGGCCGCGCCCAGCCGGGCCTTGGTGCGCCAGACCGGGGTGGCGCTCGATTCGGTTGAGGATCTGCTGGAGGCTCTGTTCGAGATCTCGCGTCTGGATGCGGGGGCGATCACGCCTGCGTGGAGCGCGATTGAGCTGGAGCCGATGCTGGCCGCGCTGCGCATCGAATTTGCCGCCGTGGCGCGGGCCGAGGGGCTCTCGCTCGACATTCCGGTCACCGATGTCTGGGTGCGTTCGGACATCCGCCTGCTGCGCCGCATTTTGCAGAATTTCCTCTCCAATGCGATCCGATACACCGCGCAGGGCTGTGTCAGCATCAAGATTACCGCCGAAGACGGCGGGGTGCGCATCACCGTGCGCGACACCGGCCCCGGCATTGCGCCCGAGCATCAGGAAGCGATTTTCGAGGAATTCCGCCGCCTCGAATCGACCCAGCGCATCCCCGGCAAGGGGCTGGGGCTGGCCATCGTACGCCGCGCCAGCACGATGCTGGGCCATCGCCTCGACGTGGAATCGACGCCGGGGCAGGGCAGCGCCTTTTCCGTGCTGGTCCCTCTGGCCGAGGCGCGCAGCGACGGGGGCGGCGATGCCTCACGCCCCGCGCTGCCCGGCACCACCGGCACGCAGAGCCTGCTGGTGATCGACAATGATCCGGCGATTTTGGCGGGCATGGCGGCTTTGCTGCGCAATTGGGGCCATAAGGTGGCCACCGCCGCCGGGCCGCAGGACGAGGAGGCCGACAAGGCCATCGCGCAGGGCATCGACCTTATTATCGCCGATTATCACCTTGACGGCGCGCTGCGCGGGGATGAGGCGATTGCCATGGTGCGCAAGGCGGCGGGGCGCGAGATTCCCGCTCTGGTCATCACCGCCGACCGCAGCGACGAGGTCAAGGCCACTCTGGCTCAGGCGCGGGTGCCGATGCTGAACAAGCCGGTCAAGCCTGCGCAATTGCGGGCGCTGATGCGCAATATGCTGGGGAACGGGGCGTAATTGGCCGAAACGGGCGTTTCGGGATGCGGCGCCGGCCCTCTCCCCCGGCCCTGCCACCCATAGAGTATGCCCGTAGGGCAGCAGGGCCGGGGGAGAGGGCCGGCGCCCCTAGCGCTTAACCCGGAAAATTGACCCGATTGGCCAAAATCACCGCCTGCGTCCGGCTGAACACATTCAGCTTTTGCAGGATGGCCGAAACATGCGCCTTCACCGTCGTCATCGAGACGTCGAGTTCATAGGCGATCTGCTTGTTCAAGCGGCCCGAGACGAGCAGGCCCAGCACGACCTTTTGCTGCGGCGTCAGCGTGGCGATACGCTGGCGGATGGCGACCTCCTCGCCGGTGCTGGCTTCCTCGGCAAAGTCGAAATCGGGGACATAGATCTCGCCCGCAAGCACCTGGCGCAGCGCCTCGACGATCTGGTCGCGCTTCAGGCTTTTGGGGATGAACCCGGCCGCGCCTGCGGAAAGCGCCTCACGCACCGCCGAACCATCCAGCGTGCCCGACACCATCACCACCGGCACGGCGGGATGTTCCTCGCGCAGCCCTTGCAGGGCGGAAAAGCGCTTGGCATCGGGAATGTTGAGATCGAGCAGCACCAGATCGACATCGGCATGGCCCGCCAGCGCCTCGCGCGCCTCGGCGTAATTGGCCGCCTCCAGAATGTTGCACTGGGCAAAGCATCCTTCAAGGAGGGTCCGCATGCCATCGCGCACCAGCGCGTGGTCATCAACGATCAGGATGCTGTCGGGCGTTGCCATACTAATCAGTATATCTCTCTGATGGTACATCGGCGTCAATTCCAAAGATGAGCGGCGCGGGATTTTGTGGTCCCGCGCCGCACCTCTCATCAGCCCTTGGGCAGTTTGAATACCCAGAGCGAACCGCCCTGGCTGATTTCCTTGAAGGTCTTGGCAACCTCGCCGCCCCACAGCGGCACCGCGCCGCCCCAGCCCGACATCACGGCCACATATTGCTCGCCATCCTGTTCCCAGGTGATGGGCGAACCGACCACGCCCGAACCGGTGTTGAACTTCCACAGTTCCTCACCCGTCTTGGCGTTGAAGGCCTTGAGATAGCCTTCGGGCGTGCCGGTGAACACCAGATTGCCCGCCGTGGTCAGAACGCCGCCCCACAGCGGAGCCTTGTTCTTGTATTCCCACACGATCTTGCCGGTCTTGGGATCCATCGCGCGCAGGGCGCCGATGTGGTCCTCGGCAATCGGCTTGATGGTGAAGCCCGCGCCCAGATAGGCCGAGCCCTTCTTATAGGCGATGGGTTCGTTCCAGATGTCCATGCCCCAGTCGTTGCTGGGCACATAGAACAGGCCTGTGTCCTTCGAATAGGCCATCGGCATCCAGTTCTTGCCGCCAAGGAAGGACGGCGAGGAGAACACCACCTTGCCCTTTTCGGTGCCGCTGGGGGCGCCGGGGCGGCCATCTTCGGTATAGTTGGGGCGGCCGGTCTTCAGGTTGATGCCATTGGCCCAAGTGGTCTGCATCACGAACTTGCTGGCATTGACCAGCTTGCCGTTGGTGCGGTCGAGCACATAGAAATAGCCGTTGCGGTCGGCCTTGGCGCCCAGTTTCATCGCCTTGCCGTTGACCGTGGCGTCAAAGGGGATGAACTCGTTCACACCGTCAAAGTCCCAGCCGTCATGCGGGGTGGTCTGATAGTGCCACTTGATGACGCCCGTGTCGGGGTCGATCGCCAGCGTGGACGAGGTGTAGAGATTGTCGCCGGGGCGCAGGTGGCTGTTCCACGGCCCCGGATTGCCGGTGCCGAAAAAGATCAGGTTGGTGTCAGGGTCATAGGTGCCGCCCAGCCAGGTCGCGCCGCCGCCGGTCTTGTACATGTCGCCGGGCCAGCTGGCGTTGAGCTTGCCGGTCATGCCGTTGGGCTGGCCCTTGAGCGTGCCCATGTTGCCTTCGATGGTCGGACGGCTCCAGATCAGCTCGCCGGTGTCGACATTGCGCGCCTGCACTTCGCCGATGATGCCGAATTCGCCGCCCGAATTGCCGGTGATGACCATGTCTTTGACGATCAGCGGCGCGGCGGTGGCCGAATAGCCGGCCTGATAATCAGAGGTGGTCTTGTTCCAGATCACCTTGCCGGTGTGGCGGTTGAGCGCGATCAGGTGGGCGTCGAGCGTGGCGAAGATGATCTTGTCGCCATGGATCGCCGCGCCGCGGTTGACCACGTCGCAGCAGGGCATGATGCCGTCGGGCAGGCGGGCCGAATATTCCCACTTCTTTTCGCCCGTGCGCGCATCAAACGCGAAAACGCGCGAGTACGAACCCGTCACATAGATCGTGCCGTCATAGACCAGCGGCTGGGCTTCCTGCCCGCGCTGCTTTTCGCCGCCCAGCGAGGCGGCAAAGGCGGGGACCATGTTCTTGACGTTGTCGACATTGACCTTGGCCAGCGTGCTGAAGCGCTGCGCCTGCGGGCCCATGCCATAGGTCAGCACGTCGCCGGGGGTGTTGGCATCGTTGAGCAGGTCCTGGCTGGTGGGGCCGGCGGCAAGCAGCGGCGTGGCGGCTGCAATACTCAATGCTGCAAAGGACGCGACATAGCGCGAAATTCTGCCCTTCATCTCGACTCTCCTGTTGTCGTTCGCAATTGTTTTTGAAACGGTCGGTTATCGGGTCTGTGCTGTCGCGCGCGTCCTAACGCGCTTCTCCCCCGTGCTGTTCAGCCTATCGGCCCCCTGCTGCGCAGCAATTGGACCTTAGGCCAAGCTCATACTTGTCCCCTATGTTCAGGCCGAAAGGGCCGGGCGCCATTCGACGCCATAGGCGCCGAAAATCGCCTTCATCTGGCCATCGGCGCTCATTTTGCCGATGATCCCCTCGACCGCATCGCCCAGCGAGCGGCTGTTTTCCTTGACCGCCATGCCGATGTCCCACCCCGGCGACATCATCGCCTCCAGCGCGCGTTTGCGTGGGTGGATGGCGGGGTTTTTCATGTCGAAGATGGCCGCCTCGACCTCGGCCTTCGTCGCCACGGCCACATCGGCCTGCCCCGTGCCCAGCGCCAGCACCGCGTCATGGCCGGTGTTGAAATGGGTGACGCTCGATCGCAGCGTGCCGCCAAAGCTGGAGAGGAGATAGATGTCGGGAATGGTGGCAACGGCGGCCGCCATGCGCCGCCCGCGATATTGCGGCGCGGGCACATCGCAATCATTCTGCTCCGGCCCGCAGGCGGCGGCGAAACTCTCGCGGTAATAGGGGGCCAGAATCGCGCATTGATCGTTCTCGACCATCAATTGACGGTCGAACGGTACATGCATCATGATGTCAGCCGGTTTGAAGCCCAGCAGGCCCCCGCGCCACACCGCATTGCGCAGGTCGGTGGCCATATCATCGCCTGCGGTAAACTCCTCAATATCGAGCTTTACCCCCAGCGTCCTGGCAATCGCCCCGGCCAGATCGACATCGATCCCGCGCAGGTTCGTGCTGTTGTCCGGCTCGGCCCAGGACCATGGGCGGTTGTGCTTATACACCGCCACCCGCAGCGTGCCCAATTCGCGCACCTTGGCCAGAGGCGCCGCCGAAAGCGGCATGGGGGCGGCCAGAGCGACAAGCCCTCCCGCCAGAAACGCCCTGCGCCCAATGCCGGTTGCCTGCTTGCCCATGTGCCGCCTTCTTCCCGTTTTTATCTTTTAATATCAGTCGCCAGTAAATCAGTCGCCGACAGATCAGTCATCCGTGTGGCGCGTTTCCAGCCATGCGCGGATCGCCCAACCGGCCTTCTGGCCCAGCGCTTCGCCAAAGGGGGGCATGTACACTTTGCCATCGCGGCTCGACCCATGCTGGAAACGCTGAACGAACCATTCGTCGCCCGAATCGCCCAGTTCAAGGTAGCGCAGATCCGGCGCGATCCCGCCCGAAATCGCATCCAGACCATGGCACCGCGCGCAGTTCTGGCCAAAGGCCGACTTGCCGATTTCGGCGGCCTTGGCATTGCCGCGATAGGGGTTGTGCGTCACCCATGCATCGCCAATATCGGGCAATGCGCTGGTGTCGACCGGCTGGGGCGTAACGTCGCCATGGGCGGCAAGGCGCGTGCCGACGCTGGTGGCGGCCAGCAGAGTGGCGGCGGCAAGCATCGTCTGGGCGCGCGTGACGCGCTTGAAAAATCCGGACATGATCAGATCTTCCTCTCTTCTTTCTCACCACAAGGCGGTGCCGATGTGCCGGGCCCGCGTCTTTTGTTTCCGTGATGCGAGTTTATGGCCCCCGCGATCATGTCTATATTGGACCTTGGTGCTATTCATGGGCTGATACGGGGGGATATGCTGCGATCATGACAAAGCGAACTGCGCAGAAACACGCGATTCCCGCCCTGCTTATTGCCATTTTGGGTAATACGCTGATCCCCGCCCCGGTATCGGCCGAAACGGCCTATGTTTCGAACGAGCGCGGCAATTCGGTCAGCGTGATCGATCTGGCCACGGGCAAACCGGTGGCGACATGGAAAGTGGGTCAGCGCCCGCGCGGCATCGCCCTGACGCGCGACGGCGCGCAATTGCTGGTGGCCAGCGGGCTGGACAATGCGGTTGAGCTGCGCGACCGGGCCAGCGGCGCCTTGGTGGCCCATCTGCCATCGGGTCAGGACCCGGAGCAATTCTACCCCTCACGCGATGGAAAACTGTTGTTTGTCAGCAACGAGGACGATGCGGCGATGACCGCCATCGACCTTTCCTCACGCGCCGTGGCGTGGCAGGTGCCGGTGGGCAAGGAGCCGGAGGGCATCACCCAAAGCCCCGATGGCAAGGTGATTGTCGTCACCAGCGAGGATGGCAAGCTGATCTCGTGGATTGATGCGGCCAGCCATCAGGTGATCGACACCACCGAGACGGCGGCCCGCCCGCGCCATGTCGAGTTTACCGCCGATGGGCGCCAATTGTGGATCGCGGCGGAAATGGGCGGCGTGGTGCAGATTGCCGATCCCGCCACCCGTGCGATCACGGCGACCATCCCCTTTGCTCCGCCCGGCGTACAGCCGATTCGCGTGATGCCCTGCGGCATCCGATTTACCCCCGACGGGCGCAAGGCGATTGTCGCGCTGGGCCGGGCCAATCACATCGCCATCGTCGATGTCGCCAGCCATGCGGTCGAGGCCTATATCAAGGTCGGCCAGCGGCCATGGCATCTGGCGATCACGCCCGATGGCGGCCGCGCCATCGTGGCCAATGGTATCAGCGACGATATCAGCGTGGTGGATCTGAACACCCGCACCGTGACGGCAACGATTCCGGCGGGCGCGGGGCCGTGGGGCGTGGCGATTGCGCCCTGATTTTCGTATAGCTGATCGGGTCTGATACCTAGGAACAAGCTCGTTCTCCCAAAGTATCAGACCCGAAAGTCCAATTTCAAGAAGGGCCTTTCGCGCCTCATTCTCCCTTCACCACAGCAGATAAAGTGGATCGACAAGGGAGAGTATCATGCTCTGGAAAGTTCTGCTCGGCACCGCGAGTGCCGTGGCCATGATGGGTGTTTCGGCCCCGGCCTATGCCGGCAATTCGCAGGCATTGCTCAAGCGTCTGCATGACAAGGGCATCCTCTCGGACGCGGAATATAACGAATTGCTCAAGGATGAGGCCGAGGCGCCTGCTCCTGCGGCGGCTCCGGTGGTCGCGGGGGACACCGCCAAATTCGTGCGCGCCACCGACAGCGGGATCGGCCTTCAGGTCGGCCCGGCCACGATCAAGTTTTCCGGCTCGGTCAATGGTTTCTACGTCTATGACGGCGCGGCCAAGCCCGGCGCCAACACGTCCGTTACCGGCGGCATCGCCAGCGTGGGCGGCAACACCAGCGCGGTGCGCAACGGTCTGCTCCCCGGCTTCCTGAAGGTGGACGCCACCACGACCCAGAACGGATGGGACGTGGGTGCGCATTTCGGCATGTATCCGGGCATCAACAGCGCGGCATGGGGCGCGCTGGGGGCCAACAACGGCGGTCAGCCGACCGCTCTGGCGACGGCTGGCATCGACTTTCGCGAAACCTATCTGACCATTGGCCGCAAGGGTTTTGGCGAATTGAAGATCGGCCGCGCGATCGGCCTGTATGGTTCCGAAGCGATCCTCAATGACATCACGCTGCTCTCCTCCGGCCCGACCGGCGGCAATGCGGCGCCTGCCAACACCACGCTGGGCCGCATCGGCAGCGGCTATATCTACACCGATTTCCAGCCCCAGATGACCTATACCACGCCCAGCATGAGCGGGCTTCAGGCATCGGTGGGCGTGTTCCAGCCGCTCAACTCGCTGACGGCGGGCGCGCAGAACAATTCCAGCCCCGGTTTCCAGGGCAAGGTGACCTATGATGGCGCCTTCGATGCGGTCAAGCTGCACCTGTGGGTCTCGGGCATTACGCAGGAGCATAAGTTTGTTGCGGGCGGCAGCTATACCGGGCAGGGCCTGGATGTGGGCGCACGCACGACCTATGGCCCGCTGACGCTGGTTGGCACCTATTACACCGCCAAGGGTCTGGGCACGACCGTGCTGAACCTGTTCGACACCGATGCTGCGGGCAAGCCGCGCAGCAGCGAAGGCTATTACGTGCAGGCCGCGCTGACGCAGGGCAAGTTCACCATCGCGGGCAGCTATGGCGCCAGCTATCTCAACCATACCGACGCCGCCGACCGCGCCGCCAACCCGACGCTGGTGCGCGTGAACAGCAGCGCTGTGGGGCAGTTGCGCTATGGTCTGAACAGCTGGGTGACGCTGATCGGCGAGTACATCAACTCGAACGCCAAGGCGCATAATGGCAATTCGGCCACCAGCGATGCGGTGGCTCTGGGCGGCATTCTGTTCTTCTAAAGGAAGCATCACTCCCAAGGAAGATGGGGCGCGCGAGGGAAGGCTCGCGCGCCCTTTTTTGTGCGCGGCATTTCCGGGCAGGGCACCCGGGCACGAAGAAGGGCGGGAAAGCCCCAGCCTTCCCGCCCTCCTGCGACCCTTTGCGGGCTTATGAAACCGGCTTACTTGAGCGTTTTCAGCCAGGCGATCAGTTCGGCGCGCTTGGCCGCGTCCTTGATGCCGGGGAAGGCCATGGCGGTGCCGGGCACCATCTGCATCGGCCCGGAAATCCACTTGTCCAGATTGGCGTCATCCCACTTCAGGTTCGCCTTCTTCAGCGCCTCGGTATAGTTGTGCTTGCCGGTGGCGGCCTTCTTGCCATAAACGCCGAACAGGTCGGGGCCTACCTTGTCCGCGCCCCCCTTTTCCGCATTGTGGCATACCGCACAGCGCGAGGTGAAGGTTGCGGGCGTGGGCGCCGGCGCGGCATAGGCAGTGGTGGCAGACAGCGCGATACCGCCCAGCGCTGCAATCATGGAAATGGATTTCATCTTGGCATCCTCATTCTTGGGGGGATGCCAAGCCATGCCACGATGCGGCGGGGCGGGTGAATTGCACTTTGGGCCGGAATCAGGTTCAACCTTGCCCGGCACCCCTCTGACGCGCAAACCAGGGAATCATCCGCTCGATCGCTTCATTCACCAAGGGCGTTGAAACGGCAAAGCTGAAGCGCATGAAGCGATGGCCGTCGACCGGATCGAAATCCACCCCCGGCGCGCAGGCGACCCCGGTTTCCTGCAAAAGGCGGGTGCAGAATTCCATCGAATCATTGGTGAGATGCCCAATATCCGCCCAGATGTAGAACGCCCCATCGGGCGGCGCGATTTCGCCCAGACCCAGCGCGGGCAGCGCCGCCAGCATCGCCTCGCGATTGGCGGCATAGGTGGCGATATGGCCTTGCAATTCATCATCGCAATCAAACGCGATCAGGCCCGCATGTTGCGCCAAGACCGGGGGCGTCAGCATCAGATTGCTCATCCGCGCATAGGCGGCATCGACCAGATCCTCGGGCGCCGCCAGCCAGCCCAGACGCCAGCCCGGCATTGAGAAATATTTGGAGAAACTGTTGACGACGAGGGCATCGGGCGCATGCACCAGCGCCGAAACGCAAGGCCCGGTATAGGACAGGCCATGATAGATTTCGTCGGAGATGATGCGGATGCCGCGCCGCGCGCAGACCGCCGCGATGGTGGCCAGTTCATCGGGCGCGATGATCGTGCCGGTGGGGTTGGCGGGGCTGGCGATGATGACGCCGTCGGGGGCGGGGTGGATGGCTTCCAAAGCCGCCGCCGTGATCTGATAGCGCTCCGCCGCGCCGCAGGGGATTTCCAGCGGTTCCATATGCAGGGCGCGCAAAGTGTTGCGATAGGCGACATAGCCGGGCCGGGCGCAGACGATCCGCGCGCCCGGCGCAAAGGCGCTGGACAGGGCCAGCAGCAGGGCGGGCGATGCGCCGCAGGTCAGGATCACCTGATCGGGCCGGATGGTCACGCTTTGCGTCTCGGCATAATGGCGGGCGATGCGCTCCTTCAAGGGGGCGCTTTCCCAATAGCCCTGCGCCTCGGTGTCCAGCACCTGATGCGCCTTGGCCAGCGCGGCGGCGGGCGCGCTGGTCGATGGCTGGCCATATTCCATATGGATCACGCTGCGGCCCTCTGCCGCCAGCTTGTGGGCCAACTGGCCGATGGCCATCGCGCGAAACGGTTCGATAGGGGCGGTCATGCTGCCGCCCCTAGCAGGATCGATCAGGGTTGAAAATCAGTGGGCGGCGTTTTCGCGATGCGGCATGACCAGCAAGGCCGCCGCCGCCACCAGCGACCCGCCCGACATGGCCAGCGCCACCACCGGCAGGCCCAGCTTGGCCTCGAACAGATAGCCCGCGACAATCGGCCCCGTGGCCGCGCCCAGACGCCCCACGCCGATCACAAAGCCCGTGCCCGTGCCGCGCAGCGGGGTGGGAAAGCTCTGGGCGATCAGCGCATAGAAGCCCACGATCACGCTGTTGGTGCAGAAAGACACCGCCGCCGCCGCCAGTGAGAGGCGCGAGAGATCGGCAGGCGAATGGCCAAACAGCGCCACCAGCACCGTCGAGGCCACCATCATCACCATCAGCGTCGGACGCAGCGGCAGGCGCAGCGCTGAGAGCGAGAACAGAATGGCGCCGATCAAACCGCCGACATTGGCCCACACCAGCACGCCGCCCGCCGCCGAGGCCGGAAAGCCCATATCGACGACAATCTTGGGCACCCATTTCAGCACGAAGTAGAAGGTCAGGATATGGGCGAAATAGGAGAGCAGCAGCAGCAGGCTGACCGCGCGCAATTCCGGCCCGAACAGATCGGCCACGCGCGCCTTGGCGATGGAGGTGTCCACCGGCGGCAGGGTGTCGACCGGCGCATGGCCAAAGGCCCGCAGCGATTTGTTGAGTTTTTCCAGCGCGCCTGCCGGGCGGCGGTGCAAGATGGCGTTGATCGGTTCGGGCATCAACAAGGGCACCAGCGGCAGCAGGATCAGCGCCAGCGCCGCGCCCAGATAAAACACATCGCGCCAATTGCCCGTCACCAGCATCTTGCTGGCGATCGTGCCGCCCACCACCGCGCCCAGCGGATAGCCCGCCGCCATCAGCGCGACGCCCGCGCTGCGCCAGCGGGTGTTGGCATATTCGGCGGCCACCGCATTGGTTGCGGCCAGCATGCCCCCGATGCCCAGCCCGGTGAACAGGCGGATCACCGCCAGCGAGGTGACATCCCAGGCCATGGGCGCGGCGATCATGCCCGATGCCATGATGACCAGACAGATGACCATCGTGGGAATACGCCCCAGCCGGTCGGTCAACCGCCCCAGCAGGATCGATCCGGCCGCCATGCCAAAGATTTCCATCGAGAGGACATAGCCCAGCACCTTGCGCTCGACATGCCATTCGGCCGCGATGCCGGGCGAGGCAAAGCTGATCGAGAGCACATCGAACCCGTCCAGTGCATTGAGCAGCGCGCAAAGGGCAATGCCCACGATCTGGCGCCAGCCCATCGGGCTGTCGGCCAGCAATCGGCGCGGATCAACAGGGTTTAGGGGCGCAGATGCCAAAGTTTTTCTCCATCCTCTCGATACCGCCTTTGTTAACGCGGGTTATACTGTTGATGCCCGTTGTCGGGCGATCCCGCAAGGGAATCGTCGCGCTTAATTGGTTATGGTTCATAGCGATATGACAGCGCGATCCTGTACGCAAGTCGCCATCTTGCTCTGGGCGGCGGCAATCTTTAGGCAGGGGGGATGCTCGACCGTCTCAAATCCGCTTTCGACCCCTATATTCTGGCGCTGCTCTCCACGGTGGCCTTTGCCTCGGTGCTGCCTGCGCGGGGGATGGGGGCGAACCTGTTCGACCATGCCGCCGATGCGGCCATCGTGATGCTGTTCTTTCTGCATGGCGCGAAACTCTCGCGTGAGGCGATTGTGGCGGGGGCGGGGCATTGGCGGCTGCATGTGGCCACGATGGGCACGACCTTTGCGCTCTTTCCCTTGCTGGGCCTTGGGCTGGCGGCTTTGCCGGGCCTGCCCGCGCTGGTGGCTTCGGGGATGCTGTTCCTGACGCTGCTGCCCTCGACGGTGCAAAGCTCGATTGCCTTTACCTCGATTGCGCGGGGCAATGTGGCGGCGGCGGTCTGCTCGGCCTCCTTCTCCAATCTGGCGGGCATTTTCATCACACCTTTGCTCGCCAGTCTGCTGATGGGCGGGGCGGGGGCCAGCATGTCGGGGAGTTCGATTGAAAAGATCGTGCTGCAATTGCTGCTGCCCTTTGCGCTGGGCCATGGGCTGCGCCCGGTGATCGGGGGCTTTGTGTCGCGGCATAAGGCGATGATCGGCTATGTGGATCGCGGCTCGATCCTGCTGGTGGTCTATACCGCCTTTTCGGCCGCTGTGGTCGAGGGGCTGTGGACCCATCTGCCGCTGTGGGAACTGGGGCTGATCGCGGGGCTGAGCATTGTTTTGCTGGCCGTGGTGCTGGCCGCGACATGGGGGCTGGGGGCGATGCTGGGGTTTGAGCGGGCGGACCGGATCGTGCTGCTGTTCTGCGGGTCAAAGAAATCGCTGGCCAGCGGGGTGCCGATTGCGGGCGTGCTGTTCCCGGCGGCGCAGGTGGGCGTGGTTATCCTGCCCTTGATGCTGTTTCACCAGATCCAGTTGATGGCCTGCGCGGTGATCGCGCGGGGTCTGGCGCAGGACGAGAAATAAAGCCCCCCGCCGCGCGGCAGGGGGCTGTTAGGTTTACGCTTCCGCAGGCTGCTTGGCGCAGCGCGCTGATTGTTCCGCGAAAATCGGATTATCCAGCAGGAAGAAGATCTCCTTGGCGCGGGCCTCGTTCACTTCCTCATCCGGCACGCTGGCCATGATCGCGTCAAAGCGGCGCTGCATGCCGGGGCCGAATTCCGGGTGGGTCAGGATATAGAGATCGTTGCGGCGGATGCCCGCCAACACGCGCTCGCCCACCTCGTCCTGGCTCATCCACAGCGGCGAGACGGGGCGGGCTTCCAGCTCTTCCTCGCGCTTGAGATAGCCGGTGTCCTGCTTCTTGTCCTCGGGGCGCAGCTCGCCGGAATGGGCAATGTTCGATTGCACCGGGCCGGGGCAGAAGGCCGAAATGCCGATGTTGACCGCCGCCAATTCGCCGCGCGCCGCCTCGGTGATGCCGATGATCGCCGCCTTGGCCGCTGAATAGATCGCCGAATAGGAGATCGGGATCAGCCCGCTTTGCGAAGAGGTGGTCACGACCTGTCCGCCCTCGCCATGCGCCTTGATGCGCGGCAGGATGGTGACCAGCCCGTTGATGACCCCGCCAAGGTTCACCCCCATGCCCCAATCCCAATCGTCATAGCGCGCATCCATGATCGGCCCCATCACGCCGATCCCGGCATTGCCGACCAGGATGTGGATCTTGCCGAAGCGCGCCTCGGCTTTATCCGCAGCGGCGGCGAAACCGGCGCGGTCGGTGACGTCAAGCTGAACCGTTTCCACCTGATCATCAGCGCCCAGCGAAGCCTTGGCCTCGGCCAAGGCACTCTCACGAATATCGGCGATCACCACATTGGCGCCCGCCTTCACCAGCGCACGGGCAATGCCAAGGCCGATGCCATTGGCGCCGCCGGTGATAAAGGCTGTCTTGCCGCGAACGTCCGCCATCGGCGTGGCGTTCTGGCCGGACGCGGGGGGAGTGTAAGCCATGATCCTCTCCTTCGTTTTCGTGTGATTTAGTTCTTGAGGCCCAGCATCTTGCGCGCCTCACCGGGCGTGGCCAGATCCGCGCCCAGATGGTCGATCAGCTCGACGGCCCAGTTGACCATATCGGCATTGCCCGCGGCCTGCTTGCCCCGGCGCAGATAGGTGCTGTCCTCAAACCCGGTGCGTACATGGCCGCCCAGCAGCACCGATTGCGCCGCCATGGGGAAGGAATGGCGCTGGATGCCGAAACCGGTGAAGGTGGCGCCGCGCGGCAGTTGGTTTTTCGAATATTGCATCGCCTCGGGCGTGGCGGGCAGGCCATATTTGGTGCCCAGCACAAAGGTGTAGGGCGAATGGGCGGGCAGGGCGCCCTCGGCAATCAGATCCTCGGCATAGACGAAATCGCCCGCCTCGAAGCACTCGATTTCCGGCAAGACGCCCGCGTCCTGAATCATATGGCCAAGGCGCGTCACCATCGGCTTCAGGTTGATCGCCGCCCCGCCCCACAGGTTCATGGTGCAGATGTCGAGCGTGCACATATCCGGCTTGAGGTCGAGAATATGCTCCAGCCGCTTTTCAGCGGTGAACATCAAAGTGCCGGGGCCGGGCAGGCTGGGGTCTTCCTCGCTCTGCATCCATGTGCAGCCCGGCCCGGTGGTGACGTTGAGGATCACTTCGCTGTTTTTGGCACGGATCAGGCCCACCACCTCGCGGTAATCCTCCAGCTCGGTGCTGGGATGGCCGGTTTCGCGGTCGCGCACATGCAGGTGGATGATGGAGGCCCCGGCGGCGGCGGCGTCCAGCGCTTCCTGCGCCACATGTTCGGGGCGGAAGGGGAAATTGGGATGCTTGGGCAGCGGCCATGGCGAACCGGTGACGGCGCAGGTGATAAAGACCTTATCGGCCATTGAAAGTCCTCTCCTCTATGGGAACTTTGGGGGGGAAATGTTCTGATTCATGACCTATGCCCGTCTGGCAGGTGTTGAACAGGCCTGTGTCTGTGCCATTATTAGGAGTAACAGGCAGAACAGACTTTCGCGGCCTCCCATATAGTGTAAGGGGCTGCGGAAGGAATACGGGCAAGAGGCAAGGATATGGCGCAAAGAGAGGAACTTACCCGCTTTCTGAAGGCCGCGCGCGGGCGATTGGCCCCGACCGACGTGGGCCTGCCCGCTGGTGAGCGTCGTCGCACGCGGGGATTGCGCCGCGAGGAGGTGGCCACGCTCGCAGGCATGAGCGTCACATGGTACACGTGGTTCGAGCAGGGGCGCGAGGTGCAGCTTTCCGCCGCGATGATCGAGCGTTTGGGCAAGGCGCTGCGTCTGGAGCCGCAGGAGCGCGAGTTCCTATTTGCGCTGGCCCAGCATCGCCCGCCGCCGCTGACGGGCCGCGCCGATGAAGCGGTGCGCCCATCCACCCAGCAATTGATGGACAGCCTGTCGATCCCCGCGCTGGTGATTGTCGAGGACTGGACCGTGGTGGGCTGGAACGCGCTGGTGACCCAGCTTTTCCGCGATTACGCCCCGCTGCCGCGCGAAGAGCGCAACCTGTTCCGCATTCTGATGCTCAACGAACGCTATCGCACCGACCCGGAGCGTTATCGCGAAATGGCGCGCCGTCTGGTCGCGCGGTTTAAGTGGGATTACAGCCGCACCGCCCAGCCGCAGGTGTTCGAAACGCTGATCGAGGAGATGAAGACCTCCTCCGACCTGTTCCGCGAATATTGGGAGGCTGCCGAAATCCGCAGCCATTTCGAGGATGTGAACAGCGCCACTCTGCCCGATGTGGGCGAGATCGCCTTTCACCACACGTCCTATGCGATCGAGGAAGTGCCGGGCCAGCGCCTGATCCTGTTCGCCCCCGCCGATCCGGCCAGTGCGGAGAAATTGCGCCGATTGGCCGCCGAAATGGCATGAAAAAAGGGGTGCGGCGGACCGCACCCCAACCTCGATTACGCCGGAAGCGCGCCGATCACCGACTTGACCTCCAGATATTCCTCAAGGCCATATTTGCCGAATTCGCGGCCATTGCCCGACTGCTTGTATCCGCCAAAGGGCATGTCCATCGCCAAGCCGCCAGCGTTCACATAGACCGAGCCGGCGCGGATTTTGCCCACGATGGTCTTGGCCACGGCAGGATCGCCCGCAATATAGGCGCCAAGGCCATAGGGCGTGTCATTGGCGATGGCGACCGCCTCGTCCAGATCCTTATAGGGCAGGATGACCAGCACCGGGCCGAAGATTTCCTCACGCGCGATGGCCATGTCATTGGTGACATTGGCAAACACGGTGGGCTTCACGAAATAGCCCTTGTCCACGCCCTCGGGCAGGCCAAGGCCCCCGGTGACCAGCGTGGCGCCTTCCTCGATGCCCTTGGCGATCAGGCCCTGGATCTTGTCGAACTGCGCCTTGTTCACCACCGGGCCGATATGGCCGCCCTCGGCCAAGGGATCGCCTACCGGCTTGCCGCCAAAGATCTCGCCCGCCAGCTTGGCCGCTTCATCATGCTGCGACACATGCACCAGCAGGCGCGTGGGCGCGACGCAGCTCTGCCCCGAATTGAGCAGCACGCCGCCGCAACCGCCAGGCAGCGCCTTGTCCAGCGGCGTGCCGGGCAGGACGATGTTGGGCGATTTGCCGCCCAGTTCCTGCGTTACGCGCTTGACCGTGTCGGCGGCGGCCTTGGCCACCATGATTCCGGCGCGGGTCGATCCGGTAAAGCTGATCATGTCGATATCGGGATGGGCGGCCATCGCCGCGCCCACGCCCGGCCCGTCGCCCTGCACCAGATTGAACACGCCCGCCGGAACGCCCGCAGCGGCCAACACTTCGGCAAAGACGGCGGCGCAGGTGGGGGCTTCCTCGGAGGGCTTGAGCACAATCGTGCAGCCCGCCGCCAGCGCCGGGGCGACCTTGGCGACGATCTGGTTCATCGGCCAGTTCCACGGGGTGATCAGGCCCACCACGCCGATGGCTTCGCGCACGACCTTGTTGTCGCCGATCTTTTCTTCAAACTCATAGGCCTGCAAGGCGGCCAGCGCATTGGCCAGATGGCCAAGGCCCGACCCGGCCTGCGCGGTCGAAGAGGTGCTGATCGGGCAACCCATTTCGGTGCTGATCGCCTCGGCAATATCGGCGATACGCGCCTTATAGGCCTCGATGATCGCGCCCAGCAGGGCGATGCGCTCTTCCTTCGTGGTCTGGCTGAAGCTCCCAAACGCGCGGCGTGCGGCGGCCACGGCGGCGTCCACATCGGCGACGGTGCCCAGCGTGATCTGGCTGGCCGCGCCTTCGGTGGCGGGGTTGATGACGGTGTGGGCGGTGCCGCCGATGCTGTCGACCCACTGGCCGTCGATGAAATTCTGCGGATAGTTCTTCATGGGGAGGGTCCTTCTATCAGGCGGGTATCAGGCCAAGCTCGGCATCGCCGGCGGCGTGGCCCCATTTGTCGCGGGGGGGCATGGGGCGGGTGTCCCATGGCGGATCGAGGGTGAAGCTGGAGACTTTGCGCCCTTCTGGAATGCGGCCATTGCCGCCGCCTTGGGCATAATCGTAATAGAGCGTCATCAGTTCGCGGTGGCTGTGGATCGCCTTGACCGAGGGGTGATTGAGGCACGCCTCACGCCAGCGCAACAGACGGATGAGGTTTTGCGGCACCGCATAATCCTCATAATATTCAAGGAACCACAGCCGCTTGAACATGGGCGCAAAGGCAACCTCGGCCCAACCGAAGCGGTCGAACAGATAATCTCCATCCGGCGCATAATCGCGCAGGAAGGCGTCGAGCCGCGCATATTGCGCATCGACCTCGGCCTTCAACGCATCGCGCTGGGCCGGATCACGGTTCAGGATCATCCGGTATCCCGCCCCGGTAAACGCCCCGTCGGTGGCGCAGAGCATCTGTTCCACCGCATGTTCATAAGGATCGGACCGCGCGATGCGGACCTCTGGAAAACGCTCGTCGAAATAGCGCAGGATGACCATGCTTTCTTTGAGCGTCTCGCCATTTTCCAGTTCCAGCGCGGGCAGGGCCGTGGTCCCGCGCGTCTTGCGCAGCAGCCATTCCGGGCGGGGGCGGGAAATGTCGATGTCATGATGGGCCAGCCTGTCGGCCAGCCCTTTCAATGACAGCAAAATCTCCACCCGCTCGGAAAAGGGGCAGCCGGGAATGTGATACATGCGCAGGACGCCCGAGGGCGGTTCCTGCTCGCCGCTGGTGTGCATCATGCGGGCGCTTTCTCACCCTTGCCGGTGATATGCGCGGTTTCGGCCGCCGTGCTGGCAGGCCCCGTGTTGCGCTTGACGAGCCCGGCAACCAGCGAAGGCCCCTTGGCAAAGGGTTCGGGATCGCCCTCGCGCAGTTGCAGGCCGAAGAGGGGGCTCATGCCCGGAATGCGGCCAAGGCCGCCGTAAAGGTCGAAACCGCGGTCGATCCAGTCGCGCAGCGGGTCATCTTCGGTCATCGGCGGAATGTCGGCCACGCTGGCGCACCACAGGAACACGGCCAGCGCGCGATAGTCGGCATAATTGGGCGTTTCCCCGCCCAGCCATTTGTGCTGGCCCAGCAGCCCGCGCAGCAATTCCAGTTCGGGCAGCACCTTGGGCAGGCGATCCTCGCGGCCCACGGCAATGTCTTCCAGCTTGCGGTTGCCGAACATGCGTTCGCGCGATTCGGTGATATAGGCGTGGTCGTGGGGGAAGGCGCGGCTGCGATATTGCAGGATATAGCAGGTCATCCACGGGCTGATCGCGGTCTTCCACAGCCAGGTTTCGAGGAATTGCGCCAGCACTTTGACCGAAGGATCGCCGATCAGCGTGGGCCGGTCGGGATATTTGGCATCCAGATATTCGGCGATCAGCCAGCTATCGAGGATATATTCGCCATCATCGCAGATCACCGGCAGGCGTTCCGAGCGGCCCCCCGTGCGTTCGAGAATGCCGGTGAACCCGCCCGGCACCACATCCAGATCAAAACCCTTGTGCTTAATGGCATATTTCGTCGCCCAGACGAAGGGGCTGGTGGTGCATCCGCTCTCGTGATTGAGATCGAAGAAGGTGATCTTGTTATCCTTGGCCATGGACCGCTCCCGCAGGTTCGTTTGTATGTCTTACTGCCAATCTGGTGCATGGTTGGCGCGCTGCCAAGGGGGAAACGAATACTATCAGCAAGAGTAACAGGCTGTGTTCCTGTCTCCCATCCTGTCATTGGCAATGATAGCGGGCGCGCTGGCCTTGTTGCGGGGGCGGGGGCGTGTTTGTTGCGCGCAGCAATGGATAAGGGATGCCGCGATGCTCGAACTCTTCACCTCCGAAACGCCCAATGGCTGGAAAGCCACCATCCTGCTCGAAGAACTGGGCGTGCCGTATAAGGTCACGCCGATTTCCCTGACCAATCAGGAGCAGAAGACGCCGGAATTTCTGGCCGTCAACCCCAATGGCAAGATCCCCGCGCTGGTCGATGATGGTTTTGCGGTGTTCGAATCGGGCGCGATCCTGCTCTATCTGGCCGAGAAATTCGGCCGCTTCATCCCCGCCGATGCGCAGGGGCGCAGCCGCGCGATCCAATGGGTGATGTGGCAGGTGGCGGGGCTTGGCCCGATGATGGGGCAGGCGACGGTCTTCAACCGCTATTTCCCGGAAAAGCTGCCCTCGGTGATTGATCGCTATACGCGCGAAAGCCAGCGCCTGCTGGGTGTGCTGGATGCGGCGCTGGAGGGGCGCGATTACCTTGTGGGCGACTATTCGATTGCCGACATCGCCTGTTTCCCATGGGTGCGCGGGCATGAATGGGCGGGGGTCACGCTCGACGGCCTGCCCAATATCGCGCGCTGGATGGCGAATATTGGCGCGCGTCCGGCGGTGCAGCGGGGACTGTTGATCCCCACTCCGCCCACCGCCGAAGAGATGGCCGCCAAGACCACCACGCAGGGCAAATCTATTCTGGCTTAATAGCCCTCAAACAGATCGAGGAAGGCCACCACGTCATTGTCCGTGGCGATGAACAGGCCTTCCTGCACCTCTGCGGTCTGCTGCTCGGCGATGCGCATCGCTTCGCTCAGCGGTCCGTAGAACAGAGTGGTCGCCGCTCCGCCTTCCGGTCCGCCATCGAGATGATAGAGGCGGACCGAGGCATCTTCATAGGTTGTGCGCATTACTTGCGCGCCATGGCCAGCGGAGCGAAGGCCTGAGCCACCGGCATGATCTCGATCGTGTTGACGTTGAGATGTTCGGGCAGGCGCAGCACCGCCTCGACCGTTTGCGCCACATCGTCGGCCGAGAGCGGCTTCATGCCCTGATAGACGGCGGCGGCCTTGTCCTTGTCGCCACCAAAGCGGACCTGCGAAAATTCGGTCTCGCAGGCGCCTGGCTCCAGCGAGGTGACCTTGACCGGCGTGCCCAGCAGATCGGCGCGCAGGCCCAGCGAGAACTGGCGCACAAAGGCCTTGGTGCCGCCGTAAACATTGCCGCCCGGATAGGGATAGGTCGCCGCGATGCTGGCCACATTGATGACATGGCCGCGCCCGCGCGCCACCATGCCGGGCAGCACCGCATGGGCAATGCGGACAACGCCCGTCACATTGGTTTCGATCATCGTCTCCCATTCGTCCAGATCGGCCGTATGCGCCGGCCCCAGACCCAGCGCGAGGCCGGCATTGTTGAACAGGATGTCGATGGCCGCGAAATCCTCGGGCAGTGCGGCCAGCAGCTTTGCGCCGCAGTCCTTTTCCGTCACGTCCAATTCGAGGGTCAGCAACCGATCCGTCCCCGCCTGCGCGGCCAGTTCATCCAGCCGGTCGCGCCGCCGCCCGGTGGCGATCACCCGCGCGCCGCCTGCCAGCAGCCGCAGCACCACCGCCCGGCCAAAGCCTGATGTGGCCCCCGTCACCAAGGCGATGCGGTTTTCGGCCCAATTGGCGGTGTCACTCATGGTCGGCTCCTGCTGCGTTGCAATATAGGCGCTGGAGATAGGGGCGCGATCGGCGCCCGGCAAGCCTTTACCCGCCCGCAGCAGCGATCTCGGCCAGCGTCTCGGCTTCCAGCTTTTTCAGCTCACCCACCGTTTCCTCGATCGCCGCCCTTTGCCGCGCCAGCAGTTTCAGCCTTTCGCGGATGCGGCGCAGCAGGAGCTTGGATTGCTCGACATGCTCGGGGTCGGCATCATACAGGTCGAGGAATTCGCTGATCTCGCGGATGGTGAAGCCCAGCCTTTTGCCGCGCAGGATCAATTGCATCCGCGCCACCTCGCGCCGCGCATAGATCCGCGTGTTGCCCACCCGTTGCGGCTCGATCAGCCCCTTGTCCTCGTAAAAGCGCAAGGTGCGATGGGTGACATTGAGCATGGTGGCGACCTCCTGAATCCCCATCAGGTCGCGGCTCCTGCCCTTGTCCTCCAGCCCGGTCTCCTCCTGTTTCGCGTCCATCTCACTATCCCCCATCGGCCTATTCGACCAAAATGTTGCGCTTTTCGCAAGGGGCCAGAAGGCCTAGCCGCGCATGGCCTAGCCTTCGCGCTTGCGGCGCTCCTCCTCCACCAGTTCCTTTTTCGACAATTTGCCCACCAGCGTGCGCGGCAGATGGTCGCGGATCTCGACCTCCTTGGGAATCTCGATCTTGTTGAGATAATCGCCAAGGAAATGCAGCAATTCCTGCGGCGTGGCGCTCATCCCGGCGTGCAGCTTGATGAACAGCTTGGGGCTTTGTCCGCGATAGGCGTCGGGAATGCCGATGGCGATGGCTTCCTCCACCGCCGGGTGGTGATAGGCGGCATCCTCGATCACGCGGGGATAGACGTTGAAGCCCCCGCACAGGATCACATCCTTCATCCGGTCGACCAGGAAAAGATAGCCTTCGTCATCCAGATAGCCGATGTCGCCGGTGCGCAGCGCGCCCTCGACAAAGGTCTTTTCGGTGTCCTCGGGCCGGTTCCAATAGCCTTTCATCACCTGCGGCCCGCGCGCGCAGACCTCGCCGCGCTCGCCCGTGGGCAGGATTTCGCCGCTTTCCGGGTTGCGGATCTCGATGATCGTGGCCGGAAAGGCCGGGCCGCAACTGTTGTCCTTGATCCGCCCGTTGATCGGATTGCAGGTGATGATCGGGCTGGCCTCGGACAGACCATAGCCCTCGGTGATGATCGCCCCGGTCAGCTTCTCAAACGCCTGCCGCACATCCAGCGGCAGCGGCGCCCCGCCCGAAACGCAGGCGGACAGATGCGACAGATCGGGCGCCTCGCCCGGCGCCACCTCATTGTTCATCGCCACCCAGATCGTGGGCACGCCAAACATGATGGTGGGCTTTGTGCGCCGGATCGTGGCCAGCATCTGTTTGAGGTCAAACCGGGCCAGCAGCACGATTTCCGCGGCGATCTCGATGGAAAAGTTCAGCACCGTGGTCAGCGCAAAGACATGGAACATCGGCAACACGCCCAGCACGCGCTCCTGCTCGCTCATCGCATGGCCCAGATGGGCCAGCATTTGCGCTGAATTGGCGGTCAGATTGGCATGGCTGAGCATCGCGCCCTTGGGCGTGCCGGTGGTGCCGCCGGTATATTGCAGCACGGCCAGATCCTGCGGATGGCGCTCGATGACGGGCAAATCGGCCTTACGCTCGATCAGGCGGAAGAAGCCGATATGCAGGTCATCCTCGGAATAGCGCGCATGTTCGCGCCGTTTCAGCACCCGCCAGCCCAAGGATTGCAGCGTGGGCAGGATGGGGGCGAGCGGACACATCACGATCTTTTCAATGCCCGCCGCCGGGCCAACCTCGCGCACCTTGGCATAGATGCTGGCCACATCGGGCACCGCGATCATCCGCGCGCCGGAATCGCGGATCAGGTGATCCATCTCGCGCGGGGTATACATCGGGTTCAGATTGACGATCACCGCCCCGATTTTCAGAGCGGCAAAATACATCACCACGAAATAGGGCGTGTTCGGCAGGCACAGCGCAAAGCGATCCCCCTTGCGCAGGCCCAGCGCATATAGCCCGCGCGCCGCCCGGTCGGCCAGACGCCCAACCTCGCCATAGGTCCATGTGCGGCTCAGAAAGTCGAGCGCGATCCTTTCGGCATGATGCTCGACCGCCTTGTCCAGCAGATCGGTGATCAGCCGTTCTTGCGGCATCCACCCTTTCTGCTCAAAGCTCTTGGCATCATCCGTTGCAATCATCGCTCGCCCTTTCCATTATTTTATAGTTATTTATGCGTCAGATGGTAAATCGACCGCCCAGCGCAAAGATGAACACATGGGCCGAATTGACCGTGCCGTTCATCAGGATCGGCGTCTGCGCGGCGGTGCCGACATAGGCCGCCGTGGTGCGGTTGATCGCCCCGCTGTCCAGCGAGAGATAATTGACACCGACATCCACCGCGAAGCGCTTCGACATCTGATGCGTGGCGCCCATGGCAAAGACCCAGCGGTTGGTATCGGGCACGCGCGCATCGCGCTCGGTGCTGCGCACCGGCGTCAGGTCGCGCGCCACGCCGCTGCGCAGCGTCCAGCGCGGCGAGACAGCCACGTCCACGCCCACCGCATAGCTCCAGCTGTCGCGGTAATTTTCGGGGATCGCCGTGTTATAGGGCGCGGCCAGACGGATCGCGTCAAACTTCGACCATCCGCTGGCGGTGGCCTGTGCATTCAGCGTGATGGCCGGGGTCACGGCATAGCGGATGCCGAAAATCGCCTGCCACGGCGTGCTGAAGGATGCCGAGGTGTTGACCGTGCCATTGTTGGCCGCCAGCGGCCCCAGCAGGCCCGCCACCGTCACCGAACCATTGAGCGTATGCTTGACCGAGGACTTGTAGCTGGCGCCGATGCTGACCGGGCCGCGCTGAAGCTGGAAACCGGCCGACCAGCCCATGTCCCAGCCATTGCCCGACAATTTCTGCGACCCATCGGCCAGCAGCGGCGAGAGGTTGGGCAGCGCATTGCCCAGTTCCGCCTTGGCATATTCGATATTGGCGGCCGCCCCAACGCGCAGGCCGGGCAGTACCTCAATGGCGATGCCGGGCTGGATGTCGATGGTCAGCAGCGACGTGCGCAGCGCTGAATAGCGCGCCCAGCTGGTCGTGGCGTAATCGGTGGTGAAATTATACGGCGCGGTGATGGCCAGCCCCAGCGCGACCTTGTCGGTCAGGCCATAGGAGATCGCCCCGGTCGGCACGACGCCGTTTTCAATGGGGTTGCTGCTTATCTGATCGCCGCCCACGCCCGCAGGCGATTGTGCGGGACGCACGATAATCGTGTTCACATTGGTCATCTTGGCGCTGGGCAGGATCGCGCTGGCCCCGGCATGGATGGCGAGGCCCTTTTGCCCGGCAATCGCGGCCGGGTTCCACCACAGGGATTCAGGGCCGGTATCGGCCACTTCGCCCGAATAGGCGCGGCCCGTGGCCTTGGGGCTTTGTTCGACGATATAGAAACCGCTGGCCATCGCCTGCGCCGGGATCAGGCCCAGCAGCAGCGCGGAAATTTTTGCAGCACGAGAAAATTTGCGAACCGAAGTCATGTATTGCCTCCCCTTGATGGGATTGTTGCGGTCAGCGCAAGCGCTTCCAAGTCTGGCTCTTGCACAAAGGCCAGACGATGCAACCTTTTACCTTGAGCGTGTCGCGGTCGATCAGGCTGAGCGTGGCCTGATAGGTCCCGCCATCGTCGCCATTATAGATCGTGCCGCCGGCCCATTCGCCGCCCTTGGCATGAAACCCCTGAAGGATCGTCAGGCCCTTGAGCATCCGGTCGCGCTGGGCGGCGTCCTTGTTCTTGGTGTCGCGCAATTGCGGATTGGTGCGCAGCGCATCCGATTCCACCAGCCGCCCACAGATCGAGGGGCCGCAGGCGGCAATTTCCACCACGCCATGCTTCGTTTCGGTCTGCCACCGGCCCAGCGCATCCTGGGCGGATGGCGCGGCGGCGGCCGCCAATATCCCTAACAGGGCAATCATCCTTTCGGCTCCTTCTCCTGACCTGCGCATCGGGGTGATCCCCAAGGCGCGGGGCCGCAGGCATTTAGGTGCTTTGCTGCACTCTGTTCCTTGCGGCGAATCAGTGTATGCCTCAAAAATTGGTTGACGTATAGGGAAAGTTCGGCACCATTAGAGCAGAAGGGTGCGGGGCGTGATTCCCGTGCTACAATCCCGGCCAATAATTCGACAAAAAGAGGATGTGCGATGCGTAACGTGGTGATTGCGGGCTATGCCCGTTCTCCTTTCCATCTGGCGGGCAAGGGCGCGCTGGCGCGGGTGCGGCCCGACGATCTGGCCGCCGATGTGGTGCGCGGTCTGATCGCACGCACGGGCGTCGATGCCGCCGCCCTCGAAGATCTGATTGTCGGCTGCGCTTTTCCCGAGGGCGAACAGGGGTTTAACATTGCCCGCCTGATAGGCCTGATTGCCGATCTGCCGCTCTCGGTGGGGGGCATGACGGTCAACCGTTTCTGCGGCTCCTCGATGAGCGCGATCCATTATGCGGCGGGCCAAATCCAGCTTGGCGCGGGCGAAGTGTTCATCGCCGCAGGCGTGGAATCGATGAGCCGCGTGCCGATGATGGGTTTCAACCCGCTGCCCAATCCGGCGCTGGCGAAGAAGAGCGCGGCCTATCTGGGCATGGGCGATACGGCCGAAAACGTGGCGGCCAAATTCGGCATCAGCCGCGAGGCACAGGAAGCCTTTGCCGTGGAGAGCCAGCGCAAGGCGGGCGCGGCCATCGCGGCGGGTCTGCTCTCCGATGAGATCGTGCCTGTGGGCGGCGTCGATGCCGACGGCACCCCGCGCCCCGGCACCACGGTCGAGGCTCTGGCGGGCCTCAAGCCTGCGTTCAGCGCAAACGGCAGCGTGACGGCGGGCACCGCCAGCCCGCTGACCGATGGCGCCGCCGCCGTGCTGGTGTGCAGCGAGGATTATGCTGTCGCCAACGGCCTGCCCATTCTGGCGCGGATCAAATCGGTGGCGATCAGCGGGTGCGCGCCCGAAATCATGGGCATGGGGCCGGTCGAATCCAGCCGCAAGGCGCTGGCCCGCGCGGGGATTTCGGTTGCCGATCTCGATGTGGTCGAACTCAATGAAGCCTTTGCCAGCCAGAGCCTTGCCTGCATCGGCGAATTGGGGCTGGACGTGGCCAAGGTCAATATTGACGGCGGCGCGATTGCCATTGGCCACCCGCTGGGCGCGACCGGCGCGCGCATCGTGGGCAAGGCGGCCAGTCTGCTCAAGCGCACCGGGGGCCGCTATGCGCTGGCCACGCAATGCATCGGCGGCGGGCAGGGGATCGCCACGGTTCTGGAGGCGATCTGATGGCTATCAACAAACTCTGTGTGATCGGCGCCGGAACCATGGGCGCCGGCATCGCGGCGCAGGCGGCCAATGCGGGCGTGCCGGTGCTGTTGCTGGACATCGTGCGGGATGCCAATGATCGCAATTCGGTGGCGGCGGGCGCGATTGAGCGGCTGAAAAAGGCCGAACCGGCTGCCTTCATGAGCAAGGCTGCGGCGCGGCTGGTCGAGGCGGGCAATATTGACGATGATCTGGGCCGGGTTGCCGAATGCGACTGGGTGATCGAGGCGATTGTCGAGAAGATCGAGCTGAAGCACGCGCTTTATGAAAAGCTGGAAGGCGTGCGGCGGCCCGGAACGGCGATTTCCTCGAACACCTCGACGATTCCCTTGGACCGCCTGATCGAGGGGCGCAGCGAGGCTTTCGCCCGCGATTTCCTCATCACCCATTTCTTCAACCCGCCGCGCTATATGCGCCTGCTCGAGGTTGTGGCGGGGCCGAAGAGCGATCCCGCGCTGGTGGCCGCCGTCTCCGATTTTGCCGACCGCGCCATGGGCAAGAGCGTGGTGCATGCCAAGGACACGCCCGGTTTCCTCGCTAATCGCGTGGGGACCTATTGGTTGCAAGCCGCGATCAATGCGGCCTTTGATCTGGGCGTCAGCGTCGAGGATGCCGATGCCATCGGCGGGCGTCCGATGGGCGTGCCCAAGACGGGCATCTTTGGCCTTGTCGATCTGGTGGGCATTGATCTGATGCCCTATCTCAAGGCCAGCCTGACCAGCACTCTGCCCGCAAACGACCCTTACCAGGCGATTGCCCATGACCATCCGCTGATCCTGAAAATGATCGCCGATGGCTATACCGGCCGCAAGGGCAAGGGCGGCTTTTACCGGATCAACAAGGAAGCCGGGAAGGTCAAGGAAGCGATCAACCTGAACACCGGGGAATACACCAAGGCGGCCAAGCCGGTGTCGATCCCTTCGGCGGCGCAGAAGGACCTGCGCGCGCTGATTGCCGCGCCGGGCGTGGTGGGGGCCTATGCCTGGGCCGTGCTGGGGCCTAGCCTTGCCTATGCCGCCGGACTGATCGGCGAGGCGTCCGATGATATCCTGAGCATCGATGTGGCGATGAAGCTGGGCTATAATTGGAAATATGGCCCGTTTGAGCTGATAGACCGGATTGGTGGCGCCGATTTCGTCGCCCGTTTGCAGGCCGAGGGGCGCGAGGTTCCCGCGATCCTGACATTGGCGGCGGGCCGCCCGTTCTACCGCGTGGAGGAAGGCCAGCGCCAGTATCTGGGCGCGGATGGCGAATATCATGCGATTGCCCGGCCCGAAGGCGTACTGTTGCTGGAGGACATCAAGGCAGCATCGAAACCGATCCTCAAGAGCGCCTCGGCGGCGCTGTGGGATATTGGCGATGGCGTTGTCGCGCTGGAATTCACCGGCAAGATGAATGCGCTCGATGGCGAGGTGATGAAGCTGATCGAGAAGGCGATCCCGCTGGTGACCGAGCAGTACAAGGCGCTGGTGGTTTATAATGAAGGCTCGAATTTCTCGGCGGGCGCGAACCTTGGCCTTGCCATCTTTGCCATCAACATTGCCGCATGGGGCGAGGTGGAGAAGCTGGTCGCGGGCGGGCAGAAGGCCTATAAGGCGCTGAAATATGCTCCCTTCCCGGTGGTGGCCGCGCCCTTTGGCATGGCGCTGGGGGGCGGGTGCGAGATCTGCCTCAATGCCGATGCGGTGCAGGCCCATGCCGAAACCTATATCGGTCTGGTCGAATGCGGCGTGGGGTTGATCCCGGGCTGGGGCGGATGCGGCGAATTGATGGTCCGCGCCGCGGAAAGCCCCAAGGCGCCCAAGGGGCCGATGCCGCCGGTGGCCAAGGCGTTCGAGACGATTTCCACCGCCACGGTGGCCAAATCGGCGGCCAATGCCAAGGAAATCGGCTATCTGCGCCCCAGCGACGGCATCACCATGAACCGCGACCGGTTGCTGGCGGACGCCAAGGCGCGAGCGCTGGCGATGGTCGAGGGCTACACCCCGCCCGCGCCGCCCATCTTCCGTTTGCCCGGCGCCAGCGGCAAGACTGCGCTGGAACTAGCGGTCAAGGGCTTCCGCGCGCGGGGCCTTGCCACGCCTTATGACGAGGTAGTGGCCGACAAACTGGCGACGGTCCTGACCGGGGGAGATGCCGATGTGGTCGATACTGTAACCGAAGAGCAGCTATTGGCGCTGGAACTGCGCGAATTCATGACGCTGGTGCGCGATAGCCGTACGCAGGCGCGGGTGGAGCATATGCTGACCACCGGCAAGCCGCTGCGCAATTGACGCCGGTATAACAGGAGAGGTTTTATGCAGGTCTATACCGCACCCCTGCGCGATATGCGCTTTGTTCTGAATGAATTGCATCAGGATGACGGCTTTGGCGGGCTTTCGGTGCATGAGGAATTCACTCCCGATTTGACCGATGCCGTTTTGGAAGAGGCGGCCAAGCTGTGTCAGGACGTGCTGCTGCCCATCAACCTTTCGGGCGATGCCGAAGGGTGCCGGTATGAAAACGGCGTGGTGACCACCCCCAAGGGCTTCAAGGAAGCCTATGAACAGTTCGTGCAGAGCGGCTGGGGCGGATTGGTGATGCCGGTCGAATATGGCGGGCAGGGCCTGCCCGAGGCGGTGGGCAAGCTGGTCGAGGAAATGATCTGCGCCACCAATGTCTCCTTCAGCCTTTATCCGGGCCTGACGGCGGGTGCGGTGACGGCGCTCAACGCCTATGCCAGCGAGGAGTTGAAGGCGGCCTATTTGCCAAAGATGATTTCGGGCGAATGGTCGGGCACGATGAACCTGACCGAGCCGCATTGCGGGACCGATCTGGGCCTGCTGCGCACCAAGGCCGATCCGGTGGGCGATGGCAGCTATAAGCTGACCGGCTCGAAAATCTTCATCTCGGCGGGCGAGCAGGATCTGACCAGCAACATCATCCATCTGGTGCTGGCGCGTTTGCCCGATGCGCCCAAGGGGGTGAAGGGGATCAGCCTGTTCCTCGTGCCCAAGTTCCTGCCGGACGCCGACGGCAATCCGGGCGCGCGCAATGGCGTGCGCGCCAGCGGGATCGAGCACAAGATGGGCATCAAGGCGTCCGCCACATGCCAGATGCAGTTTGACGATGCGATCGGCTGGCTGGTGGGCGAGCCGCATCGGGGCCTTGAGGCGATGTTCACGATGATGAATGCCGAGCGCGTGGGCGTGGGCATTCAGGGGCTGGGCATTGGCGAGGCGGCCTATCAGTCGGCGGTGTGGTATGCCAAGGATCGCCTGCAGGGGCGCTCGCTCTCGGGCGCGAAATATCCCGATAAGGCGGCGGACCCGATCATCGTTCACCCCGATGTGCGCAAGAATCTGCTGACCATGCGGGCCTATAATGAGGGTTGCCGGGCGCTTGGTGCTTGGGTGGCGCGGGGGCTGGATGCCGAACGCCATGCCGCCGATCCCGAGGTTCGCCAGCGGGCCGAGGATTTCGTCGCGCTGATGACGCCGGTGGTCAAGGCGCTGTTCACCGATCTGGGCCATGACAGCGCCAGTCTGGCGGTGCAGGTCTATGGCGGTCATGGCTATATCCATGAAAGCGGGGTCGAGCAGTATCAGCGCGATGCGCGTATCGCCATGATCTATGAAGGCACCAACGGCATTCAGGCGCTCGATCTGGTCGGGCGCAAGCTGGGCGCGCATATGGGCCGCTATCTGCGCAGCTTCTTCCACCCCGTCTCGGCCTTTATCGAGGAGAACAAGGGTGAAGGCCCGATGCTCAAGATGATCGAGGGGCTGGAAAAGGCCTTTGGCGCTTTGCAGCTTTCCACCGCGACGATTGCCGAAAAGGGCATGAAGGACGCCGAGGAAGCAGGGGCTGCGGCCAGCGATTATCTGCGCTTGCTAGGCCTTGTCGGCATGGCCTATTGCTTTGCCAAATCCACCAAGATCGCCGGTTTGCAGCTTTTCTTCGGAACCGAGGATAAGGCGTTTTACGAAACCAAGATCAAGACCGCGACCTTCTTCTTTGAAAAGATCCTGCCGCAGGCAACCACCCATTTCCTGGCGATCAAGGCGGGCAAGGGCGCGCTGATGGCCTTTGGTGAGGATGAATTCTGATGGACATTGCGATTCCCCACAGCCTTGGCCGGGTCGAGGCCAAGCGCCGCATCGAGGTGGGCCTGCCCAAATTGGCGGCGCATATTCCGGGCGGGGGCAGCCTCGCCTCGGAATGGGCGGGCGATTATGTGCTGAACATGACGATCACCGCGCTCGGCTCGCGCATTCCGGTGTCGCTGACCATCGAGGAGGACCGGTTGAGCGGCAGCCTTGAGGTGCCCGCCCTGATGCGGATGATGCAGGGTCAGGTGGCCGAATTCGTGAAACTCAGCGCGGGCAAGATGCTCGATAAACCCTGATGAAAAAGGGCGGCGGTTTTCGCGCCGCCGCCCTTTTTCTCAATTCTTGTGCTGGTCGTTTTCGAGGCGCTCGTATTCGTCCTCGATCTGCTTGGGCGCATCCTGCCAGCTCGTCCATGGCAGGCCCTTTTTCAGCGTATAGGACCAGCGCTCCATCCACTCGATCCCGTCTTTGCCGACATAGGGATCGCGGGTCTTATAGGCCGGATCGCTCATCGCCGCCTCAATCGTGACGGGTTTGAGCCGCCGCCGCTTCAGGATCGCGGAAAGTTCGTCGATGCTGTCGGCATTGAGCCGCGTATCGTGGAGCAGCATGACAAAGGCGATCTGACGCCCGAACAGCGCGTCCGAGGCCTTTTGATACCAACTGATCGCGCGCTCGGTATAATCGAGATACTGTTTGCGCACCCGCAGCCGCCGCGCCTCGTCATGGCGGGCCAGCGCATCCTCATAGGGTTCGGCAAACATCCAGTCATCGGCGTCGATCGTGACCGGCGCGATGCGATAGCCATGCTGGCCCAGCCATGCGTTGATCGCATGCTTGACCGCCTCGGGCGCGCCGGTTTCCAGATAGGGATGGCGGAACCAGTCCAGCTTCTTGCCCCGCGCGGCCAGCAATTCGCGCGTCACCGGCTCGCCCTTGGCAATATCGGCGATATAGCCCGCCGCGCCCAGATCATTGGGCGATTCATGGCTGAACGTGTGGTTGCCCAGATCCTTGCCCGCATCCAGCCACAGTTTCAGATTGGTGATCTGGCGCGCGCGCACGGCCTCGTCCAGCTTCGATTCGTTGACGAAGCCGATGGCGGGCATATGGTTGCGCCGCAGCCCGCGCAGCAAGGTTCGGTTGATGTAATCCAGCCATGCCTGATCGTTGAACAGGCTCAATCCGGGCAAATCGTCAAAGGTCAGCGCAACCTTGCCCATTTGCGCAGGCGGCGGGGCCAAAGGTTGCGCCAAAACCGGCGTGCCGCCCGCCATCAGCGCCAGTGCTGCCACCGCGCCCCAAACTCCACGCATGTCCAATATTCCCCCGTTCCATCATTTGACGGCAGGGTGCAACTCCACACCGTCCCGCCATTCGCCGCCGATGGCCTGTATCAGGGCTACGGCGGCGGTCTGCTGATTGACGGTATTCTGTATCAGATTAACACGCGCCGAATAGGCTGTGGATTGTGCGGATGACACGCTGGTGAAATCGACGGTGCCGGCCTGATACTGGTTGCGGATGATGGTTTCGGCCCGCGCTGCGGCGGCATTGGCGGCGGCATAATGGGGCGCCTCGGCGCGATAGGCCGAGACGGAGGACAGGTTGGTTTCCACCTCCTGAAATGCATTCAGCACGCTTTGGCGATAGGTGGCCACGGCCGCATTATAGGCCGCGCGGGCCTGCGCCACCTTGGCCGAACGCGCGCCAAAATCGATCAGCGTTTCGGCCGCGCTCGCCCCCAAAGACCAGAGCGAGGTGGCCGCGCTGAACAGGTTGGTCATCGTGGTGGAATTGGACCCGACCGATCCGGACAGCGTGATCGAGGGGAAGAAGGCCGAGCGCTGAATGCCGATGGCCGAATTGGCGGCGGCCACCGATCTTTCGGCATTGGCGATATCGGGGCGGCGTTGCAGAATGTCGCCCGGCATCACGCCCGGCACCGATGGCAGCGCCGGGTTCCACGCTGCCGGGGCCAGACGGAAAGTCGAAGGATTTTCGCCCACCAGCACTGCGATGGCATTTTCATAGGATGCGCGCTGCCGCTCCAGATCGCGCAAATTCGCCTCGGCATTGGACAGCGTGGCCTGTGCGCTTTGCACGTCGGCCTCGCTGATCGTGCCTGCGCTCAGCTTATTGCGCGTCACCTCCAGCGAGCGGCGATAGGCGGCCACACTGTCGGTCAGCATCGCCTTTTGCGCGTCGATCCCGCGCAACTGGAAATAATTGGTGGCCAGCGTGCCGCGCGCCGAGAGCGTGGCATTGGCCAGCGTGGCGGCCGAGGCTTGCGCCTGCGCCTTGGACTGGCGCGTGGTATCGGCCAGCTTGCCCCAGATGTCGGGGGTCCAGCTGGCGCTGCCGGTGGCCGAAATGGTGGTGCCGGTGCGCGTCACGCTGCCGCCGGACCCTGTGGTGGTGCCGGTGCTGTTGGCGGCGAATGTGCCGCTGCGCGTGTCGCTGGCGCTGGCGCTGATGGTGGGGAAGAGCGCGGCGCGGTTTGCCCGCACCACCGCCTCGGCCTGCGCATAGGCGGCGCGGTAATAGGCGACGTTCTGGTTGGTCACCTCCACCTTTTCCTCCAGCGCGTCCAGCACGGGATCGCCAAACAGCTTCCACCATTGCCCCTTGGCCACATCGTCGGCGGGCATGGCGGGCGTCCATCCGGCATCGCCCTTAAACGCGGCGGCGGGCGCCACGCTGGCGGGTACATGATACTTGGGGGCCATGCTGCATCCCGACAGGGCCAGCGCTGTGGTAAGGGCAAAAAGGGTGCGCTTCATCATATCAGGCTTCCAGAGGTTCTGCGTCACCATGACGGGCCAGCAGATGTTCATGGGGAGAGCGGCGGCGCCATTTGTCCACCGCCAGATAGACCACAGGCGTCGTCAGCAGCGTCAGCATCTGGCTGACGATCAGCCCGCCCACGATGGCAATGCCCAGCGGGCGGCGCAGTTCGGCGCCGTCGCCAAAACCGATGGCCAGCGGCAAGGCCCCCAGCGCGGCGGCCAGCGTGGTCATCAGGATCGGGCGGAAACGCAGCAGGCTGGCCTCGCGGATCGCCTCAAACGAGGAGAGCCCGCGTGAGCGTTCCGATTCGATGGCAAAGTCGATGATCAGAATCGCGTTCTTCTTCACAATGCCGATCAGCAGCACGACCCCGATCAGCGCGATAATGTCGAACTGCCCCCCCGTCACAATCAGCGCAAAGATCGCGCCCACGCCCGCCGAGGGCAGGGTGGAGAGCACCGTGAGCGGGTGGATCGCACTTTCATACAGAATGCCCAGCACGATATAGATCGTGACGATCGCGGCCACGATCAGCATCGGCATCGAACTGGTCGATTGCTGAAACACTTTGGCCGTGCCGCCGAAATCGCCATGGACGCCGGCGGGCAGCGCCAGATCGGCCTGCGTCTTGGCGATGGTCTGCGCGGCCTGGCCCAGCGAGAGGCCCGGCGGCAGGTTGAACGAGATCGTTGCCGAAGGCTCGCCATCGGTATGGCTGACGCTGGCTGCGGTCGATGCGTTGGACCATGCTGCCACGGTGGAGAGCGGGATCTGGGTGGTGGCAGTCGCGCTCACCGCGCTGCCCTTGGCCGCATTGTTGCCCAGCGAGGCATTGGCGTTGGTGGCCGTGGTGGACGAGGACAGGGTGCCCCCTACCGGCAGATAGAGGTTGCCCAGCGCTTCCGGCTTGCCGGAATAGGTCGGATCGGCCTCCATCACCACATGATACTGGTTCAGCCCTTGATAGATCGAGGCGACCTGCCGCTGGCCAAAGGCGTCATAGAGCGTCTGGTCGATGGTGTTCATCGTGATGCCAAGGCTGGCGGCGCGGTTGCGATCGACGGTGACAAAGGCGCTTGCGCCCGCGTCCTGTTGGTCAATATCCACATCGGTGATCGCCTGCGGCTGGGCCTTGAGGGCTTTGACCAGTTTCTCGCCCGCCTCGCGCAGCATCTGCGCGCTTTCGGCGTGGAGGACATATTGATAGGTCGCACTGGTCTGTCGCCCGCCCGCCTGCAGATCCTGCACCGGGTTGAGAAACACGCTGACCCCGCGCACCCGCGCCAGTTTGGGGCGCAGGCGGGCGATCACGTCATTGATCGGCGGGCGCTCTCCGCGCGGTTTCAGGTTGACGAACATAAAGCCCGAACCCGCGCGCCCGCCCCCGGTAAAGGCCACCAGCGTGGCGACCGCCGGATCGGCGCGGATGATATTGGCCGCCTGAGTCAGCTTGTCGGCGGTGGCGGTAAAGGACATGGACTGGTCAACGCGCAGGCCGCCCGTCATTGCGCCCGTATCCTGTTGCGGCAGCAATCCCTTGGGCGCGACCACGATCAGAAACACGTTCAAAATCACCGCGCCCAGCAGCAGCAGCAGCACCGGCCCGCGATGGTTCAGCGCCCAATCCAGCCGCCGCGCATAACGCGCATGGAGCCCATCGAAAAACCGGCGCGAGGTGCGGAACAGGGCATTGTCCTTTTCCACCCCCGGCGCGACCAGCGCTCGGCTGGCCAGCATCGGTGTGACCGTCAGGCTGGCGATCAGGCTGATGCCCACCGCCGCCGTCATGGTCAGCGCAAATTCGCGCATCAGTCGCCCCATCACCCCGCCCATGAAGATCAGCGGCACAAAGACCGCGACAAGGGACAGCGAAATGGACAGCACGGTGAAGCCCACCTCGCGCGCGCCGCGCAGGGCTGCGGGAAAGGGGGGCATCCCTTCCTCGACATGGCGGGCGATGTTTTCGACCACCACAATCGCGTCATCGACCACAAAGCCGGTCGCCACAGTCAGCGCCATCAGAGAAAGATTGTCGAGCAGAAAGCCCGACATATACATCACCCCCAGCGTGCCCAGCAGCGAGACGATCACCGCCGCCGCCGGGATCAGCGTCGCGCGCCAGCTTTGCAGAAACACGCTGACCACGATCACCACCAGCAGCGTGGAGACGAGCAGCGCAATCTCCACCTCATGCAGCGATGAGCGGATGGTGATCGTGCGGTCGGTGGCGATGTTGAGCTTGATGTCGGCGGGCAGCAAGGCTTGCAGCCCCGGCACCTGCGCGCGCAGCGCGTCGACCGTCTGGACGATATTGGCGTCAGGCTGGCGGGTGATGATGATCGGCACCGACTTCTTGCCGTTAAACAGGCCCATCGTGTGCAATTCTTCCGGCCCATCGACCACGCGGGCAATGTCGGACAGGCGCACCGGCGCATTGTTGCGCCATGCGATCACCATCGGGGCGAAATCGGCGGCCTTCAGCGCGGCGGCATTGGAGAAAATCTGCCAGGACAATCCGCCCTTGGAAATATCGATCCCCTCCAGCACGCCTCTGGGCCGATTGGCACTGGCCGATTGCAGCGCGGTGCGCACATCCTCCAGCGCGATCCCGGCGCGGGCCAATTGCATCGGGTTGATCTCGATCCGCACGCCGGGCAGGGCCGCGCCGCCCAGTTCGACATTGCCCACCCCGTCCACCTGCAACAGCTTTTGCTGCACGATGTTCGACACCGCATCATAGATCTGTTCGGGCGTGCGGGTCGGGCTGGTCAGGGCAAGGATCAGGATCGGCGCATCGGCCGGGTTCATCTTGCGATAGGTCGGGTTGGTTTTGAGCGTGCTGGGCAGATCGGCGCGGGCGGCGGCAATCGCGGCCTGAACATCGCGGGCCGCGCCATCAATATTGCGCGACAGATCGAATTGCAGCACCACCTGAGACGAGCCGAGCGAGGAGCGCGAGGTCATCTCGGTCACACCCGCAATCGTGCCGAGGCGGCGCTCCAGCGGGCTGGCCACGGTGCTGGCCATGGTCGAGGGGCTGGCGCCGGGCAGGCTGGCCTGCACCATGACGGTGGGAATATCGACGCGGGGCAGGGGCGCCACGGGAAGCTGAAAAAACGCCGCAATGCCCGCCAGCGCCACCCCGATGGTGAGCAATATCGTGCCGACCGGACGGCGGATGAAGGGGGCGGAGATATTCACGCCGCCTGCTCCACATGGCGGGCCTGACGGCGCGCGCGCCAGTTTTCAAAGGCGAGGAAGATCACCGGCGTGGTGAACAGCGTGAGCACCTGAGACAGGATCAGGCCCCCCGCGATGGACAGGCCCAGCGGTTGCCGCAATTCATGCCCCATGCCCGAACCAAAGATCATCGGGATCGCGGCAAACAGCGCGGCAAAGGTGGTCATCATGATCGGGCGGAAGCGCAGATGGGCGGCGCGGCGGATCGCTTCGCCTGCCTCCATCCCTTCCTCGCGCATGGCGGCAATGGCAAAGTCGATCATCATGATCGCGTTTTTCTTCACAATGCCGATCAGCAGCACGATGCCGATGATCCCGATCACCCCCAACCCATAAGACGTCAGCGCCAGCGCGATCAGCGCCCCCACCCCCGCCGAGGGCAGGGTGGAAAGGATCGTGACGGGATGGATGAAGCTTTCATACAGCACGCCCAGCACGATATACACCGTGATGATCGCGGCCAGCACCAGCACCAGCTCGTTCGACAAAGCCGAACGAAATGCCGAGGCCGAGCCGGAGAAATCCATCGTCAGGGATGAGGGCATGCCCAGATCCTTGGCCGCCTGTTCGATGCTGCTGACGGCATGGCCCAGCGACACGCCCGGCGTCACATCGAAACCGATGGTGGCCGAGGGGAATTGCCCCTCGCGCGCCAGAACCAGCGGGCTGGTGCCCTCGCGGATCGTGGCGATGGTGCCCAGCGGCACCTGCGTGCCAGAGGACAGCGGGATATAGAGCTGTTGCAGGCTTTGCGGATCGGACAGCATCTGCGGGCTGGCCGAGAGGATCACGCGGTTCTGGCTCGATTGGGTATAGATGGTCGAGATGATCCGCTGGCCAAAGGCATCATAGAGCGCATTGTCGACGCTGAGCACCGAGAGGCCCAGACGCGCCGCCGCATCGCGGTTCACATCCACGATCACGCTGCGCCCCTGCCCCAGCGCGGGGGCGTTGACATCGCGCAGCGAGGACTCGGACTTAAGCGCCTTCGCCAGCTTTTGCCCCCATGTGTTGACCGTATCCTGATCCGCGCCATGCAGGGCGAAGCGATACGGCGTCAGGCCCGTTTCGGTGTCGATGGTCAGATCCTGCACCGGCTGGAAATAAAGCTGGACCCCCGGCACGCCCGCCGCGCTCTCACGCAGGCGGGTCATGATCGCCTCCTGATCCTCGCGCGCGTTGATGGGTTTGAGGTTGATGACCATCCGCCCCTGATTGACGGTGGTGTTCGTCCCATCCACGCCCACGCTGGAGGAAAGCGATTCCACGCCCGGATCTTCCAGCATTTTGGCCGCCACCTGCTGTTGCAGATGAGCCATGCGGGTGAAGCTGATGTCCTGTGCGGCCACCAGCGTGGCGCGGATTTGCCCGGTGTCTTGCGTGGGAAACAGGTTTTTCGGGATCGCCCAGAACAGCGCCGCCGTCACCACCAGCGAACCGGCAAAGACCAGCATGGTCAGGCCTGACCGCTTCATCACCCAGCCCAAAGCGCTTGCATAAGCGGCGGCGAGGCGATCAAACTGATGCATCGCCTTGTCCACGATGGCAAAGCGCCGCTCCTCATGCTCCGGCCTCAACCAGCGCGCGGCCAGCATCGGCACGGCGGTCAGCGCCACAAGGGCCGAAAGCGCGATAGTGACGGCAAGGCTGATGGCAAATTCGCGGAACAGCCGCCCCACCACATCGCCCATGAAGAGCAGCGGGATCAACACGGCAATCAGGCTGACGGTCAGGCTGATGATGGTGAAACCGATCTCGCTGGCGCCTTTGAGCGCGGCGTCAAACGGCTTCATCCCCTCCTCGACGTATCGGGCGATGTTCTCGATCACCACGATGGCATCATCGACCACAAAACCGCTGGCGATGGTCAACGCCATCAGCGTCAGATTGTTGATCGAAAAGCCCAGCGCCCACATGGCGGCAAAGGCCCCGACCAGCGACAGAGGCACCGAAATCGCCGCCACCATCGTCGCGCGGATGCTGCCCAGAAACAGGAAGATCACCAGCACAACGAGGCCCACGGCCAGCACCAGTTCGAACTGCACATCCTCGACGCTGGCGCGGATGCCCTCGGTGCGGTCGGTCAGGATGTTGACCTTGACGTCTCCGGGCAATTGCGCGGTGAGGTCGGGCAGGGCGGCCTTGATGGCATCGACCGTGGCGATGACATTGGCGCCGGGCTGGCGCTGAACGTCGATGATGACCGCGCTCTGCTTGTTCATCCAACTGGCGGTGCGGGTGTTTTCGACGCCGGATTCCACGCTGGCCACATCGGACAGGCGGATCGGCGCGCCATTGGCATAGGTGATGACCAGATTGGTGTAATCCTTGGCGCTGCCCAACTGGTCATTGGCGTCGATGGTCCAGCTCTTGGTGATCCCGTCAAAGCTGCCCTTGGCCATGTTGACATTGGCATTGGAAATCGCGCTGCGGATGCTTTCGAGGCTCAGCCCTCGCGTGGCCAGCGCCTGAACATTGGCGATGATGCGCACGGCGGGGCGCTGTCCGCCCGACAGGCTGACCAGACCAACGCCCGAAACCTGCGCGATCTTGTTCGAAAACTGCCGCTCGACAATCCCTTGCACCTCGCCCAGCGGACGGGTTTTCGACGATACGCCCAGCGTGATGACCGGCGCGTCGGCAGGGTTCACCTTGGCATAGACCGGCGGCGCGGGCAGGTCGGACGGCAGCAGGCTGTTGGCGGCATTGATCGCGGCTTGTACCTGTTGCTCGGCCACATCGAGCGCCATGCCCAGATCAAATTGCAGCGTGATGACCGAGGCCCCGCCCGATGAATTCGAGGTCATGCGCGTCAGGCCCGGCATCTGGCCGAACTGGCGCTCAAGCGGGCTGGTGACGGTCAGCGCCATGACATCGGGGCTGGCGCCGGGATAGAGTGTGCGCACCTGAATTGTGGGATAATCCACCTGCGGCAGCGCCGAGAGCGGCAATTGCTTCCACGCGATGAAACCGGCCAGCAAGAGCGCGATCATCATCAGCGTGGTGGCCACAGGGCGCAGGATGAAGGGCCGCGAGGGGCCGCCTGTCACCTTCTCGCCCGGAACCGCGTCCGGGCCTGTTTCCACGGGCGCGCTCATTGGGCTGCCTTGCGCTTGCCCTTGTGTTCGCCCGCGCCGCCGGGGCCGCCCGATCCGGCCAGACGGACCGTCGAGCCATCATCAAGCCCGTCCGCGCCCTCGGCCACAACCATCTGACCCTTGTTCAGGCCCGACAGGACGGCGGTGTTCCTGCCATCGCTGGGGCCAACCTTGACCACGGTCAGCTTCACCTTCTTGTCAGGCTGCACCACGAAGACGAAATCGCCCGGCGCGCCGTGACGCAGCGCCGAAACCGGCACCACCGGCATCTGATGCAGCGTATCGACCAGCATCTTTACGTTCACAAACTGATTGGGGAACAAGGCACGCGCCGCCGCCGGATTGGCAAAGCGCGCCTTGGCCTTGACCGTGCCGGTGGTGGTGTCGATCTGATTGTCAAAGGTCGAGAATGTGCCCTTGGCCAGCTCGCTCTTGCCGTCCTGATCATAGGCGATGACAGGCAGGCCGGATCCCTTGGCGGCAATCGCGTTCAATTGCCCCTGCGGCACGGTAAAGGCGACATCGATGGGATCGGTGCGCGTGATCGTGGCAATGCCCGCCGTGTCCGAAGGCGTGACATAGGCGCCAACACTGACCTGACGCAGGCCGATGCGGCCCGAGAAAGGCGCCTTGACCGCGGTATATTGCAGATTGAGCTTGGCCGTGCCCACCGAGGCGCGGTCGGCGGCCACCGTGCCTTCCAACTGGCCCACCGTGGCGCGCTGGGTGTCAAGCGTTTGCCGCGCCACCGAATCCTGCGAGGCCAGCGTCTCATAGCGCTTGAGATCAAGCTTGGCCGCGTTCAACTGCGCCATATCCTTGGCCATCGTGCCCTCGGCCTGCGCGAGGCTGAGGCGATAGGGGCGCGGGTCGATCTGGGCGATGACCTGTCCTTCATGCACCTGCTGGCCTTCCTTGAACAGGATGGCGAAAACCGTGCCCGAAAGCTGGCTGCGCACGGCGGCCGAATCAATGGGCGTCACCGTGCCGATCGCGTTAACCTCGACCGGCATATCGCCAAGACCCACCGGCACCGCCGAAACCGCCGCCGCAGGCCGCCCGGAGCGCGCATTCTTTTGCGCCCCGGCGCCTGCAAACCATTTGCCGATCAGCGCCACCGCCACCAGCCCGATCACCACCAGCGCATAGGCCAGCCAGGGTTTGCGGCGGGGCCGATCATCTTCATAATAGGGCGCGGTGTCGGACATGGTGGCATACTCCATCGGCGGCAAGACCGGTGTTTCAAAGGACATCAGAACGCGGCAAGCGATCCACAGCTTGCCCATCGGTTACATTTGGCAGATTGCCACAAGCTGACAACGAAGAAAGTATCGTCAATTGCAACAGAACGTAACAGGCCAGATGCGCGCTGCGGCATTTACGATGGTGGCCGATGACCGGACCCGCCTGCTGGTGCTGGGCAGCCTGCCGGGGCAGGCATCGCTGGCGGCGGGGCGATACTATGCCCATCCGCGCAATCAGTTCTGGCGCCTGCTCTCACCGGTGGTCGGGGCGGATCTGATGGCGATGGAGTATCAGGCGCGGCTTGCGACGCTGCTGGGCGCGGGGATCGGCCTGTGGGATGTGGTGGAAAGCGCCAGGCGGCGCGGCAGCCTTGACGCCGACCTGCGCGAGGTGGAGGCGCGGGACCTGCGCGGCGCGGCGGCCCGCCTGCCCGCTCTGCGCGCGATGGGGTTTAACGGGGCCAAGGCCTTTGCCATTGGGCGGGCGCAGTTGGGTGATGATTTTCCGTTGCCGCTGATCGCCTTGCCGTCCAGCAGTCCAGCCCATGCGGTGGGGATTGAGGCGAAGCAGCCGGCGTGGGCGGCGTTGGGGGTGTGGTTATAGGAAAGATGCCTCCGGCGGGCAAAGGGCGGGGGCCCTTTGCAATCCCGATAATGGGGGTGTGGCTGAATGGCTGCGCTGTGTTTTTGATGTCATTTTAAAGCCTGCGGTGCAGCCAATGAGCGCCGCAGGCTTTAATATTTTAACACCGCGCCCATCAACCTTGGCCGAACCCGAAGCGCAACATCGACAGTAACGGGATTGCAAAGGGACCAGTCCCTTTGCCCGCCGGAGGCCCCTTACAAAACCTACCACCCGCCCCCAAGCGCCAGGAACAGATTGATCTGATCCAGCACCAGCGCTTCCTTGGCGGCTTGCTCCCGCTGCGCTGCGATCAACGCTGTGTTCCGCCCGCCGATGTCTACCTGCGCCGCTGCCTTGCCGCCCTCGCGCAACCGGCGAAGCTGGTCGGCGGTTTGATCGGCGGCCTCGCGCGCTTCGCTCAGGGAGAGGAGGCGGTTGTGGTTTTCGCCATAGGTGGAGATTGCGGTCTGAACCTCGCGCAGCGCGTTCAGCACTTTGCCGTCAAATTGGGCCAGCGCGCGGGCGGTATCGGCCTTGGCGGCACGGACTTTGGCGCGCGGGCCTGCGCTGGGGAAGTTCCAGCGGATCAGCCCGGCGATGCTCCAGCGGTTGGTCGCGGCTTTGCCCAGATCTTCCAGAATGCCGGTGGTGCCGCCGGTCAGACCGATGCCGATTTGCGGATAAAGCTCGGCGGTGGCCACGCCGATGCGGGCGGTCGCGGCGGCCAATTGGCGCTCGGCGGCGCGGATGTCGGGGCGGCGCGCGATCATCGCCGCGCCATCGCCGGTGGGCAGCGGCTGCGACAATTTGGGCAGGTGGTGGCAGGCCTCGGCCTCACGCGGATAGTCATCGGGCGTGCGGCCCATCAGGAAAGCAAGCCGATAGAGCGCCGCGCGCGACTTGATCTTGTCGAGCGGCAAGGCGGCGCGCGCATCGGCCAGACGCGCCTTGGCGGCGGAAACCTCGATCGCGCTGCCCCGGCCCTCGGCCTGCAGGCGCTCGGCAAATTCGACCAGCCGCTCCTGCACTTCCACCGAATGCTCGACGATGGCTTCCATCTCCTGCGCGCCGCAGACCTCGACATAGGACTTGGCGACTTCGGCGGCCAGCGTCACCTTGACCGCATCGGCCAGTGCGCCAACGGCCCCTTCCTCGGCCCGCGCGGCCTCGGCCCCTCGGCGCAACCGGCCGAACAGGTCGAACTGATAGCTGACCCCGCCGCCGACCGAGCCGAGATTCATCACCGGCAAAGGTTCGGTGAGCAGATAGGATTCGCCCGAAAGCCTTGCGCGCTGGGCGGCGGCCTCGACGGAAAATTCCGGCTCATTGGCGCCCTCGGCTGCCTCGGTCATCGCCCGCGCGCGGCCCAAAGAGGCCGCCGCCACGCGCAATTCGGTGTTGGCGCTCAACGCCTGCTCTTCGAGCCGATCAAGCACCGGATCGTCATAAAGATGCCACCAGCGCGGGGGCAGGGGGGCCTGCGCGGTCATGCCATCGGCCTGCGACAGCTTGGCCGAGACGGGTTTTGGCGCCTGATAATTCGGCCCCATCACGCATCCGCTTAACGCCAGCGCCGTGCAGGCCGTCAGTAAGCCCTTGTTCAAGGGGGGCCTCACTTCGCGCCGTCCCGCGCCAGCGTGACCGAAGCCGTCCGCCCCGCGATCAGCGCAATATCGGCGGGCGGATTGTCCAGCTTGATGCGCACCGGCACGCGCTGGGCCAGACGCACCCAGCTGAACGAAGGGTTGATCGCGGGCAGCATCTTGGCGCTGGCCAACCGGTCATGATCCTCGATCGCGGCGGCCAGCGAGACGACATGGCCGGTCAGCACCTTGCTCTCGCCCATCATGCGGATCGTGGCGGCCTGGCCCACATGGACATGGGGCAGCTTGGTTTCCTCGAAATAGCCCTCGACGCGCAAAGATGCCGTATCGATCAGCGCCATCACCGGCGCGCCCGCGCTGACATAATTGCCCACGCGCAGGTTGAGGTCGGACATGCGCCCGTCGGTGGGGGCGACCACCCGCGTCCGCGCCCGGTTGAGCAGCGCCAGATCGCGGGCATCGCGCGCGGTGGTTACGCGCGCCTCGGCCTCGGCCAGCATCGCGGTCGCCTCGGCGGTCTTGGCCTGCGCCTCGGCGGCCTTGGACTGGCTCTGCTCGGTGGCCTCGGCGGCGACCAGATCGCCCAGCTTCTGGTTGCGGGTGGCATCGCGCCGCGCCTGCGTCAGCACCACATTGGCGCTCTGGATCGCAGCGCGCGCGCGCGTCACATCGGCCTGCGCGCTCTGCAACTGGCTGTCGGCCTGACGGATGGCCAGATCAAAGCGCGCCGGGTCGATCTGGAACAAGAGGTCGCCCTTGCGCACGGCCTGATCGTGGGTGACGAAAACCTGCGTCACCAATCCGGCCACATCGGGCGCCACCTGTACCACATCGGCCCGCACGCGCCCGTCGCGCGTCCATGGGTCGGCCTGATAATAGGTAATCAGCGCGCGCCCCGCCACAAGCGCGGCCGCCACCAGCACGCCGGTCACAGCATAGCGGACGACTTTGGAGCCAGCAGGAGAAAGCGAGAGAGTCATGGCAGGGGGCCTTATAGCGGGGAATGCAGCAGGGACGGCACAAGCGGCGGCAGCCACAGCGTGACCAGCGCCCAGACGAGAATGAACATCGCGGTATCGAACAGCACCGGATGCCACACGAAACGATAAAAACGGATGGCGATCAACAGGCGGTGCAGCAGCAGCGCGATCAACAGCGCGATGCTGCCATGCACGGGGGCTGCGTCAATATAGATGCCGCCAAGGATATATTCGGCGCTCATGCGTAACCTCCGGCGCGAAAGGCGGGTGCATGGGGAAACAGGTTGCGGCGCAGCGCCACCAGCGCGGCGCGGCCCTGTTCCGGCTCGGTGATCAACGTGGCCGATGTCGTCATTTGCGGCAAGGGCTGGCTTTGCGTCAGGCGCAGCGCGATGTCGATGGCGTCGAGCATCTCCTCAGGCGCCGCCGTGGCGCGCTTGTCGGACCAATGCGCGGTGCCAAGGCGCAGCATATGTTCGAGCGCGGCGGCAAGGGCGGGCGTGGCGTGGCTGCGCAGATGCTGGATCTGGACGATGTTCATCGCGATGCGAATGTCGCGCAGGCCCGCCGTCGCCATATCGGTATCCGCGCCCAGACGCTGGGTGATAAGCGCGAGCTGGTCGGTGCTGCGCCCCAACGCCGCCAGCGCATCGGGCGGCGAGGAGGAGCGCGCCAGCGCCACCAGATCGCGCCGCATCCGCCCGTTCAGCCGGGCAATCGCCACATCCTTGCTGATCGTGGTCAGGCCCGCCGTCATCCCGGCGGCCACGATCATCGCCACGAACTGGGCCAGATTGGTGTTGAGGAAATGCGCGAAATCGGCGGTATAGGTTTCCTGCAAGGCCAGCGTGCTGCAAAAACCCATCATCAGCGCGAGCGAAAACAGGCCGTAGCGCGGATTGGACAGCAGGCTGCCAAAGAGCAGCAGGGCGGGCAAAAGCACCAGCACCAAGGGCAGGAAACCGTCGATCTGGGGCAGGATATAGAACAGGTACAGCCCCGCCAGCGGCATGGCCGAGAGCGTGGCCACGCCGAAATTGAGGATGGCCGGCACCGGATTGTCCATCGCCGCAAACAGACAGCAGAACACCCCCGCCAGCGCGGCGGCCGAGGCGCCGTCGTGCCAGCCCGACAGGATCCAGATCGCGCAGACCACCAGAATGGTCAGCGTGGCAGCCACCCCCGCGATCAGCGCCGACATCGGATCGGCATGCAGTTCGATCGTGCCCTTCTGCTCCTGAACCGAGAGCGGCGAGGGGCTTTGCGGATGGCCCAGATGATGGAGCAGCGCATCGCATTCATCCAGCAGCACGCCCGCCTGCCGCCGCCGCAATTCATAGCTTTCGCGCAGCAATTCGCTCCATTCATCCTCGCCATCGCCAATCGCGCGCCGCCGGTCCGCCATGCCCGACAGCACCGGCAGCAGCAGCAGCACGCGGCGCAGCAGCGCCTGCACGCTGGCGGTCGCCTCGCGCCAATGGGATGTGTCAAAGGGGATATGCGTGGCCAGCAGCGTGCATTCCACCGCATCGACGGCCAGTTGCTGGCGGTCGCGCAGCGAGGTGGTGGGGGCCGCCCCGCCCAGAATATCCTCATACCATCCGCGCGCATCGGCCAGCCAGCGCTTGAGGCGCGGCTCCAGCGCGGTGGCCACCGATTTGGGCCACAGCAGGCTGTGCGCCAGCGTGGCGCAGGTGATGCCCAGCACGATTTCGGTCACGCGCGCGGCGGCAATGTCAAACACCGCCTCGGGCCGGTCGACGGCCGGAAAGGCGATGATGGCCGCCGTATAGCCCGCCAGCATCAGCATATAGGCGCGCGGCGAACGGTCGAGCAGCGAGATGGCCAGCGTGATCCCCACCCACAGCGCCAGCGCCAGGCTGAGCAATTCGGGCCATTCCACCAGCATCGGCACCAGCGCGACCGCCACCGTGGCGCCGCCACCCGTGCCGATCACGCGATAGATCGCCTTGGACCGGGTTGCGCCCGAGAGCGGGCTGGACACGATATAGGCCGTGCTCATCGCCCAAAAGGGCATGGGCAGGCCGACGAACAGGCTGATCCACAAAGCGAGCAGCGCGGCAAAGGCGGTCTTGGCGGAATAGGCCCATGCGGACCAGTTGGGCAATGTCATGCGCAACGACCGCAGGCGGAATGGGGCAACAGATCGATCACGAAGGGGCGACTCGAAAGGGGGGACATCTGTGCCTTAGGCCTCCTTATGCCGTCATACCACACAGCAGTCTGGCGTTTAGCTATAAATATATTTATGGCATGGCTTATGTCGCTCCAGCATCTGCGCACCTTTGTCGAAGTCTATCGCCAGCGTTCGATCAGCGGGGCCGCACGCAGCCTTGGCCTGACGCAACCGGCGGTTTCCCAGCATATTGCCGCGCTTGAGGCCGCCATCGAGCGCGATCTGTTCACCCGCCAACCCAAGGGCGTTATCCCCACGCTGGCGGGCGAGGAACTGGCCGCCAGCCTTGGCGACCGGCTCGATATTGCCGAGGCTGCATTGGCGGCGGCGCGGGCGCGGTCCTCGGATATGACGGGGTCGGTGCGGCTGATCGGTCATGGCGATTTTCTGGCCGAGGTGGTGGCGCCGCGCCTCTTGCCGCTGCTCCATTCGGGCCTGCGCATCAGCCTGCACACCGGCGACCGCGAGGCGATCCGGCAGGGGCTGATCGAGGGCAATTATGACCTTGGCCTCTCGGCCTATATGCTGGCCGACCGCCGGCTGCGCAGCGCGCGCATTCATGAAGAGCGGGTCTATGCCGTGGCCGCGCCGCGCGTTGCCGCGCGCATCATGGCCGCCCCCGATCTGCGCAGAGCGTTAATGGCCGAACCGGTGCTGGCCTATCATCTCGAACGTCCGCTGGTCGAGGATTGGCTGGTGGAAAACCGTCTGCCGGGCCCGCCTGTCAGCCCGGCTGTGGTGGGGCAGGATCTGCGCTGTCTGCGCAGCCTGTTGATGCAGGAATTCGGCTGGACTGCGCTGCCCGGCTACCTGTGCGGCGATTTGATTGCGCAGGGGCAATTGGCCGAAATCATCGCCCCGGTTGAGCGGCCTGTTCACACTTATTCGCTGGTCTGGTCGCCCGCCGCCCTGCGTCATCCGCGCGTTGCCTTTGCTCGTAATGCGTTAATGGCGGGCAGCTTTCCCTAAAAGGGACATTTTCCCACCGGTTTGTCGCAATTTGTCGTAGTTACCACTAGGCAGTCGGCACGAGTTCTCTACAAGGAATGTGCGATGGCGGGGGCCTGAGTTGGGGAACTGTGTAATGTGGGGACGGGCCGTGTCAGGTCGTGGGGGAAAGGACAGCCTGTTGAAGGGCGGGCTGGCGCTGGCATGGATGCTGGCCGCATCGCCCTGTTGGGCGCAATCGGTTTCGCCTGATGCCGCACCGGGCTTTGCTGCGCAGCAAAGCGTGGCGCAGGATGCGGCAACAACGCCCAATGTTCCGCCGGTTCAGGACGCCGCTCCGACATCGGCCCAACCTGTGGTCTCCCCCCCCGCTTCCGCCGAAACCCAGCCTGCCGAGCCGTCGCGTCACACCGGCCATCATGGCGCCGAGGAAGAACCCGGCATCGTGGTTTCCTCGCGCCCGCTGGCGCCCGATCCCGGCCGGGCCATCAATCAGGCCTCCTTTGCCGTGACACAGGCGATTGACAATGCGGTGCTTGAACCCTTTTCCAAAGGGTATGAGGCGGTCGTGCCTTCGCCGGTGCGCGACGGCATTCACAATGCGCTTTATAACCTGCGCGAACCGGTGATCGCGGCCAATTTCCTGATGCAGCACAAGATCGGCAAAACGGCCGAGACCGTGGCCCGTTTCGTCCTCAATTCGACGATCGGTCTGGCCGGCATCTTTGATATGGCCAAGCGCAAGCCGTTCAGACTGCCTTTCCGTGAAAACGGTTTTGCCGATACGATGGGTTTTTATGGTGTGCCCAACGGGCCGTATATTTACATGCCCTTGTTCGGATCGACAACCCTGCGCGATTTGACCGGACGCATTGTGGATCGTGCGGCCTTGCCTCTGGCAATCGGCCGCAATGTCCTGCCGACGGCGGCCGTCGTGCCGATGATCGTGCTGGGGATTGTTGATCGCCGCGTGGTCAACAAGGAGCGGCTGCGGCAGGAAAAGGAAGCAGCCGATCCCTATACGACCACCCGCGACAATTATCTGCGCCGTCGGGCCGATCAGATCGAGGGTCTGCGCCATCCCCATGGCGAGGGCGAAGCCGACAAAAAGGCGGAAAAAGAAAAAGAGGGCTGATCGCCAGCCCTCTTCGTCCATGCTTAATCCTCTGCCTTAGTCCTCTGCCTCTGCGGCGATGAACAGGCATTGTTCGACCCGCATGGTCCAGATCAGCCCGTCGCCCTGACGGGCGGTGCGGGTGATCTGGCGGATCGTGTCATAGATCGGCTTGGCATTGGCTTCGTCCACGACGATGTGGATCATGGATTTGGGCGTGAAATCGACCAGATCCTGCTTGATCGTCCATGGATTGTTGCCCAGCTTTCCCGTGCCGCTGCACCCTTCGACGCTGGCCACGGTCATGCCGGGAAATTCCGGCAATTGCCGCAGCGCCACGCGCAGCATTTCAAGACGGCTTGGCCGAACAACGGCGCGGATTTCAATCATGGCCATGGTGTTTTCTCCCCTCAGGCCTCGACGCGTTCATCATCAAAGAAGCGATAGATCGTGGGCAGCACCACCAGCGTCAGTACGGTGGAGGTGATCAGACCCCCGATCACCACGATAGCCAGCGGCTTTTGCACCTCCGACCCCGGCCCTGTGGCAAAGAGGAACGGGATGAGGCCCAGCAGAGCCACGGTCGCCGTCATCATCACCGGGCGGAAACGCAAGGTTGCCCCCTGAACCACCGCCTCGCGCACCGATTTGCCCTCGTCACGCAGATTGCGGATATAGGAGACCAGCACCACGCCATTGAGCACTGCAATGCCCCAAAGCGCGATAAAGCCCACCGAGGCCGGCACCGAGAGATATTCCCCCGTCACCGCAAGGCCCACGATCCCGCCGATGGACGCGAAAGGCAGCACCAGAATGATGAGCGAGGCCAGACGCAGCGAGTTGAACAGCACGAACAGCAGGAAGAAGATCGCCGCCACCGTGATCGGCACGATGATCATCAGATGGCCCAGCGCGCGCTCCATATTCTGAAACTGGCCGCCCCATTCTAGGTAATAGCCGTCGGGCAGCTTGATCTGCTTATCGACCTTCTGCTGAAGCTCGGCCACGAAACCGCCAAGGTCGCGGCCCTTGACGTTCATGCCGATGACGATGCGGCGCTTGCCCATTTCGCGGCTGATCTGGGCCGGGCCGTCCGACACCACCACCTTGGCAACGTCGGCCAGACGCGCCTGCGCGCCGCCGGGCGAGGTGATCAGCAGGTTCGAGATCGCCTCGATATTGTTGCGATAGGCCTCGGGCAGGCGGACCACGCCGGGGAAGCGACGCTCGCCTTCAAAGATCTCGGTTGCCTGTTTGCCGCCCACCGCCGTTTCCAGCAGATCGTTGACGTCGGCCACATTGAGGCCAAAGCGCGCCAGCGCCGCCCGGTCGATCTCGATCGAGAGATATTGCTGGCCGCTGACCTTTTCGATGCGCAGATCTTCGGCGCCCTGCAGGGATTGACCCACGCGGGCGATTTCCTCGGCAACGCGCTTCAATTCGTCCATGTCATCGCCAAACACCTTGACCGCGATGTCCGAACGCACGCCGGTCACCATTTCGTCCACGCGGTCGGAAATGGGCTGGGCCATGACGATCTGGACGCCGGGCAGGGCTTTAAGCTTTTCGCGCATGGCATCGGCAATGTCGTCCTGATTCCAGCCCTTGGGCCATTCGTCGCGCGGTTTCAGGCTGACGATGGGGGTGGATTCGTTGGGGCCTTGCGGGTCGGCCGGGCTTTCGCCGCGACCCACGCCCGACACTGCCGATTTGACGCCGGGCACCTGCATGATGAGGCGCATGCCCTCCATCTCGATCTTGATCGATTCATCCAGCGCGATGTTGGGTACGCGGTTGATGCCGGGCACCACCGACCCTTCCTTCATTTCGGGAATGAAGGCCGTGCCAAGGAAAGGCAGGATCGCCAGCGTGGCCAGAAAGCCGCCCACGGCAAGGCTGATGGTGCGCTTTTCATTGCCCAGCGCCCAATGCAGCATCCGTAGATAGTATTTCTTCATCACCTTGATAACGCGGGTGTCGTGGTCTTCCTCGCCCCCGTGGCTGCCCTCATGGGCCTTAGGCGCCTTGAGCAGATAGGAGGACAGCACCGGCGTCACCGTCAGCGACAGCACCAGCGAAATGGCCAGCGCGATGGCGATGGTGTAGGCCAGCGGCGAGAACATCTTGCCCTCCATCCCCTGCAACGTCATCAGCGGCAGGAAGACGAGGATGATGATGCCCACGCCAAAGATCACGGGCGTGGCCACCTCGACCACGGCGCGCAGGATGATGCGCACCTTGCTCTCACCGCTGTCGCGTGTCTGGCCCAGCAGCAGGAAGGCGTTTTCCACCACCACCACCGACCCATCGACCATAAGGCCAATGGCGATGGCAAGCCCCCCCAGCGACATGAGATTGGCCGAGATGCCCAGATAATTCATGCAGATGAAGGTCAGCAACGGTGTCAGCACCAAGGTCGAGACCACGATCACCGAGGATCGCACATCGCCAAGGAAGACGAAGAGCACGATCACCACCAGCACGATGCCTTCCATCAGCACCTTGACCACGGTGTGGATGGCCGCATCGACCAGTTCGGAGCGGTCGTAATAGGGCGCGATCTTCAACCCTTCGGGCAACATGCCCTTGCTGTTGATCTGTTCGACGCGCTCCTTGATCTTGGTGACGATGGCCTTGGCATTGCCGCCCGCCATCATCAGCGCGATCCCGCCCACGCTTTCGGTCACGCCATTCTTGATCAGCGCGCCATCGCGCACGCCCGGCCCGATCTTCACCTCGGCCACATCGCGCAGATAGACCGGCGTTGCCGCGCTTTCGCGGATGACGATGCTGCGCAGGTCATCCTCGCTTTTGACCAGACCTACGCCCCGGATCAGATATTGTTCGGCATATTGGGGCAGCACCCCGCCGCCCGCATTGGCATTGTTGCGGGCCACCGCCTGATAGACCTCGGCCACGCTGACGCTGTAGTGGCGCAGCTGATCGGGGTTGACCAGAACCTGATATTGCTTGGCAAAGCCGCCCTGCGAGTTGATCTCGGCTACGCCGGGAATCGAGCGCAGCAGCGGGCGCACCACCCAGTCCTGCACCGTGCGGCGGCGGGTCAATTCCTCTTGAGACAGCACGGAATTGCCGTCGCCCGGCTTGTCCAGCGTATATTGATAGACCTCGCCCAGACCCGTCGAGACCGGCCCCAGCACCGGGGCGATCCCCGGCTGCATCTTCGAGCCGACCTCGATCAGGCGCTCCATCACCAACTGGCGCGCGAAATAGACATTGGTCTTGTCGGTGAAGACCAGCGTGATCAGCGAGAGGTTGGGCTTGTTGAGCGAGCGCATCTCCTCAAGGCCGGGCAGGCCGGTCATCGCCACCTCGATGGGCACGGTGGCCATGCGCTCGACCTCTTCGGGGCTGCGGCCCGGCGCTTCGGTGGCAATCTGCACCTGAACATTGGTCACATCGGGAAAGGCATCGACCGAGAGTTTCGACGCCGCATTCAGGCCAAAGCCCAAAAGTACCGCCGCCACCACGATCACGATCAGGCGCTGCTGCAGCGCCGCGCGTATCAGGGACTGGATCATTGGCCTTCCAATGCCTGCCGGTTGCGTTCGTTGTTGAGGTGGAAGGCGCCTTCGATGGCGATGCGCTCACCCGGCTTGACGCCTGAAATCACCACCCTCTTGCCCGCGACCTCCTCGCCCAGCGACACCGCGCGGATGCGGAATTTGGAAGGCGCGGTTTCGACAAAGACATAGTCCTTGTTGTTCTCACGCACGATGGCGGCATTGGGCACCACGGGCTGCTTTTCGGGCGTGGCCGTCACCAGCATCGTGGCCAGCATCTGGGGCTTCAATTCCCCGCCGCGATTGTCCAGTTCGGTGCGCACCACCACAGTGCGCGTCTTGGGATCGACCACCTGGCCCACATAGACCAGTTTCCCCTCGCGCTTGGCCCCGCCCAGCGCCGGGATTTCCAGCGCGACGGTCTGGCCCTGCTGAACGAAGCGCACCTGCTGCTCGGGCACCAGAGCGGTGGCCCAGAGTTTCGACAGATCGGCCACCACAAACAGCGCGTCGGCAGGCTGCACCACTTGCCCCAGCGCCAGATTGCGTTCGACCACCACGCCGTTCATCGTCGAGAGGATCGGGGTGGAGGAGGAAATCACCCCTTGCCCCCCCAATTGCCCCAGCGCGGCGGCGGACACGCCCAGCAGGCGCAACTGATCGGCGGCGGCGCGCATTTCGGCGTGCGAAATATTGGCTTCGCTCTGGCGGCGCTGGAGTTCGGCGGCGGCGATCACATCGGCGGCGTACAATTGCTGCGCACGCTCGGCGGCGCGGCGGTTCAGTTCATATTGTGAGCGTGCCCGCAGATAGGCGAGTTGCTGCGTTGAAAGGTCCGAGCTGTTGATCCGGCCCAGCACCGTGCCGCGCCCGACGCTCTGGCCGATGTTGGCTGCCATATCCGTCACGCGGCCCGTCACGGTCGCGCCGATGCGCGCCACGCGGTTTTCGTCAAAGGTGATCTGGCCCGCCACCCGCAAAGTATCCGACACCGCCTCGACGCCCACCGGGGCCACCTTGACGCGGCCCTGCATATTGGCGCCTGCCACCACACTTTCAGGATCGATCCTGGGCTTGGCGGCTTTTTTCTCATCGCCGCAAGAAGCCAGCGCGAGGCCCAGAGCCAGCGCCACAAAGGGAAGTTTTTTCATGGGTCTATCTCTGCGCAAGATTGGAGTTGAGCCGCTGGATTTCGACCAGCGCCACGGCCAGATCGAAACGGCTGTTGATGAGATCGGCGCGCGCCGCGCGGAACACGCGCTGGGCGTCCAGCACGTCGATCAGCCCGCGTTCGCCAAAGCGATAGGCGGCCTCGGCCACTTTGAGCGCCGATTGCGCCTGCGACACCACGCCGCCTTCAAGGGCTGCCACGGTGTTCTGGGCGATCTCATATTGCTTGTAGGCGATCACCAGTTCCTGACGCACCGCATATTCGCGCGCCTCAAGCCCCAATGTGGATTTCGACAATTGCGCCTCGGCCGCCGCCACCGGCCCCTTGCGCCGGTCCCAGATGGGCACGGTCAGGCTGACGCCAAAGCGGGTCTGGTCCTGTTCAGCATCGCCGCTGCGTTCGGCGCGCAGCGCGATCTGCGGCAGCCGCAGCGCTTCCTCGGTGCGCAGGCGATAGCGCGCCTGATCCTGCTGGGCGCGGGCCTGAACCAGATCGGGGTTGGTGCGCGCCACCTGTTCGACCAACTCGTCAAACGGCGGCAATTTGGGCAAGGCCTGCAAACGCCCCGTCACCGTGAAATTTTCCGGCAGGGCGGGGCCGACCAGCATCCGCAACTGGCTGCGCGCCTGCTGCACCCGCAAGGCGGCGGCGGCGGCGGTCTTTTGTACGTTGAGCAATTCGGCCTCGGTGCGGATCGCCTCGAATTTGGCCGTTTCGCCCTGTTTGACGCTGAAGGACACCTTTTGCTGGACCGAGCGGACGATGCCGACATCTTCCTCGGCCACCACCTGTTCGGCGCTGCGGCGCAGCAGGTCGTAATAGGCCATGCGCAGATTGGCCAGCCAGTTGGTCACCTGTCCGGCAAAGCCCGCCTCGCTGGCGGCAAGGCCTGCACGAGCGGCCTCGATGCGCGGCGTGCGCGAAAAGGGCAGGTCGAGCGGCTGCGACAGGCTGTAGCTGGTGGCCGTGCCTGAAATCCCGCTGGCCACAGGCTTATACCGCATAGGGCCGGTCATGAATTCGACCGTGGGGTTGGGCAGGGCGCGCGCGGTGCTCACCTCGCTGCGGGCGATGGCGACATCGCGCTGGGCAGCCTGAAGAGCAGGATTGGTGTCCTGAGCCAATTGCTCAAGATGATCGAGAGTATAGTTTTCCTGCGCTATGGCGTTTCCGCCGCTCAGCAGAAAAAGCACCAGAATATGGTGTAATCGCATCAGTAATCGAACTCCGCGAGGGCTTAATCCCGTATTTCCAGAACCCTCCCGACGGACGACTGACTATGGTTATGTTCTATCGTTGTCGGATTGTGGGGTATGGGAAAGCCGGCGGAGCGGCAAATAAAAATCCAATAAACAATTTGCAATTGACGCGCAGGTGCAAGGCCCTGCGCGTCAGAGGTTTCAGAAGGTGATGGCGGGTGCCTCGGCCTGATCCAGCCGCGCGCCCATGATCCGGGCCAGCGTGGGCGCAATCACGCGCATGTCGATCTCGCCCAGATCGCGGCCCTTGGGCACGCCCGGCCCCGCGATCACAAAAGTCGAGCGCATACGCGGATCGCCGGGGAAGAAGCCATGCATCCCCTTGGTCGGCGGCACAAAGCGCAGCGGCAGGCCAGGCGCGATAAAGCCGGTCGCCAGCATCGGCGGGGCAAGGTTCAGATAGAAGCTGGCCTGCGGATTGCCGCCCGCCTTGGCGATGGCCTCGCCCTCCAGCATATCGGTGATACGATTGGCCGGATCACCTTTCAGGCCCAGCAGCAGGTCGCGCACCCGCGCCACCAGCGCCGCATCATCGGGCCGCGCCAGCACCACCGCCACCGATCCGCCCGAGGCCCAAGCCACCGCGTCCCAGCTCTCGATCTTTTGCCGCCCCAGCGGATCGGGCGCGGACAGGCGGATAAGGCCCGCATCAATCAGCGCGCGGCTGAGGTTGAAGGCATTGTCCACCGGTGCAAAGCCATGGTCCGACACCACCGCGATCACCGCATCGGGATGCGCCTTGCGCTCGGCGGCAATCAATTGGCCGACGATGGCGTCGAGCCCTTCCAGCACGGCATGGCTGGCTGCGCTGTCGGGGCCGGTCTCATGCTCGGTATGGTCCAGAGCGGCCAGATAGACGGTCAGGAAATCGGGATGATGCGCGGCGATCATCCTTGCGGCAAACCGTCCGCGCGTTTGATCGGCGGGCAGATCCTCGGCCTTGCCCGGCGCATAGGGGCCTTCCTTGGCCTCCAGTTCCGGCAACAGGCCCGGGGTGGCAAGCGCGGCCAGCAGTTTGGCGTCATCCTCGTGGCCCGTGCGCCAGATCTGGGGCAGGTTCCAGCCGATCTTTGCCCCCACGCTGACCGGCCAGTGGACATTGCCGGTGGTCAGCCCACGCGCGCGGGCCGCATCCCACAGGGTCGGCGCTTTCAGATCGGCGGCATACCAGTACCAGCCGTCCTGATTCATCGCGGTGGGATCGAAAGTGAGATTATTGACGACGCCGTGATGCGCCGGATCGACCCCGGTGATCAGCGTCGTATGGCTGGGATAGGTCAGCGTGGGCAGCACACCCACCACGCCGCCTGCATGCGCTCCTTCGGCCAGCAGGGCGCGCAGGGCCGGGATTTTCAATCCGCGCCTGTCGGCCTCGATCACATCGCCGGGACGCAACCCGTCGATGGAGATCAGCAGCACCGGGTGATGCGCCGGTTTGGCGGCAGGTTTTGCCCCTGCGGCAGGCGCCGAGGCGGCAGGGATGCACCCTGCCGCCAGCAACAGACCCAGAAGCGCGGATTTCACGCCCATCAGAAGCCCGCCTTGACCGTGCCGAACACCGCGCGCGGTGCGCCAACCATCAAGGTCTGGTTGTCGCCGCTGAAGCCGAAGCCATTGGTGCCGATGGTCGAGACATATTTCACATCGAACAGGTTGGTCGCATTGACCTGAAGCTCGATGGGGCGGTCCGAGAAGGGAGTCTTGACGCGATAGCCGATGCTGGCATCGACCAGTGTGCGCCCACCCACGAACTGATCGTTCGTATAGGTGAAATAGCGCTTCGACATGTAATTGACCGCAACCCGCCCAAAGATCACCTTGTTGTCATAGGCCAGCTCGGCGCGGGCCAGATGCTTGGGCGCATCCACCGTGGTCTTGCCGACCAGCCTGTAGCTGCCGATGTCGTCGCGATAGGTGCTGTCATTATAGGCATAGGACAGGGTGGTCGAGAAGCCATGGCCCAGCCGGGCGTTGACCAGCGCCTCGATCCCCGCCGAGCGCACGCCGCCCACGTTGGAGAGCAGATTGGCCGAACCCACGATTCCCGCCGCGGTGGGGATCACCAGCAGGCGGTTGTGGAAGTTGGTCAGATAGGCGCCCAGCGTGGCGTTGATGCGCGCGTCGGAATAGCGATAGCCGGCCTCATACGTGTCCGAGCTTTCGGGCTTCAGGCTGCCCTTCACCGCGTCGAACCCGGCCTGCGTGGCCGAGAAGGGGCCGCTGGTGGTGGCGGACTGATAGGCGCGGGTGGACTGGGCGAAACCGGCGTAGATTTCGCTGTTGCCGCCGATCTTATAGGCCGCCCCGATGGTGGGCTGGAACCAGTCCTTGGCCGTGATCCGGCCCGAGGCGCGGCCGCCCGCGATCACCGGGCTGGCCTTGTTGATGACGGCAAAGCCCTTCCAGCCCAGATTGATGGTCAGATCGCCATATTTCACCGTATCGGCGACATGATATTGCAGCGTCTCGGTGGCGAAATTCAGCTCCCATTGCGTGGCAAAAGGGTTGGACGGCCAGTCGAGCAGGCCCTGACCCGGATCGGTGCGGCTGAGCACGGCGTAATAGCGGCGGGCCTGGTTGAAGGCATTGTGTTCCCACCAGCCGCCGACGGTCAGCTTGTGGGCGCCGATCTCGCCGTCGATATGGCCAAAGATGCCGCCGCGCTTGATCGCATATTCGGTGGTGCGCAGCGAGAGGGGGATGCCGTTCGGGCTGTTGACATAGGGCGTCCACCAAAGGCCGCGGCCCTTGTTGTCATGATAATAGCCCTTGATCTCGCCGGAGAACTTCTCGCTCAACTGGGTCTTGGCGCCCACCCAGCCGAGGAAGTCCTTGCGCAGACCGCCGCCCGAATAATAGGCATCGTCGGCATTGGCGAAGGGGGCGGGCCATGCGGTGCCGGCCGAAGGATTGGTGGGCACGGCGCCCGAATAGCCATTGTTGGCCGCCACATCGGCGACCTTTACGGCCAGCGCGTAATTGTTCGAGATATTGTCCCAGTTATAACCGAGGCGACCCAGCATTTCGAGGCTGAGATCCTGATAATCGACCTCGGCGCGGTCGGAATAGGAGCCATAGGCCGAGAGTTCGGTTGCGCCCACCTTGCCCACGATCTTGGCGTTCACCAGCGTCTGGCGCTGCTGGCCATAGCCCTTCCACTTCGCGGTTTCGTGGTGATCAACCGAAATGAAGCCGCGCAGATTGCCATTGGCATCGGCCGCATTGACCCGGCCAAAGGTGCGCCAGCTGTTGAAGCTGCCATAGGTGGCAGCAGCATCCAGCGCGAAATGATCCAGCGGGTCCATGCTGGAAAACTCGACCGCGCCGCCAAGATTGTTGGTCGCCTGCGTGCCCAGAGCGCCTGCGCCCTGTGTCACGCGGGTGGCGCCGATATTGTCGGTGATGATCGCGCGGCTGACATGCAACCCGTTGAGGTTGCCATAGGTGGCATCGCCCAGCGGCACGCCGTCGAGGGTGAAGCCGATCTGGTTCTGATTAAAGCCGCGAATCGAAACGCGCGTGGCCCATTCATACGAACCGAACGGATCGGCGCTCTGGAAATTGACGCTGGGCAGGTTCTCGATGGCCTTGAACGGGCTGGTGCCGGGCACCAGCACGGCCAGATCCTTGGTGGTCAGCGTTTGCGCCTGACGCACGATGCCTTGCCCCACCACGACGATGGTGTCCGATTCGCCCGCATCGGCGGCGGCAGGGGCATCGGAGGCAGGCGCTTCGGCCGCATGGGCGATGCCAAGCGGGCAAAGCGCGCTGGCGGCAAGCAGAAGATGGCAAAGTTTGGACATGACGACCCCCATGTGCGTGAATGCAGTGATGGGGCGCGGCCTAAGACTGGCCTGTTACGGACAAGTGGCGGAACAGAGGCGCTTTGGTGACGTTTGTGTGAAGATTACAAGACGTTGCTTATTTACATCAATGCCAGCCCATATGCCGCCCGATGAAAATCAGCGCCATCGCCCCCACCACCGAGGCGAGGAAACCGGCCGGGCGGGCAGGGCGCCCCACATCGCCGCGATTGACCACCAGATCGGCCAGCAGCGAGCCCCCGACGCCCAGCAGAATCGTCATCCACCACCCCATCGGCACCGTGCCCAGATAAACAAAGCGGGCGACCAGCCCGACAACAAGCCCGGAAAACAGCGCGGCGATCAGGCGGAACATCGGTTTTCTCCCAAACTGTGGGGTGTTCTAGCAGATTAGTACAGCATGATCGAAGCGCAAAGCAGATCCGCAAGGCACATGCAGATGTGGAGAACTTTTTTGCTTTTTGCCCAATTTGACGCTTGCATGACAGGCCAATGCCCGATTTCCGCCGCGTCGCCGCGCCGGTGGATGGGCGCGGTTAAAATGCGCGACGGGGCGCTTTCCTCTTGCGCATGTTTCCGCCTTTGAGGCACAACAACTTGTGGCCGGTGAAGGGCGTCGACCTCTATCCCTAGTTTCGGTTGCTTGAGGCAGGAATGTCTCGATGCGAGACGATTCTGTGGAAAAGAGCAGCCCCTGCAAGCGCCGGAATGACCGATTTCAACACCATGGAGGGGCAGAACGTGGATTTCAGCAGCGGGGATGAGCGAGCCGAACGCAACAGCGATCTTTCGACTTTGCCGCTGACGGAGCCGCAGACGAGTGCCGATGGCGCCGCCGTTCTGTCCGAAAAGAAGGAGGCGGGCGCAAGCCCGGCTATGCCGATGAATGATAAGACCGATATGGCCGCCGATTTGTTGACCGCCGAACGCGCGATGGGCGATCTGCTCAGCGTGGCGGCCGCTGCCGCTTCTTCGCCCAAGCAGCCCGAGGACACCAAGCGCGTTGATGCGCGCCGGTTCAACATCGTGACCGATCCTTCGCGCGATGCTTTGCTGACCGATTTCGGGCGCGAGACGCTCGATGACCGCTATCTGCTGCCCGGCGAAAAGTATCAGGACCTGTTCGCCCGCGTGGCCGACGCCTATGCCGACGATGCCGATCATGCCCAGCGGATCTATGACTATATTTCCAAGCTCTGGTTCATGCCCGCAACGCCGGTGCTCTCGAACGGCGGGACCGGGCGCGGCCTGCCGATCTCGTGCTATCTCAACACGGTTGAGGACAGCCTGGACGGCATCGTCTCGACCTGGACCGAAAACGTCTGGCTTGCCTCGCGCGGCGGCGGCATCGGCACCTATTGGGGCAAGGTGCGCGGGATTGGCGAGCAGGTGGGCCTGAACGGCAAGACCAGCGGCATCATCCCCTTCGTGCGCGTGATGGACAGCCTGACGCTGGCGATTTCGCAGGGGTCGCTGCGTCGTGGTTCGGCGGCGGCCTATCTTGATGTTTCGCATCCGGAAATTGAGGAATTCCTCGAAATCCGCAAGACCAGCGGCGACTTCAACCGCAAGGCCTTGAACCTGCACCATGGTGTGCTGCTGACCGATGACTTCATGCAGGCGGTGCGCGACGGGCGCGAATTTGAGCTGAAATCGCCCAAGGATGGCAGCGTGCGCGGCAAGGTCGATGCGCGCAGCCTGTTCCAGAAGCTGGTCGAAGTGCGTCTGGCCACCGGTGAGCCTTATCTCGTGTTCTCCGACACGGTGAACCGCATGATGCCCAAGCATCACCGCGATCTGGGGCTCAAGGTCTATACCTCGAACCTGTGCAGCGAAATCACCCTGCCCACCGGCAAGGACCACCTTGGCAATGATCGCACCGCCGTGTGCTGCCTGTCCTCGCTCAACCTGGAAACCTGGGACGAGTGGAACGGCGACAAGCGCTTTATCGAGGACGTTTTGCGTTTCCTCGACAATGTGCTGCAGGATTATATCGACCGTGCGCCGTCCGAAATGGCCCGCGCCAAATATTCGGCCAGCCGCGAACGCAGCGTCGGCATGGGCGTGATGGGCTACCACTCCTTCCTGCAAAAGAAGGGCATCGCCTTTGAAAGCGCGATGGCAAAGGCGTGGAATCTCAAGATGTTCAAGCATGTCTCGGCCAAGGCGGACGAGGCGAGCATCCTGTTGGCGCAGGAACGCGGCGCATGCCCGGATGCGGCCGACATGGGCGTGATGCAGCGTTTTTCGTGCAAGATGGCGATTGCGCCGACCGCCTCGATCTCGATCATCTGCGGCGGCACCAGCGCCTGCATCGAGCCGATCCCGGCGAACATCTATACGCACAAGACGCTGTCGGGTTCGTTCGTCGTGAAGAACCCCTATCTGCAAAAGCTGCTGGCCGAAAAGAGCAAGGATTCCACCAATGTGTGGAACTCGATCCTTGAACAGGGCGGCTCGGTCCAGCACCTCGATTTCCTGTCGCCCGACGAAAAGGCGACCTACAAGACCAGCTTCGAAATCGACCAGCGCTGGCTGCTCGAATTCGCCGCCGACCGCACGCCCTATATCGATCAGGCCCAGTCGCTGAACCTCTATATCCCGGCCGACGTGGACAAGTGGGACCTGATGATGCTGCACTATCAGGCGTGGGAAAAGGGCATCAAGTCGCTCTACTATCTGCGTTCCAAGTCTGTGCAGCGCGCTGGTTTCGCCGGCGGGGTCGAGGCGGACAACACGTCCGAGGCGCCCAAGATCGAATTGAGCGCGGGCGAGCAGACGGACTATGAGGAATGTCTGGCCTGTCAGTGATTTTTCGTGAGGTTGATGCCTCCGGCGGGCAAAGGGCCGGGGGCCCTTTGCAATCCCGTTACTGGGTGGCGCCTGGTTTGCAGTGATGCGGATTGGGCGATGAATTGAAAGCCTGCGGCGCTATTTAACGGCGCCGCAGGCTTTATCATTTGAACCTTGCGTCCGACACCCATAGGCCTAACCCGTCGCGCAACGCAGACAGTAACGGGAGCGCGAGGGTCTAGACCCTCGCATCTATCCCTTGCTTCCTGCCCCTGACACGCCTTGCGACATTTTCTCACCCTTCGCGGCTTGCCAATATGTCGCATTGCCTGCTTTTTATCAGCGCGTAACCTTGGTGCGCAACGGGACCGCGCTTGTTCAAGGCCCGATTCTAGGAAGGGAATTTCATGCGTAAGTGGCACCGCTGGCTCAGCCTGTTTTTCGGCGTTTTCATGTTGTGGATGGCCGTTACCGGCGTGCTCAGCCAGATCGTGCCGTTGACTCAGGCCAAGCCGCAGCAGGAGCAGGGCGCTCCGGCCTCGATTTCCAAGCTCCAGCCCGATTTCGTCTGCCCCGAGGATGTGATGTGCCGGCCCAAGCAAAAGGGTGGCCAGAGCCTTGTCGGCCTGCTTCACCATCTGCATTCGGGCGAGACGTTTGGCCCGGTCGGCGTGGTGATCTCGACGCTCACCGGCTTTGCGCTGCTGTTCTTCTCGATCTCGGGCATCTGGCTCTATGTTCAGATGTGGGGCTTTCGTAAGGGGCGCGGGCTGTCGCCGCGTTGGTTCTGGAAATAAGGTTTTGCCTCCGGCGGGCAAAGGGCGGGGGCCCTTTGCAATCCCGATAAGGGGGGCGCGCCTGGTTTGCGATGATGCGGATTGGGCGATGAATTGAAAGCCTGCGGCGCTTTTTACCGGCGCCGCAGGCTTTCCTGTTTCTGCGTCGCGTCCGACACCCATTGGCCGAACCCGTGGCGCGGCGCAGACAGTAACGGGAGCGCGAGAGACGAGTCCCTCGCATTTTCTCCGCCTTCTTCTCCCGCAAAAAAATCCTCCGCCGAATCTGTGGGAAAGCATCCAGGGCCGATGCATCCCGGCGCTGAAACTGTTATGAAGCGCGCGCAGTCGATGTAACGCATATCCACAAGACCTTGTGGTTGCCTGCTCGCAATACCATCTATCTGTTGATGGGCCGGATCGCGCTTCTATCGGCGCTCCCGCCCGTCGCGGGCCTTGAAAACCGCCGATTCTGGAGTAGTCGCATGTCCCTTCTCGAAGCCAGTAAGACCTACAAACCCTTCGAATATCCGTGGGCTTACGACTTCTGGAAGCGTCAACAGCAGGTCCACTGGCTGCCTGAAGAAGTGCCGCTGGGCGAGGATTGCCGCGACTGGGCGCAGAAGATTTCCGAGCATGAGCGCAACCTGCTCACCCAGATCTTCCGCTTTTTCACGCAGGCCGACGTGGAAGTGCAGGATTGCTATCACGAAAAATATGGCCGCGTGTTCAAGCCGACCGAAATCAAGATGATGCTGGCGGCGTTTTCGAACATGGAAACGATTCATATCGCGGCCTATTCGCATCTGCTCGACACGATCGGCATGCCCGAAACCGAATATGGCATGTTCCTCGAATATGAGGAAATGAAGGCCAAGCACGATTACATGGCCACGTTCGGCGTCGATTCGGACGAGGATATCGCCCGCACGCTGGCCATGTTCGGCGGCTTTACCGAAGGGCTCCAGCTCTTCGCCTCCTTCGCCATGCTGATGAACTTCCCCCGCTTTAACAAGATGAAGGGCATGGGCCAGATCGTCACCTGGTCGATCCGCGACGAATCGCTTCACTGCGAAGGCATCATCAAGCTGTTCCACACCTTCGTGCAGGAACGCGGCTGCCTGACCAAGGCGGTCAAGGAAGACATCATCGACTGCTGCCAGAAGACGGTGCGCCTCGAAGACGCCTTCATTGACCTCGCCTTCGAACAAGGCCCCGTGCCGGGCATGAGCGCCAAGGATATCAAGCGCTACATCCGCTATATCGCCGACTGGCGTCTGGGCCAGCTGGGCTTCCAGCCGATCTATATGATCGAGGACCACCCGCTGCCCTGGCTCCAGCCGCTGCTCAACGGCGTCGAACACGCCAATTTCTTCGAAACCCGCGCCACCGAATATTCCAAGGGCGCGACGCGCGGCGACTGGAACACCGTGTGGACCAGCTTCGATTCGCGCCGCAAGGCCAAGGCCATCGACCCTGCCGCGCTGATCTTCGACGAGGGTGCGGGGACCGAGGATATGTTCAAGGCGGCGGGGATCGCGGCGGAGTAAGCGTTTGGTCGCTTATTCGCTGCGCGATTTTTAATATACGAGGTACTGTCTGCGTTGCGCGCAGGTCTGACCTTAAGTGTCAGACGCAACGTAGAAATTTGAAAGCCTGCGGTGCTGTTCAAAAGCGCCGCAGGCTTTCAATATTCAAGCATAGCGCCTCCGCCGCAAACCAAACGCCACCCCATAATGGGATTGCAAAGGGCCCCCGCCCTTTGCCCGCCGGAGGCAAACTCTTACCTCCACTCCTCCAACGCATCCCCCAAGGCTTCCTTCAAAGCCCCAAGATCCGCCTCAAACGCGCGCCAGTGATCCAGCCCGGAGCGATAGATCGGCTGCCGCACCTGCTCGCTGGAAACGGTCCGCACCGCGCGATCATTCTCGAAAAACCGCAGACAGGCCGGATCGAAGCCAACCCCTACCGCGTCCAGCAAGCGGCGCACCTGCCCCTCGGTATCCTCGACCAGATCCTCATAGACCAGCGTGTGGACGGCCCCCGGAGCGGTTTCCGCAAAGTGGCGGACCAGCGCGAGATAGTGGCGATAGTACCGCCCCAATTCCGTCAGATCATAGGAAAACTCCTGCCCCTCGGCAAAGAGTTGCTTATATCCCGAAAAGCACGCGGCCATCGGCGCGCGGCGCACATCGACGATCCGCGCATGGGGCAGGATCAGCCGAATCAGGCCGATATGCCGGAAATTGTTCGGCATCTTGTCGATAAAACGCGCCCGCCCCAGCCTTCGATGCACCGCCGCCCGGTCCAGATATTCTTGACCCCATGCGCGCACCTGCGCCGCATCCGCCGTGGCCAGCGCATCATCCCCGCCCGCCGCAATCCGCGCCGCCAGCGCCCCTATATAGGGCAGCTCCATTGTGCCCTCGATATCCGGGTGGCTGGCCAGAATCTGTTCGACCAGCGTGGAGCCGGAGCGCGGCAGGCCGACGACGAAGATCGGCGCATCGCTGTCGGCGCCCCAGCCTTTGCGGGCGGTAAAAAACTCGGGCGTAAACAGCGCCGAAACCTGTGCCGCCTGCGCCTGATAATCCTCGGCCACCATGGCGAAATGGCGGCGCACCAGCGCATTGCCCCGCGCATAATGGGCAAAGGCATCGCCCGCCCGGCCCGCATCCTCGGCGGCGCGGCCCACGGCAAATTCCAGATGCAGCCGGTCCACCTCGGCCAGATCGCCCCGCGCCAGCAATCCGCGCATCGCCGCCAGATCGCCCTCGCTCAACGCCGCGACCTTCAGATTGGCCAGCGACCACCACGCCTCGCCCACATGCGGCGTCAGCGAGGCCGCGCGGCGATAGGCGGCAATGGCGGCGTCGCGCTCGCCCTTGGTACGCAGCGCGTGGCCATGGTTGATCGCCACGCGCGGATTGCCGGGAAATTCGCGCGCCAAACCGGCATGCAAAGCCTCTGCCCCTGCCTCATCGCCCAGCAGCGCAAGGCAGCCGGCCTGAAGGTTGCGATAGGCCGGATTGGCAGGGTCAGCGGCCAGCAAGGGCGCCAGTTCGCGCATCGCCGCCTCGGCCTCTTGCCGGACAAACAGCGCGCGGGCCAGATCGAAGCGCGCCAGCGTAAAGCCCGGATCAAGCGCCAACGCATGGCGCAGCAAAGTTTCGGCATTGTCAAACGCCCGCACTGCCACATAGCAGGCGGCCAGCAGGCGCGAGGCCTCGGCATGGTTGGGTTGGGCCAGCAGGAAGGCGCGCAGGATCGCCTCGGCCTGATCAAAGCGGCCAAGCGCGACCATTTCGGCCGCCCGGCCCACATCGGGATGATCCGCCGACAGACGCGCCAATGCCGCCTTGGCCCGCATCTCGCGCGCGCCGTCGCCCGTGGCGAAAGCCGCATCGGCCAGCGCCTGCCATGCTTCGCCCAGCGCAGGGTCAAGCTGGACCGCCGCCTCAAGCTGCGCCAGCCCGTCGCCCGCCCGCCCGGTCGCGCGCAGGCACAGGCCCAGTTCATAGCGCGTGCGCGCCGCGCGGGGAAAGGCTTGGGCTAAGGGTGCCAGCAGGCCCAGCGCTTCGACGCAGCGCCCCTGTCGCCGCAGCGCAGAGGCCAGAATGAGGCGCGGGCGGGGGTCTTGCGGCGCACGGGCGGCCAGCGCGCGCGCCAGCTTTTCCGCACGGGTGGGGGCATCGGCCAGCGCCGCTGCGGCTTGGGCAAAAGGATCGCTCATACATCATCCGCATAGGGCCAAAGGGCCGCAATGGGCAAAGAAAAAGCCCGGCCTGCATGCTCCGTTAAAGGGAGCGGCAGGCCCAATTTCAGGCAAATAAAAGCCCGGCCTGCGCGGCCCCATAGGGGACGGCAGGCCGGGCCGCAGGTGTCAGGCTAGATCAGAAGTTTACGGTCACGCGGGCATAGTAATAGCCGCCGTTGATGCCCCAAGGCGTGAAGGAAAGCGGGGCATTGTACACATTGTTGGCCAGCGGACGTTCGCTGGTCGTGCCCTTGTTGATGGTGGGCATGGTGGGCGCCTGCTTGTCGAACAGGTTGTTCGCGCCAAGGTCGAAGCGGATCTTGGGGGTGAACTTATAGCCCACGTTGAGGTCGGTGATGAAGGTCGTGCCGATCTTCATCAGACGGCAGGTGTTGGTGTCGCCCCCGGCGCAATTGCCGGTGCCATCGGTGCTGATATGCTGGCTGGTCGTGCCATACAGCGTTTCGCGCAGGTTGACCGAGAACTTGCCGATGTTCCACAGCGCGCCCGCGATCAGCTTGACGCGCGGCGTGGCCGTGGTCAGCGCATCCTTGGCGGTCTGGGTCAGCAGGTCGGTCTGGCCGGCGGCGGCGTTGTAAACCGCGGCGGGCAGGGGGTTGACCTTGGTGATCTCGGTCTTGTTATAGTTGGCGCCCAGCGACCAGTCGACCTTGCCCATTTCGCCGAAATCGCTGCTGTAGCTGGCGGTGGCTTCGACGCCGCGGGTGCGGGTGTCGACGCCGTTGGTGAAGATGTCGATACCGGCATAGGACGAGGCATCGGCCAGCGACACACCGCGCGAGGTCAGCGCGTCGACCACGGCCTGCGACACAACGGTGGTGCCCAGCGTGCCGAAGATATCGCCCGAGGGAACGATACGGTCGCGGATCTTGATCTGATAGGCATCAACCGTGATCTGCAGCTTGGGCAGCGGGTGGGCGACGAAACCGACCGAGAAGTTGGTCGACTTTTCCGCCTTCAGCTTGGCAAAGCCCAGCGTTTGGGCAGCCGCCGAGTTGGGGGGCAGCTGGCCAAAGGTCGAGCCGGGGCCGACGTTGACCGACGAATAATAGGCTTCGGCCAGCGTGGGGGCGCGGAAACCGTTCGACACGGTGCCGCGAATGCCCAGCTTTTCGCTGAAGTCATAACGGGCGTTGAACTTGCCCGCCACGGTCGAGCCGAAGTCGGAATAATGTTCATAGCGGCCCGCCACATCGACATGCAGATGTTCGATGGGATCCGCCGCCACATCGACATAGCCGGCATAGGAGGTGCGGCCATAGGAACCGGCATCGGTGGGGGCAAAGCCCGGATAGGACTGGGCGCCGCCATAGATGTAGGAGGCATATTCGCCCTGGCTGATCGAGTAATTGCCCTGGCGATATTCACCGCCGAAAGCCAGCGTCAGCGGCTTGGACATGCCCAGATCGAAATCGCGGCTGATGTCGATATTGCCGACCCATTCGCTGTTCGAAAGCTGGCCGTCATAGAAATTGCGCTGGAGGCCGGTCAGGGCCGTCGCGCTGGCCGACTGGGCCATGGAGTACAGCGTGGGGTTGGCCGAATTGATGGTATAGAGCGCCACCGCATCCTTGCCATAGGTCAGCGAGAGGTCATAATTCCACTGCGCGGCCTTGCCCTTGATCCCGGTGGTCAGCGAGAAATCTTCTTCGCGGATGTTTTCCTGCGGCTGGAAGCCCGAGGAGAGCGGATAGACGGTCGTGCCGGTGCTGGTCGTGCCCGAAACGCGGTCGGGCGAACGATAGTTTTCATAGGCCTTGGCGTTGCGGTTGCCATAGGTGCCGAAGGCATAGACCTGCGCGTCCGAGCCCACGTCATAGCCTGCGTTGAACGACAGGTTGTAAATCGAATAGCGCGCATCGCCATTGATGTTATTGACGTTGGGATAACCGGCAAAGCTCTTGAGGCCGTTGATCTGGGTCGAGTTCAGGATCGAGGTCTTGAGCGAGCCGTCCGAATAGAAGAAGCGGCGGTCATAATTGCCATGCGAGGTATAGTCGTGGAACTTATACTCGCCGGTGACATTGACGAAGCCCTTGTCGCCCAGCTTAAAACCGAGGTTGAGCGCGGTGGCCGCCGTCTTGCCGCCGTTTTCATAATTGCTGCCGCCGGTCGCGGTGAAGCTGCCGCCGTGGTCGGCGCTTTTCAGCATGATGTTGACCACGCCCGCAATCGCGTCCGAACCATACTGGGCCGCCGCGCCGTCCTGCAGCACTTCGATGCGGCCGATGGCGTTGGTGGGCACAAAGGAGAGGTCGGTGGTGGCGCTGCCCGAATAGGGGCTGCCGCCCAGCACGGCCAGGTTGGCGGTGGTGTGGCGGCGCTTGCCGTTGATCAGCACCAGCGTGTCATTGGGGTTGATGCCGCGCAGCGCGGCCGAAAGCGTCAGGTTGGCCGTATCGCCACCAAAGCCCTGGAAGTTCAGCGAGGGCAGCGTCTGGGCCAGAACCTGCGTCAGATCCTGCTGGCCCACGCTTTGGAATGCCTGCGTGCCGATGAGCTGGATCGGGGCGGCGCTGTCGGCGGCCTTCATGCCGGTCTGGCGCGTGCCGGTGACGATAATCTCGCTCGAAGGCTCGGTCTGATCGGCCGCCTGTGCCGCCATCGGCGCGAAGAGGGCAAGCGCCGTGGTGGTGAACAGCAGTTTCTTCATGCAAATTTCCCTCATGGTTAAACCTTGATCCCTGGGTCGGGGCATGGTCGCGACCGGATTCACGGGGGCTGTGAAACCGGGGGCGGGGTCCCGATGAGGAATGGCTACGCCTTGGGGAGCAGGCGGGCATATACTGGCTTCGGCGTATAGACCGGGGTTTTATGTCGCTTTTATTGCTTTATGTCATGCGGATGCCGCGCTGCGGCATTTTATGCCGGAAAGGGGGCATTGATCGGTCATAAAATGCGGCATCCCGCCCATTCTGCCGAAAATCGGCCTTGCGGTTCTTTTGGGCAGGGTCATGCGGAATAAGCACATTGGCGTATCAACAAATGCGAAATTTGCGCCGATTTCCCAATCCAGCCCCCAAGCTTTGTTAGGAATCCTCAATTGTCCTGAGAGCCTGACAATCCCTATGGTATGACAGAAGAGGTCGCAGAGCCGCCTTTGTTGCCCCCTTATGTTGCCCCCCTCGTTGCACATGCGAACAGGAACCTGAGAATGACCGACAATTCAGCCGCGAATGGGCTCCTTCCAAAGATGACCAAGCGCGACCTGCTGTCCATGATTGGCAAGACCGCGGGCGCTTCGGCCATGTATATGGCCATGTCCAGCCTCAATCAGGCCCATGCGACCACGTTCAAGGGTAAGCCCAAGCTGGAAGGCGACGTCAAGGGCGCCTCGGTGCTTATTCTGGGCGCGGGCGTGGCTGGGCTGGTGGCGGCGCTGGAGCTGAGCCGCGCGGGCTACAAGGTGCAGGTGCTGGAATATAATAATCGCGTGGGCGGCCGTTCGTGGACGCTGCGCGGCGGCGACAGCTTTACCGAACTGGGCGGCGCGACGCAGAATGTTGGTTTCGCGCCGGGCAATTACATCAACCCCGGCCCGTGGCGCCTGCCCTATGACCACAAGGGCATGATCTCTTACTGCAACGAACTGGGCGTTGCGCTTGAACCGTTCATGCAGGTCAACACCAATGCCCTGCTGCACAACACGCAGGCCTTTGGCGGCAAGCCGATCCGCTATCGCGAGATTCAGGCCGATTTCATGGGCCACACCAGCGAATTGCTGGCCAAGGCGGTCAACAAGCAGGCGCTGTCGGACGAAGTGACCAAGGAAGACGCCGAGATCCTGCTCGAAGCGCTGCGCGACTGGGGCTCGCTGGACAAGGATCTGCGCTATGTGAAGGGGCCGGAAAGCTCGGATCGTCGCGGCTGGGCCAAGAATCCGGGCGGCGGCCTTTCGGCCTATCCCGAGCCTTCCGAGCCGATGAAGTTTTCGACCGTCCTGCAATCGCATCTGTGGACCGGCCTGTCGGCGGGCTTTGGCATTGAGCGCCAAAGCTCGATCTTCCAGCCGGTGGGCGGCATGGACAATGTGGCCAAGGGCTTTGAAAAGCATGTTGGTCAGTTCGTGCGCTTCAACAGCAAGGTCGTCTCTATCAAGCAGGACGCCAAGGGCGTGACCGCCACGTTCGAGGACACCAAGACCGGCCAGCGCGGCACGGCCAGCGCCGACTATTGCCTCTGCACCATCCCGCTTTCGGTCCTTTCGCAGATCGACATGAATGTGGGCGACAAGATGGCCAATGCCATCCGCGCCGTGCCCTATGAGGCTGGCTTCAAGGTGGGCCTTGAATTCAAGCGCCGCTTCTGGGAGCAGGACGACCATATCTTCGGCGGCATTTCCTATACCGATCTGCCGATTACCCAGATCTCGTATCCCTCGTCGCGCTATGGTTCGACGGGTCCGGCCACCCTGCTGGGCGGCTACACCTTTGGCGCCTATGCCTATGAATTCACCTCGTTGCCGCCCGCCGAGCGTGTGGCCCGCGCGGTGGAATGGGGATCGAAAATCCACCCGCAGTACAAGGACGAGTTCCTCAACGGCGTGGCCGTGGGCTGGCACCGGGTGCCGTGGACGCAGGGCTGTTTCGGCAACTGGAGCCCCGAGGCGCGCAAGGAGCATTACGACAACCTGTGCCAGATCGATGGCCGCATCCTGCTGGCGGGCGAGCATGCCTCGTTCATTCCGGCATGGCAGGAAGGCGCGCTGACCTCCTCGCTCGACGCTATCGGGCGTCTGCATCAACGTGTTGTGGCAGGGTGAAATCCATGAAGAAGATCCTCTTTCCTCTCGTCGCCCTTAGCCTTGGCGCCCTTGGGCTTTCGGCTCCTGCCCATGCCCAGCGCGGGGATGCAACGCCCACCACGCTGATCGCCAAGCCCGGCGAAAAGACCGTTGGCGATGCCGATGGCGCCTTCACCAGCCTGTTCAAATTCAACGAGCCCACCGGCGAGGCCATGTACAAGCGCGTCTGCGCCGGTTGCCACATGCCCGATGCCAAGGGCGCCAAGGCGGCGGGCATGTATCCCGCGCTGGCCGCGAACAAGAACCTCGCCACGGCCGGCTACCCGCTCTACATCGTCCTCCACGGCAAGAACGGCATGCCCCCCGTCGGCAAGATGATGACCGACCAGCAGGTGGCCGATGTGGTCAACTATGTCCGCACCAATTTCGGCAACAAGTACAAGGACAAGGTAACCGCTGCGGACGCCAAGGCGACGCGGTGAGTTAAGGCGCGGGGCTTACGCTTCGCCCGGTATGAAGTGCGAGGCGGGGCGGGGGAGGTTGCGGCTTTCCTCGCCCTGTTTTGTTTGGGGGTTTTATGCCTCCGGCGGGCAAAGGGCGGGGGCCCTTTGCAATCCCGATACTGTCTTTGTTGTGTAAATGGTTGACGGGATTTTTTGGGCTATGGTCTGTTGCTTTTTTCCGCTTTGCGGGAAGAAGGGATTTAGGAGCAGACCGTGAAAAGCTGGGGCAAGGGCATTCTGATTTTTATATGCTTGCTAGTGGGTGCTGCTGCAGGGTTGTTTTTTGCTGACGCGGGAGTGCTCATCCATCAAGGCGAAACGATTCGATTTCACCGGGGTTCGCAGATTTGCGCGGATGGTACGCGTAATGACTGGGCTGATCGTGGCCAGATTTGCAGTTATTTCTCGGGTAACGCATTTGTAAGTTATAAATATTGGGGGTCTGAAAAGAGTATAGATTGTCCTCTGTCCAAGGCGGAAGCTCGCAGGGATTGCGTCCGGGAAAGCAAAAAATTCCTCGGCGTTGAAATATTGCGCTGCCGTGATGTAGAACGTATCACGCGCAAACCGGAAACTTGCGCCGCAAATAAGAATTGACCCCGCCGCGCCGCAGGCTTTCACTTCATTTCCGCATCCACTATGCCGTAAGCCAGCCACCGCCCATTAACGGGATTGCAAAGGGCCTTCGCCCTTTGCCCGCCGGAGGCATCTTTAACGCCTCCAACCCAATCACCCCTCCAGCTTTTCCACCAACGTCATCCAATGCGCCTCTGCGGCTTCGGCTTCGGCCTCCAGCGCTTCGCGCATTTGGCCCAACTTGCCGATGTTGATGCCCTTGAGCGCGTGCGCGGCCTTGGCGGGATCGGACAGGGCGACATCCACCTCGGCGATTTTGACCTGCAATTTGGCCAGATCCTTTTCGGCCTTGGCGATCTTTTTCTGCAATTCCTTGACCTCGGCCCAGGCAAGGTTGTTGGCCTTGACGGCGGCCGAGGGCGCGGGCTTACCGTTGCCTTCGACGGGCGCCGCCTTGGGCTGGTTTCGGCCGAGGATGAAGTCGATGTAATCCTCGATGCTGCCATCGTAAGGCTCGGCGGCCCCGCCATCGACCAGCACGAGGCGGTCGGCGGTCATTTCGACCATGTGGCGGTCGTGGCTGATCAGGATGACGGCGCCCTGATAGGCATTGAGCGCCTGCACCAAGGCCTCGCGCGCATCGACATCAAGGTGGTTGGTCGGTTCGTCGAGGATGAGCAGATGCGGCGCATCGCGCGTCACCAGCGCGAGGGCCAGACGCGCGCGCTCGCCGCCTGAAAGCTGGCTGACGGAGGTGGTCGCCTTGGGACCGGAAAAGCCGAAGCGGCCAAGCTGGGCGCGCACTGCGCTCTCGGCCTTGCCCTGCATCGCGCGGGCCATATGCACCAGAGGTGTGTCGCCGCCCGCCAGTTCTTCCACCTGATACTGGGTGAAATAGCCGATGTTGAGCTTGCCCGCCGTGACCATCTCGCCCTCCATCGCGGGGAGCTGCCCGGCCAGCAGGCGCGCCAGCGTGGTCTTGCCGTTGCCGTTGCGGCCCAGCAGGGCGATGCGGTCATCCGGGTCGATGCGCAGGTTCAGCCGCTTCAGGATCGGCGTGTCGCCATAGCCCACCGCCGCGCGGTCCAGCGTGATGAGCGGCGGGCGCAGTTCTGCCGGATCGGGGAAGTTGAACGAGAGCGACGGATCCTCGATCATCCCCAGCACCGGCTGCATCCGGGCCAGCATCTTGGCGCGCGACTGGGCCTGTTTGGCGGTGCTGGCGCGGGCCGAATTGCGGCGGACGTAATCTTCCAGCTTGGCGCGCTGGGCGTCCTGCGCGGCCTTGGCGGCGGCGGCTTGCGCGGCGCGTTCGGCGCGCTGGCGCTCAAACGAATCGTATCCGCCCGCGTAAATCGTCAGCTTGCCGCCCTGAAGATGCAGGATCGTATCGACCACATTGTTGAGCAGATCGCGCTCATGGCTGATGATCAGCAACGTGCCGGGATAGGCGCGCAGGAAGTTCTCCAGCCACAGCGTCGCTTCAAGATCAAGGTGGTTCGAGGGTTCGTCGAGCAGCAGCACGTCGGGCTGTGAAAACAGCAGCGAGGCCAGCGCCACGCGCATCTTCCACCCGCCCGAATAGGAATCGAGGGGCTGCGCCTGCATTTCCTCGGTAAAGCCCAGACCCAGCAGGATGCGCGCCGCGCGCGCCGGTCCGGTATAGGCATCGATCGCGATCAGCCGGTCATGCACATCGCCCAAACGGTGGGGATCGGTCGATGTTTCGGCTTCCTCCAGCAGCGCGGCGCGTTCGGTGTCGGCGGCCAGCACGGTTTCGAAGGGGGTCGCGGTCCCGGCGGGCGCTTCCTGTGCGATATAGCCGAGGCGTGAGCGGCGGGGCATGTCGATGCTGCCCTCGTCGGGTTCGATCTCGCCGATGATGGCCTTCACCAGCGTCGACTTGCCCGCGCCATTGCGCCCGACAAGTCCCACCCGTGCCCCGGTGGGCAGGTTGGCGCTGGCGCGGTCAAGAATGGTGCGGCCGCCAAGGCGCACGGTGACATCGGAAATGTTCAGCATCCGCGCCGCCTAGCAGGCAAGGCGCGCGAGGGCCAGTCTTGCGTGATGCGCCAAATCGCGATTTTGCGTCATGCGCGCTTTCGCGCTATGGGGCCGCGCCATGATCACCGTTGCCGCGCTTTATCACTTCACCCCCTTTGCCGAACCTGCATCCCTGCGCGAGCCCTTGCTGGCCCTTTGCAAAGATCAGGGGATCAAGGGCACGCTGCTGCTGGCGGGCGAGGGGATCAACGGCACCATCGCGGGCAGCGCCGAGGGGATCGCCGCCGTGCTCGATCATATCCGCGCTTTGCCGAGCTGCGCCGGACTGGATGTCAAATATTCCACCGCCGCCGCCATGCCCTTTGGCCGAATGAAGGTGCGCATGAAGCGCGAGATCGTCACCATGGGCGTGCCCGGCGTCGATCCGCTCTCGATTGTCGGCACCTATGTCGAGCCGAAGGACTGGAACGCACTGATTGCCGACCCTGAGACCATCGTGATCGACACGCGCAACCATTATGAGGTGGTGGCCGGAACATTCCAGCGCGCCATCGACCCCAACACGCGCTCTTTCCGCGAATTTCCCGATTGGTTTCGTGGCCAGCGTGAGGCTTTGCTGGGGGAGGGTAAGCAGCCCAAGGTCGCCATGTTCTGCACCGGCGGCATCCGCTGCGAAAAATCAACCGCTTTCCTCAAATCCGAAGGGGTGGAGCAGGTCTATCACCTCAAGGGCGGCATCCTCAATTACCTCGAAAAGGTGCCTGCGGAACAAAGCCTGTGGGAAGGCGAATGCTTCGTCTTTGATGAGCGCGTGACGCTGGGCCATGGCCTTGCGCTGGGCAGCCATGTGTCCTGCGCGGCCTGCGGCGCGCCGGTGGGCGAGGCGGAGCAGGCCTCGCCGCTCTATGTTGCCGGGGAAGCCTGCCCAGCCTGCGCCTAAAATCGCGCTCCATATCAACGCGCTCCTTGCAGCGCGCCAGCCCCATGCCCAGATAGGGGCGCATGAGCCAGTCCATCCCCCTGTCCGTCCTCGATCTTGTCCCCGTTCTCGAAGGCGGCACGCTGCATGAGGCCTATGGCCACGCCGCCGCCCTTGCCGCCCATGCGGAGGGCGAAGGGTTTGCCCGATACTGGGTGGCCGAACATCACGGCATGCCCGGCATCGGCGGGGCGGCCACCTCGGTGGTGCTGGCGCATGTGGGCGGGCATACGTCGCGGATCCGTATCGGGTCTGGCGGGATCATGCTGCCCAACCACGCGCCTTTGCAGATTGCCGAGCAATTCGGCACGCTTGATGCGCTCTATCCGGGGCGGATCGATCTGGCGCTGGGGCGCGCGCCGGGGTCGGACGGGCGGGTGGCGATGGCGCTGCGCCATGGCGATCCCGATGCTTTCCCGCAACAGGTGATGGAATTGCAGGCCTATTTCGCGGGCGATGCACGGGCGGGCTTTCCCGCCGTGCCGGGCGCGGGGGCCAAGCCGGAGATGTGGGTGCTGGGGTCCAGCACCTATGGCGCGCAACTGGCGGCGGCCTTTGGTCTGCCCTATGGCTTTGCCTCGCATTTCGCGCCCGCCATGCTGGACGAGGCGGTGGACACCTATCGCCGCCTGTTCCGCCCCTCGGCGGTGCTGGACCGGCCGCATGTGATGGTGGCCTGCAATGTGTTTGCCGCCGATACGGCGGATGAGGCGCGTTTCCTTGCCACCACGATGCAGCAGGGCTTTGTCGCGCTGCGCACCGGGCAGGGCGGGGGGCTGGTGCGGCCGCCGGTCGAAAATTATTACGAGAACCTGCCCGCGCCCCATCGCGCCATGCTGGATCAGGTCATGGCCTGCACCGCCATTGGCACGCGGGGCGATGTCGAGGCTATGCTGCGCCGTCTGATCGCGCGGACCGGGGCGGATGAGATTATCGTTGCGGGCCAGATGTTCGATCAGGAAGCGCGGCGGCGCAGCTTTTCTATTGCGGCGGCAGCGATGCGGGCGCTGTGATCTGTTCCAGCCAGCTTTCGACCGCCGCCATGTCGGGCGGCAGGGTCTGGGCATAGGGTCCGGCAAATTCGGCCCATGCCTCGACAAAGCGGGGCGAGATCGTCAGCAGCACCGGCACCGCGCGGTCGAGCGCGATCAGCAGGCAAGAGAGCAGACCGCTGCCCGCCTCGGCCTCCATCTTGCCGAATTTGCTGAGGATGAGCAGGTCGCAGGGTTGGGAGAGGCGCGTTTCCACCCAAGCTGCCGCCGAAACCAGCGCGCCCGAATCCAGCGTGCATCCCTGCGCCTCGCAGCCCAGATCCTGACCCAGCGGGAAACGCGCGCCATCATGGATGCTGACCAACGTGCCGGGCGAGCAATCCTCGCCGCTTGCCGGTGGCTCCTCGATCACGCCCGCGATGCGCAAGGGGCCGCCCCAGCGCGCGACGATCTGGGCCAGCAGGGCCTGCGCGCTGGCGGAGCGCTCGGCCATGATGGCGCCAAGGACGGGGGCGCTCAAAGCCGCTGCTTTCCATTGAGCTTCATTGTGCCGTCCAACTGCCGCCACACCGTCACCTCCCAACGCTGCCGATTGGTCAGGCGCAGCGTCAGGCGATAATTCATCCCCGCGACGACCTGCTGGCTGGCGGCGTCAATATGGGCGAGGCGTGCGTGATGGCCCAATTGGCTCGCCGCAAAACGCGCCGCTTCGCGCACTTCGGGATTGGTGGTCTGGCCCGCGCTCCATCCGCCTGCCAGAGGTTGCGCGGAGGTGGGAGAGGCGACCAGCATTCCGGCTATCAGCGCTGCCAATCCTGCCTTCATTCCCGTATCCTTTCATCGCGAAACCTACGATGCCGCCCCCCGCCGCGAAAGGCAAGTTTCATACCGGGCAACCCCGCCGCGCAGCGGCTATCCATCATCATGGAATGCCCACCCGCCATCAAACCCACACCAAAATAACGGGATTGCAAAGGGACGAGTCCCTTTGCCCGCCGGAGGCAAACTTCCCTTCACCCCCTCGGCGGCGCACAGGAATCGCGCAGGATGATCTCGAAATCCAGATAATCCCTCGGCGCCTTGTCGGGCGAGACGATGGTCTCCACCCCTGCTGCGCCCATCGCCTCCAAGGGCTGGCGCACGGTGGTCAGCGCGGGCGAGATCAGGCGGCTCATCGGCGTATCGTCAAAGCCGATGATGGAGAGATCCTCCGGCACATTCAGCCCAAATTCGCGCGCGGCCATCAGCACACCCACCGCCATCTCGTCATTCGAGGCAAAGATCGCCGTGGGCCGCTCGGGCAGGGCCAGCAGGCTGCGGGTCGCCTCCAGCCCCGATTGCAGGTCGAAATAGCCCTGCGCCACCAGCGCCGGTTCAAGCTCCAGCCCGGCCTCGACCAGCGACTGGCAATAGCCGTCATAGCGCAAGGTGGCGCCGAAATGCTGGGGGTGGCCGCGCACAAAGCCGATACGGCGGTGGCCCAGACCCAGCAGATGCGCCATGATCGCCTTGCTGGCCCCGCGTTCATCGGTGGAAATATGCGTCCATTCATCGCCATGCGTGGCCGAGATCAACGCGATCCGCCCGCCCAATTGCCGCACGCTTTCGACAAATTCGGTGTTTTCCGACAGGGGCGGGCTGAGCAAAATACCATCGGGGGCAATTGTGGCGAACAGGCGCCGGACCAGACCCAGCAGATCCTTGTCCTGACTGTTCACCGGCTCGACCACCAGATGATAGCCCAGCTCGCGACATCGCCGCGCCGCGCCTATGTGCAGCGCCGAAATATAGCTGGGGTTGGGATTGTCATAGAGATGCGCGATCAGGAAAGAGCGCCCGCCCGCAAGGCGGCTGGCGGCGCGATTGGGCTTGTAATCCAGTTCGCGCGCGGCTTCGAGCACGCGCTCCTTCACCTGCGCGCGCACATGCGGCTCTTCGTTCAGCACGCGCGAAACGGTCTTGATCGAAACGCCCGCGCGCTCGGCCACATCCTTGATGGTGGTCACGACTATCCTCTGCCTGCGCCGGAAAAGCGATTGTTGCCCCCGCTTTCGGCGCTCCTTATGTTACCGTTGTCATATCGAACCTAGAGCGCAAGGGCAGAGGATTTCAACCCTGTTTTTTCACAGAGTTCAAACGGGCAAGTACAAACGGTGGAAATTTCAGCGCCAGCCCTTGTCCTTGGCCGCTTTTTCCTGCGCCACGTCCAGCGGCTCGCCCACGGCCATGTCCTGCGCAATAGCCATGACGGCGCCATCGGCCGAGCCAGCCTGACGATATTGCGCGCCCGATGCGCCCGATCCGGGCATCACATGCTCCAGCCGCCAGCCATCGCCGCCATGGCAGGCAACGCCCGAGGCAGAGGCCCCCGAAAAGGCGCGGCACAGCGTTCCATCGCCCCGGCGGAATGTGGCGATCATCCGCGTTGCCCCATCGTCGGCGGCCAGTTGCCGGTCGAGCGCATGGGCCAGATCGCCCGAGGCCAGCAGCGCGCCGTCCTTGGCCGTGATCGGCCCTTCGCGTCCCATCATCTGTCCGCCAAGGAACAGGCCCATGACCAGCGCGGCGGCAATCGCCCCACCAAACCATTTGCGCTGTGACAGGGGGATTTTGGGCTGGGCGGCCTTGGCCTCCTCGGCCTTGCGGCGGCGCACCTGCGCAAGGTCGATGACGGGGGCAGGCATGACCGCAGGGGCCGGTTCGGCCACTGGGGCGGCGGCGCGGATCATCGCCTCCCACGCCGGGGGCACGGGTTCCTGCGCCACGCCCGCAAAATGCCCCTGCAACCGTTCGCGCAAGGCCCGCTCGCGCGCAATCGCCTCGGCAAGGTCAAGGTCGCCCAGCGCCGCAAGCGTAATGCGTTCGCGTGCCGCTTCGTCGATTTCGCCATCGACATAGGCCATGATTTCTTCGCGGCTGATGCTCATGATTCTTCTCCCAAAGCGCGCATCAGCGCCTCGCGCCCCCGCGCCAGACGCGAGGTGAGCGTGCCTATCGGACACCCGATGATTTCGGCCGCCTCCTTATAGGCAAAGCCCTCGACCAGCACGAGCATCACCGCCTCACGCTGTTCATCGGGCAATTGCGCCATCGCGCGGTCCACATTGCCCAGTTCGACATGGGCCTCGATCCCCACATCGCCCGCCATGCCCACATGCTCGCCATCCTCTTCGGGGGCGAAGGTCTGGCTGGCGCGGTTGCGCGCGCGGGCCTCATCGATCCATATGTTGCGCATGATCCGATACACCCATGAATCAAGGCGCGTCCCCTCGGTCCACAGATGCGAGGACTTGAGCGCGCGTTCGATCGTCATCTGGCACAGATCGTCGCCATCGGCCCCATCGCGCGTCAAACCCCGGGCAAACCGCCGCATCTGCGGCAAAAGCCTGACCAGTCCTTCGCTGAATTGAGCCGTTGGCAATGATTTGCACCTTGTCATGGATGAAACGGACGACCACGCTCGTTTCTTCCGCGTTGGTGCGATTTTTTTGAACAAAGGGCAAGAGAGTGCGACAGCGGTTCATCAGGCTGGGGATTGTCGCCGCGCTGCTGGCGGGGGCGGGGCCTGCGCTGGCCCAGTTTGGCCTGCCCGCTGTCGGTCAGACCTTGGGCGGGGCGGCCGACAGGCTGCGCGGTACTCTGGACGAGGCCGCATCGCTGGTGACGCGCCCGCTTGAGGATGTGGCCGCGCTGGCCGATCTGCGGTTGGAGCGGCTTGATGCCTTTGTGCGCCGCAATCGCAATATTGTGGCGATGGACGCCAATGGATCGCCCGCCCGCGCGCATGAACTGCTGCTGCTCGATCCCGATCCGGCCGCGCTGATGCTGGCGGAAAAATCGGGCTATCGGCTGATGGAGCAGGGCGATCTGGAGGGGCTGGGTGTGGGTTTTGCCCGGCTGGAAACCCCTGCCGGTGTGACCTTGCCCGATGCCACGCGGGCCTTGCAAAAGCTGCTGCCCGCCAAGACCGTGACGGCGGATCAGATCCATTTCCCCGGCGGCCAGATGGGGGGGCAGACCGTGCCTGCGACTGGCGCCCCGGCCATCCCCTCGCCACGGGGCGGCACGGTGGGCCTGATCGACGGGGGTGTGCGGCCCGATGCCCGCCTGTCGGCACAGGCCGGTTTCGCCACCGGCGCGCCGCGTCCCAATCAACATGCCCAATCCATCGCCTCGCTGCTGGGCGGGGCGGGGGTGGCGCATGTGTTTGCCGCAGATGTTTATGGCGCGGATCCGGCGGGCGGCAATGCGCTGGCTATTGCCAAGGCGCTGGGCTGGATGGCGCAGCAGCGCGTGCCGGTCGTCTCGATCAGCCTTGTGGGCCCGGCCAATCCCTTGCTGGAGCGCGCCGTGGCGGCGGCGCAGGCGCGGGGCATGTTCGTGGTGGCCGCCGTCGGCAATGATGGTGCGGCCTCGCCTTTGTCCTATCCGGCCTCTTACCGCGATGTGGTGGCCGTGACCGGGGTGGACGGCAAGGGGCGCGTATTGTTCGAGGCGGGGCGGGCCAGCCATCTCGATTATGCCGCACCCGGCGCGGATATGACCGCGGTTGGCCTTTCCGGGCGGGTGACTTTGCGGGGCACCTCCTTTGCCGCGCCGCTGGTGGCTGCGCGTCTGGCGGCCTATGCGGGGCCGGGGCCGGGACGGAGTCTGACGGCGCTCGACCGAGAGGCGGTGGCCGCAGGCGCGCGCGCGGGGCGGGGCATCCTGTGCAATCCCTGTCGCAAGGGCATTTGAAAAAAATCCGCGCCGCGCAGGGAAGAAAACCCACCGCCCCATCGTTTCCTCATCATAGCCAGTCACAACGCTCTCTTTCCACGGGCTGGCACAGATGAAGGAGACAGATCATGAGCAAGACTTTCAACATCGCCGCTATCGCCACCATGACGCTGGCTCTGGCCGCCCCGGTTCACGCCCAGCTGCTGGGCGGCGGGCTTGGCGGTGGTTTGGGGATCGACGGGGCGCTGGGCGGGGCGACGGGGGCGCTGGGCGTGGCCGGATCGGTGGGGCAGGCGGTTGAGGCGCCGGTGGTGCGCGCGCCCGTCATTACCCGCCCGGCGGTCTCCTTGCCGGTGGTCAGCCGCGTCAACACGGTGGTTGCCGTTCCCGCCATTGTCCCCGCCATTCCCGATGTTGCGGTGCGCCGGGTGGCCATTGTCAACGCCGGGATCATGCCGGTGACCTATGCCGATGCGCCCGCCTATATCGACCGCCAATATGTCGTGCTGCAAAATGACCTGCGCGGCACCGGGGTCGAAGTCATCAAGCGCAACAATCAGATCGTGCTGGAAATGCCCGCCGATGTGACCTTCGCCTTTGACAAGCATGACATCCAGCCGCGCTTTTACGGCGTGCTCAACGCGGTGTCGCGCACGCTGGGCAAATATCCGGCCACCTATGTCGATGTGAACGGCCACACCGATGCCATCGGCTCCTATACCTATAACCAACGCCTGTCGGAACAGCGCGCCGATGCGGTGGCCGATTATCTGGCCGACCGCAGCGTCAACGGGGCGCGGATGCATGTGCAGGGTTTCGGCAAGACCGAACCGATTGCCTCGAACGCAACCATCAGCGGGCGCGCCGCCAATCGCCGCGTCGAAATCATCCTCACCCCCTATGCCGCCTGATTAACGGCTACCAACTGCAGGCGGCAGGTCCCCGCAGAGAGGTTCATCCCTTTCTGCGGGGATTTCTTTTTAAAAATTTCGAATTTTCTTTGGAAGAAATCCGCTTCGACACTCGTTTACTCATCAGAACCCCAAGACGTGGTTCCCAACATTATCATGAAGGAGACACGACATGACCCGCATTTCCAGCCTTACTTTCGCCGCTCTGGTTCTCAGCCTCGCCTCGGTGCCTGCCCATGCCCAGTTGCTGGGCGGCGGCGGCGGTCTTGGGGGCGCTGTCGGCGGCGGTTTGGGCGGCGCGATTGGTGGCGCCGGATCGATGGGCGGTTTCGGATCGATGGGCACCATCGGTTCGGCCACTTCGCAGGTTGAAACCACCACGCGCAGCACCGCCACGGCCAGCGGCAACACCACCGGCAGCCAGCATGTCAACACCCGCAACGGCAAGGTGGACGCCAATCGCAGCGTGACCGGCAATGGCGCGGCCAATCTGACCCAGACGACCACGACCACCACCCCGGTGACCGGCACGCGTGCGGTTGATGGCGCGCTGTCGGCCGGCGGTTCGGCCACGGGCAGCAGCAGCGCGAATGCGCAACTGATCGGCACCGATCAGGTGGCCAATGGCGCCCGCGCGGCGGCTTCTCGGGCCAATGGGGCGGTGGGTGATGCGCGCTCTGCGGCATCGGGCGCGGCCTCGCGCGCTAATGTGGCGGCGGCCGATGTGGCCTCGCGCGGCAAGGATGCGGCCTCCAATGCCGTTTCCAATGTGGCCGGACGCGCCAATGGCCTGAGCGCCGCCGCGCAGGGCAGCGCGCAAAACTCGCTCTCCGCCGCCGGTTCGCTTGGCAGCAGCAATCTGGCGCTGGCGGGCAGCGCGGCCTCGCAGGTTGCGGGCAGCGCCGCCGTCAAGCCCGGCATGGCGATCACCGCCCCCGACGGCTCGCGTCTGGGCAAGGTGCGTCAGGTGGTGGCTGACAGCAACGGCCGGGTGCAAAGCGTGGTGATGCGCGCCCGCAACAGCGATATCACGTTGCCTGCCGGTAACTTGGCCGCCAGCGGCAATGGCAAGAGCCTGATCTCGACCATGAATGGCCGGCAGATCGAGAATGCCGCACAAGGGCAGGTCAGCGGCGCGACCCGCTGAACCCGTTGCGGATAAAGGGAGGAGGCGGTCCTTGCGGCCGCCTTTTCTCATGTCCGGGACAGCGGACAATTCTAAGGCGAATTCGGTTCTAAAGCGCCCATCGGATATTTGCCTAGATAAGACCCTCTTTCAATTTACCGTTATTCGAGAAGATCCATGTACTTATTGGGTAATTCTTGAAAACCCAAGCATGCCTGATTTTCCATTCGTGAAATTGCGAAAGGAGGGCGGCTTCGAAAAAATTTGAAAAATCATTCCGATAAAGAGCCGGTAAAGAGGAATTGGTTCATGGCGCTTAGCATTTTCTCCAGCGTTTCGCCCGAATCCATCGTGGCGGAAATCGAGCGCGTCGAAGCGGCCATGGCCAGCGGCGATCTGAGCGCGAGGGTCGATCCTGCGGTGGGCAAGGGGCAGACGCAGGTGATTCTGGCCGCCGTCAACCGGCTGCTGGAAAGCGCCGCGCAGCCGGTGCAGACGCTGGGCCGCAGCATCCAGACCATGTCGAGCGAGCATGATCGCGGCGATATTGACGTGATCGTGCCGGTGGACAAATTCCGGGGCGAACTGGCCGCAATGGCGCAAGGCATCAATACTATGGTGGCCGGGCATATCGCCGTGAAGAAAAAGGCGATGGCCTGCATCAAGGAATTCAGCGTCGGCAATTTCGACGCGCCGATGGAGCAATTGCCCGGCAAGAAAGCCTTTATCAACGAGACGATCGAAACCCTGCGCGCCAATCTGCGCGGGCTGATTACCGAGTTGAACTATATGTCGGCCGAGCATGACAAGGGCGAGATTGACGTCAAGGTGCGGGCCGAAAAGTTCAAGGGCGATTTCGCCACCGTGGCGCAGGGCATCAACGATATGGTGGCCGGGCATATTGCGGTGAAGAAAAAGGCGATGGCCTGCGTCAAGGCGTTCGGCGAGGGCGATTTCGACGCGCCGCTCGAACAATTTCCCGGCAAGAAGGCCTTTATCAATGACACTATCGAGGCTCTGCGCGCCAATCTGCGCGCTATCACCACGGAAATTCACCGCCTGATCGACGCCTCCACGGCGGGGCAATTGAGCGAGCGGGGCGATGATCGCCGCTTCGTTGGCGATTTTTCCGCGCTGATTGCCGGGATCAACGGGATGCTTGATGCGATCCTGCTGCCGATTGGCGAGGGTAATCGCGTGCTGGATCTGGCCAGCAAGGGCGATCTGCTGGAACGTGTTGAGATCGAATGCCAGGGCGACCATCAGAAGATGAAGAATTCGGTCAACCGGCTGATCGACAATCTGCGCGCCTTTGCGATGAATGTGGGCGGCGCGGCCAATCATGTCGCCGCCGGCAGCAACCAGATGGCCGCCAGTTCCGAGCAATTGTCCGAGGGGGCCAATGAACAGGCCGCCTCGACCGAGGAGGCATCGGCGTCAATGGAGCAGATGGCGGGCAATATCCGCCAGAACGCCGACAATGCCGCCCAGACCGAAAAGATCGCTCGCCAATCCTCGCGCGATGCCGAATTGTCGGGTGCGGCGGTGGAAAAGGCGGTGGGTGCGATGCGCACCATCGCGGCCAAGATTGGCATTGTGCAGGAAATCGCGCGCCAGACCGACCTGTTGGCGCTGAACGCGGCCGTAGAGGCCGCCCGTGCGGGCGAGCATGGCAAGGGCTTTGCCGTGGTGGCCTCCGAGGTCCGCAAGCTGGCCGAGCGCAGCCAGGTGGCCGCCGCCGAGATCGTAGCCGTATCCTCCGACACCGTAAAGGCCGCGGCCGAGGCGGGCGAGATGCTGACCAAACTGGTGCCTGACATTCGCCGCACCGCCGAACTGGTGTCCGAAATCAGCGCCGCCTGCCGCGAGCAGGACATTGGCGCATCCCAGATCAACGAGGCGATCCAGCAGCTCGACCGTGTGACGCAAAAGAACGCCAGCTCCTCGGTCGAGATTTCCTCAACATCGGAAGAACTGGCCTCGCAGGCCGACGAATTGCAGCACATCGTCTCCTTCTTCCGCGTCAGCGCCGAGGACAGCATGAGCAGCGCCCAGCCCGTCCAGCGCAGCGCGCCCGCGCGCCAGACCCGCGCCGCCCCGCCGCCCCGCGCCAAGGTCAAGAAATCCAAGCCCAATTCCGTCATGCACCAGCAGGAGCGCGTCAAAGGCTTTGCGCTGGATATGATGAGCGGCGGCGAGGACGAGGATGACGCCGACTTCGGCCGCGCGGCCTGATGCTGTAACGCTTCTCTCACAGGCAAACCCTCGCTTCGGGATACGGAGCGGGGGTTTGCCGTGCCTGGCGCGCGCAGGGTGTCAGCCGGTTTAGGGCGGGGCGCTGGTTGTCAGATGGGAACGCTTGGAAAAGTGGTGCGCCCGCCAGTAGGCTTCACCAACAGGTAGAGGCCTTTCTCGTCCGTGGCCTTATAGGCTGTTTTTCGGGGCTTTAATGCGCGGATTGCAGAGTCGGAAAGGGGCATTTGGGGGCCTCCTGTTTTGGGCAAAACCAATAGGCCCCCACACAGGCCCCCAGAATCGTCCGATTACCGCCGAACGGGGACAAACACCGGCGGTTAAGCCAGAGCCTTAGCCGCAGATTCGTTCTGACGTCCAGGAATTTCAATAAGATGCTGTAAAAGATATATTTTTCTTTACTGATTTTCGCTCGGAATGATCATTTCTGACCCCCTATTGCACCAATTTGTACCATCGCTAGCAAATCTGGCGTTCGGTTTGGACCGAACCGCACTGGACCTCGTGCTGGTGTGACCGTGGTACACATTTGGCACAAAGGTCAGGTCATGGCGACGATTCAGAAGCGAAAGAAATCATGGCGGGCCATGGTCCGCCGCAAGGGAAAAACGGTAACGGCCACTTTCGATACTAAGGCCCAAGCGGAAGCTTGGGCGATCTCAACCGAAGCAAAGATACTCGAAGGCTTCGTCGTAGAGGCCATCGTTCGGGAGACCCTGCCGCCACCAGAAGGTATCTCGATGACGGAGGCCCTGAAACGCTATGCCGACGAAGTGTCCTCGACCAAACGTGGCGCGCGGTGGGAGCAGATCAGGATCAAGGCCTTCATGCGCAACGACAGCCAGTGGCACGTTTGCTGAGCGATGGATAGTGACCAATGACCAGCCAAATCCCCGACACCATCTATTACCAGGATCGCCGCTGCGATCTAATGGCCACGCCCCTGGAGGCCTACTTTGAACAAGGCCCCGCGCGGCCCGAGCTCGATTGCAGTTATTCGGCCCTCTGGCGTGGCTATATCGCCACGTGGCGGTTGGTGGAGGGGCGGCTATTTCTGGTTTACCTGCGGCCAGGGATGGCAGACGGCCCCAAGCTGACGCTGGGGACCGTCTTTCCGGGGCAAGGGCGCCGGGTGCTCGCCTCCTGGTTCACAGGCAGCCTGCGGATTTCTGAGGGGCATTGCCAAGAATGGTTGGAAGGCGGCTTTATGAACGCGCACGAGCGTGAAACGCTGGTAGAGATTGCAGAGGGGTGGGTTATCTCCGAGCGCACGCTGGACCTTGCCTCCATCCCTATGGCTGCGTGGCCAGCCGAGGTGATGGGTGATGGGTGGGCGTAGCGCCCACCGCTCCATGCCTGATGGATACCCACACGCAACAGAGATTTCCATTCGTCGCGTTCGTTCAAATCCGTTATTGCTTTGTTGGTATTTGATGCGTATCTCGGGGCAATCGCACCCGCCCGGCCTCTATCCACAAGGATATGCACACTGGGCGGGTCTTTTATTTTGGGGCACATAGGTGCAAGTATGGTGCCGCATGACTCGCACCTACACCAAGCCCGCCCTGAATTTGGAACAGCAAATTGCTCACTTGAAATCGCACGGCATGGCGATTCCTGATGACGACGTTGCGCGTTACTGGTTGCGCCACGTTAGCTATTACCGACTTAGTGCCTATTGGCTTTATTTTGAGCATCCAAAGGATCATCCGGGAGACCGCTTCAAGCCCGGCACGACCTTTGCGCGAGTGACCAACCTTTATGACTTTGACCGCAATCTTCGCCGGGTGGTGATGCGCGGGACAGAGCATGTTGAGGTCGCATTGCGGGGCAGTTGGGCTTACGAACTTGGCCAATTAGGCGACGGGCACACCTATCTTGACGCTGCTCTTTATGGCGACCGGGAAGAGTTGCACAAAAACCTGTCGAAGCTGGCGGGGGAGGTTGGTTGGTCACGAGAGACTTACGTGAAGCATTACCGCGAAAATTATGATTCCCCCGCACTGCCCCCCGTTTGGATGGTCGCAGAAATGATGTCCTTCGGGCAGTTGTCCAAATGGTATTCCAACCTTGGGGAGCGAGCCCTACGGAACCGGATAGCTCAACCACTGGGGTTGCCCGAAACCGTGCTGGTGCCGCTTGTGCGTCACGTCACAGACATTCGGAATATATGCGCTCATCACGGACGCCTTTGGAATCGAGGATTCCGGCATCCTCCTAAGCTTGCCCAAATGAGGTGCTGCCGGTTTGATGGACACCGAGATAAGCTTCCTTAGGCTACCCCAGCCTGACGTTCGAAGTCGATAGGACTGACATAGCCCAACGTCGAGTGCCTGCGGGTGGGATTGTAGAAACGTTCGATATAATCGAACACGTCGGCTCTGGCCTGGTCGCGTGATCGGTAGACCTTCCTGCGGACCCGTTCGATCTTGAGGGAAGAGAAGAAGCTTTCCATCGCCGCATTGTCCCAGCAATTGCCCGAGCGGCTCATGGAACAAGTCACGCCGTTATCCTGCATCAAGCGCTGGAACTGCTCGCTCGTGTATTGACTGCCCTGATCCGAATGATGGAGCAGGGCATCGGGCTTGCCCCGGCGCCAGATTGCCATCATCATAGCATCTGCCACCAACTGGGCGGTCATGGTGGCACTCATTGACCAGCCCACGACGCGGCGGGA
>NZ_JACIDX010000007.1 GCF_014196525.1 Novosphingobium sediminicola | reverse complement strand
ATCACCTCGCCAAACGTCTCCCACGCCTTGCGGGCATGGTCGGCGGTCGGCAGGATTTCCAGCAGGCGCTCGATTTCCTTCATCGTCGCGCGGGCAAAGGCTTCGCTGTTGGTCAGCAGCACGCCGGGGCTGTCCGGCCCATGCTCGACCTGACCCAGAATATCGGTCGCGGCCATTTCCGGGTCGCAGCCGATCTCGTCGGCGATGATCAGCGTTTCGGTCGGGCCGGCAAACAGGTCGATGCCCACGCGGCCAAACAATTGGCGCTTGGCCTCGGCTACGAAAGCATTGCCGGGCCCGACAAGAATATCAACCGGATCAATGGTCTGCGTGCCGATAGCCATGGCGCCGATCGCCTGAATGCCGCCCAGCGCATAGATCGCATCGGCACCCGCCAGAGCCTGGGCTGCGACAATCGCGCGCGCGGGCTTGCCCTGAAACGGCGGGGCACAGGTGATCACGCGCGGCACGCCCGCCACCTTGGCGGTGATCACGCTCATATGCGCGCTGGCCAGCAGCGGATATTTCCCGCCCGGCACATAGCAACCCGCATTCTGGATCGGCAGGTTCTTATGCCCCAGCACCACGCCGGGCATGGTTTCGACCTCAACGTCGGTCATGCTGGCGCGCTGGATCTGGGCGAAATTCTTGACCTGCGCTTGGGCAAATTCGATGTCCTTGCGCTCCTGCGGGCTCAGGCTCTCGACCGCCGCGTCGATCTCGGACTGCGACAGGCGATAATCTTCCCGGTCCCAGCCGTCGAACTTGATCGACATATCCCGCACCGCATCATCGCCGCGCTTCTCAATATCGCCCAGCGCCGCCTCGACAATATCACGAACCTTGCGATCCGCCTGCGCCTTCTCTTCCGCAGCCGCGCCGCGCTTCAGCCAGATGGCCATGATCTTTCCCCTAATAATTATTTTATGAATTAATTACTTACGATCCGCTTTTCCGAAATCGCGCCACGCCTCCAACGAGGCCTCTTCCGGGTCCAGCACCACATCCCATGTGATGCCGCGATCCCCGAAAAATCCGGGCGAATCCGTCTGCCACACCGCCGCGCCAAACATCATTTCCCACACGCGCGGGATCCAGCCATCGTCGAGATAATCGGTGTCGGCATGATATTCCGCGTCCCCGCCCGCCGGGCATGGGAAATAGTAATACATGGCCGAGGAAATCCGGTGCCGGTTGAGCGCAGGGGCAAAGGGCCGCTCATGTGCCCAGCCATGATCCGTCATGTAATTGGCGCCCACCATCACCTCGTCAATGTCCTCAAGGCCAAAAGCGATATGGGCATAGCCGCGCTTTCCCCGCGTGCCGGGATGCAGGGTGGTCAGCCAGAAGATCGTGTGATGTTCATAGGTGCCATCGGCGCGGGCAAAGATGCCGTTGGCCTTGGAATGATCGGTCATGCGGAAACCCAGACGGTCCCGATAGAACTCATAGGTCGACACGTAATCATCAGAAAAATAAACAATATGATTGATTGTGCGGGGCAAGGCACGCGCGCGCCACTTGCGATGCTGGTTCAATCGCAGGATGTTGTCGGGCGCGTTGACGGGATCGGGTCGACACATCACCGGCCGCTTGTTCCACACGCGCAGGCCCATCGGATTGCCATCGGGATCGAGAAAATGGGCGGTGCCATCGGCATCGCGGCGCACTTCGCGGTCAACGCCCACCTTGGCTACCAAACGCTCAAGCGCCTCTGACGTATCGACGCCGAGGAAACATTCGCGCACCCCCGAACCGGGGAAATAGGCAGGCGGCAGCGAGGGATCGTCGATGCCCCGCATAATCATCCGCGAGCCCGAAGGCAGCGTCCATTCGCTGGGCGCATCATCGGCGCCGTCATCGCTGCGGATCAGGCCATAATCGGCCCAGAAGCGGTTGCACAGCGCCAGATCCTCCACGCCATACACCACACTTTCGATGCCAAGGATCGGCATGTGCTTCATTCTCCCACTTGTCGACCGGCGGCATTGCGGGCGCGCCGGTTTCGTTGGCCATGTCATTGCGGCGGGTGGGCAGCTGCCTCAAGAACTAATTAGCGCTATTATGAATTAATCAGCTATACGATTTTCGGTGCTTGGCCCGGCGCCAAACCCGTGGCAGCACAGGCAAAGCTGGCGTAGGTTCAGCCATTAAAGCCCGCGCGCAAAAACAAACACTGGGGAAAAGAGAATGTCATCGGCCGATCCGGGCAAATCCGGCGAATTCACAAAGGCGGCAATACTGGCGGCGATGGGCGCATGGTTCGGCTTTCTGACCGGGCCCAATGTGATGGTGGCCGCCACCAACAGCAATTTCCTGCGCATCCTGCCCGAGGAACTGCACACCACCCGCACCAATATCTCGCTGGCGCTGGCCATTTCGCTCTGGCTCAACGCGATGCTGGTGCCGATCGGCGGGCGCATGGTGGACCGTTTCGGCCTGCGCAAAGTGGTGTTGCCGGGCATTCTGATCTTTGCCGCCACCTTTATGGCGATGAGCCGGATGCAGGTAGGCTGGCATTTTCTGGCGTTTCAGATCGTGATGGCCGTGCCCGTTTCGATGCACGCCTCGCCCGCCTATGCCAAGCTTGTCTCGCTGTGGTTTGACCGCAACCGGGGGCTGGTGCTGGGCCTGTGCGTGGCGCTGGGCGCGGGATTGGGGCAGACGATCATGCCCAAGCTGACGCAATGGATGATCGCCACCTATGGCTGGCGCGGGGCCTATGTTGGCGTGGGCGCGATCATTCTGGTGATCGGCTTTCCGATGGTGGCGCTGCTGGCCCATACGCCCAAGAGTCTGGCCGCCAAGAATAAGGATGCCGCCCCCAACCCCTTGGGCCAACAAGGCGTGACGCGGGCCGAGGCTTTGCGCAATCCGGTGTTCTATCTGGTGTTTTTCGCCATTGCCTTTGGCTCCATGTCGCTGCTGGCCACGATGCAACATGCCGTGCCGCTGCTGACCGAGCGCGGATTGCCGATCAACACGGCGACCACCGTGATGAGCTGCGCCTTTGCGGGCGTGATCGCGGGCCAGCTCAGCTCGGGCGTGATGGCCGACCGGTTCAATTCGCCGCGTGTGGTGCTGCCCTATTTCGTCTGCGCGCTGTTTGGCGTGCTGATCGTGCATTCGCAAAATGATCCGCGCATCCTGATCCCCGGCGCGCTGCTGATGGGTCTGGGCCTTGGCGGAGAGATCAGCCAGAACGCCTATCTCGTCTCGCGCTATTTCGGGCTGAAGGCCTTTGGCGCGATCTATGGCCTGACCTTTGCGGCCAGCGCGCTGGGCAATGGCACGGGGGTGATCCTGCTGGGCCATATCCGCGACCATTTCGGCACCTATGCGCCGGGCATCTGGCTGGTGGGCGGGGCGATGTCGGCCTCGGTGCTGTGCGTCGCGCTGATGCCGCGCTTTGTTTATGAAAGCCCGAATGCGGCCAAGAAGGGCTGATGGAAATGGGGCGCCCCGATCAACAGGGCGCCCCATCATTCACACCTTGGGCTTGGGCGTCGTATAGGCGTCCATGCCGATGAACAGGCGGGAAAAACGCCAGATCCCGCCCTCCTTACGCAGATCGGCGGTATAGATCACCGCCGCGCCCAGAATAAGCCCGCCATGCGCCGCCACCGAAACCAGCGCATAGGCCAGCACCCGTGCCTTATTCGCGCTGGCTTCCTCGACGATGATGTTGGTGAAGCAATGGCGGCGCTGATCGCCCTGCTGGCGAAAGCTGTTGGCGAAATTGGCCACCACCGCCTCGCGCCCGCGCACCACCTGAAAGGGCGCGCCATGGCCATCGGCCACCTCGACCACAGCATCCTGTGTGAACAAGCTGGCCAGCACCGGCCCCAGCCCTTCGTCATGCCCCATGCCGTATCGGGCAAAGCATTGCTGGATCATCAGCATGTCCAGCGCATCGGCCACGGGCGCGGCATTGGGGCCGATGTTCACGGCATTGTCCTTGGTGGCCCAAGCCTGGCGTGGAGTGTTTTGGGGGCCACTGTCTTCCGATGCAGAAACGGGGCCGACAACCGCCAGCCCCGCCAAACCTGCCACCGCGCCCAGAACAATACGGCGCCCTTCGCTTTCTATCTCCCTCATATCCTCTCCTTTATCCCCATCAACCGCATCAGATTACCCCCCAGCAACGCCGCCCGATCCGCATCGGACAGGCCCGGAATGGCCGCGATCAACCCGTGAATGTCGTAATGCCCCATATCGAAGGGGTAATCGGTGCCGATCACAACATTCCCGATCCCTGCCCGCTCGATCAGCAGCCCAAGATCGCGCGGATCGAACACCAGAGAGTCGAAATGCAGCCGTTTCAGATAGCTCGACGGCTTGTGGCAACAGGTGCAGGCATCCTCGCGCTGCGCCCAGGCATGATCGGCACGACCCAGATGCGTAGGCAGATAACCCCCGCCATGCGCCGCCACGATTTTCAGCCCGCTATGCCGGTCCAGCACCCCGCCAAAGATCAGATGGCTGAGCGCGACGGCATGTTCGACCGGCTGCCCCACAATGTTCGACAGATAGGCGAGCGCAAGGCGTTCATCGAGCGAACAGCCCATCGGGTGAATGAACACCACCGCACCCAATTCCTCCGCCGCCGCCCAGATGGGATCAAAGCGCCGGTCCGACAATTCGGCCCCGTCGATGGTCGAGCTGATCTCCACCCCCTTAAAGCCCAGATCGCGCACGCAATGGCGCATCTGCTCCACCGCCAGCGCGGGATGCTGCATGGCGATGGCGCCTAGTCCGACCAATCGCTCGGGCGCCTGCGTCACCAATTCGGCCAGAGCCTCGTTCTGGATGCCGACGATCTCCTGCGCCAGATCTTCGGGTGCCCAATAATGATACTGGTTGGGCGAAGGGCTGACGATCTGCATGTCGACGCCCATCACATCCATGTCATGCAGTCGCTGCTCGATGCGGGTCAGGCCCGGCATGGCAGCCGGGATCATCACATCGCGGTTATAGGCGATGGTCTGCGCGCCCATCGTGCGGATGCGAAATTCCGCCTCGCCCGCGCGTTCCGGGCGGCCTGCGGTCAGGCGCTCCACCTCTGGAAACATCGCATGGGCGTGAATGTCGATCGTGGTCAGCGGCCTGCCATCCCCGCCGATCAGGCGAGGATGGGGCGAAACCTTGGGCACATCGCCGGGACCGGGCATCGGCCTCAATCCAGCCGATAGGTGTCGTCACCCGACGCACCGCCAGTCATCCAGAAATAATAGGCCCCGCGATTTTCCACGATGGGGAACGACGCAAAGCCGTTCACAATCGTATATTGCGTCGGCAATTGTTCAAACGTGGGCCGCGCCCATTCCACGCCGCCCTTGCCCGCCAGATAGCGCGTGGTTTTCACCCCGCTCCATGCCGGGGGTGTCAGCGTGGCGTAATTGGCGTCCGCCTCCTCGCCCCATTTCTTGCCGGGGCGCGGCGTGGCGGGAATGTATTTCCATGACAGCAACCCGCGATTGGCCGGATTGCCCGCGGGCGCCTCCTGCTCAACCAGATCCTCGGCCCACAGCTTGGCAAAGGGAAAACCGCGCCAGCTCATGCTGGTGTGATAGCGGCCATTGAAATCGCTGACCTCGGGAATGTCGCAGAACAGCTTGTTATGGCCCAGTTCCTCGCGCCCCGTGGTGATCGGGTCGGACAGGCTTTCCCAGCGCGCCATCAGCAGCGTGCCATGCACATCGCCCTCGGTCTTGCTGGCGTAAATGATCGGCACTTTGACATCGAACATGTTGTAGCCGCCACCCGCCAGCCAGGAAAAGCCGGTCATATAGATCGCCTCAACCGTGACGATGGGTTCGCCCCACAGGCGGAAACCTTCAGGCAACACCGCCTCCAGCGCCTTGGCATCCGTCAGATAGCGCGTGCCCAGCGTCGAGCGCACAGGTTCGCGCGCAAAGTCCTGCACCACGCCTTCGGGCGTCCAGCGGGGACAGGGATTGGGGCCAAAGAAAACCGGCATGCGATAGAATTTGCCGGGCTCGCGAGGGAAGGACATGGAGCTAACCTTTCGTGGATCAGTTGGTGACGGCGCCGGTGCGGATTTCGAGATGCTGGGGCAGCGTCTCACGCAGCTCGGACGAGAACTCGCCGGAGATGAGGATGAAGGCCATGCGGCAGACCTTGTCGGAGCGGTTTTCCCACGCATGGTCGGTACCGCGCTGGATAACCACCGTGCCCGGCGTCAACAGAACCTCGCTGTCATCGAGGATCATCCAGATTTCGCCTTCCAGCACGATGCCATAGTCGATGCTCTTCGTGCGATGCATCATCTTGTGCCGCCCGTCGGCGCGCGGCGGCAGCCGGTCGATATGGCCGGGAAAGAAATCGTTGAAGCGGATCTTGGTGCCCCCCATCGGCGGCGGCGTAATCAGTTCGCCATCGGTGGGTTCGGGCTCGCTCGCGGTGATGATCGCGGGCACGGTGGGCGTGTTCCAGATCTCGATGAAATCGACCAGCGTGCCCTTGTCGCGGATATTGGGCGGCGTGCCATCGGACAGAACGATGGATTTGCCCTGGGCATCATGGCCCGTCACGACCCGGCGGGCGGGGCGTCTTTGCGTTTCAGACATGGTCTTGCCTCTTCAGGAAAACGAGTAAAGCCGCGCGGGATTGTCCACGAGGATGGCATGGCGCGCCGCCGAATCGGGCACGGCCAGCGCCAGCAGATCGATCAGATCGCCATCATCGGGCATCCAGCGAATATTCGGATGGGGCCAATCAGTGCCCCAAAGGATACGCAGCGGCGCAGCATCGGCCAGCGCCGCCATATACGGCAACGCGCGGGCCAGATCGCCATCGGCGCACATGCGGTCCGCCGCCGAAATCTTGACCCACACATGGGGCTGACGCGCCAGATCGAGCAGCACGGCAAAGCCATCGCCCCCCGCATCCAGCCGCGCCATATGGTCGATCACAACCGGCACGCCCAACCCCGCGATCCACTCCGCCTCGGCCAACAGCGCGGCATGATCGAGATGGAACACCAGATGCCAGCCCAGCAGGCCGACCCGCGCGGCGGTGCGCTCGATCATCGCGCGATCCGGGCGGACGCCCAAATGGCCCACGAAATTGAACCGCGCCCCGCGCAAGCCCCCGATATGCAGCGCCGTCAACGTCGCATCGCCCAGCGTATCATCGACAATCCCCACCCCCGCATAGGCCCCGTGGGCCCGCGCAATGGCATCCAGCATCACCGAATGATCCGCGCCATAGATCGCGGGCTGAACAAAGACCGCGCGGGTCAGGCCCAGCCGGTCGGCCATCTGGCGATAGCGCTCCAACGGGGTTTCCGCGGGCTGATAGCTGGCGCCAGCGGGGGTGGGAAAACGGTCGAACGGGCCAAAGATGTGGCAATGGGCATCACACGCCCCCGCCGGCACCACCAGCCGCCGGGGCGGATGGGGATCGGGGTGTGGAGGGGGCAGAATGCTCATAGCATCAGGCCGCCGTCACGCCGCCATCGACCGGGAAATTGGCCCCCGTCACCCATGTCGATTCATCGCTGGCCAGAAACACCGCCGCCCAGGCAATATCGTCGGGTACGCCAAGGCGCTTGATGACCAGACGTTGCAGAATGCGTTCGGCCACGGCCCCGCTGCTGGTGCCCGCGCTGGCCGTGGCGGCGGTCTGCACCATACCCGGCGCGATCGTGTTGCAGCGGATGCCATAGGGGCCGCCCTCGATGGCGATCTGGCGGCTCATGGCCAGAACGGCGGCCTTGCCCGCGCAATGGGCGATCATGCCGGTGTTGACCGATCCGCGCATGGCGTTGACGCTGGCGAAATTGATGATCGATCCGCCGCCGACCTTGACCATATGCGGCCATGCGGCCTTGACCGCCAGAAACACCAGATCGACCTCGCCCACCATGGTGGGCATCCATTCGCGCTCATAATCCATCGTGGCCACCGGGGCCATGTGGGGCGCGATCGCGGCGGCATTCACCAGAATGTCGATGTGGCCATAGGTCGCGCCCGCATGGTCGATAAAACTCTGAACATCATCGGGCTTGGTCAGATCGACCGGATGCACGCTGTCAATTGTCAGGCCCTCGGCTGCGGCCTGCTCCACCGTGGCCTCGGCCCATTGCGCCGAAATGTCGCAGCCCACCACAATGGCCCCCTCGCGGGCAAAGCGCAGGGCGATGCCCTGACCGATGCCTGCGCCAATGCCGGTGACAAGGGCGATCTTGCCCTGCAAACGTCCTGTCATGTCGATATCTCCCTTACAGGTCCATCTTGGTGATGAAACGGGTCTGGAGATAGGGCTCAATCGCTTCGGATCCGCCTTCAAAACCATAGCCGCTGTCCTTCATGCCGCCAAAGGGCGTTTCGGGATGGCCGAGGCCGAAATGGTTGAAGGAAATCATCGCGCTTTCAACGCGCTGCGTCACCTCATTGGCCGTGGCATTGCTGGCGGTGAAGGCATAGGCGGAAAGGCCATAGGGCAGCCGGTTCGCCTCGGCATAAAGCGCGTCGCGGTCGGACCAACGGTTGATCATGGCGATGGGGCCAAAGGGCTCCTCATTCATCAGCGCGGCATCGACGGGCACATCGGTGAAAACCGTGGGGGCGAAAAAGAAGCCCTTGTTGCCCACGCGCTGCCCGCCGCAATGCAGCTTCGCACCCTTGGCAAGAGCATCGGCGGTCAGACGCTCCATTGCCTCCACCCGGCGGATATTGGCCAGCGGGCCGGTGGTGGTGTCCGGATCGAGGCCGCCGCCCGGTTTCAACGCACTGGCCGCCGCGACAAAGGCCGCGGTGAAGGCGTCGAAAATGCTGTCCTCGACCAAAAAGCGCGTAGGGTTGACGCAGCTTTGCCCGGCATTGCGGAATTTGTTGCCCACCAGCGCCCGCGCCGTGGCCACCGGATCAGCGTCCGCAAATACCAGCACCGGCGCATGGCCGCCCAGTTCCATCGTGGTCAGCTTCATATGCTGACCCGCAAGGCTGGCCAGATGCTTGCCCACCACCGTCGATCCGGTGAAACTGATCTTGCGCACCAAAGGATGGGGCACCAGATATTCGGAAATTTCCGCAGGCGTGCCGTAAACCAGATTGACCACGCCCGCAGGCGCACCCGCGTCGACAAAGGCGCGCACCAGTTCGGCGCAGGAACCGGGCGCCTCCTCCGGCCCTTTGACCACCAGCGCGCAGCCCGCCGCCAGCGCGCCCGCCACCTTGCGCACGATCTGGTTGACCGGGAAGTTCCAGGGTGTGAAGGCAGCAACAATGCCCACCGGTTCACGCAGGACATGGTTGGTGATGTTGGCGGCGCGGCCCTCGATGATGCGGCCAGCGATGCGCATGGTTTCGCCCGCCATCCAATCGCAGGCCTCAGCGGCGCGCTCGACCTCGCCGCGCGCCTCGCCGATCATTTTGCCCTGTTCCAGCACCATTTGCGTGGCGATATCTTCATTGCGTTCCCGCAGCAGGCGGGCAGCCCCGTTCAACACCTTGGCCCGCGCCATAGCGGGCGTCTTGCGCCATAGGGCAAACCCGCGCTCGGCCGCTGCCAGCGCGCGGTCGAGATCGGCAATCCCGGCATGGGCGACCGTGCCAATCTGCTCTTCATTGGCCGGATTGATGACGGGCAAGGTGCGCCCATCGGCCGCAAGCGACCATGCGCCGTCGATAAAAAGCATTACGCTGCGATAGGTTGGCGCATTGGCCATCATAATTCTCCCGCGTCATTATCAAAGGCATCTGAGGCCCTGCTCGCTTGGCTCTTGAGATATTAGCGCCTTTGCGAATTGTCAAACGCCTCCCCTACCCCCATTTCGGTAATTCTCTTATGCATTCTGCATGAGAAGCGCCGGGGCATCAGGCGGCTTATGGCGGGTGGCAAATCCAAGGGAGAACACCCGTGAAGCTCGTGCTTTTCACCCAGAACAACGGCCCCGCCCATGCAGGCATCCTGACCGAGGCGGGCGTAATCGACGCCAGCGCGGTTGCGCCCGATGGCCATGATCCGCAGGCGACGATGGCCAATCTGATCGCGCGCTATGATGAAATCCGCCCCGCGCTATTGGCTCTGGAGGCCAGCGCGCCTGCCCTGCCGCTGGCCTCAGTGCGCCTGCTCGCGCCGCTGCCGCGACCGGGCAAGATCGTCAATTGCATCGCCAATTACTGGGAAAACGCCCAGCGCGAGGCGCGCCCGCTCAATATGTTCATCAAGAATGCCGATGCGGTGATCGGGCCTAATGACACGGTGGTCCTGCCCGAATTTACCGAACCCTACGCCTTCATGCATGAGGCCGAACTGGCGCTGGTGTTCAAAGGCCCATCCAAGATGGTGCGCCGCGAGGGCTGGCGCAGCGCGATCTTCGGCTACACCTGCCTGATCGACGTGACCGCACGCGAAAGCGGGCGCCGGACATGGCGCAACAACAGTTGGATGGGCAAAAGTTTCGACACTTTCGCCCCCATCGGCCCCTGCATCGTCACCGCCGACGAGATTGAGGATCCGAACGATCTGTGGGTGCAATTCTGGAACGATGACCAGTTGCGCCACAATTACAGCACCGACGATATGGAGCACACCGTGCCCGAAATCGTCGAATTCATCACCACGATCATGACGATGAACGATGGCGATGTCGTCGCCTGCGGCACCAATCACGAAGGTTTGGGCTTCATTCAGGATGGCGAGACATTGCGGATAAAAATCCATGGCATTGGCGAATTTTCAGTCGGCGTGCGCGATCCGTTGGGCCGCTCGTGGGAGCGCGGGGTCTATATGGGCGAGGGTTCGACCAACCATGAGGCGGTGCGCCGCAATCGGCCCGATGCGGTGCTGCGCGAGGCTTCGGTGCCCGGCGTGGAGACGCAGGCGTGAGTCTGGCCACATTCACCCGCTGGCCGGTGATCGCCGGGGCCACGGACGATGCGGCGCGCGCGCTGATCGGCACGGCCGATGGCTGGGCCCTGCGCTCGATGATCGAGGTAGAGGAAGCATGCCTCTATTGCCCCCCCGAAATCGGCGCGCTGACGCAGGCCCCGGCGGGCGCGGCGCATTACGAGCTTGATCTGGTCAGCGACACTGGGCCTGCGGACCGGCCTTGGGGCGTCATCATGCTGGTCGCCTTTGATGTGCCCAAGGAGATGACCGCCGAGGTTGAGCGCTGGTATGATGAGGAGCATATCGCATTGCTGATGCGCGCGCCGGGCTGGCTTCGCGCGCGGCGCTATCGGGTGCGCAGCCACACGGACGGGCCGCGCTGGACCAGCATGGCCTTTCACGAACTGGCCGATATTTCGGTGATGGATTCGCCGGAGCGCGCCTTGGCCCGGTCCACCCCATGGCGGGCCGAGCTGGAAAAAAGCGCTTGGTTTCAAGGGGCAGGGCGCGGGGTGTTCCGTCCGCTGGGGTGTTAATCGGTCTTTCTCACCCGCGCGCCATTGAGCACCAGATCGCAGACGAACGCCTTGTAAGCCTCACGCAGCTCCGCTTCGTCGAGGCTTACCCCGGCGGCGACCTCCAACTGGCGGCGGGCCGAAACGAAGAACTCGCTCATGCCCACCACCGCGACATAGAGCAGGCTGGGGTCCATGCCCCGAAACGCGCCCTCGCCCAGCCCCGCGCGCAGGATCGAGCCATAGGCCGCCGTGCCGCGATTGGTAAACTGGGTGATCATCGCGCGGGCGGCGGGGTCTTCGCTGCCCGCGATTTCGGTGGCGAACAATTGGTGAAAGAAGGGATAGGTGGAGTTCAGGTCGATCAGCGTCGAGATACGCGCGCAAAGCCGCTCCTCGGCGGTGCCCTCGCTCTGGGCCGAAGCCTCGAATTGCGCGGCGAAACGCTGCGTCAGCTTTTCGGCCACCGCCACCAGCAAGGTCGCGCGATTATGGAAATAATAGCGGATCAGCGAGGGATGCACCCCCGTGCTGCGCGCCACCACCACCGGCGTGATGGCCGAAGGCGGCATGGTCCTAAGCAGGTCGATGGTCGCATCGATCAGCGCGTCCTTGCCAACGGACGTGTCGATATCCTGCGCCCCGGCGCGCGGACGGCCACGGCTCCGCTTGGGTTCCTGATTCACCTGCTCGTTCATCCTATCCACCATATTATTGCCATGTACGCGGGATGGCTCCTGCGCAAGATTAATTCACACACCAACGAATTGGAAACCCACTTTGGCCAAGCCTGAATTTTCCCCCATCCTCTGGCCGCTCGGCCCCGACCGCCTGCCCAAACAGGACCCGGCCGATTACACGCCCGCACAGGCGCAGGCCGCCGCAGCGCTGATCGCATCGCCGCGCGGAGAGGTGCGCGGCCCCTTCGTGCCGCTGATGCGCAGCCCCGAACTGATGGACCTGTCGCAGCAATTGGGCGCATTTCTGCGCTATCGGTGCAGCGTTCCGGTGCGCCTGCGCGAATGGGCGATCTGCATCATCGCCCGCCTCTGGCGCCAGCCCTATGAATGGCACGCCCATGCAAGGCTTGCCCATGAGGCGGGCGTGGCGCGGGCGGCGCTGGCCGCGCTGCGCGATGGGGAGAGGCCCGATATGGCAGAGGACGAGGCGGTGATCTGGGACTTCATCACCCAGCTTCACCACGACCAATTCGTCTCGGACGCGACTTGGGCGCGCGCCACGGCGCTGCTGGGCGAAAGCGGGGCGGTCGAGCTGACCGGGCTTTGCGGCTATTACACATTGCTGGCCATGGTGCTGAACACCGCGCGCACCCCGGTGCCTGGCGAGGCTTTCGCCTTTCCCGAATGAGACAAGGCCGGGGCATCCCCCCGGCCCCGCCATCAGGCGATTTCCGCCCTCGGATCGGCCACTTTGGGCCATTGCACGAATTCGATCAGATTACCCTCATTGTCGCGGATGAAGCTGGCAGCGCGGCCATCGGGAAATTCCTTGAGCCAGACCACATCGACCCCGCGCGCGGCAATCGTGGCGATAAATCCGCGCACATCCTCGACGCTGAAGGCGACATGCTTGGTGCCATGGGTTTTCAGATCATCGTCGGGGATGCGCCTTTCGGCATCCGCAGCCCGCGCATCGGGGCGACACAGCAATTCGACATGCAGCGCCCCATTGCCCAGCACAGCCACTTCGGCCGGAATGCTTTCAATCACATAACGCCGCAATTGCACAAAACCCAAACAATCGCGCCACCACGCAATCGAGGCATCCATATCCGCCACGGAAACCCCGACATGGTGAAACCACAATTCCTGCCCCATCAGATCGGCTCCCGAATGGCCGCGCCAAGGCTGGCGCTCAAGGCGCGCTGGTCAGCAAAGGGCGCGTCATCCATCTCCATCTGCCCGATGGCCACCGAACCTTCAAGGATCGTGCGGCAACGCTCAAACCGCCTCTGCGTGAAATCGGTAAACAGCGCGGCGGTACCCTCATAACGCCCGACCATCTGGCCCAGCACCACCGCATCCTCGATGGCCATGCCCGCGCCATAGCCGATATGGGGCGTAGTGGCATGGGCCGCATCGCCCACGATCAGCACGCGCCCCTTGTGCCATGGCCGGGGCATCAGGATCGATTCCAGCGGGCGGTAATTAATCAGCGACTGCTCGCTCAATTCCTCGACAATCGCGCGGAAATGGCCGCCGAAACGCGACAGGCGTTCTTTGAGCAGAGGCAGCCAGTCGGCCGCGTCGATCCACGGATTGCCCGGCGCCGATTCCAGCAGGTAGAGATACATCAGATCCTGCGAGATCGGGTTGAAGCCCGCCTTGGCATATTGCGCGGAATAGACCCACGTGGCCGTCACATCGGCCGGACGCGACACCACCGCGCGCCAGCATCCCTGACCGGTAAAGGCCGGGCCGGGCAGATCGGGGAACAGCGCAGCGCGGGTGCGTGAAAACAGCCCATCGGCGGCCACGACAAAGCGATGCTCGGCGCTGGCCCCATCGCTGGCGGTCACACGGATATGGTCCTCGGCCTCGGCATAGCTTTCGGCGGAAAGGCCGGTGCGGACCTTGATCCCGGCCGCTTCAATCGCGCGGCGCATCACGCCATGCAGGCGCGGACGCAGGATGCCGCCCATATTGGGAATGCCCTCGCCAAACATCGGCGTGCTGGCCCCTTGCGAGAGGACATTGCCATCGGCATCGCACGCCCGCACCGGCCCCACCGAGGCGAACCCGGCCTCCAGCACCGGCTCCAGCATTCCCAGATCGGCAAAGGCCCGTAAGGCCCCGCCATTGAGCGTCAACCCCGCCCCCAGCGCGTTCCATGCGGGATCGCTCTCGATCAATTCCACGGCCTGACCGGCACGGTGCAGGGCCAGCGCGGCAGCCATGCCGCCGATGCCCCCACCCACCACAAGGATGGACCTCCCCATACATTCTCTTCCCGTCTGCTATGGGGTGCGTCCTTGAAACGACGCACCCGGACCCTATAAACTCAGGCAAATTCTAGCGGACAGGATTGAGAGGGCCAGTTGCGCTGGGCGTATATCAGCTTTCCACCGGGCCGCCCGAGAGGGAGCGGCGGCCCGGCGGCGCGATGCTTATTGCACCGTCAGCGGCACGAAGGAGGGGGATTCATCATCGCCGTAAACCTCCGGCAAACGGCGCACTTCCTCTGCCAGAAGGCGGGCGATCTTGCGGATGGCAAGGGTGGCGGGACGCTGGTTGGAACGCACCAGAACCAGCATCAGATCCATGCGCGGGTCGATGATGTCGGCGGCGGACAGCAGCCCCGCCGCCACATCCTCGCGCACCGCCATGCGGGTGGTAATGGTGTATCCCATGCCCTTGGCGATCACCTGTTTCTGCGTGGCCAGCGCGTCGATCTGCGGGCCATAGGTCAGGTTGACCCCGGCGCGGCGGGCGGCCTGTTCGATATGCATGCGCAAAACGTTTGGCGGCTTGGCCTGGATCAGCGGCAGGCCCTGCACCTGCGCCAAGGCGATCTCGCGCTGGCTGGTGATCGGATCGCCCGGAGGCCCCACCACGCAAAGCGGCAGCGTCACCAGCGCCTCATCGCTCGGGCTGAGCGCGCCGGGTTCGCGCAGCACCAGCGCCAGATCAATGCGCCCCATAGCCACCTGTTCGGCCAGTTGCCCGCCCGCCGCCTCGGTCAGATGCAGCGTGACTTGCGGAAATTTCTCAAGCGCCGCGCCCAAAAATTCCGAAGCGATCCGTACCGAAGGCAAGAGGCCCACCGAAACCGCACCGACCGGCACGCCCGCCTGCCCCTTGATATCCATCATGATCTGTTCGGATTCGCGCACCATCGTTTGCACGCGCGGTAGGATCGCCTCGCCCACCTCGGTCAGCGCCACGCCGCGCCCGGTGCGGTAAAACAGCGTGCATCCGCATTCGATCTCCAGCGCGTTGATATGGCGGCTGACCACGGGTTGCCGCCGCTTCATCACCACCGCGACTTTGGACAGGCTGCCCATTTCGGCCACCTTGAGGAACAGTTTCCACCGCTCAAAATCCATGTTCTTTCTCCCATTCCCCGCCCCCGGGCTTTGCCGGAAAGCAGCGGATGCCTGTTTTCAGGCTCCATTTATTCTTTATGACGCTAATATAATGCACCTGCCGAACCATAGCAAGCTGATATGCGCATAATGATGGATGCAGCCGGGATCGCCTTTGGCTATCATCGCGCAAGTCATTATCGGCCCGACACAAAAGAAGGCCAGATGTGAGGACCAAGATGGCGGCACCCTTCAACACAGCATCAGATCATGGGGCTTATTCGCGCCGCTATTCGCGTATCGCGATGGGCCTGCATTGGTTGATGGCCGCGATCCTGTTGGCCAATATCATCACAGGATGGACCTTCCCCGAGGCCATGCCGGGCCAGAAATATTCGCCAAAGCCGCTGCTGCCGTTGCATATATCGCTGGGGCTGTCGGCTCTGATATTGATCGTTCCGCGCATTGTGTGGCGGATCACCCATCGCCCGCCCCCGCACAATCCCGCCATGCCCACGTGGGAGCACATCGCCGCCTCGCTGGGCCATGTGGGGCTTTATGCGCTGATGGTCGCTGTGCCTTTTTCGGGCTGGCTCGTGCTGTCCGCGCATAAGATCCAGAAGGGCAAGCTGATGTTTTTCGGCCTTTTCGCCTTTCCCCATTTCCCGGTGTTCCCCTCGCTGCCCGCTGCCGATGTGCTGTGGTGGCATGACACGCTGGTGGCGGTGCACGGTGCGCTGGCGAGCTGGATCTTGCCCGCGCTGATCGCGCTGCATGTGGGGGCGGTGGTCAAGCATCATCTGGTCGACCGCGATCCGGTGCTGCGCCGCATGTGGCCGGGCCGAGACACCTAAACCTTTCTTTTCAGGAGTTCTTCCATGCCGACATCTTTGTCGCGCCGGGGCGTTATCGCCACCGGCATTATCGGCGCGGGCGCCGTATCCATGGCGCGCGCCGCGCCGACGCCGAAAAATGCTGCGCCTGATAATATTTGCCTGATCCACCCCGATACGGTCGATGGCCCCTATTACGAAGACAAACCCATCATCCGCCGCGACATCACCGAGGGCAGAAAGGGCATCCCGCTGGAACTGCGCGTGCGGGTGGTCGATGCGCAATGCCGCCCGGTCAAAGGCGCGCGGGTCGATGCATGGCAGGCCGACGCACAGGGCATCTATTCCGACTTTCCCAATCAGGGAGACGATCTCGACATTGCCACACCGGGCGAGACTTTCCTGCGCGGAACGCAGATGAGTGATGAGGCCGGATGGGTCACATTCAACACGATCTATCCGGGATGGTATCGCGGGCGCACCGCCCATATCCACTTCAAAATCTATATCGGCGGCCGCACCCGCCTAACCAGCCAGATCTTCTTTCCCGATGCGCTCAATGAGTGGATCTATTTGAATGTGCCGGACTATAAGCGGCCCCTGCTGCGCGACACGATCAATGTCACCGACTGGATCATGGCCGAGGCCACCCGCAATGCCGTGGCCCAGGTGAAAGAAGAAGCCGACCGCTATGTGGCGACCATGACCTTTGGCGTAAACCCTCTGGCCACGCCCGCGCCGGGGGAGAAAATGCCATGTCCGACCGATGGCAGCAAATGCGTGCCCGCCCCCGGCGTGCCGCCCAAGGGGGACGATCGCATTGCCGCGCTGGTGCCCTCGGCGGAAAACGGCCGCCGCCCGCGCGCGCAAAAACCCCCGCTTCCGCGTTGAAAGGATTGATGATGAAAGCAATCTATCTCTTGGCAGGCCTTGCGCTCGCCTCACCCGCCGCCGCGCAGAACCCCTTTATGGCCCCCATCAGGACCACGCCGATCACCGCCGATCTGGTGATGCTGAGTGCGGGATCGAATGCGGTGCTGGCCGTGGGCGACAAGAGCGCCATTCTGGTCGACACGCTGTTTTTCAACCCCGACAAACTGGCCGAGGCGGTCCGGGCCGTGACGCCCAAGCCGGTGGCCTTCGTGGTCAACACCCATGCGCATCGCGACCATACCGGGGCCAATGCGCTGTTTGCCGGCATGGGGGCCAAGGTCATCTCCACCTCCGCCGCCGCGCGCCGGATTGGCGAGCCATCGACCAATCCTCGCGGCGAGACGCAGCCACCGATCGACAAGGCGGGCTGGCCCACGATCACCTATGACAAGGCGAGCAAGGTCTCGGTTCCGGGGGAAAGTCTGGATTTTCTGCCGGTTGAGCCTTCGCATATGGATGGCGACGCGCTGATCTTCTTTCCGCGCCAGAACGTCTTGGTGATGGGCGATCTGCATCACAGCCACGAATATCCGGTCTATGATGGCGTGAGCGGGTGCAAATGCGGGTCGTATGAGGGCAATCTGCGGGTCTATCGACGCGCCATCGGCATGATTGATGGTGCCACCAAGGTCGTGCCCGGCCATGGCGGATTGACCAACCGGGCTGAGTTGATCGCCTATGTCGCCATGCTGGAAAAGGTGCGCGATGCGGTGAAGCGGGAAGTGGCCGCGGGCAAGAGCAAGCAGGAGGTGGTGGCGATGCGCCTGCTGGCCGATGATCGCTCGGTCCAGCCGGGCGGGCCGGATAATGCCGACGCCTTTGTGGCCACGCTTTATGAGGCGATAAAGACCGGAGTTGGTATCTGAGGCGTATTTCTCTTAAACGCTAATTGCGTCTTGTTCTCTCTCCTTTTTCCGGCGATCCCTTGCATCCAAGGCGTGTCAAACGCCGCCAGATAGAGGAGAGGTTCATGGACGCCATGCGCGCCCTTGTCGAAATTATCGCCGCCTCGCCAATCAGCATCACGATCCAGAGCATTTCCTGGCTGATCCCGATTGTGCAGAGCATCCATATCATCGCCATCGCCGCCGTCATGGCCAGCGCAGTGCTGCTCAACACGCGCATCGCCGGGCTGGCAAACAGCAGCGAGGGGTTCGACACCCTGCTTGGGCGCTATCTGCCATGGGTGTGGCGGGCGCTGCCGGTGCTGGCGATCAGCGGGATCATCCTGATCATCGGCGAACCGGAACGCGAATTGATGAGCTATGTCTTCTGGATCAAGATGGCGCTGCTGATCGTGGTCCTCTCGCTTTGCGCGATGATCGCGCGGGCTGCCTCGCCTCAGCCTCTGGCCGATCTTTCGCCTGAAACGCGCGGCCGCCTGCGGGTGCTGGCGCTGCTTTGCCTGACGGCTCTGGTGGGCATCATCGCCTGCGGACGCCTGATTGCCTATGCATAAGAGGACTTTATGGCTTTCCAAGAACTGTTTGAGGCCATCGAGGCCCTGCCCTTTGCCTCCGCGATTGCCGAATCCACATGGATGTTTCCCGCCATCGAGGTGATCCATGTGCTGGCGCTGGTGATGGTGCTGGGCACGATTGCGATGGTCGATCTGCGCCTGCTGGGCCTTGCCCGGCGCGACATGGGGGTTTTGACGCTAACGCGCGAAACGCTGACATGGACATGGGCCTGCTTTGTTGTGGCCGCGATCACGGGTGGGCTGATGTTCGCCTCGGCGGCGGTGCGCTATTCGGGCCTGTTTCCGTTTCAGGCCAAGATGGTGCTGCTGGCGCTGGCAGGGTTGAACATGGCGTGGTTCCATTCGACCGCCTATCGCAGCGTCGATCAATGGGACCGCCAATTGCCCCCGCCCGCCCCGGCGCGGATCGCGGGCGCGCTGTCGCTTTCGCTGTGGACCTCGATCATCATCGCCGGTCGCTGGATCGGTTTCCTGTGAGCGCGCTCCATCATACCACCCGCCGCACGGCCCTTATCGGGCTGGGCGGCGCGCTGCTGGTCGCCGCGATGCCCGCCATCGCCGCCCCGGCCATCATCGAACATATGGTCGATGCCCCCGGCGCGCGGCTTTATGTCACCGACACCGGCGGCAAAGGCCCGGTCATCCTGCTGGCCCATCCGGCCACGGGCAGCGCGCTGATCTGGGAGCATCAGCGAGTCGGTTTCGCCGCCGCAGGCTATCGCGTGGTGGCATGGTCGCGCCGCGAACATGCGCGCAGCGAAGTGACCGGCGCAGACCCCGGCACCAATGCTGACATCCTGACCATCACCAAGGCGCTGAACATCGGGCGGTTTCATTTCGTCGGCTCGGCGGCGGGGGGAGGCATCGCCATTCAGTTTGCCGCTGCCCATCCCGAAAGGCTGCTCTCGCTGACCATGGCCAACAGCATTTCGGGCATTGCCGAACCGGCGTTCAAGGCATGGGCCGAAGGGCTGCGCCCGCCCTCCTTCAACGCCATGCCCGCCGAGGTGCGCGAGCTTTCCCCCACCTATCGCGCCGCCAATCCGCAAGGGGCGGCGCGCTGGGTCGAACTGGAGCAGCATTCGCGCATCGCCCCGCTGGGCGCGCCGCCGCGCGCGGGGGTCTTGTGGGATGATGTCGCGCGCCTGCCCATGCCGATCCTGTGGCTGACGGGAGACGCGGACCTTTATGTGCCGCCGCCCCTGCAACGCGAGGCCGGCCGCCATGCGCGGCGCAGCCATTATGCCGTGATCCCCGGCACCGGCCATTCGGCCTATTGGGAGGCGCCCGATCTGTTCAACCGGGCGGTGCTGGCCTTTTTGAAACGGCCATAAAAAAGGGGGGCGGTGAGAGTTGATCTCACCGCCCCCTTTCTTTCGCGCCTTATTGTTTCAGCTTACCCGCCAGATTTTCGCGGTCGAGACAGATGTCCTCCTTCACGGTCAACCCCGGCAGGCGATCGAACACCACCCGTGCGGTCCAGGGGGCGCTATAGGTTTCCGGGTCATTGATGGTGATCGTCGCCTCCATCTGCTTGGGCCCAAGGCTGCGGAAACGCTCGGTCAGCCGCGCCCTCTCGCCGTGAGGCAATCCGCTGCGGTCCAGCCCCGTGTTGGGGTGCAGCGCCTGCACATCCACCACCAGCGTGTCGCCCTCCCAATGGCCAGCATTCTGGCCGAAATAGACCGGGCCGATCACCTCGCGCGGGGGCTCCATCTCGATCATGCGGACCAGCCGGTTCCACTGATAGGCGAATAGTACGCGCGGCTTGGTCACGATCACCGCAAAGGGCGTCTTGGGATCGCTCATCATGCGTGGCTCGCCCGGAGGCTTGCAGCGGCGCGAGAAGTCCACCTTGGGGTCGCCCGCCATGAACGCTGCCTTTTGCGCATTCCACGCCTTGGCGGCCTCGGGCTTCAGCGGGATCGGCTTGCCGTCGGCGGGCTTCAACATGCCGTCGCCGCGCGCCTGCCACACGCCTTCGATCCAGTCCTGCGCCGCAGCAGGGGCCGCCGCCCCCAGCAGGGCCAGCGCCATCATCATACCTTTTGCCATCATTGGTATCCGATCCCGAATGCTTCGCCAAAGTCCTCGCAAATGTCTTCGACATAATGGAGGTCGGGCCGCCAGCGCAGCGTGACCTTTTCCACCGGGGTCAGTTGCCCATCGGTTTCGCGAAAACGTTCAATGGCGACATTGCCATCGGCCTGCTTGGTCATGCGCTCGACATAATGGTCGGTGCCGGGCTTGCCGCGCGTGGCCACCTGCGTGGTGTCGATCACCAGCGTGTCACCATCCCAGCGTGCGATGGAATCGCCGGTAAAGGACGGTTTGGCCGCCGAATCATGCCGATCGGCAAAGGTGGCCCAGCGCAGCAGGTGGTTTTCCTCCATCAGGAACAGCACCTGGCGCGCATTGATGAGGATCGTAGTCGAATAGGAGGTCAGCCCGGCGAAAGTGTTGATGACGCAGGCCCCCGCGCCAACATTGCTGACCCGCGGCGAGGCCAATCCACCCGCAGGAGGCCCGCCCGGAGGTGGTCCGCCCGGCGCGCGCGGTGCGCCCCCCGGCCCTCCGGGCGCGCGCAGGAAATTATACATGCCGTTCAGATCGCGCGGGTCCTTGGAAGGCGGCGCGCCCTGAATGTTCTGGCGCGTCAGTTCCGATGCCTGCGGCTTGATCCTGCCGCCCGACAGCGCCTCCTTGAACTGGGGCGGCGCATCGACAATATCGTCCAGCGTGGCCGCCCCCACCTGCGCCATCGCGGGCATCGCCCACAATCCCACCGCCGCGGCGCAGGCGCAAAGCCCCGCCCGGCGATGGCTTCTCCATCGAGCCGACATCCCTCTCTCCTTATCTTGTTCTTAGGTCAGACGATGCCGAATTTCAGCACCGTGCCGTCAGCCTTCTTCACGGTCAGGAATTCGCCGCCCTTGCTGCCATCGCGATTGGGCGCGACCAGCAGGCGGACCTGCTCACCCGGCTTGACCGAATCCTTCTTCCACCCGTTGCGGGCCAGAATCGACACCGAAGGCCCCTCAAGGCGCCATTCCTCGCTGCCGCCCTTGCCGTCGGGCACGGTCACGGTCATCCACGTATGCGGATTGGCCCATTCGAATACCTTGAGCGTTCCGGCCACCACCAGCGGCTTGGACCGGTCAAAGGACGCGGCCGAATGATGGGCCATCGCCGCCCCCGGCACGCCCAGCGCCAAAGCCGCAGCAAGGACGCCAACCATGGAACTTTTCATCATCAATCTCCTGAATGCGCACATATCCCGTTGCATCCGGCCCCGCCCGCCTGCGCGCTAGAGGCCGGATGTGTATTTCAGGTATGCGCTAAATGCTTATTTGGCCGGGGCGGCGATCGTATAGGCCGTGGCCGCGTCAAAGTGGCAGTAGGCGACCGGGATGAACGGCCCCTGCGGCGTGGATTTGCCGTCATAGCGCCACAGCTTGGCGGGCATGGCATAGCCGGGACGGGCCTGCATCGGATTGGCCCCGGCGCGCGCCGAATCGCGGCCCGAAACACCGGCCACTTCCGGCGCAGGCTGGCGGGCGGCCATGTCGCGGGCGGTCTGGGTGATGGGGGTGGAAAACTTGGTGTTGAACACCGGGAAGACCTGAAGATGCCAGATCTTCCACTTGCCCTGCTCCTTCACGAAATCGACCGCATATTTGACCCACAGCCATGCGCCGATATCGTCCGGGCCGTTGATACTGGGGCCGAAACTGTCCCACACGCCCTTGGCGGTCTGGCCGTCGCCCGCCACCTCGATCACGGGCGAGAACATCGAATGCATGTGCAGGATACCGGGGCGGCGATCCTCGTCGGGGTCGGCAAAGCGGGCGCGCATGGCCTCCAGCCCCACCGGACCGCCCGGCGTCAGCCAGCTTACGCCCTCGGTGTTGAGCGCGAAGAGATCGGCCAGCGTGCCTTCGCCGCGCAGCGTGCCTTGATGGTCATAGCGGCCCATCAGGTTCTGGATCTCGTTCAGCGCCACCACCTTGTCGGCGGCGGGCATGACGCCGCAGGGGGCTGGCGCTTTGCCTGCCGCCATCACCGGCGCGCCCGTCAAAGCCAAAGCGACCGCGCCTGCTGCTGGCCCCATTGCCGCCATCCGGCCAAACCATGCTTTCATTCACTCTCTCCCTTGATGGGCGGCGGATCGCTGTCCGTGCCCGGCAAAATGTCGAGCCAAAGCATAGCCATAGTTTTGCGCGGCGAAATGGGTGGGTAGGCAGGGAGATGGACACAGATCAGTCACAAGTCTTTGTTTTTAATAATGGATTACAATGCCTATCGATCCTGGGCATAGCTGAAAATCCAATTCAGGGTGAGGCGCGCATGGCCTGCTCCTGCCTAAGCAGGGGCAAGGAAAATGATCCACAAAAGGGAGAAACATGCGCCACCCGATCCACTATGCCGCCCTTCTGGCGCTGTCCGCTCTGGCTTGGGGCGGCGCCACGCTGGCCCAACCCGGACCAGCTCTGCCGCCCGAATATCGCGCCTATCTGACGCCGCTGGGGATCAGCCGCGACGCCATCGCCCCGGCCCCCACGCATGGATCGCCGCGCGAAGCCTATGATCGCGCGGTCTTTGCCCAGACGCGTAAGCTCGAAGGATCGCCGCGCTGGGCGCTGGCGCAGGCGGACGCCGGGCGCGGGGTGATGAAGGCTTTCAGTTGCGCGGCGGGCCTCTCGCTGACCGACCGGGTGCCTGCGCTGACCAAGCTGCTCTCGCGCTATCGCACCGACCTTATCAACGCCACGCGCAGCGCCAGCCCCCGCCCCTATCAGCTTGAAAAGGGCGCGACCTGTCTGGGCGACAAGCCGTTGCAGACCGCCGGCGGCACGCCGATGATTCAGGCGGCATGGGGCTGGACCATCGCCACCATTCTGGCCGAGGCTCTCCCCGAACGCACCGACGCGCTGATGACCCGCGCCCGCGCCTTTGGCGAGAGCGCGGCGATCTGCGGCTTTGCCGGGGCCAGCGAGGTGCATGGCGGGCGCGATCTTGGCTCGGCCATGCTGGCCCGCGCCCGCGCCCTGCCCGAATTTGCCGGTGATCTGGCGCAGGCGCAGGCCGAATTGCGCGCTCTGGCCAAGGCCGGAACCCCCGCGCCCGAAGGCTGCGCCGCCGAGGCCGCGCTGAGTGCGCCCGCCTTTTGAAAGCCGCGCCGGGGAGTTCATCGCTTCCCCGGCTAACTGCTATTCTTCGACGCGCTAATATTTTCCTTCTATTGCCAATGCCGAAGTCGCAGCCGGGACACACCGGCATCAAGCGACCCAATTCCAAGGGGAGAGTTCCAAGATGCCCAAGCATCACACCATGCTGATGGTCACCACCACTCTGGCCGGGATCGGCCTGATGACCACATCGGCCCATGCGCAGGACACAGCGCCCGAAGCCGCAAAGGCCGCCGAAATCATCGTTACCGGATCACGCCTCGCCAATCCCAATTTTTCCTCGCCCACGCCCGTCCAGACCCTGAACGCCGAAGCCATCGCCCAGCGCGCGCCGGTGCAGATTTCCGATGTGGTCAATGAAATCCCCGCCGTGCGCACCAGCCGTTCGGCATCGGGCAGCGGCCGCGTAGCCGATCAGCAATCGGGCGTCCAGGCGCTGACCGACCTGCGCGGCCTTGGCGATGTGCGCACGCTCACGCTGGTCAATGGCCATCGCCATGTCGGCACGGTGGCCTCCGGCTCGTTCGACACCAACATGATGCCCGTGGGCTTGATCGACCGCGTGGATGTGGTCACGGGCGGCGCCTCGGCGGCCTATGGCTCGGACGCGGTGGCGGGCGTGGTCAACTTCGTGCTGAAAAATCAGATGCAGGGCATCACCGCCAGCGCGCAAGGCGGCGTCACCTCACGCGGGGATGGCCGCCAATATGCGATCAATCTGGCGGGCGGCACCAGCTTTGCCGATGGGCGCGGTCATATCATCGCCGGGCTGGATTGGGGCACGACGCTGGGCGCGGGCAATATCTATTCGCGCTATTCCGATGAACAGGGCCTGCTGTCCGTCTCGGCGGCCCAGCGCAGCTCGCTGGGCATGGCGGCGCAGGTGTTCACCACCGGGGTCGAACTGGCCAATGTCACGCCCTATGGCCTGATCACCACCAAGACCACCGGGGGCCTGCTCAACACGTTCGACGCCGCGGGCAATGCATCGGTGTTCACGCAGGGCACCGTGTTCGGTTCGGGCACCAGCGCGGTGATGACCGGCACCAATTCGAATTACGGCAACAGCCCCTATCGCTTCTTCCAGCTTCAGAACAAGAACTCGCGCCTCGTCGCCTATGGCCGCGCCGAGTTTGACATTACCGATGCGTGGAAAGTCTATGCCGAGCTGAACTATGCCCACACCAGCATGCCTGCGCAGTTGACCTCCTCCTATCTGGTCAGCTTTCAGGTTCCCGTCTCCAGCCTGCCCACCTCGGTCCAGTCGCAATATACCGGCACCAATGTTTCGGTGGGCCGCATCATGACCGAGAATGGCGGGGGCAATCTGACATGGCAGAACCTCGACATGCATGACATCGTGGTGGGCACCAAGGCCAGTTTCGGCAAGTGGAAGGCCGAGGCCTATTACCAGCATGGCTGGACCCATCAGGATTTCAACACCACCGGCCTTGTGCTCTCGGCGCTGTATAAGGCGGTCTATGGCTGCAACGGCACGGCCAGCAATCCGAACATGACCAGCAACCTGCTGACCCAGTTGAGCCTGTACGAGAGCGTCACCGGCAAGTCCTGCGTTGCGATCAATCCGTTTGGCGCGATCACCAATTCCTCCGCCCTCAATTACATCTACAACACCCAGCATCAGGACACCGTGATCCAGAAGGACGTAGTGTCCGCCAGCATTTCGGGTACGCCCTTTGCCCTGTGGGCGGGCGATGTTTCGGTGGCGGCGGGCGCGGAATGGCGTCAGGACAAGCTGTCGGTCACCAGCGATGCGCTGGGCAATGGCAATGTCTATTCGGTGGGCAATTTCACCACCTATGGCGGCAAGAACACGGTGAAGGAGGGCTTCCTCGAAGTCGGCCTGCCCTTGCTGAAAGACCTGCCCTTCGCGCGCTCGCTGGATGTGAACGGCGCGGTGCGGCGCACCGATTATGCCATTTCCGGCGCGGTGACGACGTGGAAGGGCGGCGCGGTGTGGCAACCGCTGGATGGCTTGCGCCTGCGCGCCACATGGTCGCGCGACATTCGCGCGCCCAATCTGAGCGACCTGTTCTTCATCGGCGGCGCCCTGCCCACCAGCACGACCAACAATATCCCCGGCACCTATGGCTATAACGTGACCGGCACCACCAACATCTATGCCAGCGGCAACACCAATCTGAAGCCGGAAAAGGCCGATACGTTCACCGGCGGCTTTACCTGGGCGGCCAAGGACGGGCCGCTGCGGGGGCTGCGCGTGGCGGTGGATTATTACAACATCCGCATCAATGGCGCGATCACCCGCCCCACTTCGGCCCAAACGCAGAGCATCTGCGCCGGGCTGCTGGCCAGCGGGGCGACGTCATGCCCCGGCATCGTGTTCAGCAATTCGGGCAATGGTCTGGTTTCGGCGGGCAATCTCTCGCTCAACCTCAACCAGTTGAAAGCCGAAGGTTTTGACATCGAGGTCGGCTACCGCGTGCCTGATCTGGGCATTCCGGGCCGGTTCGAACTGCGCGCCATGGCAAACCGGGCGCTGCATCTGCAACAGTTCCTTTCGCTGATCCGCCCCGAACCGTTCGAAACCGCAGGCTCCGCGCAGGGGGTGCCCGAATGGAGCGGGACGCTCACCCTCAGCTATATCCTCGGCAAATCGGGCGTAGATCTGCAACTGCGCGGCTTTACCGGCGTGAAATATGACACGCTCAGCGCCTATACGCTGACGGGCGGGGCGACCAATGGCGCGCAGGTGGTCGATCCCAGTGATGCCGGATACCTCAACACCAACGCCAACAGCATCAACAGCAACCGCCTGCCCGGCATGGTTTACACCAATATCTCGGGCCATGTGGAGCTGATCAAGGGGGTGCAGCTCTTTGCGGTCATCAACAATCTGTTCGACCGCCAGCCCCCGCAATATGCCGCCATCGCCGTCACGGCGGGCAGCCGCAACCTGAATTACGATCTGCTGGGCCGGTCGTATAAGCTGGGCGTGCGCGCGAACTTCTGATCGCGGCGCAGGCGCGAAAAAAAGGGCCGGTGGGAGGATGCTCCCACCGGCCCTTTTGCTTGAGCCCAATCAGGATTTTGGCGCGAGGGCCAGGATGGCGGCAATCAGCGCATCGGCCTTTTGCGGCGTCACCTGATGCTGGGCGGGCATCATGGCGGGCCCCCATTTGCCCTTGCTGCCCTTGGCGATGCTTTCCTTGATCGTGGCGGCCCCCTGCGCGCCCTGCCCGGCATAGACCATGGCCACATCCTTCATGGCGGGGCCCACGCGCGCATAATCGGCGCCATGGCAAAAATGGCAGCCATTGGCCACCAATTGCCGGTTCATCGCCAGATAGGGATCGCGGTCCTGACCCTTGGTGCCCTGCGCGGATGCCGCCCCGGCCCCGGCCAATAGTAACAGCCCCGCCCATTTGCGAATATCAGTCATGCCATCTCCCCTATGTCGCAGATATATGCGAGAATTATGGATCTGACATAGGCGATTTGGCTCTTTTCGTCCATGAAATTATCGCTACAGAGAATATATCGGAAGCGCGGGATGAACCGCGCCCGGATGGGAGATTTGTCGCATGAACACGCCTGCTACAGGCCCGCAACCCATTGGCCGACGCGGCGCGATCAAGGCGCTGGCCGGGGCCCTTTCCACCGGCATGCTGGCCGCCTGCAACGGCATGGGCCGCCCGCTCAGCGATGCGGAAAAGCTGTCGCTGAACCAGAGCGTTGAGGGCAAGGTCTATTGGCTGGGCGACGAAGCCTATGAGGTGGCGCGCGGTTCGACCTGCTATCGCGCCAACAAGCCCAAGCGCTATCCGCAGGTCATCGTCCAGCCTTTGTCCGACAAGGACGTGGTGGCCGCTGTCAAATTCGCCAAGGCGCATGGGCTGAAGGTCACCACGCGGTCGGGCGGGCATAGCTGGTCGGCCTCACACATCCGCGATCATTGCGTGTTGATCGACATGGCCCGGATGCAGGAGATCAGCATCGATCCGGCCACCCAGACGCTCTGGGTCAATCCCGGCATGATCGGATCGGTTATCAACCGGCATTTGGAACCCCATGGGCTCGTGGTGCCGACCGCGCATCACCCCTCGCCGGGTATTGGCGGTTTTTGCCTGAATGGCGGGTTTGGCTGGAATTCGCGGCTGTGGGGCAATGGCGCGCGCCATGTGCTGGCAGTCGATGTGGTCAATGCCGATGGCGAGCTGATCCGGGCCGATGCCACGCAGAACAGCGATTTCTGGTGGGCGGCGCGCGGCGGCGGGGCGGGGTTCTTCGGCGTGATCGTGCGGATGCATTTGCAGGCCCGCCCGCGCCCAAAATATTGGAAAGCCACGGTTTACAGCTTCGACAATGCCGCTGCCGTGTTCGACGATGTGATGACATGGGCCTGCAACATCGTGCCCCACGTGCCGCCCTATCTCGAACTGGTGATGTCCACCACGGCCAACAAGCGCGAGACGGGCGAGCCATGCCCGGCGCGCATCTCCATCGCGGCCCTCGCCATCACCGATGACGAGGCGCAGGCGGATGCGGCGCTGGCGCTGCTCGACAGCGTACCGCATCGCGAAAAGGCCAATTTCAAGGTGGAGAAGGTCCCCACCACGCTGGAGGAGCGCTATCAGAGCGGCTTCAAGGCCGACCCTGCAGGGATGCGTTTTGCCGCCGATAATATGTACACCGATGCGCCCACCGAAGTGCTGGTGCCGCGCCTGCGCAAAGTGTTCCTCGAACTCCCCACGCCCCATACGCATACGTTCTGGTTCGCATGGGGGCCGTGCAAGCCCTTCCCCAAGGACATGGCGCTTTCGATGCAGGGGCCGATCTTCCTTGGCACCTATACGCTGTGGGAGGATGAAGCGCAGGACACGATGATGGCCGCATGGCCGCCGATGCAGATGAAGGCTTTGTCCGACCTGTCGCTGGGCGGGCAGTTGAACGATGAGAACATGCTGCACCATCCGCAGCGCTATTACACCGACGAGGCATGGGCCAAATATGAGGCCCTGCGGCAAAAGCATGATCCGCAGGGGCGCTTCGAAGGCTTCCTTGGCAAACCGATGCCGCTGTAATACCGAAAGGCCCGCCCCCTCAGGCGGGCCTTTCCTCATGGGGCAACACCGCCAGGCACAACCGCCCCATCACCGCGCATCCCGCCACGCCCAACGCCATGGGCAGGGCCGTGCCGTTCTGAAACCATGCCACGCCGCTCGACGCGACAAAGCCCAGCCCGAATTGGATCACGCCCAGCAGCGACGAGCCGCTGCCCGCATCGCGGCGCAGGCTGCCGATGGCCAATGTCGCGCTGTTGGGCAGGATCAGCCCCAGCATCCCCACCGCCGCCCCCAAGGCCAGCGCCACGCTCCACCCCGGCCCGAAACCCGCCGCGCCCACCAGCGCCAGCCCCGACACGACATTGGCGGTCAAAGCAAACCGGAGCAGTTCAGGCGGGGAAAAATGCCGCACCAGCCGCCGATTGGCCTCGCCCCCCGCCATCATCGCGACGGTGATCGCGGTGAACACAAAGGTATATTGCGGCTTGGTATAGGCAAACTCGGTCATAAAGGCCTCGGCCGAACCGGTGATGAAGGAAAACAGCGTCCCCGCCGCCGATCCCGCCATCATAGCCAGCAGCGTGAAGCGCCGGCGCGTGATGATCCGGGCGAAATTGCCGATCACGCCGCCTATCGTGATTTCGGCGTGGCGCCGGTCAACCGGCAGGGTTTCGGGCAGGCCAAAGGCGATGGCGGCCATGGTGATGATGCCCATGCCCGTCATCACCGCAAAGATCGCCCGCCAACCGCCCAGCATGATGATCCCCACCCCCAGCGTCGGCGCGACCAAGGGTGTGATCATCCCGATAAGCGTGAGCGCGGCAAAGGCTTTGGCCAGTTCATCGGCATCATAGAGATCGCGCACCACCGCCCGCGCCAGCGTCAGCCCGCAGGCGCCCCCCAGCGATTGCACCAGCCGCAGCGCAACAAACGCCTCAATGCCCCGCGCAAAGCACGCCGCGAAAGCCGCCAGCGTGAACACCGCCGTGCCGATCATCAGCGGGACCTTGCGCCCGAAACGGTCGCTGATCGGGCCATAGATCAATTGCCCCGCCGCCATGCCAAAGAAGAACACCGACAGGCTGGCCGCCACGCCCGAAGCCGATCCGCCCAGATCGCCGCGCATATCGGGCAGAGCGGGCAGATAGGTGTCGGTGGCCAAGGGCCCAAAGGCGGTCAGCAGCGCCAGAATGGCAATCAGGCGCCGAGGGGGAATGGCAGTCGGGATAACTGGCGGCATCAGGCTCTCCATGTTTGGAGCGCCACCTTCAAGCAAAGGCGCGGGCCGCGATAGCAGCCCGCGCCGTAATTCACTTATGCATCAGACGTATAGGCCGCTTAGAACTTGCCCGTCAGGCGCAGGCCAAAGGTGCGCGGCGGGTCCAGCGTGGCCGAACGCGCGCCCGCCACATTGCTCGACGGACGAAAGAACGTGCCAAGCGCGGTCTGGCCGCTCGACCCCACGCCCACCACGGCCTTGTTGGTAAGGTTTTGAACATAGAGCTGCACGGTGAAGCGGTCCTTGGCATCATGCCAGGTCAGATCCGCGTCCAGCTTGGCATAGGCGTTGCGAATGTCGCCGGGCGTCAACAGCGCCGGGTCAATGATGCGCAGCACCGCGCGGCTTTCATAATGGGCGCGCCCGCCCGCCACCAATCGCCCGCCATTGGCCAGATGGAACGTATGCTCATAATTGCCCACAATCGTCCATTCCGGCAGATTGTTGCGGCCCAGATTATATTGCGACACCAGCGCCGAAGTGTTCACCGTGGCCACCGGCGGGGTGCTGTCATACTTGCCCTTGGTCCACAGCGCATCGATGCCGATGCGGTCATTGGGCGTGACAAAGGCCTGAAGATCAACCTCTGCGCCATAGAGGTTGCCGTTGAAGTTCGAGGGATAGGAGGTCTGGCCGATGGCGATGCCGTTCAGGTAATAGAGCTGAAGTTGGCTGACCTGCTGGTCCTTGTACTGCCAGTAGAAGGCCGAGGCATTGAGTTGCAGCTTGCCCCCCATGAAGCGGTTTTTCGAGCCGATTTCATAGGCGGTCAGATGTTCGGGGCGATAGTTGTTCTGCGTGCCGACGGTAAAGCCGCCCGCGCGAAAACCGGTGCGGGCCGTGGCATAGAGCAGCGAGCCGGGGCGCGGATCAAATTCCACGCCGACCTTCCAACTGGTGTTGCCATCACGATACTGGCCGCCATTGGGGACAACGCAGTAATTGGTCGGAAAATAGAACTGACCGTCGAACAGGGTCGGAGCCGATGGCGTACCCCCGCTGGTGCAGGTGCCGCCCGCCGCCGCAATCGTGGTCACATCGCTGGTTGAAAGGCCGCTGGCCACGGTATAGCCGTTCTGGCTCTTGCCGTCGCGCGTATAGCGGATGCCTGCGTTGATCCGCAGATTGGGCGTCAACGCATAGGTCGTATCGCCAAACACGGCCACGTTATGATTGTTCAGCTTGGGCGTGCGCAGGATGGCATAGCCGGTGCTTTGCAGATTGTTGAGCGTGGCGTCCTGATCCTCGTTGAACAGGAAAGCGCCCAGCGTCCAGCGCAGCGGGCCATTGCCGGTCGAGGACAGGCGCGCCTCCAGCGAGAGCTGATCGGCATAGGTCAGATTCCAGAATTTCAGACCATTGGAATAGGTCATGAAATCAATCTTGGTATGCACATAAGAGGGCTGAACCGTCAGCGTGGCCCATGGCATCGCATAGGTGATTTCGGTCGACAGGATCAACTGGTCGGCATTGTTGCGCCCATCCTGACCATAGACCGAGGTGGCGCCATAGCCGGTGGGGCCGGTGTTGGTGAACCCTTGCGGATTGGACACCGCATTGACGCCGCCCACGCTGGTAGAGGCGAAGGAGGGGCACAGGAGCTGGTTCGAACAGGTGCCCGCCGCGCCAAGGCCGAACCACGGGTTGGCCGGGTCGATCCATTCCTGCGTGCCGTTCATGTAATAGCGCCACGTGCTGTAAGGCCCGCGCGAACGGTTGAAATAGGCATCGGCAAACAGCAGCACAGAGAGCTTCTCGCTCGGCTTCCACAACAGGCTGCCGCGCAGGCCATAGTTGTTGGCGTCATCCAGCCCATTGGTGAAATAGCCATCGTGGCGCGTGGTCTGAAACGCCACGCGGCCCACCAGATTTTCGGTGATCGGCGTGTTGATGTAACCGCTGGTGTTGAGCGTGTTGTAATTGCCCAGCGTGATCGAACCGCCGCCCGCCAGCTCATCCTTGGGCCGCGCCGGGATCAGGTTGATCGCGCCCACCGTGGCGTTGCGGCCATAGAGCGTGCCTTGCGGGCCTTTGAGGATTTCGACGCGCTCAAGGTCGTAATAGGCGCTGTTGGCCGAAATCTGGCGCGCCAGCGGTACGCCGCCATAGTTGAAGGCCATGATCGTATCGGCATATTGCGTGCCCGCGCCGCTGGCCAGACCATAGAGACCGATATAGGCGTTGGGATTGGCCACGCTCAGCTTGAGCCCCGGCACGCTGTCGAGCATGGTGCGGCTGTCGCGGACGCCACTTGACGCCAGTTGCTCGGCCCCCAGCGCGGTGATGTTAAGCGCGGTCTTCTGCGTGCTGCTGACGCGGCGTTCGGCGGTGACGACGATGTCCTGAATGGCCGAAACTTCCGGCGCGCCTGCCGGCGGCGCATCAGCGGCCAGAGCCGGCGCCCCGATCAAGGCAAGCATAGTGGATCCCAGCAGGGCAAAGCGCTGCATACTCATTTTTCTCTCCCCAGTCCTTCACCCCGATACCGGCTGTTTATTCGCCCCGAGGCATCGGGGCCTCGGCCATGCTTATGGCAGGCGGGTTTGCGCTCCACTACTACCGCCGGGTGAATATCAGGCCTCCGGTAAAACCGAGGCTTCGGGCAATCCCGTTCTGCATGTAACGGCATAGCTGGTATTGAACCCCCGCGCCTATTGTCAAACCCATCTTGCGCCTAGGTTTCATCCGCCAAGATCAAATGCATCCGCGCGTCAGAAATCAGCGGAGCATGATTGGGAGGAGACATAATAATGAAGTCAGCATATCTGGGCTGCGCGATGAGCGCGGTGGCGGCAGCATTGTGCATGGCGCCCACAGTTCAGGCGCAAACGCAGAACCCGCCTTTCGAAGACAGTGCCCAGACCGAGGATAATGGTCGCGTCAGCCTGCATGACATTATCGTCACCGCGCAAAAGGCGCGCACATCGCTGCAACATACCGTCGGCTCGATCATCGCGGTGGACGGCGACCGCGCGGCCAAGGAAGGCAAGACCACGCTTTCGCAAGTTCTGCGCGACAGCGCGGGCGTACAGTTGATGGGGACGGGCGCCTCGGGTCAGGGCTTCTTCGTCTCGATCCGCGGCGTGGGCTTTGCCCCGGTCTTCGGTCAGGATTCCCCTGTCACCGTCAGCCTGAACGGCGTGTTTCAGCAACGCGCCCAATCCACCCGCGCGCTGTTTTACGACATCGCCCGCGTCGAGGTGGTCAAGGGGCCGGATTCCACGCTCAATGGCCGCAACGCGCTGGGCGGCTCGGTCACGATCATCGCCAATGATCCCTCGCACCGGCTGGAGGCATCGGGCACCGCCGAAATCGGCAATTACGGGCTGCTGGCGGGTCAGGCGATGGTCAACATCCCCATCGGCGACAAGCTGGCCCTGCGCGGCGCGATTTCCAGCGAGGGGCGCAACGGATATCTCTCCAACGGCGGCAGCGACAGCCATGTGACCGGCATGCGCCTGCGCGGATTGTGGGAGCCGAGCAGCAAGTTCAAGATCATCCTGACCGCCGACCATGCGGTGCAGAACGGTCTGGGCCAGCAGCAGTCCTCGACCGGGCTGATCGACCTGACCCAGCCGATCAAATTTCCCACCGGATACTGGACCTCGAACAACCCCTCCTCAGGCTATCGCCGGTTCATCAATGACAATTACTATGCCGACATTACCGCTGATCTCGGCTTTGCCCAATTGTTCGTCCAGCCGACCTATAACCGTTCGCGCTACAGCCTTGAATCGAACACCTTCAGCCTGCTGACCTATCAGACCCGCCTGTCGCAGGCGCTGGCCTCATCCCACCCCGACCCGACCGGCATCGCCGGCGCGCTGGCCAGCACCAACGGCAAGGAAATCTCGCGGCAGGACCAGAAAACGCTGGAGGTGCGCCTGTCGTCGCAGCCGGGCGCGCGGATCAAATGGCTGCTGGGCGGCTATTACCTGAACAACACCGAGGACACCGGCGTCAACCAGCAGGGCGGCACCGGCTATACCACATCGGCGCGCACGACGACGCTGGCCACCACATCGGTTCCGGCCACCGCCGTGGTCGATCCCGGCATCGCCCCACCCGCCTTCTACAGCAGCTATAGCCCGCATCGCGAGGTGCGCAATCTGGCCGGTTTTGGCCAGATCACCTATCCCGTCACCGACCGTTTCCGCGTCACGGCGGGCCTGCGCTACACCGCCGAGCGGAAATTGCGCAACGAACAGGTGGGCAATCTGTGCGTGGCCAATTCGATCCAGACCAGCACCTGCGCCACATCGGGCAACAGCAGCCTGAACGGCACGCCGATCAACACCACCTTGTTCTATCTGCTCGACAATGGCGCGGCGGGCACGACCACCAACAATGGATTGTGGAGCGCCAGCAACCCCACCGGCAACCGCGTGTTCTTCTCGGTCCCGGCCGGGCAACTCAATTCAAACCGGCTCGATTACAAGATCTCGGCGCAATATGACCTCTCGCCCACCTCGAATGTCTATGCGCTGGTCTCCACCGGCTTCAAGAGCGGCGGCTTCATCAACATTCCCCCGCCCAGCAGCGGCTTGCTCAACCCTGGCTTTACCAGCACCTTCGACCCCGAAACCATGACATCCTATGAAATCGGGACCAAGAACGATCTGCTCAACCATCGCTGGCGTCTGAATTTCAGCGCCTTCATCTATGACTATCGCAATTATCAGTTCAGCTATGCCGCACAGGTGTTCAGCCCGACCGCCAATCTTGGCTATACCGCGCGCACCATCGACCCGGATTACACCACCACCATCACCGCCAATGCCGCCCGCGCGCGGACCTTCGGCATGGAGCTGGAAAGCACGGTGATCCTCTCGCCCCATGATCGTTTCACGCTCAACATCTCCTATCTCGACGCCAAGTTCCGCACCGTCAATCTGGCAGGCGGCACGGCGGCCACGGTGGCTTTCGGCCAATCGCTCAGCGGTTTTGCCCTGCCCCGTTCGCCCAAATTCGCTATCTCGCCGGGCTATTCGCATGTGTTCGATGTGGGCCATGCGGGCACGTTGGTCGCCTCGATGGACGGGCGGTTTGAAACGGAAAGCAATCTGGCGATCCCCTCCAATGCGGCGGCCCTTGCGGCGGGATGGTATCGCCAGCCTTCCTTCATGAAGCTCAACGCCACGCTGGCCTTCAATCCGGCCAAGGGCAATTGGGGCGTCACCGCCTATATCCGCAATATCGGCAATGTGGGCACACTGCAAAGCATCAGCCTGCCCACATCCTATACCAATACGGTGCCGGTGTTCGGCGCTCTCAATCAAACCGCGATTGGGTTTGAGGCCGCCGATCCGCGCACCTATGGTGTGACCATCACGGCCAAGTTCTGATTATGAACCGGCCAGCGAGGCGACAAAGGCCTCGCTGGCCGCGCTCAAACGCCGCGCGCGATGAGACAGCATGGCAAAGCCGCGCGGCGCAAAGGGCCAGTCGAGCCGCACCACGCGCCCCGCCGCCACCCGCGAAGCCGCCGCATATTCCGACACCGCCGTAATCAGATCCCCCGCCGCCAAGGCCTCCAGCACCGCGCCATTGGCGGGCAGTTCGAGCCGAATATCCAGATCGCCCCAATCCAGCCCCGCCTGCGCCAAGGCCAGCCCCAGATGCGCCCGCGTCCCCGACCCCATCTCGCGCAGCACCCACGCCGCCCCGCGCAACGCATCATGGTCCAGCGCCCGCCCGGCCAGAGGATGATCGGCCCGCGCATACAGCCCCAGCCTATCCTCGCCCACCGGCATGACGCGCAGCAGATCACCCTGCGCCTCACCCTCGACAAAGGCCAGATCGGCCTCGCCCGCCAGCACGGCCTCGGCACTCTCCTGCGTGTTGCCAAGGGCGAGATCCAGCGCGATGCCCGGATGGCGCGCGGCGAACCGGGCCATGCGCGCGGGCAGCCAATAGGTCGCCACGGTCTGGCTGGCCGCAATACGCAAAGAGCCGCGCCGCAATCCGGCCAGATCATCGAGCGCCTGCGCCGCCTCCCGCGCCCGCGCCAACACCCCGCGCGCCTCGGGCAGAAAGGCGCGCCCCGCCTCGGACAATTCGATCGAGCGCCCCACCCGGTCAAACAGCCGCAGCCCGTGCCGCCCCTCCAGCGCGGCCATCGCGGCGCTGACCGAGGGCTGAGTCAGGTTCAGCTCCTGCGCCGCGCGGGTCATGTTCAGGCTTTGCGCAACGGCGACAAAGATGCGGAGTTGTTCGAGAGTCATTTGATAGATTTACCCTATCATAAATATAGATTCAATTGATTGGATCATTGAATGGTGCAGGCGCAAAAGCCCCCCATGCAAACGCGCTCCCTCCTCCCCGGCCTCATCCTCGCCGCCGCCATTGCCCTTGCCGCCTTCGCGCTGGAGCAAGTCCAGCATTGGCTGCTGGGCAAGGTCTGGCTCGATGCGCTGGTGCTGGCGATCCTGCTGGGCGCCTGCGCGCGCAGCCTTCGGCCTGTGCCCCAAGCCTGCACGCGCGGCATCGCCTTTGCCGCCAAGCCGGTGATGGAATGGGCCGTCGCGCTGATGGGCGCCACGGTCGGTCTGGGCGCGCTGGCAGGCATGGGCGCCGGGCTCGTGGGGGCGATTGTCGCGCTGATCGCGCTGACCATCGCGGTCGGCTATGCGCTTGGCCGCTGGCTGGGGCTGAGCGGACGGATGGCGATGCTGGTGGCCTGCGGCAATGCGATCTGCGGCAATTCGGCCATCGCTGCCGTGGCCCCCGCCATTGATGCCGATGGCGACGATGTGGCCGCCTCCATCGGGTTTACTGCGGTGCTGGGCATTGCGGTGGTGCTGATCGTGCCAGTGCTGGCCGGGGCCTTGCATCTCGATGCCGTGCGCGGAGGGATGCTGGCGGGGCTGACGGTCTATGCCGTGCCGCAGGTGCTGGCCGCCGCCCATCCGCTGGGGCCGGTCGCGGTGCAGGTGGGCGCGCTGGTCAAACTGGTGCGCGTGCTGATGCTGGGGCCGGTGGTGACGGTGCTTTCGCTGACCCATGGCGGCGGCGCGGCCAAGGGGCGTTTCTTTCCGCTCTTCATCCTCGGCTTTCTGGCGCTGGCCGTCGCGCATACCGCAGGCTTGATCCCGCCCGCCCTGTCGGACGCCGCCCATCGCGCCAGCCTGCTGCTGACCGTGCTGGCCATGGCCGGGCTTGGCCTCAGCGTCGATCTGGCGCTGGTGGCCCGTGCCGGGCTGCGGGTCAGCGCCAGTGCTGTGCTGTGCCTGATGGTACTGTTTGCCGTGGCGGTGCTGATCGTGCGCATGCTGGGCTAAACTGCATTTCACTTGCCCGCCCCCGCGCCAAGGCATTAGGGGACAGGCATGGTCCAGATAATGGTGGTGGAAGACGATGCCGAAGTGGCGCAGGTGATCGCTGATCGTCTGCGCGCGCAAGGCTATGACGTGCTGCGCGCCACCACCGGGCGCGAGGCGCTGGCCCATACCCATACCACCCGTTTCGATGCGATCACACTGGACCGGATGCTGCCCGATATGGACGGGCTGGCGCTGGTGGCGCGGCTGCGCGCCGAACAGGTGATGACGCCGGTGCTGATGATTTCCTCGCTGGGCGATGTCGATCAACGCATTGCGGGCCTGCGCGCGGGCGGCGATGATTACATGGTCAAACCCTTTGCCCCCGACGAGGTGGCGATGCGGGTCGAGGTCTTGCTGCGGCGCGGGCGCGATTATCCGGCCGAGGGGCGGATCGTGGTCGGCCCGCTGGAAATGGACCTGATCAAGCGCAAGGTCTGGCTGCATGGCGAGCCGGTGGCCTTGCTGCAAAAGGAGTTCCGCCTGCTCGAATTCCTCGCCCGCCATCCGGGCCAGATCCTGAGCCGCCAGATGATATTTGAGCAGGTCTGGGGCTATTTCTTTGATCCGGCGGACAATCTCATCAATGTCCATATCGGCAAATTGCGGCGCAAGCTGGAACAGCCCGGCCATGCCCCCATCATCGAAACGGTGAAGGGCGAAGGCTATCGGCTGGTGGTGGGCTGATCTTGCGCATCCCCCGCCCCCACCCTTCGCTGCGCTGGGCCGAATTACAGCGGACATCCACCTTTCGGCTGATGCTGGCGCTGGGGGCGGTGTTTCTGGTGGCGGTGGCCTTGCTGCTGGGCATCACCTATCGGCTGACCCAACGCGAGCTGATTAACCGATCCGACCTCATCCTCGCCTCGGAAACCGCGCGGCTGGGCAGCGGGACGGCCGACGAACGCGCAAACCGGGTGCAGGCCGCGATTGCCGCCAGCACCTCCGGCCTCAATTATTTCGCGCTGATCGACGCACAGGGGCACGAGATCGCGGGCAATCTGCACTGGTCCGGCCCGCCACCCGCCGAGACCATGAAGGAATGGCACGCCGGAACGCTGGCCCCCAGCCCATTACTGACCATGACCACGCGCCTGCCCGACGGGCAAAGCCTGATCGTGGCGCGCGACATTACGCCTGCGGTCGAATTTCGCGCGCGCATCCTGGCGCTGTCGCTGACCACCGGGACGGTGGTGGTGCTATCAGCCGTGGTGGCGGCCGTGGCGCTGGGGCTTGGCCCGCTGCGCCGCATCGGGCAATTGCGAACCGACGCCAAACGCATCTCGGCGGGCGAATTTTCGCACCGTATGCCCGTGTCGCCCCGGCGCGACGAACTCGATCTGGTGGCCACCACGATGAACGGCATGGTCGAGGAAATCGAGCGGCTGATGGTGCAGGTCAAAGGCGCCACCGATGCCATCGCCCATGATCTGCGCAGCCCGCTGGCCCGGCTGCGGATGCGTCTGGCGATGATCGAGCCAAGGCCCGAGAGCGTCGATCAGGCGGTTGAGGATATTGACGCGCTGCTGGCGCGCTTTGACGCGCTGTTGCGCATTGCCGAGCTGGAGGCGGCCAATCGCCGTGCCGGTTTCGGCCCGCTTGACCCGATGATGCTGATGACCAGCGCCGCCGAACTCTATGAGCCACTGGCCGAGGAGCGCGAGATCGAAATCGCACTGAGCGGCAGCTATGGCCATCAAATCATTGGCGATGAGGCGCTCTTGGTCGAGGCGGTCGGCAACCTGCTGGACAATGCGATCAAATTTGCGCCCCATGGCGGCAAGATCCGCCTGTGCCTGATCCGGCGGGGCGAGGAAATGGCGATAGAACTGGCCGACAACGGGCCGGGCATCGCACGATCCGAACGCGATGCGGTGCTGCGCCGTTTCTATCGCGGCGCGGCCAGCCGCCAGACACCAGGCTCGGGGTTGGGCCTCAATCTGGTGGCCGCGATTGTCCATCTCCACGGCTTCGGGCTGGAGTTGGACGATGCCGCGCCGGGTCTGATCGTGCGGATCCGCGCGCCCGAATTTCGCACCGGTCCGGCATAAACCCAACCTAAAATCCAATTCATTTGAAACCAGCCCCGCGTGAGACGAAACGCATGATCGCAACCGGCGCATCCCCCAACGCGTCGTCAAGATCGGGTATTCATGCTCCAACTCGTCAAAATCGCCCTAGGCAAGCCATACACATTCGTGGTCATGGCCATCCTTATCGTGCTGGGCGGCTCCATCGCCTGGCTGCGTTCGCCCACCGATATTTTCCCCGACATCAAGATGCCGGTGATTGCAGCGGTATGGACCTACAAGGGTCTGCCCCCCGAAGACATGGCCGGGCGCGTGGTCTATTATTACGAGCGCCAGCTCTCCACCACCGTCAACGATATCGACCATGTTGAGAGCCAGTCCTATGCGGGCGTCGGCGTGGTCAAGATCTTCTTTCACCCCGGCGTCGACATCCGCACCGCCACCGCGCAGGTGACCGCGATTTCGCAGACCGTGCTGAAACAAATGCCCCCGGGCATGACCCCGCCGCTGGTGATGAATTACAACGCCTCGACCGTGCCGATCCTGCAACTGGCGCTGTCCTCGCCTTCGCTTGGCGAACAGAAGGTGTTCGACTATGGCATCAACGCCATCCGCCCCGGCCTTGCCCAGGTCGAAGGCGCCGCCGTCCCCACCCCCTATGGCGGGCGCGAGCGTCAGATCCAGATCGACATCGACCCCGCCGCGCTTCAGGCGCACCACCTCTCGGCCACCGATGTGGGCACGGCCCTTGCTGCGCAGAACCAGATCGTGCCGCCCGGCAGCGCGCGCATCGGCACCTATGAATATAACGTCCATCTCAACAACAGCCCCAGCGCCATCGACGATCTCAACAAGCTGCCGATCCGCACGGTTGGCGGCACGACGATCACGATCGGCGATGTGGCCCATGTGCATGACGGTTCGCCGCCCCAGCAGAATGTCGTGCGCGTTGACGGCACCCGCGCGGTGCTGATGACCATCCTGAAGGCAGGGTCAGCATCGACCGTGGCGATTGTCGACGGGGTCAGGAACATCGTGCCGCAACTGGCCGTGACGCTGCCCTCCGATCTCAAGATCTCCTACCTTTCCGACCAGTCGATCTTTGTAAAAGGCGCGGTGTCGGGCGTGATCCGCGAAGGCGTGATCGCCGCCGTGCTGACCAGCCTGATGATCCTGCTCTTCCTCGGTTCGTGGCGCTCGACGGTCATCATTGCCGCCTCGATCCCCTTGGCCGTGCTGGCCGCCGTCATGGGCCTTGCGGTCACGGGCGAGACGCTCAACATCATGACGCTGGGCGGCCTCAGCCTTGCGGTGGGCATTCTGGTGGATGACGCCACCGTCACGATCGAAAACATCAACTGGCACCTTGAACAGGGCAAGGGCGTGCAGGAGGCCATCCTCGACGGCGCGCAGCAGATCGTCCAGCCCGCTCTGGTCAGCCTGCTTTGCATCTGCATCGCCTTTGTGCCGATGTTCTTTCTGCCGGGCGTTGCGGGCTTCCTCTTTGCGCCCATGGCCAAGGCGGTGGTCTTCGCCATGATCGCCTCGTTCATCCTCAGCCGCACGCTGGTGCCCACCATGGGCAATTTCCTGCTGCGCGCCCACGCCCCCGAACATATCGGCGAGCAGATGCGCGAGCATGACGCCACCGTGGGCCATGCCAACACGCATAACCCCTTGCGCCGTTTCCAGCATGGTTTCGAGGTCCGCTTCGAAAAGGCGCGCAGTTGGTATGTCGGCGTGCTCAGCCTCGCTCTGGCGCAGCGCAAACAGGTGGTGGTTGGCTTTGCCGTGATCGTCGCACTTTCGCTGGTGCTGGTGCCTTTCCTTGGGCGCAATTTCTTCCCCTCGGTGGATACCGGCCAGATCGGCATTCACGTGCGTGCGCCCGTCGGCACCCGCATCGAGGAAACCGCCGCCCAGTTCGACCGCATCGAGGCCCGCGTGCGCGCCGATCTGCCCAAGGGCGAGATCGCCAGCGTGACCGACAATATCGGCCCGCCGGTTTCGGGCATCAACCGCGCCTATTCAAACACCGGCGGCATCGGCCCACAGGATGGCGACATCCTGATCTCGCTGAAGGAAGATCACGCCCCCACCGACGAGCATCTGCGCAAGCTGCGCGCCGATCTGCCGCGCGCCTTTCCGGGCACGGTGTTCTCGTTCCTGCCGGTTGATATCGTCAGCCAGATCCTGAACTTTGGCGCGCCCGCCCCCATCGACGTGATGATCACCGGCCCCGACGCCAAGGCCAATGAAGCCTATGCCCATAATGTCGCCGCCAAGATGGCGCGGCTGGGCGGCGTGGTCGATGTTCGCCTGCAACAGGCGTCGAACTATCCCCAGATCGGCGTCAACATCGACCGTGCGCAGGCCGACCGTCTGGGCATCACCGAAAATGACGTGACGCGCTCGCTCTCGGTGGGCCTGTCGGGTTCCAGTCAGGTGGCCCCCACCTTCTGGCTCAATCCCAAGAACGGCGTGTCCTACCCCATCGTGGTTCAGGCGCCGCTGTGGCACACCGACTCCATCTCCGCCCTGCAAAACACGCCCGTAAGCGGCAGCACCGGCGCCTTCCAGACGCTCTCGGCGCTGGGCACATTGCAGCGCGGCCCCAGCCCGGCGGTGATTTCCCACTATTCGATCAAGCCTGCCTTCGACATCTATGCCGCCACGCAAGGGCGCGATCTGGGCGCGGTTTCGGCCGATATCCAAAAGATCCTGGACGCCACCAAGGGCGATCTGCCCAAGGGCGCCCAAGTGGCACTGCGCGGCCAGACCCAAACGATGAACACCGCCTTTGTCGGCCTGATTGCCGGTCTGGCGGGCGCCATCGTGCTGATCTACCTGCTTATCGTGGTCAATTTCCAGAGCTGGGCCGATCCGGCCGCCATTGTCTCGGCCCTGCCCGCGGCGCTGGCGGGGATTGCGTGGATCCTGTTTGCCACGGGCACCACGCTTTCGGTGCCTGCGCTGACGGGCGCGATCCTGTGCATGGGCGTGGCCACGGCCAACTCGGTGCTGGTGGTCAGCTTTGCCCGCGAAAGGCTGGCGGCCTGCGGCGATGCGCTTGCCGCCGCGCTGGAGGCCGGCTCCACCCGTTTCCGTCCCGTTCTGATGACGGCGCTGGCGATGATCATCGGCATGGGCCCGATGGCGCTGGGCATGGGCGAAGGGGGCGAACAAAACGCCCCGCTTGGCCGCGCCGTCATCGGCGGCCTCATCTTTGCCACCATGGCCACGCTGGTTTTCGTGCCCGTGGTGTTCAGCCTGATCCATCGCGGCGATCAGAAGGAGCTTTCCCACAATGACTGACTTTTCCTCAACGCAGGCCACCCCTCCCCCCCCCCGGGGCCTGCGGTCGGCGGGCATCACGGCTGGCATCGTCGCGATCGCCGTGGTGCTCGCCGGCACCTATTGGCGCATGCATGAAAGTGCGCAGGCGCATGAATGGGCCGAAACGCAAAGCACGCCCACGGTCCGCCTGATCACCCCCAAGCCCAGCGGGGCCAGCGACGAGCTGGTCCAGCCCGGCACGATCGAGGCATGGACATCGGCGCGCCTCTTTGCCCGCGTGCCCGGCTATGTGCGCGCATGGTATGCCGACATCGGCGCGCATGTGGCGGCGGGCGCTCCTTTGGGCGCCATCGACACGCCCGAACTGGACCAGCAGATCATTCAGGCCCGCGCCACCCTTGTCCGCGTCAAGGCCGAGGCCACGCTGGCCCGCACCACGGCGGCGCGCTGGACCGATCTGCTCAAATCCCATTCGGTTTCGCAGCAGGAAACCGATGAAAAGAACGCCAATGCCGCCACCCATGTCGCCGCCGTGGCCGAGGCGCAGGCCAATCTGGGCCGGTTGCTGGCGATGAAGGCCTATGCCACGATCCGCGCGCCTTTTGCCGGAACCGTGACGCTGCGTAATGCCGATATCGGCGATCTGGTCGGGCCGGGTTCGACCAACCAAAACCCGATGTTCGCCATGGCCGACGGCCACCGGTTGCGCGTCTATGTCAGCGTGCCGCAGCAATATGCGCCGCTGATGCATTCGGGCCTTTCGGCGCGGCTGACGGCGCCCGCATGGCCGGGGCGCAATTTTGAGGCAAAGCTGGTCGATCAATCGGGCGCGATCAATCCGCAGACCGGCGCGCTGCAAGTGCAATTGGTAATGGACAATGCCGATGGCGCGCTGCGCCCCGGCGGTTTTGCGCAGGTGCATTTCGATGTGCCGGTGCCCGCCGGTCGCCTCAATGTGCCGTCCAGCGCGCTGATACTGCGCGGCGGCGGGGTCAAGGTAGCCACCGTGGACGCCTCGGGCAAGGTCCATTTCGCCACCGTCACCATCGCGCAGGATCAGGGCAATTCGGTCGAGATCAGCTCGGGCCTCAAGCCGGGCGAAAAGGTGATCGACAGCCCGCCCGATTCGCTGCTGGAAGGGGAAACGGTGCATGTTGCGCATGGATAAACGCTGGATCGGGCTTCTGCCCTTGCTGGCGGCGGCATGCAGTCAGGCCCCCGCCTATCGCCCGCCCGCAGCCCCTCTGCCCGCCAAATTCGCCGATGCCGACAAGGTTTGGGGCGAGGCCCAGCCCGCCGCGCCCGCCACGGATAAGGCCTGGTGGCGCGCTTTGGGCGATCCGGCGCTCGATGCGATGGAGGACCGGCTGGAGCAGGACAATCCCAGCCTTGCCGCCATCCTTGCCAAGCACCGTCTGGCCATGGCGGCGCTGCGCCAAAGCAAGGCAGCCACGATGCCCGATGTGGAATCGGGCGGCACCTTGACCCGCAACCGGCAGTCGGACGACCGACCCCTGCGCGGATCAACTCAGCCTTCCTATTACGAGGCCGATACGGTCAGCGCGACCGTCAGCTATGAGCTGGACCTGTGGGGCCGGGTGCGCGACAGCGTGAAGGCCGCCCGCGCCAATGCGCAGGCCAGCGCCGATGACGCCGCCGCGCTGCGCCTAGCGCTTCAGGCCGATCTGGCCAGCACGTGGGCAGCGATGCGCGGGGCGGATCTGGAAATCGCGATCCTCTCGGACGCGGTGGGCGCCTATCAGCGCGCCGATGATGTGACCCATCACCGCTATGACGGCGGGATTGCCACCGGCATTGATGTGGGCCGCGCAGATGCACAGTTGGCCGATGCGCAGGCGCAATTGGCGCAGGTGCGCGCCCAGCGGGCCGTGCTGGCCCATGCGGTGGCCACGCTGGCGGGCATTCCGGCGGGCGAGGCCAAGATCGACACGCTCGATCATCCGCTCTCGGTGATCGGCGCACCATCGGCCCTGCCCGCGGCCTTGCTGCAACGCAGGCCCGACATCGCCGCGGCCGAAAGGCGGATGTATGCCGCCAATCGCGCCATCGGCGTGGCCCGCGCAGCGCGTTTCCCGCAAATCTCGCTGGGCGGCAATGGCGGTTTTCAAAGCATGGCCGTGTCCAGCCTGATTTCCGCGCCCAATGCTTTCTGGGCGCTGGGGCCGCAATTCTCGCTGCCGATCTTTGATGGCGGGCGGATCAAGGCGCGCATCGAATCCGCGCGCGCCGATTGGGACGCGGCCGCCGCCAATTATCGCGGCGGCGTGTTGCAAGCCATGCGCGAGGTCGAGGATGGCCTGACATCCATGGACCAGTTGCAGCAGGAGGGCGCGGCCCAAACCCGCGCTGCCACCGCCGCCGGGCAGGCCGCAAAGCTGTCCTATGAGCTCTATATCAAGGGCGCGAACACACTGCTCGATGTGGTGACGGCCGAGACCGCCGAACTGGCCGCCCGCCGCCGCGCCGCGCAAGTGGCCACCCAGCGGGTACAGACCAGCATCGCCCTTGTCCGCGCGCTGGGGGGAGCAGCTTAAAACGCCGCCTAGAACAGGGCGTCATCGAACAGGGCGTCATCATCATCCGGCGGCGGATTGGTGGCGCCCGCCCCGGAGTGGAGCGTTGATATGCCCATCAGCGGCTCCATTCCGGGCAACAGATGACGGTCATGCACCCGGCGCTCGCTGCTCATCGTATAGCGGCGTGCCAGATTATCCATCAGCGCGGCAGCAGGATGCGGAGTGGCGGTATTGTGATCGGCCCGATCCGCCCCGGCCAGCACGGCAAAACTGTCTGTCATCGCGCGCAGGCTTTCCGACAAGGTGCCGCAGATCGACAGTTCGTCGCAGGCCACGTCGATCATGCCCGCGATGCCCTGCGCGCGCTGGTTCACCTCGCTCATGGCCTCCTCGCTCTGACCCGCGCCATGCTGGATGATCGCCAGAGCGTTGGTCAGCATCGTATCCACACCCGCCTGCGCGCCCGCCTCATGGCCGATTTCAAAGGCTTCGCTCTGAATGCCCAGATCATCGGCCACTTTGGCGATGCCCAGGATAAGCTCGGCCAGTTGCTGGGAGCAGATGCGGATTTCATCGGCGATCACCGCCACGGGTCGCCCGATCTGGGCATCACGGCGGGCGCGGATGTTCACATTGATCGCCATATAATCGACGTCAAAGCGCAGGCTTTCGATGGCCTGCACGCGCTGGCGCAGGGCATGGACCACCTGCACCACGACATCGGCAATCTCGACGGCCTTTTCATTGGCGCGCTGCAACTGGCTGGTCATGCCATGGGCGCCCGCGATGCAATCGCCCAGATCGCGCAGAAAATGGCCGCTTTGCTGCATCATATCGTCGCGGTGGCCATGGCTGAGCAAGGCCGTGCAATCGGGCCCCAGCGCCCCCAGCGCATCGAGCAGATCGCCGGTCTGGGCGATGAAATCTCCCGTCAGATCGCCCAGTTGGTCGCCAAAAAGGCGCAGCATATGGCCGCGCGTTCCGGCCTTGTCCGCGCCCTCCGGCTGGGCCAGCACGCTTTCGAGCATCCGGCAGCCGTCCAGCACATGCTCCAGCCTTTGGCGGGTGATGTCGCCGATCTGCATCGCCCCCAGCGCATCGCCCACCCGGCCTTGCAGGCGCAGGATGATGTCGCGCGAATGGGCCGCCACCTGCGCCAGCCACATCTGGCGCGAGCGCAATTGATCGACCTCCTGCACCAGCCGGTCGGGCACCTGCGGGATCACGCGGGCGCATTCGCGCGCCAGCACATCGTCCACCCGCCGCATATCGGTCAGGCTGGATTGCATCAGCTTGATCTGATTGTTGAAAGCCTCGACCTCACGGCTGCCTGATTTCAGCTTGATGCTCATATCATTGGCAAATTCGACGAATTCATCGGCGCCCGCCGCCGCGATCTTCAAATTGACCGTATAGAATTCCAGCACCGTCAGAATGCGCGCGATTTCCGCCGAATGGGTGCCCAATTGCTGCATCACACGGGCCAGAGCGGTGACCTGACGCGACCTTTCTGCCTGCCGCGCGGGGGCCTCGCGCAATTGCCGGGCGGCGCAGAGCAGCGCCTCGGCGGCCTCGCTGTCCTCGCCCGAATCCTCGCCCAGCACCCGGCTCATCGTATCAAGACCCGACAGCACCGCCCCCATCGCATCGACCAGCCGGGCCAGCGTCTCGCCCGCCGGGATAAAGCGGGAATCGAGGCTGGCGACAATATCGGCCATGCCCGCCTGCGCATCGGCGGTCTGGCCGGAACCAGGGGGCGTGCTGTTTTCAACCAGCGTGAAGCGGGCATGTTTCATCGTAATACCTTCACTTTGCCGCCGCATGCAGCAATTCACGCGCAACATTGCCCAACGGCACGATGCGATCGACCGCACCGCGCGCGATGGCTTCCTTGGGCATGCCAAAGACCACGCTGGTCGCCTCGTCCTGAGCAATGGTGCGGGCCCCTGCCTGTTTCATTTCCAGCATGCCCTGCGCCCCATCATCGCCCATGCCGGTCAGGATCACGCCCACCGCATTGCTGCCCGCCGATTGCGCGGCCGAGCGAAACAGAACATCCACCGATGGCCGATGGCGTGAGACCAGCGGCCCGTCGCGCACGCTGACCGTATAACGCGCGCCCTGCCGCGTCAGCAGCGTGTGGCGCCCGCCCGGCGCGATCAGCACATGGCCGCGCATCACCGTGTCGCCATCCTCGGCCTCTTTCACATCAACCTCACACAAAGCATTGAGGCGCTGAGCAAAGGAGCGGGTGAAATGTTCGGGCATATGCTGGACGATGACGATGCCGGGCGCATTGGCGGGCAAGGCCTCCAGCACCTCGCGCAGCGCCTCTGTGCCCCCGGTCGAGGCCCCGATGCAGACGATCTGCTCGGTGGTCCGGCTCATCGCGCGCGATCCGGGCGGGGGCAGCACCGCATCGGCGGTCAGCTTTTGCTGGGGCACCACCGGCTTGCGTTCGGTGCGGGCGCGCACGCGGGCGCGGGCCGCGCCCTTGACCACATCGCAGATCCGCTGATGCTGCTCGGCCAGAAAATCGGCCACACCCGCCTGAGGTTTCAGGATCACATCCACCGCCCCGGCCTCCAGCGCCTGAAGCAGCGTATCGGACCCGCTCTCGGTGAGCGAAGAGCACATGACCACCGGCAAAGGGCACTGACTCATCAGTTTACGCAGGAAGGTGATGCCATCCATGCGCGGCATTTCCACATCCAGCGTCACCACATCGGGCAATTCATCCTTGATATAGCGCGCCGCGGCAAAGGGATCGCTGGCCGCAGCAATCACCTCAATCTGCGGATCGGCCGACAGGATGCGCGCCATCATCTGGCGCACGCTGGCCGAATCGTCCACGATCAGCACACGGATTTTGGCCATCGCCTATCCCTTCTTTCTGAACACCGTGTTGGCCACGGTGGTGAGCGGCAGATCGAGCCCATGGATCGATTCCGAATGGCCAAGGATCAGATGGCCTCCGGGGCGCAGATTGTCGCAAAGCCGCGCGATCACCTTGGCCTGAACATCGCGCTCGAAATAGATCAGCACATTGCGGCAAAAGATCACATCCATCGGCTCGCCCACCGGATAATGGCCGTCCATCAGATTCAGCCGGGCAAAGCCCACCTTGCGCCGCAATTCGGGGATGATGCGCCCCTCTCGCCTTTGCGGATCGCGGGCATTGACGACATAGCGCGCGCGCAAATGAGCCGGCACCGGGGCTAGCGCAACATGCGGATAGATCCCGCGCCGCGCCTCGGCCAGAACGCTGGTGTCAATATCGGTGGCCAGAATGAAATAATCCATATCGCGTTGTTCGGCCACGAAATCATCCAGCATCATGGCCAGCGTATAAGCCTCCATGCCGCTGGATGCCGCCGCGCTCCAGCAACGGATGCGGCGGCAGCGCTGGGCGCGCAATTCGGGCAGGATCGTCTGGACCAGATAGTCGAAATGGCCCGGTTCGCGGAAGAAATCGGTCTTGTTTGTGGTGATGGCATTGATGAAATCATCGACCGCCTCATCGCTGGCATAGCCCGAGAGGATATGCTCGCAATAGGCGTCCATGCTCTCAAACCCGCCCTCACGCACGCGCTTGACCAGACGGCCCTCGATCATCTGGGCCTTGGTAGAGGGCATCTTGATACCGGTTTCGGCCTGAATATAGGCGGCCACGCGGCGAAACTGGCGGTCGCCGATGGCCGCCTTGGCCGGTTCGACGCCAAAGCCTTTGGCCGGTGTGCGGTCGGGCTGGCCGCTCAAGGCACCCGTTCCCACGGCTCATTCGAGGACAGACCGATCATCGCGGCATCCTGACTGGTCAGCACCTTGGCAATGTCGATCAACACGACAAAGCCGCCATCCTGCCGGATCACCCCGGTGATATAGTCCGATCGCCAGCGGATGCCGATGTCGGGCGCCTTTTCAATGCTTTCCCGCGCAAAGGCGCTGACCACCAGCGCGCGGTCGATCACCAGACCCAGCAGGATCACCTCGCCATCGCGCGGCACCTCAAGGATAAGGATGCGCGTCAGCGGCGTCGGCTCGGCGCGCGGCAGGCCAAGGCGCAGCCGCAGGTCGATGGTGGGCACGCCCACCCCGCGCACATCGATCAGCCCGAGAAAATGCTCGGGCGCGCCGGGCAGGCGAAACGTCTCCTGATAATCGAGGATCTCGCGCACCTGCTCGACCGGCACGGCAAAGACCTCGGCCCCGATGCTGAAGGTGACTGCCTGAACCGGGTGCAGACCGGGCTGAACCCCGCTCATGCTGCGCGCTCCTGACGGGTGGCCGTGGCCAGACTTTCGGCAAAGATCAGTTCGAGATCGGGCAGGATCACGAATTGCCCCTGAGGCCGGGCGATGGCGCGGATGAAATCGGCGCGCCAGCGCATGCCTACAGGCGGCGCTTCCTCCACCGGCACGCCCTCCATCGCGGCCACATCCAGCACCTTGTCCGCGACCAGACCGATGGTGGTGGGCTCGCCCTCCACCTCGGCCTCGATGACGATGACGCGCGTGTCCTCGCCATGATCGGCGTGCGCCATGCCAAAGGCCACGGCCAGATCGGTCAAAGGCACAATCGCCCCGCGCACATTGATAAGCCCGCTGGCAAAACCGGGCGCGCCCGGCACGCGGGTGATCGCGGGCACTTCAAGGATCTCGCGCACCGCCTGCGCATCAATGGCAAAGATTTCGCCATCCAGCGCAAAGGTCAAAACACGCTCGGGAATGCTCATGCCACTTCCCCCGCTCTCTCGCCCAGCAGGCGCTGGTTCTTTTGCGCCGCCACGATCAGATTGCCCACGTCCAGGATCAGCGCGACATTGCCGTCGCCAAGGATCGTCGCGCCCGAAAAGCTGCCCTGCCCGGCATGGAAGCGCGACAGGGATTTGATGACGGTCTGGGTATTGCCGATGATCTGATCGACCACCAGGCCGACGCGGCCCCGGCCCTGCCCGACAATCACCACCTTTTGGAACAGGTCCGCCGGATAATCGGTGCCGAATGTGTCGCGCAGGCGCAGATAGGGCACCAGTTCGCCGCGCACATCGAGGAAATTGCGCCGCGCGGTCGAGGTCACCTCGGCGGCGGGCAATTCGATGCATTCCTCCACCACGGACAGGGGAATCGCGTAGCGCCCCTCGCCCACGCGCACCAACATACATTCGATGATCGCCAGCGTGAGGGGCAGATGCAACGTCATGGTCGTGCCCATGCCCGGCGTGCTGGCAATGTCGATCGTGCCGCGCAGACTTTCGATGCTGCGCTTGACCACATCCATGCCCACGCCCCGGCCCGACAGGTTGGTGATCGCCGCCGCCGTCGAAAATCCGGGGTGAAAGATCATCTGGAACAATTCGCCATCGCCAAGGATCGCGCCCGGCTGGATCAGCCCCTGCGCCTCGGCCTTGGCGCGCACGCGCTCGCGGTCGATGCCTCGGCCGTCGTCGGTGATGGCGATCAACACCTCGCCGCCCGCCTGCCGCGCCGAGAGGGTCAGGCGGCCCGTGGCTGACTTACCCGAGGCCACGCGGTCATCGGCGGTTTCCAGCCCATGGTCGCAGGAATTGCGGATCAGATGGATCATCGGATCGGCCAGCCGCTCGATCACGGTCTTGTCCACCTCGGTCGCCTCGCCATGCGTGACCAGTTCGATGGTCTTGCCCGTTTCGCGCGCCAGATCGTGGACAAGGCGGCGGAAACGGCCGAACAGATTGCCCACCGGCATCATCCGCATCGCCATCGTCGTATCGCGCAACTCGGCCGACAGGCGCTCGATATCCTCCGACACCGCGCGCAGCGTGAGTTCGTTGACAGGGCCGACGCTGGCGGCCAATTGCGCCAGACGGCTCTGGGCGATCACCAGTTCGCCCACGCGGTTCATCAATTCATCCAGACGTTCGGCGGCCACGCGCACGCTTTCCTGCGCGGGCGGCGCGGCTTTAGCCACCGGCTGAGGCGCGGCCAGCACTGTGGCGACGGGCAGAACCTCGACCGGCTCGTCGCTTTCGGGCTCCTCGATGAGAGGGGTGATCGCCAGATCCATGTCGTCGATGACAAAGATGAAGACATCCTCGATGTCCTCGCAGGTCACATCGCCCTCGATCACGATGTCCCAGTAAATATAGCATTCGGTGGGCACCAGAGAGGCCAGAGGCGGCACTTCATCGAGGCGCGGCGTGATCAGGCAATCGCCAAGCCCGCGCAATTCATCCAGCAAGGGCAAAGGGTTGGTTCCGTTCGCCATCGAGCCGGGGGGGAGCTTGAAGGAAATGTGCCAGCCCTTGCGCTCGGTCGGCATGGCACGGGGGATGGCCATCCCCTCGCTGTTGGCCACCGCCTTTTCCAGCGAGGAGAGGATCGCCTCCCCCGCCATCTCCAGCATCGGGTCGCCCTGTGTGCCCACATCGATCAGCGCCTGCATATGATCGCGCGCCGAAAGGACAACCCCGATCAGCGCCTGCGAGGCCTCGGCATGGCCCTTGCGCACGCGGTCAAAGGCGGTTTCGCAATGGTGGGTGAAACGCGCCAGCGCCTCAAAGCCGAACATCGCACCCGAGCCTTTAAGGGTATGGAGCCCGCGAAACACCTCGTCGACCAGCCCGGTGTTGGTCGAATCCCCGGCCAGATCGAGCAGCGCCGCCTCGACAGAATCGAGCAGTTCTGCTGCCTCCACCCGAAAGGCGGCTACCGGATCATCCTCGCTCATCGGCCAAGAACCTTGCGGGCGATCTTGACCAGTTGATCGGCGTTAAACGGTTTGACCAGCCAGCCCGTCGCGCCTGCCGCCTTGGCCTGTCCCTTGACGCCATCATCGCTTTCCGTGGTCAGAAAGATGATGGGTACGCCGGTCTGCTTGCCGCTCTTGCGGATTTCGCGGATCATGGTCAGCCCGTCCATGCGCGGCATGTTCAGGTCGGTGATGATCATGTCGAAACGCTGGGCGCCTGCCTTGGTCAATCCTTCCATGCCGTCGCCCGCCTCGGTGACGGTATAGCCCGCCCCCGTCAGCGCGATGCGCACCGCCATGCGCAGGCTGGAGGAATCATCAACGGTAAGAATGGACGCGCTCATGCGGGGATAACTCCGTGGAACCAGAAATCGATATCGGCATGGGTCTGGGGATAGAGCCCGGTGCGGGCCAGCAGCGAGATCAGCACCGGATTGGCAGGCGCGGTCAGGCGAAACTGGCGATGGTTGGCCTCGGCCTCGGTCCGTGCGGCAAGGATCAGTTGCACCACGCCCAGATCGCCTTCCTCCAGACGATCAACGTCCAGATCGACATCCTGCCCCGCCAGAAAGGCCTCGCACAGCGCCTCATGCGCAGCAGAAACCGTTTGCAACGTGACCTGCGGTGCCAGTCGTACCAAAATCGCCATCGCCAAACCCTGCCCTGCCAAGGGTCAACCAGAATGCCCTTGCGTCAGGCAGGTTTAGCAAAAGCGTGTAGATGGTTGCTTTGGGTGGGACTGCGTAAAGTCACGCAGTCGGGGGGAAATCATAAGGCGCGCGAGGGGCAGACTCAGTCCTGACCGGGCCAGCCTTCCTCAATGAAGCGGGGGCCCATTGCATGGGTCAGCACGCTGGCCACATCATCGGGCGCCAGCGGGCGGCTAAAGAGGAAACCCTGCATCTCCGAACAGATCTGACGCTTGAGATAATCAAGCTGCTCGCGGCTTTCGACCCCTTCGGCCACACAGCCAAGGCCCAAATTCTGCGCCAGCGAAAGGATGCCCTGCACAACGGCCGCAGCATTGGGCTCGGTGGCCACTTCGCTCATAAAGGTGCGGTCGATCTTGATCCGGTCGAGCGGGAAACGGCGCAGATAGGACAGCGAGGACCAGCCAGTGCCGAAATCATCAAGCGAGAGCGTCACGCCCAGCGCCTTGAGATCGTTCATGATCTGGATCGTCACCTCGGTATCGTCCAGCGTCAGGCTCTCGGTCAGCTCCAGTTCGAGCCATTGCGGATCCATGCCCGAAACCTCCAGCGCGCGCTTCACGCTTTTGACAATATCGCCGCGATAGAATTGCTGGGCCGACAGGTTGACCGCCATGCGGATCGGCGGATGCCCGGCCTGCTGCCAAGCCACATTCTGCCGGCACGCCTGCACCAGCGCCCATTCGCCCACCTCGACGATCAGCCCCAGTTCTTCGAGCAGCGGCACGAAAACCGATGGCAGCACCAGCCCCTGAACCGGATGGTTCCAGCGCAGCAGCGCCTCGACCCCGGTGATATAATAGCCGTCCAGCGCGATCTGGGGCTGATAATGGAGCGTGAACTCTTCGTTGACGCAGGCCTGATGAATATCATTGGCCAGTTCCTGCCACCGCATCGTGGCCTCGTTCATCGCGGAGGTAAAATGGCGATGGATGCCCCGCCCGCTGCCCTTGGCGTCATACATCGCGGTGTCGGCCGCGCGCAGCAGCTTGCCAGGGTCTTCGCCATCCTGCGGAAATGTGCTGACGCCGATGCTGCCGCCGATATGCAACTGATGCTGCTCAATCATAAACGAGCTTTTGAGCGCGTGCAGCACTTTGGCCGCGACCACATCGACATCATTCGCATTATCGACATCGCCCAGCAGGATGACGAATTCATCGCCCCCCAGCCGCGCCGCCGTATCGCATTCGCGCAGACATGCCCGCAACCGGTCGGCCACGGTCTGCAACAGCATGTCGCCCACATGATGGCCCAGCGAATCGTTGATATGCTTGAAATGGTCCAGATCGAGCATCATCACCGCCACCTTCTGGCCGCAGCGGCGGGCCTGCGCTACGGCATGGCCCAGCCGGTCGGTCAACAGCGTGCGGTTGGGCAGGCCCGTCAGCGCATCGTGCAGCGCCATATAGCGGATGCGGGCCTCGGCCTCCTTGCGGTCGCTGGTGTCGCGGATGTTGTATTGGATCACCGTCTGATGCTCATTGCGATAACGCCGCCCGATCACCTCGACATGGAGCGGCGCCCCGGTGGTTTTCTGCAATTCCCAATCGTCATATTTGACCGTTTCGCGCCGGGACAAATCCTCCACCGCCGCGCGGGCGGCCGGGATTTCGGCAAAGCACGGCAATTCCCAGAACAGCCGACCCAGAATGGCATCGCGATCATGGCCCAGCATCGCCACCAGCGCCGGATTGGCATCGATCACCCGTCCGCTGGCCGCGTCCAGCAGCAGCAGCCCGTCATGGGCGGTCTCGAACAGGCGACGATAGCTCTGCTCGGATTGCTGGCGGCTGATTTCGGCCTCATGGCGGGCGCGAATTTCGCTTTGCAACAGCGCGTTCTTGCGCGCCATCTGCCGCTGCGCCTCGCGCAGGGCCAGATGGGTGCGCACGCGGGCCAGCAGTTCCTCGGTCTGAAACGGCTTGCTGATATAATCGACCCCGCCCGCCTGAAAGGCCGACATCTTGTCGGTCACATCGGTCAGAGCGGTCATGAAGATGACGGGAATGTCGCAGGTGGCCGGATTGGCCTTCAACCGGCGACAGGTTTCGAAGCCGTCGATGCCCGGCATCATGACGTCCAGCAGGATCAGATCGGGCTGGCCCAATTCGGCGCGTCTCAGGCCCTCCATCCCGTCCTGCGCGACGGTGACATTATAGTCGTTATCCTCCAGATGCTCGCCCACCACGCCCAGATTGACCGGATTGTCATCCACCACCAGAATGGTCTGAACCACCGCACCGGCATCGGCGACAAAGGCGCCCGACATATCGTTCATGCCCGCGCCTCCATGCTGGCCTCAACCAGAGCGAGCAGCGCCTGCGACTGAAACGCGCGCGCCATGCGGGTGATCGTTTCGGCAAAGGCGCGATAGGCGGTATCGAGAGCGGCAATCCGCTCGGCCTCGCCGCGCACCGCGCGCATATTGCCCGCCGCCGCTGCCGCGTGCAGCGCGCCCAGCGTATCGGCGGGCGGTACGGTCATCGCCTCTTCCTTCGCCTCGGCCTGTTCGATGGTCCATTCCACCCCGATCGCCTCGCCCACCAGCCGGATCATCTCGGCCCGGTCCAGCGGCTTGGGCAAAAAGGAGCGCGCACCCGCAGCCAGCGCGGCGGCCTGATGCTGGGGCGAAATGCCCGAGGATACCGCGATGATCGGCACATGGCGCACCTCCTTGTGTTCGCCCAGCGCCTGTATCGCCTCCAGCCCATCCATGCCCGGCATGCGAATATCCATCATGATAAGATCGGGCGGCGAGGTGATAGCCTGCGCGATGCCTTCCTGCGCATTGGGCGCCTGTTCGACATTAAAGCCCAGATCGACCAGCAGCGCGGCCAGCACTTCACGGTTGGCAGTAATATCATCGACGATCAGAATCCGACGCCGATCCCCGCGATAGCCGGTGCATTCGGCCGAATTGACCTCGGCGCCCGATTGTCGATGAGAAATGGCCAGATCAAGGTCGAACCAGAACAGGCTGCCCTCGCCCACCACGCTTTCCACCTTGAGCGCGCTGTCCATCAATTCGATCAACTGGCGGCTGATCGACAGGCCAAGGCCGGTGCCGCCCGAACGCTTGTCATTGGCGCCCACCTGTTCAAAGGGCTTGAAGATCGTGGGCAATTCCTGCTCGGCAATTCCCACCCCGGTGTCGCGCACCGAGAAACTGAGCCGCACATTCTGCCCGCTTGTCATCAATACGCTGACGCCCAGCGTCACCCGGCCCCGGTCGGTGAATTTGACCGCATTGCCCAACAGATTGAGCAGCACCTGTCGCAACCGCTTTTCATCGGCCAGCACGAAATCGGGCAGATCGGGGGCAAAGTCGCAGATGAAATCCAGCGCCTTTTCCTCGGTCCGCACGCGCATGATCGCCGCAATCCCTTTCAGAAAGCCGCGCAGGTCGATGCTGGTGGGGTAAAGCTCCAGCTTGCCCGCCTCGATCTTGGACAGATCGAGAATGTCATTGATGAGCGTGAGCAGATGCTGGCCGCTGTCATGGATGGTGCGGGCGGCGTGCTGGTGGCGCTCCTCGATGCTCTTTTCGCGCATCATCAATTGGGCATAGCCCATCACGGCATTAAGCGGCGTGCGCAATTCATGGCTCATATTGGCCAGAAAGTTCGACTTGGCCTGACTGGCGCTCTCGGCCACCGACCGGGCCACGTCGAGTTCGCGACTCTGCTCGGCCAATTGGGCCTGAATGCTTTTGCGCTCGGCGATTTCGGCCTGCAATTGCTCGATGGCCGCATCGCGCTCCAACACGCGCGCGGCCAGCGCCTCATTGGCCAGCCGCAATTGGGTAGGCGATGGAATCGCCAACAGCTTGGGCATGAGCGGCCAGAGCGCGGCCGCCGTCGCCACCGAGACCACCGCGGTCAGCGCCTTGACCAGCGCCTGAATGCCGTAAATCGGATACCACAGCGTGATGATCGAAATGACATGCGTGGCCCCGCAGGCCAGAATGAACACCGCAAAGCAGATGAACACCCAGCTGAAGGCAATATCGCCCCGCCTGCGCACCAGCATGACCAGCGCGATCGGTATGGTGAAATAGGCCAGCGCGGTGATCGCATCGGCCATCACATGAGTCCAGATCAGTTCCGGTTGCCACAGCAGGCAAAAGCCATGCGGGGCATAACCCTGACTATTCAGAATATTATGAAGATACCGCAGCAAGGCCATGCCTTTCATCCACTCAGACATGGATGATTTAGCACAGCATATTTTGATATATTGCAGATCGGCAATCGAGCAAAATAGAGAAAACCACCTATGCTTTCGTATTAGGCAGATTTACACATGCCGGGCCTGCCGCTCACCTTTGGCAGACAGCAGGCCCGAATGACCATCAGATCTTGCTCAGTTCGGCCCGCGCCGCCGCCACCTTGTCGGCCAGACGCGGATCGTTCAGCAGCAACGTTGCCGCCAGCGTGCCGATCACCTCGCTGGCCTGAATGTCGCTGGCATAATGCGCGCCGCAATATTCGCGGCTCATCGCATAATCCTGCGCGCGGCCCATGATCTTGCCCGCCCGGTCCGGTAACAGCCGCGCCAGCGCCACGCCCACCGCATAGCCCAGCGTCGAATGACCCGAGGGATAGGAGCGATAGGCAGGTTTGGCCGGATCGGCCTTGCCTTCACAGAAAGGCAGCGAGGCGTCCGCGCTGTAGGGGCGCATGCGATGGAAATGCTCCTTGGCGATGCTGGCGACGATGGCGGATTCATGGTTGACGATTTCCAGCAATTCCCACGTCGCGGGCAGCTTTTTCAAATCGAGGCCCAGCGTTTCGTTAAAGATCGCCGGATCTTCGTGGATCGCATCCTCATAGGCCTGCTTCAAGCGCTGAGGGCTGGCCGTGGCGATCAACTGGTGCAAGGCGGCCAGTTCGCGCGCGTTGGCCGACATATCCTTGGCCACCGGCGCGGGCAGGATCAGCACCGGCTGAAACAGAGCGCCGTCCAGATATTGCAGCGACTTAGGCGCGGCTTGCGCCATACCCGCATCAGGAATGGCCAGCATCAGCAAGGCTGCGCTCAGAATGGCTTTCATCATCGCAAATTCCCTCTTCAGGCTTTGGGCGAAACGACCAGAATGACAAAGCTGCCCGGCACCGGCTTGCCGCGCTTGGCCCCGGCCTCGGGCGCGGCCAGCGTGGCAGCGGGCAAATAGACCCGGCCGTCGCGCGGGTCCACTGCGCCGGTCTTGGCGCCGATCTGGGTGGGGATGACCTGCGCCACGGTGACGTGATCGGGGCGGCGAATGTCGAGCGCGACCAGCGTGCCGCTGCCGCCGCAGGGAATGAAGGCCAGTCCGCGCGCCTCGTCCGCGATCACCGCATCGGCATCCTTGCCGATCGGCAGCTTGGCCACCGCCTTGCCGCTGGCCACATCGGCCACCACCGCTACGCCATTGGCGCAGGCCGAAATCAGGCGCTTGCCACCGGCGACCATCGCCAGGCCCGTGGGGCCGACGCAACCGGGCATGGCAATCTTGCGCAGCAAGCGGCCCGCCTTCAGGTCGACTTCGGCAATCTTGTTCTCGTCCTCAAGATTGACAAAGGCCCCGCCGCGCCCGTTGCTGACCGCAAATTCCAGCCCGCCCGCCAGCTTCATCGTCCCGGTCACCGCATAGGTCTTGGCATCAATACTGGTGATCGTGTCATTGCCGGGGCTGAACACCGCGATCTTGCCGGTGGCGGCATCATAGAAGGCCGCATCGGGCTTCTTGCCGCTGGGCACCTGCGCGATCACCTTGCCGGTGGCCACTTCAACAAAGCGGGTCAGGCCACTCTTGCCGTCGGTTTCCACCAGAGTGGCGCCATCGTCGATCAGGATCACCTGATGCCCGCCCTCGGCGCTGGTCACCGCATCGGTCACCTTGCGCGTGGCCAGATCGAGACCCATCACCGCATTGCTGCGCGCGACATACAGCACGCCGCGCGGAGCATCGACCCGCGCATAATCCCAGCCGCCGTCGGCCCCGGCGATCTTGTCGGTCACGCTGTAATGCACGCGGGTTTGCGCCTGACCGGAGGTTGCCGCCATCGCCGCGATCAGCGCCATGCCCGCGCCCGCCCATTTCGTCATGGTCATAATGTGATGTCCTGTCTGGCGGACAGTCCGATCCTGCCGCTCGTGATAGTCGGCGGGTAGGAAGCGCGCATGACAGTTGGATGACGGTCCCCGGCGGCGGCCCTGCAAATCGCCGCAAATGACAAATTTAGAATGTCAGGATGCAGCCCCGTGCTGGCCATGCCCCGCACGCACCAGCAGCGCCAGTTCGGTGCGGTTGCCCACATTCAGCCGGTCGAAGATGCGGTGGAGATAGACCTTTACCGACCCTTCGGAAATGGCCAGATTCTCAGCAATTTCGCGGTTGCGCAGCCCCGCGGCCACGCCTTCGACGATCCGCCGGTCCCGCTCTGACAAAGCATCGAGCGGGCTTGTTGCAGACGGCTTTGAAGCCAGCATGAAGGCCCGCTCCATCATCGGCATGGAGATCGCCCGCGCGCCCGACATCACCGTGTCGATGGCCTGTTTCAACGCCGCAGCATCGCTGTCCTTCATCAGGATGCCATTGACCCCCAGCCGGATCGCGGAGACCAGACTGGCATCGTCGATCTCGGCCGCCAGCATCAGCACAGGCCGCCTATCGCCTTCTGCGCGCAAAGCCTCGATCACCGCCACCCCATTGCGCCCCGGCATCCGCAGATCGACAATCAGCAGATCGGGATCGACATCGGCCACCGCCGCCAACGCCGCATCGCCATCGCCCACCGAGCCGACAATCGTAAAACCCAGACCGCCCAGCACCTGCTCCAGCCCGGCGCGCAAAAAGGCGTGATCATCGGCAATGACGATCCGGGTCATCCGGCATGCTCCATCGGCAAGGTTACAAGCACGCGCGTTTGCCCGTGGATCGTCCCCACGGTCAAGTCCCCTCCCAGCCTTGCCACGCGCGCGGCGATGGATTGCGGCGGGCCGCTCTGCGCATCGGGGGCAAAACCGCTGCCGTCATCAAGAATGGCCATGATCAACCGCCCCCAGGCCATGCCCAGTTCAACGCGGACATGGCGCGCCCCGCCATGGCGGGCTGCATTGGCGGTGGCCTCGCGCAGGATCTGCTGGATCTCGAAATTGAGCGCGGTGGGCACGATGACCGGCCCCTCGCCCACCACCGAGACAGCCACCAGCCATTGCGCGCAAAGCTGATCGGCCAGCGGGGGCAATTCCTGCATCAGATCGCGCCGGCCCGGCTGAATCTGGCCCTGACGCAGGCGCTCGATGATGGCGCGCACATGGCTCTGTTCGTCCGCCAACCCGGCGCAGAGCAGGTCGATGTCATCAGGCGCGGCCATGCCCTGCGCCAGTTTGTAGCGCAAAGCCTCCAGCCGGAATTTCGCCCCGGCCAGAGTTTGCACCACGCTGTCATGCAGATCGGCGGCAATCTGGGTGCGCAGGCGCGACATGGCCAGTTCGCGCGCCATGGCCTCGGTTTCCTCTTCATCCATCGCGGCGGCAATCTCGCGCACCACGCTTTTGGCCGCGAAGAGGTCATCGCAATTGAGGCCCGCTATGCCCGTCAGCACCAATTGCCCGCGCCCGGTGCGCCCGACAATCGGCAAGGACAGGCCCTGCGCTCCGGCGAAGCCCGCGATCAGCCCGCCCAGCGGCGCAGGCGCCATAGCCACCATGCGATCCTGGTCATTCAGCCCCAGCGCCCGGCTGCGCGGATAGTCGAACACCATCCCCCCAGCCAGCAAAGGCGCGTCCACAGCGGCCAGTTTCAGCCCATCCGCCACCGTCCCGGCCATGCGGATCACAGGCCGCGTTTCGCCCTGCGCCGCCCATGCGATAGCGCCCCCGGCCGCGCCATAGGCTCCCATCGCATACTCCAGCACCCCGGCCAGCGGCTCCTGCGCCGGATCGGGCTTTATATAACGCGCCACCGGCACGCTCTGCCGGTTAAACGCAAACCAGCCCAGCATCAGCGAGAGCAGGGCCAGCGTGCTGAAGCGGCGGATGAATTTGGTCGTGTCGAAATGAAACTCGCCCCATTCGACCAGCAGCCCCGCCAGCAGAAAACAGGCCGCCAGCCCCACCGCGATCATCAGGATGCTGCGCCTGCTCCACCGCGTGGCCGAATTGAGCATCAGAAAGGCGAAGAAGGCCATGAAGGAGCTGAAGAAATCCAGCGTCACCGCCTCGGTCAGATAGAGGCCGACAAGGAAGGTGGCGACATCAACCGCAAAGGCGGCCCGCGCCAGCCGGAAATCATACCACCAGCTTTGCGCCGCCACCGCCAGCATCACCAGCGCAAAGACCAGATAAGCGCCAAACAGCCAGACCGTTTCCAGCCCCCCCTGTGCATGATGATGCGGCGCCAGCCAGAGCCACACCGCAAACAGGGCTGCCATCAGGCTGCGCATCACGGCCAGAACCAGACCGGAACGCGAACGGGTCAAACCCGGCTCCTTTCAGATGTTGCGGGACAGGCCCTCTTCCTTGGCACGAATTTCTGCCCAGTCAATCCAAGGCGTCAATCCGGGACACCCAGATGCAACACCGGGAACGTGCCCGCGAAGAATGCGTCCGAATCGTCACAAAAGTGCAAACATCGATGGATAGAGGGCGCTGTAACTTACCAATTAACTAAAGTTACTGCCAACAGCGGCCACCCTCTCCAACCCGGTCGCACCCCTCGGAGGAATATCAGGTGAAACATTCCAAGGCCCTTCTCGCCCTGCCGCTGAGCGCGCTTGTGCTGATGAATGCGGGCGTTGCTCATGCCGCAGACGCCGCCCCGGCGGAAGGCAACGGCACCGGACTGACCGACATTGTCGTGACCGCCACCAAGCGCGAGACGAACCTGCAGAAGACCCCGGTGGCCATCTCGGTGGTCAGCGAGCAGGTCATCAAGGACCGCCATGTTCAGAGCCTGATCGACCTTGCCGATGGCGGTGTGCCCTCGCTGCGCGTGGCCACGTTTGAGGCGCGCCAGTCGGCGCTGACGGTCGGCATCCGCGGCATCGTGCCGTTTGACCAGAACCAGACCGCCCGCGACACCGGCGTCGGCGTCTATATCGACGGCGTGTACCTCGCCCGCTCGCAGGGCCTGAACGCCGCGCTGTTCGACGTTTCGCGCATCGAAGTGCTGAAAGGTCCGCAGGGCACCCTGTTTGGCCGCAACACCGAAGGCGGCGCCGTCAGCATCGTGACGCGCGACCCCAGCGGCCAGTTTGGCGGCCGCTTCTCGGCAGGCGTGGGCAATTACGGCAGCCACACCGCCGAAGGCCATCTGGACCTGCCCGAATTCAACAATATCGCGGTCAAGATCGACGCGGTGGAACAACATCAGGACGCCACCGTCAAGAACCCGCTGGCCGGACAAGCCGGGTGGAACCAGTATGAGCGCGTGGGCGGCCGCATCAGCGCCAAGTGGACCCCGGTTCAGGGTTTCACGGCCTTGCTGTCCTATGACAAGGGCCGCGACGAAAACACGCCCAATTTCAGCCAGCTGATCAACTACAACCCACAGGGCCGCACCGTTGGCCAGTATGTGCTGAACAGCACCACCAACAAATATTATCTGGCATCGCCCGGCACCACCACGGCCTGCTCGTCCTGCATCGCGCCGCTTTCCTCGCTGGTCACGCCCACCGGCGGCAGCCGCCTCTCGGTCGCCCCGATCGGCGTGCCCCAGCAGCCCAGCGTTGACCGCACCGAAGGCACCTCGCTGCATCTGAACTATAAGCTGATGCCCGGCATGGAGCTGCGCTCGATCACGGCATGGCGCCGCGTTTCGACCGAACAGTGGGACAATTCGGGCGGCGCCGCGCGCACGATCTTTGCCCCCAACACCGGCTTCAGCCGCTACAGCCTGTCTTACCTGAACCAGCGCCAGTTCAGTCAGGAACTGCAACTGGTGGGCAGCATCCCGCAGGTCGAATATGTGCTGGGCGCCTATTACTTCAACGAGCGCGCGCAGGAACAGGCCTCGACCCCTTCGTCGAACACCTGGAACCTGGACGGCACCGGCTATACGATCAACAGCGAAACGGTTTCGGGCACGGTCACCTCGTCCAACCAAGGCTGGGCCATCGGCCAGCAGTTCCTGCAGCGCGCCAGCCAGGCCTATGCCAAGAGCTATGCCGCCTTTGGCCAGATGACCTATACGCCCGAATGGCTGGACAACAAATTTCACCTGACGCTGGGCGGCCGCTATACCAATGAAAAGCGCAACGGCACGCTGTACATGGTGCAGGGCGTTTCGACGAACTTCCTGTTCAACGAAAGCGTCAGCCGCTTCGACCCGCTTGCCGTTGCCGCCTATGAGCTGACGCGCAACGTCAACCTCTATGCCAAATACTCGACCGGCTATCGCGCCGGCGGCGCCAATGACCGTTCGCAGACGTTCAACTCGTTTGGCCCCGAAGTCGTCCGCTCGTATGAAATCGGCACCAAGATGGACCTGATGGACCATCACGTCCGCCTGAATCTGGCGGGTTACATGATGGACCGCACCGGCACCCAGACCGACTTCGACAATGTCGACACCAATCCGTTGAGCCCGACCTTCAACCTGCACACCGAGGAAACCCGCAATGCGCCGGGCACGTCCAAGATCCGCGGGATCGAGGCCGACCTGACCGTCAAGCCGGCCGAAGGCGTCACGCTGGGTGCGTCCTATGCCTATACCTACACCTTCGTTCCGCCCACGGCCAATCCGTTCCTGAACAATGCGCTGTATCAGGTCTATGTGGTCTATACGCCGCGCAATGCCGCCTCGGCCTATGCCGATTACGTGATGCCGGTGAACGCCAACGGCAGCGAGGTGCGCGTGCATCTGGACGCCAACTATGCCCAGTCGCAGTACAGCTTCCAGAACGAAGCGGTGAAGACCGACGCCAGCTTTGTGGTCAATGGCCGCATCGCTCTGGCCTCGGTGCCGATGAGCGGCGCGACCAAGGCGACCTTCTCGGTGTGGAGCCGCAACTTGTTCAACACCACCTACATCTATCGCCGCTCGGGCGCGAATGATGCGGTGCTGGGCGACTATGGCAACTTCAACCCGCCCCGCACCTTCGGCGGCGAGGTGCAGATCACCTTCTAAACGCTAGTCCCCCACACGAGGTGCAGACTCCCTCGTGCTATAAAGAGAAAAGACCCCCATCCTGGACGGGCGGCCCGCAAGGTCGCCCGTCTTTTTGCGCATCGGCCACGCGGGCGGGTTTTACGCAAACTTCACGCGATCCCCCCAGCTTCGCGTGGAGGCTTAACGCGCTTGGGGGGTAGGACGGATCGTGCTCAAGGCAGGAACGTTCCATGTCGCCCATCTATCGCCTCTTGAAACCCGCCCCCGGCCCACGCGCTGATCGCGCCCTGCGGCTGACCGGGCTTGCATTGCTGGCCTTGGCGGCAGGGTTGGTGCGGCTGCTCTTTATCGGGCGCCATACCTTGCCGACCCATCCCGGCTCTCCATGGGAAATGGCCGTTGCGATGGGCGCGGTGCTGCTGTTCTGGGCGGGCAATGTGCTGGCGATGGCGGGCGACGCCCTGCTGCGCCCGATGGCGCGCCCTCCTCGCCCGCTTTGAACCCGCTGTACGATCCTCAACTCTTGGCCTTGATCACCTTGACCGTGTTCGTATTGCCCGGGATGATGAAGCGCACGAAATCGCTGCTGGCGCTGCATGCCGGGCCGCGTTCGGGGCGATAGCTGGACTGATAACGCACCCCGGTAAACATCTCGCGCGCCGCCTCGGTAAAGACAAAGGGCGGATAAGCGATCACGGTGCGGACCTGTGCGGTATTGCCATCGGCCTGAATGTCGAATTCGGTGCGCGCCCAGCCCTCGAAACCATAGCGCAGCGCCTCATTCGGAAAGTGGGACGGCCAGCTGTTGGTATTGGTCACCGCCGGGCGCGGACCGATCATCGCGCATTGCTCCTGCGTCAGGCCGGTGGCGGCAAACCACTGCGCCGCCTTGTCCAGATCCCCGCTGCGGGCCGCCTCATTGGCCAGCCGCAATTGCGCGAACTGGCGCAGGGGGTGATGTTCGGCCAGCCGCTGATCCTGCGCCACGCGCAACAGCGCGGCATAGCCGCGCCCTCCCTGACCGACGCGCGGGCGGCGTGGCGCGGCCAACAGCAACGCGGTGTCCTGCGCCAATGCATCCTGCGCCATCGCCGCGTCCTCGGCCAGCTTCAGCATACGGTCCACGGCCGCCTGTTCATCATCCATCCCTCGGAGGCTCTTATTAGGCCGCGAGGATTCAAGCAGAACCAGCGCGGCATGCGCTGCCTCGGCCGGAATGCCTGGAAAGCCGCCCCGCGCCAGCGCCAGCCCCCGCTCGATCGAGGCCTCCCGGTCCTGCGCCCCGCGCAGATCGACCAGAGCCAGCCCCACGCGGGCGGCCAGTTCGGTATCGGCCTTGCCCGCCTTTTGCGCCGCCTCGGCCCCAGCGAGCCATTGCGGCCATGACCCAAGGTTGGTTTCGACCGCCTGCGCCCATTGGGCAAACCGGGCCATCAGCGGGTTGCGCGGCGAAACACCGCCCGTGCCCTCGGCGCGGGTGCAGACGATCTCGACCCGCGTGGCGGCGCGAAAGAAATCAGGGATGAGCGCGGCCTCTTCGCGCGGCCATGCCCATTGCCGAACCGCACGGGCAAAAGCCGCCGCCTTGGCATAGGAGCCATTGGCATAGACGGTGCGCGCGCTGTCCACCTGCCCGGAATCGTCAATGCTGAATTCAACCACGGCGCGGTCCTCCGGCTCCAGCCCGGTGTCGGGGCCGCACATCGGGGGCTCCATCTGTGCCGCCTTGGTAAAGGGCGATTTTGCCAGCCGCCCCGCGCCGGATTCGGCCATATAGCGATAGGCCGACTCACGGTCCCGTGTCAGCATGGCCGCCTGCGCAAGATCGGCACGCAACAGGGTTTCCTCGACCGACAGGCGATCATGGCGGGTCTCGGTCAGCTTGAGCGCCAGTTCGAGCGCCGCGCGCCCATCCTTTGCCCGGCCGCGATTGAGCAGGATGCGGCCCTTCATCATCTGCCACATCGCCTGCGCATGCTTGTCCGGCTTGGCCCCGGCCGATGCCAGCGCATAACCTTCCTCCACCGCATCAAGCGCCTGATTGTCACCGTCAAAACTGGTCAGTTGCGCCAGCCACATCAACGTCTGCGAGCGATCCTCGCCTTTCAGCAGCGCCAGCGCGGCGCGGTAATGACCCAGCGCCGTATCATGATCCCATCGCGCCGCAGCCAGATTGCCCAGCCTTTGTTCGACCCGCACCACTTCATTGGCAAAATCATCGCCCGCCTTGGTCAGTTGGGGCAGGCCCTGCTGCACCAAGACCTCGCCCTGCGCGGTTTCGCCCGTGGCGATCAGGCAATCGCCGCGCCGCACGGCAACCGCCGCATAGGGCAAACTGCCCGGTTTGATACGCGGATCGGCGGACAGTTGCGCAAAGATCGGCAGAGCCTTGACGCAATCATTGGCCACCCATGCATCGGTGGCGGCATTGAACAGCGATTGAAGGTCGGGCTTTGCATCGGGCGCGGTTTGCGCGCAAAGCGGCGCGGCCATTTGCACAGCCAACGCCGCAGCCAGAGTCATGCGCGAGATCTGCAAGACACTCTCCCGATTTACATAGTTTGTTCATGCGCATAGTAAGTAGCGATGCGCGCACTGTCTATCGCCCTTTGCGGAGCTTTTCTGGCCACATCCCCGTTGCATGCCCAATTGCCGACCGGCGGGGGACAGGTCATCCTGCTGGGCGCGCGGTGGTGTGCGCCCTGCATGGCCGAATGGCGCGATCTGGCCGCTCTGGCGGCGGCGGCAAAGCCCGATCAGGTGGTGCTGGCATGGGTGGACCGCCCCATTCCGCCGCCGCCCGCCTTGGCCGGACAGGTCGCGGTCATGCCGGCGGATCAGGCGCGGGAACTGGCGTTGCGGCTGGGCGGCGAAGGCTTTGGTCTGCCCATGGCCACCTACGCCCCGGCAGGGCGGCGGGCCTGCGCCCCATGGCGCTCGCCCTTGCGCCCAAAGGATCTGGAACCCTTGCGCCAATTGTGCGGTCAGTAATATTCGAAGGGTAATTTTTGGGGCGAAGAATCAAAAAGCCTCGCAAGTCGATGACCTGCGAGGCTTTTGAAATCCTGGCGGAGAGGCAGGGATTCGAACCCTGGATACCCTCACGAGTATGCCGCATTTCGAGTGCGGTGCATTCGACCACTCTGCCACCTCTCCGTGAGGTTTTGGATGAAACCGCAAGGGCTTCGTCCCGGTCGGGAGCCGCCCTCTAGCCAACGAATCATACCTTGCCAAGCCCTAATTTCACGCGACTGTGGATTTTCTGAAGCGCGCCTTGTTTTGCGCTGCAACAAGCCTATATTTCCCATCATGGACAGAACGAGTTTCTTCTCTCCCCAGGCCGGACGTCGTATCGACGTACCTCGCGCCGCACGAGCCCGCTTTGCCATTGGCGATGTTGTACGCCACCGTGACCATGATTTTCGCGGTGTGGTGTTCGATGTCGATCCTGTGTTCGCCAACAGCGAGGAATGGTACGAATCCATTCCGCAAGAAGCCCGTCCCGACCGCGATCAGCCCTATTACCACCTCTTTGCCGAGAGCGAGGAGGACAGCTACATCGCCTATGTCAGCCAGCAGAACCTGATCCGCGACACCGAAGGCGATCCGGTCGAACACCCTGCCCTGCCGCAGGTGTTCGAACCCTTTGACGGCGGACGATACAGATTGCGGGCCGGCCTTAGCCACTGAAATAAAAGCTCGCCACTGATACAAAAACCCGCCGAGGATAGCCCCGGCGGGTTTTTTGACGCCCGGCACAACGGGAAGGATCAGCCCTTCAGCTTCCACCCCGATTTCAGCACCTGATAGGTCACCAGACCAATCACCGCATTGAGCGCCGCCAGACCCAGCGCGCCATGCAGCACAGCCTGATTGGTCGCGCCAATGTCGCTTTGTCCCAGAAAGCCGAAGCGGAAGCCCGAAATCACATAGAAGAACGGGTTGACCCGGCTGACCGACTGAAACGCCGGGGCCAGATTGTCGATGACGTAAAACGTGCCCGAGAGCAGCGCCAAAGGCTGCACCACGAAATTGGTGACGGCGGCATTATGATCAAACTTTTCCGCCCAGACCGAGGAGAGCAGCCCGATCAGCGAGAGCAGCATCGTGCCCATCAGCCCGAACCACACCACCGCCCACGGGTGCGCCACGCTCAGCGTCACCCCAGGCCAGAGCAGCATGGCCCCGGCCAACGCCAGCCCGACCAGAATACCGCGCGTCATCGCCCCCGCAATCATCCCGGCCATCAATTCGGCCGCGGTCAGCGGCGGCGTCAGGAAATCGACGATGGTCCCCTGAATCTTGCCCGCGAGAAAGCTGAACGAGGCATTCTGGAACGCATTGTTCATCATGCCCATCATGATCAGGCCCGGCGCAACGAAGGTGGCAAAGTTCACCCCCAGTACAATTCGGCCCCCACGCCCCATCGCTACGGTAAATATCACCAGAAACAGCAGAGTGGTGACCGCCGGAGCCCAGATTGTCTGGGTCTGCACCTTGATGAAACGGCGCACCTCTTTCATATAGAGAGTCCACAAGCCCAGGCGGTTGATGCCATGGATCAGAGGCTCTCCCTGCACAGGAAATTGCCTTAACGGGGGACGAACCGACGAATCATGCGTGATTGCGGCGGTCTGGGCGGCATTGCGGGGTTGATCGGCCATGCTTGCCCGACTATCGGGTAGCGCGCGGGCTGGCAAGACTTGCACCGCGCTTTCACTCACCCCACATAGGGCGAGCGGAAGAATTCAGGATAAAAGGCAGCAAGGCACGCATGAGCTGGACCGAAGAACGCATCGACAAACTGACCCGCATGTGGGAAGGCGGCGCCACCGCCAGCCAGATCGCTGAGGAATTGGGCGGCGTGTCGCGCAATGCCGTGATCGGCAAGGCGCACCGTCTCGGGCTCAAGGCTCGCCCTAGCCCGGTCAAGTCGAATGATCGCCACGAAGAGGCTGCGCCCGCCCCGGTTCAGGCCGCGCCGCCCCCGCCGCGCCCCGCCCCTGTCGAAGCGCCCGCGCCCCGTGCGGCGGCGCCCGCTCCGCGCCCGGCGCCTGCCGCGCCTGTGGCCCCGCCGCCTGCGCCGGTCGCTGCTGCGCCTGCCGCCCCTGCGGGCGATGCGCCTGCCGCCCCGCCTGCCCCGCGCATCGTCTCGGTTGGCCCCGGCGGCTTTCTGCGTCAGGGTCCGGGCGAGCAGCAGGCTCCGATTCCCCCCGCTCCGCCGCGCCGCCTCGTGCCGGCCAAGCCCAGCGCCGATATTGCCGACAAGACCAGCCTGCTGGATCTGAACGACCGTATCTGCCGCTGGCCGATGGGCCATCCGGGCGAACCGGACTTCCACTTCTGCGGCGAGAAGGTGAACCCCGGTTTCCCCTATTGCGTCGAACATTGCGGCCGCGCCTATCAGGCACAATTGCCGCGCGGCCATCGTCGCCCGCCGCCGCCGCTGCCCTTCGGCAATCCGCGCGTGCGATAAGCTCTTGCTGAACAGTCAGGGCGCGCAAGTGGCATAACCGGCCGCTTGCGCGCCTTGTTGCATATGGCCACACCAGATCCGCTATTTTGGGGCAACTGCTGCTTTCATGACCTTTGATCACACCAGATTGTTTCCCAATTTGCGCCGCGTGGTGGTGGCCGGATTGCTGATCGCGCTGGTCGCGGGGATGCTGCTGCCGGTCTATTCCGATGAAATTGGCTGGCGGCTTCAGGAACGGGCGTGGCTCGACGGGCTGGACAAGCTCTATTCGGAAAATTGCGGGCCTAACACGCTGGCCGTGCCACCCTTCTTCATGTGGCCGGTCCGGTGGTATTCGGCCTTTTTCAACACGCGCTTTCCCGATCCGCTGTTCGTGCGCATTTCGGGCGTGGGCTATGCGATTGTGTTCATCATCATGGTGCTGCGCCTGGTCAAACAGATCGGGCGGACCCTGGATGAACGTCAGATACTGGCCATCATCGCCTCGGCGCTGATGGGTCTGGGCGTGATGCCGCTGCTCTTGGTGTGGAGCCGCCCGGAACAGCCGATCTTTCTGGCCGCCACGGCCGCTGTGCTGATCGCCAGCGCAGGCTGGCGCTCTCCGGGCAATATGTTCGCGCCGTTCAACGGCATCGCCTATACCAATGCCACGGCCAGCCCCGGCACCGCATGGCGCCGCTCGCTGACCATTCTGGCGCTGGCGCTCATCGCCATGTCCTATCATTTCAAAGCGGTGCTGGTGGTGCCTGCCTTTGCCGCCTGCATCATCTTTGCCAGTCGCGGGCGGCGCGCCCTGTTTGCGCGAGGCGTGGCCATCGTGCTGCTGCTGCTGGCCACGGGCAGCGCGGCGAAATATTGGGTCAACCGCGTGCAATGCCCGGCCGACCCGATCATCGCCCATCAGCACGCCCGCAACAACCTTGCCGGACAGCTCGATCTGGGCACGATCAGCAAGACGCAGTTGGTGCTCAAGGTTCTGCAAAACTACAAATTGCACAATTACGTCGAGCGCGCCGCCCCGGCCATTGATCCGATGTCCTCATGGCTTCCGCTCAATATGGTCAGCCGCGACGAGATGAATGGCTGGCGCGGGGGCATGACGATCATCTGGGCCGCCGCCCTGCTGGCCGCAATCATCAGCTTTATCGGCGGCGTGCGCAATATGTGGCGCGAAAAGGTGATCCCGCCCGAACCGGTGATCGCGCTAATGCTGCTGGGTGCGGTGTCGATCTGGTGCGTCAGCCAGTATGACCGCAATGTCTATGAGGCGAGCTTTGTCCTGCCGCTGCTGATGCTGGCGATCATTCTGGCCATGGCCAGCCCGCACCGTTGGGAGGGCCTGCGCCGCTGGATCAGCACGCTGGCGCTGGCCATCGGGCCGTTGATGCTGCTCTCGATCGTGCTGGTCTCGGGGCTTTACGGTCCGCGCCTGATTGATGATGCCCAGCGCCGCGACTGGTTGCCGTGGCATCCATGGTCGGTGCCGGTGTTTGGCTACCACGCCTCGTACAAGGACATCATGGGCGCGGCGCGTCAATGCAACCTGCCCATGCCGCGTGAGGCGCGCCATCTGCTGCTCGATGACGTGACCTATTTCGCCTATATGCAGAGCCGGATGCCCGATCACGAACTGGCCGTGCTGCCGCCTCATTTCCGGGGCTCGATCAATGATCCGGTCGCCTATCTGGCCGCGCAGAACAGCGATGGCATCCTGATGCGCTGCAAACGGCTGCCGCCGTTCCTGCAAGGTATCGCCCATCGCAGCGGCAATTATTGCTGTGTCACGCCTGCCGACTGGTCGAAATTGCCCCCCGGCGCCACGGTGTTTCAAGATACGCCCCAACCGGCCAAGCATTAAGCCGCGATCTGCGTAAAAATCCGGTCCGAAGCGGCAACAGGCTTTCCATAGGCCTGCGCTAAAAGGCCCGGATGACTTCGCACGATCCGAATCTTTCAAAGCGCCCGTCACGGGGTCTGCTTGGCTGGCTGACCGGGGCCGGGCGCGAAGAGGATGTGCCGCAAGGGGATCAGGCTGCCGATACTTCGGTCGTGCTTGATCCGCGCCGTCTGGCGCGCACGCAATTACTTGCCGATATCGCAGACTTTCTTCTGGCCCATGATCTGGAAATCAACCCGATCACGCTGGGCGTGGCACATAATTACCTGAACGGCGGCGATGGCTCGATGACGCGCAGCATCGACCAGCGCATCCAGTCGCGCCAGCCCCTGACGCTGGAATGGATCGAATTGATCCTGCGCGAGAATGGCGGCGATCAGAGCGAATTTCTTAATCGGCTGATGAACCGCCTCGAATCGAATATCGAGGCCTTTGACCGCACCAGCACCGCCGCCAAAACCGCCGCCAGCGAATATGGCGATGCACTCTCGGCCCATGTCGATGGGCTGGAGGAGATGAAGCCCGCCAATGCCCCGGTCGAGACGGGCGAACTGGTGCAGGAACTGGTTTCGATCGCACGCACCATGCTGGAGCGCACCGCCAGTCTGGAAAAGGATATGGCGCGCTCAATGCTGGAAACCCGCGCCCTGCGCCGCAGCCTGGAACAGGCCCGCCGCAGCGCCGAGGAGGACCATCTGACCGGCCTGCCCAACCGGCGCGCCTTTGAACATCGATTTACCAGCGAATTTGCCGCCGCGCGCGATGCCGGCGACCAATTGGCGGTGGCCTTTTGCGATATCGACAATTTCAAGCGCATCAATGACGAACATGGCCATGAGGCGGGCGACCGGGTGCTGCGCAATGTCGCCTCGGCGCTGACCCGGATTTCCGATGATCGCTGCCATGTCGCCCGCCACGGGGGCGAGGAATTCGTCGTGCTGCTGCGCGGACGGTCGCTGCATCAGGCTTGGGAATTGCTCGACGATGCGCGCGCATCTCTGGCCGAGCGACGGATGGTCAACCGCGCCACCGATATGCCCATCGGCAAGGTGACCTTTTCGGCCGGGATTGCCGATGTCTTTTCCTTTGCCGATTCGCGCGCCGCGCTGCGCGCCGCCGACCGCGCGCTTTATCGCGCCAAGGCCGAGGGCCGCAACCGCGTGGTGGTGGCCGAACCCACGCCCGAAGAACGCGCCCGCAGCAAGCCCATCGCCCAATAGACCGGCTTCTTGGTTGCCCCACCAAGAAGAAGGCCCGCCCCCATTGCTGGAGGCGGGCCTTTTCTTTGATCCCAAGGGAGAGAGAGCGCGGACGCCCTCCCCCACTATGGGATCAGTCTTCCGACTTCAGGAAAGCCGGCATGTGATCGGGGTTGCCACCCTCTTCACGGTCACGACGGGGACCACGGTCACGGCCACCATCGCGCCCGCCTTCACGGCGCGGCCCACGGTCGCGGTCGCCTCCGCGCGGACGGCGGTCGCCGCCACGGTCGCCACGATCAGCGCGCGGTTCGCGCGGCTCGCGGGGCGGACGGGTGTCTTCCAGCTCGCCGCCGGTTTCCTGATCGACGACGCGCATCGAGAGGCGCACCTTGCCGCGCGGATCGATCTCGAGGACCTTGACGAAGACCTCCTGACCTTCCTTGACCACGTCGGTGGGCTTTTCCACGCGCTCGTTCTTCATTTCCGACACGTGGACCAGACCGTCCTTGCCGCCCATGAAGTTCACGAAAGCGCCGAAATCGACGATGTTGACGACCTTGCCCTTGTAGATCTTGCCGACTTCGGCCTCTTCCACAATGCCCAGGATCCAGGCCTTGGCGGCCTCGATCTGCGCCACGTCGGACGACGAGATCTTGACGATGCCTTCATCGTCAATGTCGACCTTCGCGCCGGTGGTGGCGACGATCTCGCGGATCACCTTGCCGCCGGTGCCGATGATGTCGCGGATCTTCGACTTGTCGATGCTGATGGTTTCGATGCGCGGAGCATGAGCCGACAGTTCGGTACGCGCTTCACCCAGAGCCTTGAGCATCTCACCCAGGATATGCGCACGGCCTTCCTTGGCCTGAGCCAGAGCCTGACCCATGATTTCCTGCGTGATGCCGGCAACCTTGATGTCCATCTGCATCGTGGTGATGCCTTCAGACGTGCCGGCCACCTTGAAGTCCATGTCGCCCAGGTGATCTTCATCACCCAGAATGTCGGACAGCACGGTGAAATCATCGCCTTCAAGGATCAGGCCCATGGCGATGCCCGAAACCGGACGCGCCAGCGGCACACCGGCATCCATCATCGAGAGCGAACCGCCGCAGACGGTGGCCATCGAGGACGAACCGTTCGACTCGGTGATGTCCGAGAGAACGCGGATCGTGTAGGGGAAGTCTTCCTTCGAAGGCAGCACCGGGTGCAGCGCGCGCCATGCCAGCTTGCCATGGCCCACTTCGCGGCGACCGGGGGCGCCAAAGCGGCCCACTTCACCCACCGAATAGGGGGGGAAGTTATAGTGCAGCATGAAGTTCTGATACGACAGGCCATCGAGGCCGTCGATCATCTGCTCGGCGTCCTTGGTGCCCAGCGTGGTGGTGCAGATCGACTGCGTTTCACCGCGCGTGAACAGCGCCGAACCATGGGTGCGGGGCAGGAAGCCGACCATCGATTCGATCGGGCGGATCTGCGTGGTGGTGCGCCCGTCGATACGCTTGCCGTCCTTGAGGATGGCGGTGCGCACGATTTCGGCTTCCAGCTTCTTGGTCACCTTGATGGCGACCATCTGGGTCTGGGGCGTTTCGTCGGCGAAAGCGGCCTTGGCCTTGGCGCGCACTTCATTCAGCGCGTTCGAGCGGGCCGACTTGTCGGTCAGCTTGTAGGCGGCGGTGATGTCCTTGCCCACCAGCTTCTTGAGCTTGGCCTTCATGTCGGCGGTGTTGTCCGACAGGTCGACTTCCCAAGGCTCCTTGGCGGCCTTTTCGGCCAGCTCGATGATCGCGTTGACGACCTTGCGGCTTTCGGCGTGGGCAAACATCACGGCGCCCAGCATTTCTTCCTCGGACAGCTCCTTGGCTTCCGATTCGACCATCATCACGGCATTGCCGGTGGCCGCCACAACGAGGTCGAGACGGCCTTCGGCCACCTGCGCCATCGACGGGTTGAGCTGATATTCGCCATCCTTGAAGCCCACGCGCGCAGCGCCGATGGGGCCCATGAAAGGCACGCCCGAAATCGTAAGAGCCGCGGACGCGGCGATCATCGCAACGATATCGGGTTCGGTTTCGCCGTCATAGCTCAGAACCTGAGCAATAACGTTGATTTCGTTATAGAAACCTTCGGGGAACAGCGGGCGGACCGGACGGTCGATCAGGCGGGAAACCAACGTTTCCTTTTCCGTCGCGCCGCGCTCGCGCTTAAAGAAGCCACCCGGAATGCGGCCGGCAGCCGAGAACTTTTCCTGATAGTGGACGGTCAGCGGGAAGAAGTCCTGGCCTTCCTTCACCGACTTGGCGGCGGTCACGGCGCAGAGCACCACGGTTTCGCCATAGGTGGCCAGAACAGCGCCGTCAGCCTGACGGGCGATACGGCCGGTTTCGAGGGTGAGGGTCTTTCCGCCCCACTCCAGCGATACGGTTTTCACGTCGAACATTGTGTATCCTTCAGCCCGCATGGCCCTATTGCCACACAGGATTTGCTGCCGGGATAGCCGCCCGGTGCGGTGCGGGGCTGTTTGTTCATGCCCCAAAGGCCTCTGCCGAATTGCAGAAAAAGCCCCAAAATCAACCATGCGCCTGATATGCAAACCGCCCCAAAGCGGGGCGAGTTCATCAAACCGGGCGCTGTATAGCGGAAAAGGCGGCGCCGATCCATCGACAACCGCCTTTTCCCATAAACGAAGCGCCCCGGTTGGGGCGCCTCTCAAACTTGGCTTACTTACGCAGGCCCAGCTTGGCGATGAGAGCGTTGTAACGCGCCACATCCTTCTTCTTCAGATAGGCCAGCAGCGTGCGACGCTTGTTGACCAACTGAAGCAGACCGCGACGCGAGTGGTTGTCCTTCGCGTGGGTCTTGAAGTGTTCGGTGAGGTTGACAATACGCGTGGTCAGGATCGCAACCTGCACTTCGGGCGAACCGGTGTCGCCGGCGTGCTGGGCGTTGTCAGCGATCAGTTCCTGCTTCTTTTCAGCGGTAATCGTCATAGTCTCTACTCCGCGACATCCGAAAGGTTGAAACCCCGCTCGACCTTGGCCGAGCCTCCCTCGATCTTCATCAACGCCACGGGCACATCGCCCAGCCGCGCCAGATAAAGCCCATCGGGATAGGGCTGTCCGAAAAGAACGCGGCCCTGACGGACCGCCCCTGCCTGTTCGGACGTGAGGGATAGAGCCGGGATGTCGACCAGCCCTGCCTCGAGCGGCAGAAGTTTAGTTCCAAGCGGCGCCCCCTGACCGATTTCGTTCAGAGAGTCCAGCGAAATCGCGTGATCCAGCGTAAAGGGCCCTGCCGACAGCCGCCGCAGCATCGTTACCGACCCGCGCGTACCCAGCGCCAGCGCGATATCGCGCGCCAGACTGCGGATATAGGTGCCCTTCGAGACATGGGCGCGCAAGGTCGCCCAATCCTCGCCCGCGTCGATCAGATCGAGCGTATGGATCGTGACCGCACGCGTTGGCATATCCACCGCCTCGCCCCGCCGCGCGCGGTCATAGGCGCGCACCCCGTCGATCATCAGCGCCGAATAGGCGGGCGGCACCTGCTCGATAGGACCGGTAAAAGATGGCAGCACCGCCGCAATCTCCGCCGCAATCGGGCGCACATCGCTGGTCGCCACCACCTTGCCCTCAAGGTCGAGCGTTTCCGTTTCCTCGCCAAAGCGGACCGTGAAATCATAGGTCTTGGACGCATCGAGCATCCGCCCCGTCAGCTTGGTCGCCTCGCCCAGCGCAATCGGCAAAATCCCGCTGGCCAACGGGTCCAGCGTGCCGCCATGGCCCACCTTGATCCCGCCCTTCAGCTTCATGTTATAGCCCGCCGCGCGCAGGTTGCGCTTGACCGCGCTGACGGCCTGCGTGCTGCCCAGCTCCAGCGGCTTGTCCAGAATGATCCAGCCATGGACGCTCATCGCCCTATTCTCCCATCACCAGACGCGCCAGATCGAGCATCCGCCGATAGGCCCAGTCGAACGGGGGCCCCACCCAGCGGTCCACCAGATCGAACCCCGGCACCAGTTGCGGCAGAACCACCAGCAGAACCAGCACCAGCGCAAAACCCAAACGACGAAACCGAGCATAAACCGCCGCCGCCCGCTGGGGCAAAAGCCCCTCCACAATATGCGAACCGTCAAACGGCGGGATCGGCAGCAGGTTGAACAGCGCCAGAAACAGATTGATCTGGATAAAGGTCAGCAGCATCTCGGCCACCACCTGCACGCCCATCGCCTGCGGCATATGCGCCATCGCCCCCAGCAGCAATGCGCCCAGCACCGCCATGACAATATTGGACAAAGGTCCCGCCGCCGCCACAATCATCATGCCCACGCGCGGATTGCGCAGCCGCCATTTGTTGACCGGCACCGGTTTGGCCCAACCGAACACCGGCAATTTCGCCAGCGCCAGCATCCCCGGCAACAGCACCGTGCCCACCAGATCGACATGGCGCAACGGATTGAGGCTCAGCCGCTTGGCCTCGCTGGCCGTGGGATCGCCCAGCGCCCGCGCGGCCAGCCCATGGGCCACCTCGTGAAACACGATGGCCACCACCAGCGGTACGATCAGCCCGGCAAAGCGAAAGACCGGCGTCATATCCATCACTGCATATCCATCACTGGGCGCCCCGCGCCTGCGAGAAATGACGCCGACACAGCGCGACATAGCGATCATTGCCGCCGATCTCGGTCTGCGCGCCCTCAATCACCGCATGGCCCGCCGCATCCACGCGCAGGTTCATCGTCGCCTTACGCCCGCAATGACACACCGCCTTCAGTTCCACCAAAGCGTCCGCAATGCCCAGCAAAGCCGCCGAACCGGGAAACAGCGCACCCTGAAAGTCGGTGCGCAGCCCATAGCACAGGACCGGAATCCCGCCCTCGTCCGCAATACGCGCGGCCTGCCACACCTGCTCGGCGGAAAGGAACTGCGCCTCGTCGATCAGCACGCAGGACAAAGGCGCCGCCTCATGCGCGGCCATCACCGCGCCGTGAATATCGGTGTCCGCGCCAAAACGATGCGCATCCGCCGCCAGCCCGATCCGGCTCTCAATCGCATGATCGCCCCCGCGATGGTCCAGCGCCGCCGTCCACAGCATCGTGGCCATGCCGCGTTCGCGATAGTTGAAATCGGCCTGAAGCAAGGTCGTCGATTTGCCCGCATTCATGCTGGCATAGTAGAAATAGAGTTTGGCCATCAGACAGGCTTACTCGCCGCCCGCTTGTTCGCCATCCTCATGCTCGCCAATATCGCGCAGCACGCGCGGATCGGCCAGCAGCGCGTCGATCCGGCTTGCCTCGTCAAAGCTCTCGTCGGGCAGAAACTTGATCTTGGCCGCATATTTCAGCTTCAGCTTGCCCGCAACTTCCTTCTGGAAAAAGGCGGTATGCGTGCGCAAAGCCTTCAGCACGATCTCTTCGTCCACCCCCAGCAGGGGCTTCACAAAGACCGTGGCGTGGCGCAGATCCGGGCTCATACGGACCTCGGTCACGCTGACCGAATGAGCGGTCAGCGTGTCGTCATGCACCATCTGGCGCGACAACATATCGGAAATCACATGCCGCACCTGCTCGCCCACCTTGAGCAGGCGGACCGAGCGGTTTTCGGGAGTGGAAGTTTGGTGACGTGCCATAATGTCTCATCAATTCTGTCGCCGGATCGCACCGGCCTGTCGTAAATTCGCTTTGCCCATGGAACGCATCGCTTGGCAATGACTTCTTATACCATGAGCGGTGCTGAAATCGGGTCTCGCCCCGACAATTCAACGCCTCCAAGGAGGAATGCATGCGTAAAATTATCAGTCTGGCCCTTTGCGCGCTGATTCTTGCCCCGACGGCGGCCTCGGCCGATCCTGATCATGGCCGCGGCGGGCGCGGCCACTGGGACCATGGCCGCCATGGCGGTCGCGGGCCTGAATGGCACGGCGGCGGCCATGGTTGGGCGCCCCAGCCCGGTTGGCGCCAGTTCCGTCGCGGCGAACGCTTTTATGCCGAACGCGCCCCCAACTATGTCGTCATCAACGATTACCGCCGCTGGCACCGCCTGCGTCCGCCGCCGCGCGGCTATCGCTGGGTGCGCAGCGGCAATGATGCGCTGCTTATCGGCATCACCAGCGGCATCGTCGCCAGCGTGATCGTCGGCGCCATCCGCTAAAATCTCCCCTCTACGTCACCAACTGCGGCTCGCCTTGATCGATCAAGGCGGGCCGTTTCGTTTGCGGCATCGTTTGGGGCGATGCGACAATTTAACACAAGAATGACCGCCGCCGTTCATCTTCCAGCCGATCAGGTGCTTGTAAGAACGGGATATTGAAGAATTCATCTCTGCCTACAGGAGAATTACCATGAAGAAACCGATCGCGCTGCTGCTGGCCGCCGCTCTGCTGGCCCCGGCTGCCCCCGCCCTGGCGCAGCCGGGCGGCCATGATGGCCCGGACGATCATCGCGGCGCCGACCATCGTGGGCCCGACAACCGTGGCGGCCCCGGCAACCACGACTATCGCGGCCCCCAGAACCATGGCCCTGATCGTGGCCCTGATCGCGGTTTCGCCCAAGGCCCGCAGGGTCGCGGCCCCGGCGGCCAATTCGTCCAGTTCCGCAAGGGCGAGCGTTTCGACCGTGGCCGCGCGCCCAATTACGCCGTGGTCGATTATCACCGCTACCGCCGCCTCAGCCCGCCCCCGCGCGGCTATCACTGGGTGCGCAGCGGCAATGACGCCGTGCTGGTCGCCATCACCACCGGCATCGTGGCCAGCGTGATTGCGGGCGCCATCCGTTAAACCTTTTAGGGCGGTGCATCGCGCCGCCCTTACCTGAAGCCCCCGTTTCGGCCAAATGATGGAAACATGACAGGGCCACCCCCCTACCCCCTTTCCCACCGGCAGAACGGGCCTTCAGACACAAAAAGGGCGGCTCCCCGATCCGGGAAGCCGCCCTTTTTACGTCGATCCGTTAAAGGATCAGAGCGTGCGCTCGCGCATCTCGACTTCGAAGACTTCGAGCATATCGCCCGCCTTCACATCGTTGGTCGCCTCAAGCACCACGCCGCATTCAAGCCCGGCGCGAACTTCGGCCACATCGTCCTTGAACCGGCGCAGCGAGGCCACGGTGGTCTTGGAGACGATGACGTCGTTGCGGGTAAGACGGGTGTGGAGACCCTTCTTGATGTAGCCCTCGACGACCAGCAGACCAGCGGCCTTGTTGTGCTTGCCGGCGGGGAACACTTCCTTGACCTCCGCGCGGCCCACCACGGTTTCGATCCGCTCCGGACCCCAGACGCCCGCCATTTCCTTGGCGACATCGTCGGTCAGGTGATAGATCACGTCGAAATACTTCATCCGCACCTTGAAGCGTTCGATGATCTCGCGCGCCTTGGCATTGGGACGGACGTTGAAGCCCACGATCGGGGCGCCCGAAGCCGCCGCCAGATTGACGTCGCTTTCGGTGATCGCACCCACGCCCGAGGCCAGAACCTTGAGCTTGATCTCGTCATTCGAAAGGCGGTTGAGCGCATTGACGATGGCTTCGACCGAACCCTGCACGTCCGCCTTCACCAGGATCGGATATTCGATCACCGACTGCTTGGCGGCCAGAGCCGAGAACATGTTTTCCAGGCTTGCCGGAGCGGAAGTCGTGCGCTTCGTGGTCGCCTGTTCCTGACGGAAGGCCGCCACTTCGCGGGCACGCGCTTCGCTTTCCACCACGGTCAGCGTATCGCCGGCCATCGGCACACCGCCAAGGCCCAGAACCTCAACCGGCAGCGAGGGCGGAGCCTGCTTCACCTGACGGCCCTTGTCGTCCAGCATGGCGCGCACGCGGCCCGACTGGGTGCCGACCACGAAGATGTCGCCAACCTTGAGCGTACCGCGATTGATAAGGACAGTGGCCAGCGGCCCCTTGCCCTTGTCGAGCTTGGCTTCGATCACGGTGGCCTCTGCGGCGCGATCCGGGTTCGACTTCAGTTCCATCAGTTCGGCCTGAAGCAGGATCTTGTCGATCAGGTCCTGAAGGCCCGCGCCGGTCTTGGCAGAGACTTCCACATCCTGAACGTCACCCGACATCTGCTCGACGATGATTTCATGCTCAAGCAGACGTTCGCGGATCTTCTGCGGGTTGAATTCGGGCTTGTCGCTCTTGGTGATCGCCACGATCATCGGCACGCCGGCCGCCTTGGTGTGGTTGATCGCCTCGATCGTCTGGGGCATCAGGCCGTCATCGCCCGCCACCACCAGAATGACGATGTCGGTGACATTGGCACCGCGCATACGCATTTCGGTGAAAGCTTCGTGGCCCGGCGTATCAAGGAAGGTGACCAGATCGCCGCCCTTCGTTTTGATCTGGTAGGCGCCGATATGCTGCGTGATGCCGCCGGCTTCGCCGCGCACCACGTCCGTCCCGCGCAGCGCGTCGAGCAGCGAGGTCTTGCCGTGGTCAACGTGGCCCATGATCGCCACGACGGGCGGGCGGTTCTTGAGCGTTTCATCGGCGTCCACGTCAACGGTCGTGTCGATATCGACATCGCTTTCCGAAACGCGCTGGATGTTGTGGCCGAATTCCTCGACCAGCAGCTCCGCCGTATCCTGATCGATGGTGTGATTGAGCGTCACCACCATGCCCATCTTGAAGAGCGACTTGACCAGATCGGCGGCCTTTTCGGCCATACGGTTGGCCAGTTCCTGCACCGTGATCGCCTCAGGCACGATCACGTCGCGCACCTGCTTTTCACGCTGCTGATACTGACCGCCGAAGTGGGCGCGGCGTTCCTTTTCGCGGGCGCGCTTGAGAGCGGCCAGCGAACGGGCGCGGGCGCCTTCGTCCTCGTTGAGAGCACGATTGACGGTCAGCTTGCCGCCACGACGTTCGTCGGCAGCCTTGCCACGGCTGGGCGCAGGCTTCTTGCTGGGCGCAGGAGCCGCCGCCTCGGGGCGACGCGGCGCAGGCGCGGGCGACTGCACAGGGGTAAAGCGGCGCGGCGCGGGCGCTGCGGGCTTTTCCTCGACCGGAGCAGCCTTGGGAGCCTCGACCTGAACCGGAGCAACAGGAGCGGGCGCAGGCGCCGCCTCAACCACCGGCGCAGGAGCAGGCGCTTCCTCCACCTTGGGCGCTTCCTCAACCACCGGCGCAGGCGCAGCGGCAGCTTCGGCTGCGCGGCGGTTTTCCTCGGCGCGGCGGCGCTCTTCCTCAAGCTGGCGAGCCTTTTCTTCCTGCTCGCGGCGGGTTGCAGCCTCACCGGCGGCCAGACGGGCCTCTTCCGCTTCACGCAGCAGGCGGGCCTGCATTTCCTGGCGCGTTTCGCGGCTTGCGGCCACGGGCGCGGGGCGCACAGGCGGCAGCGGCGGGCGCACCGGCTGAGCCACAGGCGCGGGCGCAGGGGCAGGCGCGGCAGCAGGCGCTTCGACGCCCTGACCACCCTCGCCCGGCTTGCCCGGGATCACCTTGCGGCGTTTCACTTCAACCACCACCTTGTTGGTGCGGCCGTGGCTGAAGGTCTGCTTGACTTCGCCCGCTTCCACCGAGCGCTTCAGCCCCAGCGGCTTGCGGCCCAGTGTCGGTTTGTCATTGCTATCGGTCATCGGTTCAAACAGCCCTTCAGTCTCAATTCGTCTCAGCCGGCGACTCGCAGTCGTCAGCGTCATCATGATGTGCGTCCGGTTCGGCGGCATCGCCACCAAAGCCTTGATTATCTTTGGCAAGATAGTGATTCAGGCGCGCGAGCAAGGGGGCCAGCCTTTCGGCCGAGGCCCGGTCGGTCAACGCCAGATGCACGACATTGTCGCGGCCCAATGCCACAGACAGGGTCGCCCGGTCCAGTGGCAAGGTATCACCCTTTTCACCGCTACCCTCAGTTTCCCTGCCCACGCGCCAGGCCTGGTCCAGCTTGCGATTGCCATCGTCGCCCGCATCGGCCGCATGGGCCAGCCATACGACCCGCCCCATGCGCGCATTTTCAGCGATGCGGTCGGAACCGACCAGCAGGCGCCCGCTGCGCATTTCCAGCCCCAGCCGGTCGGTAAAGGCCCGCGTCAAAGCGGCCTCAATCCTTTCGGGCAGGTCATCGGGAATGGCAATCTTCGCGCCCTTATAGGCCCGCGCCAGAGCGCCTTTGAGGCGCCCCTTGGCCATGGCTTGCGCCAGTTCATCCTTGCGCACACCGATCCACGCCCCACGCCCCGGCGCCTTGGCCAGAGCATCAGGCGCAACAAAGGCGACCCCGTCAGGTCCGTCCGGCGAAATCGCCAGACGGATCAGCGCATCGCGCGGGGCCACCTCGCCGGAAAGGATGCATTTCCTTTCCGGCCCGGCGTCAGCAATGTCGGAGCTTACGCGCTCATTGCGAGGAATCCGCATCGGCGGCTCCCCCGTCTACTTCCGGCGCACCGGCTTCAGGTTCATCGGTGAACCAGTGGGCGCGGGCGGCCATGATGATCTCATTGCCCTGTTCTTCGCTCAGGCCATATTCGCCCAGAACGCCGCCACGGCTCACTTCTTCACGCTTTTCGTCGCGCTTGTCATCGCGGTCGCGCTTTTCATTGCGGCGGCGCTGATCATTGGTGCGCTTCTTGGCGATCAGCTCGTCGGTGGCCAGATCGGCCAGATCGTCGAGCGTGCGGATCCCCGCCTTGCCCAGCGTCACCAGCATGGTTTCATTGAGATGCGGCAGTTCGGCCAGCGCATCCTCGACGCCCAGAGCGCGTCGCTCCTGACGGGCGGCCTCCTCGCGGCGGTCGAGCGCTTCCTGCGCACGGTTCTGGAGTTCTTCGGCCAGCTCTTCGTCGAAGCCTTCGATCTGCGCCAGTTCGGCGATCTCGATATAGGCCACTTCTTCAAGCTCGCTGAAGCCTTCGGCCACCAGCAACTGCGAGAGGGTTTCATCGACATCCAGCTCTTCTTCGAACAGCTTGGACTTTTCGGCGAATTCCTTCTGGCGCTTTTCGCTCGCCTCGGCCTCGGTCATGATGTCGATCTGGCGGCCGGTCAACTGGCTGGCCAGACGCACGTTCTGACCACGGCGACCGATGGCAAGTGACAGCTGATCATCGGGAACCACGACCTCGATGCGGCCTTCTTCCTCGTCAATCACCACGCGCGATACGGTCGCGGGCTGGAGAGCGTTCACCACGAAAGTCGCGGTATCTTCGCTCCAGGGGATGATGTCGATCTTTTCGCCCTGCATTTCCTGCACGACGGCCTGAACGCGGCTGCCCTTCATGCCGACGCAGGCGCCGACCGGGTCGATGCTGGAATCGCGGCTGATCACGCCGATCTTGGCGCGCGAACCGGGATCGCGGGCGGCGGCCTTGATCTCGATGATGTTGTCGTAGATTTCAGGTACTTCCTGCGCAAACAGGCGCTTCATGAAATCGGGGTGCGCGCGGCTCAGGAAAATCTGCGGGCCACGGTTCTGACGCTCAACCTTGAGGATCAGCGCACGCACGCGCTCGCCCACGCGGGCGGTTTCGCGCGGGATCTGCTGATCGCGGCGGATCACGCCTTCGGCGCGGCCCAGGTTGACGATCACATGGCCAAATTCGACCGACTTGATCACGCCCGTAACGATTTCGCCCGCGCGGTCCTTGAACTCGGCATACTGGCGGTCGCGCTCGGCATCGCGCACCTTCTGGAAAATGACCTGCTTGGCGCTCTGCGCGTCAATACGGCCAAGGTCCACCGGGGGCAGCGGATCGACGATGAAGTCGCCGATCTTGGCATCCTTTTGCAGCTTTTCCGCCGCCTTCAGGTCAACCTGCTTGAAGTAGTCATCGACATGCTCGACCACTTCAACCACGCGCCACAGACGCAGATCGCCGGTGCGCGGGTCCAGCTTGGCGCGGATGTCATTTTCGGCGCCATAGCGGTTGCGGGCCGACTTCTGGATCGCTTCTTCCATTGCCTCGATGACGATCGCTTTGTCGATCATCTTCTCGGTGGCAACGGCTGTCGCAATCGCGAGCAGTTCGGCGCGGTTGGCGGAAATCGCACTGGCCATAATCAGTCTTCCTGCGTTTCGGTTTCTTCGTCGATCTCGTCGAAATCTTCGCCAAGATCAATGGGTTTGGTTGCGGCCAGCAAGCGATCAGTCAACACCAGCTTGGCGGAATGAATATCTGCGAAGGGGAAAGTCACGCGGCCCGACTTCTTGTCCTCCAGCGCGATCACTTCGCCCTCGACCGAGACAAGATTGCCCACGATGCTCTTGCGGTTGCCATCGACGGGAATGGTCAGATTGACTTTGGCCTCATGACCGATCCACGCCGTGAAATCCTTGAGCCGGGTCAGCGGACGGTCGATGCCGGGCGAGCTGACCTCAAGGCGATAGGCCTCCTCGATCAGCGTTTCGCCCGCTTCTTCCAGCGCGTCGATCTTGTCCGAAATGCGATGCGAGAGCGCGACACAATCACCGATCACCAATTGCCCGGTTTCGGGACGCTCGGCCATGATCTGCAACGTGTGCTCTTCATCGCCCACATCGGATTTGCCAAACAGAATCACGCGCACAAGATCCAAGCCCAAGGCCTTCACCTCTGGTTCGACGATCTCGGTAATACGCGCGATATTGGCCATGTAAGTTCCTGTAATGGGCAACATTGTTGCAATGCAGTTTCGCGCCGGCCCCTTCCGGCGCCAGCCCCGCTTTGCTTCACAATGTCGGGATTGATGGGGCCATTACGCCTGTTTCGCGGCGAATGCAAGGGGGTGGTCGGCAATTACCCCTTCACCCATCCCTCATCCGTTGCCTGCGTCAACCACACGCCGCTGCCCAGCATCATCTCCACACGGGCCAACACATTTTCCACCGCCAGCATCGGCGCACTCTTGCCCGCAAATTCGGCCAGAGGCGCCTGTTTCAGCCCCATCTGCTCGATCACGCTGGCATGGGGGATCGCGGGCCAGTCGGGGTGCTGGGCCAGAATGTCGCGGTGCATCGCCTTGCGCCGGTCCACCATCGAGAGCACCGGCAAAATCCCCGGCGCCTTGCCGCCGCGCTCAGCTTCCAGATGCTCCCTCACCTGTTCCAAAGTCCGCATCGCCAAGGGCGCGGGCAGCAAAGGGACCACCAGCAGATCGGCGGCGCGGAAAATCTGATCCGAAATCCCGCCCAGACCCGGCGGGCAATCGACGACAATCCGGTCATAATCGGGCGAAAGGCTCTCCAGCAATTTCTTCAACCGCTTGGGCTTGTCATCGGCCAGATCGCTTTCCAGATGGCGCAAAGACAGGTCCGCCGCGATCAGATCCAGCTCCGGCCAGTTGGTCGGCACAATCGCATCGGCGGGATCGGCATCGCGGGCAAAAATCTTCTTTGCCTTGGCCGCTGCGCCCGATTGCCCCAACAGGAAAGCCACCGCCCCCTGCGCGTCAATATCCCAGATCAGCGTCCGTTTGCCCTGACCTGCAAAGCCATGCGCCAGATTGACCGCCAGCGAGGATTTTCCCACCCCGCCCTTCATGCTGTAAACCGCGATCACCTTACCCATGCGCGCGCCTTTCTCAAGTATGCGCGCAACTTAGGCCTTGCGCCGCCCAAGTCAAAGCAGATGATGTTTCCGCATTGTGTGGCGCAGCTGGTCATAGGTCAGGCCCAGTGCCTTGGCTGTCTGGCGCTGGTTATAGCGGTGGCGGGCAAGGGCGGCTTCGACGATGGCCTTTTCATGGGCATCGACCGCCCCGCGCAGATCCGACACCCCGGCCAGATCGCCGGCCATCACCGGTGCGGGCGCGGCGTCATTATCGGCGGCACGCAGCGATTGCGTCGGCTTCCACGGCGAATCAAAGGGGTCAAAGGTGATCTCGCCAATCGGCATGTCCGGGCTGTCGCTGCGATAGACCGCCCGCTCGATTACATTGCGCAACTCGCGCACATTGCCCGGCCAGTGGTATTTTTCCAGCGCCGCCGCCGCCGCCCCGCTAAACCCCGGCCAGCGCTCCCAGCCCATCTCGCTGGCCATGCGCCGCCCGAAATATTCGGCCAGCACCGAAATGTCGCCTTCGCGCACACGCAGCGGCGGCAGGGTGATGACCTCGAAACTCAAACGGTCGAGCAGGTCGGCGCGAAACCGTCCCTCGCGCGCCATGCGGGGCAAATCCTCATTCGTGGCCGCCACGATGCGCACATCCACCCGCAGCGGGCGAGAGGCCCCGATCCGCGTCACCTCGCCATATTCCACCGCGCGCAGCAGGCGCTCCTGCGCGCCCATGCTCAGCGTACCCAGCTCATCAAGGAACAACGTACCGCGATCCGCCTCTTCAAACCGCCCCGCCCGCGCCCGCGTCGCGCCGGTAAAGGCCCCGGCCTCATGCCCGAACAATTCCGCCTCGATCAGCGTTTCGGGCATGGCCGCACAGTTCAGCGTCACCAAAGGCTCATCCCAGCGCGAAGACAGGCGATGCAGGCGCTCGGCGATCAGCTCCTTGCCCGTCCCCCGCTCACCGATCACCAGCACCGGGCGGCGCAGGGGCGCGGCGCGACTGGCGCGCTCGACCGCATCGAGGAAAGCGCCCGACTGGCCAATGAATTGCACATCGCGCGGGGCATGATGCGGAGATAGCGCCATGAATTGCCTATCCTTGGTGAAATTTCCTGAAGTTTGGCAAAAGCTGCAAATTCCGTCAAGCAGCGCCCACCCCAAAACCGCCGATTTCCGCGCCATCGGCAAATTGGCACGGGCTTTGCGATACAACCGCCATGAACAAACTTTCGCCTCTCGACCCCACCACTCATGCCGACACCCCCGGCATGGCTGGCGCATCGCCGACACACTCGATGCGCACCCCCATGGGTCTGGCGAAAGACGGGCCGGAGGGTCTGCTTGCCCGCTCATCGGGTGATGATCGCGCAACGCCCCTGCGCGATCGGACATCTTCCCCTCCGGCCCGGTTTTTTTCGCTTCAGGATTTCTCGCGAGGTCATAACAGGCTAGAACGGGAAATCGAGAAACTGCAATCCAATCCATCTTCGGGAGCAAGCCGCATGGGCATTTTCAGCCGCACCCGCGACATTATCGCCGCCAATTTCTCCGATCTTCTGGAAAAGGCCGAGGATCCTTCCAAGATGATCCGCATGATCATCCTCGAAATGGAGGAAACGCTGGTCGAAGTGCGCGCGTCGGCCGCCCGCACCATTGCCGACCAGAAGGAGATGCGCCGCCATATCGCCAAGCTCGACCGGCTTCAGGCCGATTGGGGCGACAAGGCGCAACTGGCACTGTCCAAGGACCGCGAGGATCTGGCCCGCGCCGCGCTGGTGGAAAAGCGCAAGGCATCGGACATGGCCGATCAACTGATGTCCGAGGTGGCGGTGCTGGACGATTCCCTGCGCGCCTTTGAGGCCGACATCGAAAAGCTGCAGACCCGCCTGCGCGAGGCCCGCAGCCGCCAGACCGCGATTGCCGCCCGTCTGGAAAGCGCGGAAAACCGCGTAAAACTGCGCACGCTGCTGGCCAGCGAGCGGGTGGATGAGGCGATGGCGCGCTTCGATGCGTTGGAACGCCGGGTCGATTATGCCGAAGGCCGCGCCGACGCGCTGGGCCTTGCCGAAGCCGCCAAGCCGACGCTGGCCGACGAAATCGCCGCCCTCGCCTCCGGCGACAAGGTAGACGAGGAACTGGAGGCCATGAAGCGCGCTCTGAAGAAGGAGGGCTAAGCCATGGATATCGTGCCTGTGGTGGCCATTTGCGCGCTCTTCATTGGCCTGCCCTGGGTCATCCTGCATTATGTCACCAAATGGAAAACCTCCGCCACGCTGACATCGGATGACGAGGCGCTGCTGGAGGAACTCTATCAACTGGCACGACGGCTGGATGAACGGATGGACACGGTCGAGCGCCTCGTCGCTTCCGAACATCCCGAGTTCCATCCGGCGGTGCCGATGCCCAACCGTGAAATCGACAACCAGCCGCTGCGCGAAATTGCCAAGGACCTTGACCGTATGCGCGCCCGCTCTTCCGACAGGAGCTTTCGATGAACCCGATCCACACCCGTTTTTACCGTGACAAGGCCAATGGCAAGTTCATGGGCGTTTGCGCCGGGATTGCCGATTACACCGGAATTGATGTCCTTTGGGTGCGGATCGCCACGCTGGTCCTGCTCTCGATGAGCGGGGGCACCGCCTGGGTGATCTATTTCGGCATCGGTTTTCTGGCGCCCGACAAGCCGCGCGCGCTCTATACCGACCGCGAGGAGCAGCGCTTCTGGCAAGGCGTGCGCCAGTCGCCGGGCCGCACCACCCGCGAGGTCCGCTCCAAATTTCGCGATCTGGACCGCCGTCTGGCCGCAGTTGAGGACTATTATGTCTCCTCCAACCCGCGCCTGTCCGAAGAAATCGAAAAGCTGCGCTAAAAGCTCAGCATAAGGGGGAAATTTCCATGTCCGCTGGCACTATTGGCGCTCTGATCCCGATTGTCGCTTTGTCAATCCCGATCGTGGCGATCTGGACCAAGCACAAGACGCGCATCGCCGAAATGCAGATCCGCGCCACCGCCGACGATACCGCCGAACGCGCCGCCCAATATGTCACCAAAACGCGCGAGCTGGAGGAACGGGTTCGCGTGCTGGAACGCATTGTCACCGACAAGGGCTATGACATTGCAGCGCAAATCGAGGCATTGCGCGATACGCGCAGCGTTGAAGACCACGCCAAAGACTATCGCCGCGATCCGCTCAACTGATCCCTCTTCGGAGCGACTGCCATGAACTTCTGGGAAGCCATTGTTCTTATTGTCATCATCACCTCGGTCGCCAAGGTTTTTCAGGCGGGCCTTTACAGCCGGTCGGGCCGCGCGCGCCGCGTGACCATCGATGACAAGGGCAAGCAGACCATCATCGAACACGCAGACAATGCCGAAACCGAGATCCGGAACCAGCGCCTGAACCGCGAGGTGGAGGAATTGCGCGAACGCATCAAGGTGCTCGAACGCATCGCCACCGAAGACCGCAAGGCCCGTGATCTGGCCGATGAAATCGAATCGCTCCGTCGATAAGAGGGGCCGTTAAAAGGGTTCGAAACCATGTTGCATGATTTCATTCACAGCCTTGCCCCCCTGATGTGGACCGGCATCATCCTGACCGCCATCGTCCTGCGCCATCGCCGCAAAATGGCCGCGATGTCCTATGGCGAAACGCGCCCTGCCGCCCGCGCCCAGGATGCCGAGGTCGAGGCCCTGCGCGAACGCATCCGCGTGCTGGAACGCATCGCCACCTCCTCCTCGCTCGAAGGGCGCAGCGCCGAGCACCTCTCGGCCGAAATCGAAGCCCTACGCGATCGTTAAACCCACGACCGTTAAACCCGCGACCGATCAATCGGAGCATTCCCCATGGACAGCCTGACCCTGCCCGAACTGGTTTCCGCCCTGACCGCCATCGCCATGCTCAGCATCGCCCTGCTGCGCGGATGGTCGGGATGGCTGACGCTCAAGCACCGCGAACTTGATCTGGTGAGCAAGGCCGATCAGCCCGCCCAGCCCTCGGCCACGCATCGCATCGAGATCGCCGACCTGAAAGAACGCATCCGCAAGCTGGAGGCAATCGCTGCCGGGGTTGATTTATAAGCCCCTTGGGCGCTATCGCATCCCCATGCGCAGCCTTTCCGATATTGCCGAGGAATATGAATTCCTCGAAGCCGACGAACGTTACCGCCTGTTGATCGAACTGGGCCGCGAACTGGACCCCATGCCCGACGCGCTGAAAACCGACGCCACACTGGTGCGCGGATGTTCGGCCAGCGTCTGGGTCTATCCGGTGGAACAGGGCGACCGGCTGCAATTCCTGGCCGATTCGAACGCGGCAATCACCAAAGGCATCATCGCGCTGGTGCTGTCAGCGGTGCAGGGCAAGCCTGCCGATGAAGTGGCAGCGATGGACATTGCCGAGGCGCTGGCGCCCTTCGATCTCAAAAACCAGCTTTCCAGCAACCGTACCCAAGGCGTGCCCAACATGATCGCGCTGATCAAGGATCACGCATCGCGGCTCGCGGCGGGCTGACCGGACATGCGCCGCCACCTTTATCAAGCGGGCGGCCTGTTCTTTGTCGGCCTTGGCATTGTGGGGGCGTTTCTGCCACTCTTGCCCACGGTGCCGTTCCTGCTGCTGGCGCTGTTCTGCTTTGCCCGCTCCAATCCGGCGTGGGAGCAGCGCTTGCTCGATCACCCCACCTATGGCCCGCCTTTGCGCCAGTGGCGTGAGCGGCGGGCGATCCCGCGAAGGGCCAAGAAGGCAGCGCTGATCGCTATGGCGGTGTCGGTGGGGATTACGGCGTTTACGGCTGGGTGGCCTTGGGTGCTGATCCCGGCCGGGGTGATGGTTCTGTCCGGGTCTTGGATTTGGACAAGGGCGGAATAGGAAGATGATGCGAGGGTCTAGACCCTCGCGCTCCCGTTACTGTCTGCGCTGCGCGCAGAGTTCGGCGTTTTGTGTCGGACGCGACATTTGCAAAATTAAAGCCTGCGGCGCCAATGGAATGCGCCGCAGGCTTTAATTATTACAACACAAGGCCTCCAAACCCACCCCGTTAACGGGATTGCAAAGGGCCCCCGCCCTTTTGCCCGCCGGAGGCACCTAACCCTTAAACCAACCGCGCCTGACGCACCGCCGCGCCGATGAACCCGGCAAACAGCGGATGCGGCTCAAACGGACGGCTCTTCAGCTCAGGGTGGAACTGCACACCGACAAACCACGGATGGTCCGGCCGCTCGACGATTTCGGGCAGCAGGCCATCGGGCGACATGCCCGAGAACACCAGCCCGCCATGCTCCAGCGCCTCGCGGTAATGCGAGTTCACTTCGTAACGATGGCGGTGGCGCTCGCTGATGGTTTCGGTGCCATAGATCGCCGCGACATGACTGTTGCCCGCCAGCTTGGCCTCATAGGCGCCAAGGCGCATCGTGCCGCCCAGATCGGTTTCGGCGGTGCGCTGTTGCAGCCCCTCTTCGCTCATCCATTCGGTGATGATGCCGACGACCGGTTCCTTGGTTTCGCCAAATTCGGTCGAGGAAGCATCCGCGATCCCCGCCGTATTGCGCGCGCCTTCGATGCAGGCCATCTGCATGCCCAGACAGATGCCGAAGAACGGCACCTTGCGTTCGCGCGCGAAACGGACCGCCGAGATCTTGCCCTCGGTGCCGCGCTCGCCAAAGCCGCCGGGCACAAGGATGCCGTGCAGCGGTTCGAGCGTGGCGGCGATCTCGGCGTCATCCTTTTCAAAGATTTCCGCGTCAATCCACTTGATATGGACCTTGACCTTGTTGGCAATGCCGCCATGCACCAGCGCTTCGTTCAGCGACTTATAGGCATCCTGAAGCACGACATATTTGCCCACCACGCCAATGGTCACTTCGCCCTCGGGGCTGCCATAGGTCTTGGTCAGCGCCTGCCAGCGGTCCAGCACCGGCTCGGGTGCGGTCAGGCCAAAGTGGTGCAGCACCGCATTGTCCAGCCCTTCGGCGTGATATTGCAGCGGCACGGCATAGATATTGGGCGCGTCGAGCGCCGGGATCACCGCTTCCATCCGCACGTTGCAGAAAAGCGCGATCTTGCGGCGCTCGTTCTCGGGCAATTCCTGCTCGCAACGGCACAGCAGCACATCGGGCTGGATGCCGTAAGAGGTCAGCTCGCGCACCGAGTGCTGAGTCGGCTTGGTCTTCAGCTCGCCTGCCGCCGCGATGTAGGGCACCAGCGTGACATGGGCGAAGCAGGTCTGCTCGCGACCCAGTTCATTGCGCAGCTGACGGATCGCCTCGATGAAGGGCAGGCCTTCGATGTCGCCCACCGTGCCGCCGATTTCGCACAGCACGAAATCCAGATCCTCGGTATCGGCCTGCGCGAAATCCTTGATCGCATCGGTCACATGCGGGATAACCTGCACCGTCGCGCCCAGATAGTCGCCGCGGCGCTCCTTGGCGATGATCGTCTGATAGATGCGGCCCGAGGTGATATTGTCGCTCTTGCGCGCCGAAACGCCGGTAAAGCGTTCATAATGCCCCAGATCGAGGTCGGTCTCTGCGCCATCGTCGGTCACATAGACTTCGCCATGCTGATACGGGCTCATGGTGCCGGGGTCGACGTTGAGATAGGGGTCGAACTTACGGATGCGGACCTTGAAGCCACGCGCCTGCAACAAAGCGGCCAGTGAAGCCGCCATAAGACCCTTGCCCAGCGAGGAGACCACGCCGCCGGTGATGAAAATATACCGCGCCATGGGGATTGCGCCTTACCTTTTTTGAACCATCAATCCAAGCGCGCAATGCGCGCCAGCGAGCAAGCAATCCACAGCCTTGTGCATAGACGCGCAAAAAACGCGCCGCAGACGGCGGAATGCCCAAACGCCGACCACCCCACCGCGAATGCGGCAGGGTGGTCGGCACAATAACACCAGATTACTTCTTGGCCGCGCCGGCCAGCGGATCGGCGGGAAGCGGAGCCACAGGGGCAGCCGGAGCAGCAGCCGGGGCCGAAACGCTGCGGTCGAGCGAGGTATCAACCTTCTGGCTCGTCGCGCTGGCCACGGCCAGAGCCGCAAGAACGATCGACAGGCCGACAAAAATCGCGGCCAGAACGCCCGTGCTGCGCGTCAGAAAGTCCGCCGCGCCGCGCGCCGACATAAAGCCCGAAGGGCTGCCGCCAACGCCCAGCCCGCCGCCTTCCGACTTCTGAATCAGGATCACCACGACCAGCATGGCCGCGACAATGGCCTGAAGCACAATAAGGAAGATGAACATGAAGCGCGACTCTCGACATGGCGACCGCCCAAAGGGAAGCCACCGCATGAATGGAATGGCGCGCATCTAAGCGCGCGAGAGCCCAGTTGCAAGGGGGTGCTTCCACCCCACCCCAACCTGGGCCGTCATCCGGGCGTAGAACCTCAGCCTTCGATCAGCATCGCGGCTGCATTGATGATCGCGGCAAAGCTCTCCGCCGTCAGGCTGGCCCCGCCGACCAGCGCGCCGCCGACATCGGCCACGCCCAGCAATTCCGAAGCATTGCCCGCATTGACCGAGCCGCCGTAAAGGATACGCACGCCCTTGCCCGCATCGCCATAGATGGCGACCAGATCAGCGCGGATCGCGCGGTGCATCGCGGCCACATCCTCAACCGAAGGGACGCGACCCGTGCCGATGGCCCAGACCGGCTCATAAGCCACGGCCAGACCCTCGGCGCCTTCCTTGGGCAGCGAGCCGTGCAACTGGCCCGAAACCACCGCTTCGGCCTGCCCGGCGTCGCGCTCGGCCTCGGTTTCGCCCACGCACAGGATCACGCCCAGACCCGCCGCACGCGCGGCAACCGCCTTGGCCTGCACATCACCGTCGCTCTCGCCATGCAGGCTGCGACGCTCGCTATGGCCAACGATGGTGAAGCGCGCGCCCGCGTCTTCCAGCATGGGCGCGGAAATATTGCCGGTAAAGGCGCCGCTGGGCTTGGCATGGACGTCCTGGCCGCCCACGGCCATCGCCTGGGCTTCCTCGGCCATCGCATGGACCAGCGTGAAAGGCGGGGCGATGCCCACATCCACCGCCGGATAGCGGGCCGCCACGCGGTCGATCGCGCGCGCCTCGGCCAGCGTGGCGCGCAGCCCGTTCATCTTCCAGTTGCCGACGATATAGGGCCGCAAAGCCATGATCCCTTTGTCCTTCCTAAATCGCGGGGAGCCAGAGCGCGGCCCGCAACAGGCCGCGCCGCATCACGCCTCCCCAGCATGCGTATGCGCGCCTAGGGCAAGGAGGCGCCGCTTGTCAAAAGGCGCGTGGCCGACAACCCACCGAAAAGACGCAAACGCAGCATAAAGGCACCACAAATTTGCGCGATGGCGCCGCTTGCGGGATCCGGCCAAGCCGCCTAAAGCCGCCAGCTGATGGTTTTGACGGCGCGCGCCTTTTTGGCGGAGCCGCGGTGACGGGTTGGTTTGATGCTGCAAGTGTTCCGCAAGTTCTTCCACTCCTCGGTGGGCGTGTTCGCCGCGCTGGGGCTGATCGTGATGCTGGCCATGGCGTTTGCCGCGGGCGATGTGTCGAACATGATGTCATCCGGCAGCATCACCGGGGGCGACCGCGTGGCCAAGGTGGGGGGCAACACCATCGGCACCGCGCAATTGACCAAGCAGATGCAGCAGGCGGTGGAAATCACCCGCCAGCAGCAGCCCGGCGTGACGATGAAGAGCTTTCTGGCCGAAGGCGGCCTCGATCTGGTGCTGGATCAGATGATCGACGGCGAGGCGCAGATGGCCTTTGGCCGCAAGGTCGGCATCGTTGCCGGCAAACGCCTGATCGACAGTGAGTTGGCCAAGATCCCGGCATTTCAGGGCGCTGGCGGCAAGTTCGACCAGAACGCCTATCTCTCGGTTCTTGCCCAGCGCCAGATGAACGACGCCGATGTGCGCGACAGTTTCGCGCGCGATCTGGTTTCGCGCCAATTGCTGGCCCCGGCACAGTTCGGCGCCGCCCTGCCCCAGAGCGCGGTGATGCAATATGCCGCCCTGCTCAAAGAACATCGCGCCGGTTCGGCCGCCATGCTCCCTTCGAGCGCCTTTGCGCCCAAGGGCCTGCCCACGCAGGCCGAAGTGAGCGCTTGGTATAACAGCCACAAGGCCGCCTATACCGTGCCGGAGCGCCGCGTGATTCGTTACGCCCGCTTCGACGAATCGGTCATCAAGCAGTCCTCGGTCCCCAGTGATGCCGAAGTGGCCGCCCGTTTTAAGGCCAATGCCGCCCAATATGGTGCCAGCGAGACCCGCAAGGTGTCGCAGGTCATCGTCATCAGCGAGAGCATGGCCAAGGACATTGCCGCAGCCGTGGCCAAGGGCGAAAGCCTTGAAGCCGCCGCCAAGGCCAAGGGTCTGAGCGTCGCCTCGCTGGGTTCGGTCAGCAAGGCTGACCTGACGATCAAGAGCAGCGCCGCCGTGGCCGAGGCCGCCTATGCCGCCAAGGCCGGCGCAACCGCTGGCCCGGTCAAGGGCGCGCTGGGCTGGGCGCTGGTGCGCGTCGATGCCATCGACGCCAAGCCTGCGCGCACGCTGGAACAGGTGAAGGGCGAAATCACTGCCGCCCTGACCGAGGAAAAGCGCAAGCAGGCACTAGCCGCTCTCACCGAAAAGGTGAATGACGATTTCGGCAAGGGCGGCGCGCTGTCCGACACCGCCAAGGAACTGGGCCTGACCATGGCCGAAACCCCGCTGCTGGTGGCCAAGACGCCCGCCGGTATGGGGCTTCCGGCCGAACTGGCCTCGATCCTGCCCGCCGCCTTTGGCATGGACCACGAAGGCCAGCCCCAGATCAGCGAACTGGTCGCGGGCAAGAGCTTCGTGATCTTTGACGTGACCAAGATCATCCCCGCCGCCCCTGCCCCGCTCGACCAGATCAGCGCGCAGGTGATGGCCGACATTCAGCTCGAAAAGGGCTCGGTTGCCGCGCGCGCCGCCGCGATGAAGCTGCTGGCCGCAGGCAAGAAGGGTGGCGATCTGGCCGCCGAAGTCGCCAAGCTGGGTGTGGCCCTGCCCCCGGTGCAGCAGATGAATCTGGGCCGCGAGGAAATCATGTCGCGCGGCGGCCAGATCCCGCCTGCCGTCGCGCTGTTCTTCGGCATGGCGCCGGGCACGACCAAGCTGATCCCGATTGCGGGCAACAAGGGCTTTATGGCCGTGCAGCTCAAAGCCATCACGCCGGGCGCCGTGGCTGCCAATGACCCGCTGATCGGGCAGGTCAAGGGCGAGCTGAACAATCTGGCCGCGCGCGAACAGGGCGAAAGCCTGCGCCGCGCGATCCGCACCGAAGTCAAGGTGGAGCGCAACGAAAGCACCATCAAGACCGTCACCAGCACGCTTGCTGGCGGCAACTGACGTTCAATCCCAAGAAGCGAAAGACCAATGACCGACAACACCCATCGCCCAGAAAACTGGGACGCCGCCCTTTCCTTGCTGTCTGGCGGGAATCCGGCGCTGGTGTGGCGTCGCGTCATTGCGGACACAGAGACACCCGTGGGCGCGGCGGTAAAGCTGTTCGCGGGCGAGCGGGGCGATTTCCTGCTCGAATCGGTCGAGGGCGGCGAAGTGCGGGGGCGTTACAGCCTGCTCGGTCTGGCCCCCGATCTGGTGTTTCGCGCCACGGGCCATGCGGCCGAAATCAACCGCGTCTGGGCACAGGACCGCGAGGCGTTTGAGCCGCTGGCGGGCGACGCGCTGAGCGAATTGCGCAAGCTGGTCGAAAGCTGCCGGATGGATGTGCCTGCGGCCCTGCCCCCGGCGCTGGCCTGCATCGTGGGCTATTTCGGCTATGAAACCTTTGGGCTGGTCGAAAAGCTGCCCCGTGCGCCGCAAAGCGCGCTCGAATTGCCCGACATGCTGTTTGTCCGCCCCACGGTGATCCTTGTGTTCGACCGGCTGGGCGATGAATTGTTTGCGGTCGCGCCGGTATGGCCCTCGGATCGTGCGCCGGTTGCCGCGCTGGAAATCGCGCAGGAGCGGATTGATGACGCTCTGCGCGCTCTGGCCGCGCCCGCGCCCGAGCCGGTACGCGCCGCGCCCGACATGCCCATGCCGATGCCGACCCCGGTGATGGCGCCGGGCCGCTATGGCGAGATGGTCGAACGCGCCAAGGAATTTATCGAGGCGGGCGACATCTTTCAGGTCGTGCTGGCGCAGCGTTTTACCGCGCCCTTCACGCTTCCGCCGCTCTCGCTCTATCGCTCGCTGCGCCGGGTCAATCCCTCGCCGTTCCTTTACTTCCTCGACCTGCCCGGTTTTGCCGTGGTGGGGTCCAGCCCGGAAATTCTGGTCCGCGTGCGCGATGGCGAAGTCACCATCCGCCCCATCGCAGGCACTCGCCCGCGCGGCAAGACTCCGGCCGAGGACAAGGCCAATGAGATCAGCCTGCTGGAGGATCAGAAGGAGCGCGCCGAACATCTGATGCTGCTCGATCTGGGTCGCAACGATGTGGGCCGCGTGGCTGCCAAGGGCACGGTCAAGGTCACCGAAAGCTATACGATCGAGCGTTACAGCCATGTGATGCATATCGTCTCGAACGTGGTGGGCGAATTGGACACCAATCGCGCCGATGCTATTGACGCCGTTTTCGCCGGTTTCCCGGCGGGCACCGTCTCGGGCGCGCCCAAGGTGCGGGCCTGCGAGATCATCGCCGGGCTGGAGGGCGAAACGCGCGGCGCTTATGCCGGGGGCGTTGGCTATTTCGGGCCGGACGGCAATCTGGACAGTTGCATCGTGCTGCGCACCGGCATCCTCAAGGATGGCGTGTTGCACGTGCAGGCAGGCGCGGGCATCGTGGCCGACAGCGATCCGGTCTATGAACAGCGCGAATGCGAACATAAATCCGGCGCTCTCTTTGCCGCCGCCCGTGAGGCGGTGCGCGTGGCGCAGGAAGCGGGGTTTGGGCAATGAATAATAAAATCCTCGTCATCGACAATTACGACAGCTTCACCTGGAATCTGGTCCATTACATCATGGAACTGGGGGCCGAGGTCGAAGTGGTGCGCAATGACGCGCTGACCGCTGCGCAGGCGATTGACAGCGGCGCGGCGGGTTTCCTGCTCAGCCCCGGCCCCTGTACCCCCAATGAGGCCGGGATCAGCCTCGATCTGGTGGGCGCGGCGGCGGATGCGGGCAAGCCCTTGCTGGGCGTGTGCCTTGGCCATCAATCCATCGGCCAATATTTCGGCGGCACGGTCCAGCGCGGCGGCCTGATGCATGGCAAGACCAGCCCGGTCACTCATGACAACACCGGCCTGTTCGAAGGCATCCCCTCGCCCTTTATCGCCACGCGCTATCACTCGTTGATCGTGACCGATATTCCGGCCTGCCTGCATGTGAATGCGCGCAGCGACGATGGGCATGTGATGGGCTTCCGCCATGTCAGCCTGCCGATCCACGGGGTGCAGTTCCACCCCGAGAGCATCGCCACCGAGCATGGCCATGCGATGCTGGCCAATTACCTGAAACTGTGCGGGATTGACGCCCGCCTTTCGGCATGAACGCCCTGCCCGAAGTCTCGGCCCATCCCTTTGACGAGGGTGAGGCGCAGAGCATTTTCGGCGCGATCCTTGACCGGGAAGTTTCGGACGAGGCGATTGCCGCTTTTCTCGTCGCCCTATCGGCGCGCGGGGAAACGTCGAGCGAGATTGCTGGCGCGGCGCGGGCGATGCGGGCGCGGATGATCGCGGTCCATGCGCCCGAAGGCGCGATTGATGTGTGCGGCACCGGGGGCGATGGGCATCATACGCTCAACGTCTCCACCGCTGTGTCGCTGGTGGTCGCGGCCTGCGGCGTGCCGGTGGCCAAGCATGGCAACCGGGCGGCCTCGTCCAAGGCGGGGGCGGCCGATACGCTGGAGGCTTTGGGCCTCAATCTGGCCCATGCCGGAGAGCGCGCGGAAAGCACGCTGGGCGAGATTGGCATCGCGTTCCTGTTTGCGCAGGCGCATCATCCCAGCCTCAAGCACATCGCCCCGATCCGGCGGGCGCTGGGCACGCGCACGATCTTCAACCTGATGGGGCCGCTGGCCAATCCGGCCAATGTGCGTCATCAACTGGTGGGCATTGCGCGCCCGGCCTATGTGCCGATCTATGCCGAAGCAATCCGCCGCCTTGGCACCGAGCGCAGCTTTGTCATTTCCGGCGACGAGGGGCTGGACGAACTGAGCCTTGCAGGCGGCAATGAAGTGGCCGATGTGCGCGGCGACGGCGTGGCGATGAAGCGGGTGGTGCCTGCTGACGCGGGCCTGCCCGAATATCCGGTCGAGGCGATCAAGGGCGGCGATCCGGCCTATAATGCAGATGCTTTGCACCGCCTGCTGATGGGCGAGCATGGGGCCTACCGCGATGCGGTGCTGCTCAATGCCGCTGGCGCGCTGATGGTGGCGGGCGAGGTTTCCGACTGGCGTGAGGGCGCCGAAGAGGCCGCAGAGGCCATTGACAAGGGGCTGGCCAAGGGCCTGCTCGATTGCTGGATCAAGGCTTGCGAATGACCGACAAATTGACAGAAATCTGCGACACCAAGCGCCAGGAGGTTGCCGCGCGCAAGCCTTTGGCCAGCATCGCCGACCTTGACGCGCGTGCCAGCGAGCAGACCCCCACGCGCGGGTTTGAAGCGGCGTTGCGCGCAAAGGCTGGGACAAGTTTCGCCCTGATCGCCGAGATCAAGAAGGCCAGCCCGTCCAAGGGCTTGATTCGCGCCGTTTTCGATCCGCCGGCGCACGCCCGCGCCTATCAGGCGGGCGGCGCTGCGTGCCTGTCGATCCTGACTGATGCGCCCTATTTTCAGGGGCATGAAGATTATCTGATCGCGGCGCGCGCGGCCTGCGACCTGCCGGTCCTGCGCAAGGATTTCATGGTCGATCCGTGGCAGGTGGCCGAGGCCCGCGCGATTGGCGCCGATGCGATCCTGATCATCGTGGCCGCACTGTCGGACGCCCAGATGGCCGAAATCGAACAAGCCGCCATCGAGCGTCAGATGTCGGTTCTGGTCGAGGTGCATGATGAGGAAGAGATGGCGCGCGCCGCCAATCTTCGCTCACGCCTGATCGGGGTGAACAACCGCAATCTCAAGACCTTCAAGACCGACATCGCCACCACCGAGCGCCTCGCTCCGCTGGCGCCCGAGGGGACGTTGCTGGTCGCCGAAAGCGGGATCAACACTCACGCGGATCTGTTGCGTCTGGCTCCTTGCGGCGCGCGCACCTTCCTTGTGGGCGAAAGCCTGATGCGCCAAGATGATGTGACGGCAGCGACCCGCGCCCTGCTAGGGCTTTAACCCCACAATTCAGGATGGCGCAGCATCAGGGCTTGCGCCAAAATCAGCGTCTTGGCGTCCTCCAGCGTACCGGCCATCACCCGGTCGCGCAGGGCGTCAAGGCTGATTTCGACAACGCTGATATGCTCATCCTCATCCTCGGCCCCGCCGCCCGCGCCAATACGGTCGGCGGCGGAATATTGGGCCAGATAAAGCATCACCCGCTCGGTCGAAACCGGCGGAATGGGCCAGATATTGGCCAGTGGTTCGAGCGCGGAAAGGCGAATGCCTCCCTCCTCCATCGCTTCCTCGTGAATGCGCTCCTCCGGGCTGGCACCGTCCAGCCCGCCCGCAATCGCCTCCAGCAAGGGCGGGTGGCCCGCGTCCAGCACCGCAGCGCGCGGCTGCGTCACCAGCATCGCCACCCGCCGCGCCCGGTCAAACGGCAGCACCGCCACCGCCTGACCATTGTCGAGCAGATGGCGTTCGGACACCGTGCCATCGGGCATCCGCAATTCCAGCCGCGAAAAACGATACCAGCCATCATAGATCAGATGCCGGGCAATAATTTCGGCCATATTTCCCCACTTCCTCAAAATCTTGGCAACAGCCTACACCATCGCGCGCATTTCTTCGTTGCCTGATGCCTCCGCTTTGGCAAGAGAGAAGCATGAGCGAATTGACCCATCTCGATGCCCAAGGCCATGCACGCATGGTCGATGTCGGCGCCAAGGCCGAAACCGCGCGCGTGGCAATTGCCGCAGGCCGCATCCGCATGAGCGCGGCGGCGCTCAGCGCGATCCGCGATGGCGATGTGCCTAAGGGCGATGTTCTGGCCGCCGCGCGCATTGCCGGGATCATGGCGGCCAAGAAAACCGCCGATCTGATCCCTTTGTGCCACCCCCTGCCGCTGCATAGCGTGAGCGTGGATTTCGCCATCGAGGAAGGCGCGATTCTGGCCACGGCCACAGCCAGCCTGACCGGTAAGACCGGCGTGGAAATGGAAGCCTTAACAGCGGTTTCGCTCGCGCTCCTGACGATTTACGACATGGCCAAGGCCATCGACAAGGGCATGGTGATCGAGGAGGTGCGCCTGATCGAAAAGCGCGGCGGCAAATCGGGTCACTGGAAAGCTGAAGGATGAACCGCACCCCTTTGCCGCTAGAGGAAGCGCAGGCGCGCGTCCTTGCGCTTGCCGCCCTGACGCAGGCGCAAGAGACGCCCATCGAGGCCGCGCTGGGCCGCTATCTGGCGGCGCCGCTCTTGGCCCGTCGTACCCAGCCCGCCGCCGATCTCTCGGCGATGGATGGCTATGCGCTGGCGCCGGGCGATCTGGCCGGGCCGTGGGATATTGTGGGCGAAAGCGCGGCGGGCCATCCCTTTGCGGGGGCCGTTCGCCTAGGACAAGCGGTGCGGATTTCGACCGGCGCGTTGGTGCCCGATGACGCGGGCGTGGTGCTGTGTCAGGAGGACACTAAGCGTGATGGCAACCGTCTGACCCTGACCGGAACCCCGCCCAAGCCGGAGGGGCGGCATATCCGTCGCAAGGGTCTGGATTTTCGCGATGGTGACACGGTTTTGCCAGCAGGCACGCGGATCGGGGCGGCGCAATTGGCGCTGGCTATCGCGGCGGGGCATGGCGCGCTTTCGGTGCATCGCCGCCCCCGTCTGGCGATCCTCGACAGCGGGGATGAGTTGATCGCGCCGGGCCTGCCCTGCCCGCCCGACCGCCTGCCCGCCAGCAATGGTGCGATGCTGGGCGCGATGGTGAATGGGCTGGCCGGGGAAGTTCTGCGGCTGGGGCCGGTGGCCGATGATCTGCACGCGCTGGACGCGGCGCTGGTGCGCGCGGGTGATGCCGATGTGATCGTGACCAGCGGCGGGGCCTCGGTGGGCGATCATGATCTCATTCAGCCCGCTCTGGCCCGCTGGGGGGCACAGGTCGATTTCTGGAAAGTGGCGATCCGGCCCGGCAAACCCTTGCTGGTGGCCAAGCGCGGGGCGCAGGTGGTGATCGGCCTGCCCGGCAATCCGGTGTCGAGTTTTGTCACCGCCCATCTGTTCCTGCTGCCGCTGCTGCGCGCAATGCAGGGAGCGGCCGATCCCCTGCCGCGTGAGGCGCAGGCGTATTTGACCGAGCCGCTGGGATCGGGCGCGGATCGGCGCGAGTTCATTCGAGGCTGGTGGGACGGGCACGATGTGATGCCGCGCCCCATGCGCGATTCCTCGGCGCTGGCGGCCATGGCGGCCAGCAATTGCCTGATCGAACATGACGCTCATGCTCCGGCGTTGAAGGCTGGTGATCCTGTGCGCATCCATTTGATCGAAAATGGCGGAAGCGCTTGACGAAGGGGTAATGGTTGCGTAATTGTTCCGCAATTGTTCACGCAACACCCCCGTTGGGAGGTTTCTATGCTCACCCGCAAACAGCACGAATTGCTGCGCTTCATCCAATCCAGCCTCGAAGAGTCGGGCGTTTCGCCCAGCTTTGAGGAAATGAAGGAAGCGCTGGATCTGAAGTCGAAATCGGGGGTGCATCGGCTGATCTCCGCGTTGGAAGAGCGCGGGTTTATCCGCCGCCTGCCCAACCGCGCCCGCGCGCTGGAGGTTTTGCGCCAGCCTGAGGATGTGACGCCCCCGGTGGCGGCCAAGCCCGCCGCGCAAAAAAAACCGGTTGAACTGGCAAGGTCCACGGCGCCCTCGCCCGCCAATGATGTGGTGGAAATCCCGCTGCATGGGCGGATCGCGGCAGGCGTGCCGATTGAGGCGCTGGAGGGGCAGACGATGCTGCCGGTGCCTGCCGCGCTGCTGGGCGCGGGCGATCATTATGCGCTGGAGGTTTCGGGCGATTCCATGGTCGAGGCCGGGATACTGGATGGCGATCTGGCGCTGATCCGCAAGACCGATGTGGCGCGCGAAGGTGAAATCGTCGTGGCGCTGGTGCGCGGCGAGGAAGCTACGCTCAAATATCTGCGGCGCGAAAGGGGCATGGTGCGGCTCGATCCGGCCAATGCGGCCTATGATCCGCAATATTATCAGCCAGGCGAGGTTCAGGTGCAGGGCAAGCTGGCCGGATTGCTCCGCCGCTATCACTGATCCGGGGATATGGCGGGAGGGGGCTTGATGGCTTCCTCCTGCGGTTTCAAACTGGGCGCGCGCCACCATGGATGCTGGCCCTGACTTTGCGCCACGGTGACGATCCGCCCCTGCGCCAGATAAAGCGCAATGCCACCGGTGCGATAGAGCAAGGGTTCATCAGCCTTTAGCAGGCGGGGACGGCACGAAGGCAAAAGCGCCACGCGCGATACCACAATATCGACATAGGCGCAGGCCGCCGTCATGGCCCGCTCCTCCACCATACCGCCGCCCCGCGCGGCCAGAATGCGCCAGTCACGGCCACCTTGCCGGATGGTGATGCGGCAAAAGCTCTCGTTGCATTCCGCCCCGCGCCATTGCTCGATGGGCATGGCCTCGCCGCTGCCCCCCATCGCCTCCTGCATCATGTCGCGGGCATAGGTTGAACGGCCCTGCCCAAGTATCAGCAATTGGCGGCTCTGCGGATCAATCAGGCCCAATTGCCGTCCATCCCCGGTGATCAGCACATCAGGCGGCGTCAACAGCGCCAGCCACAGACACCCCGCCAGCGCCGGAACCAGACCCAGGAACCGGACATTGCCCCGCCAAAGCGCCAGCCACAGCATCCCCAGCACCATGAACGCATAGGCGGCCCCGCCCATCACCGGCAATTGCGCCACCGCATCGGGCCGCGCCGCCACCCATCGCGCCATCGCCAGCAAGGCATCAAGCGACCACCCGCAAAAATGCCAAAACGGCGCGCCCGCTCCAATCAGATCGCAGGCCAACCCCGCCCCGATCAGCGGCATGGACACAAAGGTGGTCAATGGGATGGCGACCAGATTGGCCAGCGAGCCATAGATCCCTGCGCGGTGAAAATGGAAAAAAGCCACCGGCATCAGCGCCAGTTCGATCACAAGCCCAGTCAGCAACAGCATCGCCAGATCGCGCCCCAGCCTGATCCACCAGCCTTCCTGACGCCGCGTGAGGAAGGCGCGCACGGGCGCGGCCTCATGCAAGGCTACGATCGCCAGCACCGACCCAAAGCTCATCTGAAAACTCGGCCCGACCACCGCTTCGGGCCAAAGCAGCATGACAAACCCGGCCGCCAGCGCCAGCAAGCGCATCGAAAAGGGCCGCCGCCCCGCAGCCACCGCCGCCAGAGCCAGCAGCGCGCCAAGGCAGGAGCGCACCGTCGGCACCTCCGCCCCGGTCAGCAGTGTATAGCCGACCGCCGCCAGCCCACCCATCCCGCTGGCCAGCACCGGCAGGCGCACGCGCAGCACCAGCCAAGGCCATAGGCCCAACAGGCGCAGAGCAAGGAAATAGGTCGCGGCCACCACCGCGCTGACATGCAGGCCCGATACCGATAGCAGATGCGTCAGGCCGGCATCGCGCATCGCGGCCTCATCGGCGGGCGTGATACCCCCGCGCTCGCCGCTGGCAAAGGCCGCCGCCATACCGCCCGCCGATCCGGGCACCGCCGCGCGCACATGGGCCGACAGCGCGTGGCGCCACGGGGCAAGGCCCGACTCCACCCCCTGCGACTCGACCTGAACCGGGCCAAGCGCGCTGCCCGTGGCCGCGTATCCTTCAAACCAGGCCGCGCGGGCGAAATCATAGCCCCCCGGCAGGCGCGGCGGGGCCGGAGGAAACAGGCGGGCGCGCAAACGAACCACCGAGCCTTCGCGAGCGGCCGGAGCCAAATCATTCGCTTTCAAAGAGATTCGCGCCTTGATTGCGCGATCCGCGCCCGGCACGCGCAGCCCCACCACCAGACGAATCCGCGATTGGGCCGTCAATTCCTGCCGCTCCAGCACCACGGCGCGCATATCCAGCACCATCGGGCCGGGAATCGCAGGCGTGCCGACCAAGGTCGACTTGCCCCAGACCAGCGCGCAGCCCAGCGCGATCGCCAAGGCCAGCGAGACAATCGCCCGCGACAGGCACAGGAAACGCCCATCCCGGCGCGGGATAAGGCCGCCCGCAAGCGCCGCCAACAAACATAATATTATCAACAGCATCCATTGCCGATCATCACCCAAGAAGAACCACCCGGCTACCCCCGCCGCCATGCCCACCGCCAGCCATGGCGCTAGGGTCGGTCCGGCTGCCAACAGAAAATGATCTAAGACCAAAGCAAAACTTGCCAAGCGCGCGCGGCTGCGCCAAGGGCCATGTTGCGTTGCAGCGCTATCCCCCCCCAAAGAGGCGGGACGCTCTGCCGATTGGGTGTTGCTGTGGGTCGCTGGAACCATGGGCCCTATAGGACAGAAAGGACAAGGGAATGACAAGTTCGGGGTTGGCTGGCAGCAATAGCACCGGCAAACGCCCTATTGTCACCCGTTTTGCGCCTTCGCCCACAGGTTTTCTGCATATTGGCGGCGCGCGCACGGCTCTGTTCAACTGGCTCTATGCCCGCGCGACAGGCGGCCAATATCTGCTGCGCATCGAGGATACCGACCGCGCGCGTTCGACCGATGCCGCGATTGACGCGATCTTTGATGGTCTGCGCTGGTTGGGCCTTGATGGCGATCAGCCTGCGGTGATGCAGTTCGAACGCTCGCCCCGCCATGCCGAGGTCGCGCATAAGCTGCTCGACGCGGGCCATGCCTATCGCTGCTATCTCAGCCAAGAAGAGCTGAGCGCGATGCGCGAGGCGGCGCAGGCCGAGAAGCGCCCGTTCCGTATTCAGTCGCCCTGGCGCGACGCTACGCCCGATCAATGGCCCGCCGATCTGCCCTATGTGGTGCGCATGAAGGCGCCCCGCGATGGCGCTACCGTGATCGACGATCTGGTGCAGGGCAGCATCACCGTGCAGAATGTCGAGCTGGATGATTTCATCATCCTGCGCAGCGACGGCACGCCGACCTATATGCTGGCCGTGGTGGTGGACGATCACGATATGGGCGTGACCCATGTGATCCGCGGCGACGACCATATCAACAATGCCTTCCGCCAGTTGGTCATCATCCGCGCGATGGACGCCATTGAAGGTGGCTGGCCTGATCCGGAATATGGCCATATCCCGCTGATCCACGGCGCGGACGGGGCGAAGCTGTCCAAGCGTCACGGCGCGCTGGGCGTAGATGCCTATCGCGACGATATGGGCCTGCTGCCTGAGGCGGTGCTCAACTATCTGATGCGTCTTGGCTGGGGCCATGGGGATGAGGAAATCATCTCGATTGCCCAAGCCATCGAATGGTTCGACATCAAGGATGTGAACAAGGGCGCCTCGCGTTTCGACTTCGCCAAGCTGGCCAATCTCAACGGCCATTACCTGCGCGAGGCCGATGATGCGCGTCTGGCCGAACTGGTGGCCGCGCGGATCACCGATCTGCCCGTGGACCTCGACCTGCTGGCCCGCGCCATGCCGGTCTTGAAGGTTCGCGCTAAGGATCTCAATGAGTTGGCAGGAGCCGCGCGCTTCCTGTTCGTGTCGCGCCCGCTGGCGCTGGAAGAAAAGGCCGCCGCGCTGCTGAGTGATGAAGCGCGCGCCATTCTCCATAAAATACACGCAACGCTGTTGCAGGAAACGCACTGGACAATCGAGCCCCTGGAGGCCACGGTCAAATCACTGGCCGGCGAGCTTGGGCTCGGTCTTGGTAAACTGGCGCAACCGCTTCGCGCGGCGCTGACCGGGCAAACCACGTCTCCGGGCATTTTCGACGTTTTGATCCTGCTTGGGCGAGAGGAAAGCCTCGCGCGCATCGCGGAGCAAATGGAAACCACAAACATTTGAGCCCATATTTAGAGCCAAAGTACAAGGAGTGTTGCGGTGGGTGATACGGCAAAGTTCATCGTCGAGGGCAAGGAAGTTGAATCCCCGATCCTGAAGGGTAGCGTGGGTCCGGATGTTATCGACATCCGCAAGCTCTATGCCCAGACCGGCGCATTCACCTATGACCCCGGCTTCACTTCGACGGCATCGTGCGAAAGCGCGCTGACCTATATCGACGGCGACGAAGGTGTGCTGCTGCATCGCGGCTATCCCATCGGTCAGCTGGCCGAAAATTCGTCTTTCATGGAGGTCTGCTACCTCCTGCTGAACGGCGAACTGCCCAGCGGCGCCGAACTCGACACGTTCACGCGCACGATCACGCGCCACACGATGGTCCATGAACAGCTTTCCAGCTTCTTCAAGGGCTTCCGTCGCGACGCGCACCCGATGGCCATCATGGTCGGCGTAGTCGGCGCGCTCTCGGCCTTCTATCATGACAGCACGGACATCTCCGATCCGGTGCAGCGCCGCATTTCGGCCCACCGCCTGATCGCCAAGATCCCGACCATCGCCGCCATGGCGTATAAGTATTCGGTGGGTCAGCCCTTCGTCTATCCCGACAACAAGCTGTCCTATGCCGGCAACTTCCTGCGCATGACCTTTGGCGTTCCGGCCGAAGAATATGAAGTTGTGCCCGCCGTCGAAAAGGCGATGGACCGCATCTTCATCCTGCACGCCGACCACGAGCAGAACGCTTCGACCTCGACCGTGCGTCTGGCCGGTTCGTCGGGCGCCAACCCGTTTGCCTGTGTTGCCGCCGGCATCGCCTGCCTGTGGGGCCCCGCCCATGGCGGCGCGAACGAAGCCTGCCTCAACATGCTGCGCGAAATCGGCACGCCCGACAAGATCCCGCACTATATCGAGCGCGCCAAGGACAAGAACGATCCGTTCCGTCTGATGGGCTTTGGCCACCGCGTTTACAAGAACCGCGACCCGCGCGCGACTGTGATGCAGAAGACCGTGCGCGAAGTGTTCGACGCGCTCAACGTGCAGGACCCGCTGTTCGAAACCGCGCTGCGCCTTGAAGAGATCGCGCTGAACGATCCCTACTTCGTCGAAAAGAAGCTGTTCCCCAACGTCGACTTCTATTCGGGCATCATCCTGTCGGCCATCGGCTTCCCCACCACCATGTTCACCGTGCTGTTCGCCCTGGCGCGCACCGTGGGCTGGGTGGCCCAGTGGAACGAAATGATCGAAGATCCCAGCCAGAAGATCGGCCGTCCGCGCCAGCTCTACACCGGCCCGACGCAGCGCGATTACGTGCCCGTTGGCCAGCGTTAAGCCTTAGGCTCGACCATTCAGGAACGCGGGGGAAGGGAAACTTTCTTCCGCGTTTTTGTTTGGGGTTTTTGGTTTGAAGAAAAGGGGTTGAATGCGAGGGTCTAGACCCTCGCGCTCCCGTTACTGTCGGCGTTGTGGTTGGGGTTCGGCATTTTGTGTCGGACGCACCGTTTGAAATATAAAAGCCTGCGGCGCCTAAATCAGCGCCGCAGGCTTTAATAATTATGGCTCAACGCCTCAAACCCACCCTCAAATTATCGGGATTGCAAAGGGCCCCCGCCCTTTGCCCGCCGGAGGCACTCTTCCCCCTTTACCCCTGCGGCAATTCCAGCACAAACCGCGCGCCCTGCCCTTCATGGCCCTCAACGCTGAGTTCGCCCCCCATCGCCCGCGCCAGACGCCGCGAGATATAGAGCCCCAGCCCCGATCCGCCATCCCCGCTGCGCCCCAGCCGCTCGAACTTGTCGAACACGCGCGCGGCGTCCTGAGGTGAAAGGCCCGGCCCCTGATCCGCGATGGTGATCCGCGCACGCCCTGCGCCAGCGGTCAGCAGCACCGAGATGGCCGAGTTTTCCGGGCTGTAGCGGATAGCATTGCCGACCAGATTGAGCAGCACCTGAAGCACCCGGCGAAATTCGCCCACCGCGCCCAGATGCATGGTTTCGTCGGGCGCGTGGATGGTGATGTTCTTTTCCCGCGCCCGCACGCCCAGAATGCCCGCCGCCCGCCGCGCCACATCGGCCAGGTCAATGCGGTCGGCGGCCGGTGCAAAGCCCTCGGCCTCGATGATCTCCATATCGGACAGGTCTTCGATCAGCGTCAGCAAATGCTGCCCCGCCGCCGCGATATCGCCCGCATAACCGGCATATTCCTCGGTCAGAGGCCCCGCGCGGCGGGTGCGGATGGTTTCGGCATTGGCGATGATCCGCGCGATGGGTTGACGCAGCACCGGAGCCATTTCCCGCCCGATCACCGAGCTGGCCTTGGCAGGTGGGATTTCCGCCTCCACCTCGGGGTCCACCGGGACAGGCAAAGGCTGATCGCTGGTCAGGCACAGGTCAAAGCCCAGCGTCTCGCCCTCCGGCCCGGTTTGCGGCAGGATCGTCGCGCGCCACGCACGCTGCGATCCCGGCACCAACACCGTCGCTCCATCGAGCAGGCGCCAGTGCAGAGGTTGCCGCAGCCCGCTGCCGGGCAGTTCGACGAAATCGGTCCAAGCCCGGCCCAGCCCACCGCGCATCGCCTGCGCCACTTGGACCAGATCGCCCGCCGAGGCATCGACCGTCATCAAACGCTGATGCGGATCGAGCCGCGCGGTCAGTTCGGCCAGCGCCCGGTCGATTTCCACCCGGCGCCGGTTGGCCAGATCGGCCGGTTCGGGCGGCAGGCTGCTGGCCTGCCAATGGCGCAGGATGATCAGGCAGCCGCCCTCTTGCGGCGTCACCTCGATCCATGCGCGGATGGTTTCCTGCCCGTCCTGCGCAATGATCGGCCGCGCCAGTTTCAGGCCAAAGCCGCGCGCCTTGCTGACCAGTTCGCGCAGTTCCGGCACGGCAATCGCGCCCGGGATCGTCCCGCCGCAACGGATTTGCAGCGCCGACAGCGGTTCGTCCGCCCTCAGCAGCCGGTCTTCGCCATCACTTTGCGCTTCGACCTGAATGCGCTCGGGCGCGCTCATGCAAGCCGCCCCAAAGCCTGCGCCGCCTCGACCAGCAATTCGCCCGCGCGTTCGACGCTCAGCCGGGCCAGACCATCGGGGCGGATCGTCTGCGGATGCAGGATCAGCAGGTTTTCCTCGATCACGCCCAGCTTCGCCCCGCCCGCGCGCAGCGCCACCGACAGGCGCGCCTGTTGCCCATCGCGCATCGAGAGCAGCACCGATTCGCGCGATCCATCGCCCGCCAGCGCCAGCGCCGAGGCAAACATCGCCACCCCGCCATGCGCCAGAGCCAGCGCCGCGACCGAACCCGCGCCCATCGCCGCCACCAGCCGCGCCAACAGGCCAAGGCGAGTCGAGGCCTCATCATAATGTTCGCGCAAAGCCTGCGCGGCACGGGCGGCGGCCTCGCCATCCTCCTCAACCGCGATATGCAGCGCGACCAGCACGCCATGCAGCAATTCAGCGGGCAATTCGCTCAAGGGCAACTGCATCCGCCGCTGATTCTGGGCAAAGCGCGCCTGAGCGGCCAGCAATTTCATGCCCCGCGCCGAGGTTTCCGCCTCGCTCGATGCGATAAGCGCCTGCAACAAAGGCGAAACCACCGGGTCCACCCCCAGCCTGTCGGCCAGACGCTGGGTCATTTGCCATTCCAGCGCCAGCGCATGAAGATGCGCCAGCAGGCCGGGAACCTCGGGCAATTGCTCCATCAGCATGTCGATAATGCCGCCGCGCCCGCCCGCATCGAGCAGCGCGCCCTCCAGTTGATTCGCCAGATCGTCGAGCATCGCGCGCAGCCGCGCCAGCACATCGTCGCCAAACAGGCCTTGATCGCCGCAGACCAGCAAATGCCGCAAAACCGGCACCACCGATCCCACCACAGCGTCGCCCCGCGCCAGTTGCAGGCGCAGCGAGGAATCACTCGAATCCCTGCCAGGAGCTTCAGACATACGGTCGGTCATGCGCCTACCATAGTGGATAGGGAGTTAAGTTGACGTTAGCCGATTTTGCCGCCCGGCCATAATTATGCCGCCCAGCAACAGCGCAACCGCCAAAACCGCCACCCCATTGCGCAACAAACCGAAGAGCGAAAGCAGCGAAAGCACCAGCGCCAGCAGCGCCCGGTCCTCCATCCACGCCGCTTTGCGATTCGCCACCACAGCAGGCACGAGGCGGATCAGGCCCAGCAGCATCAACGGCTCAAACAGGGCCGCGACATAGGTCCGCTCGCCATGAGCCAGCCCCAGCAGGGCCAGCAAGACGCCATCGACAATCCAGCGATATGTCACCGCAGGAGCCAGACGCGGCCGGGGCAAACGCAGCGAACGCCGCTCAAAACGGCCAAACATTGAGGCGCAGGCAAAGCCCAGCCATGCCAGCGCGACCAGCAGCAGGCCCAGCGTCAGCGCGCCAAAACCACCCGCAACCAACCCCAGCGCGGCCAGCACGCCCGCCGCCATGGCCACCACCGTTCCGCCCGATCCGGCCTCCAGCAAAGCAGGCCCGGCAAGGCGCACAACCTGTCCGGCGAGCCATTCGGAGGGTTGGAGCGCCCCATCCTCGAACAAATGGTGGCTGATCCAGTCCGGTTCGACCGCCTGAATTTCGCGTTCATTATGGAGCAGGTTCCACCGCCCCTGCGCGATCACCTCATCAGGCACCGAGCGCTGGGGCACGCCGCCCTGCAAGGCGATTCGCTGAAGACAGGCAAAGGGTTCGACATCGCCGGGCAATTCGGAAAGCCGTTCGACCAAACGCCCCGGAAAACGCATCGCCCCGGCCGAAGCATAATTGAAATCGAGCCGCTCGAAACCAGCGGCCACCCCCTGTTCGACCGGCTGCACCAATACGGTGGGGGTCGCCAGCAATTCCTGCGCCAGATCGGGCCATGCCAGCACGCCATCGCCCAGCGCAATGACCTCGTCCTGCGCGCTGACCAGCCCCATGATGCCATGCGCGCCCGAAACACGGTGAAACAGCGCGCCCGCGCTTTCGGCGGCATGTTGCAGAGGCAGCAATCCGTCGAGCCCGCCGGGCGCCACCACAATCACCCGGTCGCATCCCAGCGCCAGCGCAATCGCCAGTTGATGCCGCGCCAACGTATGCCCGCCAAGCCGCATCAGACCGCGCGGCAAAATGGGGGACGCGCCGCCGAGGGCGCCGCCTGCCCCGCCACTATCGCCGGTGACGGGCGCGATCAGGGATAAAAGCGCAACGCGCAAGACATTCTCCGGAAATGCCAATCTGGCCGAACCGGGCGGGTTGTAATCAAGGCCAACGATTATGCCAAGCGCTATAGGCCGGATGAGCCCGGAAGGATCAACCCAGCGGAAATTCATCCAGAAACGCCTGCAACTGACGCAGGACAACCGGATCGCCGGGCGCGCCATCCAGCGCCTGTTCAGCCAGAGCGATCAGCGGCCAGACCTGAAAACTGGCGGCAAGCCCTTTAAGGCGCATCGCAGCGACTTCCCAATTGCCATCGCAGCGCGCGCGGCGCAGCAGGTCGATCTGCCGCGCGAGGCTTTCATGAAAGCTCGCGCGCAATTCGCGCATCAATACCGGATCGTCGCCAGCGGCGGCGGCGAGGGTCGCGTCAAGGGCACCTGCTTCATAAGCCATAGGCTGCACACTACGCCGCAGAAGTTAAAGCAGTGTTTCCCCAAAGGCGGCTTGTGCGCTATCAAGGCGGGATGGCGAGCGGAACACCCATTTACAGCATCGAGGCCCAGCTATCTTCCGAGGAAGAAGTGAATAAGGGCATACCCTTAGACGCGCTGACCGGGGGAGAAGAAGAGGCCGGTTGGGATGAGGCCTATGGGAATGGGGCTGGGCCTGCCCCGCGCCGGATGCCCGAATGGCTGCCGCCCGTGGTGGCACTGGTTTTGGTGGCCGGGTGGAGCGCGCTGTTCGCTGCCGATCAGGCCGACGCGATAGCTGCGGCGCGCGCGCCTGAGGCGTGGAGCGCGCTGGCGCTGCAATGGTCGCCGCCGGTGTTGCTGATCGCGCTGGTCTATCTGATCGTGCAGAGGTCGAGCCGCCGTGAAGCTGCCCGTTTTGGCGATGCCGCCGCGCTGCTGCGTCGCGAATCGGAGGCGCTGGAACATCGGCTGACCTCGCTAAACCGCGAATTGAGTTTGGCGCGCGAGTTTTTGGCCGCTCAGACCCGCGAATTGGATGCGCTGGGGCGCACTGCCGTCGACCGCATCGGCCAGAGCGCCGGACGGATCGATTCGCTGGTGCGCGACAATGCCGCGCAGGTTGATGTGATTGGCACGGTAAGCGCCGCCGCGCTGGCCAATATGGAACAGTTGCGCGTCCATCTGCCCGTCATCACCAATGCGGCCAAGGATGTGACCAGCAATATCGGCAATGCGGGCCGAATCGCCCATGCCCACCTTCAGGACATGGTCAAAGGTCTCGAACGTTTGCAGGATTTTGGCCAGTCGAGCGAACAGCAGGTCATTGCCCTGCGTGAGCGTATCGAGAGCGGTCTGAGCGCGCTGGAGAGCCGGACGCAACAGTTGGACGGGGTGATCACCGGGCGTTTCGAGGCGCTGGAGGCCCGCTCGACCGGCTTTGCACTGGATCTGGAGCGGCATGAGGCCGAGGCGCGCGAAGCGCTGCATCTGCGCGCGGCCGCGATGGGCGACGAGATTGCCGCCACCCGCGCCCAGCTCGATTCCGATGAGGCCGAGGCGCTGACCTCGCTGCGCGCGCGCCTGTCGGCCCTGCGCGACGAGGCGGCCACGATTGGCCGTTCGCTGCGCGAGAATGAGGCGGTGGCGCTGGGTGACTGGCAGGCGGCAACGGCACGTCTGACCAATGACCTGTCGCGCATCGATCGCGAATTGGCGCAGCGCCATGATGCCGCCATCGAGCGCGCGGGCAAACTGGGCGTGATGAGCGAGGCCACCAGCCTGCGTCTGGCGCAGGCAGAGGCGCGGCTGGAGGCGGTTGCGGCGGCCGATGTGGCGGTTTCGGGCGCGATGGCGCAGCGCCTCGAAGGGCTGGAGCGGCGTCTGGGAGAGACCGACAGGAGCTTGGAAAAGCTGACCGAATCGAGTGTTCGCCTGCTCCAGTTGATTGAGTCTTCGGCGCATCACAGCCGGGAAACGCTGCCCCCTGCCCTGACGCAGAGCGAGGAGCAACTGGCCGGATTTGAGGCGCGGATTCAGGCTTTGCGCGGCATCGTGGTCGAGGCGGGCGCGCAGGGCGAGATGCTGGCCCAGCGGATGGATCAGGCGCAGGGCGTGGCCTTGGGCGTCGGCCATGCGTTGAGCGCGCAGGATACGGCCGTCGGCCTGCTGCGCGATCATCTGGCGCAGGTGGAAAGCGAGGCACAGCGCATCGCCAGCGACGCGCAGGGCGAATTGGGCGAAGCAATCCGCCAGTTGGGCGGCAGCGTGATGCAGACCCTCGCCCTGATCGAAAGCGATGGCGCGGCGCGCGTCACCGCGCTGGTCGATCAATTGTCGAGCGAGAGCGGAGCGGCGCTGGAACGCGCGATGCGCCTGAAGGCCGGCGAGATCAGCGGTCAACTGGAGCAGGCCGCCGCCCATGCTCTGGGCATCAGCCGCGAGGCCGCGCATCAATTGCGCGATCAGCTGCGCGAGGTGGAAAGCGTGATCGACCATCTCGAAACCCGCGTGGCCGAGGCACGCGACAAGGCCGAGGATCGCATGGACGGCGATTTCTCACGCCGCATGGCAATCATCACCGACACGCTGCAATCCAAGGCCGTGGACATCACCCGCGCGCTGGACAGCGAAGTGGCCGACACCGCATGGGCGGCCTATCTGCGCGGCGACCGGGGCATTTTCACCCGCCGCGCAGTGCGCCTGCTCGATACGGGCGATGCGCGCCATGTGCTTGGCCTGTATGAAAGCGATGGCGCGTTTCAGGCCCATGTGAACCGCTATATCCATGATTTCGAGGCGATGCTGCGCCATCTGCTCTCGACGCGCGATGGCCATGCGATCTCGGTGACGCTGCTGTCCTCGGATATGGGCAAGCTCTATGTCGCGCTGGCGCAGGCGATTGAACGCCTGAGAGCTTAATGGTCCTGCTCTAGCGAGGCGGGCATGTGAAAGGGTGCGAGATCCTCGATCCGCACCCAATCATAGACATAATTGGCGTAAAACAACGCGAACAGGACGGCCGAAACCACCGTAGCGCGGATCGCCACGCGGCCGGGGCGAAAATTGCCCGGCGCGCTGGTGGCCTGCCCTTTAACCAGTTCCTCGCCCGTCTCATCGGGCGTGCGGATGCCGAAGGGCAGCACCAGAAAGGCCGAAATGACCCAGAACAGCAGATAGATGGCAAGGATGGAGGCCGGTTTCACCGATCCAGCCCCTCCACCATCATCATCACCTTGACCTGCGGCTTCTTGCCGCACCAGCGGCCCGCCGCCCGCCGCGCCGCCAGACGCGCCGCCTCGGCCATCGCGCTTTCGTTGCGCTTGTCCGGCCCGCGCAGCTTGCCCAGCGCCTCGATCACATCATTCTGCGCCTCGGCCACAAAGGCGTCGTAATCCTCGACCAGCGGCAGCCCAAGGCCCGCCACCTGCACCGCATATTCGTGATGCTTGGCCCGGCCCGACACCGCCACCATCAGCACGCCATGCCACGCCAGACGGCGACGCATCGCCACAGCCTCGCCATCGGCGGGCGCGATAATGTCGCCATCCAGCACAAGACGCCCGTTCGGCACCTCGGCAAATTTGCCCGGACGGCCCGGCGCCAGACGCACCAGATCGCCGTTCTTCTGCACGACCTGCGTGGGAATGCCGCTTTCCTTGCCCACCTTGGCCTGCTCGCGCATGTGGCGCATTTCGCCATGCACCGGCATCAGGATCTGGGGCCGCAGCCAGCTATAGATCGCCTCAAGCTCGGGCCGCCCCGGATGGCCCGAAACGTGGATGTCGGCCTGACGGTCGGTGACGACGGTGATGCCATCGCCCGCCAACTGGTTCTGGATACGCCCGATGGCGATCTCATTGCCGGGAATCTGGCGGCTGGAAAACAGCACGACATCGCCCGCGTCCAGCTTGATCGGATGGTTGCCCTCGGCAATGCGCGCCAAGGCGGCCCGCGGCTCGCCCTGCCCGCCCGTGGCCACGATCAGCACCTGCCCACGCGGCAGGCTCATCGCGGTTTCCGGGTCGATAATATCGGGCAATTTGCCCAGATAACCACAGCCCTCGGCCGCTTGAATGATCCGGTCGAGCGAGCGGCCCGAGACGCAAAGGCGCCGGTTGGTCGATTTAGCCACCTCGCCCAGCGTATGCAGACGCGCGACATTGCTGGCAAAAGTCGTGACCAGCACGCGCTTGCCCTTGTGGCGCGCGACTTCCTCTTTCATCGCGCGGGCTACTTCGCCCTCGCTGCCCGAAGGCGCGGGATTGAACACATTGGTGCTGTCACACACCAGCGCCAGCACGCCCTCATCGCCAATCGCGGTCAATTGCGCGGGCGTGGCGGGCGTGCCGATGATCGGTTCATCATCCAGCTTCCAGTCACCGGTATGGAACACCCGGCCATAGGGCGTGTCGATCAGCAGCGCGTGGCCCTCGGCAATCGAGTGCGCCAGCGGCACATAGCGGATGCCGAAAGGTCCCAGCTCAAACTGGTCGAAATGGTCGATGACGTTCAGTTCAACGTCGCGCTCGATCCCCGCCTCGGCCAGTTTTGCCGCCACCAGTTTCGCGGTAAACGGCGTGGCATAAAGCGGCACATCCAGATCGGCGGCGAAATAGGGCACCGCGCCGATATGATCCTCATGCGCATGGGTCAGCACAATGCCGACCAGATCCTCGCGCCGCTCCTCGATAAAGGCCAGATCGGCAAAGACCAGCTCGCTGCCCGGATATTCATTCCCGGCAAAGGTCATGCCCAGATCGACCATCAGCCACTTGCCATGCGCGCCGTAGAGATTGACATTCATGCCAATCTCGCCCGACCCGCCCAGCGCGCAAAACAGCAATTCCTTGCCGGGCGTGAACGGATCCTTATTGTCAGACTTGCGCGCTATCGTACTTCTCCAATGATCGTGTGGCAATTTATCGAGTGGCCGCGCGCTCGGCGAGCAACGCCAGGCCGTTAAGAGTAAGGTCGTGTTCGACTACGTCAAACAATCCAGGCTGATGATCGAACAAAACGGCCAGCCCCCCGGTGGCGATCACCGTGACCGGCCGCGCAATCTGGGCCCGCATCCGCGCGATCAGCCCTTCAATCATCGCGACATAGCCCCAATAGACCCCGATCAGCATCTGATCCTCGGTATTGGTGCCGATCACGCCGGGCTTTTCGGGCACTGCAATCGCGATACGCGGCAATTTGGCCGTATTGCCCACCAGCGCATCGAGCGAGAGGTTGATACCCGGGGCGATGATCCCGCCCTTATAGGCCCCTCGCCCGTCGATATGATCGATCGTGGTGGCCGTGCCGAAATCGACGACGATCAGATCACCGGGAAATTTCTCATGCGCGCCAATCGCATTGACAGCGCGGTCCGCACCAAGAGATTTGGGCGAATCCACATCAACATCAATGCCGTAATCGGCCTTGCCCATGCCCGCGACCAACAATTCGGTGTCGAAATATTTGGTGGCCAGCACCTGAAGATTATGCAGCGCGCGCGGCACCACGGTCGAAACGATCATGCCCGCAATCTGATCGCGGGTGTAACCCTCAATCGTCATCAGTTGCAGCAGCCAGACCGCAAATTCATCGGCCGTGCGGCGTGGATCGGTGGCAATGCGCCAACGCGTCTTCATCTCGCGCCCGTCATAGAGCGCAAAGACGACATTGGTATTGCCCACATCAATGGCCAGCAGCATGCCGCCTCTCTCCGCTTGTCTTATATCAGGCGAGTTCGACGTCGCCTGCATGAATGGTTTGGACCGTGCCGCCCGAAAGCTGCAACCGCAAGGCCCCATCCTCGCTTAGCCCGCAAAAATTGCCGCTGATCACCTGCCCGCTGGCCTCGCGCACCAGCAACGGGGTGCCGATGGGATGGGCCGCAGCCTGCCAGCGATGAACCAGCGCCGAAAGGCCGAATTGCCGCCAATGCGCCAGTTCCTGCGCAAATCGCGCGCTCAGCTTCATAGCGAAAGCATCGCGGTCGGGCGCCGGGCCATAATGGCTGAGCGCCGCTGTCTCGCGGTCGGGCAATCGCGGCGCGCTGGCCAAATTAACCCCGATGCCGACAATGACAAACCCGGCCACCGCCTCCAGCAGGATCCCGGCCACCTTGGCCTGCCCCACCAGCACATCGTTCGGCCATTTCAGCAAGGCGCAGCGCGGCGGAGGCACCAGATCGGCAACACTGGCCTGAACGGCAACGCCCGCCACCAGCGCAAGGCTGGGAGCAGGCGGTTGATGCGTATCGATACGCACCACTGTCGAGCCCATGAAGTTGCCAAGCCCGTCGTTCCAGACCCGGCCCAGCCGCCCCCGCCCGGCATTCTGACGGTCGGCGATCAGCCAGTGCCCTTCAGCAACCGGCTCGCCCGATGTCAGCCTTTGCGCAAGGTCTGCATTGGTCGAGCCGGTCAGGCCGATGATTTCCATCAAAGCACAGTTTCTCAGGCCGCGTGGAACAGCGCCGCCGCCGCCGACTGGGCCAGACCGCCCAGCCAACCGGTGAACAGATAGCCGATGGGCGAGATCACGATGGCGCTGCCATAGAGCAGAACCGCGTGAACGCCATCCACCGAACCCACAACCTTATCGGCCGGTTCATCGAAATACAGCACCTTGACCACCTTGAGGTAGTAGAAAGCGCCGATCACCGAAGCCGCGATGCCCACAGTTGCCAGCGGAACCAGACCGGCGGCGACCGCCGACTGGAAGACCACGAACTTGCCCCAGAAGCCGAAGAGCGGCGGGATGCCGGCAAGGCTGAACATCACCATCGCCAGCACAAAGGCCAGACCAGGCTTGCTGCGCGAAAGACCGGCAAGGTCAGCGATCTTTTCCACCGAATTGCCTTCGGCATCGCGCAACGACAGGATCGCCACGAAACCGCCGATCGACATCACGACATAGATCGACAGATAAACCAGCATCGAAGCCGCGCCACCCGGCGTGGCGGCAGCCAGACCGATCAGCATGAAGCCAACGTTGTTGATCGACGAATAAGCCATCAGGCGCTTGATATTGCCCTGACCGATGGCGCCCAGCGCGCCCACGACGATCGAGAGCAGCGAGATGGCGACGACGATCTGCTGCCATGCCTGCGCCTGCATGCCAAAGGCAAACAGCGTCACGCGCATGGTCAGCGCCAGAGCGGCAACCTTGGGCGCGGTAGCAAAGAAGGTGGTCACCGGGGTCGGCGCGCCTTCATAAACGTCAGGCGTCCACATGTGGAACGGCACGGCGCTGATCTTGAAGGACAGGCCAACAAGAATGAACACCAGACCAAACAGCGAGCCGGTCGACATCTTGCCAACCAGCGCGGTGTGAATGGCGTCAAAGCTCGTGCTGCCAGCAAAGCCATAGGTCAGGCTGATGCCGAAGAGCAGAATGCCCGAGGCCAGCGAACCCAGCACGAAATACTTCAGACCAGCTTCCGGCGAACGATCATCCGAGCGCGACATCGCCGCCAGCACATAGGCCGCAAGCGAGTTCATTTCGAGACCGACATAGAGCGTGAGCATGTCAGTGGCCGACACCATCAGGCCCATGCCCAGCGCCGCGAACAGCGCCAGCACCGGATATTCGGCGCGATAGCCGCCCTGACGCTCAAAGAAGCCGGGCGCCACCAGCAGCGATGCGCCCGCCGCGCCATAGATCAGCAGCTTGGCAAAGGAGGAGAAGCTGTCCGCCGCATATTGGCCATAGAAGGCCGAAGCCTCTGCGCCGAAAACGCCGCCGCACAGCGCAGGCGCGACCAGTACGCCCGCCACGGCCAGAGCCGCGACCGCCAGCCAGGTCACCAGGCGGGCGGATTTATCACCCGCCCACGCGCAAACCAGCAGGAGCACCAGCCCGGAGACGCTGAGGAATTCCTCAGCGGCCACCAGGCGAAGGGAAGATGCCCAGTTCATTACTTTTCACTCCCTTCGCCGTTATGCTCGGCGCTTTCATGATGCTCATCAGAGGCCACAGGATGGCCCGGCGTCACCTGCGCATCACCGGCCGGACGGGCCGCGGCAAGGCGGGCGTCAAGATGGGCAATGTCGGCGCGGATCGGCGCGATGAAGCTTTCGGGATAGATGCCCATCCAGAGCGTTGCGATCACCAGCGGCGTGAGCAGCAGATATTCGCGAACGGTCAGGTCAGGCATGGCGGCGGCATCAGCATTCTTCTGGTCGCCAAAGGCAACCCGGCGATAGAGATACAGCATATAGGCTGCACCCAGAATGATGCCCGTGCCCGCGATCAGCGCGGTCCAGCTCGACGCCTTGTAGATGCCCTGCAGCGACAGGAATTCACCCACGAAGTTTGCCGTGGCGGGCAGACCCACCGAAGCCATGGTGAAGAACATGAAGAACAGCGCATAATAGGGCATGTTGATCGCAAGACCGCCGTAACGGCTGATTTCGCGGGTGTGCAGGCGATCATAGATCACGCCGACGCAGAGGAAGAGCGCGCCCGACACCAGACCGTGGGCCAGCATCACCACCATCGAACCTTCAAGGCCCTGACGGTTGAAAGCGAACAGGCCCAGCGTCACGATGGCCATATGCGCCACCGACGAATAGGCGATCAGCTTCTTCATGTCCGACTGAACCAGCGCGACCAGCGAAGTGTAAACCACAGCAACGATCGAGAGGCCCCACACCAGCGGCGCGAAATAGGCGCTGGCTTCGGGGAAGAAGGGCAGGCTGAAACGGATGAAGCCATAGCCGCCCATCTTGAGCAGCACGCCCGCCAGGATGACCGAACCAGCGGTCGGCGCCTGAACGTGCGCGTCGGGAAGCCAGGTATGCACCGGCCACATCGGCATCTTCACCGCGAACGAGGCGAAGAAGGCCAGCCACAGCAGATACTGCGCCTGCAGCGGGAAGTTATATTCCATCAGCACCGGGATCGAGGTGGTGCCCGTCAGGTTCACGATCCACAGCATGGCGATCAGCATCAGCACCGAGCCAAGCAGCGTGTAGAGGAAGAACTTGTAGCTGGCGTAGATACGATCCACGCCGCCCCAGATACCGATGATCAGATACATCGGGATCAGGCCTGCCTCGAACAGGATGTAGAACAGGAAGAGATCCTGCGCCGCGAAGACGCCGATCATCAGCGTTTCCATGAACAGGAACGCGGCCATATATTCAGGCACGCGCTTCTCGATCGCGTCCCAGCTGGCGCCGATACAGATCGGCATCAGGAAGACGGACAGGACGATCAGCACCAGTGCGATGCCGTCAATGCCAAGCGCCCAGCTGAAACCGCTGAACAATTGGGCGTGTTCGACGAATTGCCACTGAGGGCCGCCGATCTGGTAATTGGCCCAGAGATCGAGGCCCAGCGCCAGGTCGATCAACGTCGCCACCAACGCGATGGTGCGCGCGGCGCCGGCTGAGGCGAACAAAGCCGCCACAGCCGCAACCGCTGGCACCGCCAGCATCAGCGAAAGGATGGGAAAACCGGTCATTGCCATAAAACCTTTTCGCTGCCCGCCTTTATCGAGTGAGAACCCAGCTGACCGCAGCCACCAGGCCGATCAGCATCCACAGCGCATAGCTGGTGAGCAGACCAGATTGGAGACGACGAGCCAGACCCGTGCCCTGAACCACAACCCAGGCCGCACCATTGGGGCCAAAGCGGTCGATGAAGCCAACGTCGCCCACCTTCCAGAACAACCGGCCCAGCGCGAAGGCAGGACGGACGAACAGGAAGTTGTAGAGCTCGTCAAAGAACCACTTGTTGTAAACGAAAGTGTGGATCGGCTTGATCGCGCGGACAAAGGCCGCCGGGAAGCCGGGATTGATGATGTAAGCGTAGATCGCGCCCAGCAGGCCGGTCACCATCACGCCGAAGGGAGCCCATTTCACCCACACCGGCACTTCGTGCATGTGATGGATGAGGTGTTCGGAGAACACGAGGCTACCCTTCCAGAACTCACCCTCGCCTTCGGAAATGAAGGCATGGTTGAAGACGAAACCGGCGAAGATCGCGCCCATGCTCAGGATGATGAGCGGGAGCAGCATCACCAGCGGGCTTTCATGCGGGTGATAGCCGGCGGTGCCGTCATCGTCATGGGCGTGAACATGGTGATGGTCATGCGCGTGATCGTGGCCGTGATCGTCGTGAACCGCGTGCTGGATGTGCTCCGACTGCGACCAGCGGGCCTTGCCGAAGAAGGTCAGGAACACCAGACGCCAAGAGTAGAACGAGGTCAGCAGAGCGGCCGTGATGCCCATGAAGAAGGCAAAGTGGCCAACGCCCGTGCCGGTGCCGTAGGCTGCTTCGAGGATCGAGTCCTTCGAATAGAAGCCTGCGAAACCAAACACATCGACGATACCCACGCCGGTGATCGCCAGCGTACCGGCCATCATCGCCCAGTAGGTGAGCGGGATCTTCTTACGCAGAGCGCCGTAATAGCGCATGTCCTGCTCGTGATGCATCGCATGGATCACCGAACCGGCGCCAAGGAACAGCAGAGCCTTGAAGAAAGCGTGCGTGAAAAGATGGAACATGGCCGCACCGAACGCGCCCGAACCAGCCGCAAAGAACATATAGCCCAGCTGCGAACAGGTCGAATAGGCGATCACGCGTTTGATGTCCCACTGCGTCGTGCCGATCGTGGCGGCAAAGAAGCAGGTGGCCGCGCCGACGATGGTGACGAAAGTCATCGCATCGGGACTTGCCGCGAACAGGGGCGAGAGACGGCAGGTCATAAACACGCCCGCGGTCACCATGGTGGCCGCGTGGATCAGCGCCGACACAGGCGTCGGGCCTTCCATTGCGTCCGGCAACCAGGTGTGCAGACCAAGCTGAGCCGACTTACCCATCGCGCCGATGAACAGCAGGATCGAAATGATCGTCAGCGTGTCGAAACGGTGGCCAAGGAAGCCAATCGTGCTGCCCGCATGGTTAGGAACATTGGCGAGGATTTCAGGGATCGACACCGTGCCGAACACCAGAAACACGCCGAAAATGCCCAGCATGAAGCCAAGGTCGCCCACACGGTTGACCACGAAAGCCTTGATCGCGGCCGCACCGGCAGAAGGCTTGCGGAACCAGAAACCGATCAGCAGGTACGAAGCCAGACCCACGCCTTCCCAGCCGAAGAACATCTGAACCAGATTGTTCGCGGTCACCAGCATGAGCATGGCGAAGGTGAAGAGCGAGAGATAGGAGAAGAAGCGCGGCTGATCCGGCTCTTCGTCCATATAGCCCCAGCTATAGAGGTGGACCAGCGCCGAGACGCTGGTGATCACCACCAGCATCACCGCCGTCAGCGTGTCGACGCGCAATTCCCAGTCAAAGCTGAGATCGCCCGACTGCACCCACTTGAGCACGGGAACGACGGTGGCTTCGGCATTACCCGTGAGGAAGCCGATGAAGATCGGCCACGACAGGGCGCAGGCTGCGAAAAGCCCGCCTGTCGTCACCACCTTGGCCGGGAACTTGCCCAGCGCCTTGTTGCCAAGCCCGGCGATAACCGAGGCCAGCAACGGCAGGAAAACAATGAAGAGGATCGAATGCACAGGTCTTACCCCTTCATCCGGTTGGCGTCGTCCACCGCGATCGTACCGCGGCTGCGGAAGTAGATCACGAGGATGGCCAGGCCCACGGCTGCTTCACCAGCGGCCACCGTCAACACGAACATCGCGAAGATCTGACCGGCCAGGTCATGCAGGAAGGCGCTGAAGGCCACGAGGTTGATGTTCACCGAGAGCAGAATAAGCTCGATGGCCATCAACACGATGATGATGTTCTTGCGGTTGAGCACGATGCCCAGCACGCCCAGCCCGAAGAGGATCGAGCTGACAACGATATAATGTTCGATACCGATCATGGCCGCCCCCTTACAGCTTCACGCCGCCGCCCACTTCGGGACGGGTGTTGATGGTGGCATCTTCCGGACGGCGCTTGACCTGTTCGGAGATATTCTGCGGACGCACGTCATTACGCTGGCGATGGGTCAGCACGATGGCGCCGATCATGGCCACCAGCAGCACGACACCAGCCGCTTCGAACAGGAACAGGTAGTGCCCGTAAAGCACCGCGCCGATTGCCTGAATGTTGGGCACATTGGCCGCAGGAGCCGTCGCCGCATCGGGCGTGCCCAGCACGAGGCCACCGGCCGAATGAGCGCCAAGACCAAACAGCAGTTCGGCCAGCAGGATGCCGGCAATCGCCAGACCCAGCGGGAAGTTCTTCACAAAACCGGCCCGCAGCGTGGCAAAGTCGATGTCGAGCATCATGACCACAAAGAGGAACAGCACCGCCACCGCGCCGACATAAACGATGACCAGAAGCATCGCGATGAATTCGGCGCCGATCAGGATCATCAGACCCGCAGCGTTGAAGAAGGCCAGGATCAGCCAAAGCACGGAATGCACCGGATTGCGCGCCGTGATGGTCATCACGGCCGAGGCAATCACCAGCGCGGCGAACAGATAAAAGGCAAGCGTTTGGATCATCTCTTGTCTCCGGCCCGCGCCTTAACGGTAGGGCGCGTCGGCTTCAAGGTTCGCGGCAATCGCCCGCTCCCACTTGTCCCCGTTCGCCAACAGCTTGTTCTTGTCATAGAGCAGTTCGGCACGCGTTTCGGTCGCGTATTCGAAATTCGGCCCTTCGACGACGGCGTCGACCGGACATGCTTCCTGACAAAAGCCGCAGAAGATGCACTTGGTCATATCGATATCGTAACGCGTCGTGCGGCGGCTGCCGTCATCGCGCGGTTCGGCCTCGATGGTGATGGCCTGCGCGGGGCAGATCGCCTCGCACAATTTGCACGCGATGCAGCGCTCTTCCCCGTTGGGATAGCGGCGCAGCGCATGTTCACCACGAAAACGGGGCGAAAGCGGGTTCTTCTCATAGGGATAGTTGATGGTCGCCTTTTCCTTGAAGAAATACTTCAAGGTCAGGGCGTGAGCCTTCACGAACTCCCAGAGGGTGAAACTCTTGATGAGATGGGCGACGCTCATGCAAAATGTCCCGTAGCCATGAGGTAACCGCTGACGAGGAAAACGAACAGCAGCGAGAGCGGCAGGAAGATTTTCCAGCCCAGACGCATCAGCTGGTCATAGCGATAGCGCGGCACAGTGGCCTTCACCCAGCTGAACACAAAGAAGAAGAAGAAGATCTTGAGCAGCAGCCAGATCACGCCCGGCACCATATACAGCACCGGAATATCCAGCGGCGGCAAGTAACCACCCCAGAACAGCGTGGCATTAAGCGCGCACATCAGGAGCACGTTGCCATATTCGCCGAGCCAGAACAGCGCGAAGGCCATCGAGGAATATTCGGTCTGATAACCGGCGACCAGTTCGCTTTCCGCTTCGCAAAGGTCGAAGGGAGCACGCTGGGTTTCGGCCATGCCCGAGATCAGGAACAGCACCCACATCGGGAACAGCAGCGGATTGAAACCAAAGCCGTTCAGAATGCCGAACACATGGCCCTTCTGCGCCGAAACAATCGTGCCCAGATTGAACGAACCCGCCCACAGCACGACGCAGATCAGGATAAAGCCGATCGAGACTTCATAAGAAATCATCTGAGCCGAAGCGCGCATCGCACTGAAAAACGGATATTTCGAGTTCGATGCCCAACCGGCCATGATCGTGCCGTAAACGCCCAGCGACGAGATCGCCAGAACATAGAGCAGACCAACGTTAATGTCGGCCAGGATCGCGCCCGAGTTAAACGGGATCACCGCCCAGGCCAGCAGCGTCACCGTGAAGGTGACCACCGGGCCAATCAGGAAGATGCCCTTGTTCGCGGCGGTCGGAACGATGGTTTCCTGCAGGAAAACCTTCAGACCATCGGCAAACGACTGAAGCAGACCCAGCGGGCCGACAACGTTCGGGCCGCGACGCAGCGCCATGGCCGCCCAAATCTTGCGGTCAACATAGATGATCATCGCCACGCTGAGCATCAGCGGAAGCGCGATCAACAGGATCCCCGCAATGGTGGAAATCAGCCATGCCGCTTCAAACGGCAGGCCAAGCGATTGGAAGAAGGCGGTCATTCCGCAGCCTCCGCTTGGGGTTGCGACCCGTGCAGCAGTTCGGCCGAGCAACGCGCCAGCGTCTCACTCGCCCGCGCAATCGGGTTCGTCAGATAGAAATCCTTGATCGGATAAGCGATTTCGCCAGCGGCCGAACCCGAAACGCCGGTGGGCAGCGGACCGAAATCGATCAGACCACCATCAACCAGCAGCGCCGGATATTCAGCAAACAGCGCGCTGCGCAGTTCGTCAAAGCTGTCAAAGCCGACGTTGACGTTCAGCACCTGCGCGATGGCACGCAGGATCGCCCAGTCTTCACGCGCATCACCCGGTGCGAACACAGCCTTTTCGGCAAACTGCACGCGACCTTCGGTGTTGACGTAAATGCCGGCCTTTTCGGTGAAGGCCGAAGCGGGCAGGATCACGTCTGCGGCATGCGCGCCCTTGTCGCCATGATGGCCGACATAGACGATCATGCTGTCGGCGAACTTGGCGTAATCCACCTCATCCGCGCCCAGCGAAAGCAGCAGCTTGGGCTTGGCAGCGGCGACATCATTAATGCCGCCCTTCTGCGCATAGCCCAGCACCAGCCCGCCCATGCGCGAAGCCGCCATGTGCAAAACGTTGAAACCGTTCCAAACCGAGCCATCTTCCAGCGTGCGCACCAGACCAAGCTGCTCGCTGATCGCCAGACCCGCTTCCAGCGCGCCCTTGGCCAGCCCTGCCCCGCCGATGATCAGCGCGGGACGCTTGGCGCCCTGCAACGCCGACCAGACATGCGCGGGAAGCGCGTTGAGCACCGAAGCGTCGGAACCCAGGAATTCGGCCGGATAGGTCGTTGCCCATTCGGGGCCGATGATGAACACCTTGGCGCCATGCTTGACCGCCTTGCGCAGGCGAGCATTGAGCACAGCTGCTTCCCAACGGACATGGCTGCCCACGATCAGGATGGCATCGGCCGATTCAATCCCGGCCAGGCCCGAATTGAAGTTCACCGCTGCCAGATTGGCCGTGTTGTAAGCCAGACCCGTCTGACGCCCTTCGAGCACCGACGAGCCGAGGCCCGACAGCAGCTTCTTGGCCGCATACATGGTTTCGACATCGACCAGATCGCCCGCGACCGCCGCAATCGAATTGCCCGGTGCGATCTTGGCCACAGCGGCCAGCGCCTCATCCCAAGACACAGCCTTAAGCTTGCCGTCGAGACGGATGAACGGACGGTCGAGACGGCGCTTGGACAGGCCATCAACCATATAGCGGCCCTTGTCGGACAGCCATTCCTCGTTCACGTCATCATTGACGCGCGGCAGGATGCGCATGGCTTCGCGGCCGCGCGCATCGACGCGGATGTTCGAGCCAACCGCGTCCGAAACGTCGATCGAGATCGTCTTCTTCAGTTCCCAAGGACGGGCTTCAAACGCGTAAGGACGCGAAGTCAGCGCGCCGACCGGGCACAGATCGATGACATTGGCCGACAGCTCGTGCGTCGAGGCCTTTTCCAGATAGGTGCTGATCTGCATGTTTTCGCCGCGATACAGCGCGCCGATTTCATCCACACCCGTGATTTCCTCGCTGAAACGGACGCAGCGCGTGCACTGAATGCAGCGCGTCATCACCGTCTTGATCAGCGGGCCCATATACTTCTCGGTCACCGCGCGCTTGTGCTCGTGATAACGCGAAGAACCGCGGCCATAGGCCACGCTCTGGTCCTGCAGGTCGCATTCGCCGCCCTGATCGCAGATCGGGCAGTCGAGCGGGTGGTTGATGAGGAGAAACTCCATCACCCCTTCGCGCGCCTTCTTGACCATCTCGCTGTCGGTGCGGATTTCCTGACCTTCGGCGGCCGGAAGCGCGCAGGAAGCCTGCGGCTTGGGCGGCCCGGGCTTCACCTCGACCAGGCACATGCGGCAATTGCCCGCAATGCTCAGACGCTCGTGATAACAGAAGCGCGGAATTTCCTTCCCCGCCATTTCGCAGGCTTGCAGAACAGTGGCGCCGGCAGGCACCTCAAGTTCCACGCCGTCAACTTTGACCTTAGGCATTACTCAGCGGCCTCCCGCAGCGCATCGCCCTTTTCGGCAATGCGACGCTCAATTTCGGGGCGGAAATGACGGATCAGGCCCTGGATCGGCCATGCCGCCGCATCACCCAGCGCGCAGATCGTGTGACCTTCAACCTGCTTGGTAACGTTCCACAGCATGTCGATTTCCTGCACATCGGCATCGCCCTTGCGCAGGCGTTCCATCACGCGCCACATCCAGCCGGTGCCTTCGCGGCACGGCGTGCACTGGCCGCAGCTTTCATGCTTGTAGAAGTACGAAAGGCGGCTGATCGCGCGCACGATGTCGGTGGACTTGTCCATGACGATGACCGCCGCCGTGCCCAGACCCGAGCCGACCGCACGCAGACCGTCAAAGTCCATCGGCGCGTCCCAGATCTGTTCTGCAGGCACCAGAGGCACCGACGAACCGCCGGGGATGACCGCCAGCAGATTGTCCTTGCCGCCGCGAATGCCGCCGCAATGCTTCTCGATCAGCTCACTGAACGGGATCGACATTTCTTCTTCGACCACGCAGGGCTTGTTCACATGGCCCGAGATCTGGAAGAGCTTGGTGCCCTTGTTGTTCTCGCGCCCGAACGAAGCGAACCAACCGGCGCCGCGACGCAGGATGGTGGGAGCAACAGCGATGGATTCGACATTGTTCACCGTGGTCGGGCAGCCATAGAGGCCGGCACCGGCGGGGAACGGAGGCTTGAGACGGGGCTGGCCCTTCTTGCCTTCGATCGATTCGATCATCGCGGTTTCTTCGCCGCAGATATAGGCGCCCGCGCCGCGATGGACGAAGACGTCGAAATCATAGCCCGAACCGCTGGCGTTCTTGCCCACGAGCCCAGCGTCATAGGCCTCGGCAACAGCGGCAAACAGCGTTTCGGCTTCGCGGATATATTCGCCGCGAATGTAGATGTAGGCCGCGCGGGCCCCCATCGCAAAACCGGCAACCAGCGCGCCTTCGATCAGCTTATGCGGATCGTGGCGGATGATTTCGCGGTCCTTGCACGAACCGGGTTCGGATTCGTCGGCGTTGATGACCAAGAAGCTGGGACGACCGTCCTTGCTTTCCTTGGGCATGAAGCTCCACTTCATGCCGGTGGGGAAGCCCGCACCGCCACGACCGCGAAGGCCCGAGTCCTTGATTTCCTGAATGATCGCGTCGCGACCGCGTTCCATCAGCGCCTTGGTATTATCCCAATCGCCGCGAGCACGCGCCGCTGCCAAATTCCACGGCTGATAGCCGTAGAGATTGGTGAAGATACGATCCTTGTCCTGAAGGGCCATGACTTACCACTCCCCTCGATAATCGTGGTTCTCATTGACCATCGCGGTCAGGTTCGAGAGTGCACCGGCCGGTTCGACCGTATGACGACCCGGTTCCTGCGTGCCCGTCTTGGGGCTCTCGCCGCGCGCCAGAGCATCCAGAATGCCCTCGAAACGCTCAACGGTCAGGTCTTCGTAATTGTCGTCATTGATCTGCACCATCGGCGCCGACGAGCAATTGCCCATGCATTCCACCTCGGTGAAGGTCCAGAGACCATCCTCCGAAACGCTGCCGGTCGGCATCTTCTTGGCCTTGCACACCGAGATCAGATCATCCGAACCACGCAGCATGCAAGGCGTGGTGCCGCAAACCTGCACGTGGAACTTACCGACCGGAACCAGATTATACATGGTGTAGAAGGTGGCGACCTCGACCACGCGGATGATCGGCATGTCGAGATAGTTCGCGACATATTCCATCACCGGGATCGGCAGCCAGCCCTGCGTGTTCGTTTCAGCGCCCACCTGACGCTGCGCCAGATCGAGCAGCGGCATCGAGGCCGAGCGCTGACGCCCTTCGGGGTAACGCGCGACGATTTCCTTGGCCTTGGCCGCATTGGCCTCGGTCCACACGAAATTGCCCCAGCGCGCGCGCAGCTCGGGGCTATCGGGGTAGATATGACGATCAGCCATTAGCGGATGAACTCCACGCGAGAGCATTTTCCGCCCTCGAACGAATAGACGGCGATGACTTCGAACGGTTCAACCAGTTCCGAACCATCGCTGGCCGGGCCGCGCGTGACATATTCACGAAACAGCACGTAATTGCCGATTTCCTGCTTTTCGCGGATCTCGGCATGGTTTTCCGGCCACTTGGCAAAAGCGGCGGCCAGACCCGTGCGGGTGCCTTCCTTGCCTTCGCGCACCACAGCGCCGCGATACCCCGCTTCGCAGGCATCGTCGGTCATATAGGACACGTAAAGGTCGGCATCCTGCGCGTTATAGGCCGCGATCATCGCCTCGGCGGTAGCAAGATGGCTCACCGGTCGCACTCCCCGAACACGATATCCATCGCGCCAAGGATGGCGGTGATATCGGGCAGCATGTGGCCCTTGGTCATGAAGTCCATCGCCTGAAGATGCGAGAAGGCCGTCGGGCGGATCTTGCAGCGATAGGGCTTGTTCGAGCCGTCCGACACCAGATAGACGCCGAATTCGCCCTTGGGGCTTTCGGTCGCCACATAGACTTCGCCCGCCGGAACGTGGAAGCCTTCGGTGTAGAGCTTGAAGTGATGGATCAGGCTTTCCATGTCCTGCTTCATCTCGGCGCGCTTGGGCGGAGCCACCTTGCGGTCGCTGCTCAGCACCGGACCGGCGGGCATCTTTTCGATGCACTGGCGCACGATGCGGGCCGACTGGCGCACTTCTTCAACGCGGACCATGAAGCGATCATAGCAGTCGCCGCGCGTGCCCACGGGCACTTCGAAATCGACCTGATCATAGGCATCATAGGGCTGCGACTTGCGCAGATCCCAGGGAATGCCGCTGCCGCGGATCATCGGGCCGGAAAAGCCCCATGCCAGCGCGTCTTCCTTGCTGACCGTGGCGATATCGACGTTGCGCTGCTTGAAGATACGGTTGTCGCACACCAGGCTCATCGCGTCTTCGAACAGTTCGGGCAGACGCTTGTCGAGCCAGACGCTGATATCGTCGATCAGCTTCTGCGGCACATCCTGATGGACGCCGCCGGGGCGGAACCATGCCGAGTGCATACGGGCACCCGAGGCGCGCTCGAAGAAGTTGAGGCAATCCTCGCGAATTTCGAACAGCCACAGGTTCGGCGTCATCGCCCCCACGTCCATGACGTGGCTGCCGATGTTGAGCATGTGGTTGCAGATACGCGTGATTTCCGCAAACATCGTGCGCAGCCACTTGGCGCGCTCGGGCACTTCCAGGTTCAGCAGCTTTTCCACCGCCAGAACATAGGAATGCTCCATCCCGAGCGGCGAACAATAGTCCAACCGGTCGAAATAGGGCAGCGCCTGCAGATAGGTCTTGTATTCGATCAGCTTTTCGGTGCCGCGATGCAGCAGGCCGATATGCGGGTCGATACGCGTGACGATTTCACCGTCCAACTCGGTGACCATGCGCAACACGCCGTGGGCGGCGGGGTGCTGAGGACCGAAGTTGATGGTGTAATTGGTGATGATCTCATCGCCGGTGGTCGGCGATTCCTCGAGGATCAGACCGCTCATTTGCCTTCCCCAGCTTTCTCGTCGCCCGGCAGCACATAGTCTGCGCCTTCCCACGGCGAGGTGAAGTCGAACTGGCGCAGATCCTGCGCCAGACGCACCGGCTCATAAACCACGCGCTTCTCTTCGTTCGAGTAGCGCAGTTCCTGATAGCCCGTCAGCGGGAAGTCCTTGCGGAAAGGATGCCCTTCAAAGCCATAGTCGGTCAGAATGCGGCGCAGGTCCGCATTGCCCGCAAAGACCACGCCATACAGGTCGAACACTTCGCGTTCGAGCCAGCCAGCCACCGGCCAGAGCGTCGTCACGGTCGGAACCGGGGCGACTTCATCGGTGGTGGTCTTGACGATGATGCGGTGATTCTTGGTCAGCGAGAGCAGCATGTAGACGACTTCAAACCGCTCGGGGCGGTTCGGATAGTCGGCGCCGGCGATTTCCACCAGCTGCTGATATTCATGCTTGTCGCGCAGGATGCGCAGGGCATCCTCGACATGCTCGCGCGTCACCGTGATGACGATTTCGCCATGCTCTTCCTTGGACGCCGCGACGCGGTGGGCCAGAGCCGCCACCAGCTTGTCGAGAACGCCCTCGTTCGAGCTCCACTTGGGGGCGGAATGCAGAACAGCCATTCGTCCCTCCCTCAACGCTCGATGGTGCCGACGCGGCGGATCTTCCGCTGCAACTGCATGATGCCATAGAGCAAGGCTTCGGCTGTCGGCGGGCAACCGGGCACATAGATGTCGACCGGCACGATGCGATCGCATCCGCGCACCACCGAATAGGAATAGTGGTAATAGCCACCACCATTCGCACATGACCCCATCGAGATCACATACTTCGGGTTCGACATCTGGTCATAGACCTTGCGCAGCGCCGGGGCCATCTTGTTGCACAGCGTGCCGGCCACGATCATCACGTCCGACTGACGCGGCGATGCGCGCGGAGCAGCACCAAAGCGCTCCATGTCATAGCGCGGCATATTGACGTGGATCATTTCCACGGCGCAGCAAGCCAGGCCAAAGGTCATCCACCACAGCGAGCCGGTACGGGCCCACTGAAACAGTTCCTCGGTGCTGGTTACCAGAAAGCCCTTGTCGGACACTTCGCTCGACAGGTCGTTAAAGAAACCCTGATCGGGGGCGACCAACTTGCCGTTGGCCGCCATGATCGGTTCAAAGGAGGGATTTGTACTCATTCCCAGTCCAACGCTCCCTTCTTCCACGCATAGGCAAAGCCGATCACAAGTTCGGCAAGAAACACCATCATCGTCAACCAGCCAGCCCAGCCGGTTTCCTTAAGGCTGACCGCCCAGGGAAACAGGAAAGCTGCTTCGAGATCGAAGATGATGAAGAGGATCGCCACGAGATAGAACCGCACGTCAAACTGACTGCGGGGCTCTTCAAAGGCGGGGAAGCCGCATTCATATTCCGAAAGCTTGTCAGCATCCGGCTTGTACGAACCCGTAAGGCGCGACACGAGAATGGGCAAAATGACGAAGGCCGAAGACAGACCAAGCGCGATCCCGAGAAAGATCAGGATAGGAAGGTAGTTCGACAGGTAGTGCGACAGGTCGATCAAGAGCTGACTCGCAGATAAAGTTGAGCTTTGGCGGCCCTAGTCCCCCTTTCCGGGGTGCGCAAGTCTCCTAAAGCCTCAAACTGTGCAGGAGCGAAAAGAAGCTGTCAGAATATCTGCAAGTGCTTCGCAATAGCGTATTTTTTACCTATTTGCGCCACTTCGGGCCATAGACCTATCCCTGATTGCCTTTGCTGCATGGCGACACTATCTCTTGATTCAACAGGCACGCACGCCTGTAACCTCAGGCGCCTATGCGCCTCGCAGCATCAGGCGCAACCTGCGCCTTACATACCGGAGGGTCCAAGTTTCATGGCACAGATTTCCGCTGCTGATCCGATCGTCATTCTTTCTTACGCCCGCACCCCGATGGGCGCGATGCAGGGCAGCCTCTCCGAAGTTTCCGCCACCGAACTTGGCGCCACCGCCGTCAAGGCCGCCGTCGAACGCTCCGGCATCGCTGGCGAGGAATTCGAACGCGCTTATATGGGCTGTGTCCTTCCCGCAGGGCTTGGTCAGGCCCCTGCTCGTCAGGCCGTGATCAAGGCCGGTCTGCCCAAGTCGGTTCAGGCCACCACCGTCAACAAGGTCTGCGGATCGGGCATGCAGACGGTCATCATGGCCTCCGAAGCGCTGGCTGCAGGCAGCGTCGATTTCGTCATCGCGGGCGGCATGGAAAGCATGACCAACGCGCCCTACCTGCTCAAAAAGCACCGATCGGGCGCGCGCATCGGCCATGACACTGCCTATGACCACATGTTCCTCGACGGCCTCGAAGACGCCTATGAAGGCGCCGCCATGGGCAGTTTTGCGCAGGTGACGGCCAATGATTACGGCCTGACGCGCGAGGGCATGGACGCCTATTCCATCGAATCGCTGGCCCGCGCCAAGGCGGCTGTCGCAGAAGGCCGCTTTGCCGACGAAATCGCCCCCGTGACGATCAAGACCCGCGCGGGCGAAGTCGTCGTCGACACCGACGAAGCCCCCGGCAAGGGTCGCCCGGACAAGATCCCGGCCCTGAAGCCCGCCTTTGCCAAGGACGGCACGATCACGGCGGCCTCGTCCTCCTCGATCTCGGACGGCGCGGCGGCCATGGTGCTGACCCGCCAGAGCGTAGCCGATGCCAAGGGCGCCAAGCCCGTCGCCATCGTCAAGGCCGTTGCGGCCCACGCGCATGACCCCAAGCTGTTCACCACGGCCCCGGTCGGCGCGATCCAAAAGGCGCTGGATCAGGCAGGCTGGACCGTTGCCGATGTCGATCTGTTCGAAGTCAACGAAGCCTTTGCCTGCGTCGCCATGTTCGCGATCCACGATCTCGGCCTCGATCACGCCAAGGTCAATGTCAACGGCGGCGCGACCGCTCTGGGCCACCCCATCGGCTGCTCGGGCGCGCGCATTCTCGTCACGCTGATCGCGGCTTTGAAGGCACGCGGTTTGAAGAAGGGGGTGGCCGCGCTCTGCATCGGCGGCGGCGAAGGTACGGCCGTGGCGGTTGAACTGGTTTAATTGACCGGCATTTGTTTAAGGGGAGCGCTCTGACGGGGACGTTGGGGCGCTTCTTTTTTGCGCTGGGTTTGAAGATGCCTCCGGCGGGCAAAGGGACTAGTCCCTTTGCAATCCCATTAATGGGGTAGAGCCATGATCGCGGGTGTTTCTGTAGAGGAATGAACTGAAAGCCTGCGGCGCGGCAAACTCAGATCTTACCGCGCCGCAGGCTTTCAAAACTCAAACGACGCGTCCGACACCTGACGCCAAACCCATGGCGCAACGCAGACATTAAAGGGAGCGCGAGGGTCTAGACCCTCGCATCTATCTTTAGCCCTTAAGGCTTCCCCGCCCCCCACAAACGGCCTTCAGGCACAAACCCCACATGCCGCTCGACATCGATCTGGCACCAGCCATCCTTGCAACCGCCCAGCCGCCCGACCAAGCCCGGCGCCAGTTTCCACAACAGCGGCGTACCCTCGCCCGGCCCGGCGTGCATCTCCACCGGCCCCTTGCCCCGGATCAGCGCGGTGGGCGTCTTGTTGAGGAAGCGCATCATCATCCAGCCGCGCGCGCCATCCGGGTCCTCGACCAGATACCAGCCCTGAAACAAGCGCAGCACCTTGATCGGCAGAAACTGGCGGCGATAAACGAAGCGGATCGCATAATCCTCGCCCGGCCCGGTGCGCATATTGACCACCGGATCGCGCAGCGAGCGCCACGCCGGAAATTGCGGCGTCTCGGCCCCCGCCGGACTGGCCGACAGCGCGGCCACCATAAGGCCTGCCAGCGAACCGGCGCGGCCAAACTTATTCCAGAATTCATGCAACATAGGTCAACTATAGCCACCTTGGCCCCGCTGCGGCAAGGTGCGTCATACGCAATCCGCCGCAAGGCCGGGCATAAGCGAGCATGAAAAAGCCCGGCCACGCCTGCGCATGACCGAGCCAATTCGGATTGGGATCAAAGGGCCGCCGATCAATCGCCGGTCAGGATGCGATCCACCAACTGCTTCACCGTGGGGGTGAAATTGTTCGAGTAGAACGGGTCCTGCTTGAAGCGATAGGCCGCGTGGCCCGCAAACATCAGGTTTTCGTTGATGTCGCCGCCATGGGCGATGTTCTGCAGGCTCTTCTGGATGCAGAAGCTGCGCGGGTCGGCCATGCGGCCCGTGGTCCAGTCGTCATGGTCCTTCCAGCTGGAAAAACCGCAATGCGACAGACAGCCCATGCAATCGGCCTGATCCTTGCGGATTTCCTCGCGCTCGGCCTTGGAGACAAAGATCACCGTGTCATCGGGCGTGCGCAGCGCCTCGACAAAGCCTTCGTTCACCCACTGATGCGCGCGGGCGCGGTCGCAGGGCGTGACCCAGAAGTTCTTGCCCTTGACGCCCACGTCAAGCTGCACCGTATGATCGCCTGCTTCCACCTTGGAATAGGGGATCTGGCGCTCGCTGCGCGCAACCAGGCTCATCAGGAAGGGATTCTTGACCGCCGAGGAATAGAAACCGGTGGGCGAGAACTTGTGCAACAGCACATCGCCCGGCTCGATCGTGCGCAGATGATCTTTCCACGCCTGCGGAATCGGGCTTTCCTCGGTCAACAACGGACGCGTGCCGAACTGGAACAGGATCGCGCCAAGTTCCGGATTATCAATCCAGTTTTCCCATTCGCGCAGGAACCAGACGCCGCCCGCCATCACGATGGGAACCGTGTCGGGCACGCCCTCGGCGCGCATGGTTTCGCGAAGTTGCTTAACGCGGGGATAAGGATCCTGCGGCTTGGTCGGGTCTTCCGCGTTCGACAGACCGTTGTGCCCGCCCGCCAGCCAGGGGTCTTCATAGACCACCGCCGCCATCAGCTCGGCCACCTTGTGATAGGCCCGCTTCCACAGCGCGCGAAACGCGCGGCCCGACGAGACAATCGGCAGGTAATGCACATTGAAGCGCGCCGCGATTTCCGAGAGCTTGTACGGCATGCCCGCCCCGCAGGTCACGCCCGTCACCAGCCCCTTGGTGCGTTCGAGCACGCCTTCGAGAACCTGCTGCGCGCCGCCCATTTCCCACAGGACGTTGATGTTGATCGCACCGCGGCCCGACGCGATGTCATAGGCGCGCTTGACCTGTTCCACTGCGCCATCAATGGCATAGCGGATCAGCTCCTCATGGCGCCCCTGACGGGTCAGCTCATGATAGAGCTGGGGAACGATTTTGCCTTCAGGATCATAGCTGTCGGCGTTAACCGCGCTGACGGTGCCGATGCCGCCCGCGGCCGCCCATGCGCCGGAGCTGGCATGGTTGGTCGCCGCCACACCCTTGCCGCCTTCCACCAGCGGCCAAACCTCACGACCACCATAAAGGATCGGCTGCAAACCCTTGAAACTCATTGCCTGTAACTTTCACCACAAACCCCGACACACCGCAGAAAGAGAAGCACCCTCCCTCCCCCTCTGCGGCCCCGAAAGATCCGATCGGGGCTGACCGGGTCTTCCAATTGTTCAAATAGCGTTCATAAACCTTTCAGCCAAGCATGCGACTAAAATCCGCATAGCTCGTCTGCATTCTGCCTCATTTCCCTTGCAACACAATGGCCTGTGCAACAATCCGCCCGACCTGCGCCAGCACCTCCTCGGCATGCGAATCGCCATCGGGCGTAGGCGCCGGTGGCTGATAAAAAGCCGCAATCGCAAAGGGAGGCAATTTCGGCGGCTCCACCCATGCCAGATCGACATAGGTGCCGCGAATGTCCGAAGGCAGGCCGGTGCCCGTCTTGTCCCCCGCCCACCAATCGGCGGGCAGTCCGGCGCGAAGCCGCTTGGCGCCGGTGGTGGTGTCGTGCATCCAGCCCTTGAGCGTGGCGGCATTGGCTGGTGAAAGCGCGCCCTGATGAAATAGTTTGAGCAAATTCAGAGCCATCGCCTGAGGCGTCGTCGTGTTACGCACGCTGCCCAAAGGCACACGGTTGAGCCCAGTTTCATAATCGTCGAGCCGACTGGCCGTATCGCCCATGCTCCACCAGAACTGGTTGAGTCGGTCAAATCCTCCCATCCGTCGCAACAGCAGGTTGGTGGCCACATTGTCGGAAAACTTCTGCGCTGCCTCGGCCAGAGCCACCATGGCCATCGCGCCCTGCCCCAAATGGGCCTGCGTTACCGGCGAATTGGGCAGGAGATCGGCCTGTGCATAGGCAATCCGCTCGTCCAGCCGCCACTCTCCCTTATCCGCGCCATGCAGCACCAAAGCGGCTAGGCTCAGCTTGAAAGATGAGCAAAAGGCGAAACGTTCATCGCCACGATGGCCGCAGATCCAGTCGTAATCGTCCGAAACCGAACGAGACCACACAATCCGCCCATAACGATCTGCGACAGGTTTCCCTTTTTGTCCGGGACGAAACCGGAGAGCGACAACTCCAAGGCGGCCGCCACTTCTGCCCTCAAGCGCTGCCAAGGGCAAAGCAGGCGTCATCGCCCGCGCGCGCGCGCCAGCCAAGGCCCCCGCCGCCAGAGCGCCACCCATAAAATGCCGGCGCCCCAGCACAGGGGTCATCAGTCCACGTCCTCGACGCTGACCTTTTCGCCTGTCACGCGCTGCGACAGGGCTGCGGCCATGAAGGCGTCCACATCGCCGTCCAGCACATCGGCAGGCGTCGGGCTGGTCACGCCCGTGCGCAGATCCTTCACCATCTGATAGGGCTGCAACACATAGGAGCGGATCTGGTGACCCCATCCAATGTCGCTCTTCGAGGCGTGCTCGGCATTGGCCGCTTCCTCGCGGCGTTGCATCTCGGCCTCGTACAAACGCGCCTTCAGCATGTTCATCGCGGTTTCGCGGTTCTTGTGCTGGCTACGGTCGATCTGCGACGCCACGATGATGCCGCTGGGCACGTGGGTGATACGCACGGCCGAATCGGTGGTGTTCACGTGCTGACCACCCGCGCCCGAAGCGCGATACGTGTCGATCTTCAGATCTGAAGGATTGATGTCGATGGTAAAGCTGTCGTCGATCACCGGATAGACCCAGACCGAGCTGAACGAGGTATGCCGCCGCGCGCTGCTGTCATAGGGGCTGATGCGGACGAGGCGATGCACGCCGCTCTCGGTCTTGGCATAACCATAGGCGTTCTCACCCTTGCACAGGATGGTCGCGCTCTTGATTCCGGCCGTGTCGCCCGCCTGAAACTCGATCAGATCGACCTTGAAGCCCCGCTTTTCAGCCCAGCGCGTGTACATGCGCAACAGCATCGAGGCCCAGTCCTGCGATTCGGTGCCGCCCGCGCCCGCGTGGATTTCGATATAGGTGTCCATGCCGTCGGCTTCGCCAGCCAACAGCGCCTGCACCTTGTCGCGATCCGCGCGCTCGGCCAGAGCGGCCAGAGTCGAGAGACCTTCCTCAACGGTGGCCTCATCATCCTCCATCTCGCCCAGTTCGATGAACTCGATGGCGTCCTTCATTTCGGCGGAAATCTGGTTCACCGCGCCGATGGAGGCCTCCAGGCGGCGGCGCTCCTTCATCACCTTTTCGGCTTCCTTGGGATTGTCCCAAAGCTTGGGATCTTCGACGCGCGCGTTCAGCTCGTCAAAACGGCGCAGCGCGCGCTCCCAGTCGAGAAACTTGCGGACCAGCGCCAGAGCTGCTTCGATCCGGTCAATATGGGCCTGCCCTTCGGCACGCATGGTCTTTACCCTTGCCTTACATCCAAACCACGGCGCGTTAGCCGGATTGAGGGGAAAGTAAAGGGAAAGCGTCAGGGCATCGCTGCGTTATTCGGCGCAGCCGCCCCGGCCTTCCCGATCAATGTCCGCCCCGCATTATCAAGGGGGCCAGCATCAGCAGGGAAATCGCCGAGGTCCGCAGTGTCAGATTGTTCAGCACAGTTTGCATCATCGCGCGCCTCCTTGGCCCATGTGGGTAAATCAAACGCCCGTAACCAGACGCAAAATCCTCATGCCAAAGGATGGGCGCCGCGCCCATTCGCACAATGCAAAAGTCTCAAAACGGGATGGCCGGGCGTACAGGTGTTAACCCCCTCGCCCAGCGCCATTCTCAATGCTTGCCCGCCAGACCCTGCACGGTTGCCAGCGTCTTGGACACGTGATCCTTGTAATCCATGTCGGTGAAGGCCAGCTTGATCTTGCCATCCTTGCCGATGACATAAGAAGTGCGCTTGGTCACCGCCGCCGACAGGCCGGGAATGGAGAGCGCAACGTCGTAATTCTTGATGATGCCGGCATCGGCAATCGCCACCGGGAATTTGCCGCGGCATTCCATCGTCGAAAACTTTTCCAGCGTGGGCAGATCATCGGCCGACATGCCGATCACCATCGCGCCCGCCTTGGCGAAATCATCGGTGGCCTCGGCAAAGGCGTGAGCCTCCAGAGTGCAGCCCTTGGTAAAGGCCTTGGGATAGAAATAGACCACGACCGGCCCGTTCTTCAGTGCCTTTTTCAGGTCGAAAGTGAAAGGCTTGCCCGCCTTTGCCCCCTGCGTCACAAAGGCCGGGGCAGCAGCCCCCACGGCCAGTTCGGCATGCGCCGGGGCGGACATCATGGCGGCGGCGGCAAAAGCGGCCAGCGCCGGGGCGAGCAGGTTGCGGGGGTGCATCATGGCGCCGGAGAATGTCCCACATGCCCCCTTCTGTCCAGAGTACGCGCAGGATATCTTGCCAGCGGGGCGATAATCGGCAAATCCTGTGCGTTATGAAAAAACAAAACCTGATTGCGCTCTCGCTGGCCCCTGTCCTTGGGCCCGTCCTTCTGCCCTCTGCGGCCTTTGCAGGCGCGCCCTATGTCGCCATGGGCAGTTCCTATGCCGCAGGCCCCAACATCGGCCAGAGCGCCGATACGCCGCCCAACCGCTGCGCCCGCTCGGCCAGCAATGCGGCGCATATTTTCGCGCAAAAGGTCGGGCTGGAGTTGAAGGACGTTTCCTGCAGCGGGGCAACCACCGCGCATATTCTGGGCCCGTGGAATGAATTGCCCGCACAGGTCGATGCGCTGGACGCCGACACGCGGCTGGTGACCGTGACGATCGGCGGCAATGATCTGGGCTATATGACGGCCATCGGCAAATTGCGCTGCCCGTCCTTGAGCGCCGAGGAACGCGGACGTTATTTCCCCAATGGCTGCACGCCCTTTGCCCCGCTCACGCAGGAGGCCAAGGCCAAGCTGGCCGGTGACATGGACCGGATGATCGCCACCATCCACCAGCGCTCGCCCAAGGCGCGCGTGCTGATCGTGCAATATTTCTCGCTGATGCCCGCCAAGGGCAATTGCCCCGCCACCGGCCTGACGGACGAGGAAGTGGCCCAGATCCGCCCCATCGCCACAACGCTCAGCGCCATCACCGAGGCCTCGGTGCGCCCCTATCGCGCCTTTGCCCGCACGGTGGCGCTGGATCGCGCCTCGGCGGATCACGGCATTTGCGGCGCGGCGCCTTGGTCGAACGGCGGCAGCCCCGATATGTCCAAAAAGGACGGGGTCAATTATCACCCCAATCAGGCCGGGATGGCGGCGGCGGCCGCGCTGATCGGGGCGGCCTATCGCGCGCGGTAACATGCATTTCGCCGCCGTTTCCGATATTCACGGCAATCTGCCCGCGCTCGAGGCGGTGATTGCCGATATCGCCGCGCGCGGGATCACGCAGATCGTCAATCTGGGCGACAGTCTCTCCGGCCCGCTCTGGCCGCGCGAAACGGCGTTACGGTTGATGGCGCTGAACTGGCCCACGCTGGCGGGCAATCATGAGCGGCAATTGCTGACCATCGACCCCGCCCAGATGGGACCGACCGATGCGGCCGCTCATGCCGCCATTGATGATGACATCCGCGCATGGATGACTGCCCTGCCCGGCACTATGGAATGGCCCGGTGACGTTCTGCTGTGCCATGCCACGCCGGACAGCGACGACAGCTATTGGCTCCACCGCCGCCGCAAGGGCAGTCGCGGACGGATGCGCGAATCCACGCATGAGGAGATCCTGCCCCATGCCAGCCATCATGCGCTGACGCTCTGCGGCCATACGCATATGCCGCGAGCCGTTACTCTGCCCGATGGCCGCCAGATCGCCAATGCGGGCAGCGTGGGCCTGCCCGCCTATGAGGACGATGTGCCGTCATGGCATGTGGTGGAAACCGGTACGCCCGATGCGCGATACTTAAGCGCGCAATTGGTCGACGGGCGCTGGCATGTCACGCTGCACGCGGTCGCCTATGACCACGAAAGCGCGGCCCGGCGCGCCGAGGCTATGGGCCGCGCCGGATGGGCGCAGGCCCTGCGGACCGGCAAGATGAGCTGATTACTGCTCGACCACCACGTCCTCGCCATCGCTGTGCTGGAACACACGGCCGCCCAGAGCGTCAAACCCGCGCCGGATCGCCTCCAGCAATTCGCTGCGCTTGGCTGCGACCTGCTCCTGACGGCCGACGCGCTGCGGCTCGGTTTCCGGCTTGAAGGCCTCCCAGATGACTTCTGCCTTGGGATCATCGCCCGGCGTGCCGCCAAACACGCGCTGACCGCTTGAGCGGCTGATCTTCATCATACGGATGCCCGGCGGCGCGACAAAGGGCGTGTGGTCCCAGCGCGTTTTGGTCAATTGCACGAATTGCTTGAAGATCGGCGCGGCATAGGTGCCGCCCTGCGCATAGCCGCCCAGCGACTTGGGCTGGTCATAGCCGATATAGACCCCGCCCACGATCTTGGGCGATCCGCCCACAAACCACACATTGGTCGGCCCGGTGGTCGTGCCCGTCTTGCCGAACAGCGGCAGCCCCAGATCGCGCAAAGTCACCGCCGTGCCGCGCTGGACCACGCCTTCGAGCATGTGGACGGTCTGATAGGCCGTGCGCGCATCCATCACCTGATGCCCGCGCGGAGCAAAGCGCGGCATCGGCTTGCCATCCCAATCGGGCATGTTGCAGCCGTTGCAGGCTCGCTCATCCGCGCGCCAGACGACCTTGCCGTTGCGGTCCTGAATGAAGTCCACAAAGGTCTGCTCGTGCTGAACCCCGTTCGAGGCCAGCGCCGAATAGGCATTGACCATCTGGGCCACGGTGGTTTCACCCGCGCCCAGCGCAAAGCCGAAATAGGGCGGATATTTGCCGATGCCCATATTGGCAAAGGTCCTGACCACCTTGTCCATGCCCACATCATTGGCGATGTGAACTGTCATCAGGTTGCGCGACTGTTCAAGGCCCCAGCGCATGGTGTGGATGCCGCCCACGCCCCGGCTGTCAAAGTTGCGGAAGCATTTTTCGCCCAGATTGGCGCCCTGATAGACGCAGAAGGACTGGTCCGCGACCATGCTGGCGGGCGTCATGCCGTTGTCGAGACCGGTGGCATACACGAAGGGCTTAATGGTCGAACCGGGCTGGCGCTGGGCCTGTGTGGCGCGGTTGAAAGCGTCGAGCCCATCGTCAAACCCGCCCGCCACGGCCAGCACGCGGCCTGTGCCGGGCTGTTCCACCATCATGCCGCCGCCAACACCGGGCAGCAGGCGCAGGCCATAGGCCCCGCCGCCAACGGGCGCGGCCGTCACGACATCGCCCACGCGCACCGGATCGAGCAGGCCCGTCAGCGTCGCGGTGCTGCCATCGGTAAAGCCGATCTGGCCATTGCCGCCGCGCCGCAGAACCACGCCCACGCGCCAGTCCTTGTACGCTATCGTCTTGTTCAACCCGATCAACTGGCTCTGCCAATGTTCGGGATCAAGGTCGATGTGGGCGATCGGCCCATGCCATCCCTTGCCCGCCGAATAGCGCAGCAGGCCGCCGCGCAGAGATTCCTGCGCCGCCTTTTGCAACTCGGAATCGAGCGAGGTGCGCACCCACAGCCCGCCGGCATAGACGCTGTTGGGACCGTTTTCGGCGTTCTCGCCATATTTGGCGATCAACTGGCGGCGCACTTCCTCGACGAAATAGCCCACCGAAGGATCATAGGCTTCCACCCGGCGCTGGATCAGGCCCAGCGGCTGGGCCTTGGCATTGGCGGCAGCGGCGGCATCGACCGCGCCATTCTTGACCATCTGGTCCAGCACCCAGTTGCGGCGCGCAATCGCCTTTTCGGCGAATTTGGCGCGGCCATAGACCTCGGGCGCCTTGGGCAGGATGGCAAGGAAAGCGGCCTCGTGCAGCTCCAGCTTGTCCACGTCCTTGCCGAAATAGGCGCGCGCGGCGGCCTGTACGCCAAAGCTCTGGCGGCCCAGCGGGATCTCGTTGAGGTAAAGCTCAAGGATCTGCTGCTTGTTCAGCACGCCCTCGATGCGGAAGGCGACGATCATTTCCTTCAGCTTGCGGCTGACCGAATATTCATCGCCGATCAGGATGTTCTTGGCCACCTGCTGGGTGATGGTCGAACCGCCGCGGGCGCGCTCACCGCTGCCATATTTCAGCGCGTAATCGACCACCGCCTGTCCCAGACCGATGAAATCGACCCCGCCGTGATGGAAGAAATTCTTGTCCTCGGCCGACAGGAACGCATTCACCAATTGCTTGGGAAAATCGACATAGCGCAATTGGACGCGCCGCTCGCGGGCATAGGAATAGACGATGCCGCCATCATTGCCGCGCACCATCGTGGGCAGGGGCGGCTGATAGGTCAGCAAAGTGTCCGCCGAGGGCAGCGTGCGCAGCACCGTCACATAGAGCAGCAACCAAAAGGCCATTGCCAGCCCCAGCACGAGCGCACCGATGCGAAACAGCCGCCCGCTTTGCCAGCGGGCGCCGAACCATGCGCCAAAGCGCCCCGTTATCGGCCCCAGAAAAGACAACGGACGCGCCAGCAACCGGCGCCATGCGCCGCCCGCCTGACGGCGGATACGCAGGTGAGAGTTTTCATTCTGATCGGGCGAATTGTTCGGATCAGAACCGGGCTGGGAAGGATCGCTGGGCGCCATAGACTTGCGCCCCTAGCATAGGCGGGCAGGGTTTTGCCAGCGGTTAAGGCGTTGCAAGCGCGCCGGGTGTTTCGGCCTGCGTCGGCGCCTCGCTTGGCATCGACGTTTCGCTCGGCATCGGCGTTTCGCCCTGCACCGGCGTTTCACGCTGGCGAGCAAAGTAAACGCGGATGGCCTGCGCGGTGGCATGGGCGAAATCGCGCCGCCCGGCGGGCGAGGACAGGCGCGCGGCATCCTCGGCATTGGAAATATAGCCCGCCTCATACAGGACCGAGGGCACATCGGGCGATTTGAGCACGACAAAGGCCGCCGATTGCAGCGCGCGCTCGCGGAAATCGATTCGCGCGCCGCCTTCCCCGCCCTGCCCTTCGCGCAGGATCAGCCGCGCAAGATTGGTCGACATTTCCGCCGCATGGCGTTGCGACAAATCGACCAGAATGGCCGAGACCGAGCTGCTGGTATTGGCCAGCGACACGCCATTGACCGTATCGGCGCGATTTTCCGCCGCGGCCAGATGCTCGGCCCCCTGGCTGCTGCCCCGGTCGGACAGGGTGTAAACGGTCGCGCCATGGGCGCCGGGCGTATCGGCGCTGTCGGCGTGGATCGAGATGAACAGGTCCGCCTTCATCCGCCGAGCAATGTCCGAACGCTCCTCCAGCAAGAGATAGCGATCATCCATCCGCGTCAGCGCCACGCGAATGCCGCCCACCTCCAGCAGGCGTTGACGCAGCGCCAGAGCCAGCGAGAGGGTCAGTTCCTTTTCCGCCTGATGCACGCCATGCGCGCCCGGATCATGGCCGCCATGCCCGGCATCGATCACCACCAGCGGGCTGCGGGGATCATTGGGCCCGGCGATTTCAGGCAAAGCCGCCAGAGCGCCTGCCGGGGGCAGATCAAAGCGCACCACATAATCACGCGTGAAGCCCGGCGCGCCCATCCAGCCATCCATCAGCAACATCGCCACCAGCAACAGCAGAGGCGCAAACAACGCAAAAATCAACAGGCCAAGCCCCCAACCGCGTCGGAGCGCCTCATCCGGCTCGATGGGTTCGACAACAGGATCGGACAGGGCTTCGGACATTGCGTGGGGCTATGGGGTCCATCGGGGCGAAAGCGTAATCTTTGGTAAGCGCTGCCCCTTATGGGCGCAATGGGGTTAACGGCGCGTTCGCATTAATCGCGCGCAGACCGTGAAAAAAGGGTAGAATCACGCATCGCATGGAACTTGCCCGGAAAGACAAGGGGTGCTAGCAGGGAAAGACCGGGGGCAGTCTATTCCCCGCGCCCCTGCCTTTTTCACAAGGTTCGCCCGACAAGCCAACAGGTAAAGCGGCGGACCGGTTCAAGGCAATGCCGCTCGCCAGTCGCCCCGATGCGATATGGCCGGGCCAAGCAAAAGGGAAGCGCGATAAAACCTGCCCTTGGCCCCGGTCGTGTTTTCTGGCCGGACGTACAGGTTGATGCAGGTATGATGAGTTGTGTTCCGTCCCAGAATCCGCAGCCGCAAGGCGGCTTTGCGGCGTGGGCGGAAGACTTGTCGATGGCAAAATGCTTCACGACACATTGGTCGCCTATCAAGAAGCAGCCCGCGGTTTCCATTCGGGAATCGGCGGGTTTCGTTTCGATGAAGCAACATGCCATCGCCGCGCGCAGCATTTCGCGGCGCCTCCCTTGCCTTGCAGACACGAAAAACGTCGGCGGCCCTGATGGCGCCTCCGGCCTTTCCACTCATGCCCGGCGCGCGATGAACGCGCCAGGCCTGTCGATCCTCGCGCAGACGGCCATGGCCCCAACAAAGCCATATGCCACGCCGCGCGAACACCACAACAATTGCCGCGCCCCATTGCCGGGCCTTTCGCCACTGGGCACAGCCCGGACCGCGCGCGGCTGGAGAAATCATAATGTCAACGCGCATGCTGATCGATGCGCGCCACTCGGAAGAAACCCGGGTGGCGGTGCTCAAGGGCAACCGTATTGAAGAATTCGACTTTGATTCTGCTGATCACAAGCAGATCAAGGGTAACATCTATCTGGCCAAGGTGACGCGCGTCGAGCCGTCGCTTCAGGCCGCTTTTGTCGATTTCGGGGGCAACCGCCACGGTTTCCTCGCCTTTTCCGAAATCCACCCTGATTATTATCAGATCCCCAAGGAAGACCGCGAAGCCCTGCTGGCCGAAGAGGCTGCCCATGCCGAGGAAGAAGCCGCGCTGCGCGCTGTGGCCGAAGGCGAGGAAGATTTCGTCGGTGACGATGAACTGGGCGAAGGTCTGGCCGACGATTTCGCGGGCGGCGCCGTTGAGGACGCAGGTTCGCTGATCGAGGTCGACACCTCCGAAAAGGGCAGCGTGGCCACCATCGAGGCCGGCCATATCGAAGACGGTTTCGACGGCGATCATGAAGCCGAAGAAGCATCGGAAAGCGAAGATGGCGGCGAACGTCGCGGCCGTCGCGGCCGCCGTCAGGGCGGGCGCAACGCCACCCACGCCAAGGAAGCCGAAGAACTGCGCGCCAAGCGCATGGCGCTGCGCCGCCGTTACAAGATCCAGGACGTGATCCACCGCCGTCAGGTGCTGCTGGTTCAGGTCGTGAAGGAAGAGCGCGGCAACAAGGGCGCGGCGCTGACCTCGTACCTGTCGCTGGCGGGCCGCTATTGCGTGCTGATGCCCAATTCCAGCCACGGCGGCGGCATCTCGCGCAAGATCAGCAGCTTTGCCGACCGCAAGCGTCTGAAGACCATCATCGCCGAAATGGACCTGCCCAAGAGCATGGGCTGCATCGTGCGCACGGCGGGGCTTCAGCGCACCAAGACCGAAATCAAGCGCGACTTCGACTATCTGGCCCGCCTGTGGGATGATATTCGCGAAAGCACGCTCAAGTCGGCCGCGCCTGCGCTGATCCATTCGGACAGCGATCTGATCAAGCGCGCGATCCGCGACATCTATAACCGCGACATCGAGGAAGTGATCGTCGAGGGCGACGATGGCTATCGCGCGGCACGTGACTTCATGAAGCTGTTGATGCCCAGCCATGCGCGCCGGGTGAAGCATTACGCCGATCCGGTCCCCCTGTTCCAGCGCTTTGGCGCCGAGGATCAGTTGACCGCGATGTATGATCCGGTGGTTCAGTTGAAGTCGGGCGGCTATATCGTCATCAACCCGACCGAAGCGCTGGTGTCGATCGACATCAACTCGGGCCGTTCCACCAAGGAGCATGGCATCGAGCAGACCGCCGTCGCCACCAACCTTGAGGCCGCGCGCGAAATCGCCCGTCAGTTGCGCCTGCGCGACATGGCCGGTCTGGTCGTGATTGACTTTATCGACATGGAATATGGCTCGAACGTCCGCAAGGTCGAGAAGGCCATGAAGGAAGCGTTGAAGAACGATCGCGCGCGCATTCAGGTGGGCCGCATTTCGTCCTTCGGCCTGATGGAGATGAGCCGCCAGCGCCTGCGCACGGGCGTTCTGGAGGCCACCACGCGCGGTTGTCCGCATTGCGATGGTACGGGTCTGGTGCGTACCGCCGGGTCTGCAGGCCTTTCGGCGCTGCGCCTGATCGAGGAAGAAGCGGCCAAGGGCAAGGGCACTGTCATCACCCTGTTCGCCAGTCAGGAAGCCTCGATCTACCTGCTCAATGCCAAGCGCCTTGATCTGGGTGAAATCGAGCACCGCTATGGTGTCTCGGTCGAAGTGATCCCCGAAGGCGAGAATGAAGGCGCCAAGATGCGCGTCGTCTCGTCGGGTCCGCGCAACGAATTCGTGCCCAAGTTCGAACCGCTGGTGCTGGAGGAAGACCTCGAAGACCTGCCGGAAGAGGACTTTGAGGACGAGATCGAGGAAGAAGCCGAGGAAGCCGAAGGCGAAAACGGCGGCGAAAACGGTGGCGAAAGCGCCGATGGCCGTCGCAAGCGCCGCAAGCGTCGCCGTGGCCGTGGCCGCGACCGCCGCGAGGATGGCGGTGCCGAGGAAGGCGTGAGCGCGGAAACCGCCGAGCCGGTCGAGCCCGAAGAAGGCGATGAGGCCGAGGAAGGCGAAGCTGAAGCTCAGGCCGAAACCGCCGAAGCGGGCGAAGATGGTCCGCGCAAGCGCCGCCGTCGCAAGCGTCGCCGCAGCCGCAACCGTGGCGAAGGCGAAGAAGGCGCGAACGAGGAACAGGGCGAAGCCGACGAAGACGAAGCAGTGGCGGAAGCCGCCCCGCCGGTCGAAGCGGTTGAGGTTGCTCCGGTTGAAGTGGTCGTTGAGGCTGCTCCGGTCGAAGCCGCTCCGGCTGAGCCTGTTGCCGAGGAAGCCCCGGCCAAGCCCAAGCGCGTTCGCCGCAAGAAGGCTGATGCCGCGCCGGTCGAAGCTGCCGTGGTTGAAGCCGCGGTGGTCGAAGCCGCTCCGGCCGAGCCTGCTGCGGAAGAAGCCCCGGCCAAGCCCAAGCGCGTTCGCCGCAAGAAGGCCGATGCCGCACCGGTAGAAGCCGCTCCGGCTGAGCCTGCTGCGGAAGAAGCTCCGGCCAAGCCCAAGCGCGTTCGTCGCAAGAAGGCCGATGCCGCACCCGTGGAAGCAGCCCCGGTGGAAGCCGCGCCGGTAGAGGTTGCTGTTGAGGCAGCCCCCGTCGAGGCCCCTGCCGAAGCCGCTTCGGAAGGCGAAGATGAGGCTTCTGCAGCGCCGCGTCGCGGCTGGTGGCAGCGCACCTTTGGCGAATAAGCCTTCAGGCGGCCAATAAGTCGGTTGGCCCTAAGGCCGACCAAGCATCAAGCCGGGGAGCCCAGCGCTCTCCGGCTTTTTGCATAGGGCCACTTTTTAACCGGATGGGGCGCCAAAGCCTGCGACTTTCGCCGCAGTGCAAAAATCTCTGCTTGCTCCTGAACCACAAGACACTAGACAGGCGGGCAAGCAGGGGGCTATGCGCGCCCTACGGAGCGGGGGCTATACGCCCCTAACAGAATCGTGTTCAGAGATGGAAGCAGCGGAAAATGGCCCAGTTCTCCCTCCCCGCCAATAGCAAGATCAGCAAGAATGGCATCGTCCATAAGGCAGAGGGCGCGACCAAGGTGAAGAAATTCACCGTGTATCGCTATGATCCCGACAGCGGCGAAAATCCTCGCTATGACAGTTTCGAGATCGATCTCGACGCTTGCGGACCGATGGTTCTGGACGCGCTGCTCAAGATCAAGAACGAGATGGACTCGACGCTGACCTTCCGCCGTTCGTGCCGTGAAGGCATTTGCGGTTCCTGCGCGATGAACATCAACGGCCGCAACGGCCTTGCCTGCACCACCGCGATCGAAGACCTTTCGGGCAATGTGCGCATCACGCCGCTGCCGCATATGGAAGTCATCAAGGATCTGGTTCCCGACTTCACGCATTTCTATGCGCAATATGCCTCGATCCGTCCCTGGCTGCAGACCGTTTCGACCACGCCTTCGGGCAAGGAACGCCTGCAGAGCCCCGAACAGCGCGAAAAGCTCGACGGTCTGTATGAGTGCATCCTGTGCGCCTGCTGCTCGACTTCGTGCCCTTCATACTGGTGGAACAGCGACAAGTTCCTTGGCCCGGCGATCCTGCTTCAGGCCTATCGCTGGCTGGCCGACAGTCGCGACGAATTCACCGGCGAGCGTCTGGACGAGCTGGAAGATCCGTTCCGCCTGTATCGCTGCCACACGATCATGAACTGCGCCAATGTGTGCCCCAAGGGCCTTTCGCCCGCGCGCGCCATTGCCGAAATCAAAAAGATGCAGGCCGAGCGCCACGTTTAAGGCCAGCGCCCGAACAAAAAAAAGCACCGCCCGGTTCCCGCCCGGCGGTGCTTTTTTGCATCCGATTTCCGCTCAAACTCTTGATGCGACCCTTACGAATAGGTTAGCGACAGGTAAACGGTCGCAATCTGCGCTTGACCCTCGGGATAATACGATGCTCCGCACCTCGCTTGCCTGTCTTGTCACCCTCGCCGCCCTTGCTACGGGGGCGCAAGAGGCGCACGCGCAGGCCCGCCGCCAGATCTTTGTCCAGAACGCCTGCTCGCGCCCCTTGCGCGTCCTGCTGGATTATACCGATCACAAGGGGCTGCACGATCAGGGATGGTACTATTTCAACCCGCGCGAAAGCTCGTATCTGCGCTCGCCCGCCGGGGACAAGCTGACCCAGATTGAAGATATCCCGCTTTACGCCTATGCCGAAACGACCGACACGGGCCGCAAACTGCATTGGCAGGGCAACGGCCCGGAAATGAAGCGTGACGGCGGTATCTATCGTTCGATGCCCTTGACAACCAAGGTCGACGGCGATGGCGATATTCTGGCCCGCATCACCTGCGATTGAGAGTTAAAAAGACGCTACGATGGTCAAGCCTGCGACTGTGATTGAACGCTATCGGGCGTTGATCAATACCCATGAATTGCGCGTCGATCGGGAACAGGCGGCGGCGGCGGAGCGGTTGAACACGCTGCAGCAGGAGCTGGAAGCGGCGCCTTCCGGGGGCGGGTTCTTTGGCCGCCTGCTGGGGCGCAAGCCGGTTCGCGCGCGGGGCGTCTATATGTGGGGCGGGGTCGGGCGCGGCAAGTCCATGCTGATGGACCTGTTTCACGACACGCTGAACATCACCGAAAAGCGCCGCGTGCATTTCCATGCCTTTATGCAGGAAGTCCACGCGATCATGCGTGATGTGCGTCAGGGCGAAACGGGCGATCCCATCCCTCTGGTCGCCGCGCGCATTGCCGAAGGGCTGCGCGTGCTGGCCTTTGACGAGATGGTCGTCAACAATTCGGCCGATGCGATGATTATGAGCCGGTTGTTCACCGCGCTGATCCACGATCACAATCTGACGCTAGTCACCACCAGCAATCGCGCGCCGTCCGAACTCTACAAGAACGGCCTCAACCGCGAGCATTTCCTGCCCTTCATCGCGCTGATCGAAGGCGAACTGGATGTGCTGACGCTCAACGGGCCGGTCGATTACCGGCTCGAACGTCTGGCCGGTATCCGCAGTTGGCATTGCCCGCTGGGCCTGCCCGCGACCGAGCGGGTGCGCGAAGTGTTCTTCCGCCTGACCGACTTTCCACCCGAGGATGCGCGCCATGTGCCCTCGGCGGATCTGGATGTGGGCGGCGGGCGGATGCTGCATGTGCCCAAGAGCCTGAAGGGCGTGGCCGTGTTCAGCTTTAAAAAGCTGTGCGGCGATGCGCGCGGGGCCGCCGATTATCTAGCGGTGGCCCGGGCCTATCACACAGTGATTCTGGTGGGCATCCCGCGCCTTGGCGTGGACACGCGCAACGAGGCGGCGCGCTTCGTCACGCTGATCGATGCGCTCTATGAGCATAAGGTCAAATTGTTCGTGACGGCAGACGCACCGCTCGACCGGCTTTATGATTCGGGCGACAAGGACACCGACACCGGCAGCTTTGAATTCGACCGCACGATCAGCCGCCTGACCGAGATGCAGAGTCAGGATTACATGGCCAAAGGGCACGGCGAAGAATAAATATGAAGGGGCGCCCGTAAAGCGCCCCTGCCCCCTTTACGCCGCCGCCGTATGGTTGCGCGATTGCGCCCCGGCCAGACGCGACATCAGCTTGAGATCGCTCTCCGACAGGCCCAGCGCAGCCTCGGCCCACAGATCGACAATGTCGTTCAATTCCTGCAATTCAAGCGGAGCGGCCCGCCGGATCGCCTTTTGCGCGGCCACCAGCCCGCCATGGCGGCGCTGATTCTTGGCGATGAAGTCCTGCACATAGGCCACGCCCTCGCCCTTTTCGGCCAGATGCGTCACCACGCCCAGATCGTACATCTCCTGCGCACTATAGGTGCGGTTCGACAGGATGATTCGCTGCGCCGCCGCCGTGCCCAGCTTGCGCGACAAAATCGCATGCGCGCCCATGCCGGGGAACAGGCCGAACATCACCTCGGGCAGGCCAAAGGTCGCGCCCTTTTCCGCCACCAGATAATCGAAGGACAGCACCGCCTCAAAGCCGCCGCCCAGCGCCTGCCCCTGAACCAGCCCGATCGTGACAATCGGCAGCTCCAGCGCGCGCCGGTTACGGTCCAGAATAGCCACACAGCGATGGCCATAGGCGGCCAGCCCTTCGCGGTCCTGTGAACGGATCAGGCTCTGAAACAGCTCCAGATCGCCGCCAAAGCCAAACACGCCCGGCGTCCGGCTGCCCAGCACCAGATAGCGCAGGGGAATCTTGTCCGGCCCGAAATTGGCCGCGATCAGATCCTGCCAGTTTTCGAAATCGCGCAGGAACGAAGGGGTAAAGCTGGGTCGGCCCGAGGGACGCATGAAAGTCCAGATCGTGCCAGCCGCATCGTCATACAAGACGTCGAGTTGTTCAAGATCGGTCAGCGCCTCGGGAACGGCAAGCCGGTTCTTGGCCGCCTGGACAGGGTCCTCTTGCGGAAAGAAGATGCCATGATTGCCCCCGTTGTCCCCATAGGGAGGCAAATTGCCCATTTCACCGGTGATCCGGTCCATTGTCGTCACGACCCTTTCCGATCACGGGAAGTGCCGCGCGATTGCGTCATCCCGTTCTCTTGTATCGGGCAAAGTTTAGGCATGCTAAGCCACGGATTGCAAAGACTTTTTACATCAATGCGTCCCAAAATGAAACAATTTTTTTCAATTAATCCCGGCGCCGGTTGTAAAGCGTATCAGGCAATTCCCAGATGGACAAGCGACCTGTCGAGCATCAACAACTGCCACAGGAGGCGCGAGTGGTCAGAAAGCCCGGAAATATGGGCTTCTGCGATTTCGTTGAGGTTAATGGGATTTAACCAACCCAGACGCCCCAGCGCCCCGCCGCCATCTTTGGCCTGCGCTGCGATTTTTCGCGCTTCGCCCGCCAAAGGCCCGCGCAGCCATTGCGCGATGGGGGTAACGAATCCCTGTTTGGGCCGAAACAGAATGTCATCAGGCAGATAGCGCCGCATCGAGTCTTTGAGCAGCCACTTGCCCTGCCCTCCCGCAACGCGCAGATTTTCCGGCAGGGTGGCGGCAAATTCGATCAGTCGGTGGTCGAGCAAAGGCTCGCGCGCCTCAAGGCTGACCGCCATGCTGGCCCGGTCCACTTTGGTCAGAATATCGCCGGGCAGCCAGAATTTGAGATCGGCATATTGCGCCCGATCCAGCCCGGAACGCGCAGGCGCGCGGGCCATGCAGTCCAGAAAAGCCTGTTCCGCCCGATAGTCCCCGCGCAGCCGCCGATATTCCTCGGTATAGAGCCGGTCGCGCAAAGCAGGCCCCGTCACGCTGATCGCGTCCGTATAGGCCTCCTCGCTCGTCCGGGCGAGGTTGAGCAGCGTGGTCTTGGCCCGCAAGGGACGCGGCGCCCAGTCCGCCTTGGGATAGAGCCGCCCCAGCGTGCCGAACACGCCCTGACGCAGCCCGGCGGGGATCATGCCCCTCACCCGGTCCTCACCATGCTGAAACACATGGCGGCGGTATCCGGCAAAGGCCTCATCCGCCCCATCGCCCGACAGCGCCACGGTCACAGTCTCGCGCGCCAACTGACACACGCGCCATGTCGGCAGGGCGCTGGCGTCGGCAAAGGGTTCGTCAAACATCGCGGTCAGATGATCGACAGCCTCGAAATCATTGGGCGAAACGATGCGGCTTTGATGATCGGTGCCGAATTGCTCGGCGATTCGCCGCGCATAATCACTTTCGTCCAGCGCCTTGACGTCAAAGCCGATCGAGCAGGTCTTGACCGGCGAATTGCTCGCCTCTGCCATCAGGGCGACCACCGAGGAGGAATCCACCCCGCCCGACAGAAACGCGCCCAAAGGCACATCGGCCACCATCCGGCTGGTCACGGCATCGCGCATCAGATGAATGAGTTCGGCCGACAGATCCGCCGCGCTGCCCTTGCGCCGCTCGGCAAAGGACACATCCCACCATTCACGCGGGGCAGGCTTGGGCGCGCCATGCTTCAGGATCATCAGATGGCCTGCGGGCAATTTCTCCACGCCCTTCAGCATCGAGCGATGATCGGGCACATAGCCCCATGCCAGATAATCCTCGACCGCCAGCGGGTCGATCTCGCGCCGCAGGCCGGGGTGCGCCATCAGCGCCTTGAGCTCCGAGCCAAAAATCAGGCTGCCATCCGACAGTTCGGCCAGAAACAGCGGCTTGACCCCCAGCCGGTCGCGCACCAGCAGCAGCGAGCGAGCGTCCAGATCATAGATGGCAAAGGCGAACATGCCCGACAGGCGCGACACGCAATCGGCGCCCCAACGCTGATAGGCCGCAAGGATCACCTCGCTGTCGCCATCGGTATGGAACACCGCCCCCTGCGCCGCCAGTTCGGCGCGCAATTCGCGGTAATTATAGATCTCGCCGTTAAACAACAGCATCGCGCGACCATCGGTGGATGCCATCGGCTGGGGCGAACCGGCAATGTCGATGATCGAGAGGCGGCGATGCCCCATGCCGATGCCCGGCGCGGTCCACACCCCAAAGCCATCCGGCCCGCGATGGGCAATAGCATCGCACATCCGCTCCACCCGCGCCGGATCGACCGGCTTGGGGGTCTCAAGGTGAAAGATTCCAGCAAAACCACACATATGAGAACCCCTTACAAACCCTTGGCCGCCGCGTCCATCCAGTCGCCGATCGGCCCGGCGCTGGCCCGGAACGCGCCAAGCGAATCCGCCGCCCGAAAGGCCCCACCCTCCTCGGCCGAGAGGATCAGCAGCATCGTCGCGCGGCGGCGCAGCAAAAGGCGGTCGATGATATTGGCCAGTTTCAACCGCGCATTGCTGCCCGTCACCAGATCGCCGGTCTTATAGCTGGTCTGGGCCAGCCTCTCGGTCGGGCCACCGGCCAGCAGGCGGTCGCTGTGGGCACCCGGCACATCCGGCCCCGGTGCCTGCCATGACCATCCGGTTTCGGGGCGCAGCGCGCCTTCGCCAAAGCCGCCCGCCTTCTTGCCCGGCCCTTGCGAGGCGTAGAGCGCAAAGAACACGTCCACTTCATGCCCCCGCGCATCGGCATAGCGGCCCAACAGGCGATGATCTGCCCCGCCCGCGCGCGGCTCCCACACATGGCGCGGGGCATAATCGACCCGGTGCCAGCCCGCCACCTCGGGCAAGGCAATGCGCGCAGGCATCGGCGCGGCCAAACGATCCGCCGCCATCACCCAGCCCTGCGCCGCCAGCACCATCGCGGCCAGCGCGCCAAAGCACGCCCCGGCCGAAATCCCGCGCATCGCAGGCAGGCGCAGCGCCATCACCGCCCCCACATCCAGCATCGGCGCCCCCGCCGCCCGGTCGAAAAACCGCCAGCCCAGCGCGATCACCCCCGCAATCACGGCCGCAAAGAAGAACCAGCCATAGATGATATGATCGACCCCGCCCGCCACCGCCGCGCCGTAATATTGGGCGACATAAACCGTGCCCCACGCTCGCACGCCATTGGCCAGAATGGGTGCGGCCACGCACAGCGCCATAAACGCCGCCCGCCGCCCCCACGAGACAAAGCACACATGCGCCGCCAGCGCGCCAAAGGCGATCATCGCAACAAGGAACTTCACGCCCGAACAGGCCTCAGCCACCTCAAACAGGCCCGCAGGAGTGGCGATGAACACGCCGTCGATCCGCGCCGGAATGCCGCTGATATGGACAAGAGCGATGGTAATCTTGGCGGTAATAGTCTGAAGCAGCGGGATGGCCTCATCGCCAAAGGGCACCAGAAAACCCATATAGGCCAGCGGAAACAACAGCCCCAGCGCCGCGCGCAGCCCCAGCACCAATGGCACTGCGGCGATCAGCATCGCCACAGCCGCGATCTGCGTGATCTGCGCCACACTGGCCAGCGCGCCCAGCGCCCAGAGCAGCAGCGCCGCCCCCATCAGCCCCAGCCCGCCTCGCCACATCGCCACCGGCAGGCGCCACAGATCGGGCAGCCTTTGCGTCACCAGCCAGCCCAGAATGGCCGGCACCATCAGAATGTGATTATAGGTGGAACTGTCCCACCATTGATGCCCCATCGCGGCCCAATCGCGCCAGAACAGCGCAATCAGCCCGGCCCAGACCAGCGCCAGCCTTGCCAACGCCCCGCGCCATGCCTGATCCACCGCCCATGCGAGGCGGCCCTGTTCAGACAGGCTAAGGCTCACGCCGCATCGCGCCACTTGCGCGGCGGCGCCGAGAGCATATCGGCCAGCGGCGCCAGCGTACTTTGCCAACTGGCGCGCTCGACCACAAGGCGGCGCGCATCAATGCCCATCGCCTTGCCCGCCTGCGGCTTGTCGGCCAGATTATTGACCAGCGCGATCAGCGCCTCGTCGCTGTCGGCCACGGCGAAATGATGGCCCGCCACCGCGTTGATGCCATTGGCCGCAGCAGAGGTCAGCACCACCGGCAATTCCATCGCCATGGCTTCCAGCACCTTATTCTGAACCCCGCGCGCGATATCGAGCGGCACCAGCGCCATATCCGCCGCCTTAAGCCACGGACGAATATCATCCACCCGGCCCCAGACATGCACGCCCGCCACATGGCTCAGCGCCTTGACCGCATCGGTCGGGCTGCGGCCCACGATATGGAATGTGGCGCCCGGATGGCGCTCGCGCACCTGGGGCAGGATGTGGCGCGCCGCGCGGATGGCGGCGGCCACATTGGGCTGATAATCCATCTGGCCGGTAAAGATCAGGCGCGGCCCCGGCATCGTGGCCATCTGGCATTCCGGGCCGACCTGCAAGGGATCGAAATATTCCGAATCGATGCCATTGCCCAACACCTCAATCCGCACCTGACGCGCCAGCGCGCCCAGCCTTTGGGCGAACAGATCCGCCTCGGCCCGGCTGATCAGCAGGTTGAAATCGGCGCGGGCGGCAAGGCGAGCTTCCTCGGCGGCCAGCAACCGGCCCTCGCGGCCATTGACCCAGCCCATCGGCCCCCGCGATTTTTCCGCATAGGCGTCGAATTTGGCCGAATCGACATCGACGAAATCCATGATGACTCGCCCCGCGAAATCATCGGGCACATATTGGCCCATCTGGCTCGAAAACACATAGATCGTGCCGATCCGCCCGCTGGCCAGCTTTTCGCGCACATAATTGGCCATACTGGCATCGCGAAAAGCGGTCAGGCTGATCGGCTTGCCCTGTTTGAGCGCCTGAAACCCGGCCAGCACCAGAGGCTTGGTCCGGCGCGCCAGATAATAGGAATGGGCCAGCGAGGCCAATTCGACCTCTTCGGCCAGATCGGCATGATCGTCGGCAAAACAGCCCACATGCACCGGCGCCATCCGCGCCAGACGGCGCAGGATATGATGCGAGCGGATCTTGTCGCCCCGGTTGGGCGGGAAAGGAATCCGATGCGAAAGAAACAGGATCTCCGTGCTCATCCCAGCGTCCCCTATCCCAGCCCCCGCGCAATCCATGGCCCGATCAGATTGGCCACCGGCAAGGGCAGCTTCTTCCACAGGTCGATCCGGCGCGAATGGGTCGCGCTGGTGGGATCGGCATCGCGCTTGGGCGCGCCCGGCGCGGTCCATACGCCATAGGAAAGCGGCTGCGGATCAAAGCCCCAGTTGCGCTTGAAATCATAGGCGCCGCTGTTGGTCTTGCTGCGCCCGAAATCGAAATGGGTGCATCCCCGGCGGCGGGCGTGCAGCATCAGCTCGTAATACATGCGGTCATTGGCGCGCAGCCGCCGCGCATCCCACGTACCGCCGCCCCAATAGGGCATGACCGCGCCATTGTGATAGACCGACAGCACACTGGCCACCGGGGCGCCATCGTGGCGGATGGTCAGAATATCGGCATCATCGCCAAACAGGTCCAGCACCGCATCGAAGAGCGCGCGCGGAAAAACCGGCGTGCCCAGATTGCGCACGCTTTGCGCATAGGTGGCGTAATGGGCGGCGCGATCGGAGGGGCCGGTGCCCGTTTCCACGGTCAGATCACCGGCAAGGCTCTTGCGCACCTCGGCGCGCTGTTTGCGCGGGATGGCGGTGAGTTCGGCCTCGTCGCTCTCGGCCAGCGGGCGGATGAAGCCGCAATGGCTCTCGCGCTTGATCGCCCAGCCTTCGCGAGCCTCGGGCAGCGGCCCGCCGCGCAATTCGACACTGGGGGTGGATTGGCGCAGCGCCAGTTCCTCAACCGCCACAAACAAAGGCGCAGGATCGACATCGGGCGCGACCAGCACGCCCCCGCCCACAGCAAAACCGCTCGACGCCAGAACCCGGCCAAAGATCGGCGAATGCACCTGCGTCAGCGGCAGATAGGCCTCGACCACGCCGCAGCGCGTCAGCACCAGCGCCAGCGCATCATTGCCCGTGCCGCGCGCCACGGCCTTGAGCCATGCCGGGCGATGAAAAGGCGTGGCATCAGGATGAGCAACGACGAAGGCCTCAATCGAGCGCGCCATATCCGGGTCGCCCAGATCGGCCAGCACCGCGCGCGGCTCTACATCAATGCGGAAAGGTGCGTTCATCTTTCGAACTCCACCACCGGGGTAAACTCAACAAGACGCTGAGCCTCGGTTGCCGCCACGTTATCCATACGTCCCCATGCGAATTCTTCGAGCATTCGCCGTAACTTAGCCTCCATACCGTCAATATTTGTATAATGACGCAGGCGACTTTTCAGCGGAGCATGGGGAACGCGGGGCTGATCTGTGTCGACTTCCCACGGGTGAAAGTAAAAGATGATCGGGCGCTCGTCCTGGGTATTGACGCGGCGCATCGCCCATTGGCTGAAGCCATAGGGCAGCACGCGGAAAAAGCCGCCTCCGCCCGCCGCCATGCGCCGCCCCATCGCCTCCACAGTGGTGACCGGGATTTCGATCAGATCGGCCCCCGCCACCGGGCGGAACGCGAAACGCGGGGCCTGCCGCCAGCCATAATGATCGTGGGCAATCGGAGCCACGCTGCTGGAATAGAGGTAGCCTTGCTCCCCAAGGATTTCATGCGCCCATGGGGTGCGCCTGTCGATGGAGAAGCTGGGCGCGCGATAGCCGATGACGCGCGCGCCGGAGGCATCCTCCAGCGCCTTGCGCGCATCACCAATGTCGCGGGCGAAACCGGCGCCGTCCATCGTGAACACGCGGGCATGGGCCCAGCCATGGCTGGCCAGTTCATGCCCCTGTTCCACAATCCGCCGCATCAGCGCGGGGTGGCGCGCGGCCACCCAGCCCAATGTGAAGAACGTGGCCTTAACGCCAAGATCCGCGCACATATCGAGCAGGCGGTTGGTGTTGACATCAACCCGGCAGGCCAGACTGTCCCAATCGGCCGGGTCGATCACCTTTTCAAAGGCGCCGACCTGAAACCAATCCTCAACATCGACCGAAAACGCGTTGACAAGCCCAGTCTTGGGCGGCCCCTTTACCAGCGGCATTTCGGCCACCATACATCTGTCTCCCGGCGAGAAAGGGATCAGGCCGCGACGCGCTGCGCCTCGTCGCGCTCAATCCATTCGATCAGCATGGTCAGCGTATGGCGGATCGTGCGGTCCTGCTCGATCAACCGGCTTTCCAGCTTGGCCAGACGTTCCTGCATCACTTCGATGGCGGCCTTATGCGCAGCATCCGCGCCTTCCAGCCCCGATGTGTCGCCCTGATTGGCCAGTTCGATCACGGCCTGCTGCAATTCGGCAATCTGGCTGTCGCGCTGGGCCAAAGCGGCCTGAAGCTGGGTCAGGCCCTCGGCGGCGAATTGCGCGGGAATGGCCTGCGGCTGGGCCGATGTGGGCAGCGTCAGCCCCTGCGCGGCGGCGGTGGAGAGCGTGGGCTGGCTGGGCGCGGGGGCGATCTGCAAACCGCCATCCGCCGTCAGTTCGGCCAGCACCTGCGCCAGCATCACGCCGTCGATATGCTGGCGCTGCTCCACCGCGCCAAGGATCAGCAGGCGGTTGACGATCTGGTTGATCCGGCGCGGCACGCCGCCCGTGGCGGTGTAAAGTTCGGCAAAGACGCGCGGATCGAATTGCGGATTGCCGTTCCAGCCCACCAGGCGCAGGCGGTGCATGATATAGGGCTCCATTTCGCCCGGCTCCATCGCGTCAAGGTGATGGGCGGCAATCACGCGCTGGCGCAATTGTTCAAGGCCGGGGTGGCCCTGCAGGCTGTCGCGGAATTCGGGCTGGCCAAGCAGCAGGATTTGCAGCAGCGGATGGCTGCCCAACTGGAAATTGGACAACATGCGCAATTCTTCGAGCGCGCCCAGCGCAAGGTTCTGCGATTCGTCCACCACCAGCAGGCAGCGGCGGCCCGCGCGCGCCTCGTCATGCAGGAACTTCTCGATCGCGCCCAAGGCGCTGGCCTTGTCCTGCCCCGGCACGCTCAGTCCAAAGGCCTGCGCCACGACATGCACCAGTTCGCCGCTGTCCAGACGGCTGGTGACGATCTGCGCAGCGGTCAGGCGATTGCGGTCGATGGTGGCCATCAGATGGGCCACCAACGTCGATTTGCCCGCGCCCACCTCGCCGGTGATGACGATGAAGCCCTCGCCCTGCGCCAGGCCATAGCCCAGATAGGACAGTGCCTTGCGATGGGTCAGGCTCTCGAAATAAAACGCCGGATCGGGGGTGAGCTGAAACGGGCGCCCGGTGAAACCATAGAAATTATCGAACATTCTTGCTCTCCCCAATGGGATCAGAAGGTGTAACGCATACCAAGCGCGGCCGCCGTGCTCCACAGGTCATCGGCCTTTTCGCGGGTGATCCCGTCCAAAGCCAAGGATGCGGTCGCCGTCAGATGGCGCGACATGTAATACTGATAAAGGCCCACGGCGCGAATGGCGTTGATGTCGCCCTGCGCGGTGTTGAGCCCGCTGATGTATTTATACCCGTCCAGCGTGGCGCCAAAGGTCGAACGCGGCGTCACGTGATAGCCCAGATAGGTCGAGACCCAGTAATACTGGTCCACCTTGCCGTTGATATTGGCCAGAATGGTGTTGGGCGCCGTGATGTACTGGCGGCGCTCATAGCCAAAGCCGATACCGCCGCGCAGACGGCTGCGGTCAAACGAATAACCGGCCGAGAAGCCATTGCCGCGATAGACCGTCGAATTGACCGAACCGATGGAGCCGGCAAGGCAATTGCCCGAAGTGGCCGCCGCAACGCAGCTCGACAGATTGCCGGTGATCGCATCGCGCACGGTCGAAAATTGCGTGGGCAGGTTGAAGAGCGAATTGGTCAGCGCCCCGCCAAAGCCGGTCACGCCCTGATAGACCACCAGATTGAAGCTGGAATGATCGTCGGGCTGATAGGTGATGAAGCCATAGCCGCCCAGACGACCATAGCGTTCGCCCACATGGAATTCCATATTGGTGCGGCGGCTGGGGCGCCAGACAACGCCCGCGTCCCAGATCAGCCCTTCGGTGTCGAAGGCGATCTGGCGGCCTTGCGAATAATCGGTGACATAGCGGCCATTGGCATCGACAATGACATTGCCCGCACTGTCAAACTTGGCGTTGCGCGCCGAAACCCGCACATGCTCATAGCCCGCGCCGCCCACCAGCGACACGTCTTCGGACACCGGGATCGTCACCGATCCGCGCACATGCTTGTCGCTCACGCGCTGGGTCAGGTTCGAGACGTCTTCCTGATAGATGCCCGCATCCACGCCAAGGCCAACGGGAAGCCCCTCGCCCGGACGGTTGCCGATGGCAAAGCGGCCTTCCTGCACCGTCGAATGGTCAAGCCGGTCCACCCCGGCGCTCACGCCATTGGCGTTGACATTGCCCTGCGAATTGAGCGCGGTGTAACCGGCATGATAATGCGCGGTCACAGCCACATCGCCCTTTTGCGTGGCAAGCGTCGGCCCGGCATAGACCGAGTAAACCTGCGTCAGCGAATCCGCCCCCACCGCGCTCGACCCAAAGGCCGCGCCGGTTTCGCTCACATAGGTGCGATTGGCAAAGCCGCCGTAATCCACGCGCAGCGCATTGGGCACGATGGAGGAGGACATACGCGCGATGCCCGTCACGCCATCGGTGTTGCTCTTGCGGTTCCAGGTAAAGCGGCGCTCGTAACGCGCGGAAATCACGCCCTGATTGTTGCGCCCATTGATCGTCGCGTCGGCGCCTGCCGCCAGCGTCGAATAGGTGACGACATCGTCATTATAGGCAAGGCCGCTGCGCGAGCCGAGATTGGCCTGCACCACCTGCGCGGCCTCGATATAGGGGCGGATCGCCAGACGACGCTTGTCCACCGTGCCCTGATCGAACACGCCAAGGCGGCGCGGCTTCATCGTGGTCTTGCCGCGGGTCGAATTGTAATCGTCGTCCGAATAGGCCGCCGAGGCCAGATCGCCGCTGCTGTAGGCCGCGCCGTAATAGCGGCCCGCGCGGTCGGCCGGGGTTTCGCGGCGGTTGGTGTTGCTGGTGCGCAAACCATCGGCCTGCGTATAGGTCACGTCATTGTCATAGGAAAAAGGCGTATAGGGATTGGCCCCGATCGCCTCATCCTGCTGGACCACGCCCTGCGCGCCATTGTCGCGGCTGTTGTCGGTGGTCTGGATGGTATTATCGGCAAGATTGGGGGCGATGGCCTGCATCGCCGCATCGTTCAGACCCTGTGTCTGAGCGGCAGTCTGGCGAGGCTGGGCGGCGGCCACCTGCGGCAAAGCCGCAAGCACCACGCCCAGAGCCAGAACAGAAATCCGATGAGGCATCGCCCGCATAATCTTTACCCGCGATAGTTGTGATAGGTGCCGAAGCGACGGCCGCTGGGGCTGAATTGCACCCCGTTGAGCAGCGCCTGCACATTAGGACAGCCCGCCGAGAGCAGACCTGCGGCATCCTGCACCGCGCTGCCGGAGGTCTTTTCCGCCTTCACCACCAGCACGGTCTGGGCCGACAGTTTGGCGACCTCGACCGCAAGGGCGGCGGCCAGAACCGGCGGCGTGTCAAACACGACCACGCGGTTCGGGTGTCCTTCGACCAGCCGGGCCAGCACCGCCTTGGCGCGGGCCGAGGCCAGATATTCGGAGTCCGACGCCGTCGGGCGGCCGCCCGGCAGCACCGAAAGCCCGCCCAGATCCGTCTTGATCACCAGATCGCGCACATCGATGCGCGGATCGGCAATCGCATCGACCAGCCCCGGACCCGAAGGCAGGCCAAGCGTGGAGAGGACAGAGGAGCGCGCCATGTCGAGATCGACCAGCACGACTTCGCTGTCCTTTTCCGCCGCGATCGACATGGCGAGGTTGATCGCCACGAAGGTCTTGCCTTCCTCGGGCAGAGCCGAAGTCACAAGGATCGCCTGAGCCTCAACGCCCGCGCCCTGACGGCGCAGATCCTCGATCTGTTCGAGCAGCTGGCGCTTGACGAGGCGGAATTCCTCGACCTGCGCGTTGGCTCCACCGCCCGGCACCGCGAAACCTTCCAGCGCGAGGCGCTGATGGTTGATGCGGTGGAAAGAGGGCGCCGGAGCAGCGGGCGCATAGGCAGGCTGCTGGGGCGCGAACTGGGGCGCATGGGCGGCCTGTTCGCCATAGGTTTGCCCGCCATATTGGGGCGGCGGGGCCACCGGGGCCACGATGGGCGCCGGAGCATAAGGCTGCGCCGGAGCCTGCGGAACTATCGGAGCCTGAACCGGGGCCGCCTGAACCGGCGCCTGCGGGGTCAGCGAGGGTGGCAGCAGATCGGCCGGACCCGAAGGCGGCACGAACTGGCCGCGATCGAAGGCCTGCATCGCTCGCTGGATCAGCGAGCTGTGCGATTCTTCCGGCTTTTGCGGAAAGTCCTGATTCTTGAGAGGTTCGTTCATGTCATCCTCCTCAGGCGATCGTGCCGCGCTGGATGAATTCCATTGCCAGCAGCAGGGCAAACACACCGCCCAGAGCCGCCGATGCAGCGTAGAAGTTGCGGGTACGGCGGGCCTTGGTGGCCGCGCCCTCGGCGGTCAGCGTCTGGGAAATGGCACCCAGCACCGGCAGACCCGTCGAACGCTCCAGCTTGCTCGTGGTCGAGAAGCTCGACTGGAGTTCACCGGCAGCGAAAGCCACGCCGATGCCGGCCACGATGCCACCCGCCAGAACGATCAGCAGCAACAGCGGACGATTGGGCGCGGTGGGCGCACGGGGCAGAACCGGCGGATCGAGCACATCGACCTTGGCCGTGCCGCGGGCCGAGACGACCTGGCCCTTGAGGCGCAGGTTTTCGCGGTCGGTCAGCATCTTGTCATACTGGCTTTTCAGCACGTCATAGTCGCGGCTGATGTTCTGGGCTTCCTGCATCAGTTCGGGGTTGGTGAACTGCTGCGAGGTGATCTGGGCGATCTCGCCTTCAGCGGCCGTACGGCGGGCCTGCAGCGATTGCAGATTGGCCTGACGTTCGGCGCGGATCGATTCGAGCGAGCTGTAGGCCGGGTTCGGCGTGCCCGAGGCGACGCCCGAATTGCCTTCCGCCTTGATCTGCTGGCGCAGCGAGACGATCTGGTTGCGCGCGGTGATCACGTCGGGGTGGTTTTCGGTGAGCCCGCGAGCGCGCATCATCGCCAGATCCGACTGAACCTGAGCAAGCTGACCACGCAGGCCGCCGGTGGGGCCGGAAACGGCCACGGTCTGGGGCGTGCTGGCCACCTGTGCCTGAATGGCGGCAAGCGAGCTTTGCGCGGCGGCAATGTCGGCGTCCAGACCACGGATCGAAGCGCGGCTCTGTTCCAGACGCTGGATCAGCGAAACGCCGCCCTGCGCCAGTTCGGGATGCTGCGATTCAAAGGCCAGACGGCGCTGTTCGGCGGCCTGAAGCTCGCCCTGACGGTTGGCCAGCTGCTGGTCGAGGAACTGAAGCGTCTGCTTCATTTCGCCCTGACCCCCGTTCTGGTTTTCCTCGCGGAAAATGTCGATCAGCTTCTGGACGACATCGCGCGACAGGCGGGCGTTTTCGCCATCGGAATAGCGCATCGAGGCCGAACGCGCGGTGATCGTGAACAGATTGTCCTGATCGGCGTTGATCTTGATCGCCTTGCCAAGGCCCGCCACGGCGCCGTCCATCTGCTTGCGCGTGGTGATGTTCTCGCCCAGACGGGTCGAGCGGATCACGCGCTCCAGATTGAGCGTGCCGGTCAGCGAATCGCGCACCTTGTCGATGGCGGCCTTGCGGTCGGTGTCGTTGATGCCGACCTGCGTTGCCAGCGGATCGTAGAGCTGGACAAAGATGCGCGCGCGCGATTCATAGGTGTTGGGCACCATCGAAACGCCCAGCCAGCCCAGCACGCACACCACCCACGCCACAGCGAGCGCGAGCCAGCGGCGTTGCCAGATGCTGTGCAACGTTGCCCGGAAATCTTCCAGAAGCGTATTCATCGGATGGCCCCCTGCTTAGAAGATGCTTTCGGGGATGATGATCACATCGCCCGGCATCAGCATCACGTTGGCCTTGGAGTCGCCCTTCTTGAAAAGGTCGCCAAGACGCAGCGAAAATTCCTTCTGCTTGCCGGTGGCCTTGTCGAAGCGAACGAGCTTCGAGCGGTTACCGGCCGCAAATTCATTCATCCCGCCCACCGCAATCATCGCGTCCAGAATGGTCATGTTCGCGCGATAGGGGATCGAGGCGGGGCGCCCGGTGGCGCCGACGATGCGGATCTGTTCAGAGAACGTACCGGCAAAGCGGTTGACGATCACCGAGACCAGCGGGTCCTGAATATACTGGCTGAGCTGAAGCTGAATGTCCTGCGCCAGCATGCTGGGCGTCTTGCCCGTGGCGGGCAGGTCGGCGATCAGCGGCGTGGTAATCCGGCCATCGGGGCGAACCTGGACGCGCGCGCCCAGTTCGGGGTTGCGCCAGACGAACACGGTCAGTTCGTCCATCGGCCCGATCACGTAATCCTCGCCCGGTCCTTCCTGAAGCGCGACAAAGTTGGCGGAGGGCAAACGCGGGGCGGTTCTAGCGTCGGCGCAGCCCGCCATGGCGACGCTGGCCAGCGCAGCTCCGCCAAGCAGCGTTGCAAAACTTTTGCTCGACATGGTCCTTTTCCTCGACGGCGCCGTCCGGTTGCCCAACAGGATGCATTCCTGATGGAAGGTACGGCAGTTCAAGGTGCGGTATGGGCAAGAAGGGTAAAGATCCGGTTAGCCATTGTGGCACACAACCGGCCAATTCCGGCCTTTTTGGAGTGTGGTCCCAGATGGGGACAATTGCCGGAAACTTCTTAACAGCCGCGATTCTTGCGGCGTCTTGGCGCGTCTTGCGCAAAACTTTGCCCGAGGCCGAACGGGCAAAGTAAAGCCATATTGGTAAAGCTGAAGGAGGCGAAACTAGGTAACACGCCTTATATCAGCATCTCGCGCGCCGGACCCTGCCCCAAAAAGGCCGAAGGGCTGGCGCTGGCGCCATAGGCACCGGCGCAAAACACCGCGACCAGATCGCCCACATCGGCATGAGGAAAGCCCGCCTTGTCGGCCAGCCGGTCAAGCGGGGTGCAAAGACAGCCCACGATGCTGGCTTCCTCGCCCGATTCGGCGCCGAATTTCGTGGCAATGGCAACGGGATAGTTGCGTCGCACCACCGTGCCGAAATTGCCGCTGGCGGCCAATTGGTGATGCAATCCGCCGTCGGTCACCAGATAGACTTCGCCATGGCTGATCTTGCGATCGACAATACGGGTCAAGTAAACCCCCGCCTCGCCCACCAGATAGCGGCCCAGTTCGATGCAGAACTGGGTTTCGGCCAGAACGTCAGGCATCTGTTCAAATTCGCGCGCCAATGCCTCGCCCACGCGGGGGGCATCGACGGACGTGTCGCCGGGGAAATAGGGAATGCCCATGCCCCCGCCCAGATTGCAATGCGGCAGGCCCACGCCCGCCTCCTCAGCCAGCCGCGCGGCCAGTTTGATGGTCTGGGCCTGGGTCTCGATGATCGCGTCGGTATAAAGCGATTGCGATCCGGCGAAGATATGGAAACCGCGCCAATCCGCCCCCGCGCCGACGATTCGCCGCGCCAGTTCGGGCACGCGCTCGGCATCCACGCCAAAGGGCTTGGCCCCGCCGCCCATCTTCATGCCCGATCCCGCAAGGCCGAAATCGGGGTTTACCCGTATCGCCAGTCTTGGAGTCTTGCCGATTCGCTCGGCAATCTTCAGCGCGCGTTCGGCCTCGCCTTCGGATTCCAGATTGAGCGTGACGCCGCGCATAATCGCGGCCTGCAATTCCATGTCTCGCTTGCCTGGCCCGGCAAAGCTGATCCGTTCAGGGTCCAGCCCCGCTTCCAGCGCCATGCCCAACTCGCCGCCGCTGGCAATGTCGAACCCATCGACCAGCCCGCTCATCAGCCGCAGCAGGGGCGCAAAGGGATTGGCCTTCATCGCATAATGGATGGCCAACCGATCCGGCATGGCCGCGCGCAGATCCGCCACCCGCGCCCGCAGCATCGCGCCTGAATAGACAAACAGAGGCGTCGCCCCCCCGCTCTGCGCGATCAGTTCGGTAACCTTGGCCCCATCAATCGTCAGAACACCATCACGCGCGGCAAAACCTGCCGGAATCGGCCCCAAAGGCTTCATGCATCAAGCTCCCGCGAGGTGGCCTGATCGACGGCAATCTTCCATTCCAGCATTTCCTGATACAATCCTGTGCGGTCCAATTTGCCATTGGGGCTGATGGGCATGGCCTCCTTCCAGTGGATCACCGAAGGCTGCATGAAATTGGGCAGATCGGCCTTCAACCTTCGGGGCAATTCCTCAGCCGGGTTTTGCGCGCCCGGCACAGCGCGCACCACCAGACAGACCGCATGGCCCAGCCGATCATCGGGCAGGCCCAGCGCCATCGCCTCGGCCACCAATCCGGTGGCGACGGCGGCATCCTCGATCTCCTGGGGACTGATGCGGTTGCCCGCGGATTTGATCATCGCATCGCGCCGCCCCACGAAATAAAGCAGGCCCGCCGCATCGCGCCGCACCCTGTCGCCGCTCCACACCGCCATGCCGCCATAGGCGCTGCCCTGCGGCGCGGGCTTATAGCGCTCGGCGGTGCGGGCCGCATCCTGCCAATAGCCCTGCGCCACCAGCGGGCCGCAATGGACCAGCTCGCCTTCCTCATCATCGCCCGCGATGGCGCCATCATCCCTCACCACCAGAATTTCGGCATGGGGAATCGCCTTGCCCATGCTGGTGGGATGTGTGTCGATCAGTGCCGGATCGAGGAAGGTCGAGCGAAACGCCTCGGTCAGTCCATACATGGCGAACAGGCGCGCATCGGGAAATATCCCCCGCAGGCGATGCACCAGATCAACCGTCAGCGCGCCCCCGCTGTTGGTCAGCCGCCGCAATTTGCCCGCCACATGATCGGGCCATTCCAATTCCGTCAATTGCACCCAGAGCGGCGGGACGCAGGCAAGCGTGGTCACATCATGGCGATCAATCGCCTTTACCACATCGCGCGGCATCAGATAATCGAGCGGCACCGCGCTGGCCCCGGCATACCAGTGCGAGAGCAACTGGTTCTGCCCATAGTCAAAGCTGAGAGGCAGCACCGCCAGCGCCCGGTCATCGCTGCTCAGGCCCAGATAGGCCGCCACGCTCTGCGCACCCAGCCACATATTGGCATGAGACAGCATCACCCCCTTGGGCCGCCCGGTCGAACCACTGGTATAAAGAATCGCGGCCAGATCATCGGGATCGCCCTGCGAAGGCCCCAGCGGATCAAAACCCCGGCTCGCTTCAATCGCCTCGCCCTCGCCCATCGTCGGACAGGGTGCATCGCCCGCCTCCAGCGAAGCCAGCCTCGCGGGCGTGGCGATCAGCAGCGCCGCCCCGCTGTCGGCCAGAATATGCGCCACCTGCGCCCGTTTCAGCAGCGGATTGATCGGCACATGCACCATGCCCGCCCGCGCCGCCGCCAGAGGCATCAGACATGTCAGCTCACCCTTGGCCGCCCATGTGGCAATCCGCGCGCCCTTTTCCGCACGCGCCGCCAGCCATGCCGCCATCGCACCGACACGCTCTGTTAAATCCTTATAGCTAAGAACGCCTTCGCGCAGCACGAGAGCCGGAGCCTCATCCCTGCCCCGGATCGCCAGATGGTCCAGCGGCAAAGGAGCGGTTTCGAGCGGAATACTGTGCTGTACCATGGATTTTCCCGATTTCGGACAGGCTTGTGACCCGGCTCAGCTATCACGCTAACCTTAACGAACTGCAAGGCGATTATGCGCTCACGGCGCTGCTTGGCGCCCCACTCGCGCCCGGACCTTTTGACCGGCTGGAATGGTTTGTGGGCCTTGCCGAACTGGGCGGGGTGCGCCCGATGCTGGGGGTGGCGCGTGATGGGGATGATGTCGCGGTGCTGCCGCTGGCTCATCGCCCGGATGGGTCAAAGCCCGATGAACTGGGGCCGCTGGCCAATTGGTATGCCTTTACGGTGCGGCCGCGTGTGTCGGCGGGGGCCGATGGGCTGGGGCTGCTTGTCGCGCTGGCGCGGGATCTGCGCGGGCGCACGGGGCGCATCACGCTCTGGCCGGTGCCGGACGAGGATGGCGCGGCCAGTATCCTGGCCGCCGCCTTTACGCGGGCAGGCTGGTTTGTCGAGCGCGCGCCTTGCGACACCAATCACTTTCTGCGCCTGAACGGGCGGTCCTATGCCGATTACATGTCGGCCCGCCCCGGCCCTTTGCGCACCACATTAAAGCGCAAGGCCAAGAAGGTTGCGATCACCCTCTATGACGCCTTTTCCGATGCGGCATGGGATGATTACGAAGCCATCTATGCGCAAAGCTGGAAGCCGGAGGAAGGTTCGCCCGCCCTCTTGCGCCGTTTCGCGCAGGAGGAAGGCGCGGCGGGCCGGTTGCGCTTGGGTGTGGCCTATGGCGAGATCGAGGGCGTGAACCAGCCCGTCGCCGCCCAGATGTGGACCGTCGAAAACGGCACGGCCTATATTCACAAGCTGGCCTATATCGAGGCGGCCAAGCCGATCTCGCCGGGCACCAGCCTGTCGGCGGCTTTGTTTGAAAGGGTGATCGACGGCGATCATGTCCACACCGTCGATTTCGGCACGGGCGATGATCCTTATAAGCGCGACTGGATGGAGGAAGCCCGCCCGCGCTATCGAATCGTCGCCTATAACCCGCTGCGCCCTGCCCAATGGGGACCAATCGCCAAGTCGCTGCTCCGCCGGATAGTTGATCGGGCCAAATGATTGACGTCGATAATTTGGAAACCAAATGCCGCTATGCAGCCAAGGCTTGAGGCAAACCCGCGAGGCGGCTACCGGGGCAAGGTGAATTAAACCTACAGGAATGCCATGCAAGACGATACCGACCAACTGCTGCGCGCCATCCTGCGCGATGTGCTGGGGCTGAAACCGGGCCAGGCCGAGGCTTTTACCGCGCAAACCGGCCTGTTTGGCCATCTGCCCGAACTGGATTCGATGGCGGTGGCGGGGCTGTTAACCGAAATCGAGGATCGTTTGGGCATCATCGTCGAGGATGAAGATGTCGATGGCGATATGCTGGCCGACTATGGCTCGCTGCTGAATTTCGTTTCCGAGCGCCGCGGCGCGGCCTGAAACGAAACCCGGCGCGGCCTGAACCTATGTAAGGAATGCAGGTTGCGAGAAATGACCCAATGGCCCTGCCCGCTGCCCGGCGGCGGAACGGCGGATGAATGGGCCTTGACCATGCGCCCGGATGGCGCGGCCAAGGCCTGTCTGCTGATCGTGCCGGCGCTGTTTGACGAGGGCAACAAGCTGCGGCGCTTTACCGTCGAGGTAATGCGGCGGCTGGCCGCCAGCGGGGTCGCCTGCGTCTTGCCCGATCTGCCGGGGTTCAACGAAAGCATCCTGCCGCTCGACACCCAGACGCCCGGCGACTGGCAGGTGGCGATGGAAGGGGCCGCGCGCCATTTCGCGGCCAGCCATGTGCTGACCATCCGTGGCGGGGCGCTGGCCGCGCCGCGCGGGGTGCCGGGGTGGCATTACGCTCCGGTGGCGGGCGCCAGCCAGATGCGCCAGATGCTGCGCGCGCGCATCCTTGCCGCGCGTGAAGCCGGGCGCAGCGAGACGCAGGACAGCCTGCTCGAAGCCGGGCGGATGCATGGGCTGGAACTGGCCGGATACCGGCTGGGGGCTGATTTTATCGCGGAATTTGGCGGATTGGTGGCGCGTGAGGAGCCCTCCATGCAGACCATCACGCAGGATATGCTGGGCGGCCCCGGATTATGGTTGCGCACCGAACCGGGCGAGGATGCAGGCCAGGCCGATGCCTTGGCCGCGATCATCGCGGTCGCTCTGGCCCAGAGGGAGACGGCGTGATGCGCCAGATGCTCAGTTTCCCCTGCGAGGGCGCGATGCTTTGCGCCACGCTCGATTTGCCGGATGCCGCGCCCACCACCGGTCTGCTGATCGTTTCGGGCGGCAATGAAATCCGCAGCGGCGCATGGGGCAGCCATGCCCGCATTGCCGAGGGCGCGGTGGCGCAGGGCTATGCAGCGTTCCGTTTCGACCGGCGCGGCGTGGGCGAGAGCGAAGGGGCCAATGGCGGATTCAAATCCTCTGCCCCCGATCTGGCGGCGGCCATTGCGGCGTTTCGGGCGGCGGTGCCGTCCCTGTCCCGCGTGATCGCGCTGGGCAATTGCGATGCGGCCAGCGCGCTGATGCTGTCATCAGGCGCCGGGGTGGATGGGCTGGTACTATCCAACCCCTGGACCTTTGAGGAGGAAAATGCCGGGCCATCCGTACAGGCCTTGCGCGCGCATTATCGCAAGCGGCTGGTCAATACCGATGCGCTGATGCGCTTGCTGACAGGGAAAGTCTCGCTGGCCAGCCTGTTCGGCTCGCTGCTGCGTCTGGCGCGGCCCGCCCCGCCGCCCGCCCCGCTGGTTCAACAGATGCGTGATGGGCTGGCCGCTTTTGCGGGGCCCGTGCGGCTGCTGCTGGCGGGCAATGATTCGACCGCGCAGGCCTTTGCCGGCGTATGGGATGGCAAGGACCCGCGCATCGCCCGCTGCGATGGGGCCAGCCATTCCTTTGTCGAACCCCATGCGCGCGAATGGTTGATAGCGCAGATCATCGGGGCGTTAAAGGGCGGCGCATAAACTCGCCGCCCCTTTTAGCATTAAGCGTCGGCCTTGGCCGCCTGCGCCGCAAAATCCAGCGCGCCGACAAAGCGTTCCGCATCCAGCGCCGCCATGCAGCCCGTGCCCGCCGCCGTCACGGCCTGACGATAGGTATGATCCATCACGTCGCCCGCCGCAAACACGCCGGGGATCGCGGTCTTGGGCGTGCCGGGCTGAACCACGATATAGCCGCTCTCGTCCAGTTCCAGCTTGCCCTTGAACAATTCGGTGGCGGGTGCATGGCCGATGGCCACGAAAGCGCCCTGCGCCGGTTCGACCGAAGCCTCGCCCGTCACCGTATCGACCAGAGCCAGACCCGTCAGACCCGCGCCGCCAATCGCCGCATCGCCGACGAATTCGGCCACTTCCTTGTTCCACAGCACCTTGATGTTCGGATGCGCGAACAGGCGGTCCTGAAGGATCTTTTCCGCACGCAGCGAATCGCGGCGGTGGATCAGCGTCACGTCCTGCGAATGGTTGGTCAGGTAAAGCGCTTCCTCGACCGCCGTATTGCCGCCGCCGATCACCACGACCTTCTTGCCGCGATAGAAGAAACCGTCGCAGGTCGCGCAGGCCGAAACGCCCTTGCCCGAAAATTCCTGCTCGCCCTTGGTGCCCAGCCACTTGGCCTGCGCGCCGGTGCAGATGACCAGCGTGTCGCCTTCATAAACATCGCCCGAATCGCCAATCGCGCGGAACGGAGGGCCGGACAGGTCGATATCGACAATCGTGTCCCACAGCATCCGGGTGCCCACATGCTCGGCCTGTGCCTGCATTTCCTGCACCAGCCACGGACCCTGCACCGCCTCACGGAAACCGGGATAGTTTTCAACGTCGGTGGTGATGGTCAATTGCCCGCCGGGCTGAAGCCCTTGCACCACGATAGGGTTCAAACCCGCCCGCGCGCCATAGATCGCCGCGGTCAGCCCGGCCGGGCCGGAACCAATGATGAGCATCCGAGTAGTATGCGTTGCCATGCGATTCTCACTTTCCTAACCGCGCCGAGATAGGCAGGAGTCTCAAGGAAAGCCAGTATGGCGCTCTGTTCTCCGGCCCAATATTCGCTATAGTATGGCCAAGTCTGGATTTTGCTCGCGACACTTTGAACCGACCATGCCCTATCGCCCCTTCCTCCTTGGCCTTTGCGCCCTGTTTCCGGCCGCCCATGCCGATGCGCAGGATATGGCCGCGCCCACGGTTGCCGCTGTCGAATGGCCGGTGGCGTTGAATGACACCCTGGATATGCGCGAAGGTTCATCGGCCAATGAAACCGCCATGGCCGTTGCCGATGAACTGGGGCCGGAGCTGGAGCGGGCGATGGATGCGGCGCTGGCCATCAACATCGCGGCCACCGGGCATTATACCGGCTTTTCGGTCGACAGTTGGGGGGCGCCGATCAATGGGCGCGCCATCGTCGTCAACGGCGTCTCGCATGGCAAAAACAACATGTTTCCCGATCCCGGCGTCCGGTTTCAGGATCTGGGCACATACAAGCTGGGCGACCCCAGCCTGCTCTCGCTGGGCGTCGAACAACGCTTTGCCGATGCGCGTAATATGGCCACCAATGTGAAGCTGCGCCATATGTCCGGCCCGGTCGATCTTCAGGTCGATGTGAAGGGCAACAAGTCGCTGGCCAGCCAGAACCCGATGCATTTCTCCTATAATTCCAGCGCGTTTTATCGGCTCAATTCGGCGCTGGCGCTGGGTATGGTGGCGCGGGGCGATCTGGGGACGTTTGACAATTTCGCGCCTCTGGCCCGCCATGATGCGGGCGCGGTGGCCCGGCTCAAACTGCTGGGCAAGGACAAGTCGCTCTCGGCCGAAACCGGCTATGATATGCGCCTGGGGCCGGGCAGTGCGAGCCAGCCGAACCGGACCTATGTCAATCTGAACTTCAACTGGAAACTGTAAGGGCGGGAGTTTCCCCCCGCCCCATTGACTTTATACAGGAAGGCCGACGTAATTTTCGGCAATGCTGGTCTGGGCCGCCTTGCTGGTGGCGATATAGTCCAGCTCGGCCACCTGCATCGCGCGTTCGAACGGACCATCCTCGGGGAAACGGTGCATCAGCTTGGTCAGGCTCCAGCTAAAGCGCTCGGACTTCCACACGCGGGCCAGCGCCTTGGCGGAATAGCCGATCACCGCATCATTATCGGCGCGGCGGAAATAGGCGGTCAGCGCCTCGGCGGCATAATGCACGTCGGACGCGGCAAGGTTGAGCCCCTTGGCCCCGGTGGGCGGCACGATATGGGCAGCGTCCCCGCAAAGCAGCAGGCTGCCATGGCGCATCGGTTCGAACACATAGGAGCGCAGCGGGGCGATGCTCTTTTCGATTGCAGGGCCGCGCGTGATATTGGCGGCGGCATCCGGGCCAAGGCGGATCGCCAGCTCGTCCCACACGCGATCGTCGCTCCAATCCTCGATCTTCTCGGTCAGCGGCACGTCGACATAATAGCGGCTGCGCGTGTGCGAACGCATCGAGGCCAGAGCAAAGCCGCGCTCGTGATTAGCATAGATCAGCTCATGGTTGCAGGGCGGCACATCGGCCAGAATGCCCAGCCAGCCGAAGGGATAGACCCGCTCGAACTCGCGCGCGACGCTGGTGGGGATCGCCTTGCGGCTGGGGCCGTGGAAGCCATCGCAGCCTACGATGAAGCGCGCGTCGATCCGCTCTTCCTTGCCGTCCTTGGTATAAGTGACATAGGGCGCTTCGGATTCGATGTCATGCAGCGCAACGTCGCCCGCCTGATAGATCACCTCCAGCCCGCGCGAGGGGGCGGCGTCCATCAGGTCCTTGGTGATCTCGGTCTGGCCGTAAACCACCACGGTCTTGCCGGTCAGGTTCGCCACGTCGATGCGGATCAGGCGTTCGCCATCGGCCAGATTAAAGCCTTCTTCGACGAGGCCCTCGGCCTTGAGGCGGGCGTCCAGACCAAGGCGCTCCATCAGGCCAACGGTGATCTGTTCCAGCACGCCGGCACGGATGCGGCCCAGCACATAATCGCCGGTCTGGCGCTCCAGCACCACGCAATCGACGCCTTCGGATTTCAGCAAATGGCCCAGCAGCAGACCCGCAGGCCCGGCGCCAATGATGGCGACCTGAGTTTTCATGGTTTTATTCTCCCACATTCCACATGCGGCCAGCGTTACGGGGGCAGGCCGATTGGTGCGAATATTGACATTGGCCCGGCTTTGCGGAAAGGGATGGGTCGGTCATTCTATTGGCACTTTTCGGACATGCGCGACACATCCCCTGCCATTCCCGTCTATGGCCTGTTTGGTGAGAGCAATACGCCCTCGCCCGCTGGTTTTGCCCATATCGAGACGATTGCTGAACGATCCAGCCTGCATGACTGGGAAATCTCGTCCCATCGCCATGAACGCGGCATTCAGGTACTTATCGTTAGCGCAGGGCAAGCCGAGGTGACGCTGGATGGCGCGCGTTTCGCGCTGGCGCCGCCCGCCTATGTCGTGCTGCCCGCAGGCAGCGTGCATGGCTTTCGCTTCAGCCCTGGCACCCATGGCCATGTCCTGACGCTATCGCTCGATTTTGCCGGGCGGGCGCAGGGGGCGGATGATCCGCTGCGCCGATTATTGGCCAAGGGCGGCCATGGCACGATGGGCGAAAGCGCGGCGCGGCGCGTGGGCCTGCTGGCAGGGGAAATGAACGCTCTGGCGCAGGAATGGCAGGACGGCCATCTCTTCCTCGCCATGGCCGAAGCGCTGGCGCGCAGCCTGCCTGACCCGGATCAGGGCGGCGAGAGCGTGGACGATCGCCGCCTCGCGCAATTCCGCCATCTGGTCGAGGTGCATTTGCGCGAACATCGCGGTCTGGATTTTTACGCCGACCATATCGGCTGCACCCCGCGCACGCTGGGGCGGCTGTGTCATGCCCGTCTGGGGGGCAGCCCGCTTGATGTGATCCACCGCCGTCTGGGCGTCGAGGCGCAGCGGCTGCTGCGCTATACAAACGCAACCATCACCCAGATCGCGCAGGAATTGGGCTTTGCCGACCCGTCCTATTTCTCGCGCTTTTACCTGCGCGTGATGGGCCAGCGGCCTCAGGCGGAGCGTGATCACTCCGCCTGAGTTCACCGTTTACTTCACCAGCATCAGCGCGTCGAGCGCCACAACACCCTCGCCTGCGGGATGCAGGATCACCGGGTTGAGGTCCATTTCCAGAATGGACGGTTCGGCCAGCAAGACCGCGCTGATCTGACGGATCAGCTTGGCCAGCGCCGCCACGTCGAGCGCAGGCGAACCGCGATAGCCCTTGAGCAAAGCGGCCTGCTTCAGCCCATAGAGCTTATCGACAATGGCTTCTTCCGACAGGTCAGGCGTAATCAAGGCCACGTCGGCCAGAATTTCCGCCGTCACCCCGCCAAAACCGGCCAGCACCACCGGACCCCACTCGGGATCATTCTTGGCGCCCACGATCATTTCCAGACCGCGATTGCCCATCTTCTCGATCAGCACGCCGTCGAGATTGATCCCGGCATCATAGGCCGCGACATTGGCCACCATCTTGGGGAATGCCGCGCGTACAGCATCAGCATCACCCAGATTGAGCATCACCCCGCCAGCGTCCGACTTGTGCCCCAAGGCGGCGGCCTGCGCCTTCATCGCCACCGGATAGCCTACAGCTTCGGCCGCCGCGACAGCAGCCTCGGCATTTGCCGCAAACTGGCCCGAGGGGAAGCTGATACCCAGCGGGCCGAGCAGCGCCTTGGCCTGATATTCGGCCACCACGCCCGCATAATCGCCAAGGCCCGCCACCGACAGCGCATCCGGCGCCGCATTGGTCAGATCTAGCGCCGCCCGCCGCGTCAGCGCGGCCAGAGCGCGGAAAGCCCGCTCGGTGGTGGGGAACCAAGGAATGCCGCGGGCGCGCAGATCCGCGATATAATGCGCGGGCATATCCGCGCCTTCATCGAGGCCCGCAAAGACCAGCGGCTTGGTGATCTCGCGCCCGTCGAGAGCGGCAACAATCGCAGGCACCTTGATCTTGGCCGTGATCGGATCGGACTGGATGATCCCAGCCACGACCGCACCCACGCGCGCATCATCCATCAGCGCGCCCAAGGATTGCGTATAAATCACCGGCTGCGACAGGCCCTGCGCGGTGATGTCGAGCGGGTTCGACACCGGTACGAAAGGCGGCAGGGCAGCGCGCAGTTCCGGGCTGTCCTCATCATGCAGATCGGCCAGCGGCAGACCCAGTTCCTCGGCCAGATCGAGCGTCAGAGCCTTGAACGCGCCCGATTCGCCCAGAACGGCTGCCGAAGGATGGCTCATGCCAGCGCAGCGGATCAGGATTTCGGCAATATCGCCCAGCTCCTGAAGCGTTTCGGCAAAGATCACGCCGGTGCGTTCCACCTTGGCGCGCATCAGCTTGTAATCGCCCGCCATGGCGCCGGTATGCGTGGCCGCGCTCTCGCGCGCCGCGCTGCTCTTGCCGGGGTGCAGCAGCACGATGGGCTTGCCCGCCGCGCGCGCGCGTTCGGCGGCCGCGATGAAGCGGGCCGGATCGCGGAACTGCTCGACGATCATCGCGATCACCTGCGTATCGGCATCATCGACCAGCCAGTCGAGATAATCCTCTACGCCCGAAGCCGCCTCATTGCCGGTGCTGACCGAATAGGAGCATGCGAGTTCGCGGGCCAGCAGCGTGGTGCAAAGCACCGCCGCCATTGCGCCCGATTGCGACACGACCGAGAGCGAACGCCGACCGGCGGGCGGCACAATCGCCGTTTCCACAAAGGTCAGCGGCACGCCATCGACATGGTTGACCATGCCAAGGCAGTTCGGCCCTTCGATCACCATGCCGCTTTCCGCAGCAAGGCGGCCGATCTCGGCCTGTTCGGCCATGCCCGCTTCGCCATCCTCGGCAAAGCCGGCGGCAAAGATGATCGCGCTGCCCACGCCCCGCGCGGCCAACCCCTTAATCGTATCCAGCACGAAAGCGCGGGGAATGGCGAGCACCGCCACATCCACGCCATCGGGCAAAGCATCCACCGAGGGCAGGCAGGCGCGCTCCCCGATCTTTTCCCGGTTGGGATTGATCGGGTAAATCGCGCCTGCATATCCGGCACGGTCCAGATTGCTGATCAGCGTTGCGCCCAAGGCGCCCGGCTTGTCGCTTGCGCCGACAACCGCCACGCTGCGCGGCTTGAGCAGGCGAGCAATGCTCGCCCGTTCCAGTCTTGCCATCTTACTGCCCTCTTCCGGTGAAGGATTACTTGTTGATCTTGGTGATGTCGAACGTGCCCAGACCCGGCTTGAAGGTCTTGTCGTCAAGGAACTGCTTGGTCGCTTCCTTGCGCCCTTCCAGACCGCCAAAGCCGTTCAGCGCTTCCTGTGCGCGGATCAGATAGTCTTCGGCATTGTCATAGGTCATTTCGACCATGCGGCGCATCGCCCACTTGGTGGCGCGAAGGGCATTGGCGTCCTTCTTGAGCAGCGCTTCGGCGATCTCGATCACGCGGGCCTTGAGCTGGTCATGCGGCACGCTTTCGGTCACCAGACCCTGCGCTTCGGCCTGCTTGCCGGTCAGGTTCTCGCCCATCATCGCGTGATACATCGCCTTGCGCAGCGGCATCAGCTCCTGCGCCACCTTGGACGCGCCACCACCGGGCAGAATGCCCCAGTTGATTTCCGACAGGCCAAACTTGGCGTCGTCCGACGAGATCGCGATGTCCACGGCGTAGAGCGGACCATAGGCGCCGCCAAAGCACCAGCCGTTGATCATGCCGATGGTCGGCTTTTCATACCAACGCAGACGCTCCCACCAGTTATAAGCTTCGCGCTGCGACTTGCGCGTAGCCCACAGGCCCTTCTGTTCGTTTTCGCGGAAATATTCTTGAAGGTCCATGCCCGCCGAGAAAGCCGAGCCTTCGCCCGTCAGCACGACCACGCCCACGTCATCGCGGAATTCCAGATCTTCCAGCACGCGCGTCATCTGACGGTTCAGCTTGGGGCTCATGCAATTGCGCTTTTCGGGGCGGTTGTACTTCACCCAGGCGATGCGATTCTCGATGTGGACGGCAACGGTATCTTCTTCTGCGCGATCAATCGTCTGCTCGGTCATGACAGGCTCCTCTGTTCGAATGGCTTGCCCCCGTCCGGGGTGGCATATGCTATTATTCATAACATTTATCCGGAGCGCGTCAAGCCGCTCTGCAAGCCCTCTCAACATGGCCATAAAAACGGCCCGCCCCGGCATCATGCCAGAGCGGGCCACGCACAGCCGCCATCGTCGATTGGAAAATTCAGGCTATACTATCAACCACATCCGACCGGGCATATTCCAGCAGGACCTGCATCGCGCGCCGCGCGCCATCCGGGTCGCCTGCCGCAATGGCCTGATGCACCGCCTCATGCTCGGGCAGCGAATTGCGCGGCACGGGCGAATTGCTCTGCTTGAAATGCGTAGTCCAGCGCACCGCCGCCCCCACCGATCCGATCAGCGAGGTCAACGCATCATTGCCCGCCGCCTCCAGCATGGTGGAGTGGAAATCCTGATCCGCCGCCTGCCCTTCGCCGCAGGCAAGGCCATGGACGCGCATCCCGTCAAGCGCCTGCCGCATCAAGCCCAGATGGCCGTCATGACGCCGCGCCGCAGCCAGCGCCGCCGCTTCCGGCTCGATAATCCCGCGCAGTTCAAACAGGTCGCGCACGAAATCGCGATCCGGCTTTTCCGAAAACATCCATGCCAGAATATCCGGGTCCAGCAGATTCCACCGCCGCCGGGGCAGCACATGCGTCCCCGCCTTGGGCCGACTCTCGATCAGCCCCTTGGCGATCAGGATGCGGATCGCCTCGCGATAGGCGGTGCGCGATACGCCCAAACGCTCGGACGCCTCGATCTCTCCACCCAGCGAAGAACCCGGCTCATACGTGCCATTGAGGATGGCGATGCCCAGCTTGCGCGCAATGGCCTGATGGATGCGCAACCCCTCGCCCCCCTTGCGCTTGCGCGGTCTGGCGGGCGTTGATGGCTTGGTTGGCGATGACATTATGACAAAATCTCCCTGAACCTTTGTGTAAGCCCGCAGGGGCCGGGGCGCAACGCCTGCCGTACAATGCTGCGCACAAAGAAGGGAGTTTTGCGTAACCGCTTTCCGATCTGCGGACTATTCTAGGTTTCGCCCGAAAACAGACACTTCTGCGCCGAAAAGGCATCGTTGAGCACGTCGATCACCGCCCTGATGCGCGGCATGTGGCGCAAATCGGCATGCACCCCCAACCACACTTCGCGCGATGGCCCCAACCCCGCATCCAGCCGCACCACGCCGGGCTCGCGATCGGCCAGATAGCAGGGCAGATAGACCACCCCGATCCCCGCCCGCGCGGCGGCCAATTGCCCGTCGCGGCTGTTGTTGCGCATGGCCACGCGCGCGTGGGGCAGCATTTCGGCCAGCCAGCGCGCCTCGGGCTGATGGGCCTGATCCTCCAGCACGGTGATGATCGCATGGTTCTGGCTGGCCAGATCCTGCCCATGCTCGGCCAGATAATCGGGGCTGGCATAGAGCGCGCCCGAGGCTGTCGTCATGCGACGGGTGATGACGTCATGGCTGTCGAACCGCGTCATCCGGATGGCAATGTCCGCCTCGCGCTTGGACAGGCTGAGCGAGCGGCTGTCGGTCAGCACGTCCAGCGTGATCGCCGGATAGCGTGCCTGAAGCGCCTTGACCGCATCGGGCAGCAACAGGTTCGACAGAACCTCCACCGTGGTCAACCGCACCACGCCCGACAGCGCCACGTCGCGCCCCTGCACCATGCGTTCGACCGCGATGGCTTCGGCCTCCATCCGCTCGGCATTGCCCAGCACCGCCTCGCCCAGCGCGGTCAATTCATAGCCATTGGTGGTGCGCTGCAACAGGCGGGCGCCGTTGCGCGCCTCCATCGCTTCCAACCGGCGGCTCATGGTCGACTGGCGCACGCCCAGTTCGCGCGCGGCGCCCGACAGGCTGCGCGTGCGGGCAATGGCCAGAAAGCTGCGAACGTCATCCCAATCCATAGATACCTATCCGTTTTTGCATGGATGATCTGCGATATTGGCCAATTGGAATGCAAAAGTCATTAGCCTATTTAGCACTCAACGCCGAGCAAGCCTCGGCACGGAGAAATACCATGCAGCCCACCCTCTATCTCTCACACGGTTCGCCGATGCTGGCGCTGCAGGACCATCCGGCGCGTCATTTCATTGCCGGGCTTGGGGCAACGCTCGAACGGCCCGACGCCATCGTGGTGATCTCGGCCCATTGGGAAAGCGATGTTCCCACCGTCAATGCGGTTGATGTCAACGAGACGATCCACGATTTCTACGGCTTCCCGCCCGCGCTCTATGCACTGAACTACCCTGCCCCCGGATCGCCCGATCTGGCCGCGCGCGTGGTGGATCTGCTGGGTGACGCAGGCCTGCGCGCCGGGATCGACACGCGGCGCGGGCTGGACCATGGCGCATGGACGCCGCTGCTGCTGATGTGGCCCGAACATACCATTCCGGTGGTGCAGCTCTCGATCCAGAGCCGCCTTGGGCCGGGTCATCATGTGCAACTGGGCCGGGCGCTGAGCGAATTGCGCAAGGAAAATGTCCTCGTGCTGGCCTCGGGCAGCTTTACCCACAATCTGCGCGCAATCAGCCGCCATCTGGGCGATGGGCCCAGCCCGGAATGGGTGACCGCCTTTGCCGACTGGATGCACGAGGCGCTGATGAACGGGCGGACCTGCGATCTGGTCTCCTATCGCCGCCTTGCCCCCTATGCGGTGGAAAACCATCCCACCGACGAGCATCTGCTTCCCCTGTTTGTCGCGCTGGGCGCGGCGGGCGAAGGGGCAAAGCCGACCCGCATTCACCAATCCACCGATCTGGGCATCCTGCGCATGGATGCCTACCGTTTCGACTGAACCCCTCTCTTTCCCCCGTACTGGAGTAAATCCCATGGCTAATGTTCTTGTGATCCGTTCGGCCGCCACTGGCGAAGCTTCGGTCAGCAACAAGCTGATCAACGCCTATCTGGCCGCCCACCCCGAAGCGACTGTGGTTGAGCGCGACCTTGACGCCAATCCGGTGCCGCATGTCGACTCCGCCTCGCTGGCCGGGATCGGCCGTCAGGCCCCCGAAGGCGAACAGTTCGCCGCCGCCCGCGCGCTTCAGGACGAAATCATCGGCGAAGTCTTTGCCGCCGACATCATCGTGATCGGCGTGCCGGTCTATAACTTCGGCATGCCCTCGACGCTCAAGGCCTGGTTCGATTATGTCGGCCGCGCGGGCACCACGTTCCAGTACACTGCCGAAGGTCCCGAAGGTCTGGTCAAGGGCAAAAAGGCCATTCTGGCCCAGGCCCGCGCGGGCAAGTATGACGACGCCACCGGCTTCCCCTTCGCCGTGCCCCACACCAAGAGCCTGCTCAGCTTTGTCGGCATTGATGATGTCACCGTCGTCACCGCCGAAGGTCTGGCCTTTGGCCCCGAGGCCGCTGCCGAAGCCATCTCGGGCGCGGTTGCCGAAATCAGCGCTTTGTAAGGAACCATCGCCATGTTTCGCTCTCTGATCGCCGCCGCCCTGATCGTTGCCCCGGTTGCCGCTTATGCGCAGTCGCCGGTGGCCAACCCCGCCCCTGCCGCCGTGCAGGCGGGCAATTACACGGTCGAAACCACCCACACCCGCGTGCAATTCACGGTCAGCCATATGGGCTTTTCGGATTGGTACGGCGATCTGACCGGCGTGACCGGTTCTCTCGTCCTTGACCCCAAGGCGCCCGCGGCGGCCAAGGTGGACATCACCATCCCGGTGAGCAGCGTGTCTACCACCAATGCCACGCTGGACGGCGAGTTGAAGAGCGAAGCATGGCTGGATGCGGGCAAATATCCCGAAATCCGCTTCACCTCGACCGGCGTGACGCCCACCGGCCCGCGCACCGCCAATATCGCGGGCAATCTGACGTTCCATGGCGTGACCCGCCCGGTGGTGCTGAAGGCCGCGTTTCTGGCCAGCGGCGTGAACCCGCTGAGCAAGGGCTATACGGTGGGGTTCAATGCCACCACCTCGCTCAAGCGCAGCGATTTCGGTGTGAAGACCTATATCCCGCTGATCGGTGATGAAGTGACCCTGCGCATCAGCGCGGCCTTTGAAAAGGCCAAGTAAAAGCCCCCCCAACCCTTGCCCCCCCCAAGGGTTGCAAGAAAACCCCGTCCGGCATCGCGCCGGGCGGGGGTTTTCGCATCAGGGGTTCAGGCCATTGGCCCAGTCATGGGCGGCCTGCGCATAAACATAATTGGCATCGCAGATCTTCAGGTCGGCTTCGGTGATTGTCGCCAAGACGGGGTTCGCCAGGACGGGACCGGCGGCGGAGCCTTCAGGAATTGCGGCACCGCGATCGTCGGGGCTGCGGGCTGGATCGGGCGCGGATGAGCGCAGGCGGTGAGCGGCAATATAGGCAGCAAGGCGAGCATCCCCCTGCGCCAGCGCGGCGGCATGTTGGGCATCGGCATCATCGGCAAGGCTCCTGTAGCGAGTTTCGGCGGCGATCTTGGCGGCGGCGGCGGCCTTGCGCTCGGCATCCCATGCGGATCGGGTGGCGCGGGCGGCGGCGGCCCAATGCGCGGCGCGATGATATTGCCACCCCGCCACGCCCAGCGCGACCAGCGCCACCGCCGCCCAGATCCGCAGGGCCGAGGCGCCCAGCCAGCGCAAGGCCCCGCTCATGCTCAGAAAAAGCGTGTTAAGACCCATGAGAAACAACTCCCTGAGACCGGACATTCTCGCATTTTGCGAATCGTCCGGCCCGGCAGAGTTATCAGCGCCTGGACCCTGTAGGACAGGATTCTAACCCAAACGGTTAATTACAGTTGCACCCGCAGCCCCACCTCAAACCGACGCGGCGCGGCCGGGGCAAGGAATGTGCTGTGCAGCAAAGGCCGCTCGCCATCGATCACGGGCCCGCTGAACGAGCGGGCGATAAAGGCACCATTGGTGTCAAAACCGCTGGCCCCCAATTGCGCCGCCGTGGCGTAATGGGCATTCATCAGATTGCTGATCCCGGCGGTGAAAATCACGCCCTTGCGCGGCCTGATTTCCACCGAGGCATTGACCACGGCATAGGCATCGGTCCGCCCCGCACCCAGATAATAGGTGCCGTCCGGCTGGTGCAGATTGTTCTCATTACCCCGCGCATAAACGCCGCTGGCCGCCACCATTTCGGCGCGCAGGGTCAGCCATTTGGCCGCCTCAAAACCGGCCTGTGCCTTGAACAAATGGCGCGGCAGGAGCGGCAGGCGGTCGCCGGGGCTCACCGCGATCTCGCCATCGAAACCGGGCGCCGGGGCGTCATTGCTGCTGTTCCCTCCGCCATTCAGCGTCAGCGGCGTGCGGTAGGTGGCGTCGAGCAGCGTATAGCTGCCCCCCACCTGCCAGCGGCCCCAATGCACCGCGCCGCTGGCCTCGATACCCTGACGCCGCGTGGTGCCGACATTGGCGAAATAGCCAAAGCCCGAGGCCCCGCCCGCAATGAATTGAATATCATCGCGATTATCGCTGCGAAATGCGGTCAGGCGCAGGTTCCATGCCTTGCGCTCGATGCGCGCGCCCAGCGAGAAACTGCGCGCCACCACTTGCCGCAGCGGCGGATCGCCCGCCATCGCATTGGGCAGACGGCAGGGGCTGGCCGGGTCCGAACAGCCCAGCTCCACCGCCGAGGGCGCGCGCGAACTCTCGCCCGCCTGCACGGTGATGGTCAGGCCATGGGCCACCCGCCAATCGACCATGGCCGAGGGATTGAACCGCGCGAACACCGGATCGGCATCGAGCGAACCCGTGCCGCCGCCCGGCGTGATCTGGTCGCGATTATGCAACTGCGTGCGGTCATACCGCCCCGCCAGCGTCACCGTGACGCGCGATCCCAGCGCAAACACATCGGCCGCATAAAGGCCAAGGCTGGACATCCGGCTATGCAGATCGACGCGGGCGTCAAAGGCATTCTCGCTGTTCTGCGTGCCATCGGCAAAGGCCCCCGGCCCGGACACCGCCACCACCGAATGATCGGGTAGCAAATAGCCAAACTGGCTGTTCTGGATAAACCGCGCCCGCGCCTGCGCATAGCTGGCCCCCACGGTCAGATGCTGACCCATGCCGGTCCAGCCCAGTTCGAGCGCCCCGCCCCATTCCTGCTGCCGGGTAGAGGAGCGGGTCAGCAAGCCGTTGCATTTCTCATTAGGCTCATCATTGAGCAGGACATTGGCGATGCAGCGCCATTTGGGAAACGCCGTATTGGCCTGCGTCTCGCCGCTGGTGGGAAAACCGGTATAGCCCGCCGCGCTCAAAGCAGCGCGTTCGGCGGCGTTGGGCTGGTACAGGCTCTCGCCCAGCGCACCCTCGTTCATGTCGCCATTGGTGCTGCGCGTGACGATGCTGCGCCAGAAGGCATTGGCCGAGAGGGTGAGGTTTTCCGACAGGCGACGATGGCCTGACAGCGTGAGCTGGCTGGCGATATTGCGAGTGTTGTCAGGCGTCGTGTAGGTGCTGTGCCAGTCGCGGGCGAGCAGGCGATAATCCTGCAAGCCATTGCCGTTGAGATCGGATTGCGCCCGGTTGAAACTCAGGCTGACCCCGCTGCCCACCCCTTCCCAGCCCGCCTTGGCAAAGCCTTTCCACGCCTTGCTGGCCGAGGCATAGCGCCAGCCATCCTCGCGAAAGCCCTCGAGCGCGCCATACCAGTGGAAGCCGTTGTCGGCCTTGCCGCCAGCCTCGAAGCTGCCGCGCAGCCGACCATAGGAGCCGCCCGCCACCGAGGCCGCAACGCGCGGCGCGCTGCGCCCATCCTTTGTGCGAATGCTCAGTGCCCCGCCCAGCGCGTTGCGCCCGAATTGCGGCGCGGCGCCCTCGATCAACGCCACCTGATCCACCGCCGCCTGCGGCAACAGATCCCAGCTCACCACCTCGCCAAAGGGCTGGTTGGCGCGCACGCCATCGACATAGACCGCAATCCCCTGCGGCGTGCCCAGCAACGGCGAGGCGGTATAGCCGCGAAACGACAGGTCGCTTTGCAGCGGATTGCCCTGCACCTCGTTGATGACCACGCCCGGCGCCTGCCGCGCCAGAGCATCGCTGACCGTGACGGCCTGCATCGCGCGCAAGGCCCGCGCGTCAAACACCGCCGCCGCCCCCGACAAAGGCGTGCTGGCGCTGACCACGATAGCGTCCTCGGCCTGCGCCGCGACGGGCATAGCCATAGCCGCAACCATCAACGCAAAACGCCCCTGCATATGCCTCTTCCCCTGTACGCGCCCGTCGATCGGACCGCCTGATGGGTTCTGGCTATCAGAGGTTGCGCGGTCGAAACCTTAGAAAGGCCTCATACTGGCAAAGGTATAAGATCGAGCATCATACCCGTGCCCCGCACCGTGCGAACCTGCACTTCGGGGGCGGCCTGCGCCAACCTTTTGCGCAAGGAGGACAGCACCACGTCGAGCGCATTATCCGTCACCGCCGCATCGCCCCAGACCGCATCCATCAGCGCCCGGCGCGTCACCACCCCGCCGCGCGCGCGCAGCAATTGCGCCAGCACGAGAATGCCCTTGGGCTCAAGATCCAGCCTTTGCCCCGCCCATCGCGCCTCACCCGCCAGCGGGTCCACCTCCAGCGCGCCCAGCACCAGCGGATCGGGGCGGCGCTGGGCCGCATGGCGCACCATCACCCGCACGCGGGCCAGCAATTCGGCAAAGGCAAAGGGCTTGGCCAGATAGTCATCCGCCCCGGCCGCAAAGCCATCGAGCCGATCATCCAGCCCGCCCCGCGCGGTCAGCATCAGCACCGGCAGGCGATGACCATTGTCCCGCAAGGCCCGGCACACCTCCAACCCATCGCCATCGGGCAGGCCAAGATCCAGTACCACCGCCTCCACCCCGCCCTGCGTCACCAGCGGGCCGACCTCCGCCCCCCGCCGCAGCCAGCGCGCATTCAAACCAACGGCGGCAAGCCCCTGCGCCAGTGTACGGCCGATGGTCACATCATCCTCAACGATCAGGATCATCACGCCTCCTCCAAAGGCAGCATCAGCACGATGCGCGCCCCGCCCGTGGCCCGGTTTTCCGCACGGATCGTCCCGCCGTGCTGATCGGCCACCCATCGCGCAAGGGCAAGGCCCAGCCCGGTGCCGCCGCGATGGCGCCCTTCCTCGCTTTGATAATAGGCCTCGAAGATCAGCGGCAGGTCGGCCTCGCCCATGCCGGGACCGTGGTCGGCGATGGACAGGATGGCGTAGGCATGATCGCGGATCAGCGTGATCTCCAGCGCCGCGCCAGGGTCGGAGATTTTCAGCCCATTGTCGATGATCGCCAGCAAGGCCTGACCCAGCCAGCGCCCATCGGCGCGCACATGCACCGAATCGGCGGGCGGATCATAGACCAGTTCGACCTCGACCAGCCGCGCGAAAGGCCCCGCCGCCGAAAGCGCCCCGGCCACGATCTCGCGCAGGTCGTAAGGGGCCGGGGCAAGCACCGGCCTACCCTCCTGCGCACTGGCAAGGCTGAGCATTTCGTCGATGCGGTGCGAGAGGAATTGCGCCTGTGCCACCACATCATGCAGCGCGGCCGCCTGATCGCCCCCGGCGCTCAGCGTCACCTCGGCCAGCGAACGCATGGCGGCAACCGGAGTGCGCAATTCATGGCTGGCTTTGGCAAAGAACAGGCGGCGCGAGCGGTCGACCGCCTGCAATTGCGCGCTGCGGGCGGCCACTTCGCGCTCCAGCGCGCGATTGGCCCAGACCAGACGCCAAAGCCCCGTCCCAGCCGAGACCAGCGCCAAAAGCGTGAGCATCCCGCCCAGCAGCAGCATCCGGTTGCGGCTGTGATCGAGCGCCGCGCGGGCGGCGGCGACCTCGGCGCGCTCGCCCGCCATCATCGTGGCCAACAAGGCCTCGCGCCGGGCGGTGTCGACCATCGTGGGCAGGCGGTTGATGCGGGCCAGTTCGTCGCTATGCGCGGGCGAACCCAGCGCGCTTTCCTGCGCCACCAGGGCGCGATATTCGGCCAGACGCGGTGGGAATTGGGACAGAGGCTGGCCCGAAAGGCCCGCGATCAGTCCGGCCTGGCGTTCGGCCAGCAGGGCGATTTCAAATTGCCGCGCCGCGCTGTGCAGGCTGAACACAAAGCCCGCCATCAAAGCCGCCAGCGCCGCCGCCATCACCAGCCATCCGGCAAAACCGCGCGCGATGGGCATGGGAATGGGTTCGGGCATGGCTGAGGGGTTCTCATGGCGCGCGGGCGCCCGCAAGCCCCCTTGTGCCCCCCATTGTGCCAAAGTCCCATTCGCCAGAGATGGGGCGGGCGTGGCATAAAGGCGCGATGACCAGCATGCGCCAGATCCCGATCACCCCCGCCGCCCATGCCGCACTGGACCAGTTGCGCGCGCGCCATGGGCGGCTGGTGCTGCATGTGACGGGGGGCTGCTGCGATGCAGGCACGCCGCTTTGCCTTGCCGAGGGAGACATCATCCTTGGCCAGCGCGATCAGTTGCAGGGGGTGTGCGACGGGGTGCCGCTCTACCGGATGAGCGACGAGGCGGAGCAATGCCCGGTGTCGCTGGAGCTGGACGTGGAGCCGGGCCGGGCGGTAGGCTTTTCGCTCGATATCGGCGACGGGACGCGGTTTGTGCTGAGAGGCTAATCCCGCGCAGCGGCTTCAAAAGCCCCCGAGCGCCACCCTGCGAACCCATACGCAACCCCAGTAACGGGATTGCAAAGGGCCCCCGCCCTTTGCCCGCCGGAGGCCCCCCTAAACCCTTATTCTTCACCCATCCGCAAGGCCGCGATAAACGCCTCCTGCGGGATCTGGACGTTGCCATACTCGCGCATCCGGGCCTTGCCCTTCTTCTGCTTGTCCAGCAGCTTCTTCTTGCGGCTGATGTCGCCGCCATAGCACTTGGCGGTCACGTCCTTGCGCATGGCGGCGATGGTTTCGCGGGCAATGACCTTGCCGCCGATGGCCGCCTGAATCGGGATCTTGAACAGGTGGCGCGGGATCAGGTCTTTCAGACGCTCGCACATATGGCGCCCGCGCTCCTCAGCCACGCTGCGGTGGACGATCATCGAGAGCGCATCGACCGGCTCATTGTTGACGAGGATGCCCATCTTGACCAGATCGCCCTCACGCAGGCCGATCTGTTCATAGTCGAAGGACGCATAACCGCGCGAAATCGACTTCAACCGATCATAGAAATCGAACACCACTTCGTTGAGCGGCAGCTCGTAATTCACCTGAGCGCGCCCGCCGACATAGGTCAGGCCCGTCTGAATACCGCGACGGTCCTGACACAGCTTCAGGATGCTGCCCAGATATTCGTCGGGCGTGTAGATGGTCGCCTTGATCCACGGTTCGTCGATCTGTTCGATCCGGCTCGGATCGGGATAATCGGCGGGGTTGTGCAGCATGATCTCGCCCGCATCATCGGTGCGGCTGGCGCGCAACTGGATACGATAGACCACCGAGGGCGACGTGGTGATCAGGTCGAGGTCATATTCGCGGCTCAGGCGTTCCTGAATGATTTCAAGGTGCAACAGGCCCAAGAAACCACAGCGATAGCCAAAGCCTAGCGCGGCGGAGGTTTCCATCTCAAAGCTGAAGGAAGCATCGTTCAAACGCAGCTTGGCGATGCTCTCGCGCAGCTTTTCAAAGTCCGCCGCATCCACCGGGAACAGGCCGCAGAACACCACCGGCTGCACTTCCTTATAGCCCGGCAGAGCCTCGGTCGCGCCACCCTTGACCGTGGTGATCGTGTCACCGACCTTGGCCAGTTCGACTTCCTTGATCTGGGCGGTGACAAAGCCGATCTCGCCCGGCCCCAGTTCGGCCAGTTCTTCGCGCTTGGGCGTAAAACAGCCCACGCGGTCAATCAGATGCTCGGTGCCGCCCTGCATGAACTTGACGTTCAGGCCCTTGTTGATGACGCCGTCAATCACGCGCACCAGAATGACCACGCCCAGATAGGGGTCATACCAGCTATCGACCAGCATGGCCTTGAGCGGCTTGGAGCGGTCGCCCTTGGGCGCGGGGATCTTCTTGACCACCGCCTCAAGGATTTCCTCGATGCCGATGCCCGATTTTGCCGATGCCAGAACCGCCTCGCTGGCGTCCAGCCCGATCACTTCCTCGATCTCGGCCTTGACCTTTTCCGGCTCGGCGGCGGGCAGGTCGATCTTGTTGATGACGGGCACGATCTCGTGGTCATGCTCGATCGACTGATAGACGTTGGCCAGCGTCTGAGCTTCCACGCCCTGCGCCGCATCGACCACCAGCAGCGCGCCCTCGCAGGCCGCCAGCGACCGGCTGACCTCATAGGCAAAGTCCACATGCCCCGGCGTGTCCATCAGATTCAGCTCATAGACCTCGCCGTCATGCGCCTTGTAATTCAGGCGGACGGTCTGGGCCTTGATGGTGATCCCGCGCTCTTTCTCAATGTCCATATTGTCCAGCACCTGCGCACTCATCTCGCGCTCGGTCAGCCCGCCGGTGAACTGGATCAGCCGGTCGGCCAGCGTGCTTTTGCCATGGTCAATATGAGCAATAATGGAGAAATTGCGGATCTTGGACTGGTCGGTCATGAAATGTCTTTATCAAAAGGGCGCGGGCCAAAAGGGCGGTAAATCCCCACCCCACATAGAATCGCAGCCGTTAGCAGCACCGGCCCGCCCTGTCACGTTATGATGGTTGGCAAATCGCCTGCGCGATTTGCCCCGGCACCGGCCCTTTCACCCCACCTGTCGATAGGTCGGCGCCTCGCCATCGCGGTCCTGCGGGCCGAACAGGCTGGCGCGGGTGATCGCGCCGCTGCCGTCAAAGGCCACGGGTTCGGCAAAGACCACGCCCGTGCGGCCATAACGGCTCCAGCGAACCGTCGCCCCCACGCTCAGTTCATCGGACAGTTCGATCAGCATTTCCATGCCCATCGGCACATCCATCAGCCCTTCGAACATCGCGCCATTTTCCGAAATGTTGCGGATCGTGGCGGGATAGCGGCGGCCCTGCGCCTCCATCATCACCTTGCGCAGCATCGTGCGGCGCGGCGCGCGGGCCGAGCGCGGCCCCCTCGCCTCGATAATGCCGCCCTCGCTCAACCGCATGTCGGCCTCGTCGCGCGGCAGGGGTTTGGAGAAGATATAGCCCTGCACATGGCTGCAACCCAGCTCGCGCACCAGATCGAGTTCGTCGAGCGTCTCGACGCCTTCCGCCGTCGTTTCCATACCCAGCGCATCGGCAAGGCTGACGATCGAGGCTATGATCGCGCCATTGCGGCTACCCGGCATAGTGGCGCCGCGCACAAAGCTCTGGTCGATCTTGATCTTGTCGAAAGGCGCCTTTTTCAGATAGCCCAGCGAGGAATAGCCGGTGCCGAAATCATCGAGCGCCAGACGCACGCCGATCCGCTTGAGCGCGGTGAACATCGCGTCCGTGTTGGCGCTGTCGTTCAAAAACACGCTTTCGGTGATTTCCAGTTCCAGCCGCGCGGGATCGACCCCCGCCGAGGCCAGCGCATTCGTGATGATCGTGGGCAGCGCCGGATTTGCAAATTGCAAAGGCGAGACATTGACCGCCACCCGCACATGGTCGGGCCAGCGCGCCAGATCATGGCAGGCCGTGCGCAATGCCCATTCGCCGATCTGGGTGATGAGGCCGGTATCCTCGGCCACCTCAACAAATTTGGCGGGCGAGAGGCGCCCCATCGTCGGATGGTTCCAACGCAGCAGCGCCTCAAAACCGGTGATCTTTTGCTGGCTCAACGCCACCGAGGGCTGATAATACAGCTCCAGCCCGCCATGCGCGAGGGCGTCGCGCAGGTCATGCTCAAGCTGGCGGCGCTCCTCGGCGTCGGAATGCAGTTCCTCGTCATAGAAGTGATAGACCCCGCGCCCGCGATCCTTGGCGGCATAAAGCGCAAGGTCGGCATTGCGGATGATCGCTTCGCTGGTCACGCCATCGTCGGGGGCCATGGCGATGCCGATGCTGGCCCCGATCACCACGCGCGCGCCGTCGATGGAATAGGGCTGCGACAGATTCTCGATAATGCTGGTGGCCAGCGTGGCCAGTTTATCGCGCGCGATGCGCCCCGGCAGGATGACCTTGAATTCATCCCCGCCCAAACGGCCCACACGGCCCATCTCGCCCACGGTGCGCTGCAAACGCTGCGACACCTGTTTGAGCAGCGCATCGCCCGCCGGATGGCCCATCGTATCGTTGACCTGCTTGAACCGGTCGAGATCGAGCAGGAACACCGCACAATCACGATGGTCCACCTTGGGCGCCGACAGGATCTTTTCCAGCGTCTGGCTCATCTGGAACCGGTTGGCCAATCCGGTCAACGAATCAAAATGGGCAAGGCGCGTGGCATGCTGCTCGCTGCGCCGCTTTTCGGTCAGATCGCTGCCCGCGCCCCGGAAACCCAGGAAATTGTTGAAAGCGTCATAGACCGGGCGACCATTGACCGCCCACCATTGCTCATCCCCATCCTTGGCCGCGCGCAGCGCCAGATCGGTAAAGCCCGAACGCGCGTTGAGATGGAACAGCAAGGTGCGCTCGCCCACCTGCTCCTGCTCCTGCATCACGAACAGGTCGGTCAGCGGGCGGCCGATCAGATCACCCTCCTCGCGGCCCAGCAAGGCGATGATATTGGGCGACACATAGGTCAGCGCCCCCTTGCGGTCGGTTTCCCAGAACCAGCCCTGCCCGGTCTTTTCAAATTCGTTCAGCAATTCCTCGGCGCGCATCTGGGCATGGCGCATTTCGCGCTGTTCGGCCTGTCCGGCGCGGTCGATGGCCAATTGGCGCAGCGCCGCCACCAGCCCGATCGCCCCGCCCAACACCAGCGTCACCAGGGTGTAGACCGAGCCCAAAGCCAGCGCGATAGGGGTCCACAGCGCCAGCTTGGCCGCCACCATCGTGAACAGCCGCCCCGACAACGTGACCGCCATCACCAGCCCCACCACCAGCAAAGCGCCGACCAGCAGGACCGGCTCGTCCATCATCCCCGATTTGATCCACAGCGCCATGCCGCCGCCGTAAAGCAGCATAGGCACGACCACCCCGGCCACCATCGCGACCACGCGCAGCCCCAGCGGCCGGCGACTGGTGCGTTCAAACGAAACGAACAGGCGCGCGGCCGCCACCATCGCCACCGCCGCGCCCAGCAGGCCCAGCACCACCGGCCCCGGCATCCGAAACTGATTGAGCCACAGCATCATGGCCGCGATGCCCATCGCAATCGCGGTCATCGGCCAGCCTTCGGAAATCAGGAAATAGCCCAGATAGGGCTCGCTCTCGCGGCGCACCGGATCGCTTTTACGGCGCAGATGCGTGATATCGACCGGGCTCGACTCAGGCTCCGGCGGCGGGCTGGCACGGCGGCGCTCCATCGCGGGGGCGGGCGCTGGCGTTTCGGCTTTTCGCAGCAGGGCTTGCGCCCGATTGGACTTGGTCACGCCTGATTTGCCCCTGTGGGAATTGGTGAAGTCATGCAACCTGGACTGCCCGAAATGCTTTTAAATCGCGTTAAGGACATCTGCGGAGCCGCGCGCGCATCCGGGCTTGCAACCGGGGGCAAACAGGTATGTGATAAGAATCAACGCGAGAACGCCCGAAACCAACCGGGCCCGCGCGAGAGGAAGCACCAGATAGGGAGAGCGTCAGACTCATGCTGCATCTTGCCATCATCGGTTCCGGCCCCGCCGGATATTACACCGCCGAAGCCGCGCTCAAGCGCTGGGGCGAGGAGGTGCATGTCGATATCTTCGATCTTCAGCCGGTGCCCTTTGGCCTGATTCGCAGCGGGGTGGCCCCCGATCACCAATCGATCAAGGGCGTTTCCAAACGCTATGATGCGGTGGCGCAGGCCCCCAATGTGCGCTTTGTCGGCAAGGTGGCCGTGGGGCGCGATATCTCGATTGCCGAATTGCAGGAATTGTATGACGCGGTGGTGCTGGCCACGGGCGCGCCATCGGATCGCACTCTGGATATTCCCGGCAGCGATTTGGGCAATGTGTTCGGCAGCGCGGCCTTTGTCGGCTGGTATAATGGTCATCCCCATTTTGCCGATCTGGCCCCCGATTTTGCCGGAGCGCATGCGGTGGTGATCGGCAACGGCAATGTCGCGCTCGATATTGCGCGGATTCTGGCCAAGGTGCCGCAGGAGTTTGAAGGGGCCGATATTGTCGCCCATGCGCTCGATGCCTTGAAGGGTTCGGGCATCGCCTCAGTGACGATTCTTGGCCGACGCGGCCCGCATCAGATCGCGATGACTCCCAAGGAACTGGGCGAGTTGGGCAGTCTGGAACGCGCCCGCCCGCGCGTTGATCCAGCCGATCTGCCGCCCGAGGCCGAGGATGCCGCGCTCGATCCGGGCATGCGCAAATCGATCCAGCATCTGCGCGCCTTTGCCGTCGATGCGCCCTCGGACAAGCCGTTTACCATCGACTTCGACTTCTTCGCCGCCCCGCGCGCGCTGGTTGGAGATGGTACGGTGCGGGCGATAGAGGTCGAACGCACCGCTCTGGTCGATGGCCGCGCGGTGGGCACGGGCGAGACCTATCAGGTCCCCGCCGATCTGGTGATCTCGGCCATCGGCTATCGCACCAACCCCATCGAGGGCGTGCCCTATGACACCGCCGCCGGGCGATTCGCCAATGAGGAAGGGCGTATCCTGCCCGGCCTTTACTGCGTGGGCTGGGCACGGCGCGGGCCATCGGGCACGATCGGCACCAACCGGCCCGATGGCTTCGCCATCATCGACCGCATCGCAGAGGACTTCCCCGCCCCCGGCAACAAGCAGGGCCGCGCCGGATTTGAGGCTCTGGCCACCGCGCGCGGGGTCGATTTCGTTACTTTCCGCGATTGGCGAAAGATTGATGAAGCCGAAGTAGCCCGCGCCCGCGATGGCGCCCCGCGTGAGAAATTCGTGGCCTTCGATCAAATGCTTGCTGCTGCTGGTAAGCATTAAAAGCTTGTTAGCTTAACTCTGAATTAGTCATTTCCACTTAACTCTGAAGTCAGCAGAGATGAGGGGAGTGACAAATTGCCGGTCGATCCAAAACGGAATTTGTCAGGCCGCTCTGCGCGCGGGCGATGGCGCGTCCTGCGTCGTCGCCTGTTTTCCCCTTTCACCGCCGCCGTGCCGCCCCGTGTGGCCGGCGCGATGGTGCGGCTGCAATATCAGCGCGTCAGTGCCCACCTGCCATGGCTGTGCCTGTTGCTGGGCATTCATTCGCTGGCCACGGCGCTGGCGCTGCGCGGCAATTTGCCGCTGTGGCAGCAATGGGGCCCCGCTGGCCTGATTGCTGCCATCTGCCTCTATGTCCTAATCCGCAACCGCCGCCGCAATCGTAACCCCGGCCCCATCCCGCGCGCCCAGATCTATCGCCACCTGCGCCGCGCCAGCATGATGAGCGCGCCGGTCGGGCTGATCGCCGGAATATGGGCCGCCAATGCCTTTACCCATGCCTCGCACCAATATTGCATGGTCGCGCCGGTTTTCATCGCCATTGCCGCGCTGACCAGCGCCTCATGCCTGTTGGGCGTGCCGCGCGCGGCCATAGCCGGGATGGTGGGCGCGGTTGCCCCGATTGCGCTGAAACTGGCGCTCTATGATTCGCTGGGTATGCGCGCGCTGGCGCTGATGCTGGTGCTGATGACGGCGATGCAAATCCATGTCGTGCTGGCTAAATTCAACGAAACGCTGGCCATGCTGACCCTCCAGCATCAGGCGATCCGCGCCTCGCTGACCGATCCGCTGACCGGGCTGGACAACCGGCTGGCCTTTATGCGCATGCTGGAGGACAGGCTGCACCGCGACCGGCCGATGATGCTGGTGCTGGCCGATCTGGACGGGCTGAAACAGGCCAATGACACCCACGGCCATCTGGCGGGCGACGCCATTCTGGCCGAAGTGGCCCACCGGATGCAGCGCCTCGGCGCGCGCGCGCTCTGTGTGGCCCGGCTGGGCGGCGACGAATTCGCCATGCTCTACGACATCTCGCGCGGCCAGCAACTCGCGCTGGGCGAAATCGCGGCGGTGCGCGCGGGCCTCTCACTGCCCATCGTGTGGAACGGCATCATCGTGCCCATCGGCGCCAGCTTCGGCACCGCCATCGCCCCCCTCGAAGGCGCCGATGCCGCCGCCCTCATCCAATCCGCCGACTGCCGCCTCTATGCCGACAAGGCCGCCCGCAAGAGCGTTGCCCCGCGTATGGTGGCGCAGCGGGTTTGGCGGTTTTAGGTTTTTTTTGGGGGTGGGGCTTTATGCCTCCGGCGGGCAAAGGGCGGGGGCCCTTTGCAATCCCATTACTGCCATGGTCGCGTGATAAATTCGGCCTTGAGTACCGGACGCGCCGTTTGATATTGAAAGCCTGCGGCGCTCAATAGAACAACGCGTCCGCGCCGCAGGCTTTACAACCTGCCTCGCGCATCAGCCTTACTTGCCGATAGAGCGCAACCCAGTATCGGGATTGCAAAGGGGCCCCGCCCTTTGCCCGCCGGAGGCATCAAAACCCCAAAACAAAAAGAGGCGGGAAAGCCCAAAGCCTCCCCGCCCCTTCTGTTCAATTACCTGAACCCATCACACCCGCATCGGCATCAGCACGTAGAGCGCAGGGCTCTTGTCGCTCTGACGGATCAGGGTCGGCGCACCGGCATCGGCCAGATGGAGTTCGACATTGTCGCCATCGATCTGGTTCAGGATGTCTTTCAGATAGGTCGCGTTAAAACCGATCTCAAAGCCGGTCGAACCGTAATCGGCGGGCAGTTCTTCGGCCGCCGTGCCATTGTCGGGCGAGGTTACGGACAGCGTCACACGGTCGGTTTCCAGCGCCATTTTCACCGCGCGGGTCTTTTCCGTGGCGATGGTGGCCACGCGGTCCACCGCTTCATAGAAGCTCTTGGGGTCCAGACGCAGCAGCTTGTCATTGCCGGTCGGGATCACGCGGTTGTAATCGGGGAAGGTGCCGTCGATCAGCTTGCTGGTCAGCACCACGCCCTCTTCGCCACCCAGCGAGAAGCGGATCTTGCTGGCCGACAGGTCGATGCTGACGTTGCTGTCGCCATGTTCGTCAAGCAGCTTGCGCAATTCGCCCACGCATTTGCGCGGCACGATCACGTCGGGCATGCCATCCGCGCCTTCCGGCTTGGCCAGCGTGAAGCGCGCCAGACGGTGGCCGTCGGTGGCGGCCGCCTTCAGCTCTTCCTCGGAGACATGGAGGAAGATGCCGTTGAGATAGTACCGCGTTTCCTCGGTGCTGATGGCAAAGCGAGTGCGGTCGATCAGCTGCGCCAGCGTGGCGGCGGGCACCTCAAAGCTGGTGGGCAGATCGCCCTCGATAATCACGGGGAAATCGTCGCGCGGCAGAGTCGGCAGTTGGAACCGGCTGCGCCCGGCCTTGATGACAAGGCGGTTCTCGGCGGTTTGCAGCGAAACCTGCGAGCCATCGGGCAGCTTGCGCGCGATGTCGAACAGCAGATGGGCCGAAACCGTGATCGCGCCGGGCGCCTCGACGCTGACGGCGGGCAGATGTTCGACAACCTGAAGATCAAGGTCGGTGGCCATCAAACGGACCGAACCGCTGCCGCTGGCCTCGATCAGAACGTTGGAAAGGATGGGGATGGTATTGCGCCGTTCCACCACCGATTGCACATGGCTCAAACAACGCAGCAAGGTCGCGCGTTCGATCGTGGCTTTCATGGCGTTTCTGTTCCCAAACTGTGTGGAGGCCCCCAGCGGCAATCGACAGCGGACCCCAAGCGTAAAACCGGCCCGAACCGGCGGGATAGCGCGGATACGACCAAACATCCGCCAATTCGGATCACCTTCCTAACGCACCATCGGCGCGCAGCAAGAGTTTCATAACGTCAGGGAAGCGATTCTGGGGATAAATCCGGGGGTTTCGCGCGATTGGCCCGTTTTGCCCTCCTGTTTCACGGCTTTGCGCCTGCTTCTGCCGCATCATACAGCCTGGCCGGCCCCATGGACAAAGCCATGGACACCAGCCGCCGCAACCGCCCCTGCGCCACCCGCGCCCGGACCAGCGGCCCGCCGATCCGCGCCTGCCCTTGCGCCATACGCTCGACCACCACCTCAACCGGGCAAGGCAGCCGCGTGACCGGATCGAGATAGCGCGGATAGAGGATCAGCGCGGCGGCCACCATTTCCTCAATGCTGCACACCCGCCCCCGGCGCGGCATGGGCGGCCCCAGATCACGCGTCAGCCCCCATCCGGCATAGAACGGCTGGCCATGGGTGATGACCTCCACCCCGCGCAACAGTGCCTCAAACCCGGCCAGCGAGGAAATGACATGGAGCGCATCGACCTGATCCAGCATACCCGCAATCGGAGCCTCACGCTCGATCCGGTCGGCATGGCGCAGGATTTCGGCATCGGGAATCGCGCCCTTGCGATGCCCCGCCTCAACATCGGGATGGGGCTTATAGATGATCTCAGCCCCCGACTCGGCCTGCCGCGCCCGCGCCAGCAAGGCCCGATTGTCGCACCCCGCCCCGCCCAGCAGCACCGCGCGATCATCCTCCACCTGCCCCGTCACCAACACCCGGCGGCGCGTTTTGGGCGGCAGCGCGGCGCCCACCATGCCCGCCCCATATTTGCTGATCCCTTCGGCAATCAGGCGGGCGCGCAGATCCGCCGCGCGGGCCAGCACATCAGGCGCAAATCCGCCCCGCGCCAGCATTGCCTCCAGCCCGTTTGCCCGCGCCGGATCGACATAGGAGCCCACCGGATCGACGATTACCGAGAGCGGCGGCACGCAATTCGCGCCAAGCCCGCTCGACCGGATAAAGCCGTCCTCGACCTCCCCCGGCATCACCCCGCGCGCCGCCAGATCGCGGCCCAACCCGCCCCCGCACCGCGCAACCCAAGCCAGCACGCGATCCCCGGCACGCAGGCCCGCGCTGGTCTGCCGATAGGGCGCCCCCGCCCCATCCCAGAGCAAGGCATCCAGCGTCTCACGCTTCCACCCGGCAATGCCGAAAATCGCGACGGTCCGGCGATTGTCCTCAATCATCCGCCGCCATCCGCCCAGCATCCGCGCCGCCGCGACAAAGCCCATCGGCGCGCCGGTAAACGGATCGTGCGGCGTGCCCTGCGCCATAATCTGCTGCGCGCGCCCCTCGCGCAATTGCTCCACCAACGCCTGCTCGGCCGGATCGCCCTGCCCGTTCCATGGATCACGCCCCGGCGCCCAGAACGCCCCCCCCACGCGCTCCTCCACCAAGGCGCGGGCGACCTCTTGCGGATCCTCATCAACCGCGCGTCCCGGCCTCACAAGATCGCCAGCGCGATGACGCGGAAACGGAGGAATGCGCAGGAAAGGCATCACGCGGGCGGCAATTTCACCGCATCGTCAATCGCTTGAATATCGCGCAAAAACGGCTCCAGATCATGCAGCGGCAGCGCGCAAGGCCCATCGCACTTGGCCTGCGCCGGATCGGGATGCGCCTCCAGAAACAGGCCCGCGATGCCCACCGCCATGCCCGCCCGCGCCAGAGCGCCCGCCTGAGAACCCCGCCCATCGGCGCTGTCGGCGCGGCCGCCGGGGCGCTGCAACGCATGGGTCACGTCAAAGACCACCGGGGCGTAATCCTTCATCAGGTCCATCCCCAACATATCGACCACCAGATTGTTGTAACCAAAGCACGACCCCCGCTCGCACAGCAGCACGCGCGCATTGCCAGCCTCCTCGCATTTGGCGATGATGTGGCGCATTTCATGGGGCGCGACGAATTGCGGCTTTTTCACGTTGACCACCGCCCCTGTGGCCGCAATCGCTTCAACCAGATCGCTCTGTCGCGCCAAAAAGGCGGGCAATTGCAGAATATCGGCCACCTGCGCCACCTGCTCCGCCTGATAAGGCTCATGCACATCGGTCAGCACCGGCACGCCGAACACCTGCCGCACCTCCTCCAGCATCCGCAGCCCCGCCTCCAGCCCCGGCCCGCGAAACGAACGCAGCGAAGATCGGTTGGCCTTGTCAAAACTGGCCTTGAACACATAGGGGATGCGCAGACGCCCGGTGACGGTGACGAAATGGTCGGCCACGCGCATCAGTTGATCGCGGTCCTCGATCACATTCATGCCCCCGATCAGCACAAAGGGCCGGTCATTGGCAAAGACGATGCTCTCATTCAGGCGTAGCTTGCCCGCCCCGCGTTTGAGGGTATCGGCGGCGAAGGTCTGGCTTTCTTGCGACATGCGATCTTTGTAACCGATGCGGTCCATCAGTCCATCGAACGCTGCGCCAAAATGGCCTCAATTGCCGGGACATCCTCCGGGTTGTTCAGCTCAATACAATCCCATTCGGGCGCATCATGGCTCTGCACGATCACCGGCGCGTCGCCTTCCAGAAAGCGCAATTGCTCCAGCCCCTCCAATGCCTCCAACGACGAAACCGGCTGGGCCGCATACCAGCGCAAAGCCTTGGGCCGATAGGCATAAAGCCCCAGATGCAGCCGCACCGCGCGATGCGGCGCCCCATCGCCATCGGGCACAAAGGGCAGCAAGCGCTTGGAAAAATAGAGCGCCCGCCCATCCTGCGCACAGACCGCCGTGGTGCCCCCCACGCGCCCGGCCGCCGCATCCCCGGCCAGATGAGCATAGGCCCCCGCACTGGCGCGAAAGGCGGCTGTCGCCATCGCCACATCGGGCCGCGCGGCCAAAGCCCGCACGAGATCGGGGATCAGCCCGGCAGGCGTCAAAGGCGCATCCCCCTGAAGATTGACGACCACATCGACCGGCGGCAAATGGGCCAGCGCCTCGGCGCATCGCTCTGTGCCATTGCGACAAGAGGGCGAGGTCATCACCACCTTTGCCCCAAACCCGCGCGCGGCCTCGGCAATCCGCGCATCGTCAGTGGCCACCCAGACGCCCACCAATCCGGGGGCGCTAACCCCCATCGCCGCGCGCCAGCTCCGCTCGATCAGCGACCTTGCCCGCCCCTGCCCCCCGCGCAGCATCGCCAGCGGCTTGCCCGGATAGCGCGTCGAGGCGAAGCGCGCCGGGATCACGATAGCAAATCGCGTCATGCCGGCTCCAACCCCATCGGCAGCAGATCATGCATATGCACAATGCCCAAAGGTGCTTCCCCGCTCTCCTGAGCCACGACAAAGGCGGCGGTGATCTTGGCCTCGTTCATCCATTTCAGCGCGTCGACCGCCACCATATCGGGGCACAGCGAGCGCGGATCGCGCGTCATCACCTCGCCCGCCGTCCTTCTGGCCAGAGCGCTGAAATGCCGCCGCAAATCGCCGTCCGAAATCACCCCCAGCAATCGCCCTGCCCGGTCCACCACCCCGGCCAGCCCATAGCGGCCATCGGAAATCACCGGCACCACATCGCGCATCGGCGCATCGGGCGGCACCAACGGCAAACCCGCCCGATGCATCACCTCGCCCACCGGCGTCAGCCTCTGACCAATCGCGCCGCCCGGATGCAGCGCGCGGATCTGTCCCCTGCTCACCCCCCGCGCCTCCATCACCGAGAGCGCCAGCGCATCGCCCAGCGCCAATTGCATCACCGTCGATGTAGTGGGCGCAAAACTGTCCTCGCAAGCCTCTGGCCTGTCGGGCAGCAGCAGCAGCACATCGGCCATATCGCCCACCATCGAGCGCGAGCGCGCCACCATGCCGATGATCGCCACCCCCAACGCCCGCGCATGGCGCAGCACCGGCGCCAATTCCGCCGTATTGCCCGAATTGGACAGCACCAGCAGCACATCGCCCGCCATCATCATGCCCAGATCGCCATGCGACGCCTCCGCCGGATGCAGAAACAGCGCCGCCGTGCCCGTGGCGGAAAAGGAGGCGGCGATCTTGCGCCCGATATGCCCCGATTTGCCCATGCCCGACACCACCAGCCGCCGCCGCGCGCCCGCAATCATCCAGCAGGCCCGCGCGAAACTGTCATCCAGCCCATCGCCCAAATGGCGCAGCGCCTCAGCCTCATGCGCGATGATGGCGCGGCCCCGGCCCCGGATCGTGGCGATCTGCGCCGGGCTGGGCATAGCGGCAGTGAGAGCGGGGTAATTCATGCGATCCGGCAACCCTTTGGGCGGCATCCGGCCCATGGTGAGGCCGGGGGCGAACGGTTTATGTTCGCCCTTCAGATCTATGTGTTTACTCTAAGAGCGGCTGGGCGACGAGCCAAAGCGCATCGCTTTCCCAGCTAATCTCCTCCAAACCGGCAGCTTTTGCGCAGGCGCCCGGCGGCACCGTTTCACCCTTGACCATGACCAGCCCCGAAATCGGAACCACCAGCATCGGCCCTTGCGGATAGCGCGCCAAAAGGTCCTGTTCGGCCACGCCATTGACCCGGTCCAGCCGGAAATAGGGCCCGTCCACCAGCGCCACCGTGCCCGTTTCGGGCAGGCGTTGATGCCAGCGCGCCAGATCGTAAACCTCGCCCAGCGAGACCGCCAGGCCTTCGTCCAGATGCAATTCGCGCGGGCGGCCATAATCGAACAGGCGATAGGTGATGTCGCTGTTCTGCTGGATCTCGATCACGCTGACGCCTGCGCCGATGGCATGGACGGTGTTGGCCGGAATATAGAAGAAGTCGCCCGGGGAGACCTTATGCCAGACCAGCATATCCTCGATCCGGCCATCCAGCGCGGCGGCGCGCAAGGTTTCGGTGTCGACCGTGCGGTCAAATCCGATGCCTAGGCGCGCGTCCTGCTCGGCGGCGATCACCAGCCAGCATTCCTCTTTGCCCTGACGACCAAGACCCTTGGCCATCGTCTGGCGGTCGCTGGGGTGAACCTGAACCGAAAGCTTGTCACTGGTGAAGATATATTTCACCAGAAGTTCAGGCAGTTGCGTAGGCGGTTCGAACCAGATTTCGCCGATGCGCGCCCCTTCAGGCGCGACAAAGGGGCGCGGCAGAACTTCGCAGCCCCAAGGCTTTTCCACCTGTCTGATGGGCAGCAGAATCTCGCTCAAAACCGCCTCCTGCGTCATGATCCGCCGATTACTGATTCACCGCGCCCAGCAATTTGCCGACCTTCTGCACGCCGGGCACGCTGGTCACCAGCACATCGCTGCCATCGACCACCACCATGACGCCTTCAAGGCCGACCACCGAAACCTTCGGCCCGTCGCTTTCCACCAGAACGTTGCGACAGCCGACAAGTTCCGCCTCGCCGATCACGCTGTTGCCCGCTTCGTCCTTCTCGCGCGCCTCCCACAGAGCGTGCCAGTTGCCGATGTCGGACCATGCCATATTGGCCGGAACCACAGCGGCGCGGTCGGTCTTTTCCATGACGGCATAGTCGATCGAATCGCTTTCCACCGCATTAAAGGCGGCGGCATCGGGATGGAAACGCTGACCATCGACGGTCCCGTTGGCCACCGCCTGCGCCACGCCTTCAAGAATGGCGGGGCGGTGAGTGCCCAGTTCCTTGAGGAAATCGCCCGCGCGCATCGCAAAGATCCCGCCGTTCCACGCATAGGAACCTTCGGCCAGAAATTCCATCGCGCGTTCCAGATGCGGCTTTTCGACAAAGCGGTCGACCTTGAAGCCATCCGCGCTGATCGCCTCGCCGCGCTTGACGTAACCAAATCCGGTTTCCGGCGCCGTTGCCGTAATGCCAAATGCGACAAGCCAACCTTCCTGCGCCAGACGCCCGGCGGCCTGCGCGGCGGTCACAAAACTGGTCGGATCACCGATATGGTGATCGCTGGGACAGACCAGCATCACATCATCGGGCGCCATGCGCAAAGCGGCCAGAGCAATCGCCGCTGCCGTGTTGCGCGCTGAAGGTTCCACCAGAATCCGCGCATCAGGAGCGCCGCCCAACTGGCTTTCAACATGATCGAGATGCTTGGTGCCGGTCACGATCATGGGCGCATCGAAAATGGCGCGATCGCTGGCCCGTGCAATGCCCTGTTCAAACAGGGTCACATTCCCCACGAGCGGCAGGAACGGCTTGGGCTTCACCGCACGGCTGCGCGGCCACAAACGGGTGCCACTACCGCCGCACAGAATAACCGGGGTAATCTTCTGCATGTTGCCCTTTCACCGCTGAATCACGAGAATTGAATTGGCGAGTGCCACAGCAGGGCACGTAAATCCACCCATATCGACCATGATCCCAGTTTATTGCATTTCGCACAGTGGCTCAAAACAAAATCCGGTTTTTGGCTGGAAGACGCCATTTCATACGAAAACGCAGAAGTCGGAAATACGCCCGTTTGCCGGGCTGTCCGGGGCGACAGACAGGGTAAAAATCGCGCTGAAATGCCTGCTGCAGGCGGGGAATACAGCATCGGGGCCGAGCCGCGAGCAATCGACGCAGCAAAATCGGAGAGTAAAAATTACCTTATAGGATATTATATTTTTATATGGACGCCAATTTGGCGCAATCCTTCTATCCCTCAGCCACGCTTGGGCCGCCCATCACACCCAAACATCATTAATTCCAATACGGAGGAGTTACTAATGGAAAAAGCGGAAAAGCAGCTCTATTTTCTGGATTTATAGCCAATAAACAAGCGCGTTACAAAAAGATCACCGTTAACTATTCCCCACAATGGGATGCCCATGTCAGACTCCGGCGTCTTTCGACTCAATGTGCAGGCAAGGCCAGCAAACTCTTTCGGGCGTAAAAGCGCGGTGGCGCTATTACCGCGCGCCCCTTTCATTCCGGCGGGGCGGCAGGACCACCAGATTGCCCGGCCAGCCGCCAAGGATGCTCGCCGTTTCCTGTTTTTACAGGGGCCGCCGGGCCCATTCTTCTACCAACTTGCTCAAACCCTTGCCAAAAACGGACAGGAAGTGCGTCGCATCAACCTGAATGGAGGTGACGAGCATGACTGGCCTGGCGCGATTATCGACGCCTCCGGGGCTCACCGCGCCACCAACTATCGCGGCACGCAGGGAGGGTGGCCGCTGTTCATTGACCACTATCTGCGCCGGTCGGGAATAACCGATCTGGTGCTGTTCGGCGATTGCCGCCCCATGCACATGGCGGCCCATCAGATGGCACGCCTTATCGGGGTGCGGGTACATGTGTTCGAAGAGGGCTATATCCGCCCCAACTGGCTGACGCTGGAGCGCGACGGGGTCAATGGCCACTCTCCCCTGCCGCGCCGCCCGCAGGATATTCTGGCCGCCGCGCGCAGTCTGCCCAGCCCTGCGCCCCTGCCGCCTATTGGCGCTTCATTGGGGCGACGGGTGCGCGATACATGGGGCTATTTCGGCCATATGGTGCTGGGCGCGATGGTCCTGCGCTATCCCTTCTACCGCTCGCACCGGCCCGGCTCGATCATGCTGGAAGGATTGGGCTGGGTCGCCAAATATCTGACACGCGGGCAACGGGCAGCACAAGCGCAGAGCGCGCTCAAGAAATTGCAGGGGCGTGATTATTTCCTCTTCCCCCTGCAATTGTCCTCGGATTATCAAATTCGCGTCCACTCCCCCTTCTCCTCGATGCGTCAGGCCGCCGACTATGTGCTGGCCAGCTTTGCCGCCCATGCCCCGCCCGAAACCAGCCTTGTCATCAAGGAACATCCGCTCGACGCCACGCTGGGCGGATGGGGCGCCTATGTGCGCGACCGGGCGCAGGCGCTGGGGCTGGGCGAGCGGCTGATCCATCTGGCGGGCGGCGATCTCAATACGCTGGCGCAAGGCGCGCGGGCGATGGTCGTGGTCAATTCCACCTCGGCCACCTTTGCGCTGGCGGGCGGCATCCCGGTCAAGGCGTTGGGCCGGGCGGTCTATGCCATCCCCGGCATCGTTGATGAGCAACCGCTGGCGCAATTCTGGACCGCCCCCACGCCGCCCGATGGCGTGATCTATGATGCTTTCTGCCGGGTGCTGCACCGCCACTGCCTGGTGCGCGGCGGATTGGCCAGCGAGTCCGCCACGCAGATCCTGATCGCCAATGCGGTGGAGCGGTTGATGGGGTGAGGTTTGCTTTGCCTCCGGCGGGTTAAGGGCGGGGGGCCCTTTGCAATCACGTTACTGTCGGCGTTTTGGTTTGTGGGTAGGGCGAACACGGAACCATTGCGGACATTGCGCATACCTGCAAAATCATAGCGATGAGCAAGCTCACCCTTCGATATAGGCATGATCCAAGCTTCTTTGATCGCAATTTGCCGCAAGACGATTTTGGCCGACTTTGGATTGCCGTGGAAACAGATCGCTTCTCTGGCAAAGGCGGATTCTGTGCGCAATGGCAAGACGTGCAGGAATTTGGAGAGGCCCTTGCAAGATTTCCCATCACCGAGGGGCAACCAGTCGTTGCGCAGTGGGGTTTCAATTTGCTGGAAAGCGATGATCTTATCATCCGATTGGAAATCGCGCCCGCCGATAGCAGGGGCAACCTTGCCGTGAGGTTTGAAGTCGCGGACGATGTTGAACCTCAGTATCGAGCGCGTGGCGCCTTCCTCACTAACTACCCTGAATTAGCGACTTTCCATCGCGACATAGGTCAGTTGATAAAGGGCGAGGTCGAGGAAGCCGTTTTGACCGGTATCTAAATCCGCCGCCATAGCACCACGCCGACAATACCGGGATTGCAAAGGGGCAAGTCCCCTTGCCCACCCGAAGCAAAACCCAAAACCCCTACCTCACCACCCCGGTGTTCACCAAAGCCCCCTGTACCGCGATGATCGGGCTGAACAACTGGCTGATTAGCTGGATCAGCTTGCCGGGCTGATTGGCGGCGGCATTGCCGATATAGAGGACGTCCTTGTCGCGCATGGCAAAACGTTGGGCGAGAAAGACGCTGCCGGGGTTCATCATGTTGATGTGGTAGACGGTGGGTACCTCCGCGCCTCCCGCCCCGCCGGCATCAAAGCGGAAGATGAACACCGCTTTGGCATCGCCCAGATTGGGATTGGGCCCACCCGCCGCCGACAGCGCCTCGGCCAGGCTGACCGAGGGGGCGGAAAAGGGCAATTGTTCGACCCGGCCCGCCGCGCCCAGAACGGCAAAGGTCTGCGGCTTTTTGATGATCTCGATCTGGTCGCCGGGGCGGATGCGCCAGTCGCGCGCCGCGCCCTGCATCGCTTCGGCAAGGCGGAATTCCTGCGCCTGCGCCCCGCGAGTCACCTGCACCGCCAGATCCTTGGCCTCGCCCCGATAGCCGCCCGAAAGCGCGATCACCTCGGGCAGGGTTTCGCGGTTGCTGGTCAGCACCAATCGCCCCGGCCGCGCCACTTCGCCGCCCAGAATGACGCTGTTGGTCACCGACTGGGCGATGCCCACCACCACCTGCGGATTTTGCGACAGGCCCTTGAGTGCCCCCCGAATCGCCCCGGCCAGTTGCGTCGATGTCATCCCACCCGCGCGCATCCGCCCTATAAAGGGCACAAAGATCTCGCCTCTATCGTCCACGCGCATCGCGGGCAGTCGCTCGGCCTGCGCCGCGCCATTAATGGTTGCGGCCGTCGGGCGCGTGCCGGCAAACAGGCTGACGCCTGCCTCATAGATCTGGATATCGAGCATATCGCCCGGCCCGATCATATCGGTGGGCGAGGCGGCGCCATCATCGCCCGCCGCCCCGGCCAGCACCGGCGCCACCGGCAGAGCGGCCTGCGAATCCACCGCGACGATGCGAAAGGACTTCCCCTCTTGACCCTTTTGCCCCTCTTGCCCCACCGCAGGGGCCATCACCTGCCGCCCGGTCGGCCCGCTGACCGGCAAGGTGGCGCAGGCGCCCAGCATCATGGGCAAGACCGCCACCAATTGCCTCACGCTCATCCTGTTCATGCCGACCTCAGATCCCGCGCGCAGCCCCTTGCCCCGCCCTTTGCGCATATCACCGGCCCGGCCCCCTCCGCACGAACAGTTGGCTCCAGATTACGGCGCAATACGGATGCATCCGCGATACTCAAGGCGGCGGAGCGGGGATAATCATCGCCCATCTGAAAACGAAAAGCCGGAGCCTATGGCCATCCCCACCAATCGCGCGATCGGCCGCATTTCCCATCTGGATGCCTTTCTGGCCGATCATGGCCGCGCGCTGGTCGGCTGGGGGCGCAAGCCTTCAGGGCGGCGGGCGGAAATGGCGGCGCGGCTGTTGCGGCGGCCCTTTGCCCTGCTGGAGGATGGGTTTCTGCGCTCGGTGGCGCGCCATGATCCGCCGCTCTCGCTGATCGTCGATGATCTTGGCTGTTACTACGACGCCTCGCGCCCCAGCCGGATCGAGATCGCCACCGCGCGCGGGGCCAACCCGGATCAGGCCCGCCGCGCGCGCGCGCTGATCGCGCAATGGCGCAGCAGCGGCCTGTCGAAATACAACCATGCGCGCGACTATGCCGGGGCCCTGCCTGAACGCTATGTTCTGGTGGCCGATCAATGCCATGGTGATCTGTCGGTGGCGATGGGGCTGGGCGATGCTGCGGATTTTGCCGCCATGGTGGAGGCTGCGCTGCGGAACTGGCCTGGCCATGATGTGCTGGTCAAGGTCCATCCCGATGCGCGCACCCATGGCAAGGCGGGATGTATTCCGGCGGCGGCGCTCGATCATCCGCACATCCGGGTGATCGACGATGGATGCCATCCGGTGCGGCTGATCCGGGGGGCTTCGGCGGTCTATACGGTCACTTCGCTGATCGGGTTTGAGGCGCTGCTGCATGGGCGGCCAGTGCATTGTTTCGGCATGCCTTTTTATGCCGGATGGGGGCTGACGCGGGACACCATGCCTGCCCCGGTGCGGCGCGGTGAGGCCGAAATCGAGGATCTGGTCCATGCCGCGATGGTCGAGGCGGCGCGCTATGTCGACCCGTGCGGCGGGGCAATCTGGCCGGTGGAGCGCGCGATTGACCATGCCTCCCGGGCGCGGACCCGCTGGCTTGGGGCATGAGCCGCCTGCCCTCCACCGACCTTTATTTTCGCAATGCCATGGCGCCATGGGTGCGCCCACGTTTCGGATGGGGCAAGAGGCCGATCCGGGCGGCAGGGGCCAATGCCTTTATCGCGGGCGATGCCTTCGTGCTGATCCGGCAGGACAGGCCGGAGGTGATGCGCATGGCGCTGAACTGGCGCGGGCCGATGGTCTATGTGATCGACGATGATGTCGCGGCGGGGGCGGTCTGTCCGCTGCTGCCCGATGCCTATCGGGCGCGGCTGGCGCGGTTCGAACAGGCGTTTCACCGCGATCTGCTGGCGCGGGCCGATATTGTGCTGGCCGCCTCGGATGTGCTGGCGCAAAGGTTGGCTCGGAATCGCGCCGGGCCGATCATGCGGATTGATCCGGCGTGGCGGCAACCCTTGGCCGATGGCGCGCATTTTGCCCCGCTGGCGCGCGGCGCGCCTTTACAGGTCGTGCAACTGGGCAGCGGCAGCCATCGCGGCGCTCTGGCGGCCATCGCGCCGATCATGCGCGATCTGCTCGACCAACATCAGGATCTGCGTTTCACCTATTTTGCACCCCGCACCATCGATCAGGGGCTGGAGCGCCACAGCCGCGCCCGTAGGATCGAACCGATGACATGGCCCGAATATCAACGCTGGATGGCGCGCAACCGGTTCCATCTTGCGCTTTACCCTCTGGCGCAGACCGCGTTCGACCGCGCGCGTTCGGCCAACAAGTTGATAGAACATGCAATCATGGGCGCGGTGGGGCTCTATCCGCAGGGCTGGCCCCCTGCAGAGGGGCGCGAGGGCGCGTTAATGGCGCCCGACCGGCCAGAGGAATGGGGTGAAACGATCACCCAATGCATCCATCGGCGCTATGAATTGCAATGGATAGCACAGAGTTTTAGCAAAAGCCTGCCTTGCGTCCAACGTTTTGCAGTGCAACAAGAGATGTGGCAAAGGATTTTACCCATCGAGCAATGGTGAATTTTTACAAAATCTTGTTTTATACGGCCCTGCGCCGACCCAAACTTGCCGCAGAGGCGCTTTATTGGCGTCTGACGGGTAAGAAAGCGCGCGCGCGAAATCGGCTGCGCGCCTGTCTGGAACAGGGCCCCAATGCCTATCGCGACTGGATCGCTCTGGTCGAACGGCGCCCTGAAATGCTGGCCAAGGCCGCGCAGGATTGGCCCGAATGGCCGGTGCGGCCGCGTATTTCGGTGCTGGTCTATCATGCGCCGGGCGAATCCACCGCCGATGTCGAACGCCGCATCGCCGCGCTTGAGGCGCAGACCTATGGCGAATGGGAAATGGTGCTGGCCCAATCGCGCGAGGCGATGCCCACCCGCACCCCGGTGGTGCCGCGCCTGACGCTGGTGCCCGGACGCACCGACAATCCGGCCAAGGCGCTGATGCAGGGCATAGAAGGCGCGACCGGCGACTATGTCCTGCCGCTGGGCGCCGATGTGCTGCTGGCGCCCGATGCGCTCTATCATCTGGCCAAGGCGGTGGTGGCCAATCCCGAAGCCGCCGCGCTCTATGGCGACGAGGACCGCATCAGCCGCAAGGGTCTGCGCAGCCATCCGTGGTTCAAACCGCGATGGAACCCGGACCTGTTTCTGGCGCATGATTATCTGTCAACGGCCTGTCTGATCCGGCGCGAGGATGCGCTGGCGACGCCGCCGATCCATCCCGCACTCTCGGCGGCGGGGCTTTATGCGATGCTGATCAACATCACCGCGCAGGCAGAGGTTGTCCATGTGCCCCGCGTGATCGCCCATCGTCAGGCGGTGGGCGCGCATGATCCCGATACGCTGGCCGCGCGGGCGGCGGCGGTGGCCCACCATGTCGCGCCGCTGGGCGCATCGACGCGGATCGGCGCGCATGGCACTGTGGCGGTCGACTGGCCGATGCCGGAAATGCAGCCGCTGGTCTCGATCATCATTCCCACCCGTGATCAGGTCCAGTTTTTGCGCAAATGCGTGACCGGGGTTCTGAACGGCACGCGGTATCGCAATATCGAAATCCTGATCATCGACAATGGCAGCGTCGAGGCCGAGACGCTGGACTATTTCGCGCGCGTTTCGGGCAATCCGCGCGTGCGCGTGATCCGGCAGGATGCGCCCTTCAACTGGTCCGCGCTCAACAATCTTGGCGCGCGCGAGGCGCGGGGCGAATATCTGTGCCTGCTCAATAATGATATTGAGATCATGGATGAAAACTGGCTCTCGACGATGGTGCGACAGGTGGTGCGGCGCGGTGTCGGGGCGGTGGGGGCAAAATTGCTCTATCCCGATGGCACGATCCAGCATGCCGGTGTGGTGATCGGGCTGGGTCAGGCGGCGGGCCATGCGCATCGGTTTCAGCGCAATGGCGATCCGGGCTATTTCGCCCGCGCCCATGTGCCCCATCGCGTATCGGCGGTTACGGGGGCCTGTATGCTGGTTGGTAAGGCGCTGTTCCATCAGGTCGGCGGGCTGGATGAAACGGGCTTTGCGGTGGCCTTCAACGATGTCGATCTGTGCCTCAAGCTTCAGGCAGCGGGCTATCACAACATCTATGAGCCGCGCGCAGTGCTGATCCATCACGAAAGCAAGAGCCGCGCGCGCGACACCCATGCCACGCAGGTCGAACGCTATCGGCGCGAGTTGGCCCTGCTGCAGGAGCGCTGGGGCACGGCAACCTATGTCGACCCCCTGCATCACCCCGCGCTGGACCCCACATCGGAAACTTATCGCATCGCGCTATAGGCCGTACATTCACATATTGGAATAAAGCGCGATGGCCTCGTCAATATCGTCCATGACGGTGGCCGTTCCCCGGTCGATCAGCAAAGCCATGTCGCAATATTGGCGGATGGTCTCAACGCTGTGCGATGCCAGGATCAGTGCGCGGTCGGCCCGTTTGACGAAGATTTCCTCGTGGCATTTGCGCTGAAAATTCTGATCGCCCACCATAATGACCTCGTCGATCAGATAGCAGTCGAACTCGATCGCCAGACTGAGCGCAAAGGCCAGACGCGCGCGCATTCCCGATGAATAGGTTTTGACCGGCATCGCCAATTGCCGCCCAAGCTCGGTAAAATCCTCAAGAAAATCCTGAATTTCACGATAGTCCCGGCCATAGATGCGCGCGATGAAACGGGCATTGTCATAACCGGTCAGACTGCCCTGAAACCCGCCGCCAAAGCCCAGCGGCCATGACACGGTCATCTTGCGCTCGATCCGCCCGGTGGTGGGCATTTCCACGCCCCCGATCATCTTGATCAGCGTGGTCTTGCCCGCGCCATTGCGCCCCAGCACGCCCAGCTTTTGCCCCCGCCCGATGGTCAGATCCACCCCGCCCAGCACCAGCTTGCGCCCATGCCCGGCCGGATAGGATTTGACGAGGCCCGTGCAGCGGATCATTCGACCACCATCACCCGGCGCACATGCCGGCACAGCATCAGCCCCACCATCAGCACCGGCAAACACCATGCCGGCGTATAGGTCAGGCTGAAATGGGGATAGACCGCATCGCCGAACACGCCATAGCGCATCATCTCCATCGCATGGACCGGCGGTGACCACAGCACCGCCGCCTTGATATTGGGGGCCAGCCAGTCGGCCATGAAAAAGGCGCCGGAAAAGGGCACCATCAGATAGGTCGTGACCGGCATGACCTTTTCCAGCACCTCGGACATTTCGGACAAAGGCGCGACAATCGTGGCCAGCGTCAGCGTGAAGAGCGCGTAATAGGACCAGCCGAGCAGCAGATAGCCCAGATCATGCGGCCTCGGAAATTCATCCAGCGCATACAGCACTGTACCGATGAACAGATAGGCCATCATGTGCCCGATCATCTCGACGAAAAAACGCACGAGGATCAGGTCGAGGATCTTGACCTGTCGGTGATACATCAGGCTGGAATTGGCCGCGAAACTGCCCAAGGCGCGCTGCACCGTGCTGCGAAACATCACCAGCGGCAGATAGCCGGTGGCGACAAAGGCGATGATGGAAACCCCATGCTCCTGCGGCCCTTTTTCAAAGCGCCAGAGCAGGCCCACCAGCACCGCAAAGAGCAAAGGCTCGGCCATCACCCAAAGGAAGCCGATGTTCTCCCGCCCGAAGCGCGTCGTCAATTCGCGGATGATGAGCGCCTTTATCACCCGCGTCTGGATCGCCCAGCCCTGATGGAGCGCGGCCATGGTCAATCCTCCGGCGCATGTTCAAGGATGCCCACGATGAACATCCACGCCACGAAATAGAGGCACAGCGAGGCGCCCAGCACCGTCAGCACGATCTTGATCCGATGCGGCAGCGCCGGTTCATCGGGCAGCGCGGGATCGACCACGCGTTCCAGATAATATTGCTGGCGCAGCGTTTCGACCCGCGCCTGTTCCAGCGCGGCATTGGCGACATTGAGGTTTTGCGCGGCAAATTCCTGCTCCTGCGCCAGCCGTTCATAGCCCGCCATTTTCGAGGCAATCGCGCCTGGTGGGCCCATCACCCGGCCATTCTGTCCGGCAACCGCCCGGCCCATCGCGGCAATCTTTTCCAGAAGCGCGGGGATCATCGGATTGCGCGGCGTGGCCTCGCGGATCTGGTCCAGTTGCGCCTGCGCGGCGGCCTGTTCACCCACCAGCCGATTGGCCACCTCGAGCGCGCCCTGCGCCTGACGCGCCGGGTCGATCAAGGCCTCGGCATTGCGATAGGCGCCCAGCGCGGCGCGCGCCTTTTGCACCCGCGCCTCGGCAAGCGCCACGCGGCGCTCGGCCTCGGCCACCTGCTTCCCCTCGGCTCGCGCGTTCAGCACATTGACCAGATCCTCGCTCAACCCCAGCAATTGCTGGTTGAGACGCTGGGCATCGCCGGGGGCAAAACCCTTGACCTTCAACACCACCAGCCCGGTCTCATGGTTCATCGCCACATTGACCATCGCGCTGTAATAACGAAACAAATGCTCCTGCCCCGGACGGCCCAGCACGCCGGGATAGCGCGCCAGCGCATCCACCCCTGCCCGGCCAAACATCGCCGCCACCGCCCCGCCCCGGTTCACCGCCGCCAGCGCCGAGCGCGAGCGGATATAGTCGATCACCTCATTGGCCTGTTCCTGCCCCCCCGAAAGACCTGTGGTCTGGATCAGATTGGCGAGCGTCGAGATCTGTGCCGATTTCTGCGCCGGGGCCTTGATGACGAACCGGCTTTCCGAAACATAGATGTCCGAGGCCAACAGCCCCTCATAGGCGGCCGTGGCCAGTGTGGGCAAAACCACCACCGCCGCGATCCAGCGCTGTCGCCACAGCCATTGAGTCGACAGGACTTTCATAGCGCCTCTCCCGCCGCGATCAGGACCATTTGGCCCGCCATTGTTCGACCAGATCGAATTGCCCGCGATAGCGCCCGCACACGGCGGCGCGGTTCAGCGCCTGCTGATGGGCCAGCACATCGGGCGCGACGCCCGCCACAGCGGCATCGCGCGTGTCCAGGTAATCCACACTGGCCTTCACGGCTTGGGGATCCTTTTCAAAGCGATAGTTGAAATAGCGCAGCCAGTAATCGCCCTCGATCCGCGAGACCTTATCCTGCGCCGCCTCGCTCAGATTGTGCGAATGGGTGACAAAGGCATCGGGCGCATAGGCTTTCTGATAGCCCTGCTTGGTCACTTCCCACGCCCAGACCTGATCCTCGCCCCATGGAATGTCGGGATAGGGGATCTTGTCCCAGACGCAGCGGCGCAGCGCCGCATTGTTGTCCGAGAAATAATGCAGCCATTGCTGCCATTGCGTTCCGCCCCACTCCATGCCCGGCGGGGTCACGCCCCATTGCGCGACATGGGGCATAGCGGCGAAATGCGCGAAATGCCCCTCCTGCCCATTGCGAACAAAGCTCGTAGCGTCGGGATAGGTCAAATGGCCGCCAAACACGCCCGCAACCTGATCCCCCTTGTCAAAAGCGGCGATCATATTGGCCAGCCAATGCGGCGTGGCGGGCGTGGCATCCTGCGTCAGCACCGCGACGAATTCGGCCGTGGTCATGGAAATCGCCAGATTGCGCGTGCGTCCATGCGAAAACTCGCTGTTGGGTATCTGATGCAGCCGCACGCCCCGGTGGCTGAATTCGCGGATGATCTCCAGCGTGTTGTCGGTCGATCCACTGTCCACCACCATCACGTCGAACGCCCAGTCGGTCTGCTGCGTCACCAGCGCCTGCAACACGGAGCGAAACAGATCGCCGCCATTCCACGTCGGGATGATGACCGCCGCCTTATGGGCATAATCACGCGTGGTGAACAGGGCCCGCGGGGTGACGGGCCGGCTATTCTCGCTCAACCCCTCGATCAGCGCCGCCTCCAGCGTCCTCGCGCTCTTTTCCCAGCTCAACCCCGCGACAAAAGCCGCGCCGCCTGCGCGCAACCTCTCCCGCTCCGCCGCGCTTTCGATCAGCCGCTGCAACACGTCGGCCATGTCATGCGGCGTTGGCGGCGCAAAGGCGACCGCGCCTTCGGGAAACACCGCCCGCGTGCTTTCCGCGTCCAGTTCGACCACCGGCAACCCGCAAGCCATCATCTCCATCGGGATCAGCGAATAATTGCTGGCCGAAAAGACCATGCCAATATCGGTCGAGCGATAGAGATCGCCCAATTGCGCCGGGGACAGCAGCCCATGGTTGACATGCTCATAGGGCAGCGCCGCGCCAAAATCGTCCTGACCGAACAGATCAACCCGGAAACGCACCCCCCGGTCATGCAGGATCAACAGCGCCTCGCGCCCCAGTTCGACCGCACGGCGCGGCGTTGCGGCGCGGGCGTAAAAGGCAATGCGCGGCGGGTCATGCTCGATCTTTTCGCCGCGATAATAATACATCGGATCATAGGCCAATTCCCAGGCCCGCGTCCAAAGCCCATACCGCTCCTCACAGATCGACTTCAGCCAGGCCCCGGCGCAAACCGCCTTGAACCCCATGCGATAGGTCATGTCCGCCACATAGGTGAACGTACCATGCGTGTGGAACAGCGCCTCATAGTCCTGCACCAGATAGAAGCGCTCCTTCATCAGGCTCATCTGCGCGGCGGGGAATGTCGTCCACATGTCGGTGGCGATCACCAGATCGCCCGAAATCCCCTCCACCTCTTCGGGCAGGAACCGCACGATCACGCGGTCAATCGGCTGATACCATGCGCGAATATGCTCCCATGCCTGCTTCTCGTCCTGATGCACGGTGGGGTTCTGGATCCAGATCGTCTGGCGATGGCCGAAACTTTCCAGATAGCGGACCATGCGAAAGATCGACATATGTCCGCCCCCGCCGGGGCCGAAATCAGGGATGATCCAATGGATGTTCATCGACGCCGGGTTAAAACTGCGCGTCAGCGGCGCCAGCGCCTGCGCCCGATTGCGGGCGATGGCCGCGGTATTATGCACCCATCGGTTAGGCCGGTCCGGATGCACCGGCAGGTCGTTCCACCCCGGCTTGCCCTTGGCCCGCGCCTGCGCAGGGGTCGATGCCGCCGTATCGGCCAGCCCACTGTCCGGCCCAGACCGGCGCCCCAGCCGCCGCCCGATCCAAAGGTAGTGCTGCGCCGGATCTATGCCCGACATCGCCACATCGGCATAGCGGTTGGCATACCATGCCGCGTCAAACTGCCCCGACTGGCGCAATTGCCCGATCGCCTCGGGGGAAACGCTTGTTTGCAAAACCATTGTATTCAGCCCTTCACCCGGCCCTCGGCCATGCCGAACAGGATATAATGGCGCAGCGGATCATGCCCCTGCGTGGCGACATCGGGATAGCGGGCCAGATAGGCCTCCTCATTGAACAGCCCGGCCTCCGCCAGTCTTTGCGCCATCCGCGCGCTTTGCCATCGCCGGGGCATCGCCAGCCACCAGCGCGGCCGCCGTGCCGTCACGCGATGCACCTCGCGCAGCCATTCGATCTGCGCCGCGCTGCGCATGGCCCGCTCGCTCTCGGTCGATAACAGGCCCGACATCGTGGCCAGTTCGCCAAAGCGCTCGCTCAATTGCTGCTCAAGCCGGACCTTCTCAGCCTGCAAGCCCTGCGCTTGCTCAACCGCTCTCCCCCGCCCCTGCTCCAATTCGGCCGCTCGCTGTTCAAGGCGTCGCGCCTGTTCGCCCCATGCCTGCTCGGCCTCGCCATGACGGATGACCAGGGCAGCGCGGTTTTGCTCGCCCTCCTGCCAACGGCCTTGCCAGAGCGCGGCCTCGCCCTCGGCCTCCTGCAACAGACGGGCCAGCTCGGCGATTTCTCGCGCGGCTTCTTCCTGCCGGTCCAGCGCGGCAGCCTTCGCTTCGCGCGCCTCGGCGGCCCATGCCGCCTGCGTCGCCCGCGCCGCCGCCAGTTCCTCACCCCGATCGGCAAAATCCCCGCGCAGCGCCGTCAGCATTTCGGCCATGGCGGCCACCTGCTCCATCGCAGCGCGCAATTGTTCGGCCTGGTCCTGCAACAGCGCCTGCGCTTCAGCCAGTTCTGCGGCCAGTTCCAGCCCGCATCGCTGCTCGATCTCCAGCTCAGCGGTCAAGCGGTCAATCCGCTCCCTTTCCCGCTCCAGCGCCTCACCATGCCCGCGCTCCTGCTCCAACGCGATCCGGGTCTGCTCCACCTCATCCTGTCGGCTGGACAGCTCTATTTCCAGTTCGCCCAGACGCTGCCGATACTCGTCGAGCGCGGCCCGCAATGCCCCCGCCTCCTGCTCCAGCCCCGCCACGCGGGCCTGCGCCTCCTGCGCCCGCTGCTCCTGCACCGGGCCCTGCGCGCGCAAATGTTCGATCTCACGTGCCATCGCCGCGCGCTCACCCCCGCCGCGCCCTTCGTTCAGCGCCATCTCATCCAGCCGCGCCTGCGCCGCCTGATAGGCCCGCGCCAGTTCGGCCAGACCATCGACCGCCTCCTGCCGCTCGCGCCCACGCTGCACCAATTCGCCGTTCAGCGCCTCTACCCGCGCCTCCAGGGCCGCCTTCTGCGCATTCAGCTCCTCCAGCCCCCGCTGCTGCTGTGCAATCCGGCGCAGCGGCCGCGCAAATCCCGGCCCCGCCTCATCCAGCGCCGCGCGCACCGCATCCAGCTCGCCATAATCGTCCGCCCGTTCGCCCCCCTCGGCCCAGCCCAGCAGCACGCCATAGGTCCGCCGCACCCATCCCGACACCAACGGATTATCGACCACCGCCCCATCCGCCCGACGATGATGGCGCAAATCCGGCGAGAGAAAGGCCTCCACCTCCTCACCCACGCCCAGCGGCGTGCGCGGCCACACCACGCCCAGCTCGCGCTCCGCCCGGTCGGCCACCTGCGCCCAATGGTTCAACACCTGATCATAGCTGACCACCAGACGCGCCCGCCCGCGCGTGGCCGCCTCGGCCTCCAGCACATGGCGCAGCCACACCAGCAGCGCGACCTGCGCATCCACTCCATCGCGCCGCGCCAGTGAATCGGCCACCTCCAACGGGTTGCGCAGCGGCATGACAATCGCCGCCTCCACCCCTTCGGCCTCCAGCGCATCCAGCCAGAACCCCGCCAGTCGGCAAATCCGCGGATCTTTCAGCGCAAAGAGCGGCGTCTCGCCAAATTCGGCGCGCAGCACCGCGCGCGCGCGCTCGACATAGCCACGATAGGCCAGCGAGCGCGACCACCCCTCATTCACCGCCAGCCAGTCGAACCAGTCGCTGCCCATTGCCGCCAGCGTGGCGTCATTAAAGCCGCGCACCGCGTCCGATTCCCAATGACCGGTGGGGTTGGTCGGATTGCCCCCCAGCAAGGTTGCGGGCAATCCCGCACCCAACAGGGCAAACACTCGCGTCAACGCGCTGGTGCCCGAACGATGCATGCCCAGCACCAACAGCGCCATCCGCCGCGCGCCCTGCGGCTGCCCCCGTTCCGCCTGCCAGATCGGCTCGCCCGTTGCCGGTGCAACTTCCGGCCCAACACCCGGCCCAACACCCGACAGGGGCCGCAGCATTGTTTCACCCATGGCTTGCGTGGCTATGTTCATCTTTGCCTGCCCCTTGCACTGGCATGTGTCTCGCGGGGGGATCATCCCCCTTGGCTCGCGCCTCATGCCAAAGGGCTAAATCCGGGGCCCATGGCGCGCAACAAAGGCTCTATCCATTTCGGCGGCGATTACGCATTCGCCCGTGATCGGCTTGCGATAATCTTTTACTTTCATGGTGTTGAAATACACCCCGTGCCATCCGTTCACGCAGCAATTGGCGCGTTTCAGATCACCCCGTCGGCAATATTTGTGCCCGCCAGATAGGCGCGCAGGCGCTCTTGCATGGCCTCATCCACCGGCCCGCCCTGCGCCAGATGAGCCACCGAAAATTCCGCGCCTGTGCCGATCCGCCCCTCGCGGCTGATGATCCCGGCCCATCCGTCAAACACGCTGCCCATATCCAGCGCCACCGCCCCGCGCCGCGCCGCGCCCGCCACATAGGCCTTGCCCAGCACGCCCGCACCCACCAGCACCAGATCGCCCGGCCCCAGCCCCTCGATCCGCGCCATCATCCGCGCATAGCCGGTGGGCCAATGCGGCTCGTCCACCGATCCGGGAAATCGCGCCTCTCCACGCAGCAACCATTGCACCACAGGCATATCGAAATGGGCGGCAAATTGCCCCGCCACATCGCGGCATCCGATCAGCACCAGCCGCCGCGCATCGCGCACCAGCGCCCCCAGCGCCCCCGACCATTGCAGATAGAAATGCAGCGCCATATCGCCCACCACCGGACGCTGGCCGCCTAATACCCGCCCAAGATTGGCAAAGACCTCGTGATAGCGCGTCGAGACCTGCAACTGGGCACAGCGGGGGATGCCCAGCACATCGGCCTCACGCATCGCCCGCTCCAGCCCGCGCGCCATGGCCCGCCGGTCATCCCCGGAAATCGCCTGATCCCCAAACCAGATGCGCAGGCAAAATTCGACCTCTTCGCCCATATGCGGCGCATCGTGGGACAGCATCGCCCCCTCGCCATCGCCCAGCCGGACCAGCGCAAAGCCCCGCCCCTGCGCCAGCGCGGCCCGCGCCGCCGCCATCACCGGCAACAGGCCGACGCGGGGCCAATCAAGAGCTGTCTCCACCATGGCCCCGCCTTGACAGACAGGCCCAGCCTCCGGCCAGCGCGATTGCCACGCAAATGGAGCCGATATCAGCCCGCCCCGATCAACCCTTGGGCAGCGCGCCCGCCACCTTGTCCACGGTCGCGCTCACCATCGCCTCAACGCCCTTGTCGGTTGGGTGGATATGATCGGGCAATTGCAGGGCGGGCCGGTTAAAAATTGCCTTGAGGAAGAAAGGCTCCAGCACGGCATGGTGCCGGGCCGTCACAGCGGGAAAGATCGCATTGAATTCCCGCGCATAATCAGGCCCCATGTTGGGCGCGGCCAGCATCCCCATCACCACGGTCTTGATCTTGCGCTTTTCCAGCTCGCTCAGAATGGCGTCGAGATTGTCCTTCGTCTGGGCCAGCGGCAGGCCGCGCAGCATGTCATTGCCGCCAAGGCTGATGACCACCAGATCGGGCGCGGCCCCTTGCGCCAGCGTGAAATCCAGCCGCGCGCGCCCGTCCTGCGTAGTGTCGCCCGAAACCCCGGCATTGACCACCTGCGCATTGATCCCGCGCCCGCGCAATGCCGCCTCCAGCCGCACCGGATAGGCCTGTTCGGCCCGCAATCCGTATCCGGCAAACAGGCTGTCGCCCAGGGCAATGATGCGCACCGCCGGACCTTGGGGCGCGGGCGCGGTGGCGGCCGAGGCGCTGGGCGCGGAAGTGGGCGCCTTGTCCCCGCCGCATCCCGCCAGCATCAAAACCGGCGCGAAAACCGCCAACATCCCACCCAAAGCCCTCATCAACATGCCCTTTCGACCCGGCCCTCCTTGCCGAATCCGACAGGGCCACCCATAAACATATCGTGACCCAATCCCTTGACCGCAAGAGCGCGATCCTCGCCCGCAACCTCACACTCTCTCTGGGGAGCGGCGATGGCGCCACCTCGATCCTCAAAGGCGTCGATCTGACCGTGCCCGATGGTCAGGTCGTGGCGCTGCTTGGCCCATCGGGGTCGGGCAAATCCTCGCTGATGGCGGTGCTATCGGGCCTTGAGCGGGCCAGCGGAGGCGAATTGAGCGTGGCGGGTGCGGATTTCATGGGCCTGTCCGAGGATCAACTGGCGCTGGCGCGGCGGGGCCGGATCGGCGTGGTGCTTCAGGCGTTCCACCTGCTGCCCACGATGACGGCGCAGGAAAATGTGATGACCGCGCTCGAACTGGCGGGCGTGGGTGATGCGGCGGTGCGGGCAGCGCAGGAATTGACCGCCGTGGGCCTTGGGCACCGGCTGCACCATTATCCCAGCCAGCTTTCGGGCGGAGAGCAGCAGCGCGTGGCCATCGCCCGCGCTTTGGCCCCGCGCCCTGCGCTGCTGTTTGCCGATGAACCGACCGGCAATCTGGACGGCGCGACCGGGGCGGCGATTATCGACCTGATCCTGACCCGGCGGGCGGAAACCGGGGCCACTCTGGTCATCATCACCCATGACGAGGCGCTGGCGCAAAAGGCGCAACGGATCATTCGCATTGCCGATGGGCGCATAGAATTAGACACATATCCATCCGACACCTATGCTTCGGATAAATACGCATCGGGCGAAATGGCGTGAACTGGGCCACGGCTTGGCGCATTGCGCGGCGGGAATTGTCGGCGCGGTTTCGCGGGCTTCGGCTGTTGCTTGCCTGCCTGTTTCTGGGCGTAGGGGCGCTGGCGGCGATCGGTTCGCTGACGCGGGCGATCAATGACGGACTGGCCGCCAAGGGGCGCCAGATTCTGGGCGGCGATGTGCAGATTACCGTCTGGCAACGCTCGATTTCCGCCGATGAACGCGCTGCGCTGGCCCGCTATGGCCGCCTCTCGGATGGTCAGCGGTTGCAGGCGATGGCGTCGAACGGCGACACCACCGCACCGGTGCAGTTAAAAGCCGTCGATGCGCTCTGGCCGCTGGTCGGGCGGCTGGAACTGGCCGATGGGCGGCATGTGGGTGCCCCGGCCCCCAACACGGCATGGATCGCGCGCGGGGCGGCCGAAAGGCTGGGCATCAAACCGGGCGACACATTCACCATCGCGGGCAAACCGCTGCGCGTGGGCGGGATCATCGCGGTCGAGCCGGATGGGCTTGGCGAAGGTTTTGCGCTGGGGCCGACGGTGATCGTGCCGCTGGGCTTTCCCGATGGCGCGGGGCTGACCGGGCCGGGGGCGATGTATCGCAGCCGGTTGCGTATGGATTGCGCGGGGGCCTGTGATGCCGCCGCGATTGCCGATGGGCTGACCAAGCGTTTCCCCGAAAACGGCCTTGATGTGCGCACCCGTGATAAGGCTTCGCCGGGCACCGAGACTTTCATCGCGCGCATGGGCGATTTTCTTGTGCTGGTGGGTCTGGCCGCGCTGCTGATCGCCGGGATCGGCATCGGCGGGGGCACGGCCTCCTATCTGGAGGCGCGGCGCGGGGTGATCGCCACGTTAAAAGTCATGGGCGCGACCAGCGGCGATATTGCGCGGATCTATGTTTTGCAGATTGCCGCAGCGGCTGGGGTTGGCGCTTTTGCGGGCCTGATTGCCGGGGTGGCGGTGCTGCCCTTGGTGGTCAAGGCTTTGGCGGGCGTATTGCCGGTGGTCGATGGTTTTGTGCTGGCGCCATGGGCGCTGGCGCGGGCGGCGCTGTGGGGCTTGCTGGTGGCGCTGGTGTTTGCGGCGGGGCCTTTGCTGGCGGCGCGGACTTATCCCGCCATGGCGCTGCTGCGCGCGCGGGTTGCCCCTGTCTCGGGGCGGCAGAGCTGGCGCTGGGTGGGCGCAGGGCTGGCCGGGATTATCGCTCTGGCGTTTCTGGGTGATGGGTCGGCCAAGACTACCGCGATCTTCCTTGGCGGGGCGGCGGGGGCCTTTGTGCTGCTTTCGGCGCTGGGTTGGGGGCTCGCGCGGATGGCCGCGCATCTGCCCCGCCCGCGCAGCCCGATCCTGCGCCTTGCGCTTAGCAATATTCACCGCCCCGGCAATCAGACCGCGCGGTTGGTGACGGCGCTGGGGTTTGGGCTGACGGCCTTTGTCGTGCTGGCCGTGGTGCAGACCAGTCTGGACGCCAATATTGCCGCGCGCGTGCCGCAAAAGGCGCCCGATTATTTCGCCATCGACCTGCAACCGGGCGATGAGGCCGGTTTCCGCGCCACCGTGGCCGGGGCCGCGCCGGGGGCGAAGGTGCGCACGGTGCCGACGCTGCGCGGCGCGATTCTGGCCTACGGCCCGGCGGGCGCGCAGACCCGCGTGGCCGATATGAAGGATATTCCCGAGGACGCATGGCAATTGAAGGGCGAGCGCGGGTTGACCTTTGCGCAGGATGTGCCCGAGGGCAATGTCATCACCGATGGCGCATGGTGGCCGCATGATTATCAGGGCGAGCCGCTGGTTTCGGTCGATGAAAAACTGGCCAAGGTCACGGGCTTGAAGGTGGGCGACAGCGTGACGGTCGGCCTGCTGGGGGTGGAGCGGACGGCCAAGGTGGCATCCCTGCGGCGGATCGACTGGGATTCGTTCGGGTTCAATTATGTGCTGGTGTTTTCGCCCAATGCGCTGGCGGGCGCGCCCTTCAAGCTGGCGGCCACGATCAACCTTGCCGACAAGCGCGAGCATGGATTGCTGCGCGCGGTGACGCGGGCCTATCCCACCGCTTCGGTGGTCGAGGTGGGGCCGTTGCTGCGCGATGCGCGGGGCCTGTTGGGGCAGATGAGCGCGGCGATCCTGTCGGCGGCGGGCGTGGCGGTGCTGGCTGGCGTGGCGGTGCTGCTGGGGGCGATTGCGGCAGCGCGGGCATCGCGGGCCTATGACAATACGATCCTGCGCGTGCTGGGCGCGGGACAGAGGCAATTGCTGGGGCTGCTGCTGGCCGAATATGGCGTACTGGCGGGCTTGTTGGCGCTGGTGGCGCTGGCGCTGGGGACCGCACTGGGCTGGCTGGTCGTGGTGCAGCTCTTCAGCTTCGATTTCCTGCCGTCATGGACCTATGTGCTGGGCGTGCTGGGCGGCGGGCTGGCGCTGGTGCTGGTCTTTGCGCTGGGCGGGTCGCTGCCTTTGCTGCGCACCCGCCCGGCTGAAGCACTTAGAGAGCTTTAGGGGGAGCTTTAACGGAACACTTCCGCCATGCCGCGGCCGCGTGGATCATTGCCATAGCGGTTGCGGCCATAGGTGCCGTCGAGGCAGAAGAAGATCAGCAGCACGAACCAGCCGACAAAGGGCACCAGCCACACCAGCAGCCACCAGCCCGACCGGTCAATGTCATGCAGGCGGCGGATCGACAGCGTATAGGACGGGATCATCGTGAACAGGGCGATCAGGCCGATAAGGAACTGACCCGTCAGGCTGGTCTGGGTAAACCAATAAAAGTTCGCGCCATTTCCATAGGACACCGGCGAACCGAAAAGCGCCATGATCGCCCCGTTCACCACCCACAGGCCGATGAAGAACAGCCAGAACTCACGCCTTTGCGAACGGCCCGAAATCTCGAAATAGCGCCGCAGCGGCAGGAACATCCAATTCATCGGCCAGACCTTTTTCCATGTGCCTGAACTGATTAACGCCTGCGCGGGCAAAAGGCGGCATGAAAAAAGCGCAGCGCATGATACGCCCCGCTTTTTCATCATCCGCTGCGCTTAGAACTTAGCCCCTTAGAACTTGGCAAGCGCCGCCACGCCAAAGGTGCGCGGCGTGTTGACATAGCCCGAGATCGAACCCGATTGCGCCGGGCTGTCAAAGATCACCGTGATATAGCGATTGTCGGTCAGATTGCGGCCCCACAGGCTCAGCTCGAATTTCTTCGAGATCTGCCATGTGGCCGATGCGTCAATTTCCGACACCGTGCGCTTGAACGGGCGGGCCGCGTCCAGCCCGGTCTGATAGGAAATGATCGCCCCGGTCAACGGGTTCTTGGTGATGAAACCGGGCATGCCGTCCTGATTTTGCACCGGCGATTCGTAATGCCAGTTGCCGCGCAGGATGATGTGCTGCTCGCCCCCGATCGGCTTGTCCCATGTGGCCGACATGGTGGTGGAAAGCGGGGCGATGCCCGCAGGCGTCGCGCCCGAAATGTCGCCGAAGCTGGAATTGGTGAAGCGGTTATATTTGGGCACCAGATAGGTGACGGCGGCGGCCAGCGTCAGTTCGGGCGTGGGGCGCACCGATCCTTCGAACTCGAAACCATAGACCGATTCCTTATCCGCATTGAGCAGGTCGAAACCGATGCCGGTGAAGATGTTCGACTGGAAATCCTTGATCGACTGATAGAAGGCCGCAACATTGAGCGTGGCCACCGACCAGTTGGCCTTCATGCCCGCTTCATAGACGGTGGACTTTTCCGGCCGCGCAAAACGCCCGCCATAGCGCAGATTGGTGGTGGCAAGCCCGCTGGCCGCAATCGCGGCGGCGTCGCTCAACGCCGGGCGGCTGTCGCGCGACAGGTTGATCGAGCTGGCCTTGAACCCCGTGCCGATGCTGGCGTAAAAATTCATGTGCTTGCTGGCCTCATAGGCCACGCGCGCGGTAAAGGACAGGTTGCCGTCATTGGTCCGCCCGCTCTCCACCCCATTGGGAACATTGAGGAAAGGCGGCATGAATTGCAGCGCGCGCAGCGCCAGCAACTGCGCGGTCTGGTTTGACACGCCCGTCACCACCGAATTATAGGCGGTGGGGTTGGCGCTGGCGAAACCGGCGATCTGGGCTGGCGAGGCAAAGCCGCCCGGCACCGAAAGCAACCCGCCGATGGTTTGCGAAATGCCCGCATTGGTGGCCGCCGTACGCATTGCGTTCAGGTCTATCCCCGAAAACACATCGCTCGACACCACGCCGGTGGCGTAATGCTTGTTGTCCTTGGTATAGTTCAGACCGCCCGTCAGCGTCACGCGGGGCGCGATCTTCCAGTCCATCTGGCCAAAGATCGAGATCGCCTCATTGGCCAGATGATAGGCCTCCGACAGGCCGCTGCCCTGTTTGAAGAACTGGCCGGTATATTTGGCCGGATTGCCCTGCAGCGTACCGAACGTCCCCTCCAGCGAGGCGACGTTGAGCGTGTTGGCGCTGGCGCCACGGATCAGCAGATCGGCATAGGAGCGCATCTGCGAACCATAGAGCAGCGCGCCGGTCTGGTTGATCTTCTCGTTGAAATAATAGGCGCCCAGCAACAGGTTGACCTTATCCCCCAGCTTGGCGGTGGCGCGCAATTCCTGGGTGAAGGTGTTGATCGTCACATTGGCGCTGTTCTGCCCCAACAGGTCGGCAGAGGTGAAGTCGCTGTCCTGATTGTTGTAATTGGTGTTGTGGCGATAGGCGGTGATCGAGGTCAGCTTGATCCCATGGATCTCGTGATCGATCTGAGCCGAAAAACCATAGTCGCGGATGCGGTTGGTCGAGGCGAAATTGTTATAGACATCGCCGTAGGGGTTGGCGGGCGCATTGACCTTGCCCCCCACCGCCTGAATGGCCGCCGTGCTGGACGAGGAAAGCAGGTTGACCACCGCGCAGCAGGTTTCGTTGATCTGCGAATAATCGGCGATGATGCGCACGCGCGGCCCATTGTCGGGCACCCAGAGCAATTGCCCGCGCGCGAACCAGCGGTTGCGGTTGTTGGTGTTGCCGCCCGTGGCGCCATCGTGAACAAAGCCGTCGCGGCGATTGTATCCGCCCGCAACGCTGACCGCCACCGTATCGCTCAACGGCGTTGTATACATGCCCTTGACCACCAGGGCATTGTAATTGCCATAGGAAATTTCCGCGCTGCCGCCCGGCTTGAACTGCGGCTCCATCGTGGAAATCGAGACGACGCCCGCGCTGGCATTCTTGCCGAACAGCGTCGATTGCGGGCCGCGCAGCACTTCGACCCGCTTTACATCGGGAAAGTCGGCGATCTGGGCCGCGCTGCGCGAACGATAGACGCCGTCGATGAACACACCAACGCTGGGTTCGATACCGGCGTTGTTGGCGCCATTGCCAAAGCCGCGGATGAGGAAATCGGTCTGCGCGCTCGATTGATGCTCCGACACGCGCAAGGAAGGCACCACGCTGGTCAGATCCTTGATGTCGCGGATCTTGGCGCGGTTGATGACATCAGCGGTGGTGACCGTCACGGCAACGGGCACCTGCTGCAAGGTCTGCTCGCGCTTGGTGGCGGTGACGACGATCTCATTGTTGACCTGATCGTCGGCCCCTGCATCCGATGCGGCCAGCGCAGGCGTCGCCCATGCCATTGCGGCCGCCAGCGCCAGCCCCGCCCCGCCCGCCGTCAACGCCATACGGCGGCCAGAGGAGAAAGCATGATCCCCGCGCGATGCCCCCGCGCGCGATGTCGACGCGCCATACGCACGCAAAACCGATGTCTGGTTCATGAAAACCTCATCCTTCCCACGAACCGGCATGCCAACAAGCCCCCCGCCTGTCGTACCCCCGGTTTCCCTTTTATCGCGCCCTGTGTTATGCCCTGTCGGCATGAGGCTCAATCCTTTAACGATCCATGCCTCGGTTTATCCCACAAAATCTTATCAAAAACGCAAAGACCGCCTCAAATTCCCATAAATGGACGATGCCCTTCGCACAGCAACTCTCCTGTCGAGTCTTGCCCAAAGCCGCTGTGTAAGCTAGGGGCGCGCGCATGTTGCGGCGCAAACAAGCGCCACCCCCAAAACGGGCCTTGCCGCCCGCTGTTGCAGAAAGCCTTTTTGATGTCCGGCCCGCTTCCGCTTCGCAATATCGCGATTATCGCCCACGTTGACCATGGCAAGACCACGCTGGTCGACCAGCTCTTCCGCCAGTCCGGCACGTTCCGCGACAACCAGCGCGTCGAAGAACGCGCGATGGACAGCAACGATCTGGAAAAGGAACGCGGGATCACCATCCTTGCCAAGCCGACCAGCATCGAATGGAACGGCACCCGCATCAACATCGTCGACACCCCCGGCCACGCCGACTTCGGCGGCGAGGTGGAGCGCATCCTCTCGATGGTCGACGGCGTTGTGCTGCTGGTTGACTCGTCGGAAGGCGCGATGCCGCAGACCAAGTTCGTGACCGGCAAGGCGCTGGCGCTGGGCCTCAAGCCCATCGTGGTGGTCAACAAGGTCGACCGTCCCGACGAACGCATTCAGGAAGTGCTGGACGAAGTGTTCGACCTCTTCGTCTCGCTCGACGCCAGCGACGAACAGCTTGATTTCCCTGTTCTTTATGCCTCGGGCCGCAATGGCTATGCCAGCGATGACATGAACCGTCGCGAAGGCACGCTCGAACCCATGTTCCAGCTCATCGTCGATCACGTGCCGCCCCCGGCGCTGGAAGTCGACGCGCCCTTCACCTTCCTCGTCACCCTGCTTGACCGCGACAACTTCCTCGGCCGCGTGCTGACGGGCCGCGTCACCTCGGGCACGGTCAAGGTCAACCAGCCGATCCACGCGCTGGATATGGACGGCAATGTGATCGAAACCGGTCGCGCCTCCAAGATCCTCTCGTTCCAGGGTCTGGACCGCGTACCGGTTGAAGAAGCCCGCGCCGGCGACATCATCAGCCTTGCCGGCCTTTCGGTGGCGACGGTGGCCAACACCATCGCCGACACCACGGTGCGCGAACCGATCAAGGCCCAGCCGATCGACCCGCCGACCCTGTCGATGCGCTTTGCGGTCAACGATTCGCCCATGGCCGGGCGCGAAGGCACCAAGGTGACCAGCCGCATGATCCGCGACCGTCTGGAGCGCGAGGCCGAATCGAACGTGGCCATCAAGATCACCGAATCGGCCGACAAGGACAGCTTCGAAGTCGCCGGTCGCGGTGAACTTCAGTTGGGCGTTCTGATCGAAACCATGCGCCGCGAAGGCTTCGAACTGGGCATCAGCCGCCCCCGCGTGCTGTTCGGCACCGATGAAAACGGCAACCGCACCGAACCCTACGAAACCGTTCTGATCGACGTGGACGAGGAATTTGCCGGCACCGTCGTCGAAAAGATGGCCAACCGTAAGGCCGAAATGACCGACATGCGCCCCTCGGGCGGCGGCAAGACCCGCATCAGCTTCGTCGCGCCCTCGCGCGGGCTGATCGGCTATCACGGTGAATTCCTGTCCGACACGCGCGGCACGGGCATCATGAACCGCCTGTTCGACAAGTATGGCCCCTACAAGGGCAAGATCGAAGGCCGTAAGAACGGCGTGCTGATCTCGAACGGCGCGGGTGAAGCCAATTCCTATGCTCTGGGCCCGCTCGAAGAGCGCGGCATCCTGTTCGTGGGCGTGGGCGAAGCGCTGTATGAAGGCATGATCGTTGGCGAAAACGCCAAGCCCGAAGACCTCGAAGTCAACCCGATGAAGTCCAAGCAGCTCACCAACTTCCGCGCCAGCGGCAAGGATGACGCTGTGCGCCTGACCCCGCCCAAGGTGATGACGCTGGAACAGGCCATCGCCTATATCGACGAAGACGAAATGGTCGAAGTCACCCCCAAGAACATCCGTCTCCGCAAGGCGATCCTCGATCCCAACGAGCGCAAGAAAGCCTCGCGCAAGAAGGATTGATCTTTCGGATCGATCGGACATGAAAAAGGCCGGGGGTTATGCCCTCGGCCTTTTTGTTTGGCGGGTTTGATGCCTCCGGCACGGCGGCCTAGCGCAGTAACTATTCCCCTCCAAACACCGCCTTCTTCATCATCAACCCGGCATAATCATTGCTCCCGCCCGACCCCAGACTGCGCAATTCCAGATCGACGAAACACCGCCCCATGATCGGGGCAAAGTGCAAGGCGATGGGCACGGCGGCTTTGCTAGAGACGCGGGTGGTGAAGCCGGCCACAACCCGCTCACCCTCGCGAATGGTCATCGACAATTCGACATCGGGCGCGGCGGCATGTTCAAGCGCCAGTTCGGCGGAAAATCCCGCCTGCCCCTGCGCCAGAAAATCGGCCGAGGAGATCCGCAAAGCCCCCTCACGCCCATGGGGCGGGTGCAACAATAGGCCATCCTCCCGCATCTTGATCGTGTCGCCCACCGTGCCACCCTCGATCCTCTGGGCATTGGACGTGCGCAGCACATCGGCCAGCAACACCGGCGCGGCAGACTCAACCGGCGCCACAGGGGCTGCCATCCCCTCCATCGCCGCCATCCGGGCGCACCAATGGGCGCTGATCACATCATAGAGCACCGCGTCATAACGGGTCAGCGCCATCATCGCCTGCAATTCGGGGCGTGACAGCGTCAGCACGCTTTGCCCCTTGGCCGGATTGGTCATCAACCGGGGCAGCCCCACGCCCCCGCTCAACCCCAGCGCCCCCATCACCGCCGCCACCGATTCGCCCAGCCGCTCAAACAGGATCACCCCGTCGAACCGCCCCATGACCGCAATCGCCTCCTGCGCATCGGCCAGCGTGACCGGCCCTTCTTTCTTGTTCAGGATCATGCGGATCTGGGGATTGTCGAACAGCACATCAAACCCGTCGAGGCCCCGAGCCCGCCCGCTCATCCATTCCAGCAGGCTCATGCCTGCGGCTGCATCCTTCAACGCCTGCATCCGCTGATCGCCCGCCAGCGCGGCCCCGGCAAAGGCCTGAATATGGTAATATTGGCTCAGCACATGATCGACCGGGTTGCGCAGGCTGGTCAGCTTATAGGCCTCCAGCCCGGCCCGCTGCATCGCCCCCAGCACGCTGGCATGGCTCAGATGCCCGGCCAGCATCGCGCAATCGCGGATGGCCCCGGCAAGATCACTCTGTCCATCCTCCTGCTCATAGACATCGAGCGCGTGCGGCCCCGGCCAATTGTCGCGCAACAGACGCGTGACCGAGGAACCAGCGGTTTTCGGCACATGGCAAAAGACCAGCCGTGAAGCATGCATTTTCATCTGTCGTCTTTGACCCCGAGAGCCGGACACGGCCCTTGATGTATCCCCAGCCACGCCGGGCTAATCCATCCCCCCGCCCGCGCCCAGCCCGATCGCCTCCAATTATGATCCAGTTGAGCGGGGCGATATTTCAGACAAGCCGATCAATTCTGAACAATACCTGCAAAACGCATCCCGATTCCGTTCAGCAAGCAAGGCGTAGAAAACGAATCAACGGTGACACGGAGTTTCCCAAACCTCTCCGCAAAACCCAAAAATTCAGCGAGGTGTACCATGAGCCAGTTCACGAAGAAGACGATCACTGCGGTGGCCCTGGCCGCCAGCGCTTTTGCCAGCTTTGCCGCCACCCCTGCCATGGCCGATCCTTACGGTCGCGGCGGTTATTACGGCGGTCGTCGCGGCGGCGGCGATGCGGTTGCGGCCGGTGTTATCGGCGGCGTGATCGGACTGGCCCTTGGCGCCGCCATCGCTTCGGACCGCCCGCGCCGCCAGGTCTATGCTCCGGTCTATGCCCCGCCGCCGCCGGTGGCCTACGCGCCCGCTTATGCGCCCGCCTATGCCCCGGCCCCGGTCTATGTGGTGGATCGCAGCTGGGCCTGGCGCGATGGCTACTACTGGGATCATCACGGCAATCGCTATTACCGTGATGGGCGCCCTTGCGACGATTACGGCCGTCGCGGCTATTACGAAGGCCCCCGTGGCTATTACGAAGGCCGCCGCGGCTGGTAAGATCTGACTGAATTGGCGGGGTGCCGACCTTCCCCCCTTACGTAATCGGCATCCCGTCATACATCCTCTCCCAGAGCCCCGCCGGCAATCCTCTGCAGCATGGCGGGACCAACCTTGGGGGCGCATGGCCGGGCATCCTCGACCCCCGACAGGACGGTCGCCCGCCATGCGCCCTTTTTGTCGAAGGCCTACTGCCTCTCGCCAAAGCCCACTCGCTTCGCTATGGCGCGCTCAATGACACTCCCTTCCAAAACCAGTGACCTGCGCGTTGCCCTGTTCAGCGGCAATTACAACATGGTCACCGATGGCGCGAACAAGGCGCTCAACCGTCTGGTCAGCTATCTTCTGGCGCAGGGCGCGCAGGTGCGCGTCTATTCGCCCACCGTCGATGCGCCCGCTTTCGAGCCCGCCGGCGATCTCATCAGCCTGCCCAGTTTCGCCATTCCGGGCCGCGCCGAATATCGCGTGGCCACCGGCCTGCCGCGCGCCGTACGCCGCGATCTTGAGGCTTTTGCCCCCAATATCGTCCATGTCTCCAGCCCCGACCCTTCGGCGCACCGCGCCGTGACATGGGCGCGGGCGAAAGGCCTGCCGGTGCTGGGCAGCGTCCACACGCGCTTTGACACCTATCCGCGCTATTACAATCTGGCATGGGTCGAGCCGATCCTGACGGCCATCCTGCGCCGGTTCTATCGCCGCTGCGACGGGCTGGTCGCGCCTTCGGAATCCATGGCACAGGTGCTGCGCGAACAGCGGATGAATTACGACATCTCGCTGTGGAGCCGGGGCGTCGATCGCCATATTTTCGACGCCTCGCGCCGCGACATGGCATGGCGGCGCAGCCTCGGCATCGAGGATCATGAAGTGGTCGTGGGCCTGTTCTCGCGCCTCGTCATGGAAAAGGGCCTCGATGTCTTTGCCGACACCATCGACCAACTGGTGGCGCGCGGCGTGCCGCACCGGGTGCTGATCGTGGGCGATGGCCCGGCGCGCGAATGGTTCGAAAACCGCCTGCCTTCCAACGCCGTCTTTGCCGGTTATCAGGCCGGGACCGACCTTGGCCGCGCCGTGGCCAGCATGGACGTCTTGTTCTTCCCCTCGATCACCGAAACCTTCGGCAATGTCACGCTGGAGGCCATGGCCTGCTCGCTGCCGGTGGTCTGCGCCGAGGCGACCGGATCGGAAAGCCTTGTCGACAACGGCAATTCGGGCCGCCTGATCCGCCCCGGCCATGTCCACGCCTTTGCCCAGGCCGTGCGCGGCTATATCGAGGACGCCGCCCTGCGCGCCGCCCATGGCGCGGCGGGCGAGGCGCGCAGCCGGGATTTCTCGTGGGACCGGATTAATCAATCCGTGGCGGATACGTATTTGAGGCTGATCCGGCAGAAGGCTAGGGTTGGGAAGTAAGAAGGATGATGCGAGGGACTCGTCCCTCGCGCTCCCGTTACTGTCTGCGTTGCGCGATGGGTTTGGCGTTTGGTGTCGGACGCGGCGTTTGAGATTATAAAGCCTGCGGCGCCATCCTGCTTGCGCCGCAGGCTTTATAACATCAGGCTATGGCGCAAGGTGTCAAACCACCCACCACCCCATTATCGGGATTGCAAAGGGCCCCCGCCCTTTGCCCGCCGGAGGCAAACCTTCCTTTTTGCGCCATTCCTCCCTACATACCCTCCATGCCCGACCTCTTTGCCGCCGACGAACCCGCGCCAACGCCCCGCGCCATTCCGGCGGGCGCAATTCCTCTGGCCGAACGCCTGCGCCCGGCGGCCCTTGATGAGGTGATCGGGCAAGAACACCTGACGGGCGCGAATGGCGCGATCGGGCGGATGGTGGCGGCGGGCAGCCTGTCGAGCATGATCCTGTGGGGGCCGCCCGGGACCGGCAAGACCAGCATCGCGCGCCTGCTGGCCGCCGCCGTTGGCATGCGTTACGCGGCGATCAGCGCGGTGTTTTCCGGCGTTGCCGACCTGAAGCGCATGTTTGCCGAGGCCGAGGGCGCGCTGGCGCTGTCGGGACGGCGCACGCTGCTGTTCGTGGACGAAATCCATCGGTTCAACCGGGCGCAACAGGATGGCTTCCTGCCCTATGTCGAACAGGGCGTGGTGACGCTGGTGGGCGCAACGACCGAGAATCCTTCGTTTGCGCTCAACGCCGCTTTGCTTTCGCGCGCGCAGGTGCTGATCCTGCACCGCCTCTCGCCTGAGGCGCTGGCCCATCTGCTGGCCCGCGCCGAGGAGGCCGAGGGCGTGCCCCTGCCCCTGACGCAGCCTGCACGCGAGGCGCTGATCGCCAGCGCGGATGGTGATGGCCGGTTCCTGCTGGGTCAGGCCGAGACGCTCTATAACGCGCAGATCCCCTCCCCGCTCGATCCGGGCGAACTGGGGCAATTCCTGCAACGCCGCGTGGCCGTGTATGACAAGGACCGCGATGGCCATTACAATCTGATTTCCGCGCTGCACAAATCGGTGCGCGGGTCCGATCCGCAGGCCGCGCTCTATTATCTGGCGCGGATGCTGACGGCGGGCGAAGACCCGATGTTTCTGCTGCGCCGCCTTGTCCGCATGGCGTCCGAGGACATCGGTTTGGCCGATCCGATGGCCTTGCAGCAATGCCTTGCCGCCAAGGATGCCTATGAATTTCTGGGCAGCCCCGAGGGCGAACTGGCCATTGCGCAGGCGTGCCTCTATGTCGCCAGCGCGCCCAAATCGAATGCGGCCTATAAGGGCTGGAAAGAGGCCGCCGCCAGCGCCAAGGCCACAGGGTCGCTGATGCCCCCCGCCAATATCCTGAACGCGCCGACCAAGCTGATGAAAGACATCGGTTATGGCGCCAATTACGCTTATGACCATGACGCGCCGGACGCCTTTTCCGGCGCGAATTATTGGCCCGAGGGCATGGCGCCCCAACAATTCTACCGCCCGGTTGAGCGTGGTTTCGAGCGTGAGATCCTCAAGCGTCTGGAATGGTGGGAGCGCAAAAGGCGCGAACGCTCCGAATGACCCCCCGCTTCACCCATTTCGCCGCCATCGACTGGTCCGGCGCGGCGGGCGAGCGCCATCGCGGCATTGCCGTGGCTATGATGGCGGCGAACGATCCCGCCCCCCACCTGGTGCGCCCCGGCCATGTTTGGTCGCGGGCTGAGGTGCTGGATTGGCTGGTCGAGGAAGCACCGCCGCAAACGATCTTCGGCTTTGATCTGGGCCAGTCACTGCCCTTTGCCGATGCCGGGGCCTTCTTTCCGGGCTGGGCCGACAGCCCGCCCGATGCTCGCGCTTTATGGACCATGGTCGATGCGATCTGCGCCGATGATCCGCATATGGGCGTTTCATCCTTCGTCGATCACCCCGAGATCGCCCGCTATTTCCGCCGTCATGCGGGACGCGAGGGCGATCTGTTCGGCGGCGGACCGGGCCGTTTCCGCGCAACCGAGGCCGCCCAGAACGCGATGGGATGCCGCCCGACCAGCAATTTCAACCTCGTGGGCGCGGCGCAGGTCGGCAAAGGCTCACTGTCGGGCATGCGCCTGCTCAACCGCCTGCCGCGCGAGATTGCGGTCTGGCCGATGGACCCTTTGCCCGCATCCGGCAAGGTTGTGGTCGAAATCTATACCACCATCGCCGCCCTTGCCGCCGGACGCACCGCCCGCGCCAGCAAGATTCGCGATAGCCTCGCTCTGGTGCAGGCTCTGGCCGGGCTCAACTGCGCGCCATCGCTGCTGCCCGAAATCATCACCGATCACGCCGCCGACGCCCTGATCACCGCCGCATGGCTGCGCAACCACGCCGGGCGGAGCGAATTGTGGCATCCTGCGGCCATGAATGCGAAAATTGCCCAAACCGAGGGCTGGACCTTCGGCGCTTTTTAGGGCTATGGGGCTTTCGCGCCCGATGCGGCGCCATCCATGGGCCGGATTAGCACAGCGGTAGTGCAGCGGTTTTGTAAACCGAAGGTCGGGGGTTCGATCCCCTCATCCGGCACCATATTCCCGGCGTTGCGCCTGTGCCGCCTTACGGCAGGCCCGTTTCCCCTATCGTGTCATTATCGGCGTAATCGGGGACTTTATTGCCTCGAAACCGCACATATCGCATCCAATGGATGCAGCATCGGTTGATATATTCAGCGAATGAATTCAAACATTCTGGGCAATGATCTCCGGTATGGGAGATCAGCTTGTAATCGCCGGGGTCGATGAACTCCCACCCGTCGGGAAGTCCATCTTCATAAAGGTCGTGAAATGGATTGTAATTTGCACGGCAGTATACTGTCTTGCCGCAGAAATCACAAATACATGCCACTAACACATGCCTAACCATATGGCTCTCCAAACCCATTATTGGTTATGCAGATTCAGTCCGGCCCCCGAATCGCCATAGGATCATATGGCGGCCGCGCCCAAAGCGTAAGACTTCTGTCATTTTTCGGATAAATATTCACAATAAAATATAAACTCTATTTTTCCAAAACTTGCAGCCCGCCATTAATTAACTCTTACAATATTTCCCACAGAACTGAATTTTTTCTCTAAAAACACAAATTCATAACGGAAAAGCCCGCCCCGCAGGATGCGGGACGGGCCTTTTCCAAACCGATCCTGTCGGATCAGAAATTGATCGCAGCGTCGATACCGAAGGTGCGCGGCGCGTTGAAGTTGCCGTAGTCACCCAGAATATTGTTGACGCTGCCCGTCGTGGTGCTGGTCGTGGGCGCACCGGGCAGGCTGTTCGAGGGGTCGCGACGGAACACATACTGCGTGTTGAACATGTTGCGCGACCACAGCGTGACCGTCAGCTTCTGACCGGAGTCGCTGACCGGGATATCGGCCAGAGCGACGCGACCGTTGAACACCAGCGAGGCATCATTGTGAGTCGCGAACTGGTCAAAGGCCTGCGTCGACTGCGAGTAGTTCGCATCGATATGCAGCTTGGCCAGAGCGCCCGCGCCGCCCAGCGGAACTTCATAGTCAGCCGAGGCCGAAGCCGCGTTGCGGGGCGTATAGACGATGTAGAACTGCTGATAGACCTGGGTTTCAGGGATGTAGATCTTGGGAATGTTCGTGTAGGTGTAGGCATAAGACGCGTTCACCGTCAGACCCTGCGCCACGCGAGCCGTGATGTCGGCTTCGATACCGCGGATCTTGGTGATGCCGGGCGCGTTCAGCGTCTTGAGGATGTTGATGCTGGTGCCGGTGGCGCTATCGGTCTGGATCGAGCTGACGTCAACCTGGCTGTTCTTGCGGTCCATGATGTAACCGGCGATGTTCAGGCGAACGCGGCGGTCAAACAGGTCGGACTTGAGGCCCAGTTCATAGGCGGTCACGTCTTCCGGGTTGAACGGCAGATAGTTGGCGGTACGCGACGAGGCGCCGCCCGCGCGATAACCGGTCGAGAACTTGGCATAGGCGTGGGCGTTCGAAGTCACGTCCCAGGCCAGCGTTGCCATCGGGTTGAAGCGGTTCCAGCTCTTGTTGAGCGGGGTGTAGAGGTTGTCGCTCGCCACCTTGGTGTTCACGTCATAGTTGACGTTGCGGAACATGTGCAGCACGCCGGTCTTCTTGTCGTTGGTATAACGACCGCCGACCGTCAGGTGGATCGCATCGGTGAAGTGATAGGTGCCCTGACCGTAAACCGCATAGCTCTTCGACCAGACTTCCGAGGCGCGGTCGATCGAGGCGAAGGGGTTGGTGAATACATTCGAGTTCACAGTGTAGCCGGTCACATTGCCCGAGCTGTCCGTGGTCCAGGTGTTCGAGTTGGGCGTGGCGGCATTGTCGCTCACGTGCTCGTTAAAGTAGAACAGGCCGCCGACATAGTCGAGCTTGCCGATGCTGCCCACAGCCTGCAGTTCCTGGCTGAACTGAGCCTGCCACAGGTTGGCGAGGCTGTAGCGACTGAAGCCGCCATTGGCCGTGTAAACCGGGACGCGGTGGGCGCCGCCCGAGTTATCCCACTGGGTTGCCGTCACCTGACGCCATGCGGTGATCGAGCGGATTTCCAGATCCGGCGAGACCTTCCACTTGAGCGAGTTGGTGTAGCCACGGGTGGTGTCGACCGAGGCCTGCTGCGGCACGCCGATGTCGGCGGTGCTCATGCGGCTGGTGCCGTTGACGGTGACGAGGCTGGGCAGAGCCTTAACCGTGCCCGACAGGTTGGCATAGGCGGTGCCGGGCAGGAAGCAGTTGGGAACGGCCGACTGCGCGGTGTTCACGCCGCCGACGGTGCCGGTGCAGCCATTGGGGTTATAGTTCAGCAGCTGGCTGTAGAACGGAGTGTTCTTGTCCTGGCTGACGTCGAACGAGAAATCGTTGGTGATGTTGGCGGCGGGCTTCCAGCGCACGGCGGCGCGCAGACCCTTGCGGTCATAATAGCCCCAACCAAGCTGACCCGGCATCGGGTTCTTGGTGATGGCGTCCTGATACTGCATCACGCCGTCGAGCTTGACCGAGAAATTGTGATATTCGGGCAGGTCGAGGTGGAGTTCGGCGTTGTGCGAACCATAGTTGCCGATGCCGCCCTGAATGCGACCGCCGAACTTGCCCGAGGGGGCCTTGGCCACGATCGAAAGCGCGCCGCCTTCGGTGTTGCGGCCAAACAGCGTGCCCTGCGGACCCTTGAGAACTTCGATGCGCTCCAGATCGAACAGCGCGGCGTTCACGCCATGCTGACGGCCAAGGTACACGCCGTCGATGTAGATGCCGACGCCCTGTTCACGGGCAGGCTGGTTGGCGTCGAGGGGAACGATGCCGCGGATACCGATGGTCAGCGCCGAAACGCGCGCTTCAAACGGAGCAACACGCAGCGAAGGCACCGCGCCGTCGCCCAGATCGAACAGGCTCTGGACGTGACGCTTCTTGATTTCTTCAGCGTTCACCACGCTGATCGAGATCGGCGTCTTTTGCAGGTTGGTTTCGCGCTTGGTCGCGGTCACCACGATGTCGGTCAGGCCCGAGGTGTCACCCGTGGGCGGAGCGGCGTCTTCGGCGGCGAAAGCCGGAGCGGACAACGCAAGCAAGCTCGCCGCAGCGAGGAAACGAGAAGCAGAGAACATATAACCCCCATCAAAGGTAGACCGGCGGGAGGGAAGGGAGAGGAATTCCCATCCGGTCTTAGGTAATCGGTGCAGACTTGAAGCCGCCAATAGGTTGAGGGGGTTGCACTTTTTTGACGGGATTATGACACATCCATGACATCGCAAAGTGATGCTCAAATGACACACATTGGCCGGTGCAGGGCCGACGAATCGCCGGAAATCCGCGATTTGCGCTTGGCATCGCAGCCCGTTTCAGCATCCTTTCCGGCCGATTTCCTTACCTCAAAGATAGAAAAATGACGGCGGGTTAATCGCAAAACCGGACCCGCCCCGGCCCAGCGGGACGATTCCGTCGCGCCTTTTCCACGGCTTGGCACGATGCAAAGATGACCGGGCGTAAAGCCTGTCGCGGTATTAACCAGGGTATGTAACCAAAGGCGCAAAACACTATCTTCAGTCCGTGTGAAGTAAATGTCGTCGCACCGGGAACCAAGCGCTGATTCTGCGGTATTGCGGATCACATGGTCCACGGGGGAGGATTGCCATGCGCCGCCTTGCTTGTGCTGCAACTTTTGGGCTGGTCGCAATGCTCGCTTGCGGGCTGGCGCCGGTCTGCGTTCATGCGGGCATTTTGCATCGGGCGCTGCACGGCGCCCGCCTGTCGACCGATATCATCAGCGAAACAGCAATGACCGCGCTGGCCCATGACGGCACGGAAACCCCGCTCAACCGACGAATGGACGTGGCAGTCATCACGCTCGAACGCCCCGTGCTGGCCCCCACGATGCAGGGGCGCGCGCTGCTGGGGCTGGATTTTCAACATGCCGGGGCCAAGCTGATCGACGCCAATGAGGGCGGCAGCACCTGGGCCGCCAATCCGCAGGACCATTTCAGCCTGGCCCTCACGCGTGAGATCTTTGTGGGCGCGCATCTGGCCTATCCGCTGGCGCTGGCGGCCTTGCCGATCGGCACGCGGCTGTTTGCGGGCGCGGGGGCGCTGCGTACAGAATTGCATGACCGCGCGGTCATCGGCCCTGCCCTGCGCAACCGCGACCGGATGATGGAGGGATGGCGCCTGTCGGCCGGGGCCGATGCGCCGATGGGGCCGGGGCATCTGCGGCTGGAATATCGCCTGTCGCGCAGCAGCGACACCGCGCCGGGAGAAGCCGCCGCGCTGGCCAGCAGCGCGCGCGACCGTCTCATGCTCAGCTATAGCGCCAATTTTTAAGCCACTTTCGCGCTGTCCTGCCGGATCACGCTTTCGATTGCGGCCGGGATGGCCGGATCGTCGATGGTGGGCGGACAGGTCCATGCCTCGCCATTGGCGATTTTACGCAGCAGATTGCGCAGGATCTTGCCCGAGCGCGTCTTGGGCAAAGCCCCCACCACATAGGCGGTCTTGAGCGCGGCCACCGCGCCCAGTTCGCCCCGCACCCCGGCAATCACCCGCGCGGGCAGGCCGGCATCAGCATCAAACCCGGCACGCGGCACGACAAAGGCGATCGGCACCATGCCCTTGATGGCATCATCCGCCCCGATCACCGCGCATTCGGCCACGCCGTCCTGCGCCGCCACGATCTGCTCCATTTGCCCGGTCGACAGGCGATGGCCCGCGACATTGATGATGTCGTCGGTGCGGCCCATAATATGGACGAAGCCGTCGGCGTCGATATAGCCCGCATCGCCCGTTTCATACCATCCGGGGAAAGCGGCAAAGTTCTTTTCCCAGCCCGCCTTGTTGTTCCACAATGTGCGGGAGGCGCCCGGCGGCAAAGGCTCGCGCACGGCGACAAAGCCCGACTGATCGCGGCCCAATTCCTTGCCATCGTCGCCCAGAATCGCAAATTCATAGCCCGGCACCGGAAAGCCCGCGCTGCCCGCGCGCCGCCGCGTATCGCCCAGCGCATGGCAGGTCGCCACCCCCGGCCAGCCCAGCTCGGTCTGCCACCAGTGGTCGATCACCGGTAGGCTGGAATGTTCCTCCAGCCAGTGGATCGTGTCGGGATCGGCGCGTTCGCCCGCCAGAAACACCGCCTGCAACGGCCCGGTGCCGATCTCGCGCAGGAAGCTGGCCGAGGGGTCCTCCTTGCGGATCGCCCGGATCGCTGTGGGCGCGGTGAAGAAGACTTTGACCCCATGGCGCCGGATGGTGCGCCAGAAAGTGCCCGCGTCGGGCGTGCCCACCGGCTTGCCCTCGAACAGGACCGTCGTGGCCCCCACCAGCAAGGGCGCATAGACGATATAGGAATGGCCCACGACCCAGCCCACATCGCTGGCCGCCCAGAACACATCGCCCGGCCCCACGCCGTAAATGTTGGCCATGCTCCATGTGAGAGCAACCGCATGGCCGCCATTCTCGCGCACGACGCCCTTGGGCGTTCCGGTGGTGCCGCTGGTATAGAGGATATAGAGCGGATCATCGGCCGCCATCTCGGCGGGAGCGGGCACGGGATCGGCGGAGGTTTCCTCGATCATCGCGGCCCAGTCGATGTCGCGCGGGGCGATGAGGTCGGCGGCCAGCACATCGCGCTGAAACAGCACCACGTGGTCGGGCTGATGGTTTGATGTGCGCAGCGCCTCGTCCACCATCGGCTTATAGGCAATCTTGCGGCTGCCCTCGACGCCCGCGCTGGCGGTCAGGATCAGGCGCGGGGTGGCGTCATCAATGCGCTTGGCCAGTTCATGCGCGGCAAAACCGCCAAACACCACCGAATGCACAGCCCCCAACCGCGCGCAGGCCAGCATGGCGAACATCGTCTGTGGGATCATCGGCATATAGAGGATCACGCGATCCCCGCGCCCCACGCCAAGGCGCACCAGCATGGTGGCCACGCGGCCCACTTCATCGGCCAGCCGGGCATAGCTGTAGGTTTCCACCGTATCGGTCACCGGGCTGTCATAAATGATGGCGGCGGCATCGCCGCGCCCGGCGGCGACATGGCGGTCAATCGCGTTGACGGCGGTGTTGAGCGATCCATCGGGAAACCAGCCGCGCGCATCGTCCCATGCGCGCGACGGTTCCTTGCTCCATTCAACAGCCCCGGCAGCGCGGCTCCAGAAAGCTTCGCGGTTCTCGATGCTTTCTTGCCAGGCCGAAGTATAAAGCTCGCTCATGGCCATCCTCATGTTTATGAATTCTGGCCATGACTATCTTCTTATCGGAAGGTTTTCGATAGAACGACCAAAGTCGGATCGCCGTCGAATGCCTCGGGGGTAAAGCCTTTGTCGCGCTCCACCTCGATGGCGGCATGGTTGTCGCGGCTCTCGATCGAGATCACGCGGCGCACGCCCCGGCGCTCGGCTTCCTTGGCCAGCAGGTCGAGCAGAGCCCAGCCCACGCCGCGCCCGCGATAATCGGCATGGACCGACACCGCCACTTCGCCCGTATCCATCTTGCCGTCGCAGGCCAGCAGGCCCGAGCCCACCAGTCCGCCGGTGGCATGGTCAAAGGCGATATAGCTTTCGCTGCGGAAATGATCGGCGTGAATCAAGGGGTCAAGCTGGTCATGGCTGACATGCTCGCCGGCCGCAAAGAAGCGGAAGCGGCGGTCATCCTCGGATACGGCGTCGAAAAAGGCGGAGAGCGCGGCCTCGTCAGCCTCGGTGGCGGGACGCACGTTCAGCACCACGCCATCGCGGGTGGTGAGCTGTTGGCTGGTAGCGGCCTGGCTGGTAACGGTTGGAGTGGTCATCGGGAATCTCCGTGAGAGGAAGAATGCAGCCCCCTTGGGCGCAAAAGAAAAGTCGCGCCTTGATTTGGGCCAAATAGGCCAGATCAGGGCGCGACATTCAAGGGAGTAAGACTTAAGTATCAGCCATCAATGTTGCGGCGGAACGTCTCTGGCAGGAAGAACAGGCCAAAGAAGAAGGTGGCCGCCGCCACGATCACCGGATACCAGAAGCCATAGTAGATATCCCCATTGGCCGCGACCATGGCAAAGCCGATCGCGGGCAGCAGACCGCCCAGCCAGCCATTGCCGATATGATAGGGCAGCGACATGGACGAGTAGCGGATCCGGCTGGGGAAGAGTTCGACCAGCATGGCCGCAATCGGGCCATAAACCATCGTCACCAGCAGCACGAGATAGAACAGGATCGCCACCACCTTGGGCTTGTCGATCTGGTCCGGGTCGGCCTTGGTGGGATAGCCCACCTTGGTCAGTTCGCCCACAACCGCAGGCTTATCGCCGCTGGCCGCTTTGCCTACCAGCGCAGTGGTGAAGGCCGCAATCGCCTTCTTCTTGTCCTCACCCGACACCTGCGCCGGATCGGGGGCGATGATGGTCTTGCCGCCGATCGAAACGCTGGCGACCGAACCGGAGGGCGCATCGACGTTTTCGTAATTGATCGCCGCCTTGGCCAGAGCGTTTTTCACGATGTCGCAGCTGGTGGTGTCAAACTTATTGGCGCCCACAGGGTCGAATTGCGACGAACATTCGCCCGGATAGGCCATGACCTTGACCGGGGCATTGGCCTGCGCATGGGCCAGAGCGGGATTGGCCGCCTCGGTAAGCGCGTGGAACACGGGGAACATGGTGAGAGCCGCCAGCGCGCAGCCGGTCAGGATGATCGGCTTGCGCCCGATCTTGTCCGACAGGGCGCCGAAGAAGAGGAAGAAAGGCGTGGCCAGCAGCAGCGCGGTGATGATCAGCGTGTTGGCGGTCAGACCGTCAACCTTGAGCATTTTTTCAAGGAAATACATCGCATAGAGCTGGCCCGTGTACCACACGACAGCCTGACCCGCGATGGCGCCGAAGAAAGCGATCAGCACGATCTTGAGGTTCGACCACTTGCCAAAGGCGTCTTTCAACGGAGCCTTCGAGCCGCTGCCTTCCGACTTGATCTTCTGAAACACCGGGCTTTCATGCAGCTTCAAGCGCAGCCACAGGCCCAGCACCAGAAACAGGCCCGAGACCAGATAGGGAATGCGCCAGCCCCATTGCTTGAAGGCTTCTTCGCCAACGCCGGTAATGGGCGAACGCACCGCGATCACGATCAGCAGCGCCATGGCCAGACCCGCCGTGGCGGTGATCTGGATCCAGCTCGTATAGAGCCCGCGCTTTCCGGCGGGTGCATGTTCGGCAACATAGGTGGCAGCGCCCCCATATTCGCCGCCCAGCGCCAGCCCCTGAAACATGCGCAGCACCACCAGCATGATCGGCGCGGCAACGCCAACCTGCTTATACGTGGGCAGACAGCCGACAAGGAAGGTGGACAGGCCCATCACCGTCAGCGTGATGATGAAAGTATAACGGCGCCCGAACAGATCGCCGATATGGCCAAACACCAGCGCGCCAAAGGGCCGCACGATAAAGCCTGCCGCAAACACCAGCAGCGCCATGATAAAGGACGTGGTCTGATTAAGCCCGGTCAGGAACTGGGCCGCGATGATCGCGGTCAGCAGGCCGTAGAGATAGAAATCATACCATTCGAACACCGTGCCCAGCGAGCTGGCGGTAATCACCAGTTTCTCGTCATGGGTGGCGACATGATGCTTTGGCAGTCTGGCTAGATCCTCTGCCGTTTCATGCAATACAGACATGACAGGCGCTCCCGTTATGGGTCGTTTTCGACCCGTTATGATTTGATTAGATCAGAAATTATAGCGTGCGGCAAATTCGACCCGGTCGATGTTGCCCTTCTGGCCATTGACCAGTTCGCGCTGGCCGTGACGATATTCGATGCCAAGGTCGATGGCCTTGACCGGCGAATAGAACAGGTTGACCGCGCCCGACCACGCCTTCTTGTTATAGGCGGCAATGGCGGCGGGGCTGAGCGAACCGTCATAGTCGGCGCTTTGCATCGAACCGATGACATTGACGCGCAAAGTGGGCGTGATGGCGATGCGCGCTGCGGCCAGCGCGGCAAACACCCGGACATCGGCCAGGCTGTTGGTGGCCGCGACATAGACCGCATCGGGGGCAAAGTTCAGGCCCACATAGCGCCCGATGTTCTGGCCATAGGTGGCCGAGAAACGCAGGTCGCTGGTGCGCTTTTCATTGAGGAAGATCTTGCCCGCAACCGATCCGCCAAAGCCCGCGCGGGTGATGCCCGCCCCAGCCGTTTCGGTGCGCACCTGACGGCCCAGCGCGGCAAAGCTGATCTCGCCCCGCTTGGTCATATAGTTCAGGCGGGCGGCAAAATCGGGCAGATGGTCAGTGCCGTTTTCCACCAGCGCGGCAGACCCCGCATTGGCCGTGGCGCTCTCGGGGTTTTCAACCGAGACGTGCAGCGTGGCCGCCTTGGACAGCGGGGTGGAATAGCGCACCAAAGGCTGACGCACGAAAACGGTGCCTTCGGTCGCGCCGACGAAATCGGTCGATTCGGGCAGAACGGCGGTGTTCTGGAACGTGGTCCAGTCCTGGCCAAAGGTCCATTTGTCGAGCTGAACAAAGGCGCGGCGCAGCGCCAGCGTATAGCCATTGGTGGTACGCTGGCTGCCGCCGCCCGTCACATTGGCCGCCGCGCTGGCGGTGGTCTGGAAATCGGTCTCGATATAGCCGCGCAAAGTATGGCCCGCCACCGTCGTGTCGAGGTTGAGCCAGATCCGCGTCTGCTTGGCCGAAAAATCGGTGTCGGTGCTCGACCGGCTGGTGGGCGTCACCACGGGAATCGCCTGCGGCAGATAAAAGTCGCGGCCCAGCGTGTTGGTGGCCACGGTGCCGCCATCGAAATGGCTGTAATCGGCGTTGAACTTCAGGAAGCCGCCGATGCGGATGTTCGTCGCGCCAACCCGCATCCCCTCGGGCTGAGGCTTCTTTTCCACGGCGGCTACGCGCTCTCCGGTGGCCTTGGCCTCCTTGGCAGCGCTCTGGGCGACCTGCGCGGCGGTGTTGGCCTGAGTGGCCACGGCCTGTACGGCCTCGCCCTGCTGCTGGCGGGTGGTGGCGGCATCGGCGCGCAACTGGCTCACCTCGGCCTCCAGCTTCTCCAGCCGTTCGAGCAGGGCCGCCTCACGCGCGCTGAGTGCAGGAGCAGCCTTCGCCATCGCGCCCCCCGGCGCCGCCAGCGCCGACGCGCCCAGCAACACTGCCATAGCGCGCGCCTTTCCCCGAAAAAGCGTCATCAAACCTCTCCATCCTGTTGGCCGTCCCTTCTTGCGGGGGACAGTCCGATCCGTGATGGAAAGATCACTCGTAACAGCCGTTACGATCCATCCCGACCAAGGTTTATTTCCCGACCTTGCATGTACGACCTTGGTAAGGGCTACGACTTGGACCATATTGGCCTAGTATTGTTCCAAAGAATGGGCTGCGCGAGGGGCTCCCTCACGTTACGTCCATCGGAACGAATTTTGAGAGGAGTGCTGAAACGTGGGCGAAGCCATCTATCCCGTCCCCGCCGAATGGGCCGAAAATGCCCTGATCGACGATGCGCGCTATACCGCCATGTATCAGCAATCGGTGAGCGATCCCGATGCGTTCTGGGCGCAGGAAGCGGGGCGCATCGACTGGATCAAGCCGTTCACCAAGGTCAAGAACACCTCGTATCACGCGGGTGATTTCGGCATCCGCTGGTTCGAGGACGGCACGCTCAACCTGTCGGCCAATGCGCTGGATCGCCATCTGACCACGCGCGGCGACCAGATCGCCATCCTGTGGGAACCCGACAGCCCGGATGAGGCCGAGCGCCGCATCACCTATCGCGAACTGCACGAAATGGTGTGCCGCTTCGCCAATGTGCTCAAGGATCAGGGCGTTAATCGCGGCGACCGGGTGACGATCTATCTGCCCATGGTGCCCGAAGCGGCGGTGGCCATGCTGGCCTGCGCCCGCGTCGGCGCGATCCATTCCATCGTCTTCGCAGGGTTCAGCCCCGAGGCGCTGGCCGGCCGCGTCGAAGATTGCGGCAGCCGCATCGTCATCACGGCGGACGAAGGTCTGCGCGGGGGCAAGAAGGTTCCGCTCAAGAAAAACGTCGATGCCGCCGCTGCTCAGGCGCCGGGCATTGAAAAGGTCATCGTGCTGGCCCGCACCGGGGCCGATGTCGGCATGGTGCCGGGCCGCGACATCGACTGGCATGCCGCCTGCGCCGCCGTATCGCCCGAAAACAGCCCCGAGGAAATGAACGCCGAAGACCCGCTGTTCATCCTCTATACCTCCGGCTCCACCGGCAAGCCCAAGGGCGTGCTGCACACCACCGGCGGCTATTCGGTGTGGGTTTCGGCCACGCATCAATATGTCTTCGATTATCGCCCCGGCCAGATTTACTGGTGCGCGGCGGACGTGGGCTGGGTGACGGGCCATTCGTATCTGATCTACGGCCCGCTGCTCAACGGCGGCACCACGCTGATGTTCGAAGGCGTCCCCAACTATCCCGATCCCAGCCGCTTCTGGCAGGTGGTGGACAAGTATCAGGTCGAGATCTTCTATGGCGCCCCCACGGCCCTGCGCGCGTTGATGCGCGAAGGCGACGAATGGGTGAAGAAGACCAGCCGCCAGTCGCTGCGCGTGCTGGGCAGCGTAGGCGAACCGATCAACCCCGAAGCGTGGGAATGGTATCACAAGGTCGTGGGCGAAGGCCGCTGCCCCATCGTCGACACATGGTGGCAGACCGAGACGGGCGGCACGATGATCACCCCCCTGCCCGGCGCCACGGCGTTGAAACCCGGCTCGGCCTCGCGCCCCTTCTTTGGCGTGCAACCGCTGCTGCTCGACAATGACGGCACGATCATGGAAGGCCCCGGCGATGGCTGCCTCGTCATTGCGGACAGTTGGCCCGGCCAGATGCGCGGCGTCTGGGGCGATGCGGATCGCTTCTTCCAGACCTATTTCACCACCTTTGCCGGATACTACTTCACCGGCGACGGCTGCCGCCGCGACGAGGATGGCTATTACTGGATCACCGGCCGCATCGACGACGTCATCAACGTCTCGGGCCACCGCATGGGCACGGCGGAAATCGAATCCGCGCTGGTCGCCCATGAGCATGTGGCCGAGGCCGCCGTGGTGGGCATGCCCCATGAGATCAAGGGTCAGGGCATCTATGCCTATGTCACCTGCAACGCGGACGTCGAACCCGACGAGGCTTTGCGCAAGGAGCTGATCGCATGGGTGCGCCGCGAAATCGGCCCCATCGCCACGCCCGACGTAATCCAGTTCGCACCGGGCCTGCCCAAGACCCGTTCGGGCAAGATCATGCGTCGCATCCTGCGCAAGATCGCGGAAAATGACGTGGGCAGTCTGGGCGACACCAGCACGCTGGCCGATCCTTCGGTAGTCGATCACCTGCTGGCCAACCGCCCGCAATTGGCCAACGCATAAGAAAAACCGCTGTGATTAAAGACGGGCCGCCAACGAAAGTTGACGGCCCGTTCATTTTGCTCCGCGCAAACGCCCGCAAGGGGTTGCCGCATGGGCCTGTGGCTCTATCATAAGGCGCAGAACCGACAGCCCGGCCATGGCGGCGAGTCGGCAGCATCATTGCCTGAAAGCCTGCCTCACGTGACCCAGACCGTCCTTATTGCCGATGACCACCCGCTCTTCCGCCAGGCGCTCAGCCTCGCCGTCAACCGGGTCCTGCCACAGGCGCGCATCATCGAGGCCGGAACCCTGACCGCCGCCGCCCGCGCCGCTGCGGATGCCAGCGACCTTGCCCTCATCACGCTGGATCTGAAAATGCCGGGCGCGGTGGGCTATTCGGGCATCGCGCTGCTCCACGCGGAAAAGCCCGATGTGCCGATCCTCGTCGTTTCCAGCGCAGAAGGCAGCGCCGCGCCGCAGGAAGCACGCGCCTTCGGAGCCATCGGTTTCCTGTCCAAAGACAGCGACCTGTCCGCCATCGAGGCGGTCATCGCCGACACGCTGGGCGCCGCCGCACCCGCCGCGCCCGATACGCACGGCGAACTCGACACCATCCGCCGCGAGGTCGCAGGCCTGACGCCAACGCAATTGAAAGTGCTGCTGGCCGTGCTGGACGGGCAATTGAACAAACAGATCGCCCATAATCTCGGCATCGCAGAGGCCACCGTCAAGGCCCATATGACCGCGATCATGCGCAAGCTCGACGTGCGCAACCGAACCCAGGCGGCGCTGGTGGCGCGGTCTTTGGGGCTGGATTTGAAGGGGTAAGGGTTGAGAGGTTTAGAAGTGGCCTCCGGCGGGTTAAGGGCGGGGGCCCTTAACAATCCCGGTAATGGGATGGTGGTTTAAGGGCAGCTTTGTGTGTGGCTTGTTAAAGCCTGCGGCACTGCAAGGTTATGCTGATTGGCGCCGCAGGCTTTCACATTCCAAACGGCGCGTCCGACACCAAACGCCGAACCCATGGCGCAACGCATACAGTAACGGGAGCGCGAGGGACTCGTCCCTCGCATCTATCTCTTCTAAAACCCCTTAAACCCTAAACCCCCGCCAAAAACCCCTCAATCCCGGTAGCATTGGCGGGCTTGGCCATCATCACCACGCCCATCGCCACGGCCCGCTCACGAATCGCCGGATTCGTCTCGGCGGTGATCAGCATCGCGGGCAAACCGCTTTGTTCGGCGCGCAGGCTTTCCACCACGCTCAGCCCATCCTCGTCCGTGTCCAGCCGATAGTCGGCCAGCACGGCATCCACCGCCCCCTTGCGCAGGATCGCGCGGGCCGCGTCGCCATCCTCGGCGCCATAGGGATGGTGGCCCAGCGCGGTCAGCAGCGCGGCGGTGGCCTCCACGGTCAGCGGGTCATTGTCGAGCACCAGCACATTGAGCGCGCGCGCATGGGCGGCCACGCTGCCGGGCGGCGGGGCGGCGCTGGGCAGGCTCATCGTCACCGCGTCCTGCGCGGCGGGCAGGGTCAGGCTAAACCGACTACCCCGCCCGACATTGGACACCACCTCGATCCGTGCGCCCAGCAGGCGCGCGATCCGCCGCGAAAGCGCCAGCCCCAACCCCAGCCCTTCGGCCTCGACCTCGCCAAGGCGGGTGAATTCGCCAAAGATCGCCTCGCGCTGTTCGGGCGGAATGCCCACGCCGGTGTCGATGACATCAATGCGCAATTCCTCGCCCTGCGCCTCATGCCGCCAACGCGCGCCCACCAGCACCCCGCCATCGAGCGTATAGCGTAACGCATTGGTGATGAAATTCTGGAGCAGCGAGCGCAGCAGCCCCGGGTCGGTGCGCAGCACCATGGCCCGCGCGCCCATCCGCGCCAGCCTCAGTTCCAGCCCCTTCTGTTCGGCCATAGGACGGAAATTTTCGACCAGATCGCTCAGGAAAGGCCCCAAGAGAAGCGGTTCCGGCCGCGCCTGTACCCCGCCTGCGTCCAGCTTGGAAATATCGAGCAGCGCGCGCAGCAGATCCTCGGCGGCCACAATCGCATTGTCCACCCGCCCCACCAACACCCGCGAATGTTCCGGCACATCGCGCGCCAGAGCCGCCGTAAACAGCCGTGCGGCATGCAAAGGCTGCAACAGATCATGGCTGGCCGCTGCCAGAAACCGCGTCTTGTCGCGGTCGGCCTGCGCCAGACGCTGGTTCGCCTCGGACAATTCATGCGTCCGCTCGGCCACGCGGGTCTCCATCCTCGCCAGCGTGCGCTTCAATTCGGCGCGCACCTGCGCCTCGGCGGTAATATCGATGAAGCTGGTGACATAGCCCCCGCCCGGCATCGGCCCGCCCACCATCTTGATGACCTGACCATCGGGGCGATAGCGCTCGAACGTGTATTCCTGCGCACGGCGCAAATGGCGCAGGCGCTTTTCCACCTCATGCTCGACATCGGCCCCCGCGCCGAAATCGCCGCGCCGCGCATTGTGGCGGATCAGATCGGCCACCGGCGCGCCCACATAGAGCAGCCCAACCGGGTAATCGAACAATTGCTCATAGCGCGTGTTCCACGCCACCAGCTTCTGTTCGCCATCGACCACGCTGATGCCCGCCTCGATATTCTCGAATGTCGCGGCCAGCAATTGTCGGGAAAATGTCAGCGATTGCCCGCGTTCGTCGAGCAGGCGCGTCACGGCGGCAAGGCTCATCGTGCCCCCCGCCATTGCGCTGGCCACCAACGCCCGCGCGCTGCTGGCCCCCACCACGGCGGCGATCAGCTTGCGCGCGCGCTGGGCCGAGCGGCTGTCGATGGCCATGCCGCGCCGCGCCTCGGCAAATTCGCGTTCGGCGCGTTCGTGGCCGATGAAGCTGGCGGTCAGGTCTTTCAGGTCCGACAGATCCGACACCTGCCGCTGCCACCCCATCAGCGAGGGCAGCGGATTGCCCGCCCCCCGCCGCGCCGAAACGGCCAGGAACATCGCCAGATTAACCCCCAGCGACCACAGCACCCCATGCACCAGCGGCGGCGCATGACCAATGCCCAGCAGCCGCAGCGGATCGAGCGGCCCCGCCGCCAGCCACGCCCGCCATTCTTCGGGCAGGATCGGCGGCAGCGCCAGCGTATAGAGCCACAGCACCAGCCCCGCGCCAAGGCTGGCCCGCGCAGCCATGCCATCGCGGTTTCCGCCAAACACGGCGAGGATCATATGCGGCGTAAATTGCGCCATCGCGGCAAAGGCCACCAGCCCGATCGAGGCCAAAGTCTGACGCGGGGAAACCAGTTCGGCCCATGTCAGCGCCAGCGCAATGACCCCCACGATCGAGGCCCGCCGCACCAGCAGCATCCGCCGCCCCAGCACGCCCGCTTCCGCGCCCGCGCCCACCCCGCCGCGCAGCAGCGAGGGAAAGATCAGATCGTTCGACACCATGGCCGACAGCGCGGTGGCGTCGGTAATCACCATGGCGGCGGCCGCGCTGATCCCGCCGATCAGGGCGGCGGCGGCAATAAACCCGTGGCCCGAGGCCAGCGGCAGGTAAAGCACATAGAAATCGGGCGCCACCCCATGCCCCAGCGCAATGATCCCCGCCCATGCAATCGGCACGATCAGCAGCACCATCGCCAGCACATAGGCCACCACGCCCCAGCGCGCGCGCGGCAGATCATCCACATCGCGCGCCTCGACCAGCGCCATATAGAACTGGCGCGGCAGGACGAGGATCGCGCAGGCCGAAATCAGCGCAATCACCCAAGTTTCGAGCGAAATATCCTCGGCACGGAAATGACGCGCCAGCTGGGCTACGCCGCGCTCGGCGCTGGGGGCGTCGGCATGCATGACAATGCCCACCGCCAGCGCCGCCACCAGAAACAGCGCCAGCAGCTTGATCCCCGATTCCAGCGCGATGGCATAGACCATGCCCTCGGACCGGCCCGAGCGTTCAAACCGCCGCGCGCCGAACAGGATCGCAAACAGCGCCAAAAGCCCCGCCGCGCCCAGCATCGTGGGCGCGACCACTGCATCGCCATTGCCGGTGATGATCGCCATCGCCGTGCCGATGGATCGCAATTGCAGCGCCATATAGGGCACGCTGCCCGCCAGCGCGATCACCGTGACCAGCCGCGCCACCACCACATCATGGCCGAAACGCGCCGCAATAAAGTCGGAAGGGGTGGTTGCCTGCGTTTCGCGCAAAGTGGCCGAAAGGCGGCGCAGAAAGCCCGGCGCCAGCGCCAGCAGCGTGATCGGCGCAAGATAAATGGGCAGGAAATTCCACCCCTCGCGCACCACGCTGCCCACCGCGCCATAGATGGTCCAACTGGAGCAATAGACCCCCAGCGCCAGCGTATAGGCCCCCAACCGCAGGCGTTTCAGCCCCGGTTGCGCCAATCGCAGCCGCCCGCGCGGTCTTTCACCATAAGCCTCGGCCAGCGCGGCCACCGCAAAGAGCAGGCCGATCCAGCCCAATGCAAACAGCGCCGCCGTGCCCAAACCCATGACCAATTCCCCTATGGACCGGTGTTAGCCCATGGAGGCGGGTGAAGCCAAGCGTCGATCAGGCCGCCTTCGTCAACTCCAGCGCGCTGGCAATCGCGGCGAGGAACTGATCGGTGGCATTTTCCCATGTAAAGCCCGCGCCGAACGCCGCAGCCCCGGCCCGCGACAGGCCCAGCGCGCGCGCCACCGCCGCGTCCAGATCCTCGTCCAGCGCGGCGATTGGTTCAGGGGCAATCCCCCCCTCGCCGCGCCCATCCGCGCCCAGAATGTCGAGCGGCCCGGCTACCGGATAGGCCGCCACCGGCACCCCGCAGGCCAGCGCCTCGATGATGACCAGCCCGAATGTGTCGGTGCGGCTGGGGAATACAAAGCAATCGGCAGCGCGATAGGCGGCCGCCAGCGCCGCGCCGCTCCTGGGGCCAAGGAAATGCACATGCGGGTATCGCCGCTGCATCTCGGCCAGCGCAGGGCCATCGCCCACCACCACCTTGCTGCCGGCGGTGTTCAGCTCGCAGAACGCTTCAAGGTTCTTTTCCGGCGCCACCCGGCCCACGTTCAGCAGGATCGGGCGCGGCAGATCGGCCATATCCGCCGCCACCGGCCCATCGGGGGTGAACAGCGCATGGTCGATGCCCCGGCTCCAGCGCCGCGTCTGGGCCAATCCGCGCGCGGCCAGTTCGAGGTCGAGGCTGGGCGTGGCCACCATGATCGCGCGTGATGCGCCGTGGAAACGCTGCATCACCGGCCAGAACCATTCGGCCGAAAGCCCCGAGCGCAGTGCCAGATATTCGGGAAAGCGCGTGTGAAAGGCGCTGGTATAAGGCACCCCGCGCGACCGGCACCAACCGCGCGCGGCCCAGCCGATCGGGCCTTCGGTGGCGATATGCACGATGTCGGGGCGATAGGTGTCGAGCATCCGCCGCGCATTGAAACGCGGCGCCACGGCCAGCCGGATCTGGGCATAGCCGGGCATCGGCATGGTCAGAAACCGGTCGGGGGTGATCATCTCGACCGCTGCCCCGCGCCCGCGCAAATGCTCGACCGTGGCGGCCAGTGTGCGCACCACGCCATTGACCTGAGGGAACCACGCATCGCTGGCGATTGCAATCCGGGGAGCGGTCACGCAGGCACGCCCGTCGGCATAGCCTCATGGGCGACCGGGGCCTTGTCGACGAAATTTTCGGCGGCATTCTTCTTCAATTCGGCCAGCCAGTCGATGATGCTCATCTGGCCCGCGAAATCCTCGACCAGCGCGGTGCAGCTTTCCACCCAGTCGCCATCATTATAATAGGTGATCGCGCCGAACTGGCGGATTTCGGCCGAATGGATATGGCCGCACACCACACCATCGACACCCCGCTCGGCGGCGGCATGGGCCACGGCTTCCTCATAGCGGGTGATGAACTGGACCGCGTTCTTGACCCGCTTTTTCAGGTAAGCCGAAAGCGACCAGTAAGGCAGATGCATCCGCCGCCGCACCGCGTTGAACGTGGTGTTGACCCGCAGCATCAGCTCATAGGCCTTGTCACCCAGAAAGGCGAGCCAGCGGTGATAGAGCACGATGGCATCAAACGCATCGCCATGCACCACCAGCAAGCGGCGACCGTCAGCCGTGGTGTGGATTGCATCGAGCAGCAATTCCACCCCGCCAAAGGTCAGGCCCGCATAGGGGCGCAGCATCTCGTCATGATTGCCGCAGATGAAGACAACCCGCGTGCCGCGATGCGCCATCTTCAGAATGCGGCGCAGCACCTCATTATGCGCGTCGGGCCAGTACCAGCCCTTTTTCAGCCGCCAACCGTCGATAATGTCGCCCACCAGATAGAGCGTCTCGGTTTCCACCGAGCGCAGGAAGCTGACCAACATATCGGCATTGCAGCCGCGCGTGCCCAGATGGACATCGGAAATCCACACCGTGCGATAGCGCCGCTTGGGCCGCAGCCCCTTGGGATCGGGCGCTTCGGGCAGATCGAGCCAAGAGGCGATCCCGCCCTTGGCCGAAACGACCGCCGCGTCGCCATCCAGCGCCACGCGATTGCCCCCTTCGCCAAACAGAAAAGCCGTCTGAGCCGGATCGAGCCCCGAAGCAAAAGCAGCGCGCGCCATGACATATCCCCGATAGAACCCGTTGCGCGCGGATTATATCAGGCAAATTGCACCGCCATGACGGGGCCAAGTCAGAACTGTGACAGAACCGCGATTAGGGCAGATCAGCCGCGCTTTCCACGCTGAGCCGATGCGGGGTCAGGCCCATCATCTCGGCCAGAACGCGCAGATCCTTGGCGCAGGCATCGGTATAGAGCGGGGCCATTGCGTGAGTCGTCGCCAGCACCAGCTTGCGCCCGGAAATGGTCAGCGAGGATGCCTCCAGCACCTCGCCCGCGCCCGCGCAGAACCGGCGGGCCAGCCGCGTGGCCATGCCCCAGATCACCGCCTCGCGCAGATCCTGCAAGGGGGCCAGCCGGGGCAGCTCGGTCGGGATCTCGGCCTGCCCGCTGTTGGCCAGCACGGCCATGGCGATCATCGCCCGCCCGGCCTCATCCACGCCCAGCCAGCGTTTGCGCAGCGCCCATTGCGCGGCCTGTTCGGCGCGCAGATTGGGCTCCGAGCGCAAAGAGGCCAGCGCCAGCATCACCGCCGCGCGGCGCAGATTGTCCGGCCCGGCATAGCCCAGCCGCGCGGTCCAGCGCGCCACCAGTTCAGCCGCCCCGGACAGGCCCGGCTGCTGCATTTCAACAAAGGCGACAACACCCGCCAGCAAGGGGTCCTGCCCCGCCGTCTTCGCGCCCATCGTGCCCGCCAGCAAACCTTCGCGCAGACCCCAGCCCGAGAAAACCACGCGGGAGGGATGCAATTCCTTGACCAGCTGGCCCAGCAAGGCCCCAGCATCGGCAAGGCTGGCCAGACGCGAGGCCGAAACCCCGTTGATCGGCGCCAGCGCGGCCCCGCGCGCGGTCTTGGATTGCAAGGCGCGCACCGCCGAGAGCACTTCCTCGGGCGAGAGTTCATAGGCATGGGGATCATCGATCGGCCAGTTCACCTGCTCCATGGCGAAGCGGGCAAACGCGCGCAGCGAACCGCCCACCAGATAGAGCACCTGACCCGAATGGGCGTCCCAGTCCTGCCCTTTGAGCATGCGGTGGATGCGGCGGGCGAATTTCTCGCTGCCATCCACCCGCATCGCCGCCAGACGCAGCGTGCCGAGCGGCAGCGAAATGCCGTGGGTGCAGCGCCCGCCGCCCTTGGCATCGCCCTCGATGTCGATCAATTCGAGCGAGCCGCCACCCAGATCCGCAACGATCCCGCAGGCGCCCGGAAAGGCCGAGAGCACGCCGCGCGCGCTGGCCACGGCCTCTTCCTCGCCCGAGAGCAGCCGGGGCTCAAGGCCAAGGGCGGCCACCTGTTCAAGAAATTCGCCGCCATTGGCCGCATCGCGCGCCGCCGCCGTCGCCACGGTCTGAACATCGTCCACCCCGCGCAATTTCAGGATGATGGCAAAACGCGCCAGCGCGCCCAGCGCCGAGGCGATGCCCTTGGCCGACAGCATCCCGCTTTCGGCCACGCCCTTGCCCAGACGCGCGGTGACCTTTTCATTGAACAGCACCACCGGCGCGCGCACCGGCCCGCCATAGATGACCAGACGCACGGTATTGGAACCAATGTCGATAATCGCGCGCTGATCCTGCGCGGACGGAAAAGAAGCGGGGAGGCGAATCATAGTTTTCCGCTTTACGCCCGACCTCGGCGCAGCGCCAGTTTGGGCACCTTGCGCCCCGAACCCAGCGATGCCCCGCGCCCCGACAGCGAAGGATTGGTCATGAAATAGCGATGCGCGTTAAAGGGCTGCTCGCCGATTTCCGCGCGTTTGTAATGGCCATCGGCGCCCAGCAGCCAGCTTTGCTCGCTGTCCAGCAGATTGGCCATCATCACCTGATCGAGCACCTGATCGTGCACGGTCTTGTTGCGGATCGGCACCAAAACCTCGACGCGGCGGTCAAGGTTGCGGCTCATGCCGTCGGCGCTGGAGATGAAGACGCGGGCGCGCGGATTGGGCAGCGCCGCGCCGCCCGCAAAGGCCCAGACGCGGGTATGCTCAAGAAAGCGCCCGATGATCGATTTGACCGTGATGTTTTCCGACAGACCCGGAATGCCGGGGCGCAGACAGCAGATGCCGCGCACCACCAGCCGCACCTCAACGCCTGCGCAGCTTGCCTCATAGAGCCGGTCGATGAGCTGGCTGTCGGTCAACGAGTTGAGCTTGCCCCAGATCTGGGCAGGCTTGCCCGCCTTGGCGTTGGCGATCTCGCGCTCGATGCTGCCATAGATACGTTCGCGCAACGACACCGGCGCGACCGCAAGCAAGGCCGTGCGGCGCGGTTCGACATAGCCGGTGATGAAGTTGAAGATCTGATTCGCGTCGCGCCCGATGGCCTGATCGGCGGTGAAATAGGACAGGTCGGTATAGATGCGGGCCGTGATCGGGTGGTAATTGCCCGTGCCAAAGTGGCAATAGGTGCGATAGGCAAGCCCCCCATCGCTGTCCTTTTCGCTGCGCACGACCATGCTGATCTTGGCGTGGGTTTTCCAGTCGACAAAGCCGTAGATCACCTGAACCCCGGCATTTTCGAGCTGGCTGGCCCAGTGCAGGTTCTGCTCCTCGTCAAAGCGGGCTTTCAATTCCACCACGGCGGTGACGGACTTGCCCGCCTCGGCCGCGGCGCACAGCGCATTGATGATCGAGGACTGTTTGCCCGCGCGATAGAGCGTCTGCTTGATCGCCACCACATCCGGGTCGGCGGCGGCCTGGCGCAGGAAGTCGATGACGACCTCGAAGCTCTCATACGGGTGGTGAACCACCAGATCCTTTTCGCGGATGGCCGAGAAAATATCGCCATCATGCTCAAGGATGCGTTCGGGATAGCGCGGCGAATAGGGCGCGAATTTCAGCTCGGGGCGCTTTTCATCCACAATGGCCGACAGGCCCGCCATGTCGATCGGCCCATGGCTGCGGATGATGATCGCATGATCGAGCCGCAACTGATCGCGCAGCAATTGCTCGGCCTCGGGCAGGAAATCGCCCTGAAGCTGGAGCATGATGACGCTGCCCCGGCGGCGGCGCTGGATCGCGGTGCGGAAATAGCGCACCAGATCCTCGGCATCTTCCTCGATTTCGATGTCGCTGTCGCGCAGCACGCGGAACACGCCATGGCCCAGCACCTGAAAACCGGGAAACAGGCTTTCAGCATTGAGCCAGATGACATCGGCAATCGAGACATAAGCCGCCTCATCGTCGCCCGGAATGCGGACATAGCGCGGCAGGGCGGCCGGGATCAGCACCATCTCCATCACCTGCGCGCCATCGGCAATCCGCGTCAGGCTCATCATCACGCCCATGCCGCCATTGGTGACAAAAGGGAAAGGATGCGCCGGATCGATGGCCTGCGGGGTGATGACGGGCAGGATGCGATCAAGGAAGTAATCCTTGAGCCAGCGCGACTGCACCGCATCGAGGCTGCGCCCGCCCCGGTCGCCCACCACATGGATGCCCTCGCCCTCCAGCGCCTCGCGCAGTTCGAGCCAGATCTCCTGCTGCATCGCCTCCAGCCGCATCACCTCGTCGCGGATCGCGGCCAGCTGGCGCGGCGGGGCAAGGCCGTCGATGGAAACCTCGGCAATATGGCGGCGCACCTGTCCGGCAAGCCCGGCCACGCGCACCATTAGGAATTCATCCAGATTGTTGCCCGAAATCGAGAGAAACCGCAGCCTTTCGAGCAGCGGATATTCCTTGCGCCGCGCCTCTTCCAGCACCCGCTGGTTAAAGGTCAGCCACGAGAGTTCGCGGTTGAAGAAGCGGTCGGGAATGGCCTTGATCGCGGCCAGATCGCTGCTGATGGGCGGAGTTTCGGCAACAGAAGCGGCAAGAGCGTCCATGATATTCCTCGACAAGGTGGGCAAGCACAGGCCCGCCCTCCCGACATAAGGTTACACTAGGATGACAGGGGAATGCCGCAAGGGCAATAATGCCCTTTTATCCCCGCCCGCGATAGGAAGCCACGCCTTGCTCTGGCACCCACAGCCCTTCGGGCGCGGCGCCCGATTGCCAGAACACGTCGATGGGGATGCCGCCGCGCGGATACCAGTAGCCGCCGATGCGCAACCATTTCGGACGCATTTCGTCGAACAGGCGCTGGCCGATTCCCACCGTCACATCCTCGTGGAAACCGGCATGATTGCGGAACGAACCGAGGAAGAGTTTCAAAGACTTGCTCTCCACAATCGTCTGATCGGGGGCATAATCGATGACGATATGGGCAAAGTCCGGTTGCCCCGTAACGGGGCACAAAGACGTGAATTCCGGCGCGGCAAAGCGCGTCAGATACAGGCTGCCCACGCGCGGATTGGGCACATAATCCAGCACCGCCTCATCAGGCGAAGCGGGCAGGCCGGTGTTCTGGCCAAGGAATTTGGGGGCAAGCGGCGCGTCATGGGAATTGCTCATGCCATCCCCATGCCACCCCCGCCCCTCCGAGACAAGACCGCCCGTCCGATACAACCCGATACCGGCCGACAGGGCAGGGTTAAGGCTTCAGGCACCTCCGGATAGGTGCAAGTCACAACTAGGATTAGCCCGCGCCCCAGATTATTTCTCGGATAACCAGTATGGAGCGACAAGGGCGCGATGCGCAAATTGTTCAGATCCGGCCAAAGTGAGCGGGGCGCCCCGGTCGCCGTGCCGCGCCGTCCGGCGGGGCTCGTAGTCTTGCGTCGCGCGGTCGCGGGGCTGATGCTGGGCGGGGCGATGGCCGCCGGGACGGTGCTGGGGGCGCCGCCCACGGGCGCGCAATCCATCGACATTTTCGGCCCGCCCTCCGGCGCCGCGCCCTCGGCGCCCGCAACCGGAACGGCCAGCGTCAAGAATCCTGTGGCCAAGGAGAGTTCGGCGCTAAAGCCCGCCCCGCGCCAAGATATTGGCACGGCGAGGGAAAACCGCCCCGCCGAAAGCACCCGACCGCCCCGTCGCCGCCATACCAGCCAACCCCCGGCCGCGCAGACGCCCCCTTTGCCGCCGATAGCCGCCCCCACCTACGCAGCGCCGGTTACGCCGGTTGCGCCGGTTGCGCCGGTTGCGCCGGTTGCGTCGTCGGTTCCAGCGCGCGCGCACGCCGAGGCCGCCGGGCGCGCGGCGACCACACCGAACGCCCGCCCGCTGGCGCGCGATATGCTTTATCCGCTGGGCATCGGGTTCGGGCTGGCCTCGGAACTGGGGGTTCTGTGGCTGATCCTGCGCCGGCGCGCGCGGCGGGCCAAACGGGCTCTGGATGAGGCCCAGCCCGAGCCCACGCCATTTCTGCGCAAAACACCCAAGGCCGCGCGCCCGGCGGCTGCCTCCATCTCTGCTGCCGCTGCATCGCATGAAGAGGATCATCCCTCCACCATCGCCCGGCTGCTTGATCGCGCCAATGCGGTGGATCATGACAATGCGGTAGATGATGACGATGCGCACCCAGCCGCTGCCCGTCCTGCCGCTGCCTTTGCCAATTTTGCCTGTGTCGGCGCACAGGATGAGAGCACGTCCGAACCATCGCCAGCCGCAGACGTCACGCTCCGGGCGCCCGCCCTCAGCCCGAATCCCGTCCATGACTTTGCCCCCGAACCGGCCCCCGCCCCGCACGCTGAGCCCGAAGAGGAGGCGCCCGCGCGCGGAGTGTTCAAGCCGTCGCCCCTGTTCAACCGGATCCAACCGGCCGCGCCCGCGCCCATCGCTCCGCCCGATCCGCTGATCATCCGTTTTGAGGCTTTGCGGTTGAGCACCAGCGCGTCGCGCATCGAATTGCGTTTCCGCGTGACGCTGCGCAACCAAGGCGCGGGGGCGCTGGGCCCGATTCGCGTGGACAGTTGCATGAGCACGCCCGAGGGCGATCTGCCTGACACCGCGCTGGCGCATAGTCTGGCCACGCTGATGCCGGGCGAGGAAGCCGCGATTGCCGAGGAATGGCGCGTGCCCGTGGCCATATTGCCCACATTGCGGCTGGGGACGATGCGTTTGCTGGTCGGCGCGGCGCGAATCTTCGTTACGGTCGAGGGCGCATCGGCCCATCGTTTTCAGGACCGCAGCTTTCTGATCGGTCTGCCCGAGGAAGGGGGACGATTGGTGCCGATTCCGCTGGATGGCGGGGCGCATCTGTACGATAATCTGCTGGTGCAAAGCATTGCGCACAAGCAGGGGTAGAGCATACCTTCGCACTTGCAATATAATACTTTAGGTCAATATAAAGTTCATAGCAGCCCGTTTCTCGACAAAACTGTTTGCGTCGATCACAATTCGGGCCTAGATTTTTCGCTTTCGCAGCGAAGGAGGAGCGCCGGCGAATGGAAAGCCTGGTGACAACCCAGTGGCTGGCTGATGATATGGAGGCGTGCGATCTGCGCATCGTCGACGCCAGCAGCCACTTGCCCGACGCGGGTCGCAACGCGAAGGACGAATATGAAACGGGGCATATCCCCGGTGCGGTGTTCATGGATCTGGCCGATCTGGCCGATCCGGGGGCGAGGATCGAAAACACCCTGCCCGGGCCTGAGCGTTTCGCCAGCCGGATGCAGTCGCTCGGCCTTGGCGATGGCAGCCGCATCGTGCTTTACGACGACTCGGCCATCCACAGCGCGGCGCGCGCATGGTTCATGCTCAAACTGTTCGGGGCGCAGAATGTGGCGATCCTGGATGGCGGACTTGCCAAATGGCATGCCGAGGCGCGCAAGGTGGAGGAAGGCGACAAGAAATTGCGCCATCGCCATTACACCGCATGGCAGGCATCGGAAAAGCTGCGCGACAAGCTGTCCGTGCTGGCCAATATCGGCACGCGGGCGGAACAGGTGGTCGATGCGCGCGGCGCCGCACGTTTTGCAGGCAGCGCGCCCGAACCGCGCCCCGGCATGGCGGCGGGCCATATCCCCGGCGCTTTCAACGTGCCCTATACGCAAATGTATCGGGCCGACGGCACGTTCAAAGACGCCAAGGGCATCCGCGAGGCGTTTGAGAGCGTGGGCATCGACCTGTCCCGCCCGATCATCACCTCCTGCGGCAGCGGCGTCACTGCCTGCGTGCTGATTTTCGCGCTGCATCTGATCGGCAAGGAAGATGTCGCGCTTTATGACGGCAGTTGGGCCGAATGGGGCGCGGACCCCGCCATGCCCAAAGAAACCGGCCCGGCGCAATATAACGCGGCCAGAGTTTGAAAACCGGGGCCTGACGATTTGGCCGCACCGGGCGTTTCGGTGCGGCAAATTGTCCCTATTTGCAAACTCAACTTTTCGCGGGGCAAAAAAACGGCCAGAGCATCGCCATGGCCAAGAACATCGACACATCTGCCCTGCACACCGACACGCAGCTGACGCTGGCGGGGCGCCGTCCGGAATGGACCGGCATCGAAAATCACCCCTCCGCCGTTGTGACGCCCGCCGTGTGGCGCGCCTCGACGCATCTCTATCCCGATATGGCGGCGCTGCGCGCGGGCCATGCCTATAATGAGGATGGGCGGTTTTATTACGGCCGCCGCGGCGCGCCGACGCAATGGGCGCTGGCCGAGGCATTGACGCAGATCGAGTCGGGCGCGGCGGGCACGGTGCTCTATCCCAGCGGTCTGGCGGCGATTTCGGGCGTGTTGCTGGCGGTGTTGAAGCCGGGCGATGTGCTGTTGATGACCGACAATGCCTATGAGCCGAGCCGGACGCTGGGCAATGGTATCCTCAAAACTATCGGCGTGGAAACGCGCTGGTTCGACCCCACTGATCTGGCCAGTTTCGAGGCCGCGATCTGCGAGCGCACCTCCGCCGTCCTGCTCGAATCGCCCGGCAGCCTGACCATCGACGTGCAGGACGTGCCTGCCATCGCCGCCATCTGCCGCGATCGAGGCATCATCAGCATCATCGACAACACATGGGCCAGCCCCCTCGGCTTTGCCCCCCTGCCCCACGGCGTGGACATCACGCTGATGGCGCTGACCAAGCACGCGGGCGGCCACAGCGACGTGATGATGGGCAGCGCCAGCGCAGGCCCCGAATGGTACGACCGCCTGCGCCGCCATGCCCAGCAGATGGGCACCGTGGTCAGCCCCGATGACGCAGCGCTGGTGCTGCGCGGCCTGCGCACGCTCTCGATCCGACTGGAGCGCGAGACGGCCAGTGCGCTGACGATTGCGCAATGGTTGCAAGGGCGGCCAGAGGTGGCGAAAGTGCTCTGCCCGATGCTGCCTGGCGCGCCGGGGCATGACCTGTGGCGGCGCGATTTCACCGGCGGCTGCGGACTGTTCAGCTTTGTCCTGCGCGGCGGTACGGGCGCGGCGCGCGATGCGCTGATCGATGCCCTTGCGCTCTTCGGCATCGGCTATTCATGGGGTGGCTTTGAAAGCCTCGCCACCCCGCTCGACCCCGCCCGCGTACGCACGGCCAGCGTTTGGCCCTTGGCGGGGATGGAGGCGGAGGATCGCTTTGGCGTGCGTCTGTCGATTGGGCTTGAAGATCCGCGCGATCTGATTGCGGATCTGGAGCAGGCTTTGGAGGTTTGGGCGGCCCAAGGGTAAAAATATGCCTCCGGCGGGCAAAGGGACTCGATCCCTTTGCAATCCCATGAATGGGGGTTTTAAAATCGGGATCGTCGCGCGGCAGGCCATTTTATAAAGCCTGCGGCGCGGCGGGATAGCGCTGATTGGCGCCGCAGGCTTTTCGTTGAAATCTTGCACAATAACACTTCGTGGCAAACCTGCCGCGACCCCATAACGGGATTGCAAAGGGCCCCCGCCCTTTGCCCGCCGGAGGCAAACTTCCTCCTTTAATCCACCCATTCCCGCGCCAGAAACCGCCCCCCCGCCATCATCAAAACGGCGGCCAGCAGATAGAAGCCCAGCCCCAGCAGGATCGCATGGCGCAGGGCGTCATCGCCATAGGTTGGGGTGAGCCAATCCGACAGCCTGCCAATGGTCAGCGAGCCCAGCCCTGCACCGATGAGGTTGTTGATGAGCAGGAAGCTGGCCGAGGCGGTGGCGCGCATCGGGGCGGGCACAAGGTGCTGCACGGCGGTCAGCACCGGGCTGAGCCAGAGATAGACCAGCGCCTGAGGCAGGAGGAAGAGCCAGAAGGTGATCTGGGCTGATCCGGTATAGAGCCCGGCGGCGAACAGCGGCGCCCCCAGTAGAAACGACACAGCCGGCAACAGGGCATAGGCTGCGCGGCTGCGGCCACCCAGCCAGTCGGCGAAGATGCCGCCCGCCATCACCCCCACAGTCCCGCCGATCAGCAGCAGCAGGCCAAAGAAATGGGAGGTTTCCACCAGCCCCAAGCCAAACGATCGCCGCATCAGCGAAGGCAGCCAGAAGGCCAGCCCATAGCCCATCATCGAACTTGAACTCGCGCCAAAGGCCAGCAGCCAGAAGCTGCGTTTGACCGCAAGGATGCGCAGCACCTCGATCATGGCCGGGGCCTTGACCGTATCGGGCCGGGGCGGATCGCGCACCAGCAGGGCGAAGAGCGGCGTGAACACCAGCCCCGCCAACCCCACGCCCAGAAAGGCCGCGCGCCAGTTGACCACCGCCGCCACATAGCCGCCCAGCAATATGCCCGCCGCCGAGCCAAGCGGGATGCCCAGCGAATAAACCGCCATCGCCCGCGCTCTTTGATGGGGCGGAAAAGCGTCGGAAATGAGCGCATAGGACGGCGCCACCCCGCCCGCCTCGCCCACGCCCACGCCAAGACGGCAAACGAACATCGACCAGAAACCCGAGACCACGCCGCAAAGCGCGGTAAAGGCGCTCCACACCGCCAGCGAGGCGGCGATCACCGGCGTGCGCCCGCGTTTGTCGGCCAGCCAGGCCAGCGGCAGGCCCATTGTGGAATAGAGCAGCGCAAAGGCAAAGCCGCCCAACACGCCCAGTTCGGTATCGTTCAGATGAAGATCCGCCTTGATCGGTCCGGCCAGAATGCCAAAGATCTGGCGGTCGATGAAATTGAATGTGTAAACCACCAGCAGCATGGCCAGCACAAATATCGGCTTTTTTGTGACTGGCTCTCGCCCGGTTGCGGGTTCGGACATGTTTCTCTCCCAAGGGGCCTTGCGCCTGTCCGGTAAACCTTGCGGGGTAAACCTTGCGCTTTGGGCCTGCTTGGGCATAATAGTGAAAAATGAATCACGCTTCAAATTAGAAAGCGGCAAGAGCGATGTCTGATACGAAAAACACCCCTGCGCCCGCCCCCATCCCCGGCGCCAACAAGGTGCCCAAAACCGAGCGCGGGCGGCGCACCTTGCGCGCGCTGCTCAATGCCGCGGCCGAGGAATTTGGCGAAAAGGGCTTTCACGACGCCGCCATCAGCCAGATCACCGCGCGCGCAGGCGTGGCCACGGGCAGCTTTTACGTCTATTTCGACAGCAAGGAAGCGATTTTTCAGGCGCTGGTGCGCGATCTTTCGGGTCAGGTGAAGGATTTCGTCGCCCCCCGCATCGCCGCCGCCCCGGACCAGATCGCCGCCGAACAGGCGGGCCAGCTCGCCTATCTGGAATTCGTGCGCCAGCATAAAGAGATCTATCGCATCATCGACGAATCGGAATTCGTCGATCCGGCGGCCTATCGCGAACATTACACCAAATCGGCCACCCGCATCGCCGCCCGCCTGCAATCGGCGATGGAGCGCGGCGAGATCAGCGAGGGCGATTGCGAGGTGCGCGCATGGGCGCTGATGGGCATCAACGTGTTTCTCGGCCTGCGATACGGCGTGTGGGGCGATGAGGCGCCCGAGGATGTCGTTCGCGAGGCGGGGCGTTTCATCACCGAGGGCCTTGCCCGGCGGGAGGAAAAGCCATGAGCGGCCATGAGCCCCGCCACTGGCGCAGCGCCGAGGGGCTGAACCTGTTTGCCCGCGATTATGCCGGGGCGGGCGGCGAGGCGCGGCTGCCGGTGGTATGTCTGCACGGCCTGACCCGCAATTCGCGCGATTTCGAAAATGTCTCGCCATGGATCGCGGCGCGGCAAAGGCGGGTGCTGGCGCTGGACATGCGCGGGCGCGGCCATTCCGAGCGCGACCCGGCGGAAAATTATGACATCGCCACCTATGTCGCGGATATTACCGCGCTCTTGACGCAATTGGGGATTGGCCGGGCGATCTTTGTCGGCACCTCGATGGGCGGGCTGATTACGGTGGAGTTGGGCACGCTCTATCCCGAACTGGTGGCCGGCGCGGTCATAAATGACATCGGGCCGCAGCTTTCCATGGTCGGGCTGGGTCGGATCGCGGGCTATGTGGGTCAGGGCAAGCCCCTGCCCGACTGGCAGGCCGCAGCAGACGCCTGCGCGGCGATGAACGCCGATGTGTTTGCCCATTACGGCCCCGCCGACTGGATGGCCATGGCCCGCCGCCTGTTCCGCGAGGAAGGCGGACAGGTCATCGCCGATTACGACCCCGGCATCGCCCGCGCGCTGGCCCGCATCGTGGCCGACCCGGACCCGTGGGGCAAATGGCACCGCTTTGCCGATGCGCGGCCCGTGCTGGTGCTGCGCGGGACGGTTACTGATCTGCTGGATGCCGATGTGGCAGAGGCGATGGTGGCGGGCAAGCCGCGCGCGGTTTTGGCCCCGGTGGCAGGCGTTGGCCATGCGCCGATGATGGATGAGCCGGATGCGCGGGCGGCGATGGGGCGGTTTTTTGATCGGGTGGATTAAAGGGTAGATGCGAGGGTCTAGACCCTCGCGCTCCCGTTACTGTCTTTGTTGCGCCATCGGTTCAACGTTTTGTGTCAGACGCGGCGTTGAAAATTGAAAGCCTGCGGCGCTGTTAAATCGCGCCGCAGGCTTTCAATCAATCGAGTTCAGCGCCCCGTCGCCATCGAAGCACCACCCCTTTATCGGGATTGCAAAGGGCTTTCGCCCTTTGCCCGCCGGAGGCACTCCTGCCCCCCTATCCCTTTAAAAATTCACCGTAGCCGTCGCAAACACCTGCCGCGGATTGCCCCAATAGGTGGTCAGCACGCCTTCCTTGCCCAGCGTGGGGATCAGATTGCCCGCCCCGGTATAGGTCAGCGCGCCGGTGGTGGCATTGGCCGCGACATAGGTATAGCCCGAGGTCTTATAGCGCTTGTCGGCCAGATTTTTGCCATAGACGCCCAGCGTCCAGCGGCCACCGGGCGCGCGGTAGACGAGGCTGGCGTCAAAGAGCGCATAGGCGGGCTGATCGAGATAGGGGTTGGGTACTTCGAACTGATAGGTGGTGCTTTTCCACGAAACGCCGCCTGACAGGTCGAGCGAACCGGCGGGCACAGGGATCGCATAGGAGGCCGAGGCATTGCCGGTCCATGCGGGCGTGTTCTGCACCTTGCGGTTGGCGGCCACATCGGTGGGCGCCCCGGCGATCAACGTGATATATTGCAGATACTTGGCGTCGATATAGCCCAGCGAACCATTGAGCGAGAGCGCGCCCAGCTTGAGCTTACCCTCGGCCTCCACGCCCTGCATCCGCGCCTTGCCCGCATTGGACACCACGCCGCAGAAGCTGGGCAGGCCGCCCACCGTGCAGGCCACCGAACCGGGGATCTGCACATCGGTGTAATCCATGCGGAATGCGGCCAGATTGAGCGCCAGTTTCCGATCGAACAGACGAGTCTTTAGGCCGATTTCATAGCTGTCCACCTTTTCCGGGCGGAAGCTGAGATATTGGCCCTGTGTCACACCGGCGGGCGCATTGACGCCCACGCCGCGCGGGTCAAACCCGCCGCCCTTGAAGCCCTGGCTGAAGCTGGCATAGATCGTGTTGTTCGAGTCCGGCTTCCAGTTGAGCGATACGCGCGGGGTGAATTTGGTATAGCTGGCGCTGCCCAGGAAATTGGTGCTGGCCGCGCCCGATGCGGTGCCCGCCCCGCCAAAGGTGGGCGAACCCCCGCCCACGTAATTCTGGCGCAGGATCTGGGCATAGCGCTTGTCCCAGGTATAGCGCCCGCCTGCCTCGATACTGATCTGGTCGGTGATGTCATAGGACATGTTGACGAAACCGGCCATCGTGTCGGTGCGGATATTGGCGTCGGTATAGGCGGTCAGGCCCGCAACGGTCGTAAACAGGCGCACGTCAAACTGGGTCAGCGCGGTGGCATAGAGGTAATAGAACCCCGCCATACCGTTGAACCGGCCCTTGCTGTAAAGCACCTGAAGCTCCTGACTCCATTGCTTATTGCGATAATAGGCCGGAACATCGACGTCCTGCGAGGCGGTCGCGTCAAAGTCGATGGGCGAGGCCGAATCGTCCTTACGGAAGGCCGTGATCGAACGCAGCGTCAACGCCTCGCTCGGCTTGGCCTCAAGGAAGAGGGACCAGCCCCATGCCTTCACATCCTGCTTGGGGCTGTTCAGCCCCGCCTGCGTGTCGAACACATTGGCCAGCACCGGCGCGCCGCTGTACTGGCCCGGAATTTCGCGGTGGCCGCCGCGCGGGTTCGACATGTCATGCGTGTAATCGCCCGTCAGGCGGGCGAAGATCTTGTCGCCATGGACCTCCAGAGTGCCGCGCCCGGCCCAGATGTCCTTGTTATAATTCGACAGGCCCGTGGTCAGGTTTTTACCAAACCCGCCGCGCGTCAGGCGGGCCAGCGTGCCGCTGGCGCGGATCAAGCCGTCCTTGGTGATCGGGCTGCTGATCGTGGCCACACCATCGGCCTGATCATAGCTGCCATAGGTGCCGCGCAGGCCCAGATGCAGCTTGTCGTCGATCTTCTTGGTGACATATTTGATCGCGCCGCCAATCGTGTTGCGGCCATACAGCGTGCCCTGCGGTCCGCGCAGCACCTCGACGCGTTCGACATCATAGATGTCCAGCACCGCGGCCTGCGGGCGGTTGAGATAGACATCATCCAAATAGATGCCGACGCCCTGTTCAAAGCCGGAAACGGGGTCCTGCTGACCCACGCCGCGGATGAAGGCCGAGAGCGTCGAGTTGGTCCCGCGCGAAGGCTCCAGCGTCACGTTGGGCACTTCATCGGCCAGCGAGGTGATGTCGGCAAAGCCCTTGGCGGCCAATTGGTCGCCGGTCAGCGCGGTCATGGTGATGGGAACGCTGTTCAGCGATTCGTTGCGGCGGCGGGCGGTGACGATGATGTCGCCATTGCTCGCGCCCTGTTGGGCCAGAGCGGGCGCAGGCAGCGCGCCGATGGCCGCGCTGGCAAATAGGATTGCGGTGAACGGACGAAGGCTGTTGCGGGCGTTCAGGGCCATGTTCCTCTCCTTGCGCGGCGATCTTTTGCGCCGGCGTCTGAAGGGGACAATATTGAAAGGTGAACCGCCTTTCAACTTTGAATTATAGGCGCACCGAAAAAGCCCGCAAAAGCGTTGCCAAGGCGCAACATGAAAGCTGATTCAGGTGGGCTCGCGCGGTCCGGCAGGCCGCTTGGGCCTGCGACCCAGCATCGCGCCAATGTAGAGATGCTGGACCAGAATATAGCCGACAATCGTCATCGGCGCGGCCAGCAACACGCCCGGAGGCCCAAACAAAGTGCCCGTGGCGATCACGGTGAAGAGCAGCACGACCGGGGGCAGATCGACCGAGCTTTTCTGCACCATCGGTTGCACCACATGGCCCTGAATCTGCTGAACCAGCACGAAAAGGCCAATGGTCCACAGGCCTGTCGTCGGACTGGCCGAAAAGCCGACCAGCACGCCGGGAATCGCGGCCAGCACCGGCCCCAGATAGGGAATGAAATCAAAGGCCCCGGCCAGAATCGCCAAAGCATAGGCCGAGGGCACGTCAAGCAGCAACAGCCCCGCCAGCGTCAGCGCGGCGATGAACAGGCTGGAGACCATCTGCCCCTTGAGCCACAATTGCAGCCCGCGCCCGCAATCATCGAGCGCATCGGCCATCAGGCTTTCGACCGAGCGCGGCAGCAGGCGCAGCACCCCGCCGCGATAAAACGCCGGGTCGGCGGCAAAGAAAATGCCCCCCACAAACACCACCGCCACATCGGCCACCACCCCGCCCACCGAGATCACAAAACCGCTGGCCCGCTGAAAGATCGAAGACAATTGCTCGCGCGCCACCTTGGCCATTTCGGACAGATTATAGTCAATATGCCAATGGTCGAGATAGGCCTGCGCGGCATCCACCGCTTGCGGCAATTGGCGGCCCAGTTCGACAAACTGGCCCGAAACCAGCCCGCCGAACATCCAGCCCAGCCCCGCAAAAATCGCCAGCAAGGAGAGAACCGCCAGCCCCACCGACGCACCATTGCCCAGCCGCAGCCGCACGAAATGCCCCGCCAGCGAGCGCAGCACGACGGCCACCACCACCGAGGCAAACACCAGTATAAGCAGATAGGACAATTCCACCACCAGCGCCGCCAGCGCCACGATGAAAAGCAAAGCCAGCGCCTTGCGGGTAAAGGCAATCAAATCGTCGTCGCGCATGGGGCCCCGTTACTATTGGCGTATTTCCCGATGCTTATGCCACAGCATCAGGCCAAGGCACGAGATTTATCAGGCCCCGCAGCGCAAATGATCGACCAGCGCCTCGGCGGCGGCGGCGATTTCGCTCCATGCGGCGGCGAAATCCTCGACACCGCCGTAATAGGGGTCGGCCACGGAATGGCCCTCGCGCCCCGGCAAATGATCGAGCAGCAGCGTCAGTCGGGCGGACGCGTCCGCCGGGGCAAGGCGGCGCAGATCGGCCAGATTGGCCTCATCCAGCGCGACGATATGGCTGAAATGCTGGAAATCGGCGCGTTCGACCTGACGCGCGCGCAACCGGGTGATGTCAACGCCATGCCGCGCAGCCTCGGCGCGGGCGCGCGGATCGGGCGCCTCGCCAATGTGCCAGCCCCCGGTGCCGGCCGAGTCCACATGCACGGCAAAACCCGCCCGCGAGGCAGCGGCGCGAAAAGCGCCCTCGGCCAAAGGCGAGCGGCAAATATTGCCCAAACAGACAAAAAGGACTGAGGCTTCCGACACCATCGGCGCACAGATTAACCGCGATTCCCGCCCTTGTCACTTGCCCCGAGGCGCAGAATCGCGCGATTTGTTAAATTGTGGTCCCAATCCGGGACAGACGCGACGAGCATTACCTAAAAGGTTGGGTACGCGTTTTACGAAAAACCAGACAGGCGAAACCTCGCACCCATGCGCCTGATGCAAGATTTCGCCCATCGAGCATTGCCAACATCGCCCCGCCTGCTTCAGGACGACTCTGGCACTCATATCTCAATTCACTAAGTAGACAATAGTCCCGCGACAAAGCGCACAGCACTTTCGACGAATGGAGTGGCCTGCGAAAAAGCTCCGGTGTGCCGGGGCGAGACGCGATGCAAACAGGCTCTTTCCATCGCGGCCAACCCCGTCTAGGCCCGCCAGTTGTGACCCAATCCGCCCCCCTTCATCCGGCGCAGATCCGCCACCCCGATCTGGCCCGCCTGGTCGAACATTTCTATGATCGGGCGCGTCAGGATGCGCTGCTGGCCCCGGTCTTTGCGCGGATCACCGACTGGCCGCACCATTTCCGCGCGCTGACCGCTTTTTGGGTCACGCAGTTGCGCGGGCGCGGCCTCTATCGCGGCGCGCCGATCGCGGTACATCGCGCGATGAAGGACGAGTTGACCCCCGCGATGTTCGAGCGCTGGCTGGCCTTGTGGGACGCCTCCACCGCGCAGGTGATGGGGCCCGATGATGCCGCCGCCTTGCAGGCCCATGCGCGCCGCATCGGCGCCGTGATGCAGAAAGCGATTTTCGAGTGAACGCCGCCTTATGGGCCATGCTGGGCTGCTTTCTGGCCGGGATCGGCGCGCGCGATCAGATGCTGGCGGCGGCGCTGACCGCGCGGCTGGGGCGGCACGGCGGATTGCTGATGATGGGGGCGATCACGGGCGCGCTGGCCTGTGCATTTGCAGCATGGTTTTCGGGCGAAATGGCCGCGCAGATGACCTATCCCGCGCGGCTGGTGCTGGCCTGTTTCGCGCTGATCGCGGCCGGAGCCGAGGCTTTGATCTTTCGCCCCGGCTTCAAGGCCAAGGAACCGACCCGCTCGCTCTTCGCCGCCGCGCTGGTTTTGCTGATGCATCAGGCTGCTGATGCGGCGCGCTTTATCGTGCTGGCCGTGGCGCTGGTGGGCGATGCGCCGATCCCGGCGGCGGCAGGCGGCGCGGTGGGCACGGGCTTTGCGCTGTTGCTGGGTTGGCTCGCTGCGGAGACGATGCTGGACGCGCAGGGCGGAATTGTCCAGATCCGGCGCTGGGCGGGCGCGGTGCTGCTGGGGCTGGGATTGGGGCTTTCCGCGTGGATCTGGTTGGGATTTAACGGATAGTGCGATTTCTGCGATGGCAGATAAATCGCCATACCCAATTACACTCCCCGCATTGATCCATTTTTCCAATTGAACCAAACGCGCTAGACAGCCCTTAACACAGCAAGGCCGCGATGCTGCGAGGCCTGCAATTCAGCAAGGGATGCGCAAGATGAACGACCACAACACCAAGACCGCCCTCACCCACAGCCTCAACGGCCTGCTGGCCGATCTCTTCACGCTCTATCTGAAAACCAAGAATTTTCATTGGCATGTCAAGGGGCCGCAGTTTCACGATCTGCATCTGCTGTTTGATCAGCAGGCGGGCGAGATTTTTGCGCTGACCGATATTGTGGCCGAAAGGGTCCGCAAGAATGGCGGCGCAACGCTGACCGGGATCGGCGCGATCACCGCGGCCTCGCGCATTGCCGATCAGCCGCGCGCGGATCTTGCCGCCGCCGAAATGATTGCCGAATTGCGCGATGACAACGGCCGCCTTGTTGAGGCGATCCGCGAGGTCAAGTCCGCCGCCGGGGCCGCGGGCGACAATGCCACCGACGGGCTGGCCGATGACTGGACCGATCAGGCCGAAACCCGCGTGTGGTTTCTTTCCAGCCTGCTGGGGTAAAAAACCGGCTCTGCCCGCCGCCCCGCGGGCAGAGCCGTTCTTGAGAAAAATCAGATCTTCTTGACGATGCGGCGCAGCGACTGCGTCATCATGTGGATCTTGTCCTTCTTGGTGATGTATTTCCACGCGCCATTCTTGCCCGCGCGAAACACATCCATTTCCGCATGCGATGATGTCAGCACCACCGAGGGAAAATCCACCTGAATCCGCGCCTTCAGCTCGGCCAGCAGGGCAAAGCCGTTCTTGCGCGGCATCGAAAGATCAACCAGCGCCAGATGCGGCACAAAATTGCGCGCATCGACGATTTCCAAAGCCTCAACCCCGTCAATCGCCCTCACGACCGATTTGACCTTGGGGATGTTCTTGAGCGCCTCAAGGATGATGTAGGCATCGGCGTCGTCATCTTCGACCAGAAGAATATCGACCCGTGCTTCATCCTTATCGACGATCTTTTCCTGAACAGGATTGGGGCTTGCTTCGGGATTAGGCTCCTTTTCGGCGATATCAGAAAGACGATCGTTCAAAACATGCTCAACCAGCATTACTTCCTCCATAAGCCCCCGATTAGATCAGGTGCGAAACAAAGGTCCGGGGTTTCATTGCCGGACCGAAATTCCGCATGAAGAAAATCTATCGCTTTCTGATTTTTATGATCTTACGGTGCTCATAGTAAAAGATACGGAGTTTGCACTTTGTTCAATAGGTCCCGCGGGCATTAACACAATCAATTGCATGGATTTACCATTATGAACACCGGCCGGACCGCTATCGCCGGTTTCCGGGCAAACATTAGCAAAATCTGGCTCGCCTACTTAGGCATGTTCACCGATTTATGCGCAGATGCATAGGATTGCATCGCTTTGTCTCCGCTTTGCCCTTGCCGCCCGCGTTTGCTATTCAACATCGATGGCCGACATCACCATCAACCAAGGCGCCAGCGACAGCGCCATCGCCGACTGGCTAGCCCAGCATCTGTTGAACGCACTTGCAGCACACACTGGCGAAATTGCCATTTCACTGCCTGGTGGGTCGACTCCATTCCCGATCCTTGCCGAACTGGCGCGGCAGGGCCTGCCCTTTGATCGAATCGCGATTTGGCCCGGCGATGACCGCGTTGTGCCCGATGATCATCCGGCCTCGAATGTCGGCCGCATCCGCGCCGCGCTCGAACCTTTGGGCGCGCGCATCGTGCCGCTGGTCGAAGATGCTGCGCCGCCGCATTTCGCGCTTGTCTGGCTGGGCATGGGCCTCGACGGCCATATCGCCAGCCTGTTCCCCAATACCGATCCCCGCCCCGACGCCCCGGCGCGCGTGCTGCGCCTGACCCCCGATCCCCTTCCGCCCGAAGCACCCTTCGACCGCCTCTCGCTGACCATCCCCAGCCTTGTCGCCACCGAAGCCTTGCTGTTCGTGGCGCGCGGGGCCGAAAAGGAAGCGATCCTGCGCGCCGCCATCGCGGGCGAACACGATCTGCCGGTGGCCCGTCTGTTAAAGGCCGCGCAATCGCCCGCCACATGCTTTACATGAGGCCATGCTTTATCTGATCGCCGAAGCCATCCTCGCGCACCTGCCCGCCCCGTTGCACCGCATCGCGCTGCGCGGAGCCCATCGGGTGCGCAAGGCATGGTGGCGGGTCCGGCGGCCCAGCCTCGAAGGCTGCCGCATCCTCGCCCTCGACGAGGCCGGGCGCGTGCTGCTGGTGCGCCACTCCTATGGCTCGCCCGACTGGATGCCGCCGGGCGGCGGCATGAAACGCGGCGAGGACCCGATCCGAGCCGCCTTGCGCGAATTGTTCGAAGAACTGGGCTGCGGCCTGACGAATCCGCGATTGGCCGATGTCGCGCAGGACACCCTGCATGGCGCGGGCAACAAGGTGCATATCGTGATCGGCCAATGCCTCGGCACGCCCCGACCCGACCTTCGCGAAATCACCCATGCGGTGTTCTTTGCCCCTGACGATCTGCCAGAGGATCTGTTGCCTGCCTTGCGGGGGCGGATTGAGGTTTGGGTGTTGGGGGAAGGGCAAGAGGGATAGGTGCGAGGGTCATGACACTCGCGCTCCCGATACTGTCTATGCTGTGCGTGAGGTTCGGCGTTTTGTGTCAGACGCAGCCTTGGGCAATTTATCGCCTGCGGCGGGGAGTGTCAGGAATTCCGTGTACGGGGCGGCGGTTGAACATCAGGCCGCCATGGCCCGAACGAAACGATCGCCGAAGAGAACAGCGAACTGAGC
>NZ_JACIDX010000006.1 GCF_014196525.1 Novosphingobium sediminicola | reverse complement strand
AGGTCATCGGGGATCGAAGGGGCTTTGCGTCGTGCCATAATTGGGGATCTTTCTACCCATTATGCCGCCCCGTACACGGAATTCCTGACACTCCCCCTGCGGCGCGGCGAACCCAAGCTAAAAAGCGCCGCAGGCTTTCAAAATTCTGATCGCGCGTCCGACACCCATCGGCAAAATTACAAACACAACATAGACAGTATGGGGAGCGCGAGGGACGAGTCCCTCGCATTCAACCTTCCTCTTAAAACAACACCATCTGCCCCCCCCCCTCAACCGGCGGCGGCGCCTCCGCCGCCTCGAACCCCGACAGCGTCACCCCCATCAACCGCACCGCCAAAGGCAGCGGCAACAGATCATCGAGCAATTCCCGCGCGATACCGGCAAATTCCTCGCGCCCCTCGACAAAGCGGTCCAGCGTACGCGAATGGGTGCGGATCGAGAAATCGGAGAGACGCAACTTGAGCGTCACCGTCCGCCCTTGGGCCTTTGCCTTTTCAATGTCTTGCCAGACCATCTCGATGATCCCTTCCAGCACTTGCCGCAGGCCCGGCCCGGTGGAAATGTCGCGGTCAAAGGTCCGCTCGCCGCCAAGGGATTTGCGCGGCCGATTGGGCTTGACCGCGCGCAGATCGATCGCCCGCGCCGCGCGATAGAGGTAATCGGCCAGCGATCCGAAATGCTCGCGCAAAAACGCAATGTCGCGCGCGCGCAGATCCGCCCCCGTCTCGATCCCCAGCGCGGCCATCTTTTCCGCCCCGCGCGGCCCCACGCCATGAAACCGCCGCACCGGCAGAGAAGCGACAAATTCGGCCCCCTCGCCCGGCCGGATCACGCATAATCCGTCGGGCTTGTTCTGATCGCTGGCGATTTTGGCGAGGAATTTGTTGTAGCTGACCCCCGCACTGGCGGTCAGGCCGGTTTCGGCGCGGATGCGCGCGCGGATCAGCTCGGCAATGCGCGTCGCGCTGCCGATGCCTTTTATATCCTGCGTCACGTCCAGATAGGCCTCGTCCATCGCCAATGGCTCGACCAGCGGCGTGTATTCGCGGAAAATCGCCCTGATCTGCTGCGAAACTGCGCGATAGGCCTCGAAACGCGGCGGTTTGAAAATCAGCGCCGGGCACAATCGCGCCGCCACCACGCTGGGCTGGGCCGAGCGAACGCCGAATTTGCGCGCCTCATAGCTGGCCGCAGCCACCACGCCGCGCTCGCGGCTGCCGCCCACGGCCACGGGCAGGCCGCGCAGCGAAGGATCATCGCGCTGCTCGACACTGGCAAAGAAGGCATCCATATCGACATGGATGATCTTGCGCAGGCCGGGCGCGCTGATCTCTTCATCCTGTGTCGCGTTCGATTCCATGGGCGACACGATAATGCCCCGGCGCGCATTTGGCACCGGGGCATCACGGGATTTGAACATAAAAAGAACAAATCAACGCTGGGCCAGTTGCTTTTCCTTCAGCTTGGCGGCGAAATGGGTGGTGGCATTGTCCAGCGCTTCTTCGCGGCAGGTTTCATACAGCGCGCGGGCCTTGAGCCGGTCGGGCAGATCGGAAGCCTCATCGCACACCATATGCGCGGCGGCGGCCAGGCGCTTGCGCATCACATGGCGGCCCTCCTGCGTCGACAGGTTGAGATCGGCATAGGAAACGCGGATCGCCGGAGCATCGCCTTCCAGCTTTTCGAAGGTGGCCGGAGCAGCCGGCGTGGCGGCATGGGCGGGCATGACGAAGGTGAAAGTGGCAAGGCCCAAAGCGGCGGTGGTGGCGAAACTGAGAGCAGTGGTGCGGAAGATGGACATGGTCGGTATCCTTCTGGTGGTTCGTTTGCGTGGTTCAAACCGGCTCGGCCGGATGCCAGAAGGATTGCAGAGGCCGTGCCAATTTTAAAAAATTACTTTAATTCTGATATTTATGACTTTTCACCCCAAGACACCTCTTGAAAATTCCAGATCAATAAGCATATAATGCCATTTATAGGCGTAATTTTCACCACATCATTTGTTCATACTGGGGGCTGGCCATTTCGGCGCCATACGGCCATGGTGAATCCATGACTTCTCCCTCCCCCGAGCCTGCCGACAAGAAGATCGGCGGGCTGGAATTCATTCTCCTCATGGGTCTGGTACAAGCGCTTCAGGCGCTGGCCGTGGACTCGATGCTGCCCGCACTTGGCGAAATGGCGCGCGAACTGGGTTCCCGCGATCCTAACGAGCGTCAGCTTGTCGTGGGCGTTTTCCTGATTTTCAGCGGGCTTGGCTGTCTGGTGCCCGGCGCGCTGGCGGATCGCTTTGGCCGCCGCCCGGTGCTGCTGGGCTGTATCGCGGCCTATGTGATCTGCTCCACGGCCTGCGGACTGGTGCAGAATTTCACACAATTGCTGGTGCTGCGCGCGATGGTGGGCTTCGCCTGCGCGGGGCTGGCGGTGCTGCCCGCCGCGATCATCCGCGATCTGCACGAAGGCGACCGCATGGCGCGGATGCAATCGACCGTCTCGATGGTCTTCATGATCGTCCCGATGATCGCGCCCAGCGTGGGTCAGGCGATCCTGCTGATGGCCAGTTGGCGCTGGATCTTTGGCGTGATGGCGCTGATGGGCACGGCGCTGGCGATCTGGATTTCGCTGCGCCTGCCCGAAACGCTGCGCCGCGAATATCGCCAGCCGATCAGCCTGCCCAACATCGGCCGCTCGATGATCGAGGTGACCACCACCCGCGCGGCGCTGGGCTATGTGTTCGGCATGGCGCTGATCCAGTCGGCCATGTTCGGCTATATCAACTCGTGCCAACAGCTTGTGGGCGAGCATTTCGGGGCCGGAACGCGCTTTCCGCTGATCTTTGCGGGCATGGCGATGGTGATGGCCTGCACCAATTTCATCAATTCGCGCATCGTCATGCGTTTCGGCGCCCGCCGGGTCAGCCATACCGCGCTGGTCGTCTATATCGCCACCAGCGCGCTGCAATTCTATATGGCCACGCGGCCGGATGAGACGCTGTGGCAATTCGTGCCGATGATGACGCTGAATATGTGCCTGCTGGGCTTTCTGGGGGCCAATTTCTCCTCCATCGCGCTCCAGCCCTTTGCCCGCAAGGCAGGGGCGGCCTCTTCGGCGCAGGCGTTTATCCGCATGGTGCTGGCCTCTTGGCTGGGCGCGATGATCGGGCAGGCCTTTGACGGCACGGCGCGGCCTTTGGCGGCGGCGCTGCTGACGGCGGGCTGCGGCTGTCTGGCGCTGATTCTCTACAGCGAGAAGGGCGAATTGTTCCGCCGCCGCAATCCTCCGGGCACAACCTATCCCATTGCGTGACGTTGATGCCGATTTGCATTTTGCAAAAGCCTGTCGATCCTCCCAATCGTCAGGCTGGGCGGCGCGTACCATATTGGATGCGAGAAAGATGGTTGATTTCAGCTTAACCCGCAGCCTTAAATAAAAAATAACGCAAAATTCCAGATATTTAACCTCTGTTTAAACGGCATTTTCGCCCAAAACAGAACAGGGGTCACAGGTATGAGCGCTAATATTATCCTGATTCTGGCAGCTTCAGGACTGGTCGCGACACCGGCAACCGATACGGTTCGTTCGACACAGGCATTGCCCAAGATCGAAGGTAAGGCCAGTTCGTCGAATACCGGTCCGGCCGGGAGGAATCATCCGGTCGGAACCGAATGGGCGCGCGAAAAGTTCTACAGCAACGCTTCGCACGTCCTGCGCCATCTGCCTCACCCGGACCCGCATGCCTGCGGGTCACATGGCGTGGCCATTTCGGCCTGCTGATAAATATAATAACGGGTCAAAAAAACACGAAAGCCCCGTCGGAAACGGCGGGGCTTTTTCCGCATCAACGTGGACCGTTTCGGTTAAATTCGCTCTACTGCCTTCGCCAGTTCGCCCCGGCGATAGGGCACCAGAGGCACCTGCTCAGGCGCCCCCGCCATCGCCCCGATCAGGCCGCCGCCCAGAAAACGCAATTTTTCCATGCCGCTGGTGGAGACCCGGCTCTCCCACGCGCGCGGCCCGCGCGCGGCCACCTTGCGCGCAATCGCGCCATAGATCCCCGCCGCCGACAAGACCGCCCAGCGGCAGCGAAACGGCAAACGCGCCGCCCCTGCCCGCGCGCTGGCCTCATAGACCTGCGCCATGCCCGCCATGCGCCCCGCCATCGCGGCCAGAGCAGGCAGGTTCCGGGGCGCCATCAGCTCGCCTTCCTCCACTCCCGCCTGCGTCAGCCATTCCGCAGGCAGATAGCACCGCCCCGCCGCATGATCCTCGGCAATGTCGCGGGCAATATTGCCCAATTGGAACGCAATCCCCAGATCGCAGGCCCTGTTAAGCGTATCGCCATCCTCCGGGTCCACGCCCATCACCAGCGCCATCAGCACGCCCACCGCGCCCGCCACGTGATAGCAATAGCCCAGCATATCCAGCTCGGTCCGGGGCCTCCACCCGGCCGCATCCAGCGCAAATCCGGCAATCACATCGCCGGTATGCACCGCATTGATCCCGCATTCCGCCGCCACCACGCCCAGCGCATCAAAGGCGAAATGCCCGGTTGCATCCCCGCCCAGCGCCCGCGCGGTCAGGCGGCGGATCTGCTCCAGCCGCTCGGCCGCACCGGCCTGCGCCCCTAACGCCCCGCCATGATCCTGATCATCGGCCAGATCATCGCAAGCCCGGCACCAGGCATAGAGCAGCCAGACCCGTTCCCGCGTGGCCGCATCGAACAGTTTCGAGGCAGCGGCAAAGCTCTTCGATCCGCGCGCAATACTCTCGCGCGCGGCCTCCACCAAAGCCCCCCGGTCAAGGGTCACAGCGTCTTGGGGTCCATACGGATGATCTGCTCGCCCGGCTCATGCGCGGCCATGCGGTCCAGCAACAGGTCCAGCTCGCGCTCGGCCAGAATGATGCCCTGATGCGCGGGGCGGATAAAGCCAACCTCGCCCATGTGCCGGTTAAACGCCAGCAAGCCATCGTAAAAACCATAAGCGTTGAGCAGGCCCACCGGCTTCTGGTGATAGCCAAGCTGCGCCCAGCTCACCGCCTCCCACAGCTCGTCCATCGTGCCCACCCCGCCCGGCAGGGTCAGGAAACCATCCGAAAGCCGCTCAAACTGCGCCTTGCGCTCATGCATCGTCTCAACCGTGATCAGCTCTGTCAGCCCCGTATGCTCGACCTCGACATGGGCCAGCGCCACCGGGATCACCCCGATCACCTCGCCCCCCGCCGCCATCGCCGCATCGGCCACCGCGCCCATCAGGCCCAGCCGACCGCCACCATACACAAGCCCGATCCCGCGCCTTGCCAGCTCGGTGCCCACTTCCTGGGCCAGTTCGATGTAACGGGGATCGGCGGGAGTGGCAGAGCCACAATAGACTGCAATGCGTTTCATACCCCCACTTTAGCGAATGCTCCGCCATTGGCCAGACGGTTGATGGGGAGCCAGGTTTTTTTAGGAAGGATGCCTCCGGCGGGCAAAAGGACTCGTCCCTTTGCAATCCCATTAATGGGGTGGCGCTTGGTTGGCATGGATGTGTTTGCGGCATGGGTTGAAAGCCTGCGGCGCGGCAAAGTCATACCCGTCTGCGCCGCAGGCTTTATATCCATCATACACGCCAACCATGCGTCACCTCATAACGGGATTGTTAAGGGCCCCCGCCCTTAACCCGCCGGAGGCATCTCTCTACCCCGCCTGCTTCAACCGATAGGCCTGCAACCCCGCCGCGACCGCCTTCAACTCGGCGTCCAACTCGCCCAGCAATCGCTTTGCCATCGGCCCTTCGTTGCGGCCCAGCGCGGTTTCGGCCCTTTGCGCCATGATGCGGATACGCTGCATGCCCAAAAGGCCCGCGTTCCCCTTCATCCTGTGCAACCGCTTCATCATCGGCGAGGCGGATTCTTCAACCGCCGCGATCTGTTCGTTTTCGTCCAGAAAGCGTTGCAGCGAATTGAGGAACAGCGCCTTGTTATCGGCCAGCCTTTCGCGTGCATCGTCAACATCGATGCCGTCGATCACCGGCCATTCGTCGGCATGGCCTGCCGCATCGCCCGGGCGGCCCATTTCGGGTTCGGGGTGCCCTGCGGCCACCTTTTGCCGGATCACCTCGATCAGCGTCTTGGCATCAAAAGGTTTGGTGATCAGCCCGTCCATCCTTACCAGCGTGGCGTCGCGATCGTCGCAATGGGCCGCACCCGCCGTCAATGCCACCACGGCGGGCCGAGCCGAACCCAGCGTCCATTCGATCTGGCGAAAGGCCTCATAGCCATCCATCACCGGCATCTGGATATCCATCAGGATAACGTCAAATCCGCCTCTTTCAGCGATCACCTTTTCCACCGCCCGCGCGCCATTTTCCGCCGTGGTGACAATCGCGCTTTCCAGTTCCAGCACATGGCGGGCCACTTCCAGATTGATCTCGCTGTCATCCACGATCAGCACGCGCACGCCCTTGAGCCGGGGGGCGCCCACCTCATCGCCCGGATCATCGGCCACGACCAGATCGTCCGAGGCCAGTTCGAAGGGCAGATCTACCCAGAAATGACTCCCTTTGCCCGGCTCGCTGGCGGCATCGATATGGCCGCCCATCAGAACGGCCAGATCGCGCGAAATCGACAGGCCCAGCCCCGTTCCGCCAAACCGCCGGGTGGTGGACACATCGCCCTGTTCAAAGGGGTGGAACAGGCGGCTGATATGCTCCGGTTCGATGCCGATGCCGGTGTCATCCACCTGAAAGCGCAGATGCGCCATCGCGTCATTACGGTTCTTGACCGAGACGCTCAGGCTGACCTCGCCCGTCTCGGTGAATTTGATCGCATTGGTGACAAGGTTGAGCAGGATCTGGTGCAACCGCCCGCCATCGCCCACGACCATATCGGGCAAGCTGCTCCCTCGCCGCAGGGTGAAGCGCAATTTGCGGCTGCCGATCTGGACCAGAGCCAGCCCCTCGATGCTGCGCAGCACCTCGTTCAGGCTGAACGGGGCAACGGCCAGATCGATCTGGTTCGCCTCGATCTTGGATATATCCAGCACATCGTTGACGATGCCCAGCAAGGCCCGGCTCGCCGCCTTGATCTTGCCCAGCAGGTCGCCCTGCTGCTGGTCCAGCTTGGTCCGCTCCAACAGATAGCTCAGCCCGATGATCGCGTTCAACGGCGTGCGGATTTCATGGCTCATATTGGCCACGAACATGCTTTTCGCGCGATTGGCCGATTGCGCCTCGTCCAGTGCGCGCTGCAAGGATCGCTCATGCTCGTCGCGCAGCGCCTCGGTGGCCTGACGCAGGCGTTCATCGGCCAGCCATGTGGCATGTTCCAGCTCAGCCCGGCGGATCGCGCTGATGATGACCTCGCGCAGGCGTTCTGGGCTGACCGTGGCCTTCGCCACATAATCGGAAACCCCGCGCCGCATCGAATCGGCCAACACCTCTTCGGCATCGCGCAAAGTGACCAGAATGACCGGGCAAGGCTCATCGCGGTGGGCATGGATATCGGGCACAAGATCGGTGCCCAATTCGCCGCCCAGATGGTAATCGAGCAGCACGCAGTCAAACTTGTGCCTGCGCAATTGTTCGCGCGCCGAATCCAGGCAATTGGCCTCGGCTATGGTCGAAAACATCCCCATCCGGTCGAGCGCGCGGATGAACACCTCGCGGTCCACATCATCGTCATCAACCAGCAGGATGGCTTGGGGGGCGATCTCGGTCATGGCGTATCAATGCGGAAGTGGAGGCAGACGCACCGAATGGGCGTAATCGCCAAGCAAGGTTGTCAGGCGTATCATTTGCGGCCCAACCGCCGATTTCAGCAAATAGCCTGCAATCTGGTCCCGATAGGCGCGGACCAGATCGGAGTCGGAGTCGGACGTGGACAGCACAAAAATGACCGCAGAAGAAAGCCCCGGATCGGCCCGCACTGCCTGAAGAAATTCAAAGCCGTTCATCCTCGGCATGTTCAGGTCAAGCAAAGTCACAAAGGGCTGATCAATCCTCTTTTCTGATTGGCCCCGCATGATTTCAAGGCCTTCCTGACCATCGCTGGCATGGATGACCTTGAAATCGATCCCTGATTTTTTCAACGACCTGGATACAATTTCGGCGGTAAGGTCATCATCATCGACAATCAGGACATTGAGCCTAGCAGTCATCGAGATCGCTCCTAGCAAATCGGGGCCAGTAAACCCGGAAATGACAGCCCCTCTGGCCATCATCGCTCATCAATTCGATATTGCCGCCATGCGCTTCCACCAACCTTTTGGTCACCGCAAGGCCAAGCCCGGCATTGTTGCGCCCGGAACTTGATACTGTCTGAAAAAGCCGAAAGGCGCGTCCCTGAGCCGCCTGCGCGATTCCCGGACCATCGTCGCGCACATCAATCACGCACATGATGCCTTCGGCTCTGGCGCGCACGAGAATGTGTTTTTCGTCGAGATCATGATGCTTCACAGCATTGGAGACAAGATTGCGCAGCACGGTGGAGATGGGCACGCGCACACCTTCGAAAGGCTCCAGCGCAATATCGACGTCGATGTGAACCCCCGGCCCCGGCGCCTCCAGCGCGATCACTTCATCCACGATAGAGCCAAGGTCGATCGCCTCGGTTTTCAGCGTGCGCCGCCCCGCGCGGGCATAGGTCAGCAAGTCATCGATCAGCCGCTCCATCGCGCTGATCCTATCGGCCATCCGGCCAAGGTTGCGGCGCACCTCGGGCGGGGCGCTCTCGCCATAATCCTCCTCGATGAATTCGATCAGATTGGCGATCCCGCGCAGGGGGCTGCGCAGATCATGCGAGGCCACATGGGTAAATTCTTCAAGCTGCACATTGGCCTCGCGCAGGCGCAGTTCGGCCCGTTTGCGCAGCGTGATGTCGATCACCAGCGCGCAGGTCATCCGCCCCTGGGGCAGATCGACAAAGGTCAGCGCGATTTCGACCGGGATTTCCATCCCGTCCTTGCGCCGCCCCGACAGATCGCGCCCCAGCCCCATCGGCCGCACCGACGGGCTTTTGATAAAGCCATCGCGCAGCCCCACATGCTGGGCCCGGTCGCGATGGGGCAGCAGCATCTCGACCGGTTGCCCCAGCATTTCGGACGCATCATAGTCGAAAATGTCCTGAAGCCGCTGGTTTACATGAACAATCCGTCCGGCTTCATCCAGCAGGATCAATCCGCAGGGCGAGGAGTCGAACAGGGCGCGAAACGCGCTGTCCATATCGGCCGCCTGAAAAGGCATGGTTGCGGGTTGTTCCATCATGGCCGCGAGGCCTCCGGCGCTCGTTGCGCGGTATCACGCAAGGCGCAGACGGCCCGATGCGCGGGCCGCAATCCCCATGAAGAATTCTTGTTGTTCATGTCGAAATCTTCCTTCGATCAATTCGCTTTCTTCATCCTCCGTCCCAGTTGAACCCTCCTCATCGCCCTCACTCTCGACAGTCGCCATGGAATTTATCTTAAAGGCCAATAAGTATTGACGTCAAACCGGCGATTAACCAAAAGCCCCCGGACAATAATCCACTATGGTTCTTTTATACGCTTGTCAGGCCGCCGCGTCCTGCGCCGACGCGGTTTTCAATTTCAGCGAGAAAGTGCTACCGACGCCGGGGGTGGATTCACACTTTATATCGCCGCGCATCGCCGAAACCGCCTTGCGCGCCAGCGTCAGCCCCAGCCCCGACCCTTCATATTCCGAACGATTGTGCAGACGGGTCAGCGGTTTGAAGACATGTTCGAGATATTGCTTCTCGATACCGATGCCATTGTCGGTAACATTGATCAGCGCAATATCGCCATTCTGTACCGCCGATATATCAATCACCGGCTGTTCGCTTTTGTTATACTTGATACCGTTGATAATCAGGTTCTGGAGAACTTGTGACAGGAAAGAGGCATTAACCAGAACCAGCGCATCGCCGGTAAAATTCACTGTGGCATTTCTTGAGGTGATATAATCCTGAAGAGATGCAATCGTTTCCTTCAAAATGGCGGAAAAAACACAGAGCTTCAGTTCAGGCGTCTGTTGCAGCAAAGTATACTGCACCATCACATCGACCAGCGAGTCGAGCCTGCGCGCGGCATCGCCCATGAATTTGAGCATCTGGGGCAGACGTTCGCCTTTCAGCCTTTTCGTCTCCTGCGCGATCATGTCGGAAAAGGTGATGATCTGGCGCACAGGCTGTTTGAAATCATGGGCCAGCGCAAAGCCAAAGGCTTCGATGTCGAGCTGCTGGTCGTGGATGATCTTCATCCGCTCGTTAATCTCGATGGCATTGTTGACCGCGCGGCGCAGCGCCACGGGCGACATGCGGTTTTTCGGGAAATAGTCGGTCGCCCCGCTTTTCAGCGTTTCGGCGGCCAGCAATTCATCGCCCGCCCCGGTGCACAGAATGATCGGCAAAAACGGATATTGTTCACGCAGCAACCGCACCAGCGTCAGCCCGTCCATATCGGGCATTTCATAATCGACCAGCACACAGTCGATTTCCTGTTCGCGGCACATTTCCAGCGCCTGATGCCCATTGGCGGCGATGATGCTGCGCGAATTGGGCTTGGCCGCCGCGATGATCCCGCAAACCAGCCCCTGCGAGAGAACATCATCATCCACGACCAGAATAAGGTGATGCTTCAAATCCGCCTCCGCCCCTGACAATTATGTACGAAAACTAGTCAATCGTCGTTAATTCCCCTTCTCGCCGCAATTCCGCATTTGCCCTTGGTCAAGCAGCTAAACCCTCGATCAGGCGAGCCATGACCACGGACAAAAGTTTCCCTTCCCCCGGCCAAAGCCATTCTGCCTTTCATCCTTGCGCGCATGGGCCCATGGGGGCGACCATGAATGAAACCACCTCTTCTGGCATGTCCGGCCCGAATGCCCCTATGGGCAAAGTCTGGCTGGTCGGCGCGGGGCCGGGCGATCCCGATCTGCTGACGCTGCGCGCGGCGCGGCTGATCATGTCGGCGCGGCTGGTCGTGCATGACGGGCTGGTCGATCCGCGCATTCTGGCCATGGCGCCTGCGGGTGCGCGTCTGATCAGCGTGGCCAAGCGCCGCAGCCGCCATTCGATGCCGCAGGACGACATCAACGCCCTGCTGGTGCGCGAGGCGCTGGCCGGGGGCGATGTGCTGCGTTTGAAGGGCGGCGATCCCTTCATCTTCGGGCGCGGCGGCGAAGAGGCCGAAGCCTGCATCGCAGCGGGCGTTCCGGTCGAGGTCGTGCCGGGCATTTCGGCGGCGGTCGGCGCGGGCGCTGCGGCGCTCCTGCCCCTGACCCACCGCGACGCGGCCAGCGTGGTCAGCTTTGTCTCGGGCCAGTGCAAGGGCCTTACCGACCAGAACTGGGCTGGCCTTGCGGGCATCGGGCGCACGCTGGTCATCTATATGGGGCTGGCGACGGCCGCGCAGATTGCCGAAAAGCTGATCGCTGACGGGCTTTCCCCGGAAACCCCGCTGGCGGTGGTTGAAAATGCCACGCGGCCCGATATGCGCGTGCTGCGTTCCCCGCTGGCGGCTCTGGCCGATCTGGTGGAGCGTGAGAGGGTGCAAAGCCCTGCCCTTATCATCATCGGCGCCGTGACCGCGCGCGCCCCGTCCGAACTAGCCCGCGTGGCGCTGGAGGCAATAAAGTGAAGATTATCACGGGCAATGACCTGAAATCCGGGGCGGTGACCTGGTGGAATGGTGCGGCATGGTCGCTCCATGTCAACGATGCGGCGGATATGGGCGATGAAGCCGCCGCCGTGATCGCCGCCGAGGAAGCCGCCCGACGCGTCAATGGCGCCTATGTCATCGAGGCGGAACAGACCGCCGATGGCATCCGTCCCGCTCACATCAAGGAGCGCATCCGCGCGCTGGGCCCCACGGTCCGCCTTGATCTCAGCCTCGATCCCACCGCGACCCCCGACAAGGTGCTCTGATGTATCTCTACGACCATTATGATCAGGCGATGGTGGATGCCCGCGTCGCTGAATTCCGCGACCAGACCCGCCGCCGCATCGAAGGCACGCTGTCGGAAGAAAAGTTCCGCCCGCTGCGCCTGCAGAACGGCCTCTATCTCCAGCTTCACGCCTATATGCTGCGCGTGGCCGTGCCCTATGGCACGCTCTCGGGCTCTCAGATGAAGATGCTGGGCGATATTGCGGACAAGTATGACCGCGGTTACGGCCACTTCACCACGCGCCAGAACATCCAGTACAACTGGATCAAGCTGGAAGACACGCCCGACATTCTGGCCGATCTGGCCAGTGTGGAAATGCACGCGATCCAGACCTCGGGTAATTGCATCCGCAATATCAGCGCCGACCAGTATGCCGGCGCCACCGCCGACGAACTGATCGACCCGCGCCCCTATGCCGAACTGCTGCGTCAGTGGTCGAGCTTCCACCCGGAATTCCTCGCCCTTCCGCGCAAGTTCAAGATCTGCGTGATCGCCTCCGACACCGACCGCGCGGCCATGCGTCTGCACGATATCGGCATCCAGATCGTGAAGAATGAAGCGGGCGAAATCGGCGCTGCGTTTTACGTGGGCGGCGGCATGGGCCGCACCCCGATCATCGCACCGCTGGTCAAGGCCTTCGTGCCGCTCGACGAACTGATCACCTATTCCGAGGCCTGCCTGCGCGTCTACAACCGCTATGGCCGCCGCGACAACAAGTACAAGGCGCGTATCAAGATCCTCGTCCACGAACTGGGCCTTGAGGAATACAGCCGTCAGGTCGAGGAAGAGTTTGCCCATCTGCAAACGCTGAACATCGAACCGCCGCTGGCCGAACTCGAACGCATCAAGACGTTCTTTGCCGATCCGGCCTATGAAACCGGCCTGTCGGACGATCTCGACCTGTCGAACCCGGCTTTTGCCGCATGGGTCAAGAACAACACCGCCGCGCACAAGACGCCGGGCTATGCCATCGTCAACATCAGCCTCAAGCCGGTGAAGGTGCTGGCCGATGGGACCAAGGAAGCGGGCATTCCGGGCGACGCCACGGGCGAACAGATCCGCATCATGGCCGATCTGGCCAAGACCTACAGCTTTGACGAGCTGCGCGTGACCCATACCCAGAACATCGTCCTGCCCCATGTGCGCAAGGCCGATCTGTTCACGGTTTGGGAAAAGCTGGTCGCCGCCGAATTGGCCGAGGCCAACCTCGACAAGATCACCGACATCATCGCCTGCCCCGGCCTTGATTATTGCACGCTGGCCAATGCCCGCTCGATCCCCGTCGCGCAGAAGATTGCCGAGCGCATGGCCGACAAGGCCGAGGAAATCGGTGAGCTGAAGCTGAAGATTTCCGGCTGCATCAACGCCTGCGGCCACCACCACGCGGGCCACATCGGCATTCTGGGTGTGGATCGCAAGGGTCTGGAAAATTACCAGCTCCTGCTCGGCGGCTGCGAAGGCGCGGACACCTCGCTGGGCAAGATCATCGGCCCCGGCTTTGACGAAGACGGCATCGTGGGCGCGGTTGAAAAGGCCACGCAGGTCTATCTGGCCAACAAGGAAGGCGAGGAACGCTTCCTCGACACCTATCGCCGCATCGGCATGAACCCGTTCAAGGAAGCGATCTATGGCTGACGTCCAGTTCCTGTTCCGCGAAGGTGAAGAGGCCGTCAGCGCCCCCACCGTCGCGCTCTCGGCCTTTGCCGAAGATACCAATGCCACCGCCGTGGTGATCGAGCCGGGTGAGGATGCGCGCGCGCTGATCCCCCATCTCGACCGCCTCTCGCTGGTCGAAGTCACCTTCCCCGCCTTCACCGACGGACGCGGCTTCTCTTCGGCCCGCATCCTGCGCGAGGCGGGCTATACCGGCGAATTGCGCGCCAGCGGCGACATTGGCGTCGATATGCTCAGCCACCTGCACCGCTGCGGCTTTGACGCCATCGCGCCCAACGCTCCGCTCGATCTGGCCCAGGCCGAAACCGCGCTCAAGGTCTGGCCGCAGGTCTATCAGGCCACCGTGGTCGATGGCCGCAAACCGATCTGGGCCTTGAGGCACGGCCTGTAACATGGCCGCACGCCCCATCGACCGCATCGACACTTCGGCGGCTTTCACCGCCGAAGACGTTGCCGCGCTCAACGCCCGCTATGCCGATGCCAGCACGGCGGATGTGCTGCGCGCGGTGCTGGTCGAGGGCGTGGCGGGCCGCGCTGCGCTGGTTTCCAGCTTTGGCGCGGAAAGCGCGGTGCTGCTCCATCTGGTGTCGGGCATCGCGCCCGATGCCCCGGTGCTGTTCCTCGAAACCGGCAAGCATTTCCCCGAAACTCTGGCCTATCGCGACACGCTGATCGCGCATCTGGGGCTGACCGGCGTCATCAACCTGACGCCGGACGCCGAAGTGCTGGCCAAGAAGGACGATGCGGGCCTGCGCTGGTCCTATGACCCGGACGGCTGCTGCGAGATCCGCAAGGTCATTCCGCTGGCCAAGGCTTTGGCCGGGTATGACGCCTCGGTGACGGGTCGCAAAGGGTTTCAGGCCGAAACCCGCGCGGGCCTGCCGATCTTTGAACTCGACACGACCGATGCGGCCGGACGGCTCAAGATCAACCCGCTGATCGACTGGAACGCAACCCGTCTGGCCGCCTATATGGACGAGCATGACCTGCCCCGTCATCCGCTGGTGGCGCAGGGTTATCCCTCCATCGGCTGCATGCCCTGCACTAGCAAGGTCGCGCCGGGCGAAGACCCGCGCTCGGGCCGCTGGCGCGGCTGGGACAAGACCGAATGTGGCATCCATGTCGAGGGTGCGGCCAGCAATATCAGCGACCTGCCGCCGGGGTATGAACCGGCGTTTTAACCGGACCAATAGCGGGCGGCGGGGCCTTGTTCCCCCGCCCGCTTTGCCCTATCCGCTGCGGCTATGTCTCTCATAACCCAGCTCTCCGACCTTGCCGATCCCGCACTGACCCCTCGCCTTGTGCTCAAGGTGGGCTCATCCCTGCTGGTTGATGATGCAGGCGCGCGGCGCGAATGGCTGACCGCGCTGGTATCGGAAATCGCGGCGGCAAAATCGCGCGGTCAGGATGTGATCGTGGTGTCCTCGGGCGCGATTGCGCTGGGTGCGCGGCGGCTGGGGCTGGAAAAGGGCGGGCGCGGTTCGCTGGCCGATGCGCAGGCCGCCGCCGCCGTGGGCCAGATCGCGCTTTCGGGTCTGTGGGCCGAACTGCTGGGCGCGCATGGTCTGACGGCCGCGCAATTGCTGCTCACGCTGGAGGATCTGGAGGATCGCCGCCGTTACCTCAACGCCACGGCCACGCTGACCCGCCTGCTGGATGCTGGCGCGGTGCCGGTCATCAATGAAAACGATTCGGTCGCCACCCAGGAAATCCGCTTTGGCGACAATGACCGCCTTGCCGCCCGCGTGGCGCAGGCCGCGCGCGCCGATGCGGTGCTGCTGCTCTCCGACATAGACGGCCTCTATGACCGCCACCCCAAGGAACCGGGCGCGCAATTGCTGCCGCTGGTAAAAGGCATCACCCCCGAAATCCGCGCCATGGCCAGCCCCCTCTCGGGCAGCGGCATGGGTTCGGGCGGCATGATCTCGAAATTGCAGGCGGTGGAAATCGCCGAAATGGCGGGCATCGCGCTGGTGATCGGCAATGGCACGGTGGAAAGCCCGCTGCGCCGTATCATGGAACAGGGCGTGGGCACGCTGTTCCTGCCGCGCTCGCGCAAGCCTGCGCGCAAGGCATGGCTGGGCGGGCGGTTGCGGCTCAAAGGCTCGCTGACCGTGGATGCGGGCGCGGTAAAAGCCCTGCGTCAGGGCGCCAGCCTGCTGGCCGCCGGGATCGTCGCGGTCGATGGCCCTTTCACGCGCGGCGATGCGGTGACCATCCGCGATGACGTGGGCGCGGTGTTGGCGCATGGGCTGGTCGAATATGACGCGGGCGAATGCGCCGCGCTGATGGGCCGCCAGTCGGCCGATCACGCCGAAATCCTCGGCTATGCCCCCCGCCCAGCCGTGGTCCATCGCGATCAACTGGTGATGGTCTGATGGTGCGCAAGGATCGAGCGCTGGTCGCGCTGACCGGCGGCACGGGTTTTGTGGGGCAGATGGTGCTGGAACTGGCCCGTTCGCGCGGGATTGCGGTTCAGGCGCTGGCCCGTCGCGCACAGGCGCCGCAGGACCATGTGGCATGGGTGGCGGGCGATCTGTCCACCCGTGGCGCTCTGGACGATCTGGTGCGCGGGACCGAGGCGGTGATCCATGTCGCGGGCCTCGTCAACGCCGCCGATCCGCAGGAATTCGAACGCGCCAATGTGCTGGGCACGATGAACATGATCGAGGCCGCGCGCGCCGCAGGCGTGCCGCGCTTCATCTTCGTCTCATCGCTGTCGGCGCGCGAGCCTGATCTCTCGGCCTATGGCGCCAGCAAGGCGCGGGCCGAAATGCTGGTCAAGGCCAGCGGGCTGGACTGGACGATCGTCCGCCCGCCCGCCGTCTATGGCCCGCGCGATGCCGAAATGTTCGAGCTGTTCCGTGCGGCCAAATGGGGCGTGGTGCCCGTGCCCGCCGGGGGCCGCGCCAGCATGATCCATGTCGAGGATCTGGCCCGGCTGCTGCTTGCGCTGATTCCGGGCGGCATGGCGGTCAATGGCCATACGTTCGAGCCGGACGATGGCGTGCCCGGCGGATGGAGCCATGTCGATATGGCCCGCGCAATCGGCGCGGCGCTGGGCAAGCGGCCCTGGGTGATTTCGCTGAGGCCCGGCTTTTTGCGGCTGGGCGCCCGGATCGACGGGATGCTGCGTGGGGCCAAAGCCAAGCTGACGCCCGACCGTGTGGGCTATATGACTCATCCAGACTGGGTGGTCAGCCCCGATGCCGCGCCGCCGCCCGAATTGTGGCGCGCGTTGATCGAAACGCGCGGCGGGCTGACGGGAACGGCGGAATGGTATCGGCGCGAGGGCTGGCTTTAACGGCCAGCCCTTTCGAGCCTCAATTACCCCAAAGGTGACCAGGGCGTGTCGTCGATCTCTTCGCGCTCGCCCACGGGGCGTTCGGTGATCGTGGCGGCGGGCAGATAGGAAATCACCGCGTCGAGCAGCTTGTCGATACCCGCACCGCTGGCGCCCGAAATGGCGAAAACCTCGTCGGCCCCCGCTTCGAGCAATTCCTTGCGATAGGCCGCGACCAGCTCGTCATCGGCCTGATCGATCTTGTTCAGCACGACCAGACGCGCCTTCTCGTCCAGACCGGCGCCGTAAGCTTCCAGCTCGTCCTCGACGATATGCATCGCCTCGACCGGTTCGACGGGTTTGCCGTCCTTATCGACCCCGGCAATATCGATCAGATGGATCAGCACGCGGCAACGCTCGACATGGCCCAGAAAGCGATCACCGATCCCCGCGCCCTCAGCCGCGCCCGCGATCAGGCCCGGGATGTCGGCTAGCACGAATTCGCGATTCTTGTGTCGCACCACGCCCAATTGCGGGCGCAAGGTGGTGAAGGCATAAGCGCCGACCTTGGCATTGGTGTTCGACACCGCGTTGATGAAGGTCGATTTGCCAGCATTGGGCAGGCCCAGCAGCCCCACATCCGCCAGCAGCTTGAGCCGCAGCCAGACATACATTTCCTCGCCCGGCCAGCCCGGACCATGCTGACGCGGGGCCCGGTTGGTCGAGGACTTGTACGAAGCATTGCCCCGCCCGCCATCGCCGCCGCGCAGAAACACCTCGCGCTGGCCCGCATGGGTCATATCCAGCAGCACCGTCTCGCGGGTATCGTCAAGGATCTGCGTGCCCACCGGCACCTTGATGACCAGATCCTCGCCGCCTGCGCCCGTGCGGTTGCTGCCCGCGCCGCCGCCGCCGCGCTGGGCCTTGAAGTGCTGGGTATAGCGAAAGTCGATCAGCGTGTTGAGGCCCGGCACCGCCTCGAAAATGATATCGCCGCCCTTGCCGCCATTGCCGCCGTTGGGGCCGCCATATTCCTCATACTTTTCGCGGCGAAAGCTGACCGCACCGCCGCCACCGCTGCCTGAGCGGACGAAGATCTTGGCCTGGTCGAGAAAATGCATGGGCAGGGTTCCGGCGTAAACAACATGTGAAATTTCAATGCGAAAAGGGCCGTCTGGCACCAAAGCCGACGGCCCATTTCGCTTAAATCCTGCATCTGGTGGAGCCGAGGGGGATCGAACCCCTGACCTCGTCATTGCGAACGACGCGCTCTCCCATCTGAGCTACGGCCCCGTTCCAGTGCAAATCCTTTGGAGAAATTCCCCTTAGGAGGCGTCCCCTTAGCGAATGCTTATCGGGGTGGGAAGGGGGAATTTCATATAGGATGAAATTTTCCGGCCATGGATTTCTCCGCGTCGCGCTTCCCCCTGCCCAGCCTGATTTACCGCCTGATTTACTGGGTTCCGGCGGGCTGCTGGGGCGCGCCCGGCGTACCATACTTGGCCTCCCATTCGGCCAGTTCGACCCGGTAGGTCTCATAGGCGCGATAGAAATCCTCATAGACCCGGGCAAAGCTGGCAAAGCTGCGCTTGGAGAAATCAGGCAGGTCGGCCGGTTTCACGCTCGCGCTCTCACGGCTCATCATCAGCGCCGCGTCGCAGAAATGGGTCAGCGTGGGCGGATAGGCGAAGTAATTATAGACCTGCGTCATATAGGTTTCGCGGGTGCGGATGAAATCCTTGGCGCCATACTTGGCCTTGAACGTGGCATCCACGCCCGCATTGGCGCGGGCCAGCGGCTTGGCATGGCTCTTCAAAAAGGCGCGGTAATTGTCGGCGATTTCAACATAGGCCGGGCCGTTGCAGTTGAGCGCGGCGACATTATAGGCCGCGCGCAAATTCCACACCAATTGCGCATCGACCGAATCGACCAGAATCGTGTGACGCACACCATCGGCGCCCCTGGCGGGGATCGCCACATTGCCCGCGGCCCCCAAAGGCGCGCGCGGCCGGGGCGGAATCACCACCACCTTGGGCGGCGGCGGGGGAGGCGGAGGCGGCGGAGGCGGCGGGGGAGGCGCAGCGCAGGCCCCCAGAACGGCCAGACCCAGACCCATCAATGCCAACCGGATACGATTCACCTGCCACCTCATTTTACACACCACGTCCCATAGCGCGGCGCCCTGTCGCGCCTGTTTAACCGATACGGGATGCAAAGAAAATGCCCGAGGCGCCAAATGGCACCCCGGACACGATAGTCCGCCCGTCATTCGAGCCTTTCAGAGCCTGCCGCTTAGCGGCGATCGCCCAGAAAGCTGAGCAGGAACTGGAACATGTTGATAAAGTCGAGATACAGCGTCAGCGCGCCCATGATCGCCACGCGCTCGGCATAGGGCGTACCCGCAACCTGCACATAGCTCATCTTGAGCTGCTGGGTGTCATAGGCGGTCAGACCCGCAAAGATCAGCACGCCCAGCACCGAGATCGCAAAAGCCATGCCCGGCACGTTGAAGAACATCGAGATCAGCGAAGCGATGATCAGGCCAAACAGGCCCATGATCAAAAAGCTGCCCATGCCCGACAGATTCTTCTTGGTGGTGTAACCCACCAGGCTGAGGCCGGCGAAAGAACCGGCGGTGGCAAAGAAGGTCAGCGCGATCGACGAACCGGTGTAAACCAGAAAGATCGACGAGATCGACAGCCCCATCGCCACGGCAAAGCCCCAGAAACAGGCCTTAAGCGTGCTGCTCTGCATCCGGCCCATGCCCGCGCTCATCGCGAAAACAAAGCCCAGAGGCGCCAGCACCACCAGCCAGCGCAAAGGCGTCACAAACACCTGCGCGGCCAGCCCGCTCTGCACGAACAACAGCGCGACGATGCCCGAAAGCAGTACGGCCGAAGTCATGTGATTGTAAATCGACAGCATATATTTGCGCAGACCCGCATCGAGGGCGGCTGCGTCAACATACCCAGCATTCATCCTCGAAGACGCGCCAAAGCCCGTCTGAGTGGGCTGGGGGTCATTCCAGATGGCCATGTCATTCACTCCATAAAGCGCCGATCAGCAAAACCTGCGGCGCATAGAGGGAATATCGCCCCTACGCCCGCGGCTTTCAAGCGGGGTATGGGCTAAATTTGGTATCAAAGTGTTGCTCTGGGGCAAAAAGTCGGAAATTTGCCTCCGGCGGGCAAAGGGACTCGTCCCTTTGCAATCCCATTTTTGGGGTAGTGAGCGGTTTGCGAGGAAGCGCTCAGAAGGTTTGAAAGCCTGCGGCGCCAAATTTCTGCGCCGCAGGTTTTCCAATTTCAAACATCGCGTCCGACACTCAACGCCGAACCAGAAACACAACGCAGACAGTAACGGGAGCGCGAGGGTCTAGACCCTCGCATTCAACCCTTACTTCCCAGCCGCCCGCGCCATCGCGCCCAATTCCACATTCCGGTCCCGCGCCGCCGTCAGCGTACCCAGCACCAGCGCGCCCAGCGCATCGCCCGCATCCAGCACCGACAGGCCCGCCAGCGTCGATCCGCCCGGCGAGGACACGCGCCGCGCCAGTTCCCCCGGCCCCACGTCGGAGCCAGAGGCCAAAGCCGCCGCCCCATCAACCGTTGCCAGCGCCAGACGCAGCGACTGTTCGGGATCGAGGCCCAAGGCGGCCCCGCCCTGCGCCAGCGCGTCGATAAAGCGATAGACATAAGCCGGACCGGAACCGGCCAGCGCCGTTACCGCATCAAACAGGCTCTCATCCACCCATTCGGGCGCGCCCAGCGGAGCCAGCCATGCCATCACGCATTCGCGCGCCTCATGATCCAGCCCCATCGCCGCCACGCCCATCGGCGATTTGCCCAGCGCCGCCGACAGGTTCGGCATCACCCGCACCAACCCACGCGCATCGGGAAAGCGCAGCGACAGGCTGGCCATTTCCACGCCTGCCAGCATGGACAGCACCACCGTATCGCGCCCGGCCAGCGCCGTCAGCGCGCCCGCCACGCCATCAAGCATCTGCGGCTTAACACCCAAGATCAGCAGGTCGAACACCCGCCCTTCCGGCAATTCACGCAGCAGCTCAACGCCCTCGGGCGCGGCTTCCAGAAACGGATCGTAAACGGTGAAACGCTCGGCCGCCACGCCGCCGCGCAGCCATCCGGCCAACATCGCCCCGCCCATATTGCCGCAGCCGATGAACAGCACGTTGGCAGGCCACATGATCACGCCTCCCCCGCCGCATCGACCAGCGCGCTGGCCAAAGCGTCCGCCGGGCTCTTGTCGCCCCACAGGATGAACTGGAACGCCGGATAGAACCGGTCGCATTCCTCAACCGCTACCTCGACCAGCATCTGCGCCTGAGACAGGCTGAGCAGCCCATCATCGCTGAGCAACAGGCCGTGACGATAGAGCAGCATCGTGTTGTTCGACCAGATGTCGAAATGGCCCAGCCAGAGCTGTTCGTTGATCAGGCCCAGCACCTCGAACATCGCGGGGCGCTTGTCATCAGGAACGCGGATGTCGGGCAGGCACAGCAATTGCAGGACATTGTCCTCGGCCCGCCAGACCGCGCGCAACTGATAGGTCGCCCAACTGCCCTGCACCTCGCCGGTGATTTCGTCATCGCTGACGAATTCGTAATGCCACCCGCGCGCTTCGAACAATTGTCCGAGCATCTCGACCGGCGCGCAATCGTCGTGCCGCCCCAAATCGCCCTCGCCAGTCCTCATCATGCTCATTCCAGTCTCAAGAACCCGATGCGGCGCGCCCCAGACCCAAGCATCAGACAAGGAGCGCGGGAGGCCTAGTGATACGCAGCTTGCATGGGGCACTCTTCACCCCAAGCACAAGCCGCCATTCGATCAAGCCCTGCGCATAACTCCATAAGCCTGTTCACAGCTTGTGGAAAAGACGCTTTCTTCGGCTCATTTTGAAACAATACAGTTCCGCTTTACAGAGAATCAACAACTTGGCCCGCAGGACTGATCCAGACGAAACTGCCGTCATGGCCCGCCTTATGTGCCTTTTCATTAAACGCTTTGGCCGCCGCTTCGGTTTCAAACGGGCCCACCAACACGCGGCCGGTGCGCCCCCAGTCCGAAATCGAGGGCTTCTGCCCCTTGAACAACTCAGCCTCGGCGCGCTGCAATTTGCGCCAGTCATAAAGAATGCGCTCATTATCGCGCCCGGCGGCGATCTGCACCCAGATGCGACTGGGGTGCTGTGGCGGCGCCATCTCCTTGACCTTTTCAGCCTTTTCGACCTTCTCCGCCTTGTCGGCCAGCTTCTTTTCCCTGGCTTTCTCCGCCGCCTTTTCCTTGGCGCTCAACACCACCGGGGCGGGCGTCGGCGTCGCCGTGGGGGTCGGCGCAGGGGCAGGCGCATTATGCGCAGGCTGGATCTTGCGAATGTCCACCGCGCCGCTGGCCGGGGTTGTCACGGTCGAGACCTTGCCGAAATCCTCGAACAATTCGGCAAAGCTGGGCTTCTTGCCCGGCGCAGACTTGGCCGCCACCTTGGCCACGGCCAGCTTGACGGGGGCAGGAGCTACAGGCTGCGCCTTGATCGGCGCGGGCGCGACAGGCTGGGCTTTGACCGGCTGAGGCCTGGTTTCGGCGACGACCACCGCCGGCCTTGGCGCAGGATCAAGATCGCCATCGACCGTTGCCACCTGCGGCGCGCGGGCGGCGCTGCGCGACAGGTCAAAGCTCGACACGGCCGCAGGCGTGCTGGCCAAAGTCGCCGCAGGCCGGGCTTCGACCACACGCGGCACCGGGCGCGGCACAGACGTGGCCGCCGCCAGCTCAACCGGCACGGCGGGCGCATCGACCCGCGAAGGCATCGGTTCGGGCGGCGCCGGCTCGCCGCGCGGCGGCAATTCCTCGCTCGCCCCGCGTCGGGCGGCCTTGGGCGCGACCTCGGCCTGCGCAAGTCGCGTACCCAAAGGCGCGCCTGCCGGCACCAGCCCCTGATCCACCGCGCCCTGCCCTGCAAAGCTGGGGCGCTTCAAATGCTGTCCGGCGATATAATCGGCGATACGGGCGTTTTCCTGCCCGATCTGCGAAGGCTGCGGGAAAAAGCCCAGATTGGCGGCCGCCGCCTGCTGCGCCGGGGTCAGCTTGCGCATATAGCGCAGATAGGGCGCCATCGCGCTGGCCATTTCGGGCGGCATGGTCGAATTGGTGATCGCCACCGCTTCTTCCTCGCGCCCCATGATCGCAAAGGCAAAGGCCCGGATGCGCCACGCCCCGCGATCCTGCTTTTGCAGCAAGGGCGCCAGCACGGTTTCCACCGCGCGCCGGTCGCCCATGATCGCCAGACTCAGCGCCAGACGCCGCGCCGCCTCATCCCCCGCGCCTGCGGCCAAAGCCTCGCGGTAATAGCGCTGCGCCGTCACATTGTCGGACACCAGATCATAGGCCAGCCCGCGATCGGCGATCTGCTCGCCGGTCAAAGTCCCCGCCTTGGCCGCATCCTCGAACAGACCCAGCGCGGTCACCGGGTCCTGCATCCGCATCCGCGCCGAGGCCAGACTGGCCATCACGCGCGGCTGATAGGGCTGCAACCGATCAGCGCGGCTGAGAAAACCGATGGCCGCCTGCGTATCGCCCAGCGCCAGCGCCGATTCGCCCGCCTGCAGCAAAGCCTCGATATCGCGCGGATTCCGCCCCAGCCGGGCCAGCGCCGCCGACATGGCGCGATTGGCGTCCATGCCCTCGCCCTGAACCACGGGGGTGCTTGTTGATGGGGTTTGCGCCCATGCGCCCGGCGCGGCCAGCGCCGAGGCCCCGGCCAGCAACACACAGGCCAATCCCGCCCGCAACTTTCGCGGCTCAGGCCAAACTGCGCTCATCTCGCCGCGCCCTATCCACCGGACAGACAAAGCCTGCCCGGTGCCTTTCATCACTGGTTGTTCTGACGCCCAAGGAAGCGCGGAATGTTGATCGAACCGCCTTCATCGCCGCCATCTTCATTGTCATCGCGGCGGCGGGCCGACAGATTGGCCATACGCTCGAACAAGGTCCCGGCCGAACGCGGCGCAGGGGTGGGTTCGGGCGCCTCGGGCACGATCTGACGGCGGCGCGCCACCGGCGCCTCGTCCTCATCGACCAGACGGCTTGCATCCAGCAGCAGTTCGTCGCGCTTGGGCGCAGCCGGAGCCTGACCCGGAACCTCTGCATTGCCCAGCGCGCCCAGATCAAGCGGTTCCTGCGACGGGGCAGACGCGAAGGGAACCGGCTCCTGAACCAGCGGGGCAAAGCTCACCGGATCGGCGGGTGCGGCCACCGGGGCGGGCGCAATCGGGGTGAACACGGCGGGCTGTGCCGGTGCGGCATAGGTTGCGGGCTGTGCCTGATGCACCGGCTGGGCCTGAACCGGAACGGCCTGCGTCGGGGCAAAGCCGGGGCGCGCCGGGCCGCGTGCGGCCTGAAGGCTGAACGGGCGCGAGGCTTCCTCGGCCTGAGTCGCGGTCTGTTCGATGCCGGTGGCCACCACCGAGACGCGGATCTTGCCCTGAAGATCAGGGTTGAACGCGCTGCCCCAGATGATGTTGGCATTGGGATCGACCAGCTCGCGAATGTGGTTCGCAGCCTCGTCCACTTCGAGCAGCTTCATGTCGTCGCCGCCGATGATCGAGATGATGACACCCTTGGCGCCCTGCATCGAAACGCCATCGAGCAGCGGGTTGGCGATCGCCTTTTCGGCGGCTTCCAGAGCGCGGTTCGGGCCTTCGCCCTCGCCCGTCCCCATCATCGCCTTGCCCATTTCGGCCATCACCGAACGCACGTCGGCAAAGTCGAGGTTGATCAGGCCCGGCATCACCATCAGGTCGGTGATCGAGCGCACACCCTGCTGCAACACTTCATCGGCCAGCTGGAACGCTTCCTTGAAGGTCGTCTCGGCCTTGGCCACCAGGAACAGGTTCTGGTTGGGGATGACGATCAGCGTATCGACATGTTTTTGCAGCTCTTCGATGCCGCTTTCGGCGCTGCGCATGCGGCGCGTGCCTTCAAACAGGAACGGCTTGGTCACCACGCCCACCGTCAGCACGCCCTTCTTGCGCGCCGCCTCGGCAATCACAGGGGCCGCCCCGGTGCCGGTGCCGCCGCCCATGCCGGCCGCGATGAACACCATATGCACGCCGTCCAGCAGACGGTCGATTTCAGCCAGCGTTTCCTCAGCCGCCGCGCGGCCCACCTCGGGGCGCGAACCGGCGCCAAGGCCCTGCGTGATGTCGGGGCCCAACTGGATACGATGCTCGGCGATGGAATTGTTCAACGCCTGGGCGTCGGTATTGGCCACCACGAAATCCACGCCTTCAATCTCGGCGCGGATCATGTTGGCGATGGCGTTGCCACCGGCGCCGCCCACCCCGATCACGGTGATCCGGGGACGCAGTTCCTCAACGGTGGCGGGGCCAATATTGATGCTCATTGCCTTCTCCTGCCGGGTGCATAATCCAATTTAAAGGATCGGCACCGTATCGAGCGAAATTGCACATATCCAAGCCGCGAAGCAAAGCGTTTGCGCCATTTGTCCACAGAACTGCGACGTTTTGCAGGCCTTCCCTATCAGAAATAGTCCCGCATCGCGTGGAAAAACCGGGTCAGCACGCCCAGACCCGCGCCCCCGCCCCGTCCCCCGCGCGCGGGGCCGATGGTGCGGATGTCCTGCGGATCGGATGCGGCATAGAGCGCAAGGCCCGCCAGCGTCGAAAAACCGGGCGTGGCATGGGCCTCGGGCAGGCCCTTGAGCAAGCCGTTGGTGGGCCGCCCGATACGCACCGGCCGCCCCAGCGCCCCTTGCGCAAAGTCGGCCAGCCCCGCCAGTTCGGCACCCCCGCCGGTAAAGACCACCTGCGCGCCCTTTACTCCGGAAAAGCCCATTTGTTTGAGGACTTTGGAAATCTCATCCATCAATGTTGAAAGCTGGGCGGTGATGATGCTGATGAGTTCGGCGCGCGGGATGCGGTTTTTCTCATCGGCATGACGCGCCAGTTGGCCGGTGAATTCCTCGCCCGGACCGTGAACGGGAATCATCTCTCGGTGGTCGGCCGGGCTGGCGATGGCCGAACCGTTGACGCATTTGAGGCGCTCGGCCTGGAACCGGCGGATGCCCAGCGCCCCGGCGATGGCATCGGTAATATCGCCCGAACCCATCGGAATCGTACGCAATTCCAGCAGCATCCCGGCAATATGCACCGAAACGGTCGTCACCTCGCCGCCAAATTCGACCAAAGCCACGCCCAGCTCGCGCTCTTCGGGCGACAGACAGGCCAGCGCGGTCGCCATCGGGCTGGCCACCACCGCCTCCACATCCAGATGCGCGTTCTGCACCGACTCGGTCAGATTGCGCACCGGCGCGCCATCGGCCAGCATCACATGAATATCCACGCCCAGACGCTCGGCATGCAGCCCCTTGGGGTTGGTCACGCCATGCGCCCCGTCCAGCGTGTAATGCGCCGGGCTGGCATGCAGCACCATCCGGCCCTCGGGCTGGATCACCTCGCGCGCGCCGATCAGCAACGACTGAATATCATCCGCCTCGATCCGCCGCCCGCCGATCTCATTTTCGACATGGGCGATCCTGCTGGCCAGCCCTGCGCCCGAACAGCCAACCCACACGCCCGAGACGCTGGTATTGGCCATTTTCTCGGCCCGCTCGATGGCGTCGCGCACGGCATAGGTGGCAGCAGGCATATCGACGACATAGCCGCGCTTCACCCCCTGCGCCGCGCGATGCGCGCTGCCCAGCACCATCAAATCGCCATTTTCCGCCCGGCCCGCGATCAGCGCCGAAATGCGGAAAGAGCCGATATTGACCGCGCCAAACACGCGGGCGATGCGCGGACCGGGCATCAGCGCTTCTCCCCGGTCTTGGCGTGTGGTTTGGCGGCAGTTTTGGCAGGCGTTTTGGCCGCTTCCTTGTGAACCACTTTCACCGGCTCTTTGTGCGCAAGCTTAGCGGCTTCCTTATGGACCGCTTCCTTATGGACCGCCCCCTTGATGATCGCTTTCACCGGGTCCTTATGCGCTTCCTTCGCCACAGGCTTGGCGGCGGGTTTAGCAGCAGGCTTGGCCACCTCCTTATGCGCCGTCGCAGGCTTGGCAGCCTCCTTGTGCAGCAAAGCCTTGGGCCCGGCTTTGGCCGCAGGCTTAGCGGTCGGCTTAGCCGCCGGTTTGACAGGCTCTTTCACAGGCTCTTTGGCGGCTTCCACCTTGGGCGCTTCGCTCTTGACCGCCACCGCCTTGGCCGCAACAGCCGCAGCAACGCTCACAGCCGCCGCCACCGGCGCGCTGCCCGTGGCCAGCGAAGCGCCCGGATTGGCCGGGTCCGCATCGCCGCGCATCCGCATATACATCCGGTCGCCCGTGCGCATGTCAAAGGCCAGCACGCGGCCCCCGATCAACTGGTTCGTGCCATCCATCCGCGCAAAGGCCTGAAGCGCCTTGGCCCCCGCCTCCACGCCCTCGGGCAGAGCCAGCGTCTGGCCGCTCTTGAAGGTCAGGTTCCAGCGGCGATGGCCGACCCATTCGGCCTCGGCCACCTGCCCGCGCAGCGCAGGCGCGGCCTCCAGCAGGCTTTCCAGCGCCGCCATCTGCCCCTCGGCCCCCGCGCCCGCCAGCACCAGCAGGCCGCCGATGCGGCCCTGGCTGATGCCCTGCAATTCATGGCCGGTGGCGTCGATCAGCACGAAACTGTCGCTGCCATCCTCATTATGCTGCTTGAGCACCGCCTGCGCCTTGCGCTCGGTAATGTCGACGATCAGCGTATCGGGCAATTGCCGCGAGATCCGCGCATCCTCGACCCAGCTCAGCGTCAGCAGATCCTGCCGGATGCCCTCAAGGTCGATCCGCGTCATCGACTGACGCCCCTGCGAGCCCAGCACGCGCTCGTAAACCTTCTGCTCGTTCAGCTTTTTGACGCCATGGATTTCCACCCGCCGCACCGCAAACCCGGCCTGCGTGGCCAGACTGGCCGCGCGCTGTTCGGCCAGCGAAGGCACCCCCGCCAGCCCCGCCACCACCCAGAGCAAGACCCCCGCCGCCGCCAGAATCAGCACAAGGAAGATCTTGTGAAGCTGCGCCTCGGAAATGGGCAGCATCGCCATCACCTGATCCATCAGCGATCCGGTGCGCGCGCGGGCGGCCTCCACCTTGCGGGCGGATTGGGCCTTGGCGGCCACCTTGCGGGCGCTGGAGCCGCCCCGGCGGATGGTCTGGCTCATGGCTTAAAGCTTTCCGGCGTCCTTCAGGGCTTCTTCGATAATCGCTTCCACCAAGGTTTCATAATCCATGCCCAGATAGCGCGCCTGTTCGGGCACGAGGGAGAGCGGCGTCATCCCCGGCTGGGTGTTGATTTCCAGCAGATAGAGGCCATCGAGCCCCTTCTCATCGTCCCAGCGGAAATCGCTTCGGCTGGTGCCCTTGCAGCCAAGGATCTGATGCGCGCGCAGCGCCAGTTCCTTGCACTTTTCCGCGATTTCATCGGGGATCTGCGCGGGGCAGACATGCTCGGTCAACCCATCGGTATATTTGGCGTCGAAATCATAAAAGCCGGTCTTGGGCTTCAACTCGGTCACGCACAGCGCCCGATCTCCCATCACAGCCGTCGTCAGCTCCAGCCCGCGAATGAAAGGCTCGGCCATCAGCTCGTCAAAATGCTGCCACGGGCCTTGCGCCTCGCGCGCAATCGGATTGCCGTAATTGCCGGTGCCGGTGACGATGGCCACGCCCACGCTGCTGCCCTCGGCGGCAGGTTTGAGCACATAGGGGCGCGGCAAAGGATCGGCCTCATGCAATTGCGCGGACTTCACAATCCGCCCGCCCGGCATCGGAATGCCATGCGGCACGAGGAACTGCTTGGTCAGTTCCTTATCAATCGCGATGGCCGAAGTGGTCAGGCCCGAATGCGTATAGGTCAGGCCCAGCAGGTCCATCATCCCCTGCACCGTGCCATCCTCGCCCGGCGTGCCGTGGAGAGCATTGAACACCACATCGGGCGCGGCGGCGGACAGAACCTGCGCCACATCGCGGCCCATATCCACCCGCGTCACGCGATGCCCGCGCGCCTCAAGCGCCTTGGCCACGCCCTCGCCGCTCATCAGCGAGACGGGGCGTTCCGACGACCAACCGCCCATCAGGACCGCGACATGAAGTTTTGGGATGCTCACTTTTCGTTACCCACTCGCTTGATTTCCCATTCCAGGCTCACGCCCGACTGTTCCTTGACCCGGCGGCGCACTTCCTCGCCCAGCGCTTCGATCTCCGCGCTGGTGGCCTCGCCGGTGTTGATAAGGAAATTGGTATGCTTTTCCGACACCTGCGCCCCGCCCAGCATCAGGCCCCGGCAACCGGCCTTGTCGACCAGTTCCCAAGCCCGCGCGCCGTCGGGGTTCTTGAACGTGCTGCCCCCGGTCTTGCTGCGCAGGGGTTGGCTGGCCTCACGCGATGCGCTGATGCGGTCCATCTCGGCCTGAATGGCCTGCGCCTCGCCCGGCACACCGCGAAACCGCGCCGCCACGACGATGCAGCCATCGACCAGATCGGAATGGCGATAAGTATAACCCAACTCGCTCAACGGCAGGGTCGCGATCTCGCCGCTGCGGATCACCACATCGCAGTCGACGAGGATATCCTTGACCTCGCGCCCATAGGCCCCGCCGTTCATGCGGACAAAGCCGCCCACCGTACCGGGGATGCTGCGCAGAAATTCAAGCCCCGCAATCCCGCAATCGCGCGCGGTGCTGGACACCAGAATGCCGCTGGCCCCGCCGCCGCATTCCAGCGTCAGCGGCGCAACCTCTGCTACCCGCGCAAAGGCCTTGCCCAGCCGGATCACCACGCCCGGCACCCCGCCATCGCGCACGATCAGGTTCGACCCCAGCCCCAGCGCCATCACCGGCACCGGCGGCGGCAATTGCTCAAGGAAAGCACAAAGATCAGCGGTATCCTTGGGCTCAAACAGCCATTCCGCAGATCCGCCGCTCTTGAACCACACCAACGGGGCCAGCGGCGCATTCGCCGTCAGCTTGCCGGAAACCTTGATCTGGCCGACCTCTGGAAACATCAACCCGCCTTTGCTTTAGCAATCGCATCGGCAAGGCCCGCCGCCCATTTGGTGATATCACCCGCGCCAAGGCACACGACCATATCGCCCGGCTGTACCTGCGCGGCCAGAGCCAGCGCCAGCGCATCGGCCCCGGCGATCAGATGCGCGCTGCGATGCCCGCGATCCTTGATGCCCGCGACCAGCGCGCCCGAATCGACGCCCTCAATCGGCTGTTCGCCCGCCGCATAGACCGGCGCAGCATAGACAATATCGGCATCGTTAAACGCGGCGGCGAAATCATCCATATGATCGCGCAGGCGCGTGAAGCGATGCGGCTGGACCACGGCGATCACGCGGTTCTGCACGCCCTCACGGGCGGCGGCCAGAACGGCGCGGATCTCGACCGGATGGTGGCCGTAATCGTCGATGATGGTGACGCCATCAACCTCGCCCACCTTGGTGAAGCGCCGCTTGACCCCGCCGAATTTGGCGAAACCGGTGCGGATGATCTCTTCCGACACGCCCATTTCCACCGCAACCGCCACAGCGGCCAGCGCGTTCTGGACATTGTGACGCCCCGGCATCGGCAATTCAATGCCCTCGATCCGGCGGAACGAACCATCGCGCTGGCGCAACACGGCGGTAAAGCGGTTGCCGCCCGGATAGGGGGTCACCGCCTCGCCGCGCACATCGGCTTGGGCCGAAAAACCATAGGTGATGACCCGGCGGTCACGCACCTTGGGGATGATCGCCTGCACCACCGGATGGTCGATGCACAGCACCGCCGCGCCATAAAAAGGCACGTTTTCAATAAATTCGACAAAGCTGCTCTTCACCTTGTCGAACGAGCCGTAATGGTCGAGATGCTCCGGGTCGATATTGGTCACCACCGCAATCGTGCCGTCCAGACGCAGGAACGAACCGTCGCTCTCGTCCGCCTCGACCACCATCCAGTCGCTCGCGCCCAGACGCGCGTTCGAGCCGTAGCTGTTGATGATCCCGCCATTGATGACCGTGGGGTCCACCCCGCCCGCATCGAGCAGCGCGGCCACCATCGAGGTCGTCGTCGTCTTGCCATGCGTGCCCGCAATCGCCACCGTGCTCTTCAAACGCATCAGTTCGGCCAGCATTTCGGCCCGACGCACCACCGGAATGCGCGCCTCAAGGGCCGCCACCACTTCCGGGTTCTCGCGCTTGACCGCCGTGGAGGTAACCACCACCGCCGCATCGCCGACGTTTTGCGCCGCATGGCCGATCATCACCTTGATGCCGCGCTTGCGCAATCCTTCGACCACATAGCTTTCGGCAATGTCCGAGCCCTGCACGCTATAGCCCAGATTGGCCATCACCTCGGCAATGCCCGACATGCCGATGCCGCCAATGCCGACAAAGTGGATCGTACCAATATCGGTGGCTACACCCTTCACGCAGTCTGCTCCTTAAAACTCACTTCGGTACCGTGGCCCACGCGGATCACATCCATCAAGGGCGCCTGCCCAAATCCTTCGACCAGATCGGCCAGATCGGTAGCGGCATGCGGCCGCCCGCAATTCCACGCCGCATGGGCGGCATTGGCCAGCGCCTCGGGGCTCTTGGCAATCGCCTGAATTTGCTTGGCCAATTCGACGGCGGTAAACTTCTCCTGCCGGATCGAACGCGCCCCGCCCGCGGCCACCATCTCGCGCGTGTTGGCGGCCTGATGGTCATCGGTGGCAATGGGCAGCGGGATCAGGATCGCCGGACGCCCCACCGCCGTCAGCTCGGCAATCGTGCTGGCCCCGGCGCGCCCGATAAACAGATGCGCATCGGCCAGACGCTCGGCCATATTCTCGAAATAGGTGGCAAGATCGGCGGGAATATCATGCCCGCGATAGCGCTCGCGCACCGCGTCAATATCCTCAGGCCGACATTGCTGGATCACCTGAAGCCGCGTGCGCAGCGCGGTCGGCAGCATCGCCAGACCATCGGGCACCACCTCTGACAGCACCCGCGCGCCCTGCGACCCGCCCGTCACCAACACGCGCAGCAACCCATCCTCGCCAAAAGCCGGGAAAGGCTGATCGCGCAACTCCAGCACTTCCTCACGCACCGGATTGCCCACCAGCGCCACCTTGTCGGCATATTTCTCGTCCAGCCGGTCCACTTCAGGGCAAGCCGTGGCAATCGCCTGAACCCGGCCCGCAAGGAAGCGGTTGACCCGCCCCAGCACCGCATTCTGTTCGTGGATCACCGCCGGAATGCCCGCCGACGTGGAAGCAAGCAGCGCGGGCAGCGCCGGATAGCCGCCAAAGCCGATCACGCAGGCGGGCGCAAAGCTGTCAAACAGACGCAGCGCCATCGCCCGCCCGGCCCAGATCGCGCGCAGGCCCTTGATCCAGGCGATCGGGTTCTTGCCCTGCAGCCGCCCGGCGGGCAGGACATGGGCGGTCAGATAATCGGGCTTGCCGGGGATCGTCGCCCCGCGCTCATCGGTAATCAGCGCCACATGATGGCCGCGCGCGTGCAATTCGGCCGCCAGCGCAAAGGCCGGGATCAAATGCCCCCCGGTTCCCCCGGCGGCCAGCACATAGTGACGCGAAACTCTCGGTTCGTTCTGATGGGTCATTTAAACAGGCTCAGGATCGCAGGATGCCCTTTAGGAGCAAAGGGATCGCGTTTCAGATAGGGGTTGCGCCGCGTAATGGCCAGCAGGAAGCCGACATTAAGACACAGCGCCAGCGTCGAGGACCCGCCATAGGAGATCAGCGGCAGGGTCATCCCCTTGGACGGGAAAAGCTGCAGATTGACGAGGATGTTGATGAAAGCCTGCCCGCCCAATTGCGCGACAAGCCCGCTTGCCGCCAGCACAGTGAACAGATCCTCTTCATCCCACAGCCGCAGCAACACCCGCGCCACCACCGCGAAATATAGCACCACCACCAGCGCGCACATAAGCAGCCCGAACTCCTCGCCGATGACCGAGAAAATATAGTCGGTATGCGCCTCGGGCAGGCCCAGCTTCTTGGTGCCCAGCCACAATCCGCTGCCCGTCCATCCGCCCGCCACCAGCGTATGGCGCGCAAGGTCCACCTGGTCAAAGGCCGTACCGCCGCCAAGGAAGGCGTCGATGCGATGGCGTCCGTTCTCGTAAAACGCATAGGCCGCGCCCAGCAAGGCCACGCCCCCGCCGATCACCCCCAGCACCCAGCGCACCGGCAGGCCCGCGATCAGCATCATCACAAACCACACCGCGCCAAACAGCACCGCCGATCCGAAATCGGGCTGAAGCATCAACAGCGCGCCCACCAGCCCCATGATCCCGGTACAGATCAGCATCACCGGCATACGCGGATCGCGCAGCTTCCACGAGATCACCCATGCCAGCGTGATCGCAAAGGCGGGTTTGAGAAATTCGGAAGGCTGCAACGAAATGCCCAGATTGAGCCAGCGTTTCGCACCATTCACGCTCGTGCCCACAATCGGCACCAGCATCAGCCCCACCATCATCGCCACGCCCAGCACGATGCCGCAGCGCCGCGCCATTTCGCGGTTCAACCGCGATGCGCCCAGCATCGCCACCAGCCCCAGCAATTGCCAGCGGATATGCTGAACAAAGAAGTGGAGATCATCCAGCTTGACCTTGGCCGTCGACAGGCGCCGCGCGCTGGCGGGACTTGCCGCCGCCACCGCCAGCGTGCCCAGCGCCATCAGCGCCAGCACCAGCACCAGCAGCACCCGGTCGATCTCGCGCCACCATACGATCCAGTCGGTGCGCCGCGTCTTGCGCTGTTTGGCCCCGCCCCGTGAACCGGGGACATAGCGGGCCGGATCTTCATGGGGCAGGCTGGCCATCAACCGTCTCCATTTTCAGGGGCCGTCAACACCTCGACAATCTGGCGAAAGGCCTCGCCGCGCGCCTCATAGTCGCGGAACTGATCGAAACTGGCGCAGGCAGGCGAGAGCAGCACAATATCGCCCGGCGCGGCGGCCTCACGGGCCAGCCGGATCGCCTCGCACATCATCTCGGCGCGGGCCACGGGCATATAGGGGTCGAGGATCTCGGCAAAGCGCGCGCCCGCATCGCCTATCGTATAGGCCGCGGCGACATTGCCGAACCACGGCGCGCATTCGTCCAGATCGTCGCCCTTGGGCAATCCGCCGCAGATCCAGTGGATGCGCTTATGCCCATCGGCGGGCGGGAAAGCGGCCAGCGCGGGCGCGGTCGAGGCCGGGTTGGTCGCCTTGGAATCGTTGATGAACAGCACGCCGCCCGCCTGCCCCACCCGCTCCATGCGGTGCGGCAGGCCGACAAAGCTCTTCAGCCCCGCCTCGATGGTGGCGTCATCCACGCCCAGCGCGCGCACGGCGGCCACGGCGGCCTGCGCATTGGCGCGGTTATGCGGGCCCTGCAGGCTTGGCCAGTCGGCCTGTTGGCCCGGCAGATCCACCCCGTCGATAAATTGGAAAGGCTGACCCTCGGGCGCGAAACGCAGGATGTCATCCTCCATCTCGGCGGCATAATCGATGATCGCCAGATGGCCCATCGCCTGCATCCCGAACAGCCGCGCCTTGGAGGCGACATAGCCGGCATAGCCCTCATAGCGATCGAGATGGTCGGGCGAGAGGTTCAGACACATGGCCACCTCGCAATCGAGGCTCTGCGTCAGGTCGATCTGATAGGAGGACAGTTCGAGCACATAGACCCCGCCAGACGGCAAGGGTTCCTGCCCCAGAATCGGCAGGCCGATATTGCCCCCCATCAACACCGGCACGCCCGCCACTTCAAACAGATGGCGCGTGAGAGCCGTGGTGGTCGATTTGCCGTTGGTGCCGGTGATGCCCACCACCTTATGCGCGGGCAGCCATGCGCGGCATTGCGCAAACAATTCGATGTCGCAGACCAGCGGCGCACCGCCCGCCCGCGCCGCATCGGCAATCGGATGACGGTTGATCGGCACGCCGGGCGAAACGACCACGCCGTCATAGCCCTTCAGATCGGCCGCGACCGGATCGGCAAAACTCAACCGCCCCTGCTCCACGGCATCGGGATGGGCGGCGGCGGCGGCCGCGCGCGGCTCCTCCTTGGCGTCCCACGCCATCACGGCGGCCCCGCCCGCCAGCAGCGAGGCCAAAGCCGCCTGCCCGCTGCGCGCCAGACCCAGCAAGGCATAGCGTTTGCCCGCAAAGGCCCCGGTCGAGGCGGGCGCGGTAATCATCGCACCTTCAGCGTCGAAAGGCCGATCAGCGCCAGCACGATCGACACGATCCAGAAGCGGATCACCACGGTAGGCTCGGCCCAGCCCTTTTGTTCAAAGTGATGGTGGATCGGCGCCATGCGGAACACGCGGCGCCCGGTGCGCTTATACCAGAACACCTGAACGATGACCGAGACCGCCTCCAGCACGAAGAGCCCGCCCACGATGCCCAGCACGATCTCATGATGGCTGGCCACGGCAATCGCGCCCAGCGCGCCGCCCAGAGCCAGCGAGCCGGTATCGCCCATAAACACAGCCGCAGGCGGCGCATTGAACCACAGAAAGGCCAGACCGCCCCCCATGATCGCCGCACAGAAAATCGCCAGATCGCCCGCGCGCGGCACATGGGGAATGCCCAGATATCCGGCATAGTCCACACGGCCCACCAGATAGGCGATGATCGCAAAGGTGCCCGCAGCGATGATGACCGGCATCGTGGCCAGCCCGTCCAGCCCGTCGGTCAGGTTCACCGCATTGCCCGCGCCCACGATGACAAAGGCGGAAAACAGGAAATAGATCGGCCCCAGCGGCACATAGACCTTGCTGAAGAAAGGCAGATAGAGGTCGGTCTTGCCGATATGGGCGACCATGATCCAGCTGGCCACGCCCGCCACCAGAAACTCGCCGATCAGCCGCGCCTTGCTCGACACGCCTGCGGTCGAACGCTTCTTGACCTTGTCATAATCGTCAAGGAAACCGATCAGGCCAAAGCCCGCCGTCACCGCGATACAGGCCCAGACCAGCGGATTGGACAGATCCATCCACAGGAACACCGAGCCCATCAGCGCGATCAGGATCATCAGCCCGCCCATCGTGGGCGTGCCGCGCTTGGCCAGATGGGTCTTGGGCCCGTCCTCCCGGATCGGCTGCCCCTTGCCCTGCTTCATGCGCAGCATGTCGATAAAGCGCGGCCCGATCACCAGACCAATCAGCAGCGCCGTGGCCAGAGCCGCGCCCGCGCGAAAGGTCTGATAGCGGATAAGGTTGGCCAGACCGGGAAAATGAAACCATTGGGCAAGCAGATAGAGCATGGCGACCCGTCAATTCGTGGTTTGGCAGAGCGTGGCGACCAGCGACCCCAGCCCCACCGAGTTTGATCCTTTGACAAGCACCGCATCGCCCTGCGCCAACCCATAGTCGGCCAGGGCCTTGCCAGCCTCTTGCGCGTTCCTGCAATGGGCGAAGGGGATGGGCTTGCCAAGCGCGTCGGGGCCGGATTTCCCCAGTTCCTGCGCCAAAGCGGCCATTTCATCGCCCACCAGCACCGCATAATCGACTTTGGCCGCCACCATCGGTTCGACCAGCGCGGCATGAAGCGCCGGGCCGAAATCGCCCAGTTCCTTCATCGCGCCCAGCACCGCGATCCGCCGCTTGGCCGGTTCGCCCCCCAGCACCGAGAGCGAGGCGCGCATCGAGGCCGGATTGGCATTATAGCTTTCATCGATCAGCAGTGCCTTGCCGCCATCGGCCAGTTCGATCCCGCTGCGCAGACCGCGCCCGGCCATCCCCTGCATCTCGGCCAGAGCCAGCCCGGTCGCGCCCAGATCGCCGCCCACCGCGCGCACCGCCGCCACCACGGCCAGCGAGTTCATCACCCAATGGTCGCCCGGCACCGAGACCGAATAGCACAGCCGCGAATCGCCCAGATCCACCGTCACCAGCGTGCCGCCCAACATGCCCGACAAGGCATCGAGCAGGCGGATGTCGGAATGCGGCGCCCGGCCATAGGACATGACCTCGGCCCCGCAGGCGATGGCCGCCGCGCGCAGGCGTTCGTAATGGGGAATATCGGCCGGGATGATCGCAATCCCGCCCTCATGCCCTTCAAAACCCTGCAGGCCTTCAAAGATCTCGGCCTTGGCGTCGGCAATCGCCTCCTCGCTGCCCAGATTTTCGATATGGGCGGGCGCGATCGTGGTGATCAACGCAACATGCGGCCGGGCCAGAGCGGTCAGATCGCGGATCTCGCCCGCATGGTTCATGCCCATTTCGAAAATGCCGTACAGCGTGCGCTGCGGCATCCGCGTCATGCTCAAAGGCACGCCGACATGATTGTTATAGCTTTTGACGCTACGATGGGCGCGGCCATGGCTGGATCGTTCCAGCGCGGCAAAGATCGCCTCTTTCACGCTGGTCTTGCCCACCGAACCCGTCACGCCGATCACGCGCGCCTCGGGCAGGATGCGACCCCGCGCCGCCCGCGCCAAAGCCTGAAGCGCGGCAAAGCTGTCCTTGACCAGCACATGGGGCCGGTCAATCGGCTGCTCCACCACAGCCGCCACCGCGCCCAGCTCGAAAGCCTTGTCGAGGAACTTGTGGCCGTCCATCGCTTCGCCGCGCATGGCAAAGAACAGGCCGCCTTCCACGATTTCGCGCGAATCGGTGGCGACATTGGAAATCTGCGCCTCGCCAAAGGCCTCGCCGCCCGTGGCCGCCGCCACCTCGGCCAGAGTCCACAGCGCCAAAGGCTGTCCGTCCTCTGCCGTCACCGGCCATTCCCGCAGTTTCGCTTTTGCCGCCATTACACTTTCTCCCCGGCCGCTTCACGCGCCACGGTCACATCATCAAAAGGCAGGACACGCGCATCAGGCCCGCGCCCGATGATCTGTCCCTGCTCATGCCCTTTGCCCGCGATGAGCAGGATGTCATCCCTTTTCGCCCGGGCTGTCCCCTGAAAAATCGCCTCGCGCCGGTCGCCGATCTCGATCAGGCGCTGCGGCGCCCCCGCGATCACGGCCTTGCGGATGGCCGCCGGGTCCTCGCCGCGCGGGTTGTCGTCGGTAACGATGGCGATGTCGGCCTGCTCGCCCACGATGGTTCCCATCGGTGCGCGCTTGCCCGCATCGCGGTCTCCCCCGGCGCCGAACACCACGATCAGCCGCCCCTTTGTATGCGGACGCAGCGCGGCAATCGCGGCCTCCAGCGCATCGGGCGTATGGGCATAATCGACATAGGCCGGCGCGCCCGCCGCATTGATCGCCGCACGCTCCAGCCGCCCGCGCACCGGGGCCAGACGGCCCAGCGCATCAAACACCTGCGCCGCGTTCAACCCGCTGGCCAAAGCCAGTCCCGCCGCCACCAGCGCGTTGGCCGCCTGATAGGCCCCGATCAGCGGCAGGTTGATCCGCCGCTCGACGCCCTCATGCACAATCGTCAACACCTGCCCTAAAGGCCCCGGTTCGCGGCGGATCAGGCGGATCGCCTCCCCGTCCTCGCCCACCGTGATCAAACGCAGGCCGCGCGCGCGGACATGGGCGATGGCCTGCTCGCTCCACGCATCATCGGCCCAGACCACCGCCGATCCGCCATCGACCACCACCTCGTCAAACAGGCGCATCTTGGCGGCGAAATAATCCTCCATCGTCGCGTGATAATCGAGATGGTCGCGGCTCAGGTTGGTGAAGGCCCCCGCGATCACGCGCGGCCCCTCGCTGCGATATTGCGACAGACCGTGGCTCGACGCCTCATAGGCGACATGACTGACGCCCTCACGCGCCAATCCCGCCAGATTGGCCAAAAAGGTCACAATGTCGGGCGTGGTCAGACCGGTATAGGTCGTCTCATCCGCCGTGGTGATGCCCAGCGTGCCGATGCTGGCCGCGCTGTGTCCGGCCATGCGCCAGATCTGGCGCAGCATTTCGACCGTGCTGGTCTTGCCGTTGGTGCCGGTCACGGCCACCAGCGTTTCGGGCAAAGGCGCATAGAAAGGCGCGGCCAAACGCGCAAAGGCCCGGCGCGGATTCTCATCCACCAGCGCCAACGCGCCCGCCGCCTCGATCGCCCCGCGCGCCTGCGGCCGGGCCACCACGGCCACCGCGCCTGCACGCACCGCCTGCGCGATAAAATCCTCGCCATTGACGGTGGCGCCAACAAATGCGCCGAACACATTGCCCGGCGCAACCTTGCGATTATCAATGGCAAACCCGGTGACATCAACGTCACCCACAGCGTTCCCGGCACCAACGCCAAAGCCGGTGACGTCTATGTCACCGGCTTCCACCTTGTTTCCACCTAGGATCAGGTCGGTTAATCTCATTCGCCGTCTCCATTGGCGATCAGCGGGGCAATGTCGCTGATATCAATGTCGCGCGTGGCATCGGGCATCACGCCCAGCAAGGGGCCAATGCGCGGAATCACCCGGCCCACGATGGGCGCTGCATTCCATGCGGCGGTTCGTTGAAAACTGGTGGCGGCGTTCGCCTTGGGCTGGTCCAGCGTGGCGATCACGACATAGCGCGGACGGTCCATCGGAAAGGCGGCGGCAAAGGTGGCCACCACGCGGTCGCGGTGATAGCCCTGCGCGTCGGCCACTTCGGCGGTGCCGGTCTTGCCGCCCACGCGGTAACCCACAGCGTTCGCGCTGCGCCCGGTGCCCACGTCCACGATCGAGCGCAGCAATTGGCGCATCCGCGCGCTGGTCGAGGCCTGCCATACGCGGCGACCGGCCGGGGCCTGACCGGAGGCGATCTTTTGCAGCGTGGCCGGGCGCCAGATCCCGCCATTGACCATGGCCGAATAGGCGCTGGCCAGATGCAGCGGGGTGATCGAGAAACCATGGCCATAGGAGGCCGTCACCGTGGTCACGCGCGACCACACGCCGTTGCGGTCGCCGCGCGGCCAGGTCGGACGGCCGCGCGCGGGCAGCTCGATATAGGGCCGTTCGGAAAAGCCCAGCGCCTTGAGCGTGGTCTGCATCCTTTGCGCGCCCAACTGGTCGCCCACCTGCGCCAGCACGATATTGCTCGAATGGATCAGCGCCTCGATGATATTCAGGCTGGCGCCGTAATTTTCGTGGTCATGCACAGTGATCCCGGCGATTTCCAGCGGATGGTCCGCCGGATAGCGCCGCGCCAGATTGGTGATGATGCCCGCATCAATCGCGCTGGCCACGGTGATCGGCTTCATCACGCTGCCCAGCTCATAGGTCTGGTTGGTGGCGCGGTTGAAGATATTGGCCTGCTTGGTTGGATCGCTGTCGGAAATATCCTGCGGGCGCAAGGCGTTGGGGTTAAAGCTGGGCAGCGAGGCCAGCGCCATCACTTCGCCCGTGTCCACATCCATCACGATGCCCGCCGCGCCCTTGGCCTGCGCGCGGGTCATACCCCACATCAATTCATCCTCCAGCGCGCCCTGAACCCGCGCGTCGATGGAGAGGACGGCGGGCGCACCGCGCGTCGCCGGATCGGTCAACTGCTTTTGGAAAACCGCCTCCATGCCGACCTGACCCAGCCCCTTGCTGTCGACATAGCCCAGAATATGGGCCGCCATCGTGCCTTGGGGATAGTAACGCTCGGCCTCACGCGGGAATTCCAGCGCCGGTTCGCCCAGCGCGTGGATCTTGTTCGCCTCTTCAGGCAGGATGCGGCGGCGCAGATAACCCGCCTTGCCCGAGGCGAGGCGCCGGGTCAGTTCCTCGGCATCCTCATCGGGAAAAATCCTGACCAGCGCGGCGGCCAGATCGGCGGGCGAACGCACCAGCGGCGATCCCTCGCCCATCGCATGAGGATTGAACCAAAGCGCATAGGCCGGAAAGGCGCGCGCCAGCGGCACGCCGTTGCGATCAAGAATATCGCCCCGGTCGGGCAGGCCCGCCATCGCCTCGCCGCCCGGACGCCCCGGATCGGACAGGCCCAGATGCGCAATGCGCAGCAACGCCAGCAGCAGCAGCATGGCAAAGCCCACCAGCACCCAGAGCGCGCGAAACCGCGCCTGTGCCAGCGCCAGCGCGCGCACATTCTTGAGCACGCGGGCCTTTTCCGGGCCCTGCCCTTGCAAAGTGACGCCTTTATCCGCCATGCCCGCTGCCGCCAGTATACTCATTCACGATGCCCCGCATTTTGCCCCGCCCGCCCGGAAAAGCGAGCCAGATGCTCGGAGATATCCTCGGATTTCTTGGCCTTCTTCGCGGCCGGTTCCGGCTTGGCGCCCATGCCCAGCGCGGCGAAGGGCGAAGAGGGCTTGGCCTCGACTGCCATCATCGTGCGCACCGAGGCATTGACCGCATCAGCCGAAGCCACGCGGATCGGATCGGGCGCATCGGGCGAACGCGGCTTGCCAAGGGCGGCCAACTGGCGCTCGCTTTCCAGATATTGCCCGACGGTGGGCGCGCTGTAGCCAAAGTCGACATCGTTGAAGGCTTTAAGCTGCTGCTGGCTGGCGCGCGTCTCGAACTCGGTTTCCAGGAACAGCTTTTCCTGCTTCAACTGCGTGATCTGTCGCTCGGCCAAACGCACCTGACTCTTCACCGCATTGACGCGGAACGTCAGCGCCAGCGTCAGGGCAAGGCAAATCACCAGGGTCATGCCCCAGCCGATCGTGTGCATGCGATCACGGGTCAGATTCACGGGCGCCTCCGGGAGCCAGCAGGTCGAGCGGAAACATCGGTGCGCGTGGCAAAGCGCAAAGTGGCCGAACGCGCGCGGGGGTTGCGGTTCAACTCCACCTCGCCCGCGCGAATGGCTTTGGAAATATGGCTGTAGACAGCCGGAGCCGCGCTTGCGGCGACCGGCATATAGCGCGATGTGGCGCTGGCCACGCCGCTGGCATCCTTGAAGAACTGCTTGACGATGCGGTCCTCAAGGCTGTGAAAACTGACGATGGCCAGACGCCCGCCGGGACCCAGCAGGCTCTCGGCTGTGGCCAGCAAAGCCTCCAGCTCGCCCAGCTCATCGTTCACATGGATGCGGATCGCCTGAAAGCTGCGCGTGGCCGGGTCTTTGGGCGCGCCCTGCTTATAGCCCAGCGCGCGGCGCACGACATTGGCCAGTTGCCCGGTGGTTTCCAGCGGGCGCGCGGCAACGATGGCGCGGGCGATGCGGCGCGACTGGCGCTCCTCGGCGTAATTGTAGAGGACGTTGGCGATGTCCTCCTCGGCCGCCTCATTGCAGAAATCGGCCGCGCTCGGCCCTTCCTGCGACATGCGCATGTCGAGCGGGCCATCGCTGGAAAAGGCAAAGCCGCGGCCCTGCTGGTCCAACTGCATCGAGGACACGCCGATGTCGGCCACCAGACCGTCAATCGCGCTCACGCCCGCCTCGGCCAAGGCATCGCCCACCTCGGAAAAGCGGCGCGGATGCAGGATCAGGCGGTCATAGCCCGCGCCCCATTCGCGCGCGGCGGCAATTGCATCGGGGTCGCGATCAAACGCATGGACCGTGGCCCCCGCCGCCAACAGCGCGCGCGTATAGCCGCCCGCGCCCAGCGTGGCATCGACGATGACCTTGCCCGAAAAATCAAGCAAGCCTGCCGGATCAAGCGCGCCGATGACTTCGTCGAGCAGCACCGGAATATGCGGGGCGTCATGCGGGATCGCAGCCAAAAGACTCATTTGCGCGCCCTCCCGCCCGCTGCGGCCAGATAGCTCTCGCAGCTTGCCTTGGGGCCGATCCATTCATCGCCCGCCATCGCCATCAGCACTTCGGGCGACCACAGCGTGAAATAATCCATCGTGCCGTGGATATAGAGCCCGTCCGTGATCGTGGCCTGCGCCCGCATATGCGCGGGCAGGATGAAGCGGCCCGAATTGTCAAAGGCCACGCGCGTCAGATTGCCAAAGACCAACGCATCGCGCGCCCGGGTAGAAGGGCGACCGGCGGCCACATCGGCGGCATGCTTCACACGGATTTCCTCGGCAAGCTGGTTTCGATAGGACGTGCCGCAGGCAAACAGACAGGGCCATTCTTCATGGCGGGCCACCAGCATCTCGTTGATGTTGTCGCTGGCCTCGGCCACGATCTTGCGGATGTCGGCAGGCAGGACGAAGCGCTCCTTGTCGCCCTTCGGCGAGAAGCCCTGCCCCATATAAATGACCGGGAAACCAGTCACCCCACCCACTACCTTTGCGAAGAAAGCCCCACCGAATTGAGCAAAGCTTCGCCGATTGCCGCAGCGCCATGGCCACGCCAAACCCCCACAAAAGGACGGCTGAAACTCTACCCGATGATCATGTTCTATCGCGGAGTTTGCGGGCGGGAAAGGGACTTTGCGGGAAAATCTGCCACTTTGTGGAAAAGAATGAAATTTACCTTATTTTTCAGGTTTATATCTCGTTACACCCGGCGGCAATTTATTACCAAATCATTACCAAACCACGCCTGAGAGCACGTCAATTCCGTAATTTCCCGAGGTTAGCCACGGGTGGAAAACGGCCCTTCCCGCCGATTCCCGCTTAGAGAGATTCGCAAATCCCGCGTGATTCCCGTTATTTTGCCCGAATGTTGCGCCGGGGCGCCGCCCGGTGGCGCATTTTCCCGCCCATGGCAGGCCTTGCCGCAGGTGGCACAGTTTCCCGCCGGTGGCAGGTTTTCCCCAAAGTGGCAGGTTTTCCCGCGCCGATCAGCGTACGCGGAAAAGAACGCCGATCAATGCGGCGCGGCGGGCGTCACGCGGGGCGATGCGCCCGCCTGCACCTTGCCCGCATCGGGCGAAGGAATGACGCCGATATCGGCCAGAGGATCGCTGCTGCCCCCGGCACTGGTGCTGGCCTGCGCGCTGGCGGCGGCGGCATCGTTGCGCCGCGCATTGTCCATGATGATATTGGCCAACCCCACCAGCAGCAGCATCAACGACAGGCCGAACAGGCCTACCTGCAAACGCTGCACCATTTGCGCGCGAATTTCGCGCGGGGTGCGCTCAAATTCCGAGGTCGCCGGATCGCTGGGGCTGGAAGTCTCCGTCATCGCGCGGATCTTACTCCATCACGCCAGCCAAGGAAAGACCGGCAGCCCCTTCGCCTCAAGCCATGCCTTGTTATACAGGGTGGAGAGATAGCGCAGCCCGGTGTCGCACAGGATCGTGGCCACGCGCGCATCCTTCTTGCCCTGCGCCACCAGCTTGCGCCCCAGCGCCACCGCGCCCGCGACATTGATCCCGCTCGACAGACCCAGCGCCAGACCCTCTTCGGCCAGCAGACGGCGGACCCATTCGAGGCCCTCCTCGTCCGACATACGGAATTGCGTGTCGATCGGCGCACCGTCCAGATTGGCGGTGATCCGCCCCTGCCCGATGCCCTCGGCCACACTCGACCCTTCGGCCTTCAACTCGCCATGGGCGTAATAATTGTAGAGCGCCGCGCCATAGGGATCGGTCAGCGCGATGGTGATACCTTCATCAAACGCCTTCAGCCCCAACCCCACGCCCGCCAGCGTCCCGCCCGTACCCGCAGCGCAGGTAAAGCCGTCAAGCCGCCCATCCATCTGCGCCCAGATTTCGGGCGCGGTCGATTCGATATGGGCCTTGCGGTTGGCGGTATTGTCGAACTGGTTGGCCCAGATCGCGCCCTCGGTTTCCTCGGCCAGACGGCGCGAAGTATGCACGAAATGCCCCGGATTGCTGAAAGGCGCCGCCGGCACCAGCACCAGCTCGGCCTGCAGCGCGCGCAGCGTGTCCATCTTCTCGCGGCTCTGGGTTTCGGGCATGACGATGATCGTCTTATAGCCCAACGCATTGGCCACCAGCGCAATGCCGATGCCCGTATTGCCCGCCGTGCCCTCGACAATCGTGCCGCCCGGCTTGAGCGCACCCGAGCGTTCCGCATCGCGGATGATCCACAAGGCGGCGCGATCCTTCACGCTCTGCCCCGGATTGGCAAATTCGCACTTGCCCCAGATCTCGCAACCTGCCGCCTCGCTTGGCCCTTTCAACAGGACCATCGGGGTGTTGCCAATCAGATCGAGGGTGTTTTGATAAACGGGCGCTTTCGTCATGGCGCCCTAGGTAGGGGGGCCTTGGCCAACGCGCAATGCATTTGCGCAAGGCACCCCTAAAGTCAGGCTTTTAGTCCGCCTCGGCAATCGTCACGCGCATACCGTCGATGGCGTCGGTCACGGGCAACTGGCACGACAGGCGCGAATTGCCGTCACGGTGGTCGCTGCTGTCAAGCAGATCGTCTTCGTCGGCGCTGATCGCAGGCAGCTTGTCGGCAAAGGCCGGGTCGATATGCACATGGCACGTCGCGCAAGAGCAGCAGCCCCCGCACAGCGCCAGCAGATCGTCAAAACCCGCGTCACGAATCACTTCCATCACCGTGCGGCCGGTCTGGGCCTCAACTTCCTTTTCTTCACCCGCACTATTGACGATCACCAGCTTCGGCATATCAAATCCCTCTGTATGAAGCGCAGTTGTATAAAGCGCGGCGCAACATGCGCTTGGGCAAGGCTGCTATCGGCAAGCCGCCGGTTTTGCAACTGGCCGAATTGCGCAAAAATTTGTCATTTCCATTCATGAAACGGGCGCAAATGGGACTTTCGGCAGAAGCGATTGAAAAGGGGCTGAATGCCATTGCGCAAACCACGCCCGGCATTGCCGATGCGCTGGGCCGGGTGGGATTGCCCGAACCGCGCATCCGCGCGCGCGGCCATGCCACCATGCTGCGCACCATCGTGGGGCAACAGGTTTCGGTCGCCGCCGCCTCGTCCATGTGGGCCAAAATGGTGGGCGTTGTGGGCGAGGAGGCCGACCCCGCCGCGCTGCTGGCCGCCGATTTCGACACTTTGCGCGCCTGCGGCCTCTCGCGCCAGAAACAAGGCTATGCGCGATCCCTGTGCGAAATGGTGCTGGCGGGCGAGCTCGATTTCACCGCCCTGCCCGCCGACGACGAGGAAGCCATCGCCCTCCTCACCCGCATCAAGGGCATCGGGCGCTGGTCGGCCGAAATCTATCTGCTGTTTGCCGAAGGGCGGCCCGACATCTGGCCCGCCGGCGACCTTGCCGTGCAGATCGGGCTGGGCAAATTGCTGGGATTGCCGGAGCGGCCCAGCGAGAAGCAGACGCGGGTCTTGGCGGAAGAATGGCGGCCCCATCGCGGAGCGGCGGCGATCTTTACGTGGCATTGCTATAATAATGCGGCGTTGTGAGGGGGTTTTAAGAAGGGAAGTTTAGATGCGAGGGACTCGTCCCTCGCGCTCCCGTTACTGTATATGTTGCGCGCAAGGTTCGGCGTTTTGTGTCGGACGCGATGTTATAATTTTAAAGCCTGCGGCGCAGACACCGCTGACCTCGCCACGCCGCAGGCTTTAAAAATCCTCACACCTTCGCAAACCCACCCCCATAACGGGATTGCAAAGGGCCCCCGCCCTTTGCCCGCCGGAGGCAAAACCTTCTTCTTGGCAGCCCCCCCACTTTTCCCTATCGCCACCCCACCATGACCGCCACCGCCCTCACCGCCACCGACTTATGCTGCCGCCGCGGCGACCGCTGGCTGTTTTCGGGCCTTTCGCTGGGCCTTGCGCGGGGGCAAGCGCTGCATATTCTGGGGCCGAACGGCTTGGGCAAATCCAGCCTGATGCGGATGCTCGCGGGCCTGCTCCCGCCCAGCCCCGATCCGGTCAGCGGCATCACCGGCGCGATCGCGTGGGACGGCCCGCTGGCCCTGATGGACGAGCGCCACGGCCTCGATCTGGGCCAGCCTCTGGGCGCGGCGCTGGCGTTCTGGGCGCGGGTCGATGGGCCGGTGCCCGATGAAGCGATCAAGGGGCTGGGTCTGGCCAATCTGCTCGATGTGCCGGTGCGCTATCTTTCCACCGGCCAGAAAAAGCGCGCCGCCCTTGCCCGCCTGATCGGCCAGCACGCGCCCAACTGGCTGCTGGACGAGCCTTTGAACGGCCTTGATGTCGCCGCCTGCGCGATGGTCGAGCGCATGATCGAGCGCCACTGCGCGGGCGGAGGCGCTTGCATTATCGCCTCGCATCAATCGCTTGGCATCCCCGGCCTCACCCGCCTCGACCTTGCCGAGTATGCGTTGTGAAGGGGGCCGCACTTCTCGCCATCCTGCGCCGCGACCTGCGCCTGCTCCTGCTGGGCAGCGGGGGCGGAGGCGGCATCATGCTGCCCATCCTGTTCTTCCTCGCGGTGGCCATCATCTTCCCCTTCGCCGTCGGGCCGGACCCCAAGCTCCTCGCCCGCGTGGGCGGCGGCGTGATCTGGCTGGCCGCGCTGCTGGCCGCGATCCTGCCGCTCGACCGCCTGATCGAGCCCGACCGCGAGGCGGGCCTGTTCGAGCAATGGGCTCTGCGCGGCATCTCCGAAGAAGTCATCGTCGCCCTGCGGTTGTTGGCTCACTGGCTCTCCTTCGCTCCGCCCCTCATGCTGGCCACCCTGCCCGCCGCCGCGCTTTTGGGCCTCGACGGGCGCACCATCGCGCTGGTCGAACTGGGCCTGCTGGCCGGAACCCCCGGCCTTGCCGCCGTGGGCGTAGCGGTGGCCACCATCACCGCAGGCCTCAAAGGCGGCGCAGCGCTGGCGGGCCTGCTCTTCATCCCCCTCTGCGTCCCCCTGCTCATCTTCGGCGCAGGCGCCTTGGCCATCGGCGGCGAAAGCGGGTTGGCTTTGGCGGGCGCGGCCAGTCTGGTGCTGGTGGCCTTGACACCCTTTGCCGGGGCGGCGGCGCTGCGGGCTGGGCGGTAAATTTGCCTCCGGCGGGCAAAGGGACTTGTCCCTTTGCAATCCCGATACTGTCTGCGTTGTGGCTTACCGGAAGCGGGGTGTTTATGGGCAGTGTCGTGGAGGGAGGTTATACCGCTTCGCGGGAAGAAAAGGGATGCGCCGCACATGCGCCATTGCGGCCGTTAGAGATACTGCTATTTTGCCTGAGTTGCCAAGATGGTGGTATCCATGACCGATATACTCAGTAGCGCGTTGAATTTCAGTCTTTGGCTGTGCCTGCTGCTTGCGACCAGATACCGTTGGAACAAGTCTATAGTGTTCTTCGCATTCGGCGCCTTCATTTTTCTGAGGGCGCTGGAATGGGTCACACCATTAGAGATCAAAATGCCGTCGCATGTCGGCCACCCTGTCAATATTGGGCTGGAACTGGCAACCCTCGGGATGGTTTTATGGTTTTTGTTCAACCACTCACGGTGGAAACGACCTGAAACAAACTAACGTTCCCGCCCTTCCGCCATACCCCGCCGCGCAGCGGCCTTGAAAACCCGTCACCTAACCCCAAAACACCCCGCCGCCCTTCAACCGCAACGCCGACAGTCCCGGGATCGCAAAGGGCCCCCGCCCTTTGCCCGCCGGAGGCACCTAAACCCCTCTAAACAAACCGCTCCGGCCCAAACACCCCCGGATCGACCTCGCCTGCCTCCTGCCCCAACAGCAACCGCGCCGCCATGTCCGCCGCCGCAGGAGCCGTCTGGATGCCAAAGCCCCCTTGCCCCGCGCACCAGAAAAAGCCCGGCACCGAAACATCCCAGCCATAGACCGGCAACCGATCCGGCGCGAAACTGCGCAGGCCCGCCCAGCGATGCTCGACCGCCTCGACGCGCCAGTCCACCACGCCTTCAAACCGATCGATGGCCACGGCCACGTCGATTTCCTCGGGCGCGGCGTCGCAGGGCGGCACGGGGGTTTCATCGTGAGGGGTCAGCCAAAGCCGCCCGCCCTCGGGCTTGAAATAGAACGTACCGGCCATGTCCATCACCAGCGGCATGGCGGCCTGCGCCTCCGGGGAAACGCGGATTTGCGCCATGGTGCGCCTTAAAGGCTGAATACCCACGGGCCGCGCCCCGGCCATCGCGGCCACCTCGTCGGCCCAGGCGCCCGCCGCATTGACCAGCACGCGAGCGCGGATCTCGCGCCCATCCTCAAGGCTCAGCGCCCAATCGCCATCGCAGCGCGCAGCCGCCAATCGCGCCCGCGTCCAGACCTCGCCCCCGCCGCGCCGAAAGGCCGCGAGGTAATGCTGATGCAGCCCCGCTACATCGATGTCGCGGCATGACGGCTCGGCAAGGCCCGCCACCCATTGTGGATCAAGGCCCGGCACCTGCGCCTCCATCCCCGCGCGGTCCACGGCGGGCAGATCGACGCCGACGTTCGAAAATTCCTCGGCAAAAGCCTGCAATTCGGGCAAATCCTGCGCCCGCGCCAGATGCAGCCCGCCGCGCGGATGCAGAAAGCCCAGTTCCTCCAGCACCGGCCCGGAGGCCAGCGTCAAAGGCTGAACCTGCGGCCCGCCATAGGTTTCCTGCCAAAAGGCCGCGCTGCGCCCGGTGGAATGGTATCCGGGGCGGTCCTCGCCCTCCAGCATGACCACCGACCCCGCGCCCCGCGCCAGCAATTGCGCGCCCAGCGAGGCGCCCGCCATCCCGGCGCCCACGATTGCTATATCAAACCTCTGGCTCATCGCCCGACCCAAGCCGCTCAGAGCGCGCGGGTCAAGTCCGGTGTCACAGGCTGAGCCACATGCTCGCTCAGAAAGGCCTCGATCCGCTCCATCGCGGGCTCGCGCACCTCGTCCACCTCGCGCAGGATCTCATGGGCCGCCTCCGGGCCAAAGCTCATGATCTCGCCATGGGGCAAACGCCGCGCCGCCTTCAGATTGGCCCGGTGGCACACCAACCCATCGGCGGCAGTCGACAGAATCAGCACCGGCGTCTGAACCCGTTCCAGCACGCCGGGCGCCATGAACGTCTCCATCGAGCGCAAGCCCGCCGCCATCCAGCCCCAACTGGCCGGCCCCATCGCCAGTTCGGGCCGCGCCGCGCGCCAGTCCATCTCCTGCTGATAGCGCCGCGCGTCATGGGTCAGCAGGCCTTTGCGCGCATGGAGCGAACTGGCCGGTTTTTCCCCGCCATTCCATGCCGGACGTCGCGCATCGCCCAGCTTGAGCATCGCCCAGCCCAGCGCCTTTTGCGACCAGAAGGGCGCCCCGCCCGCCGCAAAGCCCAGCATCGGCGCGGAAAGCACCAGCGCATCGGGATCGACCCGCCCCTGCGCCAGCGCGCGCAGCGCCAGATGCCCGCCCATCGAATGGCCGATCAGCGCCACCGGCCCCGGCCGTTCGGCCCGCCATTCGTGCCAGAACGCGGCCAGATCCTCGATCCACACCGAAAAATCATCAACGTGCCCGGTCGAGTCATCCATCCCCAGCCGCCCCGACCCGGCCTGACCGCGCCAGTCGAGGCTGGTCACATGCCATCCGGCATCGCGCCATTCCTCCAGCGACTCGAGGTATTTTTCATAGAAATCGCCCCGTCCGGGCATGAACAGCAGGCTGCCGCGCAGAACATGGCGAGGGGAAAGATCGATTCGACGGATCGGCCAGCCATCGGGCGCCATCCAGAATTGTTCAACGCCGCCCTCGGGAAGTTCCATTAGCACCTCTTTTACGCCTTGCCGCCCGCCAGCCCCCCGATTGCGCCATTTGCGCGCCTTGCGTTGGTTACTGTTTGGTAAGTCATCACCACTAAAACGGAAACCTGATCCAACCAGAGGTCCGCATGCTTGGTTCTTCCTTTTCCTACGGTCTGCTGATCGCCTTGGCAATCGCGCTGCTGGTGGCGGCCTATACCGACATCCGCCGCCGCCAGATCGACAACTGGCTCAATGCCGGGATCGCTCTGGCCGCCCCGCTGTTCTGGTGGGCCAGCCATATGGGACTGGCCGAAATCGGCTGGCAACTGGCGCTGGCGGCGGGGGCCTTTGTGGTGCTGGCCGGATTGTTTGCGTTGGGCGCGATGGGCGGGGGCGATGTCAAGCTGCTGGTGGCGCTGGCACTGTGGATCAAGCCGGTCTGGTTTGCCCAGTTGCTGATGGTGATGGCGGTGTCGGGGGGCGTGCTCACGGTGGCGCTGGCCGCGTGGCATGTGGCGCGGCGGCATCCGCGCAAACCATCCATCCCCTATGGCATAGCGATAGCTCTTGGCGGGCTGTGGGTGATTGCTTCGGGCTATTTATTTCCGGCCGCCGGAACCGTTCTGGCGGGGTGATCGAATGTTAACCAATCTATCGGATATTTCCGGTCGTACTGCGGTTAGAGCGTAAGGGGCTTGTTCGGCAATGGATAGACGAAGGCTGATGCTGTTGATTGGCGCGATGGTCATCGCGATCGGCACAGCGCTCGCTGCCCGCAGCATGCTCTCGGGCGGCAATGTCGCCCCTGTCGTTCAGGCGGCCCTGCCCGTGGCGCCCACCGGCCCCAAGGTGCTGGTGGCCCAGCGCGCGCTGCCCCCCGGCACGATCATCACGGCCGATGCCGTCAATTTTCAGGATTGGCCCGGCAACCTGATGAAGGAAGCCTATTTCGTCGACGGCAAGATCGACATGAACAAGCTGATCGGCACGGTCGTGCGCTATCCGATCACCGCGGGCCAGCCGCTGACGCAGGGCGCGCTGGTGGCGCCGGGTGACCGGGGCTTCCTGGCCGCCGCGCTGGGCGCGGGGATGCGCGCGATCACCATCACCGTCTCGGAAAAGTCGGGCGTTGCAGGCTTCATCTTTCCGGGCGACCGGGTGGACATCATGCTGACCCAAACCATTCGCGGCAATGGCGGCGACGCACAATCACTTAACGTGACGGAAACCGTCCTGCGCAATCTGCGCGTGCTGGCCACCGACCAATCGACCGAAAACCAGACCAACGAGGGCAAGACCGTGGTGCGCACGTTCCACACAGTCACGCTGGAGGTCACGCCCAAGATCGCCGAAAAGATCGAGGTGGCCCAGGCCGTGGGTGCGCTCAGCCTGACGCTGCGCTCTCTGGCTGACAATCAGGGCGATCTGGACCGCGCGATCGCCAATGGCGCGATCAAACTGCCCGAGGGCGCATCCAAGGCCGACGAAACCCGCCTGCTGGCCAGCGCCGCGCGCCGTCCCGCTTCCTTCAGCAACAGCGGATCGGGCGGAGAATCGATGACCACCGGGGCCGAAGTTTCGCGTTTTCAAAAGCGCACCCTGCCCGCCAGCGGCCCGGTCATGCCTGCGGCAGGGGGCCCCTCGATGGGCGCGCCGGTGGTGGCGCGGGTGAACAACAATGGCGTGCGCGTGATCCGCGGGCGCGACAGTCAGACCGTTTCCATGGGCGCCAACGGCCAGCCGGTTCAGGCGATTGCCAATGGCATGGGCGCGGCGGGCAATGCCTTTGGCGGGGGCGCAACCGGCCCTCTGGCCCAACCTTGAGATGAGAGGCCACAAGATGCAACACCGCCTCACCCTTCCACTGTCCGGCCCGCTGGCCGCCATCGCGCTGGCCTCGGTCTGTCTGGCAGGCCTTGCGCCTGCCACGCTGAGCGCGGGGCCTGCCCATGCGGTCAAAAAGCCCGTTGCCAAGGCGGCCGTCAAAACTGCGGCCAGGCCCGCCGCAAAGCCGGTTATGGCCCCCGCCAACGGCCCCAGCCGCGAAACGATGCGCGATTTTGGCACGCGCGGCTATGCGCCCGTGGCGATCAGCGGCCCTTCGGCGGCCATGGCGGTCGCGCTGGGGCGCGGGCAACTGGTCAATCTGCCCGGCCCGATGAAGGATGTCTTTGTCGCCGATGACAAGATCGCCGATGTTCAGGTCAAATCGAACAACCAGCTCTATGTCTATGGCCGCAGCGCGGGCGAAACGACGATCTATGCCAGCAATGCGGCAGGGCAAGTGATCTGGTCCACCAATGTGCGCGTGGCCAGCAACATCGACAGCGTCGATCAGATGCTGAAAGTCGCCATGCCCGAATCGCATATCAATGTGGCAACGCTGAGCGCTGGCACCTATCTGCTGACCGGCACCGTGGGCGCGCCCGAGGATGCGGCCGAGGCCCAGCGCCTTGTCACCGCCTATCTGGGCAAGGAAGCCAATGTCATCACCCGCCTGAAAACGGCCACCCCGCTTCAGGTCAACCTTCAGGTCCGCATCGCCGAAGTCTCGCGCTCGCTGACCAAGACGCTGGGGTTCAACCTGACCACCATAGGCAATGGCGGCAACGGGTTCCAGTTCGGCGTATCGCAGGGCCGCTCCGTTACCACCTTCACCCCCGGTTCGCCGCTGAATGTGGGGGGTACCGGAACATATTATGCAAACACCCCCAACGGCGTCCAGGAAAAGGCCGCCACATCGCTGTCGACCCTTTCCACCGCCACCACGCTGGCCGGTACGGGCACGCTGCTGGGCGTGAACATTCTGGGCGCGCTGGATGCGGGCGAACAGATCGGTCTGGTCACCACGCTGGCCCAGCCCAACCTGACCGCGCTGTCGGGCGAGACGGGCGAGTTTCTGGCGGGCGGCGAATTTCCGATCCCCATTTCCTCGGGCCTCGGCACGGTCTCGATCGAATATAAGAAATATGGCGTCAGCCTGAGCTTTACCCCCACCGTCCTGTCCGACGGGCGGATCAGCATGCGCGTGCGCCCCGAGGTTTCCGAACTCTCCAGTCAGGGCGCGGTCACGCTCAACGGCTATTCGATCCCCGCGCTTTCCACCCGCCGCACCGAAACCTCGGTGGAACTGGGTTCGGGGCAAAGCATGATGATCGGCGGCCTGTTGTCGAACAAGGCCAGCAACACGATCCAGAAAATGCCCGGTGCGGGCGACTTGCCGGTGCTGGGCGCCTTGTTCAAATCCACCAGCTTTACCAAGGGCGAGACCGAACTGGTGATCGTGATCACCCCCTATCTGGTCAAGCCGGTCAATGACGGCGAGATCAAACTGCCCACCGACGGCATGCAGACCGCCAATGACATCCAGCAGGTGGCCGCCAATATGTTGAGCGAGGGCAAGAGCGGGGCGGAACGTCCCAAGCCGACCCTCAAGCCCTCCGAAGGCGAGAACGCGCCGCCCAAAAAGGTGAGCGCCGCCCCCGAAACCAAGGCGGGCAAACGCGCCGTGGCCAGCGAAGCAACCCAACCCGGTTTCAGCCTGAATTAAAGCGAGGCAGCGATGAACAGGATCTCTTCTCCTTTGTCCGGGCGCATCATGAACGGCGCGGTGCTTGGCCTGTCGCTGATGCTGGCGGGATGCGGCGGCGTGGCGGAAAACCGGATGCTCTCCAGCGTCAATCAGCCCGTGGTCAGCCACAACAGCTTTGCCCTTGATGTCATCACCGGGCCGGGCGGCATCTCGCGCGCCGAGGCGCAGCGCGTGTCGGGCTGGTTCGATGCGCTGGGCCTGCGCTATGGCGACCGGGTGGCGATTGACGATCCGCTCAAAAGCGAGGCAACCCTTGGCGCGCTTGCCGAACTGGTGTCGCGGCGCGGGCTTCGGATCAGCCGCGAAGTGCCCGTGGGCGAAGGCAGCGTGAATGCGGGCATGGCGCGCATCGTGGTGACGCGCGCGGTGGCCGGCGTGCCCAATTGCCCCAACTGGTCGGACAACAGCGAAAGCAATTTCAACAATGCCACCAGCCACAATTACGGCTGCGCGGTAAACGGCAATCTGGCCGCGATGGTGGCCGACCCGGACCACCTGCTCTCGGGCGCGCGGACCAAGGGCCAGACCGTGGTGATGACCAGCAACAAGGCCATCGACGCCTATCGCGCGGCCAAGCCTTCGGGCGATGGCGGCAATGCGGTCAAGAAGGTCGGCACCGGGGGGAGCAATTAAGCCATGAACGCACCGTGGAAACCCGGATCGGCGCAAAATCGCGACAGTTTCGCCGCCTATGTCTGCGACGAGGCGACGCTGGACGTGATGCGCCCGCTGGCCGCCGATTTCGGCTGGGCGCCGGAAAAATGCACGCGCGGGGGCCTGCGCAGCGCGGTTCAGGCGCTCTCGGTCAGCTCGTCGCCCTCGATTCTGGTGGTCGATCTGTCGGAAAGCGGCGACCCGCTGGGCGATATCAACGCCTTGGCCGAGGTATGCGAACCCGGCACGGTGGTGATCGCCATCGGCCAGGTCAATGATGTGCGCCTCTATCGCGACCTGCTGGGCAGCGGCATTCACGATTATCTGCTCAAGCCCCTCTCCTCGGGCCTGATGCGCGACGCGCTGGTTCAGGCGCAGAACATGCTCAACGCCCCGCGCGCCAGCGAGGCCGGATCGGACACGCCGCATCTGAGCACCGCCGTCATCGGCACGCGCGGCGGTGTCGGCGCCTCGACCGTGGCCAGCTCGATCGCATGGCTGTTTTCCACCGACCACAAACAGCCCACCGCCCTGCTCGATCTGGACATCCATTTCGGCACCGGCGCGCTCAGCCTCGATCTGGAGCCGGGCCGCGGCCTGACCGACGCCATCGAGAACCCCAGCCGCATCGACGGACTGTTTATCGAACGCGCGATGATCCGGGCGGGCGAACATCTCTCGCTGCTCTCGGCCGAGGCGCCGATCAGCCATCCGCTGCTGACCGACGGTTCGGCCTTTGTCCGGCTGGAGGAGGAATTCCGCCACGCCTTTGAACACACGGTCATCGACCTGCCGCGCAACATGCTGATCAATTTTCCGCATGTGCTGGCGGACGTGAATGTCATGCTGCTGGTGACCGAGCTGACGCTGGCGGGCGCGCGCGATGCGATCCGCATCCTGTCGTGGCTGCGCGCCAATGCATCCCATGCCCAGGTGATGGTGGTGGCCAACCGCGTCCAGACCGGCATCGCCGAAATCAGCCGCGCCGATTTCGAAGCCTCCATCGAACGCAAGATCAACGTCACCATCCCCTTTGACGTCAAGGCCGCCGTCCATTGTGCGAAACTGGGCCAGACCTTTGCCGAGGCCAACCGCGCCACCAAAGCGGGCGCGGCGCTGCGCGATCTGGCGCTCTCGGTCAAATCGCTGATCGCGGTCGAGGCCAAGGAAGGCGCGGCCCAGCCGGAACGCAAATCGCTGCTGGGCAAGATCGATTTCATGGCGCTGCTGAGCGGCAAGAAGGACGGGGCGAAAGAAAAGGCGCGCTGATATGGACACGGTCCAGATCCTGCTGATCACTTTTGGCGTGGGCGGCGTGCTGATGCTGCTGGCGCTGGCCTTTGGCGGGCCTTCGCCGGCCAAGGAAGGCGCGCGCCGGTTGCAATCGGTGCGTTTTCGCCATTCCGAAAGCGCGACCGACAAGGTGGAGGCGCAGATGCGCCGCGCCCTGGCCCAGCGCCGCCCGATGATCAGCAATGATGGCGGCCCGCGTTCACAGATCGAGATGCTGGCGCTGCGCCTGCACCGCGCGGGCAAGACATGGACCGTCCAGCAATATCTGCAGGCATCGGGCGGTCTGGCGCTGGTCGTGGCGCTGCTGCTGTGGCTGAAAACCGGCTCGCTGATGCTGGCGCTGATGGTGGGTCTGCTGGTGGGGGCGGGCGTGCCGCATATGGTGGTGGGCTATCTGATCCGCAAACGCTACGACGATTTCACCGCCAAATTTCCCGATGCCATCGAATTGCTGGTGCGCGGCCTGCGCTCCGGCCTGCCCGTGACGGAAACGCTGGGCATCGTCTCGGCCGAAGTGCCCGGCCCCGTGGGTCAGGAATTCAAGCTGGTGACCGAGCGCATCAAGATCGGGCGCGGCATGGACGAAGCGCTGCAGGATACGGCCGACCGGCTCAACATGGCCGAATTCAACTTTTTCTGCATCACCATCGCCATCCAGCGCGAAACGGGCGGCAATCTGGCCGAAACGCTGGGCAATCTGGCCGATGTGCTGCGCAAACGCGCCCAGATGAAGCTGAAGATCCGCGCGATGAGTTCGGAATCGAAAGCCTCGGCCTATATCGTCGGTTCGCTGCCTTTCATGGTGTTTCTGATGATCAACTGGGTAAACCCGCAATATCTGGCCGGGTTTTTCTCGGATGATCGCCTGATCATCACCGGCCTTGGCGGGCTGACATGGATGGGCATCGGCGTGTTCATCATGGCCAAAATGGTCAGCTTCGAGATCTAAAGGGGCAAGGCGATGGACCAGACAGCGGCGCACCCCCATATTCTGGGCTTTGATGTATTTTTCGTCGGCACGCTGCTGGCGGGCGTGGCCGCGATCATGGTGATGGTGGCGATCTATGCCGCGCTGACCGTGCGCGATCCGATGCAGAAGCGGGTCAAGGCGCTCAACGAAAGGCGCGAGCAGTTGAAGGCGGGCATCGTCTCGCACACGCCCAAAAAGCGCGCCAATATCGTGCGCCGGTCCGACACGACCGATGCGATCCGCATGATCCTCGACAAGCTGAAAGTGTTGCAGGACAGCCAGTTGGCCGATGCCCAGCAAAAGCTGGCGCAGGCGGGCATCCGCAACAAGGAATGGGCGGTCGCGATCATCTTTGGCCGCATGGTGGCGCCGATCATCCTGGGCGGTCTGGCGGCAATCGTGATCTATTGGATCAATTATTTCCCGCTGTGGACCGATTTCAAGAAATTCATGGGCTTTGCCGCCGCCGTCGTGGGCGGCTACAAAGGCCCCGACATTTACGTCCAGAACCTGATCACCAAACGCACCGCCGCGATCCGCAAGGGCCTGCCCGATGCGCTCGACCTGTTGGTGATCTGCGCCGAGGCGGGCCTGACGGTGGACGCGGCCTTTTCGCGCGTGGCCAAGGAACTGGGTCGCGCCTATCCCGAACTGGGCGATGAATTCGCGCTGACGGCCATCGAATTGTCCTTCCTGTCCGAACGACGGCAAGCGTTTGAAAATCTTGCCTATCGCGTGGCGCTCGATTCTGTGCGCGGGGTGGTGACGACGATGATCCAGACCGAGCGCTACGGCACCCCGCTGGCCTCGGCGCTGCGCGTGCTGTCCGCCGAATTCCGCAACGAACGCATGATGCGCGCCGAGGAAAAGGCCGCCCGCCTGCCCGCGATCATGACCGTGCCGCTGATCCTGTTCATTCTGCCCGTGCTGTTCATCGTCATCCTTGGGCCGGCGGCCTGTTCGATTGCCGACGCCTTCAGCAGCGGCCCGGCGGCGACCAAGAAATAAGCGGCGCAAAAACCCCTGTCCTACAGCAAACCATTCCGGTTATAAGCCGCCACCATCCCGCGCCGTGATCCGCATCGGGGGCCGTCGACAGCCCCCAGCGGCCCCCGGCAAGGGAGGACCGGCAGGCGTTGCGGGGCAAAGGCGGCGGCATCACAGCGTCGCGCACCCAACCGCCAAAAGCCAGCGGGATCAAAAGGATGGACGGAAGCCAGCGAGCCCGCCCGCCATCCACCCGGCTGATGAGGGCCGAGCAGGGATACCGGCGTTTCCCCTGCCATTCGCCAAAACGCGCCACACCGCCGCCCTTGCGCACCAAGGCGGCCCGCCATGCCTGCCGGTCCACGGCCCATTATCCGCATTGGCCCGCGGAGGCGGCGCTATGGTCGCCTCAAATTTCCCGATGCGATTCGAGGTATTTCTCGGGGATGCGCAGGATCTCGGCGGCAATCTGCGTCTCGCGCAGAAAAAGCCACAGGCCCCACATCAACAGCGCCACCGAGATCAGAAAGCCCCCAGCCGCCACACGCTCCAGCGGCACTGACACCATTTCCTCCAGAAACAGGATCGCCACCGTCAGCCCGATGCACAGGCCCGACATCACCAGCACGCGAATAGCCTTGGTGTTCAATTGGATACGCAGATCGACCTGACGCATTTCCAGCACGACAATGTCATGCGCCGCCCCGGAGGTTTCGCCATAGAGCTTTTGCAAAGCGCGCGCGCGATCCACAATCCGGCCCAGCCGCGTGGACAGGATGTTCATGATATTGCCGATCGCCACCAGAACGAAAACCGGGGCAAGGGCAAGCTGGATAGTATGCGCGATCATGGCTTCGTTCCTAATTCATGCGCGCGCCAAACCCAAGAGGGCCCGATTCCTATTCACAGGAACCAGCTCTGCTTCCACCCGAAAACAGATTCGACCGCCCGCCCCGCCCCATCGCGCGCGGGGTTGAAGCGGAAGCGCTCCATCGCCATCCGGCATGTCAGCGCGTCGGCGGCGGAATCGCGGCTGGGCCGGTGGATGCGGCAGGCAACCGGGCGGCCATCGACGCCCACCGTGATCGCCACGATGACATAATCGCCGATCCGCGCCTCGCGCCCCTCGCGCGGATAGTCGCGGGCGGCGATGGTTCCGGCGATCTTGACGGCCGGGCCGCCTCCGCCCTGCCCCATGCCAGTTCCACCGGCACCGCCGCCCTCGCCCGATTGCGATGCGCCGGTTCCGGCCCCTGTGCTGGCGCCCGAGGATTGCGCGGCCCCGGTGCCTGCCACGGGCGGCGCCACGATGGGGCGCAGGGCCACGGCCTTGGGCGCCACCACCGCACGCGGCACTGCCTTCTCGCCAGCGGCCCCTTTGGGCGCAGCGGCCTGCGGTTTGGGTTGCGCCTGAGGTTTGGGCGCGGGCGGCGGCAGGGTGAAATCGACGCTTTCCATCGCCCCCGCCGTGGCATCGCGCAGGCCATCCACCCCGCGGCCCAGCCCCAGCAAGGCCAGCAGCACCAGCCCCTGTATCCCGCCCGCCAGCACGGCGGCGCCAAGGCGCACTCGATAGGAAGGTTGCTCCATCACGGCCAGTTTAGCACCAACGCAAAAGGGGCGGAAAGCCTAAGCCTTCCGCCCCCTTATCCGAAACCTGAAACAGGCTTACTTCTTCAGCGTGCCCAGATAAGCCACGATGTTGGCGCGTTCGGCCGCATCGGGGATCACCATCGCCATGCGGCTGCCGGGCACCAGCTTGGTCGGGCCGGCGATCCACTGATCGATCAGCGCCGGGGTCCAGGCCTTGCCATAGGCCTTGAGCTGGGGCGAATACATCGCAAAATCGGTGGTGCCGGCCTTGCGGCCAACCACGCCCAGCAGGTTGGGGGCCATCGTGGGCTTCTGACCAGCGCCGATCACGTGGCAAAGCTGGCACTTGGTCTTGAACGAGGCCGCGCCCTTGACCGGATCACCGGCAGCAGCAGCAGGAGCGGCAAAACCGAGAGCCATCGTGGCGGCAGCCACCAGCGCGGCAGCGGGGGTAAACAGTCGCGACATCGTCATTCATCCTCTTTTCAAGCGAAAGGCCCGGAATATGCGATTCATCAAGAATCATCCCGACCGTCCTTTTCATCGGCGCTCATGCCCGCAAAGTGGCGGGGAAAGCAAGCGTTGAGAAAGGCCCGATCGCGTTCATAAACAACGCGAACCTCAGGCGTTTTCTCTGGCCTTGCCGCCCCTTGTCCCACAATGCGCAGTTTTGCGCTGTAGCCTGCTTATCGGACAAAATGGCTGTCGGCGCGCTGAATAGGAATTAGAGCCTTTCGATCTTTTGCGTGGCCTCATCAATGATGCGCGCCACTTCGAAAGGCAGATCCTCGCCCGCCCCTTCGCGGCCCAGCCGCTCCATGATCGCGGCGCGCAGATTGTGGACCGCGCGGCGCACCGGGGCGCCATCGGTCCGCTCGGCCTGCGCGGCCAAGGCCTTCAGCCGGGCAAAAAGCGCCTCGATCTGCTCACCCTTGCCCTCGATTTCGGCGCGGCCAAGGTCGCTGATGGCGAACAGGCGGCGCTTGCCCCCTGCGGTGTCCACCTCGACCACCAGCTCCATTTCGCTCAGCATCACCAGCAGCGGGTAAAGCACGCCGGGGCTGGGCTGATAGGCGCCGCCCGATTGCTCGGCAAAGGCGCGGATGATCTGATAGCCGTGCTGGGGCGCATCGGCCAAAAGCGCGAGGACCAGCAGGCGCAATTCATCGCCGTCATACAGCTTGCCCCGGCGCCCGCCAAAGCCGCGCCCGCCGCCCCGGCCACCGCCAAAGCCGCCACCTCCGAAACCGCCGCCGCCAAAGCCGCCGCGCCCGAACGGGCCGCCTTCAAAGCCGCCGTCAAATCCGGCGGCGAAATGGCCGTGATGGCCATGGTGTCCGTGGTGTCCGTGGTGTCCGTGGTGGCGATGGCCGTGATAGCCAAAACCATGATGGCCAAAGCCGTGGGCGCCCTTGCGCCCGTGTTTTCCGATGTTCGATCCGAACATTACATACTCCTTCATATCGGTCATGAAGCCGAATGTAGGAGAATTCTAAAAACCTTCAAGATATATCTTTAAAAAATTTCCGCTCGCCGATTGTCCCGGTCGATCCGCCACTCCTGCCGCCTGTCGGGATCATGCGAAACATGGGCGACATAGCCCGCCCCCGGCGCCTCCCAATCCGCCGCCGTCATCGCCGCGCCATCGCGCCGCAACCAACACCCATCACGCGGAAATTGCGCGAAATCCCCGGATCGCCGTCGGGCCGAAAGCTCCGCGACATAATCCTCCAGCGCCTCGTCCCGCGCGGCCCAATCGACCCAACCGATCGCGCTGTCCTGACAATAGGCATTGTTGTTGCCCTGTTGGGTCCGGCCAAATTCATCGCCTGCGGTCAGCATGATCGTGCCGGTCGAGGCAAACAAAGTGCCCAACAGCGCGCGCATATCGGCCCCACGCCGCGCGTTCACCTCAGGCGAATCGCTCGGCCCTTCCACCCCGCAGTTCCAGCTGTGATTCTCGCCATGGCCGTCGCGATTGCCCTCGCCATTGGCATGGTTGTGGCGATGCGCATAGGCCACCATATCGGCCAGCGTGAAACCGTCATGGGCGGCCAGAAAATTGACGCTGCGGCATTGCTGCTCGCCAAACACATCGGCGCTGCCCGCAAGTCGGGTGGCCAGAGCGCCCAGCCCCCCCTCGCCTTTCCAGAACCGCCGCACATCATCGCGAAACGCATCGTTCCATTCCAGCCAGCCAGCCGGAAAGCGCCCCAACTGATAACCGCCCGGCCCAATATCCCACGGCTCGGCAATCATCACCCGATCGGCCAGAACGGGATCGGCGGCGATCTCGGCAAAGATCGGCGCGGCCGGATCAAACCCCGGCCCGCGCGCCAGCACCGGCGCCAGATCAAAGCGGAACCCATCCACCCCGCATGTGCCCACAAAATGCCGCAATGCCGCCAGCGTCAGTTCGCGCACCGGCGCATAGGCAAAATCCAGCGTATTGCCGCATCCGGTGTCATTAATCAGCGCCCCCGCCGGCGCATGAGCATAGGCCGCATTATCCAGCCCGCGCAGCGACAGCACCCCGCCCAGCACATCGCTCTCGCCGCTGTGGTTGAACACCAGATCGAGGATCACCCCGATCCCTTCGGCCCGCAGCGCGGCCACCGTATCGCGCAATTCCGCCACCCCGCCGGGGCACAGGCCGGGGTCCAGCGCCATCATCGCCACCGGATTATAGCCCCAGAAATTGCGCAGGCCGAGGGGCGGCAAATGGCGCTCGTCCAGCCAGGCCACAATCGGCATCAGCTCCACCGCGCCCACGCCCAGTTTTTTCAGATGCGCGATGATCGCGGGATGCGCCAGCGCCGCCACCGTCCCGCGCTGCGCCTGCGGCACATCGGGGTGCAGCAGGGTAAAGCCGCGCACATTGACCTCATAGATCAGCCCGCCGGGCGCGAAACAGGGCGGCAGAGGCGCAACCGGCGGCATCTCGCCCGGCACTATCGCACGGGGCACAATCGCGCCCGTATCCGCGCCATAAAGCGCCAGCCTCGGGTCCTGAACAAAGCGGCGATCCAATTCCACCGCATAGGGATCGACCAGCAATTTGGCCGGGTCGAACCAGCGGCCATTACGCGGGTCCCACGTGCCATTGACGCGATAGGCATAGCGCGCGCCTGCCCGGTTTCCCGGCAGGCTGACGCGCCAGTCGTCGCCCCCATGATCGCCATCGCGGACCATCGCGATCCGCACCTCGGCCTGCCCTTCAAACAGGCAGAGCCACACCGCATCGGCCAACGGAGCGCGCACCGCGAAATGGGTCGCGCCCGCCTCTGCCCACGCGCCGTAACGCGCCATCAGGTGATGACGCTGGGCTCGGTCCGCCCGGTGTGGCGCGCGATGCCCGCGATGCCATCAGCCGCTGCGATCAGATCGGCCAGCTTGACCGGCGTTTCGCCCGCCAGATCGCCGCCCACCGGCTCATACCGCTCCAGATAGACGCGCAGGGTCGCCCCTTCTGTGCCCGTGCCCGACAGGCGGAACACGATGCGGCTTCCGCCCACAAACAGGATGCGCACGCCCTGATTGGTCGAGATCGAGCCATCCACCGGATCGGTATAGGCAAAATTGTCTGCGGTCTCGATGGTCAGCCCTTCGAAAACCTGCCCCGGCAAAGTGGCCAGCGCGCCGTTCAATTCACCCATCAACGCATTGGCCGCCTCGGTCGGCAGGCCCTCATAATCGTGGCGGGCATAGTAATTGCGCCCGAACTTGGCCCAATGCTCGGCGGCAATCTGCGCCACCGGCTGCTTGCGCACGGCCAGAATGTTGAGCCAGAGCAGCACCGCCCACAGCCCGTCCTTTTCGCGCACATGGTCGCTGCCGGTCCCGGCGCTTTCCTCACCGCAGATCGTGGCCATGCCCGCATCGAGCAGATTGCCGAAGAATTTCCACCCCGTCGGCGTTTCAAAGGCGGGAATGCCAAGGCTTTGCGCCACAAGGTCCGCCGCCGCGCTGGTCGGCATGGAGCGCGCAATGCCCTTGAGGCCCCCGGCATAGGCGGGCGCCAGATGGGCGTTGGCCGCCAGCATCGCCAGCGAATCCGAAGGCGTCACGAAAATCCCGCGCCCGACGATCAGATTGCGGTCGCCATCGCCATCCGACGCCGCACCGAAATCGGGAGCATCGGCCCCAAACATCGTTTCAAACAATTCATGGGCATGGACCATATTGGGGTCCGGGTGATGCCCGCCGAAATCCTCCAGCGGCACGCCATTGCGGACAGTGCCCGGCGCAAAGCCAAGCCGCTTTTCCAGAATCTCATGCGCATAAGGGCCGGTCACGGCATGCATCGCATCAAAGCTCATCGTCAGCCCGCCGGCGACAGCAGCCCGGATCGCTCCGAAATCGAACAGCTTTTCCATCAGCGCCGCATAATCGGCCACGCTGTCGATCACCTCGACCGCCATGCCCGCCACATCGACCACGCCCAGCGTATCGAGATCAATGTCGGCCGTATCCACCGCGCGCCACTCGGTAATTTCGGTCGTGCGCTGATAAATCGCCTCGGTCACGCCCTCGGGCGCGGGGCCGCCATTGGCGATATTATACTTGATGCCGAAATCCTCGTCCGGCCCGCCCGGGTTGTGGCTGGCCGACAGGACAAGACCGCCGCTCGCGCCATATTGGCGGATCACGTTGGAGGCCGCGGGCGTCGAGAGAATGCCCCCCTGACCCACCAGCACGCGCGCATAGCCATTGGCGGCGGCCATGCGGATCGCCTGCTGGATCACGGTGCGGTTGTGATAGCGGCCATCGCCGCCGATCACCAAAGTCGCGCCATCCCCCCGCTCCACCACGTCAAACACGCTCTGGATAAAGTTTTCAGCGTAATTGGGCTGGGCAAAGACCTTCACCTTCTTGCGCAGGCCCGAAGTGCCCGGCTTTTGCCCGGCAATCGGCTGGGTGGCCTGAGTGATGACCTGTGGGGTCGCAATCGTCGAGGTCATGCTGGCGAATTCTCCAAAGCGATGGAACGATACAGTGCAGCATAGGTGCCGCCTGATTGTGTCCACGTAAAGTCCGAAAGCATCCCCGCCTTCTGCATTGCGCGCCAGACATCCTGTTTATGATAAAGCGAAATTGTCCGCGTGATCGCCTCGCACAAGGCGTCGTGATCGACCTCGGCGAATTGTACGCCCGTGGCCGCCCCGGCCTTGACCGCGGCCAGATTGGCATCCACCACCGTATCGGCCAGCCCCCCCGTGCGCGCCACCACCGGCACGCAGCCATAGGCCAGCCCGTATAATTGCGTCAGCCCGCAAGGCTCGAACCGGCTGGGCACGAGGATGGCATCGCCCCCCGCCTGCATCCGGTGCGAAAGCGCCTCGTCATAACCGATGCGCAGGGCGATACGCCCCGGATGGCGCGCGGCGGCGGCGGAAAGCTCGCCCACCAGCCCCGCATCGCCCGACCCCAGCAGCGCCAGACGCCCGCCCAGCCCCGCCAGATGATCGAGGCACCCGGCCAGCACATCCATGCCCTTTTGCCATGTCAGGCGGCTGACCACGATGAACAGCGGGCCATCGTCGGATTCGAGGCTGAATTCCTTTTCCAACGCGCGCTTGTTCGCCTGCCGTTTGGCAAGGCTGCGCGCGGTGAACTGGCTCTTGATCGCAGGGTCGGTGGCCGGGTTCCATTCCACCGGATCGATGCCGTTGACGATGCCATGCACCTGCGCGCCCCGGCTGCGGATCAGCCCTTCCAGCCCCATGCCGAAATGCGGCTCGCGGATTTCCAGCGCATAGGTGGGAGAAACGGTGGTGATCGCATGGGCCGCCTCAAGCCCGGCCTTCAACATGCCGACGCCGCCGTGATATTCCACGCCATTGACCGCCCATGCCTGTGGCGGCAATCCGATCTGGTGAAACAGCGCGGCGGGGAAATGGCCCTGAAACGCCATATTGTGGATGGTCATCACGCTGGGCACAGAGCGCCCGCCATAGGGCGCGAATTTGAGATAGGCCGGGGCCAGACCCGATTGCCAGTCATGAGCATGGAGGAGATCGAACTCCATCCCCTCGACAATGCCCCCCGCCACATCGGCCGCCGCCCGCGCAAAGACGGCAAAGCGCAACCCATTGTCGGGCCAGTCCTGCCCCGCCTCATTGCCATAAGGCCCGCCGGGGCGATCAAACAGCGCCGGACAATCGAGCACCAGTACCGGCGCGCCATCAACCGCGCCATCCAGCGTTCCGGCCAACAGGCGAGCGCGATGGCCAAAGATCGCCTCCCATTCATGAAGAACCTTTGGCCCCGCCGCTTTTGCGCGCTTGGATTTGGGCACCGGATATTGCGCGCTCAGCCGCGCCAGCACCCCCGGATAACCCGGCAGCATCGTGGTCATCGCCACCCCATGCGGGGCGACCGCAGCAGGCAGCGCGCCCGCCACATCGGCCAGCCCGCCGGTCTTGATGAAAGGCACGGCCTCCGAGGCGAGGCTGAGGACGCGCAGGGTCATGGCTCCCAATCCCTTCAATCCAGATCCAGCGCCTGTATCATCCGCTTGGTGATGAGGCAGACGCCATTCTCGGTGCGGCGGAAACGCTTGGCGTCCAGTTCGGGGTCCTCGCCCACCACCAGACCTTCAGGAATGCGCACGCCCGAATCGATGATGACGCGCGAGAGTTTGGCATGACGCCCGATGTTGCAATAGGGCAGGATCACCGCCTCATTCACCTCGGACCAACTGCCCATCTTGACGCCCGTAAACAGCAGCGAGCGATAGGCCGTGGCCCCCGACACGATGCAATCCTGCGAAATCAGCGAGCGGATCGCATGGCCCCGGCGCCCTTCCTCGTCATGGACGAATTTGGCGGGCGCGGCCACGACCTGATCGGTCCAGATGCGCCAGTCGCGGTCATACATGTTGAGCATCGGAACGGTATCGGTCAGATCGAGATTGGTCTCGAAATAAGCGTCCAGCGTGCCGACATCGCGCCAATATTCGCCAATCTCGTCCGCCGCGCGAACACAGCTTTCGGTAAAGCGATGCGCCACCGCCTTGCCGCCCTTGACGATCTTGGGGATGAGATCATTGCCGAAATCATGCGTGCTGATCGGGTTGGCCGCATCTTCCTTCAGCAATTCGAACAGGAATTTGGTGTCGAACACATAAATGCCCATCGACGCCAGCGACCAGCCCGGCTTGCCCGGAATTTCGGGCGGATTGATCGGCTTTTCGACGAAATCGGTGATGACGTCATTGCCGTCCACCGCCATCACGCCAAAGCCGCTGGCCTCCTTTTGCGGGACCACCAGACAGCCGATCGTGACATCCGCGCCGCTGTTCACATGCTGGCGCAGCATCAATTCATAGTCCATCTTATAGATATGGTCGCCCGCCAGGATGACCATATATTTGGGACCATAGCTCTCGATGATGTCGATGTTCTGATAGACGGCGTCGGCGGTGCCTTCGTACCACTGCGTTTCGGAAACGCGCTGCGATGCGGGCAGGATGTCGAAGCTTTCGTTACGTTCCGGCCGCATGAAATTCCACGCGCGGTTCATATGGCGGATCAGGCTGTGGGCCTTGTATTGCGTCGCCACGCCGATGCGGCGGATGCCTGAATTGATCGCATTCGACAAGGCAAAGTCGATGATCCGGCTCATCCCCCCGAAATAGACCGCAGGCTTGGCGCGATTGTCGGTCAGTTCCTTAAGCCTGCTGCCCCGCCCCCCGGCCAAGACATAGGCCATCGCCTCGCGAGCCAGAGGCTGGCTATTCGTATCGCGCATCATACCCTCCCATTCACGCCGCAGCTTCTATCCATTCCAGCATAATCGTCGCCAGTGGCGGCAGCGTGACCAACGCCGCACCATCCTGCGCCACAACCTGCCCCATATTTCCCGCGCCGGTGCCGCCGTAACAAGCCGCATCGGTGTTGATGATTTCGCGCCACACGCCGTCGCGCGGCAAAGGCAGGCGATACGAGCCATGCACCTGAGGCGTCATATTGCTGATGACCGCCACGCAGGCCCCGTCGCCGGAATGCCGCGCCCATGCAAACACGCTGGCCAGCGCATCATCGACCACCAGCCATTGGAACCCCTCGCCCTCGCAATCGCGGGCGTGGAGTGCGGGCGTCTCGCGATAGGCGCGGTTGAGGTCACGCACGAGGCTGCGCATCCCCTCATGCTCGGGCTGATTCAGCAGATCCCAGTCGAGGCTGCGCTCCTCGCTCCATTCGCGAAGTTGCGCAAATTCCTGCCCCATGAACAGCAGCTTCTTGCCCGGATAGCCCCACATGAGGCCGTAATAGGCGCGCAGATTGGCGAATTTCTGCCACTCATCGCCCGCCATCTTGTTGACCAGGCTGCCCTTGCCATGGACCACCTCGTCATGGCTGATGGCCAGCACGAAATTCTCGGCAAAGGCATACATCAGGCCAAAGGTGATGTCGTTATGATGGTGGCGCCGGTGGATGGGATCGCGCGCCATATAGCGCAGCGTGTCATGCATGAAGCCCATGTTCCACTTGAACCCAAAGCCCAGCGCGTTGCGATTGTCATCCACCGCCGGCAGGGTCACGCCCGGCCATGCGGTCGATTCCTCGGCCACGGTAAAGAAGCCGGGGATCTGGCCATAGACCGCCCGGTTGACCGCGCGCAGGAAATCCACCGCTTCCCAATTCTCGCGCCCGCCCGCCTCATTGGGAATCCATTCGCCCGCCTTGCGGCTGTAATCGCGGTACAGCATCGAGGCCACCGCATCGACGCGCAGCCCGTCCACATGATAGCGCTCGGCCCAGAACAGCGCGTTATTGACGAGGAAGGAGGACACTTCCCGCCGCCCGAAATTATAGATCGCGGTGTTCCAGTCGGGGTGAAAGCCCAGACGCGGATCGTCATGTTCATAGAGCGCCGTGCCGTCAAACCGCGCCAGCCCATGCGCGTCGGTGGGGAAATGGGCGGGCACCCAATCGACCAGCACGCCGATCCCGGCCCGGTGCGCCCCATCGACAAAACGGGCAAAACCTTCGGGCGGGCCAAACCGCGCGGAGGGGGCAAACAGGCCCAGCGTCTGATAGCCCCATGACGGATCATAGGGATGTTCGGCAATCGGCAGAAACTCGATATGGGTAAAGCCCATTTCCACCACATAGGGGATCAGCTTTTCCGCCATGGCGTCCCAGTCGAGGAACCAGTCCTTGTCATCGCGCATCCATGATCCGGCGTGGACCTCATAGATGCTGATCGGCGCGCGGCGCGGGTCGACCTTGGCCCAATAGTCGCGGTGCCCTTCATCGCCCCAGTCCTGCTTGACCGGATGCGCCGTCAGGCTGGCGGTCGAGGGGCGCAATTCGCCCGCCTGACCCCACGGATCAGCCTTCAGAGGCAGGACCGTGCCGTCGGCCCCGACGATGCGATATTTATACGCCGCCTCGGTGCCTACGCCGGGAACGAAGATTTCCCACACGCCGATGTCGGCGCGGCGGCGCATCGGATGGCGGCGATGGTCCCAATCGTTGAAATCGCCCACCACGCTGACCAGCGCGGCATTGGGCGCCCAGACCGCGAAATGGACGCCGTCGCTGCCCTCATGATGGATGCAATGCGCGCCCAGCTTGTCGAACAGGCGCAGGTGATGGCCCTCGTTGATGAGGTAATCATCCAGAGGCCCCAGCACCGGACCATAGGAAAAGGCATCCTCGACAAACCAATGCGCGCCCAGCGCCCCCACGCGATAGCGTAAAGGCTGCGGCGCCCCGGCGATCACGCCCTCGAACAGGCCCCGGTCATCGACCCGCTCCAGTTCGCCCAGCTCCGTCCCGTCCAGCGCGCAGGCCACCGCGACCTGCGCTCCGGGCAAAACCGCCCGGACGAAAGTGCCCCCCGGCCCCTCATGCGGCCCCAACAGGGAGAAGGGATCACCATGGGATCCATCGAGCAGGGCGGCAATAGCGGTCGGGTCGGGCTTCACTGAAACATTATCCTTATTTCACGCCCCAGATGTCGCGCGCATATTCGCCAATCGTGCGATCGGACGAGAACCAGCCGACATTGGCAATGTTATGAATGGCCGCCTTGCGCCAGCCCGCTTCGTCCATCCAGCGCGCATCGACGGCGCGCTGGGCCTGAGCATAGGAGTCGAAATCGGCGGCCACAAGGAACCAGTCGCTATCATAGAGACCGCCCATCAGCCCCTTGTAGCGGTCGCGGTCATCGGGGCTGAACACGCCGCTAGCGATGGCCTGCACCGCCTGACGCAATTCGCGGTTGCCTTCGATGATGGCGCGGGGATTGTATCCGCCGCTGCGCGTCTCGTTGACCTCATCGGCGGTCATGCCGAAGATTACGATGTTATCATCGCCCACCCGGTCCTTGATTTCGATATTTGCCCCGTCCAGCGTGCCGATGGTCAGCGCGCCGTTGAGGGCGAATTTCATGTTGCCGGTGCCCGACGCCTCCATCCCCGCCGTGCTGATCTGTTCCGACAGGTCGGCGGCCGGGATGATCCGTTCGGCAAAGCTGACGTTGTAATTGGGCACGAAGACCACCTTGAGCAACCCGCCCACGCTGGGGTCGGAATTGACGCGACGGGCGATGTCATTGGCCAATTTGATGGTCAGCTTGGCATTGTGATAGCTGGATGCCGCCTTGCCGCCGAAGATCTTGACGCGCGGCACCCAGTCGCGCTCGGGATGGCTGCGGATCTGATCATAAAGCGCGACCGTCTCGACCAGATTGAGCAACTGGCGCTTATATTCGTGGATGCGCTTGATCTGAACGTCAAACAGCGCATCGGGGTCGAGCCGCACGCCCATCAATTGCTTGATATGGTTGGACAGCGCCACCTTGTTCGCGCGCTTGACCTCAGCAATGCGCTCGCCAAATTGCGCGTCGCCCGCCAGAGCATTGAGCCCGGCCAGCTTTTCCGCATCGTCAAGGAAGCCATCCCCGATCCCCTCGCGGATCACCTTGGTCAGGCCCGGATTGCATTGCTGCAGCCAGCGGCGCGGGGTGACGCCATTGGTCTTGTTGTTGATCCGCGCAGGATACAGTTTGTGCAGATCGGAAAAGACCGTGCTTTTCATCAGATCAGTGTGCAGCGCGGCCACGCCATTGACCGAATGCGCGCCGACAAAGGCCAGATTGGCCATGCGCACTCGCCGCTCGCCATGCTCGTCGATCAGGCTGATGGCGGCGATCTGCTCGCCGGTCATCCCGGCCTTGCGCGCCTCGCGCAGCACACGGCTGTTGATGGCATAGACGATCTGCATATGGCGCGGCAAAAGCCGTTCGAACAAAGGCAGCGGCCAGCTTTCCAGCGCCTCGGGCAGGAGCGTGTGGTTGGTATAGCCGATGGTGCCCTTGGTCACCTCCCACGCCTCGTCAAACTCCAGATGATGGACGTCGATCAGCAGGCGCATCAATTCGGCCACGGCCACGCTGGGGTGGGTGTCGTTGAGCTGGATCGCGGCCATTTTCGGCAGGTTGCGCACATCCTTGTCGGCCTGAAGATGGCGGCGCAGGATGTCCTGAATGGAGGCGCTGGAGAAGAAATACTCCTGCCGCAGCCGCAATTCCTGACCCGCAGGCGTATTGTCGGCCGGATAGAGCACGCGCACCAGAGAGTCGGCCTTGACCTGTTCGGCCAGAGCTCCCGCATGATCGCCCGCGTTAAACGCATCCAGACGCAGCGGATCAAGCGCCCATGCCGTCCACAGGCGCAAGGTGTTCACCCGCGCCCCGCGCCAGCCCACCACCGGCGTATCGACCGCGCTGGCCTCGACCTGCTCGGCCGGGTGCCACACTACGCCGCCATTGCCCTCGATCACCTCGCCGCCAAAGCCGACGCGATAGGCGCTTTCGCGGCGATCAAACTCCCACGGATTGCCATGGGCCAGCCACGTTTCGGGCAGTTCGACCTGCCAGCCATCGTCGATCCGCTGACGGAACATGCCGTTTACATAGCGGATGCCATAGCCATAGGCCGGGATATCCAGGCTGGCCAAACTCTCCATAAAGCAGGCCGCAAGCCGCCCAAGACCGCCATTGCCCAGCGCCGCATCAGGTTCCAGTTCCTCAAGCTGCGCCAGATCGAACCCATGTTCGCGCAGCGCCGCCTCCATCTCGCGCGTCACATCCAGATTGGAGAGCGCGTCGCGCATCAGCCGCCCGATCAGGAATTCAAGGCTGAGATAGTAAACCCGCTTGCCCTCTTCCTCATAGGTGCGGCGGGTCGATTCAAACCAGCGGTCGATGATCCGGTCGCGCACCGAAAGCACGGCGGCGTGAAACCAGTCATGCGGCTTGGCGGCGCGTTCGTCCTTGCCCACGCGGTGGCGCAGAACATCGACGATGAGATCGCTGATCGAGGGCTGGGAATCTGTCTGGGACTGGCTCATGCAACGATACTCCCCATGATGCCCGAAGCGCCCAATGGCCGCCCGAGACGCTGATGTCCTGTCCTCCCCCAACCGACTTCGCGCCTTGCCTCTTGATGAGCGCATAGGCGATTTCGCGTCGCTTCCTCTGCAGGAGACTAGGACAGCTTTGCCCGGCCCGACAAGGTGTGATGCAATCTATTGTCGCAATTTCCTGCCCTGTCGATGCGGCTCCTTTGGCAATACGTATGCCATCGCGGTGCAGCACTCTTGGCGCTGCGGCGCAGCAATGCCAGAATGCGCCTCATCGGGGCCTTCCCGCGCCCCATGCTGCGGAGCCGCGCGATGAATGATACCCTTTCGGAACAGACGCTCTGGTGGCGCGGGGCGGCGATCTATCAGATCTATCCGCGCAGCTTTGCCGACAGCAATGGCGACGGCATCGGCGACCTGCCGGGCATCACCGCCCGCCTGCCCCATATCGCCTCCCTTGGCGTCGAGGCGATATGGATCAGCCCCTTCTTTACCAGCCCGATGGCCGATTACGGCTATGACGTGGCGGACTATCGCGATGTCGATCCGATCTTCGGCACGCTGACCGATTTCGACGCGCTGATCGCCCGCGCGCATGAATTGGGGATCAAGGTTACCATCGACCTGGTCTTCGCCCATACCAGCGATGCCCACCCATGGTTCGCCGCCAGCCGCACATCGAAAAAGGGCGATCATGCCGACTGGTACGTCTGGTGCGACGCCAATCCGGATGGCACCCCGCCCAACAACTGGCAATCGGTGTTTGGCGGCCCGGCATGGACATGGGATGCGCGCCGACAGCAATATTACTATCACCAGTTCCTGAAGGAGCAGCCCCAGCTCAACGCGCATAACCCGATGGTGCAGGAGGCCTGCCTTGATGTGATGCGCTTCTGGCTGGATCGCGGGGTGGACGGGTTCCGGCTCGATGCTTTGAACCACGCCTTTTTCGACCCCGACCTGCGCGACAATCCCGTGTCGCGGGGGCATCACGTCCGCACCCGCCCTTTCGATTTTCAGGACAAGATCCACAGCCAGAACCACCCCGCCGCCATCCCCTTCATCGAGCGGATCGGGGCGCTGTGCGGGGAATATGGCGCGATCTTCACCGTGGCCGAGGTGGGCGGCGATGGCGCGGTGGGGCTGATGAAGGATTACACGGCGGGCGATGCGCGGCTGTCGAGCGCCTACAGCTTCGACTTCCTCTATGCCCCCGAACTGACCCCGCAGCGGATCAAGACCTCGCTGGGCCAATGGCATGGCGGAGATGAAGGCTGGCCGAGCTGGGCCTTTGAGAACCACGATGCGCCGCGCCATATCTCGCGCTGGGCTAATGGCGCGGATCTGACCGCCTATGCCCGGCTGACCATGGCGCTGCTGATCGCGCTGCGGGGCAATATCTTCCTCTATCAGGGTCAGGAACTGGCGCTGACACAGGACGAGATCCCCTTCCACCTGCTCAAAGACCCCGAGGCCATCGCCAACTGGCCGCTGACGCTATCGCGCGACGGAGTGCGCACGCCCATGCCATGGCAATCGGACGCGCCGCATGGCGGCTTTACCGATGGCGAGCCGTGGTTGCCTTTGTCCGAGGCCAACATCGCTCGCGCCGCCGCCACGCAGGAGGCCGACCCGGCCAGCCCGCTGCACTGGACCCGCGCGATGCTGGCCCTGCGCCGGGGCAGCACGGCCTTGCGCATCGGCGCGATGGAGGATGTGCATACCCATGGCATGTTGCTGCATTTCGCCCGGCATTGGGGCGATGAACGGGTGCATTGCGCCTTCAACCTTGGCGCCGCGCCGATGCGCCATGCCTGTCCGGCGGGCGCGCTGATGCTGTCGGTCAATGGCGGCGGGGCAGCGCAATTGCCGCCATTCGGCGCAGTTTTCATTCGCCAGACATTGGGCTAACACGCCCCTTATGACATTGCCCATTGATGACGATCATGCCGCGCTGGCCGCGGTGGCCGCCCATGGCGGCGCGCTTTGCACAGTCGTGGGGATCGACGGCAGTTGGTCGCGGCGCTGGGGCGCGCAACTGGCGGTGCTGGGCGAAAAGACGATGGTCGGATCGCTGGCCGATGGCTGCCTCGAAGCCGCGCTGATGCGCGAGGCGATGGCGGGCGGGCACCCGCGCGTGCTGCGCTACGGCGCGGGTTCGCCCTTTATCGACATCCGCCTGCCCTGCGGTTCAGGGGTCGAGGTAATGGTCGATCCGGCCCCCGATGCCGATGCGCTAAAGGGCGCGGTGGCGGCGCTGGAGCGGCGCGAGGTAGTGCATCTGCCGCTGGGCGAAGGCTTTACCCGGCGCTACCTGCCCCGCCTGCGCCTGCTGGTGCTGGGCAGCGGGCCTGAGGCCAGCACCCTTGCCGCCATGGGCCGCGCACAAGGGATCGAAGTGCTGCTGGTCACACCCCATGGGCAGGCCGGAGACGCCATCATGTCGCTGGGCCAGCCCCCCGCCCTGCCCGATGGCTGGACGCCCGATCCATGGACCGCCGTGGCCGTCCTGTTCCACGACCATGAATGGGAGCGCACGCTGATCCCATGGGCGATGGGGACCGATGCCTTCTATATAGGCGCGCAGGGCGGCGCGAAAACGCGGGCGAACCGGGTGGAATTGCTTTCCTCGCTAGGGTTCGATGGCGCGGCGTTGGCGCGGCTGCATTCACCCATCGGGCTTATCCCGGCCACTCGGACGCCCTCGGTGTTGGCGCTATCCGTGCTGGCCGAGGTGGTGGGGGCTTATGAGGGGTTGTTGGGATAGGGATTTAAGGAAGGTGTGACTCCGGCGGGCAAAGGGCCCCTGCCCTTTGCCCGCCGGAGTCACCTTAATCCCCTAAACCAACCCTACAACCGATCCGCCTGCGACACCGCATCACTGGCGCGCAGCGAGGACACGATCCGCGTTAAATGGGCCAGATCGGTGACCTCCAGATCGACCTCGTACGTGCCGAAGAGTTCGTCGCGGTGGACATTCTGGAGCTGGGTGATGTTGGCCTTGTTGGCGGCGAAGATGCCGGTGACTTCGGCCAGCGTGCCGGGGCGGTTATAGAGGATACAGCGCAGGCGGCCGACGGCGCCGACGCTGCGATCGCCCCATGACAGGTCGATCCAGTCATGGTCCCCGCCCTCGATCAGCACGTCGCAGGCGATCGAGTGAACCTCAACCCCGACGCCCGGTTTACGCAGGCCCACGATGCGGTCGCCCGGCACCGGGTGGCAGCATTCGGCCAGGTGGAAGGCCATGCCGGGGGTGAGCCCCTTGATCGAGATCGCGCGCTCCTGCTTGGGCCATGCCTCGGGCTCGGGCAAATCGCGCGCCGAACCGGGGACCAGCGCCTCCATCACCTGCCGGTCGTCCAGCTTGGCCGTGCCGATAGCGGCCATCAGCTCGTCCTCGTTCTTCAGCCCCAGCCGCTTGACCGCCTCGGCGGTGGCCTTTTTGCCGACCTTGGTGGGCAGGCGCTCGATAATCTCGTCAAACAGCTTGCGCCCGATGGCGGCCAGTTCGGAGCGCTCCTTGATGCGCACCGCGCGGCGGATGGCGGCGCGCGCCTTGCCCGTCACGCAAAAGCCCAGCCATGCCAGTTGCGGGCTGGCCGACCGGTTTTTGATAATTTCCACCACATCGCCATTGCTCAGCGCCGTGCGCAAAGGCACATGGCGCCCGTTGAGCTTGGCGCCCACGGCCATGCTGCCCAGATCGCTATGCACCGCATAGGCAAAGTCGATAGGCGTCGCACCCTTGGGCAACTGGAACAATTTGCCCTTGGGGGTAAAGGCGAAGATGCGGTCCTGATAGATCGCCATCCGCGTGTTTTCGAGCAGTTCTTCGGGATCGTTGCTGGCCTCCAGCACCTCGACCAGATCGCGCAGCCAGCCCACCTGCGTATCAGGCACCACCCCGCCCTGCTTATAACTCCAATGCGCGGCAAGGCCATATTCGTTGGTTTCGTGCATATCCCATGTGCGGATCTGCACCTCCATCCGCATGGCCTTTTCATAGATCATCGATGTGTGCAGGCTTTGATAGCCGTTGACCTTGGGGGTCGAGATGTAATCCTTGAACCGGCCGGGCAGCGCCTGCCATGTGGTGTGCAGCACGCCGATGGCGCGATAGCAATCCTCGACATTGCCCACCAGCACGCGGAAGGCCATGATGTCGGTGATCTGGTCGAAATTGACATGGCGTTCGGCCATTTTGCGCCAGATCGAATAGGGGTGCTTTTCCCGGCCCCAGACCTTGCACTTCACCCCCGCCTCGGTCAGCGCCTGGCTGATCGAAAGCGCAATGGCGTCGACCTGCCCGTGGTCCTGGCTGCGGATCTGCGCCAGGCGACCGGTGATCGTGGCATAGGCCTCGGGCTCAAGCTGCTGAAACGCCAGCAACTGCATCTCACGCATATATTCATACATGCCCACACGCTCGGCCAGCGGGGCATAGATATCCATGGTTTCCTTGGCGATGCGGCGACGCTTGTCCTCGCTCTTGATGTAATGGAGCGTGCGCATATTGTGCAGACGGTCGGCCAGCTTGACCAGCAGAACGCGCAGATCCTCGCTCATCGCCAGCAGGAACTTGCGCAGGTTTTCGGCCGCGCGCTCCTTCTCGCTCATCGCCTCGATCTTGGATAGCTTGGTCACGCCGTCGACCATCCGCGCCACGTCCGGCCCGAACAGCTTCTCCACCTCATCAATGGTGGCCAGCGTGTCCTCAACCGTATCATGCAGCAAAGCGGTGATGATCGTGTCCTGATCCAGCTTCAGCTCGGTCATCAACCCGGCCACCTCGACCGGATGGCTGAAATAAGGGTCGCCGCTGGCGCGCTTCTGGCTGCCATGCTTCTGGACGGTATAAACATAGGCGCGGTTGAGCATCTGCTCATCCGCATCAGGCGCGTAAGCCTTAACCCTCTCGACAAGTTCGTATTGGCGCAACATCGTTATACGACTTTGGGGGGATGGGCGCAGAAGGGCAAGGGGGTTTATGGGATTTTAGAGCGGGTTTTGGCGGGAGTTAAATGCCCCCGGCGGGCAAAGGGCGGCGGCCCTTTGCAATCCCGTTACTGCCATCGTTGCGCATCCGGATCTGCGTTGCGCAAAGAGGCAGCGTCATGGAGGTAAAGCCTGCGGCACTTTTAAGCGTAAATTCGCCGCGCCGCAGGCTTTCAAACCCAATCAACCCCGCCAACCAAGCGCCACCCCATTACCGGGATTGCAAAGGGGCCAGTCCCTTTGCCCGCCGGAGGCATAAAACCCCGATCACGACCCCCGAACAAACGCCCCGCAAGCAATCCGCCCGCCCGCATTGCCGGTGGGGTCGGTCTTGTAATCATCGGGCGCGGCATGGACGACCACCGCCCCGCCATCCTTGTCGAACAGCGCGGTGAGCAGTTCATCCGCCTTATATTCCAGCGGCAGTGTGACATTGGCCGTGCCGTCATCGCCCACGGTGATGTTGGGCATGTCGCCCATATGCGCGCCCATCGGGTTGTCGCGGCCATGCTGATGGCCCGCCGGGTTCAGGTGTCCGCCCGCCGAGGTAAAGGCCGGAACCTCGCAAACGCCGCGCATATGCAGATGGACCGCATGGACGCCCGCCGGCAGGCCCGAGAGCGAGAGCTTCAAGCCTAGCTTGCCCTTGCTCTCGACAATCGAGGCAAGGCCCGCAGGCATCGTATCGCCCTTCATCAACGCCGCGCTGGCCAGCACCTTATCCTTGGGTGCCGCCTTCGCAACCGCCATGCCCGGCACCATCAGCCCGGCCACAGCCAGCGCCGTCCAAACCTTACCCATCTTCCGATCCTTTCCGAAATCCTCACCCACAACGCTTCATCGCGGATTTTGCTCCCGCATCAACTCCAAACCGCTTCGGGCGGCAGGCTCATCAGGATCGCATCAATATTGCCGCCGGTTTTCAGCCCGAACAAAGTGCCACGGTCATAAACCAGATTGAATTCGGCATAGCGCCCGCGCCATTCAAGCTGCTGCTGCTTTTGGGCCGCATCAAAGGCGATGCCCATCCGGCGGCGCACCAGTTGCGGGAAGATCGACAGGAAGGTCTCGCCCACCGCCTTGGTAAAGGCAAAGTTCGCCTCCCAAGCCGCCTCATCAGCGCATTCCAGATGGTCATAGAAAATGCCGCCCACCCCGCGATGTACCTTGCGATGGGGGATGTAGAAATAGTCGTCCGCCCATGCCTTATAGCGCTCGTAATAGCCCTCGCCATGCGCGTCGCAGGCGGTCTTGAACGCCGCGTGGAAATCTGCGGCGTCCTCATCATAGGGCAGCGGCGGATTGAGATCCGCCCCGCCGCCGAACCACGCCTTGGTCGTGGTCAAAAACCGCGTGTTCATATGCACGGCGGGCACATGCGGATTGGCCATATGCGCGACAAGGCTGATGCCCGTGGCGGTAAAGCCGGGGTTTTCCACGCTGGCCCCGTTGATGCTGGCGGCGAATTGGGGCGAAAAGGCGCCATGGACGGTCGAGACATTGACCCCCACCTTTTCAAACACCTTGCCCTTCATCAGGCCCTGCACGCCGCCTCCGGTGTCCACCTCGCCCGCCACCGCATCGCGGGTCCAGGGCGTATATTGGAAACCGGCGTCCGAACCCGCCTCGCGCTCGATCTTTTCAAATTCGGCGCAAATGCCATCGCGCAGAGCTTCGAACCATGTCTTGGCGCGCTGAGTATAGGGGGTCCAGTCGGTCACTTATCGCCTCTCTTGCGGGGATTGTTGCGCTCCCGCTTGCCACCGCCGGGCGGGCGCGGCAAGGGGGCCGGATGGCCGCGATGCAGTTTGCCCCTTTTTCCTTTGCCGATCAGGAATGGCTGATCTCGGACAGCCGCGCGGTCTATTGGCCCGCGCAGCAAGCGCTGCTGGTGGCCGACCTGCATCTGGAAAAGGCCAGTTGGTATGCCCAGACCGGCCAGATGCTGCCCCCTTATGACAGCCGCGAAACGCTGGAGCGGTTGAGCGCAGCGGCCATGGCGACGGGCGCGCGGCGGATGCTGTGCCTTGGCGACAATTTCCACGACGACGGCGGCCCGGCGCGCATGGAGCCGGAAGCGGCCCGGATGCTGCGCGATCTGGCGCGGCGACTCGATGTGGTATGGATCGTGGGCAATCACGATGCGGGGCTGGCCGCAGAAATGACCGGCGATGTGGTCGAGGAGATGAGGCTGAACGGCATCGCCTTGCGTCACGAGGCTCTGGCCGGAGAAGCAGGGCCGGAGATCTCGGGCCATTACCACCCCAAATTGCGGCTGCGGGTCCGCGGACGCGCGATCAGCCGCCCCTGTGCGCTGCGCAGCGAGAATCGGCTGATTTTACCCGCATTTGGTGCGTTGACCGGGGGGATGGATGCCGCCGACCCGGCGCTGATCGCCGCCATGCGGCCCGCAAAACGCGCCGAGGCGATCTTGTGCGCGGCGGCAAAAGCCGTCATCATGCCCGTCTGGACCGCCTGAGACACAAGTTTCGCGATTTTGCCCCCACTGTGGCGAAATTGCGCTTTCATGCATGTGTGTTTCGATCTAAAGGCGCTCATCCAGAAATGTTCTATGGAGAGTAGATTATAGCCCCCCCTCCCCGGCGCAGCATGGCGCCCCCCGTCAAAAGCGGGCCTCGCTATAACGAGATGATTAACGTGCCCAAGGTGCGCGTGATCGATGACGAGGGCGAAAACCTCGGCATCCTGTACACGCGCGAAGCGATCGAGCGTGCGTTCGAACTTGGGCTTGACCTTGTCGAAGTGTCGCCCAATGCCGACCCGCCGGTCTGCAAATTCCTCGACGTGGGCAAGTTCCGCTATGAGGCGCAGAAAAAGGCCAACCTGGCCCGCAAGTCGCAAAAGACGCAGGAGATCAAAGAGATCAAGATGCGTCCCAATATCGACGATCACGACTATGACGTGAAGATGCGCGCTATTCACAAGTTCATCGGCGAAGGTGACAAGGTGAAGGTGACACTGCGCTTCCGCGGTCGCGAGCTTTCGCACCAGCAGCTGGGCATGAACCTGCTCAAGCGTGTGCAGGAAGATGCAGCCGAACTGGCCAAGGTCGAAGCCTATCCGCGCATGGAAGGCCGTCAGATGCTGATGGTGCTTTCGCCCAAATAAGGCTACAAAGGCCCTGCCTCGCTGGTTTGGCGGCCATTTCCGGCCAAACAGGCTGACCGGCAGGATCTACGAAGAGGCGCTGGCCCCGAATGCGGGACCGGCGCCTTTTACGTTTTACCGGCGAGATCGCAGCACGCGCCACACTCTGAGCAAGGCGAACCACCAGCCTATATTGAACACAAAGCCAAGCGCCAGAACGCCGGTCAAATCGCCATGAAGCAAGGCCCAGGCCGAAACGCCCAACACATGTTCGAAAAGCCAAAACGCGGCAGCAAAGCCGCCATTGGGCATGAAAAACAGCCCGGCCTGAAGAGCCGCCCAACCCTTCCGCCCAATCCGGCATGCCCGACAGCCCAGCCGATCAGGAGCGCGACCCCCAATCCGCCCATCCGGTCGGCGCGAATTTTAGCAAAATGTCAGGAGGCCTGTAAGCCGGGTTCTGTGAAGGCCGCTCGTATCATCCGACGCGGCGGCCAGCGGCAGCCATTCCTCTCGGCGCCCTGTTGCCAGTGCGCTCCAGCAACCAACCCGGGCAACTGGCGCGAAACCCGCCTGTCCTGATGGACGCGTTGCCCCTATTCGGTCTTGCTCCGGGTGGGGTTTGCCTTGCCAATTCTGTCGCCAGAATTGCGGTGCGCTCTTACCGCACCCTTTCACCCTTACCTTGGGATTTGCATCCGTCCGGCGGTTTGCTCTCTGTGGCACTTTCCCTTGAAGGTCGGCCAAAAGCCTTCCCCCCGGCGGGCGTTACCCGCCACCCTCGTTTCGTGGAGCCCGGACTTTCCTCGGCAGGGACGAACCCTGACGCGGCTGCCCCGCCCCCTGACATGCGGAGCGCTAGCAGGCTTTGGCAGGGGAGAAAAGCGATTAAGGCGGGGATTTTTGCGCCTGATCAAGGCAGGCGGCGCAGGCGATGCCATGAGAGCATCCCGGCCAAGCATCCAGAGTCGGACATATTCGCAAAATCGAACATTTCACTTATGTTGCAGTTGCGTCACACTATTGCTGAATTTTGGATGAATGTGTCAAAACGCGATTGCATCATGCCGGATCGCCCCCAATAGACTTTCATCACTGTAAGTAAAGTGCAGGTGCGGGCTCTTCCCACAGGCGCTTTCAGGGGGACATTCCAGTTATGAATAACCACAAGCACCTTCGTGGCGCGTGGCTGCGCCATGGCGTTGCAGCTCTGTCGCTGGTCACCACGCTCGCATCGGCCCCGGCCTTTGCCCAGAGCGCCACAGCCGCCACCGCCAGCGAACCCGAGACCATCGTCGTCACCGGCACGCTGTTCCGTCGCACCAACACCGAAACGCCTTCGCCGGTCACCGTGCTGACCTCCGAATCGCTGATCAAGGCTGGCATCACCAACGCCTCGGACGCGATTCGCTCGATTTCGGCCGATGGCGCCGGTTCGATCGGTTCGGGCTTCCAGTCGGGCTTCTCGGCGGGCGGTTCGGCCGTGTCGCTGCGCGGCCTTGGCGTGTCCTCGACCCTCGTGCTGGTCGACGGCCTGCGTTCGGCCAACTTCCCGCTGAACGACGATGGCCATAATGCCTATGTCGACCTCAACTCGATCCCCTTCAGCCTGATCGACAAGATCGAAGTCCTCAAGGACGGCGCTTCGTCGAGCTATGGCGCGGACGCGATCGGCGGCGTGGTCAACCTTAAGCTGAAGAAGAATTTCGTCGGCGTGGCCGGCAATGCCGAAAGCGGCATCTCCGAGCGCGGCGATGGTCGCAACAACCGCCTGAGCCTCACCGCCGGTTTCGGCGATTATGAGAACCAGGGCTGGAACTTCTACCTGAACGGTGAATACCAGTACAACGGCCGCATCTCGAACAAGAGCCGCGGCTTCCCCTATAACACGCAGGATCTGCGTGCGATCGGCGGTCTGGACAAGAATACCGGCGACGAATCGATGACTGTCAATGTGCCGACCGCTTATGTCGTGCGCACTTCGCAGAGCGATCTCAACAATCCGCTGTCGGGCGGGGTGACTGCCGCAGATGGCACCAGCGCCCGATATACCGCGCTGGGTCTGGCCAATTGCGCGGGCGGCACTTTCACCGCCTCGAACGGCACGGGCTGCAAGTACGATCTGGTCAACCAGTATCGCCAGATCGCCCCGAAGCAGGAGCGCTATTCGATCAATGGCCGCCTGAGCTTCCGTGTTTCGGACAGCATCGAAGGCTATATCACAGGCAGCTTCAGCCGCAGCTATGTGTCGATCAACGGCACGCCTTCGGCCATCCGCCAGACCCAGCCCTTCGGCGGCTCGCCCACGCTGGCCTCGACGGCTCCGGGCATTGTGCTGCCGGTCTACGTCTGCTCGTCGGGCGTGAACTGCGCAACGGCGGCTGACCGCACGCTCAACTCGAACAACCCCTATGCTTCGGCCTATGCCAACGATCCGGCCAATGGCGCGGCCCGCATCTACTATCTGTTCGGCGACATTGCCGCAGGCAGCGAGCGCACCAATGACGTGTACCGCTTCACGTCGGGCTTCAACGGCAAGATCGGCGAAAGCACCGACTGGCGCGTCGAGGGCGTCTATGCCCGCGATAACCTGAAGCTGACCCAGCATGGCCTGCTCAACATCAACAACCTGATGCAGGCGATCAACACCGGCGCGTATAACTTCCTCAACCCGTCGGCCAACACCGACGCGGTGCGCAACTTCATCGCTCCCGACAAGACCACGCCGTCTTATTCGGAAATGTATGGCGTTGACGCTTCGATGACGCGCTCGCTGTTCGAACTGCCCGGCGGTAAGGCTCAGTTGGCCGTCGGCGGCCAGATCCGCGCTGAAAAGCTGGAAAACCGCAACCAGAACGTCGCGCTCGACACCTATGGCCTGACCACGGCTTCGGCCTATGGCCAACACACCGTGTCGGCGGCCTATTTCGAAGTCGATGCGCCGATCTCGCGTATGCTCGACACCAACTTCTCGGGCCGTTTCGACCATTATTCGGAAGGCTATTCGAAGTTCTCGCCCAAGGTTGGCGTCAAGTTCACCCCGATCAAGGCGCTCGCTCTGCGCGGCACCTATTCGGAAGGCTTCCGTGCTCCGACCTTCGCCGAAGCGGGTCCGCGCAGCCAGTATGCCGGTTTCGTCTCGACCACGCCGCCCTGCGTCTTCCAGCTGGCCCATGGCGGCACCTCCACGGCCAACGGCTGTGATGCCAATGGCAATGCCTATAACACGGTCTATAACCTTGGCCGCGGCGTGGTGGGCAACCCCAACCTGAAGCCGGAAAACTCGCGCAGCTTTACGCTGGGCGTAATCTCGCAGCCGACCCGCTGGTTCAGCTTCACGGTTGACTATTACAACATCAAGAAGTCGAACCTGATCGTCTCCGGGCCGCTGATCGGCGATGCGGTCAAGGCCTATTACAACTCGACCAGCCTCGACGCCGCCAAGGCCGCCGTGGCCGCCGTTGGGCCGGGCTATTCGGTGAACTCGGTCGATTCGATCGATCCGCTCTATCCGAACGCCCTGCCGCGCGTGCTGATCATCAACGTGCCTTATGTGAACGCAAACTACTCGGTCACCTCGGGCCTCGACTTCTCAGCCACGGCCAAGGTCAATCTGCCGCGTAACATCAAGTGGACCAGCCGTCTGGAAGCCACTTATGTCATCCGTTATGACCTGAACAATGCCGGTGTGCTCCAGCGCTATGCCGGAACCTTCGGCCCCTACGACCTGTCGTCGGGCAATGGCACGCCGCGCATCCGTGGCAACTGGCAGAACACGCTGGAAATCGGCCAGCTCTCGCTCAGTCTGACGACCTACTATGTGGGCCGTATCAAGGAAACGGCCGCCGACCAGACCAGCACGGACACCAGCTGCTCGCAGAACCTGTACAAGACCGGCAACAACTTCTGCTATGTCAGCCCGTTCATCAACAATGACTTCAACGCGACGCTCAAGATCAATGATCGCATGACCGTCTATGGCATTGTGAAGAACCTGTTCGACGCCAAGGCTCCGGTGGCTCCGGCCGCCTACTCGAGCGCGCCGAACTTCCTCACCACCTGGCACTATGCCGGTCTGGTGGGCCGCGAATTCCGCGCGGGCGTGAACATCAAGATGTAATCGCCTCCGGCCTGCGGGTTGGGAAAATGGGTGCTGCCTTCCATTGCGGAGGGTGGCGCCTTTTTTTGTTTTTAGAGGGTTTTGTATGCCTCCGGCGGGCAAAGGGACTCGTCCCTTTGCAATCCCATTAATGAGGTAGTGGGAGATTTGCGGGGGTATTAGCCGGAGGGTTTAAAAGCCTGCGGCGCAGCAACCCCAGGCAAAAAGCGCCGCAGGCTTTTAAAATTCAAACGCCGCGTTCAATGCCAAGGGCCAAACCCATCGCGCAACACCGACAATATCGGGATTGCAAAGGGCCCCCGCCCTTTGCCCGCCGGAGGCAGACCTTCCCCCTTAATAGGGAAAGTCCTCCTCCCCACATTCCTTCCAATCCTCGCCCTCCGAAGCATCGCGCGCGATCAGCAACTCGAACAGCAAAGCCCCCACCTCGCCATCAAGTTCGCCATCGACGATGCGCGGGCGGAACCGGCGCTGGAAAGCGGCGACAGCGGCGCGGCCATCAGTGACTTCATAACCGAAGCGTTCGAGGGACAAATAGAACGCCCCCGGATTTTCATGCAACAGCCTGATGCGCGGGTGCGGCGTAGGCAGCGCCAGCCCATAGCGCGCGAGCAGTTCCCAGTCGAACAGCTCGCCCGGATCCTGTTTGCGCGCGGGGGCGACATCGGAATGGCCCACCACATTGGCCGGTTCGATATTGTGCCGCGCCATGATGCTGGAGAGCAGCGGGATCAGCGATTCCATCTGCGCCTCGGTAAAGGGGCGATAGCCGAATTCGTGACCGGGGTTGACCATTTCGATGCCGATGCTGGCCGAGTTGACGTCGGTGATCCCGCGCCAATAGGATCGCCCCGCATGCCACGCCCGCTTTTCCTCGGGCACGAGGCGGATGACGGTACCATCCTCGTCGATCAGGTAATGGGCCGAGACCTCGGCGGCCGGATCGCACAGGCGGTCCAACGCCTCCTGCATGGTCTGCATGCCGGTGTAATGCAGCACGACCATGCTGATCGGCAATTTTCGCTCATTGCAATTGGGCGAGAGGCATTCGCGGTGAACCAGTTCGTTCATGCCTGCTTCTCCCCCAATGCCATCAGGCCGGAATGACCGCGCCCATCACCAGCGCTTCCTCGCTCAGCGCATATTGCACGCTGCCGCCAAGGCCCGCCGCCATCACCTGAAGCATGGCCGCTGGCGCGGTCTTGCTCGACAATTCGCCCGGCGCCAGTTTGCCGTCCAACGCCAGCCCGATGGCCGGATCGAAAGCGATGCGCGGGCCCGCCGCGCGCACGACGATTTCGGCGGCGCCATCGCGCACCTCGGCGGCAATGTCGATTGTGCCGCCGCGTACCAGCCCGTCAATCGCGATCAGCGCAAAATTGAGCAGCGTCTTCACCGCCGACTTGGGCAGCATATCATTGCCAAGGGCAAAATTGACCGACACCCGATCCTTGCCCGCCAGCAAAGCCTCAATCAACGCACGCGGTTCGGCCACGGGAATCAGATCGCCAAAGCCACCCGCCGCGCCAAAGGCCAGACGGTAGAATTTCAGCTTGTTGGCGCTGACCCGCGCCGATTGTTCGAGCAGTTCGAAACAGCGCTCGCGCATCGCCGGATCTTTTTCCTCGGCCAGCAGTTCCAGCCCGTTAGACAGCGCGCCCACCGGGCTGAGCATATCATGGCACAGGCGCGAACAGAGCAGGCTGGCAAGTTCAAGGGCAATCGTACGGTCGATGGTATCGGACATATTCTGCATTTTCCCGGATGGCGCCTGATGGTTGCGCCTGTTTGTCGCAGGGCGCCCTTACGCTTCCCTTAACCCTCAACTTCGCGCGTGAAAAGCACTTCAAATCCATTGGCCCCATCGCGCCACCAACTGACCGTTTTGCCGCCACAAATCGCCCAGACCCGGCCATCGCGCGCGGCCATGGCGGCATCGGTTTTGCTGGGCGCGGCATGGCCGGTGGGGTGGGAATGGTAATAGCCCAGCACCTGCTGCTCCCCCGCCCTTTCGGCACGAAAAGCCGCGATAAGCGCCGCCGGATCGATCTCGAAATGGCGCGAAGGATCTGGCGCGACATTGGCGCAGGGTCGGATTTGCGCCACATTCTGCCCCCGCCCCAGCAGCAATCCGCAGGCCTCATCCGGGTGCGCCCGGGCGGCCTCTTCGCGGATCGCGGCGATTATTCCCCTTGCCAAGTGAATTTCCATGCCCATTTGCAAAAGAATGAGCATGGGGGAAAGCATCGTACAAGGGGCAATTTCAAGCGGCGGTCGGCTGGACCGCGCGCTGGCGGAAAGCTGCCCGGCCGACGCAGCCCTCTCGCGTGAGCGAATCAAGGCGCTGATTGGTGAAGGCCGGGTAACCATCGATGGCCGCACTGTGTCGCAGGCCTCGATGAAAGTGGCGGCGGGTGCGCAATTCATCATCAACCTGCCCGAAGCCTCGCCTCTGGACGCGGTGGCGCAGGATATTCCGCTCAACGTGGTTTACGAGGATGACCATCTGATCGTGGTGGACAAGCCCGCGGGCCTTGTTGTCCATCCGGCTGCGGGCAATCCCGACGGCACGCTGGTCAATGCGCTGCTGCATCATTGCGCGGGGCAATTGTCGGGCATTGGCGGGGTGGCGCGCCCCGGCATCGTCCATCGCATCGACAAGGACACTTCGGGCCTGCTGGTGGTGGCCAAATCGGACATCGCGCATGAGGGTCTGGCGCGCCAATTCGCCGACCATTCCATCGAACGGGCCTATCTGGCGCTGACCCAAGGCATTCCCAATCCCCCGCGCGGCACATTACGCGGCGTGATCGCCCGCCATCCCACCGACCGCAAGCGTATGGCCCTAATGCCCGAAACTCTGATCAAACCGGGTGGTGATGCCAATGCCGACGATGACACCGGCCCAAAGCGCGGCAAACATGCCGTCACCCATTTCCGCCTGCTCGAATCGCTTGATCGCGCCGCGCTGGTCGAATGCCGACTCGAAACCGGGCGCACCCATCAGGTCCGCGTGCATATGGCCTCGATCGGCCACGCGCTGCTGGGCGATCCGGTTTATGCCCGATCACAGAAATCGCAAAAACCAATCCTGACAGAGCTTGGCTTTGCCCGGCAGGCGTTGCATGCTGCGGTTCTCGGTTTTACGCATCCGGTTACCGGCGAAACCATCCGTTTCGCCAGCCAGTTGCCCGCTGACATGCGGGAACTTTTACACCGGTTGGGCGGTTCTGATGCCGACCAGCCGGTCTCTTCCCTGCTGTCCGGTGCCATTGGGCCGGGCGGCAAGGAGGGCCAACCGTGGCCGCCGCCGAGGGATGCCTGTTAAGGGTCCGTCAATGCGCGTGCTGACAAGTTGAAGGACGATGACTGCTATGACCCAAGACAGCAATCTGCCCGCCGTCCCGGCGCTTGCCTCTGGCGAGGACGGGCTGAACCGCTACATGTCGCAAATCCGCAAGTTCCCCGTGCTGACGGCGGAGCAGGAATATATGCTGGCCAAGCGCTATGCCGAGCATCAGGACCCTGATGCCGCCCGCCAACTGGTCACCAGCCATCTGCGCCTCGTGGCCAAGATCGCGATGGGCTATCGCGGCTATGGCCTGCCGATGAGCGAGCTGATCTCCGAAGGCAACATCGGGTTGATGCAGGGCGTCAAGAAATTCGAGCCCGACCGTGGTTTCCGTCTGGCCACCTATGCAATGTGGTGGATCAAGGCCAGCATGCAGGAATTCATCCTGCGTTCGTGGTCTTTGGTCAAGATGGGCACGACGGCGGCGCAAAAGAAGCTGTTTTTCAACCTGCGCCGGATGAAGAAGAACATCGACGCCTTTGAAGACACTGACCTGCATCCCGACGATGTGAAGAAGATTGCTACCGACCTTGGCGTGTCTGAGGCCGAGGTGGTCAACATGAACCGCCGGATGATGATGGGCGGCGATGCTTCGCTCAACGTATCCTTCAACGAGGATGGCGAAGGCCAGTGGCAGGACATGCTGGCCGATTCGGGCCCGTTGCAGGATGAAACCGTAGCCAATGCCGAGGAGGCCCAATGGCGCCACGCGCTGCTGGCCGAGGCGATGGAGAGTTTGAACGAGCGCGAGCGCGCGATCCTGTTCGAGCGGCGCCTGACCGACGATCCCAAGACGCTGGAAGAACTCTCGCAAACCTATAACGTCAGCCGCGAACGCGTGCGCCAGATCGAGGTGCGCGCTTTTGAAAAACTGCAAAAAGCGATGCAGTCCATCGCGCGCGAAAGGATGCTGGTGGCTGCGGCCTGATGCAGCGCCGGGGCGGGACGTTTTCCGCCCCATTACGGCACAGGTCCGGTTAACGATCTTGCCGCGAATCATCACCTGCCCAAACTGCTCCCCGAACGCGGGGAGTGAAGATGGACGAGGCAATCTGGCTGATTTCTGACGGTCGCAGTGGCAGCACGTGGTTTTCGCGCCTGCTGGCCTCCGCGCGCCCCTGCCATATCGAACATGAGCCCATTCACCCGCTTTTCACCCCGACGCTGACCGATGAGGCGCAATTGCCTCTGCCCTGCGACCCGGTGATTGAAAACAAGCTGGTGCCCTTGTTCGAGGCGATCCGCGCGGGCCATCACCGCACCGCCCGCTTTGGCGAGAGCGACCGGCGCGCCGATGGCGGGCTGATCATCCGCGATGTCTTTGCCCTGATGGTTGCTCCGCGCATGATCGAATTGCTGCCCTGGCTCCGCCCGGTGGTGATCCTGCGCCATCCTTGCGAGGTGGCCGCGTCGAAATGCGCGCTGTCCGATTGGGTATGGTTCAGCCAGGTTGAGATGCTGGCGCGCGACGAAGTGCTGCTGGCGGCTTTTCCGCAATTGCCTCGGCTGATCGCCCGTGCGCGCAGCCCGTTTCAGCGTTACGTGCTGACATGGTGTGTGGCCCATGCGTTTTTGCTGTCGCACATCGCACCATCGCGCCTGCATGTGGTGCGCTACCCCTCGCCGTTGGAGGCCGCGCGCCGCAATGTGGCGCAAATCATGGGATGCGAGGCGCCCGAGGCCGCCTTTCATCAGGCCTATGTCGAACGCTCGCCCACCGATCGCCCGCCCGACGGGCGCTCTTTGCTGACCCGCCTTATCCATCCGCGCCGCGCCCCCGGCGAGACCGAATGGCAATGGGCCAATGCCATGTTGCACGAATTCGCATTGGAGCCGTGGTTCCCGGTTTCCGAATCGACCGCCGGATTATCCCGCGCAAAAGCGCTGGCAGGCTAATCCGGCCAAAAAATCTGCCCCTTTGTCCTATTTAATATGTTGATTTGATGACGGGCTTTGTAATTTCTTAGGAATATTTCCGTTACTATGCATTCTTACTAGGTATGGCGTTAGGATCATTCCTGCGCCGCTTATTCTGGCAAGGATCAACTCCATGGCTGTCGAGACGCCCCCCTCGCATGGCGAAAACCTTTCCGATGTGTCTTTCACTTCGGGCCTGCATGGGCTGATCGGGGCCTCCCCGGCCATGCGCGAGGTCTATTCCCAGATCAAATATCTGGCCGCGAGCCGGGCCAATATCTTTATTTCGGGCGAAACCGGCACCGGCAAGGAGGCCTGCGCCGAAGCTATCCATCGCGCATCACCCCGCTCGGCCGCGCCCTTTGTCACGGTGTCATGCAATGCCATGCCGCCCGAGCTGATCGAACGGCGGATCTTTGGTGATCCGTCCGAAAGCGCCCCGACAGCGCCTCCTTGCGCGCTGCGCGCTGCCGATCGCGGCACGCTCTTCCTTGACGAGGTCAGCGTACTCCCCTTACCGCTTCAGGGGCGCCTGCTGCGCTTTTTGCAAAGCGGGATGGCGGGGCGCACGCTGGTCGATGTCCGTCTGATCTGTTCGAGCAGCCGCCCGATGCTGAGCGAACTGGCCTCGGGCAAATTCCGCGAGGATCTCTATTACCGTCTGGCGGTGGTGCCGCTCGAACTGCCGCCCCTGCGCGAACGCGGCGGCGATATTGAGGCGCTGGCGCAAAGTTTCCTGCGCCGATTTGCCCGCGAACAGGGCAAGAAATTCGATCCCCTTGGCCCGGATCACATCGCCGCGCTCGAAGCCTATGCGTGGCCGGGCAATCTTCAGGAATTGCAGAATGTGATCCGCCGAGCCGTCCTATTGTTCGACGGGCCGGATCTGCCGTTGCGCGCGCTGCCCGCCGTGCCGCCCGCACCGCTGGGCCAGACCCCGCAAACGGTCGAAGCCCCAGCCCAGCGCCCCGCCTCCACCGAAACCAGCCACGAGGCTTTGTTCGAGGCACTGGCCGGGTTGACGCTGGATCAGATCGAAAGACTGGCTATCGAGGGGGCCATTCAGGCCGCCCATGGCAGCCTGCCGGGGGCTGCGCGCATTCTGGGGGTCAGCCCCTCGACGCTGTATCGCAAGCGCGAACGCTGGAACGATGCCCAGCGTTCTGCCTGATGTCAGGCGGGGTTACCAATCCCCGCCATTGCCGTCATCCGAGGAATCCCAGGAACTGTCGTCGGAAATGCCAAAGTCATTGCCGCCCATATCCTGATTGGAATTGCTCGAATCCCAGCCCGAATTGTCCTCACGCAGAGGGCGGCGCTGTTCTTCCTTATGGTCGCCGAACATGCCGTCGATGATCTTCTCACCGGCAGCGAAACCCGCGCCCGCCGCCGCGCCCGTGGCCAGACCGCCAAGGATCGAGGAGCCCATGCCGCCGCCCTGCTGCGGCGGATAGCCCGGCTGCGGATAACCGCCGCCAAAGCCCTGATTGCCATAACCGGGGCCGCCATAGCCGGAATTGCCGAAACCCTGTCCGCCCTGCCCGCCATAAGGCGCATTATAGACCTCGGCCTGACGGCTGCGGCGGCGGAAGAAGGCAAGCACACCAAACACCAGCGCACCGATCAGCACAATGCCGACCCACGAGATGCCGCGCGACTGCGCTGGCTGGGGGGCCTCACTGCGCGTGACCGCGCCGTTTCCCACCGATCCGCCATTAAGCTGCGACTTGAGCGCGGCCACCGATTGCGGCTGAATACCCGGCAGGCCCGGCGCCAGCTTTTCCGCCTGCGCCAATTGCGCCCGCGCTTCGGCCGTCTTACCCTGCTTGGCCAACAGTTCGGCCTGAACATAATGGGCCTTGGCGCTGTTCGGGTGAGCCTTGAGCACCTCGTCCATCATGGTCACGGCCTTGTCCACCTGCCCCGCGCGGGCGGTGGCATAGACATCGCGCACGCTTGGTTCGGCGGCCATCACCGGCGCCGAAACCATCATCAGGGCCACAGGGGCCAAAAGCCACAGGGCAGACTTCTTCATCTTCCTCACTCCATTTGACGCAAGTCGCGCCGCAACGTGATCTGGTGCGCCTTATGACTTTTGCAAGATGAACAGGCCCTGTGCCGCCTCCAGCGCCTGTTGGGCCGCCGCATCGCGCGAACCGCTGGCCGCAATTTTGCACCAGCCCGACAGGTCGCCGCAATCATAGGCCATTTGCCGCGCCACCACCGCAGCATCGGCATCCGAGGCATCACCCCGGCGTTCCGTAACCCGCTGCTGCATGATCGCGCCATCGGCCTCCAGCCACAGGCCAAGGAAGGGCGCATTGGCAGCATCGGCCGCACTCGCAATGGCCGCGCGCTCATCCGGCGCGGCAAAGACGGCATCGGCCACCACCGGCCATCCCCGTCCCAACATTGCGCCTGCTCGCTCGACCATCGCGGCATAGACCAGCGCGCTGGCCTCTCTGGTATAGGTTTCGCCCGGCAGGCGATCTTCGGGGGCCACGCCCGCCAAACTCTTGCGGATCACATCGGACCGCAGCCAGCGCGCGCCCGGCGCCGCGCCGATCCGATGCGCCAGCGCCCCGGCCAGCGTCGATTTTCCCGTGCCCGACAGCCCGCCCACCGCGATCAGCCCTGCCACGCCGGGCCGTAGAAATTCCAGCGCCGCGTCGAGATAGGCAAGCGCCTCGCCCGCCTTTTCCGCGCGCGCCGAGCCGCTCAGCCGCGCCGCCGTGGCCGCCCCCACATGCGCCCGGATCGCCGCGCGCACCGACAGGAACAGCGGCAACGCGGGCCAGCCATCCTCCTCGCCCATACGGTCGGCATAGCGATTGGCGATGAGATTGGCGGCTTGGGCATAGCCCTTGTGCCACAGGTCCATCAGCAGAAAGGCAAGATCATAGAGCAGATCGGTCGTCGCCAGCTCGGCGCTGAATTCAAGGCAGTCGAAAGGCACGGGCCGCCCCTGCCACAGGCAGATATTGGCCAGATGGAGATCACCGTGCCCATGGCGCACCTTGCCCGCCCGCGCTCGCGCGTCGAGCAGATCGGCCACCTGCGCCAGCGCCTCAAGGCTTTGCGCCTGCAAATGGGCGACCTTATCGGCGGGCAGCAGATCGGGGGAAATGGCGGCAAAGGAGCGGGCATTGCCGACAATCACCTCTCGCATCCGCGCCGCGCCATCGGCCTCAGGCAAGATCTGCGCCCCGGCATGGAAATCGGCCACCCCATCGGCCAGAGAGATCAGCAAAGGCTGGGTCAGCGCCCCGCGCGCGGCCACCTGCGTCAACAGATCCTGCGCAGGAAAGCGGCGCATGACGACCACCCAGTCGATCACCTCGCCCTCATCTCCCCAGCCCGGCGCCCCGTCCGGCCCCCGCCGGATCGCCCGCAGCCCGCAATAGAGATCAGGCGCCGTACGCCGATTGAGCGCCAATTCGGCCCGGCACGCGGCCTCTCGCAAGGCCAGCGTCGAGAAATCGAGATAGCCCAGATCAACCGCGCGTTTCAGCTTATAAACACTGTCCGGGCCAAGGAAGATCATCGCCCCGTGGGTGTCGATCCGCTCAACGCCGGGCGCGGAGAGAAAGGCGATGGTCGCGCTCTGGTCCTGTTCGCTGTGATCCATGGCCATGAGATGCGCCTTTATGCCTTCTGCTCAATCTATTGCATATCAGATCATGGCGCATGTTGCGCCTCGTCAACAAGGCTGGCTGGATCAGGCGCGCACGCGATGCTATGGAAACCGCCTTATGGCCCCGCCCAGCGAAGAAAGCCACGCATGAACGAGACGCGCATGAACGAGACGAGCGCTGTCGACACAACCTTGCGAAAGCCCGCGCCCGATGCGCAGTCGGATTCCGGGCCAGATCCCGCGCCCGAGGAGGTGGAGATCAAGCTGGCCACCGGCGAGGCCATGCTCAAAGCCTTGCGCCAGCATCCCGCCTTGCAAGGCGAAAGCCAATGCGAAAGCCTGCGTACAACCTATTTCGACACGCTGGACGGCGCGCTGGCAGCGGGCAAGGCCAGCCTGCGCGTCCGCCGGCGGGCCAAGGGCTGCGAACAGACGCTGAAAATCGCGCTGGGCCGCAAGAGCCAGATGCAGCGCAGCGAATGGAACCAACCCTTGCGCGCCGATGCGCAGGCCCCCGACCCGGCCGCCTTTCCGGCCCCGGCGGCGCTGGCGCTGGATCAGATGCGGCAAGGCGCGCATCTCGTGCCCTATGCCGAGCTGATCGTGGAGCGTGAAACGAGATTGCTGCGCCGGGGCAAGGCTTTGATCGAGGTCGCCTTTGACACGGGCGAGATCCGCGCAGGCGAACGCCCCGCTCAGCCGATTGCCGAAATCGAGCTGGAATTATGCGAAGGGCGGCTGGCGGACCTATTGCGGCTGGCGCTGGAATTGCCGCTGGGGCCGGAACTGGGCTGGTCGATCCGCACCAAGGCGCACCGGGCGCAGGCGCTGGCCAAGGGGCGCGCACCGCAGGCCGTATCCGCCGCCCCGGTGGCCCTGACGCGGGGCATGAGCGCGGGCCGCGCGTTTCAGACGATCGGGTGGAATGCGCTGGCCCATGCGGTGGGCAATCTGGGGCTGGTGATCGCACGGGGCGATCCGGGGGCGATCCATCAATTGCGCGTGGCGATCCGGCGGCTGCGCGCGGCGCTTTCGCTGTTTGGCAAGGATCTGCTGGCGGGTGACCCGCAGGCGCGGGAATGGCGGCAGGAATTGCGCGAGGCCGCGATGCTGCTGGCCCCGGCGCGCGATCTCTATGTGTTGGCGCAGGGGATCAAACATCCGCCCGAAGCGCTGCTGCGCGCGCAGGCCGCCGCAACCCAGGCCGCGCGCGATGGGTTGGGGCAGGCAAGGTTTCAGCGCTTCTGGCTGCAACTGGCGCTCTGGCTGGAAGAAGGCGCCTATCTGGCCTCGCCGCTGGCCGGGGCGGCGGTCGAGCCTTTGGCCACCACCATGATCGAGCGCCAGCGCAGCGCGATCCGAGGGATGCGCAAACGTCTGGCCGGAATGAGCGACCGGGATCTGCATGACCTGCGCAAGAATGTGAAAAAGCTGCGCTATTCGGCGGGCTTCTTTCAGCCGCTCGACAAGAGCAGGACCGCACGCGCGCATCAGGACGCGTTGGAGCAGGTGCAGGAAGCGCTGGGGCGGATACAGGATCAGGCCAGCGCGATGCAGGCGGGCGTGGGGATCGCGCGCCTGCTCGACCTGCCGCGCGGCGAGGCGCTGACGTTGCAATCGCAGCTCGACGCGGCCATGGCCCTGCCCGCTGCGGCGCGCGCGCAGGCAATTGACCGGGCCCGCGACGGTCTAAGTCTGGAAAAGACCCATGCGGGCTGGTGGGAAGCGCTGTAAGACGCTAGCCGGGGCAGGAAGGAAAAAGGGAGAGTCATGAGCGATACCAGCCTGCGCCTGAAAATCGCGATCCGGGTGATGAGCGGGGATGAAATCGCCATGGGGCCGGGCAAGGCCGATCTGCTTGAGGCGATTGATGCCACCGGGTCGATTTCGGCCGCCGGACGCGCGATGGACATGAGCTATCGCCGGGCATGGCTGCTGGTCGATGCGATGAACCGGTGCTGGGCCTCGCCTTTGGTGGAAACCATGCCCAATGGCGCGGCGCGTTCGGGCGCGCGGCTCAGCCTTGCCGGGCGCAAGGTGCTCGACGCCTATCGCGCCTTGCAGAGCGGCGCGGCCATGGTGGAAAACGGGGCGGAATGGCAAAGCCTGAAGGCCCAGCTTTTGCCCATCCCGCGCGAACACCAATAGCGACCGCTTGTGTATGGCAAGGATTGCGGGTTAAACTGAATGCCAGCAAATTCCCTATTGTTTCATTTTAATGACAAGGATAGTGACAATTCGTCAGATCGCCAGCCTGCCCTATCGACGTGTTGGTGATTCGCCCGATTCGCCTGTTGAGGTCCTTATGGTTACCTCGCGGGGAACCGGACGTTGGGTTTTGCCCAAAGGCAATGCGATGAAGGGCCTGTCCGCCCATGCCGCCGCTGCGCAGGAAGCGTATGAGGAAGCAGGGCTGGAAGGCGCGGTTTGTCCCACTCCTCTGGGCGATTACCGCTATCGCAAGCAGTTAAAATCGGGCGCCTCACTCCTTGTGGACGTGAGGGTTTTTCCGCTGGCCGTAACAACCGAACTTGACGAATGGCCCGAAGCAGGGCAGCGGACGCGGCAATGGTTCCCGCTGGCAACAGCGGCGGACCTTGTTGATGAGCCAGAACTGCGCGCACTGATGGTCCGGTTTCGGCCATCCGACTTTGCCGATTCGTCCGGCAAGCCAATCGTGGGCCGCAGTCTGGCACTGATGAGGGAAACTGTTCGAATGTTTCACTGGTTTCAGGCGCTGCTCCCCAAGCAGGGCAATTTCTTCGCGCTGTTTGAAGCCCATGTCGCCACGGTAACCGCAGGCAGCGACGCTTTGGCCCGCCTGCTTCAAGGCGGTGCCGGCATGGATCAGCATGTCCGCGAGATCGTCGAGCGCGAGGAGGAGGCCGACAGTATCACGCGCGACGTGCTGACCACCGTGCGCAAGACCTTCCTTACCCCCTTTGACCGCAGCGCGATCACCAGCCTGATCGGCTCGCTCGACGATTCGATCGACCAGATGCAGAAGACCGCCGGCGCGATCAGCCTGTATGAAGTGACCGAATTCGAGCAGGAAATGCGCGATATGGCCGCGATCATCGTCGATTGCTCGCGCCTGCTGTCCGAAGCCATGCCGCTGCTGCGCGACATTCACGGCAATGCCGCCCGCCTGCACGAGCTGACCGGGCGCATCGTCGAGATGGAAGGCCATTCGGACGAAATCCACGCCAAGGGCCTGAAGAAGACCTTCAAGCTTTATGGCAAGGCCGAGCCGCTGACCTTCTTTATCCAGCGCGAAATCTACATTCACCTCGAAAAGGTGGTGGACCGTTTCGAGGACGTCGCCAACGAGATCGACGGTCTCGTGATCGACCACGCCTAAGGGGGCGAACAGATCATGGACCATGTTATCGTGGCCCTGCCCTTGATCATCGCCCTTGTGGCGCTGGCGCTGGCATTCGACTTTATCAACGGCCTGCATGACGCGGCCAATTCCATCGCAACGGTGGTTTCCACCAAGCTGTTGACGCCGGTGCAGGCGGTGCTGTTCGCCGCCTTCTTCAACTTTGCCGCCTATTGGCTGTTCGGCCTGAAAGTGGCTGAAACGGTTGGCAAAGGCATCATCGACAAGGATCTGGTGACGCCCCATGTCATCTTCGGCGCCCTGGTGGGTGCGATGGTGTGGAATGTGTTTACCTGGGTCAAGGGCATCCCCTCCTCGTCCAGCCATGCGCTGGTGGGCGGGCTGGTCGGCTCGGGCGTGATGCATGCGGGCACCAATGCCATCGTGTGGTCGGGCATCATAAAGACCACCTCCTTCATCGCGCTGGCGCCTTTGCTGGGCATGATGGCGGCGATGATGCTGATGATGATCACCTCGTGGATCTTCATGAAGGCCACCGCCAAGAGCGCGGAAGGCGTGTTCAAGAAGCTGCATATCGTTTCGGCGGCGGCCTATTCGCTGGGCCACGGCGCCAATGACGCGCAAAAGACCATGGGCATCATCACGGTGCTGCTCTATTCGCAGGGCCTGCTCAAGGGCGACTTTGCGGTGCCGGGCTGGGTCGTGATCGGCTGCTATGTCGCCATGGGCCTTGGCACGCTGTCGGGCGGGTGGAAGATCATTGAAACCATGGGCAGCCGCATCACCAAGCTGTCGCATCATCAGGGCTTCTGCGCCTCGATGGGCGGTTCGCTGCTGCTGTTCGGCGCCACCGCTTTCGGTATCCCGGTTTCGACGACGCACACGATCACCGGCTGTATCATGGGCGTGGGCGCCGCCAAGCGGACCAGCGCGGTACGCTGGGGCGTGGCACAGCGTCTGGTCGTGGCATGGCTGGTGACCATTCCGGCCGCCGCTCTGGTGGGCGCTGCCTTCTATGAACTGGCCGTGGTGATCGACCGGGCGCTTTAAGGGATTTATGCGAGGGTCCAGACCCTCGCGCTCCCTTTACTGTCTTCGTTGTGGATCAGGTTCAGCCTTTCGTGTCGGACGCAACGTCCAAAATTTTAAAGCCTGCGGCGCTAATCAAGAGCGCCGCAGGCTTTATATATTCAGCCCCTCGAACCAAGGCAGCACCCCATTACAGGGCCCATTACCGGGATTGCAAAGGGACAAGTCCCTTTGCCCGCCGGAGGCAAACCCTACCCCTTCTTCTCACCGGGATAATTCAACCGCAGCGAAACCGGCGCATGACACTGCCGGATCGCATCGCCCACATGCCGCGCCCGCTCCGCTGTCAGGGACCCTGACACCAAAGGATGCGCCCTCTCGCGCGTCACTTCCTCGGCGGTAAAGGGCCGGGTTCCCACCGGCGCACTATTCCCGCCCACCACGAACACCATATAGTTCAGCATATCGGCCAGTTCGGCATTATCGCTGATCCGGCTGTGCGCGATATTGGGCAGGCGCAGCAGATAGGCGCGCGAGGCGGACGTACACATCAACCAGCCCACCCTGCCCTGCGATTCGGGCAAAGCCGCGGGCGCCGAACGCCCATCCGGCCCATGGCAACCGCCGCAATGCTCGATAAAATCAGAGCGAGCCAGTTCGGGATCGCTCATGCCTTTCACAGAGTCAGGTTGAGCCGACACTGACGCCGCCAGCCAAGGCAGCGCCAGCAAAGCGCCGGCCCCAATCCACCGCGCCGCTTTCATCCTCAGGCCGGTCCCACCATCACCGCGGTCGAGCAGTGATATTCCATGCTCTGCGTGCCGAAACACCAGATGATGTTGTTGTTGAGCTGCGGCACATAGAGCGGCGTCTCGCGGTCCTGATTGTCGCACATGCACTGGGTGCACATCGGCTTGCCGCAGCAATCGCGATAGGCGATCATATAGGCCTTGCCGTCCTCCGGGTTCATACAGGTGCCCACCCATGACACCGGCGAGGATTCCGCCCCCGGCGGACAGGTGTGAATGCCCCCGCCGCAGCATGAGCACAGCGCCCCGTCGATCGCGCAATAGCGCCAGTAATCGCATTTGGTGTCATCCACCGTCTGCGCCTTGCGGGCAAAGGCGGTCTTGGCCTCGGGGCTGCGGTCGGGCTTGGCGGCCCCGGCGCGGCTGACCGGCAGCAGCGGGAACACAGGCGCGGCCACCAGCGCCCCGCCCAGCCGCGCCAGCATGCCCCGGCGCGAGGTGCCCCCGGCAAAGCGGCGCAGCAGCTTTTCAGCGGCGGCATCGGGATTGAACAGTTTCATCGGCAAACCCCCGTAGAAAAATGGAATACGGCCTTCAGCCGACGACCTTGAGCGAGGCGATATAGTCCTGAACGCTCTTCACGCCCATTTCATGAGCGATAATCAGGCTTTCGAGATGCTCGCGGCTGTTGACCAGCCCCTTGGAAAGCACGACCCCATCGGCATCCATCAGCACCGCATAGGGCAGCTTGCCCACGGCGAAGGCCTGACCCACATCCGGGCCATTAACGAAAGTATAGGCCTCCAGCCCCTGCTGCGCGATCAGCTTGCGCTGGGTCGCCACATCATCGTCGCCGATGAAGGTCAGGTCGAGCCGCTCATCCTTGGCAAAGCTCTTGGCCACCGGAATCAGCCCCTTGCACAAAGGGCACATGGCCGAAACGAACATCAGCAGGCGCAGCGGCTTGTCCTTGGCCGGGCCACCGATATGGACATGGCGACCGTTAAGGTCATTAGCCTCGATCACCGGGCTGCCTGAACCCACCGCAGGCCCGCCCGCCGTGGTCAGCGCCCCCGCGGGCGCCACCCGCATATGCAAAACGCCCACCTGCCGCGCCAGCGCCAACAGCGCCACCACCAGCCCGGCAATGACCAGCCAAGAAACAAACTGTGAAATGACCAGCGAAAGGATCATGCCTCTATCTCCGAGTGGGAAGCCGAATGGGATGCAGACTGGCCGAAAGCGGGCTGGATTGCAGCGCCGCCAGGGCATTGAACAGATGATAACCCAGCCATACCGCCAGCCCCGCAACCATCGCGGCGATCAGCGCCATGCCATCGGGCAGAACCGGGCCAAGCGCGGCCAAAGCCAGCAAGGGCAGCGCCAGCACCAGATTACGCGCCACCAGCAGCCAGCTCAAAGGTTGGCGCAATTCCGCATGGCCGCAGCCGCAGTCAATAAAGCCGCGCCCGCGCCGCAGATTGACCGCCATTGCCCAGCCGAAGACCAGCAGCAAACCGCCCCCCGCCAGCGCCCCAGCGCGCCCAAACCCCGGCACAAAAAGCGCCAGCCCGACCGCCATTTCCCCCCAAGGCAACAGCCCCGCCACCGGAGCAACCAGCCCATCAGGCAACAGGCGATAATTGCCGACAACCCCGACCAGCAAGCGCCGATGCCGCCAATGGCTCAGCCCGGCAAAGGCAAAGATCAACCCCGCCCCGATGCCAAAGCCCGACAACAATGTCGCCAGCAGCGCCCCCATCACGGCGCCTCGACCGTGGCGATGATGCCGCCGCCGATCGCGCCGATCTTCGGCCCCAGCGTCCATGTCGCCAGATCGAGGATATAGCCGTCATTCTTGCCGGTATTGACGAAGAGCTTGGGCTTGTCCCCCTGCGTCACCTCGATATTGTCGATGTGATCTTCCAGCGGGAAGCGCTTGACCACCTTCTTGGCCGACAGGTCCACGTCCCAGATTTCCTCGCCCGGATCCTTCTGGGTCCAGAATTCGCCGATATGCATCAGCACATAGAGATGGTTGCTGGCATGATGCCATGCGGTCAATTGCCGCCCGCCGGGCAGCCAGTTGACATCGAGCGGCTTGGTATCACCGGGGCGCAGACCTGCGGCGGCCTGAATGGAAAAGGGCGCGGCTACTTCGGGCTTCAGTCCAATTTTCGCCATATAGATCAGCCCGGTATAGCTGAGGAACACCGCCTCCTTGCGCCGCACAGAATAGTTATAGGCGTCAAACACCGGGTCATTGGTGGCCGAAAAGAAGGGCACGCTGCGGGTGATCTCCGCCTTGCCGCCCGACAGGTTGAGCGAGGCCAGCGAGCCATCCGAACAGACCGACACCAGCCCTTCGGCAATCGGCATCAGCCCGGCGCAGCCCGGCAATTCGACATTGCGCGCAAATTTCCGCTTGCCCAGATCGACAATATTGACCGAGGCGGCGGGCGTAAGGTTGAAGATATAGGCGCTCTTGCCATCGGGCGAGATCGCGAAATTATTGACCTGCGCGCCAATGATCAGACGGCCCGGAAACGATACCTCGGTCTGCAGTTTCAGACTGTTGGCATCATAGATGCTCAGCAGATCCTGCCGCGTCCCCCGGTTGCCCTTGCTCCAGATCGTTTCGGAAACGTAATAGAACTTGCCCGCCGGATCGACCGCCATATCCGATGTGCGGCTGGTATCGACCATGCCCACCATCTTGCCGGTGGCGCTGTCCACGATCTGGGTGCCCGCCGTATCAAAACCTCCGCGCACATAGAACCAGCCCGGATTGGGCGAGGCCAGCGTAGCGACATTGGGGGTTTCCGGCTCGGTGGGCACGGCGGCCTGCGCGCCAGAGGCCAGCACGGTCCCAATCAGCACAGCAGCGGCGCGAAGGGTGAAAGCTTGCGAAGTGTGGCGAGACATCTGGCCGGAACCCTCCTTGAAAGCGGCATAATGGCGGCAAAAACAGGCCAAGGCGATGGTCCATCCCCCTGCGGAACCGATCATGCGTTCAGACCGGCCAAGGCTGGACGAGTGTCCAGAATTAATCAAGCCCCTTCTGACGGCCCGATCTTGCGAAAACCGGGCGCGACAATGGCCAATGCGCACAATGGCGTAAACCGCGCCAACCTATCACAACCGCGCCCACCCCGGCCAGCACCGCCAGCCCCGCGCCCAGCAGCAATCCCCCATCCGGCATCACCCAGAGCATCCCTGAACCCAGCGCGGGGCCCGCGCTCATCCCCAGATTATGCGTGGCCGCCACAAAGACACGAAAGCGCGGCCCCAGCCCCAAGGCGCTGGCCAGACCCGAGCAGCGGATGATGATCGCGGTCGATCCGATATTGAGCAGGACCATCGCCAGCACGAAACCCGCCCCAGCGCCCGGCCTCGTCAGCACCAGCGGGGCCAGCAAGGCCGCCCCCACCAGACAGGCCGTAACCGGCAAGGGCACGCGCAGCCGCTCGCGCATCACCGCAATCGCCGTGGCCGCCCCGGCCAGCGAGCCGATCGCCACAGCGCGCCCGATCAGCCCTTCGCTGTGCCCGGCCTGCACCGCCAGCGCGCCACACAGGCTCCACACCATCATCGTCGCGCAAATGAACCAGAAATTGGCCAGCGCCAGCGCCCAGCCCGCACGCGGCGTGGCGCCATTGCCCACCGGCGTGGCGCGATGCCCGCCCCCTTCGCGCGCAAAATGCAGAGCCACCGCCGCCGCCAGCGGGACAAGCGCCAACAGCCCCAGCGCCCGCCCTGCCCCGATCCTTGCGGCTAGATCGGGGAGCGCAAGCGAGACCAGCGTGGCCAGCATCAATTGCACCAGCAGGACAATGGCATAGGCGCCCGTGGGCCGCGCCGCGGCAAAGCCCCCCATGGCGCGGGCATAGACCGCCCCCATCCCCAGCCCATAGATCGCGCGCAGCATCAGCAATCCGCCAAAGCCCTGCGCCAGCGGCGTCAGCAGACCCGCCACCATTGCCCCCAGCGCCAGCGCCAGCGCCGCGCGCATCGACATCCTTGGCCCCAGCCACCACACCATCGTCGCCGCCAGCGCCGAGGCGGTTTGCGTCATGCCCACCACCCAGCCATGATCGGCGGCGCGCAGAGGCGTGGCCAGCGAGAGCAGCGTGAGGAACACCGGGTCAATCGCCGGTTGCAGACAACCCAGCACCGCCGCCGCCGGCAAAGCGCAACCTCGCGCACGCCCCCAGCCCAGCCCCGATGCCCAGCTATCCTGCTCTGCAAGCAAAATCCGACGCATAAACAGCCCCCTTCGCCCGCCGCGACCATCGCGACGGACCGGTGTCCTGCGTCAGAAGGCGCCGACGGCTCAGGCCGTCTGGCTTGTCATTCCGGTAATCTCTCGCGAAGTGATCGTTTTGGCAAGCGATACAAGCGCATGAGCGGCAATTGACGTATAGGCGGACATCCGGTCGGCCCATGGCTTTTCAAAGCCCAGAAACGGGGTCGAACCTTCCATGCTGGCGCTGATATAAAGGGCCACGGTGCGCACCTCGTCCGCCGAGAGGGCGGGATTGAGCACGGCGACATATTCACCAATGAAATCATGCACCCGCTGGTAAAATCCGCGCACGCGATCAGCGATGAAATCATTGTGATTGGCCAACGCCCACAGTTCGGTGAACAGCCGGGTCGTGCGTTTGCCCGCAATATCGTCAAGGCAAATCACGATCAACAAACGCAACCGCTCCTCGGTGGTCAGATCGGGCAGGCGCACGCGATCCTCCAGCACCTTTTCATAGGAGGCCAGCAATTCATCGAGCAGCACCTGAACCAGCATTTCCTTGCGCGGGAAATGGTACGAGACATTGCCAACCTTCATCCCGCAGGCCGCCGCGATTCGCCGGATGGTAAAGGCCGCCGCGCCCTCGTCGATCAGCACACCCAGCGCGGCTTTCAAAATCGCGTCCACCGTCTCTGTCCCGCGCGAATAGGTGCCGGGGCGCGCGGTGGTGACGATGTCTTCCGATAGATCCATGGGGCTTCTTCTCCTTGGGGCGCCATGCCATCGGCTTGCCCGTCTTGCAACCTTCCCCGGCACCCGGCTTGACGGAATCTTGAAGCACGTCCAGTATCGCCCGACATCCCATCAGGAGCCCGCAAACGTGAGCCAAGGAAAATTCGCCCTGACCATCAACCGCAAACCGGTCAGCGTGACGGCCGATGCGGACAAGCCCCTGCTCTGGGTGCTACGCGAAGAACTGAAGATGCCGGGCACCAAGTTCGGCTGCGGACAAGGGCTTTGCGGGGCCTGCACGGTGCTGCTGGATGGACAGGCGGTGCGCTCGTGCCAGACGCCGGTGTCGGCGGCGGCAGGGCATAAAGTCACCACCATTGAGGGTGCGAGCGCCGTGCCGCAGGGGGCGAAGCTGGTGGAAATGTGGCGCGAGATCGACGTGCCGCAATGCGGTTATTGTCAGGCTGGCCAGATCCTCTCAGCCACGGCCCTGTTGCTGGCCAATCCGAAACCCAGCGATGAGGAGATTGATGCAGGCATGAACGGCAATCTGTGCCGCTGCGCCACATACCTGCGCATCCGCCGCGCGATCAGGAAAGCGGCCGGAATGGCCGATGTGACGGGAGACGCCGCATGAGCGCTGTTATCGACCGTCGCGGTTTTATGGCCGCCTCGCTGGTGGGGGCTGGCGCGCTGGCGTTTGAGGCGCGGATTGCCTTGGCGCAAGATCCCGGCGCGGTGCCGCTCAACGCCTTCATCCGCATCGGCGCGGATAATAAGGTGACCATCGGCTCCAAGAACCCCGAGATCGGTCAAGGCATCCGCACCATGCTGCCCATGTTGATCGCCGAGGAGCTGGATCTGAGCTGGGATCAGGTGGTGATCGAGCCCACGCTGGCCAATGACAAGATCTATGGCGTGCAAAGCGCGGGCGGGTCGAATTCGACGCCCAACAACTGGTTGCCCATGCGGCAGGTGGGTGCGGCGGCGCGGGCGATGATCCTGAGCGCGGCGGCAAAAGAATGGGGCGTGGATGCATCCAGCCTGACCACGGCGGTGGGCAAGGTTTCCCACGCGGCTTCGGGGCGGAGCGCGCCCTATGCCGCCTTTGCGCGCGGCGCGGCGACGGAAACGGCCCCCGATCTGGCCAAGGTCGCGCTCAAGGATCCCTCGCGCTTTACCATCATCGGCCAGTCCAAGATCGGCGTCGATACGGTGGCGATCACGCGGGGCAAGCCCCTGTTCGGCATTGATGTGGATATGCCCGGCCTGATCCATGGCGCGATCATCAAGGCCCCGGCCCATGGCGCCACCATCGCATCCCATGATGCCGGTGCGGCGCTGAAGCGCAAGGGCGTGATCGCGGTGGTGCCGGTGAACAGCAATTCGGTCGCGCCGGGCAAATTCGACACGCTGGTCGTGGTGGCCGACAGTTGGTGGACCGCTAAGAACGCGCGCGAGGCCGTCAAGGTAACGTGGAACGATGCCGCACAGCAGGGCTTTTCCACGCAGGCCTATGATAAGGGCGCAGCCGAAGCCTTGGCCGCCGGGCCGCAGATTGCCCATGCCAAGAATGGCGATGTGGCCAAGGCGCTGGCAGGCGCGGCCAAGACCATCACGGCGGATTACTCCTACCCATTCCTCGCGCATGGCACGCTGGAGCCGCAGAATTGCACGGGCCGCTGGGTCGATGGCAAGCTGGAGATCTGGGCGCCAAGTCAGGCGCCGAACAATGGTCGCAGCGACACCGCCGCCATGCTGGGCATCAAGGGCGAGGACATCACCATCCACCAGACCCGCATCGGTGGCGGCTTTGGGCGGCGACTGATCAATGATTACATGGTGATGGCAGGGCAAGTGGCCAAGGCTCTGCCGGGGCGTCCGGTCAAGATCCTGTTCGACCGCACCGATGATCTGCGCCACGATTATTACCGCCCCGCAGGCTGGCACCGCTTCACCGCAGGGCTGGACGCCAAGGGCGATCTGGTGGCCTTCCGCGATCATTTCGTCAGCTTTGGCAAGGATGGCAAGCCGATCCGCGCGGCGGAGATGAGTCCGTTCGAATTTCCGGTCAATGTGCTGGCCGATTCCGAAATCGGCATCACCTATCTGCCCACCAATCTGGCGACAGGTTGGCTGCGTGCGCCCACATCCAACGCGGTGTCCTTTGTCTATCAGAGCTTTATGGACGAGATCGCGCAGGCGGCCGGGATCGACCTGCCCGAACTGATGCGCCGCACGCTGGGGGCCCCGCGCGATCTGGCGGTGGTGCCGGGGCGGCCTGTGCTCCATTCGGGCCGGGCGCGCGCGGTCATTGATGGCGTGTGCAAGATGGCAGGTTGGCAGGGCGGCAAACTGGCCCCCGGCCCCAAGGGCGAGAAACGCGGGCGCGGCTTTGGCTTTTATTTCAGCCATCGCGGCTATTTTGCCGAAGTGGTCGACATCACCATCACCGATGGCGCGAATGTGCGGGTGGACAAGGTCTGGGCCTGTGGCGACATTGGCAGCCAGATCATCAACCCGATCAACGCGCGCCATCAGGTGCAGGGCGCGGTCAACGAGGGGCTCGGCCAAGGCATGGTCGAGCAGAAGATCGAGCAGGTGAAGGGTGTGGTGCAGGCCGAAAGCTTTGGCGACTTCCCCCTGATCCGCATCGAACAGGTGCCGCGCGAGATCGCGGTGCAATTCCTGAAAACCGATTATCCGCCCACCGGGCTTGGCGAACCCTCGCTGCCCCCGGTGATCCCGGCGCTGGCCAATGCGATCTTTGCCGCAACCGGGCAGAGGCTGCGCCAATTGCCGCTGAAGCTGGCCTGAAAAACGCCCGAAATGGCTAAGAAAAGCCCGCCCTTTGCGCAGTAGGGGGCGGGTTTTTGCTGCAAAGCCCGGCATGGTTTGCGCCAAACTGCGTATAAGGCAAAAAGGCGCTTGAAGGATTTTTGACGACTGTCCAATCTTCCCTCCGAAGCCGCCGATTCATGGCGCCACAGTTTGAGCCAGCGAGTTCCAGCTTGGGGGGAATTTGATACTATGACCTTCCCGTCCGATCCTTCGGATATTGGCGCGCCTGCGTCATTGAAACACACGCCATCAAGGCATCGGCGCCGTCTGGCGCTGCTGGGCCTGACCGCCACGGCGCTGGGCATGGCGGTGCTGCATGGCGCGGCCCCCGCCGTGGCGCAGGCCGACGAACAGGCCGGCGAAAAGGAAGCGGGCATTCCCGTCACCGACAAGCTGGTCATCGACAAATGCGGCGCGTGCCACACCAATGACGGCAAGGGCAACCTGTCGCGCATTTCATGGATGCGCACCACGCCCGAAGGCTGGGCGCAGGCGATCCACCGCATGGTCAAGCTCAACGGGCTGGTCATCACCGCCGAGGATGCCAAGAAGGTCATCCGCTCGCTTTCGGCCAGCCATGGCCTTGCGCCCGATGAGGCCAAGCCGGTCATGTATCTGACCGAAAAGCGCGTGCTGGATGAAACCAACATTCCCAATGAAACGGTGCGCGCGGCCTGCGCCTCGTGCCACGCCTTTGCCCAGCCGCTGAGCTGGCGCCGGTCGGCCAATGAGTGGAAGCTGCTGCAGGAATTCCACATCGCGCTCTATTCGCAGGCCGAAGTGCAATATCGCCGCGGCGTGGACGAACATGGCATTCCGCAGGGCTATGGCGCACCGGCCGCCAAGGGCCCGACGCCGGGCGAGGTTGCGCTGGAATATATGCGCAAGGTTGCCCCGCTGCATTCGGCCGAATGGGCCTCGTGGAGCGCGCGTATGCGCCCGGCCGCTCTGGCGGGTAAATGGCTGGTTTCGGCCGATCTGCCCGGCAAGGGCCGCTATGCAGGCTCGATGGTGATCGCGCCCAAGGGCGATGATTTCACCACCACGATCACGCTCAAATCCCTGAAGGACGGCACCACGATCACCCGCACCGGCAGCGGCATCGTCTATTCGGGCTATTCCTGGCGCGGCAAGTCGAAGGGCGCGGGCGATATGGCCGCCCCGGATGCTCCGGCGCATGAGGCGCGCGAAACCATGTGGTTTGCCCCCGATCAGAAGTCGGCGGCGGGCCGCTGGTATTGGGGCGCCTATGAGGAGTTCGGCTTTGACGTCAAATTGACCAAGGCCAGCGCCGAACCCACCATCGCCAGCGTCACCCCTGATGCGGTCAAGACCGGCACGATGGGCGCGCAGCTTCACATCATCGGCGACAAGCTGCCGACCAAATTCGCCCTCTCCGACATCACGCTGGGCAAGGGTGTGGTGGCCAGGAAGATCGTCTCGGCCAGCGATGATGAGATCGTGCTGAGCGTCGATGTGGCCGCCGATGCAACCGTGGGGGCGCATGACGTGGCCATTGGCGGGGCGGTGCTGGAAAAGGCGCTGCCGATCTATAAAAAGGTCGATTACATCAAGGTCACGCCCGAAACCTCGCTGGCCCGCCTTGGCGGCAGCGAGAAGCACCCCAAGGGATACCTGCAGTTCGAGGCCATTGGCTATGACAAGGGCGCCGACGGCAAAGCGGGCACCGCCGATGACGTGGCCATCGGCCCGATCGACGCAACCTTCTCGATGGGTGAATTCCCCTCGGTCTATTACGATGATGACGTGAATTTCGTCGGCAAACTCTCCACCGCCGGCTTCTTCACCCCCAACATCGACGGGCCGAACCCCCAGCGCAAATGGAACCGCAACAATTACGGCGAGGTCTGGGTGACCGCCACCGCCAAGGCGGAAAAGGGCGCCGATGGCAAGCCCCTGACCGCCAAGGCTTTCATGGTCGTGACCGTGCCTGCCTACAAGCGCTGGGATCAGCCGGAGGTGAATCAATGAGCGCGCCTTTGACCCACACCTATCGCAGCGGCGAGGTTCATCGCTTTGACGCACAGGGACAGGATTTCATCTACCTCGTTTCGGCGGGCGCCATCTTCGCGCTCGACGGGGCGGTGGGCGAGGTGCTGTCCATGCTGGACGGCGCGGAAATGGCCCATGGCGATTTGATCACGGCGCTGACCAACGGCGGCTATAGCCCTGCGGACGCCGAGGATCTGGTGCGCGAATTGCGCCTTGCCCGCGTGATCGTCTCGGATCAGACCGTGGCGGCCCCCGCCCCGGCCAAGCCGGAGGGCGATTATCCGCTTCAGGCGCTGGTGCTCAACATCACCAACCAGTGCAATCTGGCCTGCACCTATTGCTATGAGTTTGGCGCGGACAAGATCGCCACGCCAAACGGTAAGCCCAAATATATGACCATCGACACCGCCAAGGCCTCGGTCGACCTGCTGCTGGCGCAGTCGGGCGGGCGGCCTGCGGTGCATATCACCTTCTTCGGCGGCGAAACCTTGATGAACTTTCCGCTGCTGCGGCAGGTCGTCGCCTATGCCACGGATCAGGCCACGGCCCAGGGTCGCACCATAACCTTCAGCCTGACCACCAATGCCACGCTGCTGACCGATCCCATCATCGAATTTTTGGCCGAACAGCAGATCGGCGTCACCGTCAGCATCGACGGCCCCAAGGAGATGCAGGACAAGCGCCGCGTCTATAAGAGCGGGAAGGGCAGCTATGATGTGATCGAGCCCAAGCTGCGCAAGCTGATCGCCCGCCACCGCACGCGCGCGATCACCGCGCGCGTGACGCTGAGCAAGGGCGTGACCGATGTGGTGAGCATCTTCCGCCACCTGCGCGAGGATATCGGCTTTCACGAGGTCGGCTTTGCACCGGTGACGGAATCGGGCGAACAAGCTTATGCGCTGGGCGAGGAAGGCATGGTCACCGTGCTGGAGCAGTTCCACCAACTGGCGGATGAATGGCTGGCCTATGCGTTGAAGGGCCGGATGCACGGCTTCTCCAACGTCTCGGAAACCATTGGCGAGCTGGTTCAGGGCACCAACAAGAGCCACCCTTGCGGGGCGGGTCTGGGCCTGCTGGGCGTGTCGCCTTCGGGCGATCTCTCGCCCTGCCACCGCTTCACCGATGCCGACAGCCATGTGATGGGCCATGTCTCCAGCGGCATCGACCGCAAGGCGCAGGGCGAATTCCTGACCAAGGGCCATGTCGGCGCCAAATATGCCTGCCAGTCCTGCTGGGCGCGGCCATTATGCGCGGGCGGATGCCATCATGAGGCCTTTGTCCGCTATGGCGACACCGGCCACGCCAATCTGCATTATTGCGACTGGATCCGCGAATGGACCGACACCTGCCTGAAAATTCAGGGCACGCTGGCGGTGCAGAACCCCGAATTCCTAGAAAAATTTGCTGAAAGAAAGGGCCTGTCATGAAGCATTTGCGCCCCATCAACCAGAAGGCCAAGGCGATTGACGCAAGCGTGGAGGCGCAAACCGCCGCCATGCAGGACGATGTCGTGGCCCTGCAACAGCAAGTGCGCCCGCATGTGCCGATGGGCTGCACCCTGTCCTTCTCGCCCGGCTGGGAAGTGGACGCCAGCGGCGGCACTGCGGGCCTGTGCCAGCCTGTCGAGCGCGACATCTATGACTGCTATGTCACCTGCTTCTGGCCGGTGCAGGTGCCCGACCACGTCAATTACTCGCCCGACTGGGCCAGCAATTGCTCGGCGGCGGCCAAGGACTGGCGCAGCCTGGACATCATCTTTCCCTGATCGCGGATCTTGCGACCTTTCTTATGAAAGAGCCTGCCACATGACGCATTCTCGCTCTGGCAAATCTCTCCGCCTTGCCGGCCTGTTGCTGGCCGCAGCTCCCGTGGCCGCAAGCGCCGCGCCCATCGTGATGGGCACATACCCGGACAAGCTGTTCGTGGTGGAGGAAACCACCGGCAAGATCGCCGAGCATATCAAGCTCGACACGGGTCTTCCGACATCCTTGCGCCTGTCGAACGATCACAAGCGGATCTATGTCACCACCATCACCACCGGCGGGATCGAGGTGCTGGACACCGCCACGCGCAAGGTGCTGAACAAGTTCAGCCTGAACACGCCGACCACCAAATATCGCTTTACCGGCGGCGTACCCGATCCGACGGGCAAATATTTCTATACGATCATGATGACGATCGACAAATCCGTTGATCGCTACAAGGTCAGCAAGTGGCAATATGCCACCATCGACCTGACGCTCAAGAAGGTGGTCAAGACCGTCGATCTGCCCGACGAGGACAATGCGCTCAACGCCGCGCGGGCCAACATGATGATCTCGCCCGATGGCAAGCTGCTCTATCTGTTCCGCGACAAGGTGGTGATCCTCAACACCTCCGACTTCAAGGTGGTGGACAAGATCGACATGGCAAAGCCCGAAGGCGCGGGGCTGGAAAACACCAGCTTTGGCGGCGGGGTGGAATTGCTGCGCAACAATGACGAATATGTCTCGCTGTTTACGGCTGCCGATCCCTATATTCACAACAAGATCTTTGGCATCGGCCGCTTCAAGCTGGCGTCGAAAACCTTCGATTTCACCCCCATCGGTCCCGCGCCCTATCAGATGGCGGGCCTGCAGATCACGCCCGACAGCAAGGATGGCTATACCGTCACCACGCAGGGCACGACCGGCAACAAGCGCTGCGAAATCTGGCACTTCGACCTTGGCACAAACAAGGTGGTGGACAAGGCCGAGTTCCCCTGCCGCTCGCGTTTCCAGTTCGGCATGTCGAGCGACGGCAAGAAGCTCTACATCTATGGCGCCAGCTATGACATCGAAGTCTATGACGCCAAGACGCTGAAATGGGACAAGACGTGGAACCTTGACGCCGACGCCACCATGGCCGGGCTGGTTTACGCCCAGTGAGCATAATGCCGCGCCAGTCCGTGCTGATCCGTGGGGGCGGGCTGGCGGGGGCTTGCGCGGCGTATTTGCTGCGCGGCGCGGGGTTTGCCATCGCGCATGAACCGGTGCGGCGCTCGCCCGTGCCGGTCATCATGCTGTCTGATGCCGCGCTGGGGCTGATCCGCGATGCTTTTGGGCGGGATGATCTGTTTGCCGATGCCCACCGGATCGCGCGGCGCGTGGTGCGCTGGGGCGGCGATGCACTGTCCATGCCCCATGGCGCGGTGGTGGTGTCCGAGGATGACCTGATCACGGCATTGGGCGAAGAACTGGCGGGCGATGCCGATGCCCTTGCGCCTGTCGCCACGCTCCATTGCGCGCTCCCCTTTCCCGATGGCGAATTGATGCGCTTCGGCCAGCGGCGGGCGATGGCCGCGCGCGTGATGCTGCGCGCCGAGGCCGATCATGCCACATGCCATATTGAGGCGGTGGCGCAGGGCTGGCTGTTTCTGATCCCCTCCGGCCCGGCGCAATGCTGGCTGCTGGGCGTGGGCGCGCCCTTGGAGCGCCTGCTGGAGGGCAGCCTGCTGATCGCGCCCCTGATTGCGGGTCTTGGCGAAAGCTCGCCGGGGTTTGAAACCGCGCCGCGTCAATTGGCGCGTCTGGCTGGGCCGGACTGGCTGGCCTGCGGCATGTCGGCCATCGCGTTTGACCCCATTTGCGGCGATGGCAGCGCGCAATCGGTGCGCGAGGCGATCCTCGCCGCCGCCGTCATCGCCCATCGCGGCAACCGGCAAGCGCTGGCCACGCATTACCACTCCATGCTGACCGCATCCTTGCGCCGCCATATCCAGATCTCGGGCCAGTTCTATGCCACCGGCGGCGACACACCCTGGTGGCGCGAACAGGTGGCAGCCCTTGCGCAAGGTTACGCATGGACCACCGCGCAGCTCGCGCATATGCCGGAGCCGCGCTATCTGCTGCGCGGGTTTCAACTGATCGAACGGGAGGCCGCGACCTGAACGCGCCGCATAACGCTTTGCATGCTTCCCCTCCCCCTGCGCCATGGGCGGCCTATCGGCGGCTCTGGCCCTATCTGCGCCCATATCTGCCGCGCCTGCCCGCCGTGATGCTGGTCAGCCTGATGGCCACCGCGCTCAGTCTGGCCCAGCCTTATATTTCCAAGCTGATGATCGATGGCGCGTTGATGCGCCATGATATGGGCGTGCTGTGGCGCGTGGCGGGGCTGATGCTGGGGGCCACGGTCGGCTCCTACGTGCTCAATATTGCGGCCTCTTGGCTGCATGTCTCGCTCTCGGCCGCAATGCTGTTCGACATTCGCGTCGCGGTGCTTTCGCATTTGCAAAAGCTCTCGCCGCGCTTCTTCGGCCGCTTTCGCCTTGGCGATCTGATGAGCCGCTTGAACAGCGATGTATCCGATATTCAGCGGGTTGCGGGCGACACTCTGCTGGCCGCGCTGGCCAATCTGCTGTTTCTGGCGGGCAGCATCGCGCTGATGCTCTGGCTCGACTGGCGGCTGTTTGTGGTGGGCGTGGTGCTGGTGCCGCTGGCGGTGGGGGCTTTCCTGCGCGCGCAGAAACGCCTGACCGAACTGTCCCGGCAAATGCGCGAGGCAGGCGCGGATATTGGTAGTATGCTGGTCGATACGATCATGGGAATGCGAACCGTTGTCGCGCTGGGTGCGCAGACGCGCGAGCGGGAGCGTTTTGCCGCCGCCAATGACGGCTTTGTGCGCGCCATGTTGCGGATGCAGGTGACGTCCTTTCTCTCGGGCGCGGTGCCGGGCACCTTGCTCTCGGCCTCGACCGCCGGGGCCATGCTGTGGGGCGGCTATGAGATCACCGCCGGACGGATGACGATCGGCACGCTGGTCGCCTTCCTTGCCTATCAGCAGCGCCTGTTCGCGCCCATTCAGGGCCTGCTCGGCCTGTCCGCCACATTGGCCCAGACGCGCGTGGCGCTGGCGCGGATCTTTGAATTGATGGACACCGCGCCGGAGGTGGAGGAGGCCGCCAGCCCCCTGCCCCTGCCCGCCGGTCCTTGCAGCATCCACTTCGACCACGTGCGCCTCTCGCATGGCCGCGCGCCGGTGCTGCGTGATGCGGATTTCACCATTCCGGCGGGCTCTTTCTGCGCGATCCTCGGCCCCAGCGGGGCGGGCAAATCGACGATGGCCGATCTGATGGTGCGGATGATCGACCCCGATGGCGGGCGGGTGATGCTGGGCGATACGGACCTGCGCGAGGTGGCGCTGGATGATCTGCGGCGCGCGGTGCTGCTGGTCGAACAGACGCCCTTTCTGTTCAACGCCACGCTTTATGCCAATATCGCCTTTGGCCTGAACGATCCGGGGCGCGATGCGGTGATCGCCGCCGCGCATGACGCCGGACTGGAAGCTTTGCTATCACGCCTGCCGCAAGGCCTGGATACGCCGGTGGGCGAACGCGGCCTTGCCCTATCGGCGGGCGAGCGGCAGCGGGTTGCGCTGGCCCGCGCGCTGTTGCGGCGGCCAGAGGCCCTGATCCTGGATGAGCCCACCGCCGCGCTCGATAGCGATACCGAGGCGCTGATCGCCGCCAGCCTGCGCCGCGCCCTGCCCCATGCCACGCTGATCGTCATCACGCATAAGCCCGCGCTGGCCGCGATGGCGGATCGGGTGATTACCCTGAAAGATGGCATGACGACTTATGGCTGAACGCATTCTGGTCGCGGTGATCGACAGCGGCGTGCATCCCGATCACCCGCATATTAACGCCGCCCGCCTGCGCCCCGGTTTCGCCATCGGCACGGATGGCATGGTGATCGAACAAGGCGCGATCCCGCTCGACCGGCTTGGCCATGGCACCGCCGTCACCGCCGCGATTCAGGAAAAGGCCCCCGAGGCCAACATCCTGCCTATCCGCGTTTTTCACGATGCCCTGCGCGGCAGCGCCATGGCCTTGGCCAGCGCCATCGGCATCGCCGCCCAGCAGGGCGCGCATATCATCAACCTCAGCCTTGGCACCACCAACGCCGCTCATGCCCCACTGTTTGCCGATGCCATCGCCGGAGCGCCCGATGCGCTCGTGCTGGCCGCCGCGCAGGCCGATGGCGTGCCCTGCCTGCCCGGCTCGCTGCCCGGCGTGCTGGGCGTGGGGCTGGATTGGGACATCCCGCGCGAGACATTCCAGTGGCGCGATGGACAGATGATCGCCAGCGGCTATCCACGCCCGATCCCCGGTGTGCCGCAAAGGCGCAATCTCTATGGCATCAGCTTTGCCGTAGCCCAGGCCAGCGGTTTTGCCGCAGCTTTGGCGCAGGTGCATAAGACGCCCGCCGCCCTGCGCGCCGCGCTCTCCTCACCCCCAGCCACCGCATAAAAAGCGCCCCCATGGCGCGAACCATGGGGGCTTGAGTTGTCCTTCGCAGGGTGAAGAGAATGAGTCAGGTCAGAATTTCTGACCAAACTTGATGCCGAAGATCTGCGGGCGCACGGTGAAGTTGCGCGAAGAACCGGCGCAGAAATCAATCGAACAGAACGTGTTGGTGGTCAGGACGCCCCGACCGTCGAAGGCGTTCTGGATATAGATATCAAAGGCCCAGTTATCCTTTTTCAAACCGGCCGAGAAATCGAAGGTGGTAAAGCCCTTCGTCGTGCATTGACGCCCGGCCGCCGTTTCGGCCGCTGCAATGTCCTGACAGTTCAGCAGGTTGTTATTGGACAACTTAAGGTCCTGCGTGGCGCTGCTCTGATACAGCGCAGAGCCGAGCAGATAGGCCTTATAGTCACCAAATTCGGTGTCATAGCGTACCGAAACATTGCCCTTGAACTCCGGCTGACGCGGCAGGCGGCTGCCGCTGGCCGCGGCGATGCCCGACGAACAGGTGGGGTCGGCGGCAATCGTCAAGTTGGTCTTGTCGGCCTTGAAGTTGCAGAAATTGCCGTCAAGCCGCGCGCGGTTATAGGCGCCCGAACTGGAAACCGTCACCTTGCCCAGCTTGAGGTCGGCTTCATATTCCATGCCATAGACCTTGGCCTTGCCGGCATTGCCGGTCATGCCCGCGCCCTGGGTGCCGGCCACCACAACGGAATATTGGATATTGTTCCATTCTTCCATGTAGATGGCGGTGTTGAAGCGGAAATTATTGCCCCATTGGGTCTTGATGCCGATTTCGTAATTGGTCAGCGTTTCCGACTTAAAGGGATCGACCCTGAACACGCCCACCCCGCTGACACGCAGCGGACGGTTATAGCCGCCGGGACGGAAGCCGGTGGAATAATTGGCATAGACCATCTTGCTGGGCGTCAACTGATAATTGACCGCGACCTTATGAGTCTCGCCCTGCTCGCTATACCGACCGATCTGATTTGGATCGAGCATGTTGGTATTGCGGCAGGTCAGGCGCTCGGTCGGCAGCGGGAGCGTACAGCCCATCGTGCCGGTCAGCATGTTCTTCGATGTCGTCGTGCTTCGGGCGGAAGCTGCCACACCGGCAAAACCGGTGGTCCAGTAATCGGTCCAGAAATAGCGCAACCCGCCCGTGATCTTCAACTTGGGCGTGATGTTGTAATGGCCTTCGACAAACACCGCCGTATCATGCGTGTATTGGTTGTTTTCGTTGATATAAAACCCATCGCCCTTCACCGCGGGCGAACCAAGCACCATCGTGCCGCCCGCCGTGGTGGGGATGCCGAAACCGGCCGGATTGCTGTCTCCGCCGCCCGACATGGTATAACCGGCGACATCGGCAAGGCCATGGATGCCATAGTAATTGTTGTTTTCGGTCTTCTGCCATTGATAAAAACCGCCAAAAGTGGCTTCAAACGGCCAGCTCTTGGGGGTGGAGAGACGCAATTCCTGGGTCAGCTTTTCCGAATAGGTCCAGCCTTCGAAATATTGGGTCGGGTTGATCAGCTTGTTGCACTTCATAGAAGCGCCCGAACCGGTGCAACCATCCTTGCTGAAGAATTGCAGATAGTTTTCGTTGCCCGCGCCAAAATTGTCATAGGTCACGGTGTAATAGGTATAGTCGTTTTGCAGGTGAACCTTGCGCCCAAAGTAACCGGTCGAGGACACCACATCGAAATCGCCAATATGGCCATGCACCGACAGCGCGCCCTGATACCATGAATCCTGACGACGCGTCAGGTCATAGTCATGCACCTGAAGATCGCCCACGCGCGGGTCATAGCCGAAATAGCCATAGGCCGTCTGCGATTGGCCCGCCAGTTCGGGGGTAATCTGCCATCCCGGCGCCGGTTCCCACAGCACCGAAAGGCGCCCGCCATACATATAGACGGGGTTGTAATCCTTCTTGGCAATGGCTGCGTTGCTGAGCGTATAATTGGTCGCCGGATTTTTATCGCCCAGCGTCAGGGTCGAAGTCTTGCCATCGTTGAACTTGCCATTGTTGGGCGTGTTATCAACATAGCCGCCCTCTTTGCGATAAAAACCCACCACGCGCGCGGCCAGGTTGTCGCCAAAGGGGATGTTGGCATAAGTGGCCAACTGGCCGCCAAAAGCGCCCTTGCCGTATTTGTTGGCTTCGGTGTCATAACCCCATTCGAACTTGCCCAGCTTGGGCTTGTTCGTGATCATGCGGATGGTGCCTGCCAGCGAACCTGCGCCATACAGGGTGCCTTGCGGTCCCGACAGGCCCTCAACACGCTCCATATCATAGACGAATATGTCGGGAACGCCGGTGCCGGTGATGGGAATATCATCAAGGTAATAGCCGACCGAGGCGTAAGTGCCGCCCGCCGGAACAATGCCGCGGAAATAAGCGGTCTGGCGCCCCGGCCCAAGCCCGGCGAAAGAGACCGAGGGCATCAGCAAAGCAAAGTCGGACAAACCTTTCACATTGCGCTCGGCCAGCTTTTCCATGCTCAGCGCCTGCATCGAGATCGGCACTTTCTGGACGCTTTCCGAACGGCGGGTGGCAGTCACCACGATGTCGCCCAGACCGCCGCCATCGGCCGCCGCCGGCGCAGGATCAGCCGCAGCATCAGCGCCCGCAGCATGGGCGGCCCCAACCAGCGCGAAGGGCGTCAGGAATGTCGCCGCGCTCAGCGCGATCACCCGGCGCGATCTCTTGGAAAACTCTGCAATCATCGTAATGCTTCCCCCATTACTGGCCATCATGCCCCGAAATCCTCAGCCCTGTTCTTCCCGCAACGGGCTCAGGCCATGTTCGCCAGACAAGCGGGATCGCCCGGCGAAAACACAGATTTGCGCCGATGCACCCGCCGGATGCCGAAACGTCATTGAACCCCCTGGCGACCCGCTTGGCTGCGCTGCGTCTGGTGCCCCTTACGCAATTGCAGCAATTAGTACGGTCGTCCGGTTTCGCAAGAATGTCATAGGTGCCCCGCGAGTCAAGGTGGCAAACAACGCAAGATGTCCCGAGGGGTTACGTCGTCTGACGTATATGTTTACGCAGGTGCAGCGCGCGACAACAGCAAGCCAGACCGGCCTGCTGAAAGGACATCCATGGCTCTTGGGACCATCGCTGCGCGACCTTCGCCGCGCCCATCTGCGCAGGCTGTGCCGGGCGCGGCGCTGGCCGAGGCGGCGCGGTTGCTGGAGAGCGATCCGGCCATGGCGTTGGCGCGGGCCGAAACGCTGATCAAGGCCCATCGCAGCCTTCCGCCCGCCGAACTGATCGCGGCGCAGGCCTTGCGCCGGATGGGCAAGGGGCAATCGGCGCTGACCCGCCTGATCGCGCTGGACCGGGCGCAGCCGGGCGTGCCGCCGATCTTGTGGGAACTGGCGCAGGCAGCAGGCGAGATGGGCGATGGCCGCCGCGCCGTGGCCGCGCTCGAAGCCCTGACCCGCGCGCAGCCGCAGGTGGCCAGCGGATGGTATCTGCTGGCGCGCGAATGGCGGCGGCTGGGCGAAGCGGACAAGGCGTGGCGCGCGGATCTGTCGGCGATCCACGCGTCCTCCTCAGACCCCGAACTGGTCAAGGCCGCCCTGGCGATGAACGCAGGCGAATTGGACGCGGCCGAGGCGATGCTGACGGCCCGCCTCACGCGCATTCCCGAAGACGCCTCGGCCACCCGGCTGATCGGGGAAATCCACTGGCGCCGGGGCGATCTGGCCGAGGCGATGGCATGGGTGGAAAAGGCGCTGGACATGGCGCCCGGTTTCGATCTGGCGCGCGATTTCCTGATCCGTCTGCTGCTGCAGACCAACCGCTTGCCCGAGGCGCAGGCCCATGCCGAAACACTCTGCGCCTCGCCGATGCAAAGCCCGGCGCACCGACTGCTGCGGGCCTCGGTGCTGGTGCGGCTGGGCGATCAGGAGGGCGCGGGGGGGATCTATGAAGCGCTGCTGGCCGATGCGCCCGACAATGCTCACGTCTGGCAAAATCTGGGCCATGTGCGCAAGACTTTGGGCGATCAGGGTGGCGCGGTTGAGGCCTATCGCCGCGCCATTGGCATCACCGCCACAATGGGCGAGGCATGGTGGTCGCTGGCCAATCTGAAGACCGCGAAATTCACCGCGCAGGACCGCGCCGCGATGCAGGCCGCGATTGCCACAGGCCCCACCGGCGAGGACCTGTTTCACCTCCATTTCGCGCTGGGCAAGGCGTTGGAGGATGCGGGCGATTACGCCGCCTCCTTCAAACATTACACTACCGCCAACCGCCTGCGCCGCGCCGAGATCACCTATAGCACGCAGGGCACCCATGAGGCGGCCGTCGAACATGCCGTGACCTTTACCGCGCCGTTTTATGCCACCCGCGAAGGCGGCTGCATGGCCCCCGATCCGATCTTCATCCTCGGCCTGCCGCGCTCCGGCTCGACGCTGGTGGAACAGATCCTGTCGAGCCATTCGATGATCGAGGGCACGCATGAATTGCCCGAGATGATGATGATCGCGGGGCGGCTCAAATCACGTGCAGAACAGGGCGAGTTCGCCTCTTATGGCGATCTACTGCGCTCGCTGTCACCCGCCGACCGGACGCGACTGGGCGAGGAATACATCGAGCTGACGCGGGTGCATCGCCAGACCGACCGGCCGCTGTTCATCGACAAGATGCCCAACAATTGGCAGAATGCGGGGCTTATCCGCCTGATCCTGCCGCGCGCCAAAATCATTGATGCGCGGCGTCATCCGATGGCCTGCTGCTTTTCGGGCTGGAAACAGCATTTCGCGCGTGGTCAGGTGTTTACCTATGATCTGGCCGAAATCGGCGCCTATTATCGCGATTATGTCGCCCAAATGGCCCATTTCGACGAGGCCACACCCGGCGCCGTCCACCGCGTCATCTATGAACGGATGGTGGCCGATACCCAGGCCGAGGTCGCGCGCCTGCTCGCCTATGTCGGCGTCGATTTTGAAGAGGCCTGCCTGTCCTTCTGGGAAAACAAGCGCGCGGTACGCACCGCCAGCAGCGAACAGGTCCGCCGCCCGATCTATCGTGACGGGCTGGAGCAATGGACCCATTACGCCGATTGGCTCGACCCGCTGCGGCAGGCGTTGGGGCCGGTGACCGAGGCCTATCCCGATCCGCCGCAGGATTGGGCCGCGCATCTTGCCTCATGAAAAAGGGCGCCGGTTGCGGCGCCCTTTTGCTTATTGCCCGTTGGGATGAATATCCCGGAAGGCTGCGTTGAACCCGCTGCTCGGCCCGCTGGCGCTGGGCACCGGCGGCGGGGCGTTATAATGCGGCGGTGTGTAGGCCGTGCGCGCGGCGCTGCGCCCAGAAGAACCACGACCTGACGAACGGCGCGAAGCATAGCGCGAGCTATGGCGCGACTGGCGAGCCTCACGCGCGGCGGCGCGGCGTTCGGCGCGGGTCATGCGATGCGCCGGGGCCGCCTTAGCAGTCGCCTTCTGCGCCTGGGCCAAAGCCCGCTTTTCCGCGCGGGTCAGCTTGCCGTGCTTTTCAGCCTTGGCCATCGCGCGCTTCTGCGCCCGCGTCAGCTTGGGTGCAGCCTGCTTTTCCGCCTTTGCCGCCCGCACCAGTTCGCGCTGCTGCGCCCGCTTCTGCGCGCGGGTCAGCTTGGGCTCGACCTTGTGCTTGCCGCGGGCCAGTTCGCGCTGTTGGGCGCGCTTCTGCGCCCGCGTCAGCTTGGGCTGCGCCTTGGCCTCGGCCCTTGCAAGCGCGCGCTTTTCCGCCCGGCTCAGCTTCTTGGCCGCCACCTTGCCGTGAACCGCCTTCTCGGCCTTGCGCCCCTTGGCATGCGTGGCAACGGCTTTCTTCTTCGTCACCTTGGTCACCGTATGCGAGGCCTTATGATGCCGGGCCTGCGCCGGCGCGGCCACCATCAGCATCGCCGCAACCGCCAACACCAATCTCTTCATCGAAACAAACTCCTGCGAACCCGTGGCGCGTGGTGATAGATAGTCGATGGCTATAGGCAAGCGCGTTTTTGTAACAATCCCATAACGGAACCGCCAGCCGTGCGATCAACACGCCGGAACGCAAACCGCCAATCCGCCCAGCGAGGTTTCCTTGTACTGGCTCATCATATCGGCCCCGGTGCGGCGCATGGTCTCGATCACCTGATCCAGACTGACCAGATGCGTACCATCCCCGCCCAGCGCCAGACGGGCCGCGTCAATCGCTTTGACCGCGCCCATCGCATTGCGCTCGATACAGGGAATCTGCACCAGCCCGCCGATAGGGTCGCAGGTCAGGCCCAGATTATGCTCCATGGCGATTTCGGCGGCATTCTCGATCTGGCCATTGCTGCCGCCCATGATCGCCGTCAGCCCCGCCGCCGCCATCGAACAAGCCACGCCCACCTCGCCCTGACAGCCAACCTCGGCCGCCGAGATGCTGGCGTTGCGTTTATAAAGCCCGCCAATCGCGGTGGCGGTCAGCAGGAAGGTCGCCTTGGCCGCATCATCGGCGCCATGGTATCGCTCGGCATAGCGCAGCACCGCCGGGATGATCCCCGCCGCGCCATTGGTGGGCGAAGTCACCACCTTGCCGCCCGCCGCATTCTCCTCATTGACCGCAATGGCCCAGAGATTGACCAGATCGAGCGTGGCCAAAGGATCGGCCAGCACCCGCTCGACCCGCGCATAGAAACGCTCGCGCAGATGGGCGGCACGGCGCTGGACCTTCAACCCGCCGGGCAATTCGCCGCGCTGGCTCATGCCGCGCTCGATGCAGGCATCCATGGCCGCCGCAATCCGGGCGATCCCGGCCTCGGTTTCATCGCGCGGCCGCCGCGCATCCTCATTGGCCAGCGCAAGGCCCGCAATCGTCAAACCACCCTGCTGCGCCATTTCCAGCAATTCGGCTGCCGTGGTGAAGGGATAGGGTTCGTCATGATCCTCGACCGGCGCGTTGGCGGTGGTCTGATCCTCGTCCACCACAAAGCCGCCGCCGATAGAGAAATAGGTGCGGGTCGAAACCGGTTCGCCCGCCGTATCAAAGCCGGTAAACCTGATGCCGTTGGGATGAAACGGCAGACTCTCACGCCCCAGCCACAGGATATCGGCGCGCTCGTCAAAGGCGATGTCCTGCACCCCGCCCAGCATCATCCGCCCGCTCTCCCGCACCCGCTGGATCAGCGCCACGGCGGCATCGGGATCGGCCTCCTCCGGCGCGATGCCATGCAGGCCCACGATGGTGGCCGTATCCGTCGCATGGCCCCGCCCGGTCAGCGCAAGGCTGGCATAAAGCGCCACCTCAACCCGCGCCACGCGGGCAATGCCCTCGCCCAGCGCCGCAACAAACCGGCACGCCGCCGTCATCGGCCCCATCGTGTGGCTGGACGATGGCCCCACGCCAATCTTGAACAGTTCGAATATGCTGACCGCCATCTGGCTTCTCTTCCCGCTCGCCTTGTTGCGCGCTTTCCTGCCGCACCCAGCCTTGCGCACAATACGCTCCTTGACGCAGCGCGGCCAGTAAAGCCTTATGCAACATAACACATTCACCTCAGGAGATCCCGATGCGCCGCGCGATGCTGCTTTGCCTGCCCTTGATGATGGCCGCTGTTCCCGCCCTTGCCGCCCCGGTCAAGCCCGGCACCGCCGCCCGGATCGATGCCCAGACCACCAAGAACTGGCCCGAACTGGAAGCGCTCTACAAGGATCTGCACAGCCACCCGGAGATCGGTTTTACCGAGACGCGCACGGCGGGCATCCTCTCTGAAAAGCTGCGCAAGCTGGGTTTTGAGGTGACCGAGCATGTCGGCAAGACCGGCCTTGTCGGCGTGTTGAAGAACGGCCCCGGCCCGGTGGTGATGGTGCGCGTGGAAATGGACGCGCTGCCTATGGAGGAAAAGACCGGCCTTGCATGGGCCAGCAAGGCGCAGCAGACCGGGGCGGATGGCAAGACCACCTATGTCATGCACGCCTGCGGCCATGACATCCACATGGCATGGTGGCTGGGCACGGCGCAGGCGCTGGTGGCGATGAAGGATCAGTGGAAGGGCACGCTGATCATGATCGGCCAGCCTTCGGAGGAAATCGGCGAAGGCGCGCGCGCGATGATCGACGATGGCCTGTTCACCCGCTTTCCCAAGCCCGATTATGCCTTTGCCGCCCATGTCGGCGCGGCGCGGGCGGGCGATGTCGAAGTCAAACAGGGCGTGGCCACGAGCAATTCCGATTCAGTTCGCGTGATCTTTCACGGACAAGGCGCGCATGGTTCGATGCCCAATATGAGCATCGACCCCATCGTCATGGGCGCCCGCTTCGTTGAGGACGTGCAGACCGTCATCAGTCGCCAGAAGGACCCGCAGAAATTCGGCGTCGTCACGGTGGGCTATTTCCGCTCGGGCACGGTGGCGAACATCATCCCCGACACCGCCGAACTGGGCCTCTCGCTGCGCTCCTTTGACGATGAAACGCGCAAGCTGCTCAACAGCGGCGTTGATATCACCGCCCAATCCGTGGCCGCCATGTCGCGCGCGCCCGCGCCCGAGATCAGCCGCCGCCATGGCATTTCCAGCGTGGTCAATGACGAGGCGCTGGGCGCCAGCACCTATGCGGTGCTGTCCAAGGCGGGCCTGCCCGGCGCGGTCAAACTGGAGCCAGCCTATAAGCCCGGCTGGACCGCCAGCGAGGATTATTCCGAATTCGTCATGGCGGGCGTGACCAAATCGGTGTTCTTTTCCATCGGCGGCAGCGATCCGGCGATGCTGGAAAAGCTGAAAGCTGAAGGCAAGCCGGTGCCGGTCAACCACTCGCCCTTCTTTGCCCCGGTGGCCCAGCCCGCGATCCGGGCCGGGGTTGAAGTGCTTACGCTCTCGGTGCTGTCGGTGGCGGGGAAGTAATCAGTCCATCTCGACGATCTGGCCCGCGAGGCGCTCCACCTCGCGCCGGTCATGGCTGACATAGAGGATCGGCAGGGCCAGTTCGTCACGGATGCGCTCGATAACGCGCATGATTTCCTCACGGCGGGCCGCATCCAGCGAGGAGAGCGGCTCGTCCATCAACAGAAAACGCGCGCCTGAGAGCAACGCGCGGCCGATCGCCACCCTTTGCGCCTCGCCCCCCGACAATCGACGCGGGCGGGCAGCGAGCAGGCCCGCAAGGCCGAGAAACTCCACCACCTGTTCAAAATCGATCCAGCGCGCATCGGGCGCGGCCAGACGCCAGCCATAGCGCAGATTGCCCTCGACGCTCATATGTGGAAACAGGCGGTAATCCTGAAACACATAGCCGCATCCGCGCGCCTCGGGCCGCAGGTCGATCCCCGCCGCTGCGTCGAACAACGCCCGCCCATCGACCGCGATCCGCCCCTCATCGGGCCGCGCCAGCCCGGCGATCATGTCCAGCACGCTGGTCTTGCCCGCGCCTGAACGGCCAAACAGCGCGGTGATCCCCGGCCCGGCCTCAAACCTTGCCGCGATCCGGCGGCTGCCGCGCGTGATGCTTACATCGACCTCAAAGGACATGGGCGCGCATCCCCATCCGCCGCGTCAACACCTCGGACGCCACCAGCGCCACCAGCGACAGGCCAACCGAAATCAGCGCCAGTCGCGTCACGATCCCCTCCTGCCCCGGCACCTGTAACGCGGCATAGATCGCCAGCGGCAGGGTCTGCGTCTCGCCCGGAATGTTCGAGACGAAGGTGATCGTCGCGCCAAATTCGCCAAGGCTACGCGCAAAGCCCAGCACCATGCCCGCCAGCACGCCGGGCAACGCCAGCGGCAGGGTGATCGTGACGAAAACCCGCATGGGCGAGGCCCCCAGCGTGCGCGCCGCCGCCTCCAGCCGTCGATCCACACTTTCGAGCGAAAGCCGGATCGCCCGCACCATCAGCGGCAGCGCCATGACCGAGGCCGCCAGCGCCGCCCCGGTCCAGCGAAACATCACCGGCATCCCCATCGCCGCCAGCCAGCGCCCCGCCACGCCCGTTCCGCCAAACACGATCAGCAACAGCCAGCCCGTCACCACCGGCGGCAGCACCAGCGGCAGATGCACCAGCCCATCGAGCAGCACCCGCCCCGGAAACCGCCCCCTCGCCAGCGCCCATGCCAGCGCAAAGCCCACCGGCAGCGTGGCGACCATCGCCGCTGCGCTGACCTTGAGCGAAAGCCAGATGATGCCCCATTCCTCGGGGCTGATATTATCGGGTGCCAAAGCCATAGGCGCGGAATATCGCCTTGCCCTGCGGCGATGCAAGGAAGCGGCGGAAGCCTTCGGCATCCGGGTTGGTCGAGGCCGACAGGCGGGCCAGCGGATAGGTGATAGGTTTATGCGAATTGGCGGGGAAGATGCCGACCACGCGCACCTTTCTATCCGCACGCGCATCGGTGGCGTAAACAATGCCCAGCGGCGCCTCGCCGCGCGAGACCAGCGCCATGGCCGAACGCACGCTGTCGGCGCCCGCCACGCGGCCCTCAACGCTTGACCAGACGCGTAAGGCGATCAGCGCCTCGCGCCCATACTTGCCCGCCGGGACCGAGGCCACCTGCCCCATCGCCAGACGGCCATTAAGCCCCAACGCGGCGGCCAACGGAAAACCGGGTGCGATGGTCAGGCGGATGCTGCTCTGCGCAGGCGCGATCAGGGCCAGAGAATTGGTCAGCAGGCTGATCCGCGTGCCGGGCTTGATGCGGCCGCCGGGGGCCTTGACCACATGGTCCATCCATTCCTCATCGGCGGATAGGAACAGATCGGCGGGCGCGCCATTCTCGATCTGGCGCGCCAGCGCCGAGGAGGCGGCAAAGGACAGCACCGGACGCGGATGGCCCTGCGCCGCCCATGTATCGGCGGCGGCATTGAGCGATTCCTGAAGGCTGGCCGCGGCAAGAACCAGCGGCCCGCGCGGCACCTGCGCCATGGCTGAGGTGGCGCATAAAGCCAGCGCAGCAAAGATCATCTTGCGAAACATGAGGCGCCCCTTTCAATATCGCTATGTATATCGAAACTGGCGCCGAGCAAGCGGTTTACCGATGCATCATCGCCCGGATCGCGTCATGCAACACCGGCGCCACCGCCCGCGATCCGGCATCCGACAAGTGCAGCCGGTCGCGATAATACATCTGCCCCCCCCGCATCGCATAGCACAAACGCGCATCGCACAGAGGCGCGGCCAGATCGACCAGCACCACGCCGGGGAAGTCCTTCGCCACGCGGCGCACCTGCGCGGCATAGGCGTCCTGCGCATCCTCCAACACGCCGCCACGCGGCTCGCCGCAGGGGTGGCGATAGGCGGGGCCATGCAGAGGCCGCAGGTCGGTCAGACAATCGGGCGGATCAAACCCCATCCGCCGGTTGGGCAGCGTGATAATCACGCCTTTCCCCGCCGCGCTCAGCCGCGCCACCGTCCGGCGCAGCGCGCGTTCGAGGCGCGCCTCGGGCGGGGCGGGCGTGGGGTCGGCGCGGTCGGTCATATCATGGGCCGAACTGCGCCGCAGCAATTGGTCGCCATTGGCATAGGACAGCACCACCACGCGGATCGAGGGGCTGGCCGCCGCATAGTCCAGCGCCTGATTGGTCAGCTTCCAGTTGTTCAGACGGGTGCGGTCGAAACTCTCGGTGGTGGTCGTGTCATAGAAAGGCGCGGCCTCGCTGGCCGAGGCGATCAGCACGTTGAGGTCAGGATAGGAGGCCAGACCCGGAAACAGGCTGAGATTGAGCGAGTCGCCGATCAGCGCCACATCGGGCGCGCCGGGACGGGCCAGATAGCAGAAATCGTTGCCCGCCACGCCCGGCACCAGCGCGCCTCGCCCCGGCATCAACGCCACACAGGCCCGTCCCTGCGCCTCGCTGCCCACCGGAATATCCCAGCCGATCTGACGCGTCAGCGGCTCAACCCGCGCATGGCTGGCCGAGGGGAGATGCGCCCATGCCACCGCCAGCCCGCCCAGCCCCAGCACAGCCATCGCCGCCAACAGGCCCTTGACCTTGCGCGCATTGTCTCCGCCATAACGCAGGGGCGGCTCGATCCAGCGCGCCGTGACCCATGACAGCGCAACGGCAACGCCCACGCAGACCAGCATCGCCCAGCCATCGACCCAGCCCGATGTCCGCGCCAGCACCAGCACCGGCCAGTGCCACAGATAGAGCGGATAGGAGATCTGACCCAGCCAGCGCATCGGCAAAAGCGAGAGCAGCCGCGCATTGACCAGCGCCCTCGGCCCCGCCGCCAGCAGCAGCACCGCCCCGCCCACCGGCGCCAGCGCCGCCCAGCCGGGAAAAGGCACCTTGCCCTCGATGATATAGCGGAAACTGCCCAGGAGCAGGGCAAGGCCGATCAGGCTGAACCCATGCGCCATGCGCAAAGGTATGGCCCCGACCCGGCGGCGCTCTACCCAGGCCAGCGCGGCACCCGCCAGCATTTCCCAGAAGCGCGCGGTGGGGATGTAAAACGCCGCCGAAGTGTCGATCCGCATCAGGAATTGTTCGTGGGCCATGCTGGCCACGAAACCCAGCCCAAGCGTCCAGACCACACCCCGCGCGCGCCGGAACCGCCACGCCAGCATCACCGCCAGAGGCCAGAGGATGTAGAACTGCTCCTCCACCCCAAGGCTCCAGAGATGGAGCAGAGGTTTGGCATCGGAAGAGGCGTCGAAATAACCGCTCTCGGCATAGAGGACGAGGTTGGAGGCAAAGACCGCCGCGCCCGCCAGATGTGCGCCCAATTGCTGAAACCGGTCATCGAACAATTGCACCCAGCCGATGGCGAAAGTGGCCAGCAGCACGGTGATCAGCGCAGGATAGATCCGCCGCACCCGTCGCCCGTAAAACGCCGCCAGCGAAAAGCGCCCAGCCCGCACATCGTCGAAAATCGCGCCCGAGATCAGATAGCCCGAGATGACGAAGAAGATGTCCACCCCGACAAAGCCGCCGAAACCCTGACGCCACCATGCATGAAAGGCGACGACCACGCCCACGCTGATCGCACGCAGGCCGTCAATATCGGCGCGGTGAAAGGGTTTGGGGTGGGATGCCATGCCGCGCGGCCTTGCACTGATCGCGCGGGGGCGGTCAAGCCCGGTAAGGGGTTCAGGCCTCCATCAAACGATAGCCGATGCCCGGTTCGTTGCGGATCAGGCGGGGGTGGGCCGGATCCTCCTCGACCTTCAGCCGCAAGGCCCGGATCGCCACGCGCAAATATTCCACATCGCCCACATGCGCCCGCCCCCACACTTTTTCCAGCAAGGCGGCATGAGTCAGGATACGCCCCCCCGCCTCGACCAGAGCCTGCAGCAGGGCAAATTCCTTGGGTGGCAGGGTCAGCGCGCGGCCCTCGATGCTGGCCTCATGGCGGGCAGTGTCGATGCGCAAGGGGCCATAGGCCAGCACCTCCTGCGTCGCGCCCGATGGATGCCCCGATTGCCGCAGCGCCACGCGCAGGCGGGCCAGCAATTCCTCGCCGTCGAAGGGCTTGGTGATATAATCCGATGCACCCAGATCGAGCGCTGCCACCTTCTCACCCACATCCTCACGCGCGGAAAGCACGATCACGGGCACATGGGCGGCCCGCAACAGCGGGATCAGTTCCAGCCCATCCCGGTCCGGCAGGCCCAGATCGAGGATCGCCGCCGACAGCCCGCCCCCGCGCAAGGTGGCCAGCGCCGCCGATGCCGTGGCCGCCCCCGCCGCCTCATAGCCTCCACGCGCCAACACCGCGCCCAGCAGGCGCAGGATCGCCGGTTCATCATCCACCACCAGAACCCGGTTCATGCCGCCATCCTCAATATGAAACGCGCCCCGCCCAGCGGGCTGCCCTCAATGCTCACCTGCATCCCCATCGCTTCGGCAAAACCGCGCACGATGGCAAGGCCAAGCCCGCTGCCCTGCGCGCGGTCGCCGCCCTCGATCCGGGCGAAACGTTCAAAGATCCGCGCGCGTTGATCGAGGGGCACGCCCGGCCCGTCATCCTCGACCCACAGCGCGACCTGTCCATCCGACAGAGCCGCGCCGAGCATCACCCGCGAGGCCGCATGGCCCAGCGCATTGTCGATCAGATTGATCAGCACATGATGCAACAGCACCGCATCGGCCTGCACAAAGGGCAGATCAGCCGGGATCGCATGGCCCAGTGAGAGGCCCGCCGGCACCGCCACCGCGCCAAAGGCGGCATCGGCCGCGTCGATCAGATCGAGGCTCTCAGCCTGCGGGCGCAGCGAGCCTTCCTCGATCCGCGCCGCCGCGATCAGATCGCTCATCGTGCGCTCCAGCCTGCGCGCGGCGTTCAGCGCCTCGCCCGCCTCGGGGCTGCGCGTGGCCAGCGCCTCAAGCTGTCCGGTGATGACGGTCAAGGGCGTGCGGAAATCATGGGCGAGGCTGGCAAGGAAAGTCCGCCGCAGCCGGTCGCTCTCGGCCAAAGTCTCTCGCGCGCGGCGCTCCTCCTCCAGCGCGATACGGTCGCAGCCCTGCCCCAGCAGCAGCGCAACCTGCTGCATATGTTCGATCTGGACCATCGGGCGCGTATGGCCATCAGCGGGCCGCGCCAGAGCCATCAGCGCGTGGGCACCCCGGCCTTTAGGAGAGAGCGGCAGAAAGGTCCATTCCGCCGCCGCCATCACGCCTGTGCCATGGCCGGTGGCGTCGCCATTATGCATCGCCCATGCCGCGGCGGCCTGATCGAGCGAGGAAAAGCCGTCCTGCGCCCCGTCGATCCGCACAGGGCCATAGATCCCGGCCACATAGGACCGCGCCCGCTCCAGCGCCTCGACCGGGGCGCCCTTGGCCAGCAGGCGCGAAATCTGCGCCAGCTCCTCGCTGATCGCCGCGCGGGCATTGGCCTCCTCCTCGCGCGCGCGCAGGCGGGTGGCCAGGCGGCTGGTGACAAAGGCCACTAGCACCAGCACGAGGACCGACACCGCATTTTCCGGCCCATGCACGCGAAAGCTGAAATAGGGCGGCAGCAGGAAGAAATTATACGCCCCCGCCCCGGCCAGCGCCGCCACCAGCCCCGGCCCCAGCCCTCCCCGCGCCGCGCCCAGCAGCACCGGCAGCAGGAACAGCAGCGCCGCAGACGCCAGCCCCCATTGCGCCAGCATCGTGCTGGTGATCCATGTCACCAGCGCGACGCCCAGCAAGGGGACCGCATAAGAAGTCAGCACGCGCCACATAGGCGGTATCTATAGCGGTCAAAGCTCGATCTGTGTGCCCAATTCGACCACGCGGTTGGGGGGAATGGCAAAAAAGGCGGTGGGGTCGGAAGCGTTGCGATGCAGGAACTGATAGAGCAGCACCATGATGCGCGGCATGCAAGGGCGCGAGCCAAAGCGGATCGCGCTGCGGCCCACGAAGAAGGATGTGCCGCCCGTGCCCGTCAACAGGCCCTTTTCACGCGCCAGATCGCTGGGTACGTCGATCTTGTCCATATAACCATAGCGCAATTTGGCACGCAGAAAGCGTTCATCGAGCCGTTCCAGACACAGGCGGTTTTCCGGGTCCACATAGGGCGTGGTCTGGGTTTCCACGGTCAGCATGATGTTGGTGCGGTGCAGCGCCTTGTTGTGCTTGAGATTGTGCAGCAGCGCCGAAGGGGCCACGCTGGCGTCCTGCGTCAGGAACACCGCCGTCCCCTCGACCACCAATGGCGGACGGGCGGTCAGCGCCTTAACCAATTCATCGAGCGCCACGCCCTGTTCGCTGGCGCGTTGCAGCGCCATCTTGCGCCCGCGCAGCCATGTGGCGATGACCACCCCGATGATCCCCGCCACCATCAGCGGCACCCAGCCCCCCTCGGCCACGCGCAGCACATTGGCGCCGAAGAAGAAGATATCGAGCGCAAGGAAGGGCGCGATCAGCAATGCGCTGCCCAGCGGGTTCCAGCCCCAGAATTTCCACGCTATGATAAAGGCAAGGCAGGTGGTGACGACCATCGTGCCGGTCACGGCAATGCCATAGGCCGCCGCCATCGCGCTGCTGCTGCGAAAGGCAAAGACGAGGCAGATGACGCCCAGCAACAACATCCAGTTGACGCCGGGCATATAGATCTGGCCGATCTGGGCCGCCGAGGTCTGGCGGATGACAAGGCGCGGCATCAGGCCCAGCGCGATGGCCTGCTGGGTCAGCGAATAGGCCCCGGTGATGACCGCCTGGCTGGCGATGATCGTGGCCATCGTGGCCAAAACCACCAGCGGAGCGCGCAGCGAATCCGGCGCCATCAGGAAGAACCAGTCGGCATTTTGCAGCAATTGCCCATGGGCCTGCGCCTGCGCCAGAGCCTTGAGCGCCAACGCGCCCTGTCCCAGATAATTGAGCGTCAGCGCCGGCCAGACGAAGGTCAGCCAGCCAAGTTGAATCGGCTGCCGCCCGAAATGGCCCATGTCGGCAATCAGCGCCTCGGCCCCGGTCACGGTCAGGAACACCGCGCCCAGCACGAACAGGCCCGCCACGCCATGCCCCAGCATGAAATTGACCGCCCACATCGGGTTAAAGGCGGAAAGCACATCGGGCGCCTCGACAATATGCCACAGGCCAAGCGCGCCGATGGCCACAAACCAGAACGCGCAGACCGGCCCGAACAAGCCCGCCACGCTGGCCGTGCCGCGCACCTGCAACGCAAACAGGCCGATCAGGATGGTGAGCGAGAGGCCAAGGATGACCGGCTCGCTCATGCTCTCAAGGCCGGGGACGGTCTTCATCCCTTCGATGGCCGAAAGCACCGAAAGCGCGGGCGTGATGATCGCATCGCCGTAAAACAGCGCCGCGCCGGTCGCGCCCAGCAGCAGCACGATCAGCCACTTGCCCCCGGTCGCCCGCCGCGCCAGCGCCATGAGTGACAGCACGCCGCCCTCGCCATGATTGTCCATCCGGCTGAGAAATATCACATATTTCATCGTCACCACGATAATCAGCGCCCACAGCGCCAGCGCCAGCACGCCAAGGATCTCGCCCCGGTCGATGCCGCCCTGCGCGGTCTGGGCCAGCGCCTCGCGGAAGGCATAGAGCGGGCTGGTGCCGATATCGCCATAGACCACGCCAATCGCGCCCAGCGTGAGCGCGAAAAGCGAGGATGGGCCGTGATGGCCGGGATTATGAGCGGAGTTTTCGCTGGTGGAGGATGCGTTCATCAACATGATGCGTCGGTTCGCCTGAGGAAATACAGGCCGGACGCATCGGACAGATCGGCATTAAATCGCCATGGGCAAGGCGGGGGCCGCGCGTAAAGTCCGCGTAAAATCGCCCCCTATGGCCGCGCGCCGCTGGCGATCCATGCGCCCAGTTTTGCGCGTTCTTCCAATGTCATATGCGTCATATTGCCCAAAGGCATGACCTGCGCATCCACCGCCACCTTTTTGATGCGCGGCGCGACGGCCGAGGCATGTTCGCCATTGTCGAGCAGTACGCCCAGAGGCGGCGCGGCAAAGGCGGGATTGGTGGGATGGGGCGCGTGGCATGTCACGCAATGCCGCTCCAGAATGGGCTGGATCTCGGCATAGGTCGCCTCACCCACCGGCTTCGCGCCGGATTTTTCCAGGGCAACATAGGTGATCGTGGCGATGCCGATTGCCGCCGCGACGGCCATGGTGGGGCGCGGATCAGCCCCCTTGTGGCGCAGGTTGAACACATGGCGGATGGCCACACCCATGGCCGACATCATCGCCAGCACCAGCCATGGCCGATCCGCGCCAAAGGTCATCGGATAATGGTGGCTGATCATGATGAACAGCACCGGCAGCGTCATGTAATTGTTATGCAGCGACCTTTGCTTGCCCCGCGCCCCCAGCATCGGATCCGGCTCGCGCCCCTCAATCAACGCGTTCACCACCTTGCGCTGGCCCGGAATGATGATCATGAACACATTGGCCGCCATCACCGTGCCGACAATCGCGCCAATATGCAGATAGGCCCCGCGCGCGCTGAACACGCTGTTGAGGCCATAAGCCATCGCCACCAGAAACCCATACCAGATCAGGCCCAGCAGGCGATTGTTGCGCCCCAACGCCGACCGGCACAGCCCGTCATAAACCACCCAGCCCAGAACAATCGCGCCCATGCCGATGCCTGCCGCCTGCCACGGCTCCAGCGCCGCCTTGGCCGTATCGATCAGGAAAGCCCGCGCGCCGACATAATAGACCAGCACCAGCAGCGAGAACCCGCTGACCCAGGTGAAATAGGCCTCCCATTTGAACCAGTGCAGCTCGTCCGGCATTTTGGACGGGGCGACCTGATACTTCTGCTTGTGGTAAAAGCCCCCGCCATGGACCGACCAGACCTCGCCCGAGGCCTCACCTTCCTTGGGCGGTTTCAGATGGTTATCCAGCCAGACGAAATAGAAGGACGAGCCGATCCACGCGATGCCGGTGATCAGATGCAGCCAGCGCAGCCCCAGATTGAGCCATTCGGTGATGTCCAAGGCGCGTCCCCTATCTTAGCCTGATCTCTCCATGCGATTGGCCGTGCGTTCGATAAAGCGCAAAATTTCGCTTATCCTGTCGCAAAAATCAGAACGCCTTAAGCCTCGGCATTCTCGCGCGCCAAAGGATTGGGCACCGCCGGACCGACCCGGTGCAGCGTATTGCGGTCGGTATGCTCAAACGGCTGCTCCACCCCGCGGATTTGCAGCATCGTGGTCTGCTCATAGCTCCACTGATCCGGGCCGTTCACGGTGACGGTGATGGAGAAACTGTCGGTGCGGAAATTGTCCTCAAGGAAAATGCCCGAGATGATGCCATTCTCCGTGCTGCCCCGCTCAGCCCGCAGAGTAAAGCTGGTGGCATCCGCCGCCGCCTCGCCCTTGGCCAGCGCCGCCTGTCCGCGCGGGATGGTCAGCGTGTGGAGGATACGTCCGGTAGCCGGTTCCCACAGCCAGTAGCCGACCTGATCGTGATACATCTCGACCTCGCCCGGCTTGGTGATCGCCGTGTGATAGCGCAGGCCATAGAGCAATTGCGGCCCGTTCATCTGCGGGTCGATGGGCTGGATGGTCATCCGCTCGATATAGGCCTGCTCCTCGGCGCCATCCTCGGTGGGCTTCACATCGCGGCCCTTGATGCCTTCCCATACGCCCGCCATCGGCGCCAAGGGGCCAAGATTGGCCAGCGTATCGACATCGGGTTCGGGTTCGGCAAACAGGTGAGCGGGGAATTTCGACATTGGTTTTCAGACCCTTTGACTTCAAATCTGCGCCCATCGGCGCAGCAGGTTGTGATAGACCTGCATCAAACGGTCAATATCCGCATCATCCTTGCCCCGTCCCGGCGGCGTCTGAACTGACAGGCCTTGGATCGAGCGGTCAAGGTCATAGAGCATGGTCCGCGCGCCTTCGTCCGGCACCGCGCTCTGCATCCAGAAGAAGCTGGCGATCCGCATCCCCCGCGTCACCGGCGTCACCTTGTGCAGGCTGGAGCTGGAATAAAGCACCATGTCGCCCGCGGGCAGTTTGATGCTCTGGCCGCCGAACTGGCCCTCGATGGTCAATTCGCCGCCCTCGTAATCCGCCGGATCGTTCAGGAACAAAGTGGCCGACAGGTCGGTGCGCAGCAGGCGGTCCTCACCGGGCAGACGCATCAAGGCGCCATCGACATGCGCGCCATAATGGCCGCCATCGCGGTAAAGGTTGAAACGCGGCGGATGGATCGTCACCGGCAGGGCGGCGGCGAGGAATTGCGGATTTTGCCCCAGACGGGTCAGGATCACCTGCCCGATTTCCTTGGCCACAGGATCGTCCATCGGCACTTGCAGGTTTTGCTTTACCTGCACGGCGCGATTCCCAGCCGTGGCCGCGCCATCGGCCCATGGGGCGCAGAGCAGGCGTTCGCGCAGCGCAGCAATCTCGCCGGGGGCAAAGAGTTTCTCGATCACGATCAGCATATTACCCCCCAATCAAAGCATCCGGCCCGATGGCGTCCAATGTGGCGCATCCCGCCAGCACCATCGCCAGTTCCAGCTCCTCGCGCAGAATTTTCAGCATATGGGCCACGCCCAGAGCGCCCCCCACGCCCAGACCGTGCAATTGCGGTCGCCCGATCATCACCGCGTCGGCCCCCAGCGCCAGCGCCCGAAACACATCCGCCCCGGTCCGCACCGAGCCATCGAGCAGGATCGCCCTGTCCGCGCCCAGCGCCGCGCGCATCGCGGGCAACAGCGTCAGGGGCGCCGCCGCCCCCTCCATCGCCCGCCCGCCATGAGTGGACAGCACCAGCCCATCCCAGCCCAGCGCCATCAGCCGCGCCGCATCATCGACCCGCGACATGCCCTTGGCCAGCAGCGGCAGGTCAGTCTGATCGCGCAGCCATGCCATATCATCCCACCCCGGCGCGGCGGCGGTCAGACGGGACAGCGCGGGATTGTACCAACCGCCCGATGCCTCAGGCGCGGGCGCGAAACCGGAGAGATGCACCGCCTCGACACCGCGCGGGATAGCGAAACCGGCGCGCAGGGCCTGCGGGCTGGCAGGCTGGGCGGGTGTGTCCAGCGTCACGATGATCGCCCTTGCCTCCGCCGCCTCGGCCCGGCGGATCAGGCGCAGCGTATCCTCGCGCCGGGGCTGGACATAGAGCTGGAACCACAACGGCCCGGCGGCCACCTGCGCGATAGCCTCGATGGGCTGGCTGGCCATGGTCGAAACGGTCATCACCGTTTCAAGGCAGCCGCGCGCGGTGGCCAACTCGCCTTCGGGATGCACCAATCCATGATAGCCCAGCGGCGAGAGCATCACCGGATGCGCCAGTTCCAGCCCCAACAGGCGCCGCCGCGTATGCCCCCCGCGCAGATCGGCCAGCGGGCGGTTGAGCAGCGCATGGGCGGCAAAGCTCGCCTCCTCGCGCCGCCGCGCCGCGCCATCGCCGCTGGCCCCTTCGAGCCATGCCCAGACCGCCGGATCAATCCGCGCCTGCGCAGCGCGGGCATAATCGGCCAGCGTGTAGAGATGCGGCGGCAGAGGCACCCGGCTTACGCCGCGATGCCCCAGCTTTCCAGCAGCGGCTCATTCTCCGGCTCACGCCCGCGGAAGGCGGTGAAGTTTTCGATCGCCGGGCGCGTACCGCCGCGCGAGAGGACCTCGGCGCGGAAACGTTCGCCCAATTCGGCGCGCGATACATCGCCCTCCTCAAACGCGGCATAGGCATCGGCCGAAAGGCGCTCGGCCCAGAGATAGGAGTAATAGCCCGCCGCATAGCCACCGGCGAAAATATGGCTGAAGCTGGTGGGGAAACGGTGCCATTCGGGATAGTCGATGACGGCTACTTCGCTGCGCACCTGCGCCAGAACGTCGCGGTAATCGGGCGCATTGTCGCCGCCCGCCGCCCGGTGCAGCCGCAGGTCGAAGAGCGCAAATTCGGCCTGCCGCACCAGTCCCATCGCGCCAAGGAACTTCTGCGCCCCCAGCATCCGCGTGATCATCGCATCGGGCAAGGGATCGCCGCTTTCCTCATGCGCGCTGGCGGCCTTCAGCGTGGCCGGTTCCCAGGCAAAATTCTCGAGGAACTGGCTGGGCAATTCGACCGCATCCCATTCCACCCCGGCGATCCCGCCAATGCTGGGCAGGTCAACCTCACCCAGCAGATGATGCAGGCAATGGCCCATTTCATGGAACAGCGTCACCATGTCATTATGCGTGATATAGGCGGGCGCATCGCCCACCGGCGGCGCGAAATTCGTTACCAGATAGGCGACCGGCGTGACGCCATGCTGGCGCGGGCGGGCCGAATCCATCCATGCCCCGCCGCGCTTGCCCTCGCGCGCAAAGAAATCGGCATAGAGCGAGGCCACCTCATGCCCATCGCGGTGCAGGGTGAAATAGCGCACATCGGGATGCCACACCGGCACGCCCTGCGCAGCGCGAAATTCAACGCCGAAGAGTTCGCGCACCAGGCCGAACAAAGCCTCCGTCACGCGGGGCAACGGCAGATAGCGGCGGATTTCCGACGTATCGAGATCGTGCAGCTTGCGCCGCATCCGCTCGCTGGCAAAGCCGACATCCCATGGGCGCAGATCGGCGATGTTCAATTCGTCCCGCGCAAATTCCGCCAGCGAGGCCAGATCGCGCGCCGCCTGAGGCCGCGCCGCCGCGCCAAGGCTGGAGAGGAACGCATCCACTTCGGCCCCGTCCCGCGCCATTTTCGCGGCCAGCGACACCGCCACCGGATCCTCAAACCCCAGCGCCAGCGCGGCCTTGCCCCGGCGCGACAGGATTTCAGCGATGCGCGGGCCATTGTCGAACTGGCCCGCATTCGGCCCCTGATCCGATGCGCGGGTGTTCCATGCGCGATAGGCTTCCTCGCGCAATTCCCGGTCCTCGGCATGCGAAAGGACTGCCATCACGCTGGGCGCGTGGAGCGTAATCAGCCAGCCTTCCTTGCCCGCGCGCTGGGCCGCCGCGCGCATCCCGGCCCGGTCGGCCTCAGGGATACCGGCAAGACGCGCCTCATCGGTGATTTCCAGCGTCCATGCCTCGGTGGCATCCAGCACGGCATTGGAAAATTCGGTCGAAAGGCGACCCATCTCGATCCGGTTGGCGGCAAAATCCTGCGCCGCCTCGCCGTCGAGCGCCACGCCCGACAGTTCGAAATCCTGCAAGGCAAGCGTCAGCGCGCGGCGCTCATTTTCAGGCAAGGCAAGCGGATCAATCGCCTTCAACGCCTGATACAACGCCTTGTCCTGACCCACGGCGCTGAAATGCGCGTCGATCAGGGGTTGGGCCTGACCATGGGCCTCGCGCAGTTCCGGCGTGGTGGCCACCATCACCAGATGGCTGACCACGCCCCAGACGCGCGAAATGGCCACATCAGCCGCATCCTTGTCGGCCAACAGCGCCGGATCGCCGGGCCGCGCAGCCAGCGCCTTCATCGCATCGGCATGATCGGCAATCGCGGCCTCAACCGCAGGCACGACATGTTCGGGCCGGATCGCGGCAAAATCGGGCAAAGCATCAGCGGCCAGCAGCGGATTGTTCGACATAGGATCCTGCAAATGATAATTGTATTCAGTCAATTTAGGAAGCGTAACGCCCGCTGGCAAGGAAGGCGGCCATGCGTTCTTCCTCGGCCTCGTCCGCCAGCCCCTGCGCGATCAGCCATTCGTCATTGTAATAGGTCGAGCCATAGCGCTCGCCGCTGTCGCACAGGATCGAGACGATCGAGCCTTTCTCGCCCGCATCGGCCATTTGCGTGGCAATGCGCGCGATGGCCACCAGATTGGTGCCCGTCGACCCGCCCACGCGCCGCCCCAGATAGCGCGAGAGCGCCCGCGCGGCGGCGATGGAGGCGCGGTCCTCGACCACCTCCATCCGGTCGATCACGGTGGGGATGAAGCTTGGCTCAACGCGGGGGCGGCCAATGCCTTCGATGCGGCTGGTGGGGCCATCGGTGGTGGCGATGCTGCGGTCGGCCCAATGGCGATGGAATACAGAGGCCGCAGGGTCCGCCACGCAGACCTGTGTGGCGTGGCGGTTGTAATGGACATAGCGGCCAATCGTGGCCGAGGTGCCACCCGTGCCCGCGCCGGTAACGATCCATGCCGGGATGGGATGGGGTTCGCGGGCCATCTGGCTGAAGATGCTGTCGGCGATATTATTATTGCCGCGCCAGTCGGTGGCGCGTTCGGCATAGGTGAACTGGTCCATGTAATGGCCGTTCAATTCCGCCGCCAGACGCGAGGCCTCGCCGTAAACCGCGCCTGCGCTGTCCACCTTGTGGCATTGCCCGCCCAGCGCCTCGATGGCCGCAATTTTTTCAGGCGCGGTGCTGCGCGGCACCACCGCGATGAAGGGCAGGCCCAGCATCCGCGCAAAATAGGCCTCGGACACGGCGGTCGAGCCGGAGGAGGCCTCGACAATCACCATCCCCTGCGCGATCCAGCCATTGCACAGCGCATAGAGGAAGAGCGAACGCGCGAGGCGATGCTTCAGGCTGCCGGTGGGGTGGCTCGATTCATCCTTCAGATAAATCGCGATATGCGGCAGGGCGGGCAGCGGCACCGGGATCAGATGGGTATCGGCGCTGCGGGTATAATCCGCGTCGATGCGCCCGATGGCCCAGCTGACCCAGTTGGGACAGGGTTTTTGGCTCATCGCCCTTCCCTATCCCGTGATGCGCCCGCGTCAACCGGTGTGCCGCTTATTTGCCGGGGGTGAGACGAATTGCCCCGCCTCCGCCCGGCGCCAGCCACAGTTTGATAGTGTCGCCCTTGGCCACTTTGCGCGTCTCATAGGCGATCCTGTGCCGCGCCTCGGTCAGGTAGGTCGCGCCCTCGCCATCCTTGTAGATGGTGGCGGTATAGGTCTTGCCGGGATCAAGGAAGTCGAGCTTCAGGTCGACATCGCGCGCCGTGGCGTCATTGACCCCGCCGACATACCAGTCGGGGCTGTTGCGATCCTGACGGGCAAAGATCGCATATTCGCCCACCGCGCCCGCGATCAGATGGCTCTGCGCCCAATCGGCGGGGACTTGGCGGATGAAAGCCAGTTCGCGCGGGTGTGCCTCAAGGCTCTCGATGAAATCGGCCGCCATCTGGATCGGGGAATAAAGCGCCAGATAAAGCCCCAATTGCTTGGCCAGCGTCGAGGCCAAGGGCGCATGGTTGGCGCCCTCAAGGCTGAGGATGCCGGGGGTGAAATCCATCGGGCCGGACAGCATACGGGTGTAAACGAGGGTCGGCTCATGGCTCGGCCCGTTGGCGAATTGACCCCATGCGTTATATTCCATGCCGCGCGCGCCTTCCCGCGCGATCCAGTTGGGATAGGTGCGGCGCAGGCCGGTGTCCTTCACCGGCTCATGCGCGTTGACGGCAATGTGATATTTCGCCGCCACCTGCACCACGCGCAGGTGATGCTGCACCTGACGCTGGCCATCGTGATATTCCATGCAGATTTTCGCAGGATCATTCCCGCAGGGCGCCTGAATGCCACCCGCATCGGCCACATAGCCCGTCTTGACCGCCGGCACGCCAAGGCGGCTATACAGCTTCATCGCATCCTCAAGCTGGGCCTCATAATTGGCGATATTGCCGCCCGTTTCGTGATGGCCGATCAGGTTGACGCCCTTCTTGTGGCCATAGGCGGTGACAGCCTCCAGATCAAAACCATCGGCGGACTTGGTAAAGCTGAAATCGCCCCCCGTGCCCAGCCAATTGCCGTTCCAGCCCTTGTCCCAGCCCTCGATCAGCACGCTGGAAAAGCCGTTCTTGGCGGCAAAGTCGATATATTGCTTGGCCCGCTCGGTGGTGGCGCCATGCTTTGGCCCTTCGGCCCATGTCCAGTCGCCCCGGATCATGCCCCACCAGATGCCGATGTACTTTTGCGGCTTGAACCAACTCACATCGCCAATCTTGTTCGGCTCGTTGAGGTTCAGCTCAAGGTCGTTTTCCACCAGCCCCGCGGCATCGTCAGCAATGCGGATCGCGCGCCATGGCGTATTGAAGGGCAGATCGCGCACCACGCGCGCGCCCTGCCCCGAAGGCGAAAGGGTGGTGCGGAACTTCTGCCCATCGGCCCGCTTGAACCACATGGCCGAATAATCGACCAGCGCGGCCTCGTGGAAGGAGAGATGCGTGCCATCATCAAGGCGCATGGTGATGGGCGTATGGGCGGTGGAAACCGCATCGATCGGGGTCTTTTGATAGACCTGCTCATAGCGGTTCCATTCGCCGCCGGGGATCCACCATGCGATGCCGCGCGGCGCGATGTCGAATTCGGTCACTTCGTCCACGATCCGCATCGTCGTCATCGCGGCCTGCTTGGGGATTTCATAGCGAAAGCCCACGCCATTGTCGAAGATGCGGAAATGCACATCCATCAACCGCTCGCCCTGCTCCTTGGACTGGCGCAGGTGGACGGTGATCTCGTTATAATGGTCGCGCACATAGCGGCGCTCGCCCCATGGCTGCTCCCATGTATCATCGCCCTTGCCGGTGTCGGCGCCGGTGATGTCCCATCCACGCACCATATTGACGCCATCGGTCAGGATAAAGCCCATCAGCGAGGGCGCGATCAGCGCCTTGCCCCGCCGGGTGATGCCATAGCGGACGCGGTGATCGCTGTCGGTGGTGATGGCAATGGCGATACTGCCATCGGGCGAGGTGGCCGAATAGCTGGCGGGTGCGGTCTGGGCATAGGCTGCGATTGGGGCAGAGGTAGCGGTCAGAAAAAAGGCGGCAAGGGGAGCAAGCGAGCGGGCCATGATGGTCTCTCTCCGGGGGAAGGATCGGGGTTTAGGCAGACAGGATGAAATGGGCGGCATAGGGCGGCAATTGCCCGCTATCCGCGCCGTTCAGCGCCAGCAGGGTCTGTCCATCCGGCGCGGCCTGGGCGATGGTTTCGCCGCCAAGGTTAAAGGCGCAGGCAATCGCCTCGCCCCCCTCGCGCCGGGTAAAGGTGAGCAGATCGCCATCCACGCGCAGATCCTCCATCGCCCCCACCGCCAGCGCCCGATGCGCGCGGCGCAGGGCGATGATTTGGCGGGTGATGGCCAATTGGCTTTGCGGGTCGGCCTCTTGCCGGTCCACCGCGCGGGCGATGTTTTCCGGCGAGAGCGGCAGCCACGGCGAACCCTTGGTAAAGCCGCCCTGCTCGTCCTGTACCTGCCACGGCATCGGCGTGCGCACGCCGTCGCGGCTCAGGGTCAGCGGCCAGTTGGCGATGGCTTCGGGGTCCTGAAGCAGGTGGAACGGGATATCATCCTGCGTCAGGCCCAGCTCCTGCCCCTGATACAGAAACGCATTGCCGCGCAGCGCCATCAGCAGCGCCATGGTCATCCGGGCATAGGCATCGCGATGTTCGCCCCCCACCCAGCGCGAGACATGGCGCGGCGCATCGTGGTTTTCAAAGGCCCAGCTTGGCCAGCCCTGCGCGCGGCCATCGGCGTCCGGCGCGCCGTCCCACAGCGCCTGCGTCCGCGCCACCAGATCGGCGGTCAGGCGATCAGCATAGAGGAAGTCGAAACTGTAGGCGCTCGAAAGGCGCGCCTCGCCCGCCGTATAGGCCTTCATCAGGGGATCGGCATCATCGCCCCCGATTTCGGCCACGGTAAAGGTCGCGCCCGCCGCCTGACACACGGCCGCAATGCGCTCGACAAAGCCGACCACATCGGGGTGGTTCATGCTGTTGACCTTGGCCTGAAAATCATAGGGGCGGGTGCGGGGTTTGCCATTCGCGGGCGCAATGGGATTGTCGGCAAATCCGGGATCGAACATCGCATGGTTGAGCGCATCGAGCCGGAACCCATCCACCCCGCGATCCAGCCAGAAACGCAGCACATCAAGGCAGGCCTCCTGCACCGCCGGATTATGGCCGTTCAACTGCGGCTGTTCTTTCAGGAACTGGTGCATGTAATATTGCTGGCGGCGTGCGTCCCATGTCCATGCCGGGCCGCCGAACACCGATTGCCAGTTGTTGGGCGGCGTGCCGTCAGGGTTGGCGTCGCGCCAGACATACCAGTCGGCATAAGGGGTTGCCTTGTCAGTGCGGCTTTGCGCAAACCATGCATGGGCATCGCTGGTATGGGCGAAGACCATGTCGATCATCACCTTCAGGCCCAATCCATGGGCGCGGGCCACCAAAGCGTCGAAATCAACGAGCGTGCCAAAGATCGGATCGACATCGCGGTAATCGGCCACGTCATAGCCGAAATCGGCCATCGGGCTGGTGAAGAAAGGGCTGATCCAGATCGCATCGACGCCAAGGCTGGCCACATGATCGAGATGCGCGGTGATGCCCGGAAGATCGCCGATGCCGTCGCCATTGCTGTCGGCAAAGCTGCGCGGATAGATCTGATAGATGGTGGCGCCGCGCCACCATGGGCCTTGCGAGAGGGTCATTATCGGGGGTCCTTACTTGGTGGCGGCGCAGATGGCATAGCCGAAAGCGGGCAGGCTGATCGTCGCGCTGCCCGGTGCGATGGGCGCGGCGGGGCATGGGCCGGACAGCGGTGTGAAACGCTGGGTGGCGGTCTCTACGGAAAGCTGCGCGGTGATGGGCCGGTCAGAGGTGTTGAAGGCCAGCAGCACTTCGGCCCCGGTCTTGGGATCGAGGCGCGAGACGGCAAACAGCCCCGGCCCCTCGCCCGAGGCGCGCAGGATCGTCCGCCCGCCCCAGAGCGCCGGGGTGGACCGGCGGATCTGGGAAAGGCGCGCGATGGCCTGATAGAGCGGATGAGTGGGTGTGAAATTGGCGGCGGCGGTTGTGGAGGAAGTGCCCACCAGTGTATCTTGATTATATTCCGCCACCTTGCTGGCGAACATATCCTGCCGCGAGGATTGATCGCCCCCGCGCCCGGCAAAGCCCTGTTCGTCGCCATAATAGATCGTCGGCACACCGCGCAGCGTCAGCAGCATCGCATGGCCCAGCAGGTCGCGCGCCAGCCATTCCTGCGCGCCGATCCCCGGCCTGGCCTCGCGCAGGGCCATGGCGAAACGGCCATTGTCGTGATTGCCCAGGAAGGTCGGCAGGCGCAGCGCGCCCTTTGGCCCATAGAGCGCATCATCCTCGACCATGCGGGCCAGTTCCTGCGTGCCGGTTTTGCCGCCGGCCGCATCGGTCGCCGCACGCATGAAGGCAAAGTCCAGCACCGCAGGCAGCCCCGCGCGATGCACCCATCCGGCCAACAGCGCCGGATCATAATCGCCGGTCGCCACCTCGCCAAAGATGTGGAAATTGGGAATGCCGCGCGCCTTGGCCCGCGCCTGCATGGCGGGCACAAAGGCGCGCCAGAATTGCGGGTTCACATGCTTGGCCGTGTCGATGCGATAGCCGTCAATGCCGAAACGGTCGATCCAGTTGCCGTAGATCTCGATGAACCCTTTGACCACGCGCGGGTTTTCCGTGGCCAGATCGTCCAGCCCGACGAAATCGCCATATTGCGCGCTCTCGCCCTTCCAGTCGGTGTCGCCGCGATTGTGATACCAGATGGGATTGTTGAGCCACGCCGGGTTCTTGGCCTTCTCCTCGCCGCGCGGCACATAGGGCGTATAGGCAAAACCCGGATCGGTCATATGCGCCCAGTTGGCGGGGCGGGCATCATCATCGCCCGCGAACCCGGCATTGATCGGCGCGCCCGCCACTCCGCCTCGGCGCGAAAAGGGATAGTCGGCCTTCGAACGATAGGGCGCGGCGGCATCGCCTGCCTCGCGGTATTGGATGACATCGGCGGTGTGGTTGACGATGATGTCCATATAGACCTTCATCCCCCGCGCATGGGCCGCCTTTACCAGAGCGGCGAAATCCGCGTCAGTGCCGAAATGCGGATCGACATGGAGGAAATCGGTGATCCAATAGCCGTGATAGCCCGCGCTTTCATGGCCCTTGGCCCCCTGCACCGGCTTGTTTTTGAAAATCGGCCCGACCCAGATCGCGCTGGCACCCAGCCCCTGAATATAATCGAGCCGCGCGGTCAGCCCTTTAAGGTCGCCGCCATGATAGAAGCCCTTGTCCGCAGGGTCGAAGCCATGGGACAGCCGATCGCCCGCGATGCCGCCCGTATCATTGGCCGGATCGCCATTGGCGAAACGGTCGGGCAGGACGAAATAGATCACTTCCTGTTCAGGCGTGCGGGCGCGCAGGTCGGAGATGGGCGTAGCATGGCCCGCGCCGCCGATCATCGCCCCGGCCAGACAAAGGCCCGCGATGGTGTTCTGCTTCATCCTGCTCTTCCCCCGGTCTCTCTTATGCGCGGGCGGGGCTGCAAAACCCCGCCCGCATTCTTCTCAAGCGATCAGAACTTGTAGCTGACGCTCAAGTAATAGTCGCGGCCATAGCGCTGATAGTCGATCAACTGGCGCGGATCGTTGTTCTGATAGGTGATGAAGGGACGGTCGGTCAGGTTCTTGGCCTGAAGCATGACCGAGAGGCCGTAGAGCTTGGAACCGGGCTGGAATTCATAGCCGATCTGGGCGTCCACAATCGCTTCGGCCTTGGCCTGACGATAGGTGGGATTGGCCGAAAGACCCGCCACTTCGGCCAGGAAGGTCGAGCGGAAGCGATAGTTCACCCGCGCCTGGAACCCGTGCTTTTCGTAATAAAGCGCCGCGTTCTGCACCCAGTCCGACAGGCCCGGCAGCGTGATCGCCTGCCCCGGATTGCTGGCCAGATAGATCGTGCTGTCGGTATAGGACAGGCTGCCATAGAAGCCGAAGCCGTCGAGCTTGGGCGTCAGCAGCGAGAAGGGCAGCGAGAGCGTGCCTTCCACACCCTTCACATCGCCATGCCCGGTGTTGGCCGGCGCGTTCACCGTCCCCAGCGTGGTGCCCACCGCCGCGCGCTGGGCGGGCGTCAGGCTGCTGAGCGCGGAGGAGAAGTCATAGAGGAAATTGTTCGACGGATCGACGAACTGGGTCAGCTTCTTGTAATAGCCCGCCACCGAGACATAGCCGCCCTTGCGGAAATAGCGCTCCAGCGAGAGGTCGATGTTGGTGGAATGATAGGGGCGCAGTTGCGGATTGCCCCCGGTCGAGCTGAACACCGACATGCCCGGCGTGGTCGAGCCCAGACGGGTGGGGTCGATGTTGAATTCCTGATTGACGCGGATCTGGTCAAGGCGCGCGCGCACCATCGTGTGCGAGGCCGAGAATTTCACGAACATCGAGGGGTCCATTTCCAGCGACAGGTTCAGGCTGGGCAGGACATTGGTGTATTTCGCCCCGCCCGTGGCCGGATAGAGCGAGACCGCACCATTCGAGAAGTTCGAGATCGAACCGTTCGAGCTTTGGTTGGTATGCACCACCTGCGCGCCAATGCTGCCGGTCAGCTTTTTGCCCGCAACATCGCCGTCGATCTTCAGCATCGCATAGCCGGTGATGACATTTTCCGTCACCGAATTGTCGCGCACCAGCGAGACGGGCCGATTGTCATAGGCCGCGTTCAGGCTGTTATTATACAGATACATCGGATCAAGCGCGAGCATCTTGGGCACGCCCAGATAGTCCAGCGCCACCGTGCCGATCACCGCCGCGCTGGGCACGGGGGCAAAGGTGGTGGTGCCGCTCGACACGGTGCAATTGGTGCCCGCGCCCTTGGGGCAGAGGAAATAGGACAGGAAGTTAGAGGTCTTCTTGCGGCGCGAATAATTCACGCCCACTTCCCAGCCCGAAAAGATCGAGTGGCCGCCAAATTTGCCGTCAACCCCGGCGCGCAGGGCCAGCAGATCGTCCTTGAAGCTGGGCTTGTTGAGGAAGCCCGCCTGAACCACGGCACTCGTGCCATTATAGCCCCATCCGCGCGGGTCGGTGATGCCGAAAAGGCCGGTGTTCGAATAGTCCAGCGTGGGAACGATCGAAAAGGCGCCATTGGGATTGGCGCTGATGTGGATCGTGTCGGAGGCACCCGTCGTATTGTATCCCGTGCCGGTATAGGTTTCGAGCAGGAAGTCGGTGCGCTTGGCCGTGCTGTAGCTGGCGTCGAGCGTGATGTGGGTGTCCTCGGCCACGGTCCACACGCCGTTCCACCCGGCCGAAAAATTGTCCGCAGTGCGCTCGTTCAGGTCATTGCGCTGCACCGCATGGACATTGGTCAGCGTGGCGTCGGTGACCAGACCGTTGGTGGTGGTATAGCCCGGCTGGATGGTCGCGGCCGAACCCCATGTCGGGGCAATCGGGAATTCGATGCCGCGCAGGTGCTGGGTTTCCTTGAACTTGGAATAGAGCAGGTCGAGCGTGGAGTGGAAATTGTCGCTGGGCGCCCATTCCAGCGTCACCACGCCGCCATAGCGCTTGAGCATGTTCGATTGCACATAGGGCTTGGCCCCGCCAAGGAACAGCGCGCCGCCCGCCGCTGCCTCATTGGGGAAACCCCATGCGTTATAGCGCTCGTTCTGCGAAGGGGCATGGGTGGCCGACAGGCCGATGGCGATGCCAAAGGTGTCATTGGCGAATTTGTCGACATAGGCAGCCGAGGCGCGGAAGCCCTTGTTGTCGCTGTCCGGGTTCAGCGCCTTCATGCCGTTCATCTGCCCGCGCAATTGCACCGCGACGATGCGGTCCTTCTGCGCCAGCGGGCGCAGCATACGCAGATCCACCGTGCCCGACACGCCCGCCGAGATCAGCGCGGCATTGGCGGCCTTGTAAACCACCACATTCTTGAAGAATTCCGACGGATACTGGTCATATTCCACGCCGCGATTGTCGCCCACGGTCACCTGTTCGCGGCCATTGAGCAGCGTGGTGCCGAAATCGGGGCCAAGGCCGCGGATCGAGAGGCGCTGGTCGCGCCCTTCCAGACGCTGGGCCGTGACGCCGGGCAGACGGGCCAGTGAATCCGCGATGGAAACATCGGGCAATTTGCCGATATCTTCGGCCGAAATGGATTCCACGATCACCGGCGAACGGCGCTTGAGCGAGGCCGAGGCATCGAGCGAGGCACGGATGCCCGTCACCACGATGGCCTGATCATTGGCCGCGGGCGCAGCTTCCTGAGCCACGGCCAGCGCCGGAAAGATGAAAGCAGACACGGCAATGCATGCGGCGGACGCACCAAGGCGCCCCGCCTTGAAGCTGCGGAAGCTCATGATATTCCTCTCCTGATCACACCGGCTGCGCATGGATGACACACGGTCCATGCGCGCCGGCTTCGTCCCGGCATAGGGCACCCCTGCCCCTTGGTTCCGGTCAACGTGAAGCCCGCTTACAATGGCGATGGGCGTGAACAAAAGATGGCATACGTATACCCATATTATGCGCAATCGGGTAATGTTGCGCTAAGGCCACGCAAGAGCCAGCCAAGGGACACGCGCAATCATGGGGCAAAAACGGTCGAACAGGCCCACCAGTTTCGACATCGCCTATCGCGCAGGCGTGTCCCAGCCTACGGTCAGCCGCGCCCTGCGCGGGTCGCGTTCGGTCAGCGCCGAAACGCGCGCGAGGATCGAGGCGATTGCCCGCGAACTGAATTACACGGTCGACAAAAACGCCTCCTCGCTGCGCTCACAACGCGCCAACACGATTGCGCTGCTGTTCTTTGAAGAACCCAGCGAGGATGATTCGCGCATCAATCCGTTTTTTCTGGCCATGCTCGGCTCGATCACCCGGCAATGCGCCAATCGCGGGTTCGACCTGTTGATTTCGTTTCAGAAAATGGAGGATGACTGGCACACCCGCTATCAGGACAGCCACCGCGCGGACGGGCTGATCCTGCTGGGCTATGGCGATTACACGCAATACGAACAGCGCCTGACGGGCCTTGTGGCGCAGGGCACGCGCTTTGTCCGCTGGGGTTCGGTGCGGCCCGACAACATCGGCGCGACCGTGGGCAGCGACAATTTCGGCGCAGGGCAAATGGCGGGCGAACATCTGATCGCGCAGGGCCGCCGCGACATCGCCTTTCTGGGGCAGGCGGACGAGCATTACCCCGAATTTTCCGACCGTTATCGCGGGCTTCAGGCGGCGCTGGCGCAAGGCGGTCTGGCGGTGAATCCCGATTTGCAGATCGACGCGCTGACCACCGAGGAATCGGGCTATCTGGCCGCGCGCACGCTGATTGCGCAGGGCGCGCATTTCGATGCGATCTTTGCCGGATCGGACCTGATCGCCATCGGTGCGATGCGCGCACTCTCCGAAGCGGGCCTGTCGGTGCCGGCCGATGTGGCGCTGATGGGCTTTGACGATATTCCGGCGGCGGGCATGACCAATCCCCCGCTGACCACGATGATGCAGGATCTGAAAGCGGCGGGCGTGTTGCTGATCGAAACGCTGCTGGCCCAGATCGAGGACCGCGCCCTGCCCTCGCCGGTTCTGCCCACCCGATTGGTGCGGCGGAAGAGTTGCGGGGGGTAAACGGCACCGGCCCTCTCCTCCGGCCCTGCCATCCTTATGGAACACTCAATGGGTGGCAGGGCCAGGGAAGAGGGCCGGTGCCGGGCAAATCGCGCATAAGGTATTCGTATACGTGATTGCCCCGCGCCCCGGTCCATGCAACGCCGGGCGCAACAAACATACCGTCACGCGGAAGGGGAAATCATGTCGGGCAAGCCCAAACTTGGCTGGGCCGGGCTGTGCAATGTCAGCTTTGGCTTTTTCGGCATCCAGATCGGCTTTGCCCTGCAAAATGCCAATATGAGCCGCGTTTTCCAGTCGCTTGGTTCCTCGATCGACGATCTGCCCGCGCTGTGGATCGCCGCGCCTTTGACGGGCCTGCTGGTGCAGCCGGTGATCGGGCATCTGTCGGACCGCACATGGCTGGGGCGGCTGGGGCGGCGGCGGCCCTATTTTCTGGCGGGCGCGGTGCTGGCCTGTCTGGCGCTGCTGGTCATGCCGCTGCAAGGCATATTGCTGGGCGCGGCTATGCTGCTCTGGCTGCTCGACGCCAGTTTGAATGTGGCGATGGAGCCGTTCCGCGCCTTTGTCGGCGATATGCTGGACAAGAGCCAGCATACGGCGGGCTATGCGGTGCAGACCGCCTTTATCGGCGCGGGGGCGGTGGTGGGCTCACTGTTTCCCTCGCTGCTCGACGCGCTGGGCGTGGCCAATGTCGCGCCCACGGGGCAGATCCCCGACACGGTGCGCTACAGTTTCTGGGCGGGCGGCGCGATCCTGCTGGCGGCGGTGTTGTGGACGGTGCTGAACACGCAGGAATATTCGCCCACACAGATGGAGGAGTTCGGCGAGGCCGCGTCCCCCGAAACCGGCCCCGACCTCGCGCTGGCGGCGCGTTCGCCGCTGGGCGCTTTGCCGTGGATCGGCGCCGGGGGCGTACTGGCAGCCTGCGTCGCACATTGGGCGCTGGCCAAGGAGCTTTATCTGCTGGCCGGGCTGATGGCGGCCTATGGCGTCGCGCTGATCGCCGCGATCATGCTGGCGCGCGCTGGGCGCACCACTTTGCTCTCCAGCGTAGTGGGCGATTTTGCCGGTATGCCGCCGCTGATGAAACGCCTCGCGCTGGTGCAGTTCTTCAGCTGGTCGGCGCTGTTCATCATGTGGATCTATACCACGCCCATCGTCGCCCAATATCACTTCGGCGCCACCGATCCGGCCAGCCCAGCCTATCAGGCGGCGGCTAATTATGTCGGGCGCTTGTTCTCGATCTATAATGGCGTGGCCGCGCCCGCCGCGCTGATCGTGCTGCCATGGCTCGCCCGGCGCATCGGCAAGGCGCGCACCCATGCGGTCAGCCTGATCGCCGGGGCGGCGGGCTTTGGCTCCTATCTGGTCCTGCGCGATCCGGCGTGGTTGCAGGTCAGCGAAGTGGCCATCGGTCTGGCATGGGCTTCTATTCTGGCGATGCCCTATGCGATGCTGGCCTCCAGCCTGCCGCAGTCCAAGCTGGGCGTGTCGATGGGCCTGTTCAATGTCTTTGTCGTGGTGCCGCAATTGCTGGTGGCAACGGTGATGCATACGGTGATGAACGCGTTTTTCCCCGGCGCGCCGGTGTGGACCATGGCTTTTGCCGCCGCCACCCTGGTGCTGGCCGCACTGGCTACCCTCACCTTGCGCGGAGTAGATTGAATAGCGGCCATTAACCGCTACCTTGAATATGCGATCATCAAGGAGCCGTCCATCCATGCCCCGAATGCGCCGCTGGAAAGCCCCCGTCACCCATGCCAGAGGCAATGGCACGCCCTTTGAAACCGTGGCGCTGCTGCTGCAAGGCGGGGGCGCCTTGGGGGCCTATCAGGCGGGCGTTTACGAGGCATTGGCCGAACGGGACATCGAGCCGGGCTGGATCGCGGGCATTTCCATCGGCGCGATCAACAGCGCGATCATCGCGGGCAATGCCCCCGAGGCGCGCGTGGGCCAATTGCGCCGCTTTTGGGAAGGCGTGTCGGGCCGCTCAACCGCATGGGCGCCATGGCTGGCAACGCTTGGCCTGTCGCATCTGGCGGTGAACCCGCATCTGCGCGGCGCGATCAACCAGATGGCGGCGGGGCAAGTGTTGATGCAGGGCGCGCCGGGCTTCTTCAGCCCCCGCCTGATCCCACCCTTTTTCCAGCCCGACAAGACCGCCGAGGCGACCAGTTGGTATGACACCAGCCATCTGCATTCGACGCTGGAAAGTCTGGTCGATTTCGACCGCATCAACGCACGCCAAACCCGGTTCAGCGTGGGCGCGGTCAATGTGCGTACCGGTAATTTCAAATATTTCGACAATGCCCAATGCACGATCCGGCCCGAACATATCATCGCCTCGGGCGCGCTGCCGCCCGGTTTTCCGGCGGTGGAAGTCGATGGCGAATATTACTGGGACGGCGGGCTGGTGTCGAACACGCCGCTCGATTGGGTTTTGTCCTCCGACTCGCGGCTCGACACGCTGGTGTTTCAGGTCGATCTGTGGAGCGCGCGCGGCCATATGCCCGGCGACATGGCGGCCGTCGCCTCGCGCATTAAGGAAATCCAGTATTCCAGCCGCACCCGCGCCGCCACCGACATGTTTCGCGAGCGGCAGGAATTGCGCAACGCCTTTCGCAAGCTGGCCGCAACGATGACGCCCGAGCAACTGGCCAGCGCCGAGGGCAAGCTGTTGATGGAGGCCACCGATCCGGCGCGCTATAATATCGTGCAGATGGTCTATCAGTCGCCCAATTACGAAGGCGATTACAAGGACTATGAATTCAGCCGCCAGACGATGGAGGACCATTGGCGCAGCGGCTATGAGGACGCCGCCCATACGCTGGCCCAGCGCGAGGTGCTGGAATTGCCGACCGACCCTTCCGGGCTGGCGGTGTATGATTTCACCAGTCCGGGCGGGGGTAAGAGTTAAGGGGCCTCCGGCGGGCAAAGGGACTCGTCCCTTTGCAATCCCATGACTGTCCTTGTTGCGCTTTGACGGCAGCGTTGGGTGCTAGAGGATTGAAACCCGCTTCGCGGCAGAGGTTTAGCGCTGTTCGACGCTGCGCTCGACGTTAACGGCGGCCACCTTGTCGCCGCTCAGGTTGAGCTGCATGTCCCAGGTTGCGTAAGTGTCCACCACATCGTCGACCGAAATGCGTTGGCGGTAAAAGCAATCGACCTGGCCGTCACGCGCCGCGCCGCAATGCGCGCCCGCCTGACGCAGCATCGCCACGCCGCCGCGCGCATCCGCGCCCACCGGCACCGCGCGGCGCACCGCGTCATAACCTGCTTCGGGCGCACCATTGCGCACATAGGCATTTTCAAAGAGGTGGAAATCGAGACCCGGCGCGGCCGCCTGCACAGGCGCGCCAGACAGCAGCGACACGGCAAAAGCCCAAGCCAAAAGGTTCTTCATGATGATCTCCATGTAAGGAAGCCGACTCCGACGATATGCGGAGGTGGCGGCCAATCGGGGTGGCGCCGATTTACGCCTATTTCCGGCACACTCAAACTCGATTCCTGCATCCGCAGTTGCAAAAGTGGTGCATTTGCGGGGATACAGACAGGCTCGCAATACTGTCGGGGCAAGGCCAAGTCCTGAGAATTTATGAATCTTTAAGCGTTAACCACTAGGGGAAACCATTAGGCGCCCCATCGGGCGCGCATCTTGTCCGCTGATACAAGGCCCGATCATCATGCCGCGATCCCAGCCCTTCTTGCGCCGATTGGCCCACGACCGGCGCGGCAATGTGCTGATGCTGGCCGCCTCGATCATGTTCGTGCTGACGGCCCTTATCGGCGGGGCGGTGGATCTGAGCCTTGTCTATCGCGCGCAAAACCGGCTTCAGGGCGCATGTGATGCGGGCGCTCTGGCCGCACGGCGCGCGGTGACCACGAACGGGCTGGACGCCACCGCGATTGCCCAGGGCAAGTCCTATTTCAACGTCAACTATACCGATGCCCAGCAAGGCACCAAAAGCACCGCCTTCACCCTGTCGAGCACCGACAATGGCGTCACCGTCAACGGCACCGCCACCACTACCGTGCCGCTGCGGATCATGGCGCTCTTTGGCCGCTATACCTATGATCTCAGCCTGACCTGCGCCTCGACGCAGAGCATCGGCAATTCCGATATCGTCTTCGTACTGGACACCACCGGGTCGATGTCGGATTCGTATAACGGCACGGTCAAGATCACCGGCCTGCAAACCGCGCTCAAGAATTTCAACACGACCATCATCAACGCAACGGCCGGCACCAATGCCCGCGTGCGCTATGGCTTCGTGCCCTACAGCAGCTCGGTCAATGTCGGGCGCCTGCTCTACAATCTCAGCCCGTCCTATCTGGCCAGCACCTATGCGCTGCAGACCCGCGTGCCCCAGTTCGAGGCGATCACCTATGCAGTGTATAATTCGCGCACGCTGAAAACCTCCGAAGAGGTCTATAACTCAACCCCCAACTCGACCCCCGCGCTTTATTCCAGCACCGCCTATGCCAGCCAGAGCGCGTGCTTTGCCGCCCTGCCCGCGACATCGGCATGGACCAACAACGGCTCGTCCAGCAACAGCACCGGCAATGTCACGACCGGCTCCTACACCTACAGCGCCAGCATCGTGACCCAGCCCAAGGTGCGCTCGCTCTATACCTGCACCCGTTCGGGCGACAGCTATTACCAGTATCGCTATTATGCCTATCTCAGCCTGAAATCCTATACATACAGCGGCCTGGGCACGGCCTCCTCGCCCACCAGCGGGACCGCCTTCGACCATTTCGACTATGTGCTGGCCAATGTGGATACCAGCACGTTCAAGACCTTTGCCGCCGCCACCACCAGCACCGGCAGCAGTGGTGCTTCGCAAAGCTCGACATGGAATGGCTGTATCGAGGAACGCTTCACCGTCTCGGACTCAGCCTTCAGCTACAGTTCGCTGACCGACCGCATTTCGCCCACGACCGCTACCGACCTCAACATCGACATGGCGCCCACCAGCGACGATGCGACCAAATGGGCGCCGATGTGGCCCGACATCGCCTATTATCGCGGCACCAGCAGCAGCAACTCGATCCTGAGCACATCGGGTTCGCTGGCCAATTCCTATTGCCCGGCGGCGGCGCGCACGCTGGCCACCATGACGCAGACCGATTTCACCACCTATGTCAATTCGCTGACCCCGGCGGGCAGCACCTATCACGACATCGGCATGTTGTGGGGCGCGCGGCTGATCTCATCGACCGGCATCTTTTCCAGCAATGTGACCGAGGTGCCCACCAATGGCGGCAATGTCACGCGCCACATCATCTATATGACCGACGGCGAGCCCAATGCCGCCTACAGCATTCAGCAGGCCTATGGCATCGAATATCACGACCGGCGCATCACCGATGATGGCTACAGCAACGATGACAACCGCCATATCGCCCGTTTTCGCGCGGTCTGTGATGCAATCAAGGGGCGCGGGGTGCGAATCTGGGTGATCGGCTATTCCACCAGCCTCTCAACCGACCTGTCCTATTGCGCCTCGCCCGACAGCGGCTTTACGGCCAACAGCGCCAGCGAGCTGAACAGCGCGTTTCAGCAGATCGCCAAGACCGCCAGCGCCTTGCGGGTGGCCAGTTGATGGCGCGGGCGCTTTGCCATCTGTGGCGCGACCGACGCGGGGCCACGGCGGTGGAATATGCCTTCGTCCTGCCGATCCTGATGCTCTTGCTGATGGGCATGGGTTACTATGGCCAGATGTTCTATGGCCGCGCGCTGCTCAACGGCGCGGTGCGTCAGGCCGCGCGCGATGCCACGCTGGAAAATGCCAACACCACAACGCTCGACCAGAATGTGGCCAAGGTGCTGGCCCCCGCGCTGCCGGGGGTGACGGTCACCTCGACCCGCAAGTCCTATTACGATTTCACAGATATTGGCCGCGCGGAAAAATGGACCGATTCCAACGCCAATGGCCGCTGTGACAATGGCGAACCCTATACCGACGAAAATGGCGACGGATCGTGGAATTCGGACATTGGCGCATCGGGCAATGGCGCGGCGGGCGACATCATCGTCTATACCGCCACGGCCAGCTATTCCCCGATGTTCAGCGTGCCCTTTATGAAAAGCATGTGGGGCAAGGTCACGCTGAACGCGACAGCAGTGCGCCGCAACCAGCCATGGGCCGCACAGGTCGCCTATGGTTCGGCCACGAGGACCTGCACATGAGGCTGCGCGCGCTGCTTGGCCGCCTGTGGCGCGACCGTTCGGGCGTCTCGATCATCGAACTGGGCGCCACCATGCCCGTGCTGCTGCTCATCGGGCTCTATGGCATCGAAATGGCCAATATGACGATCGTGAGCCTTCAGGTCAGCCAGATCGCCATGTCCACCGCCGACAATGCCTCGCGCCTTGAACAAAGCAGCACATCCAGCGTCAGCCCCACCGTTAGCGAAACCGAGATCAATTCGGTGCTGACCGGCGCAGTGCAGGAAGGCAAGAGCATCAACCTGAGCACCAAAGGCAAGGTGATCGTCTCCAGCCTCGAACTCAATTCTTCCACCAGCAAGCAATATATCCATTGGCAACGATGCACCGGCAGCATGACCGCCGCATCGGCCTATGGCGTCGAAAGCGCGGTCGTGACCGGCATGGGGCCCACCGGCAATCAGGTGACAGCCGCCAGCGGCATGGCCGTCATGTTCGTCGAGGTCTATTACCAGCAATCAGGCCTGTTCGGATCCATGTTCGTCAAACCCATGACGCTGCATCAGGAAGCCGCCTTCCTCATCCGCGATTCGCGCAATCTGACGGCTGGGCTGTCGGGGACTAAGACGGCGACTTGCTGATCGGGGTTTTGGGGTTTTTGGGGTTTTGAGGTTTTGCCTCCGGCGGGCAAAGGGACTTGTCCCTTTGCAATCCCGATACTGTCTTTGTTGCGCTATGGGTTTGGCAACGGCTGACATAGGCAAGGTTGAGATATGAAAGCCTGCGGCGCTTAAGACACCACCTTACCGCGCCGCAGGCTTTCCCCGCCATCGCAAACCACACACCACCCAATTAATAGGATTGCAAAGGGACAAGTCCCTTTGCCCGCCGGAGGCATAAAACCCCCATCAAGCCGACATCCGCACCACCAATTCGGGCGCCATAATCACACTCTGCGTATCTTCGCCCGCGACCCGGCGCATCAGCATGTCCACCAGATGCTCGGCCCCCGCGACCAGATCCTGGCTGATCGTGGTCAGGCTGGGCACGGTATGTTCGGAGAGCGGGAGGTTGTCATAGCCCACCACGCGCACATCGCCCGGCACCGACAGGCCCACTTCGGAAAGCGCCCGCAACGCCGTCATCGCAATGACATCCGAGGCCGCCACGATCCCATCGGGCCGGTGCGCCGCCTTGCGCAGATAGCGCGCGATATCGGCATAGGCCAGTTCGGCCACCAGATGAGCCGGCACCACCTCGGCGGGTGCAAGCCCCGCCTGCGCCAGGGCAGCCTGTACCCCATCGAGACGCTGGGTCATTTCCAGCGCGCGCGGATCACCGAAAAAGGCGATCTTGCGGCACCCTTGCTCGATCAGATGCCGCGCCGCCATCTGCCCGCCCAGATGGTTGTCACTGCCCACGCTGCAATGGACCTGCGCTTCATCATGCCCGCCCCAGACCACCAGCGGGCGATAATCGCGCGCCACTTCATCAAGGGTCGCTGCCTGATCGGACTGGCCCAGCACGATCAGGCCATCGACCCGGCCCGATGTCGCCACCCTTTCCAACCAGCCGGTATCCTGTGGAATCACCCGGCTGAGCAGCAGGTCATAGCCCCGCGCGGTCAATGTATCGGCCAGCATCCCCAGCATGGTGATGAAGAAGGGATCGGAAATCGGCTGTCCCGCCTCATGGCCCAGCGGGATCAGCACACCGATCGCCCCGGTCTTCTGAATGCGCAGATTGCGCGCCATCACATTGGGCCGAAAGCCATATTCGCGTGCCAATGCCTGAACGCGTTCGCGGGTGGCGCGGCTGATCAGTTCGGACCCGGCCAGTGCGCGCGACACCGTACCAGCCGACACCCCGGCCAGATCGGCCAGCTCCTTGATGTTCCTAACCCTCTGCATGGCTTTTCCCACCCTGTCCCCAACGCCAACTCATCAGTAAATCGGCCCCTTGGCAAGCAAAAGCGGGGTTTTGCGCCGCGCGGCATATGTAAAGAAAATGCGCGCCTGCGACCCTATGGCCGGGCGTATCCGCGAAAATGTCATAAAACCGTCGCATCAGGGGCCATGACTCAAAAACCTGTTCTTGTTGTCGAGGATGATCCGATCATCGCGGGCGTCATCTGCCGCAATCTGGCGGCATGGGGCCATCCCTCGCTCCATGCGCTGACCGGGCGTGAGGCGCTGGCACTTGAGCGCGAGGGCGCGGTGGGGGCAATCATTCTGGACCGGATGCTGCCCGATATCGGCGGGATCGAGATCCTGTCGCAGTGGCGCGCATCGGGGTGCAACACACCGGTGCTGATGCTTTCCGCGCTCGGCTCGGTGCAGGACCGGGTCGAGGGGCTCAAAGCCGGGGCCGACGATTATCTGACCAAGCCCTTTGACGATGCCGAACTGGAAGCCCGCCTTGCCGCCATCTGTCGGCGCAACCAGCGCAAGGGCGATGATCTGGCCGTGGGGCGGCTGCGGCTGGACAATGCCGCGCACCGGGCCTTTCTGGGCGATGCGGGCATTGATCTCAACCGCAAACAGTTTTCGATGCTGGCCTATCTGATGCGCCATGCCGACCGGGTGGTCACGCGCGCCATGCTGCTCGAAAATGTCTGGGGCTATGCCTTTGATCCGGCCACCAATATCGTGGAAAGCAACCTGTCGCGCCTGCGTGGGCGGCTTCAGGCGCTGGGCTGCGATGCGGTCGAAACGCTGCGCGGCGAAGGCTATGTATTGCGTTCGGCCAAATGCGGGGCATGACATTTCTGGCCCAGCCGCGCATCGGGCGGCTGGCGGGGCAATTCGGGCTGGCCTTTGCGCTGGCGATGGCGGGGGCGGGCGCCCTGCTCTACTGGCAGGCCCGCGCGCAGATCGACGATGAGGTCGAAACCTCGCTGCGCCGCGAACAGGCGCGTATTCTGGTGCCCGGCGCGCCGCAGGACACCGCCAGCATCGCCCGCCGCCTGAGCGCGCTGACCGGCGGGCGCGTCATCAGCGACAAAGGGCATATGCTGCTGGCCGCCGATGGCCGCACGATCTGGGGCCGGATCGAGATGGCCCCGCCTCCCCCCGGCTTTGCCGATGTGAGCTTCCGCGATGGCCGCCCCGACTGGCGCGAGGGCCATGCGCTGACCGCGCGGCTGTCCGATGGCGCGCGGCTGGTCATCATCGAGCATTCCGAGGCGGTGGAGAATATCCACGCCATGCTGCCCCGCACCGCGCTCATTCTGGTCATCATCAGCATCGTCGTGGGCAGCGGGGCGGCATGGCTGTTTTCCGCGCTGATCGCCCAGCGACTGGCTCGCACGATGGCCGCCGCCGATGCGCTGGCGCGCGGAGACCTCAGCCAACGCATTCCCGATGCGGGCCTTGACGGCGTGTTTGCACAACAGGTGGCGGGGCTGAACCGCATGATCGAACGCATGGCCGATATGGTCCACAGCCAGCGCCAGTTCGCCAGCCATCTGGCCCATGACCTGCGCACGCCGCTGACGCGCCTGCGCGCTCTGCTGCAGGCCGATATGGCGCATACGGACGAGGCCGGGCGGCAATTGCTCGACCGGGCCGAGCGCGAGTGCCGCTCGATCATCGCCATTTTCGACGCGCTGCTGCGCCTGTCCGAAATCGAGGCGGGGCGCCATCCCACCGCCATGGCCCCGCTGCCGCTGGCCCCGATCATCGAGGATGTGGCCGAAACCATGGAACCGGTGATTGCGGATGCAGGCAGCAGGCTGGAAATGGGCACGCTGTTTCCCGCCACGGTCCGGGGCGATGTCGGGCTGGTGCATCAATTGCTGGTCAATCTGCTCGACAATGTGGCGCTGCACACGCCCGCACAGACCTGCGCCACCATCGGGCTGAGCATCGCCGGAGACGAGGCGATCATCACCATCGCCGACAATGGCCCCGGCATCGCCGAGGCCCAGCGCGACCGGGTCATGCAGCCCTTTGAACGGGGCACGGCCTCGAATCGGCCGGGCAGCGGGTTGGGGCTGGCAATTGCGGATGCGATCATGCGTTTTCATGACGGATCGCTCGAACTGGCCGACAATGGGCCGGGGCTGGCGGTGCGCCTGCGTTTTCCGCTGCTGACCGCGGGCATGACAACATTCTAAATTTGCAATCTTGCCCGCTTTGGCCCCCTGCCCCGGCGCTTCGTCACATATCCGTCATCGCCCGCACCTAACCGCCGCTCGTGTCCGGCGGGTTCTAAGGATCGGGCAAAAAGACAGCATGGATCATCCCCCCTCGCGCCCGTCTCATTTCGGGCGGCGATGGCGGCTGCCTGTTCGGTCTGTGAGCCCGCCGCCGAAATCGAGATCATATCGTTCAAGGGGCCAAACATGAGCAAACATTCCATCCAGACGCTGCTGGCGACCAGCACCGCGCTTGCCGTCTGCCTGATCGCCAACGTGGGCTATGCCGTGGCTGCCGAAGTGCCCGCCGCCGAAGTCCCGGCCGCCGCCGGGACCGCCGATGACCAGTCCACCTCCGCCAATCAGGCCGGGCAAGCCAATGACCGCCAGTCGCTGACCACCTCGGACATCATCGTCACCGGCTCGCGCACCGCCGAGGCCGCCCCGCTCACCGCCTCGCTGACCACCACCCAGCCGCAGGCCGCGATCAGCCGCGAATTCATCGACAATGCCAATGCCGCTTCGGACTTTAACGAGCTGATCGCGCTGACGCCGGGCGTGTCGATTTCGGGCACCGGCAACGGTCAGGGCTTTTCCGAAACCAAGGCGGTGATCCGCGGTTTTCAGGATGGCGAATATAACGTCACCTATGACAGCATCCCCTTTGCCGACACCAACAACCCCACCCACCACTCGACCTCGTTCTTCCCCTCGACCACGATTGAAACCGTGGTGGTGGACCGCGGTCCGGGCAATGCCAGCCAGCTGGGTCAGGCCACCTATGGCGGCAACATCAACATGTATTCGCGCGCCGTTTCTGACAAGCAGGGCGTGATGGGCGAGGCTTTGCTGGGCAACTGGAACAGCTTTATCGGCCGCGCCGAAATCCAGACCGGCAAGATCGACAAGTGGAACGGCGCCAAGTTCGTGCTGGCGGGCCAGTATCTGAAGTCGAACGGCGCGCTGACCAATTCGCCGGTGATGTCGAAGAACCTGTTCTTCAAGGGCGTTATCCCCATCGGCGACTCGAACAAGTTGACCGTCATGTCGACGTGGAACCGCAACTATTACTATCAGTCGGACGTGCTCAAGGGTTCGACCTGCGGCTATGCGCAATCGGGCTATGCCACGCTCAAGGCGGTCAATTGCTCGGCAGGCTCGAACATCGGCATGTATGGCCTGAACTATGGCATGGGCGGCGATCCGACCAAGCAGGATTACTGGAAGTATAACCGCACCGACAAGACCACCGACTTCTCGTATCTGCGCCTGCAAAGCGATCTGTCCGAGCATCTGAGCCTCGACAACCGCGTCTATATGTATGGCTATACCAACAACACGATGAGCGGGAACACCAGCACGGTCGTCACCGGTTTCTCCGGCGCGGGCACGGCCACCTCGCCCTATAAGGCGGTTACCGACGCCAGCCAGATCCCCGGCTATAACAAGATGAACAAGTATCGCGTGATCGGCTATATCGGTCAGGCGGATTACACCTTCGGCTTCGGCAAGGCCAAGGTCGGCGGCTGGTACGAGCATGCCAACACCTGGCGTCACACCTGGGATTTCAGCTGGACCACCGGCCTGCCCAGCTATGACCAGAAGTTCTACAGCGGCGCCACCAGCACGCTGGGCTATCCTTCGACCGCGCTGGCCAACATCAAGTATGAGCAGAATTCGAGCTGGGATCAGTTCCAGCTTTTCGGCGAACTCGAACTGCGCCCGGTCAGCAATCTGGCGATCACGCCCGGCGTGAAATATGTGAATTTCAAGCGCGGCGTTAATGCACTGGTCAATGCCGACTCCTATCGCTCGCCCGCCAACACCTCGGCCACATGGACAAAGGCGCTGCCCTTCGGCACGATCAACTGGCAGCCCAAGACCAACTGGTCCTTCTATGGCCAGTATGCGCAGGGCATGTATGTGCCCGATCTGTCGAGCTTCTATACGCCTTCGTATGACGCGGCCACCGCCGCCCAGTCGAGCAGCGTTGCCGCCACCGTCAAGCCGCAGACCAGCACCAATTATCAGGTCGGCACCGTGTGGCATGGCCGCAAGGTCTCGATCGATCTGGATGGCTATATCATCAATGTGAACAACAAGATCGCCAGCGCCACCGACACGACCGCCTTCTCGGGCACCTTGGTCAACATCGGCACCGTACATTACAAGGGTGTCGAAGGTCAGATCGCCTATATGCCGATCGAAGGCCTGACCGTGTTCGGCAATGGTTCGTATAACTATGCCCATTCCGGCACTACCAATGCTCAGGTCGCCAAGGCGCCCTTCAGCACGGCGGCCGCCGGCTTCATCTATAAGCACAAGGGCCTGCGCGTCTCCTTCAGCCAGAAGTTCACCGGCCCGCAGTTCGCCACCGAACTGTTCAGCGTGAAGACCTCGGTCAACGGCGTGCCCACCGCCGTCACGCAATATTCGACGCTGGACGGCGTGCGCCTCTATCGCATCAGCCCCTATTCGACCGGCGAATTTGCGATCAGCCAGGAAATCGGCACCCATTTCCGCATCGGCGCCACCGTATCGAACGTATTCAACAGCCGCGCGATCACGGCGGTCTCGAACGCTTCGGGCGGGGCCAGCACGACCACCCAGGGCGCGACCACCTATCAGACCAGCTATGGCACGGCTGACCAGTTCAGCTTCCTGCCGCCGCGCTCGTTCATGGTCGATGTCCGCGTGAAATATTGATGAAAGCGGCACGGCGGGGCCGGTTAAGGCCATAGCCCGCCGGTGACGACCATCGGAAAAACCAAACCCCTGCGCCGGTAACGGCGCAGGGGTTTTGTATTGTGGAACCTGCGTTTTACACGGGGGCTTTACTGGACACCTTACCCATCTTCATCCAATGTCATCCGCGCTTTAACCTAGGCCTGCACTATAGGCCTTTTCACTCATGGGGGCCCATGATGCGTTCAATCTGGCTGGCTCGCATGGAAAGGGAAGGGCGCTTGGGGTTTTCGCGTCTGATCCGGTGGTTCGCGAATGTCGGAACCGATCCGGACATGGCTGTTTCTCAGGCTGCGAATCTGCAAAGGCAGGTTCCGCTCCTTTATGGCCTGTTGCTTATCAACTCGCTGGCCGTGGCCATCACCCATCGCGCACAGGCCCCCCTGTCGCTGACGCTGAGCGCGCCGGGGGTGCTGTTCACCATCACCATCATTCGGATGATCCACTGGCTGCGCTCATCGCGCACCGGCCTGCCCAGCCCCGAAGAGGCCAAGCGCCAGTTGCGTCTGGTGACGATGGTGGCGGCGCCGATTGCGGCGGCCTATGCCGGATGGTCGCTGTCTCTTGCCCCCTATGGCGGGCCGTTTGAACAGGCCCATGTGGCGCTCTATATTTCCACCACGGTCATCGGCTGCATCTTCTGTCTGGTGGTCCTGCCGCAAGCCGCGCTGCTGGTGGCGCTTTCGGTGCTGCCCGCCTTCATCATCTTCTGTTTCAGCAAACGCCTGCTCACCTTTGCCACCATCGGCATCAATGTCGCGCTGGTGCTGGCGGTGCTGCTGCGGGTGCTGTTCAACGGGTTTGAACATTTCCGCAAACAGGTGAAATCGAGCAGCCTGCTGGCAACCCAGCATCATGAATTGCAGCGGCTGAACGAGGAAAACCGCAAGCTGGCGATGACCGACAGCCTGACCGGCCTGCCCAACCGGCGCCAGTTCTATGCCGATCTGGATGCATGGACCGATCAGAACACCGGCCTGCCCTTTGCAGTGGGAGTGCTCGATCTGGACCGGTTTAAGCCGATCAACGACACCTATGGCCATCAGGTCGGCGACCGGCTGCTCGAAGCCATCGGGCGACGGTTGCGGGCCACCGCCGGACCTTCGGTGCAGGTCTATCGGCTGGGCGGGGATGAATTCGGGCTGATCGACACACAGGTCGCTGATTTCGCACGCACCTGCGAACGCCTGCTGCAACAGGTCCGCGCGCCGCTGCGGATCGGCGAGATCGTGCTCTCGGTGGGCGGCTCGCTGGGCGTGGCACAATATCCCGATGCCGGGACCAAGGCGGCCGATCTGTTCGACCGGGCCGATTATGCGCTCTATCATGCCAAACATGTCCATGGCGGCGGCGTCTGCCTGTTCACCCCCAGCCTTGAAACCGCCGTGCGCGCCGACCGCGCCATCGAGGCCGCGCTTCAGGCCAGTTCCTTCGAGGAGGAATTGTCCATCGTGCTCCAGCCCATCGTCGAATTGGCCAGCGGGCGGCTGAGCGCGGTCGAGGTGCTGGCCCGATGGTCCAATCCGATGCTGGGCGAGATTTCCGCGATGGAATTCATCGCCATTGCCGAACGCTCGACCGCGATCCATTCAATCACCCGCGCGGTGTTCAAAAAGGGGCTGAAGGCCGCGCGGCAATTGCCCGATTGCGTGGCCGTGTCCTTCAACATTTCGGCCTGCGACCTCACCTCGGCCAGCACGCTGGCCTTTATCCGCGACGAGATCGCATCGGCGGGCATCGCCCCGCACCGCATCTGGATCGAGGTGACCGAAACCGCCGTGATGCGCAATGCCGATGCCGCCGCGCAAGCCCTTCAGGCGTTCCGCGACCTTGGCGTGGGCATCGCGCTGGATGATTTCGGCACCGGCTATTCCAGCCTCGGTTATGTTCAGCGCCTGCCGCTCGACAAGGTCAAGATCGACCGCAGCTTTGTCGGCGCGCTGGACACCGAAGAGGGCAGCACGATCACCTCGGCGGTCATCACCCTTTGCCACACCATCGGCCTGACCTGCGTGGCCGAAGGCGTCGAAACCGAGGCCCAGCGCCAGACGCTGGCCGAGGCGGGCTGCGAACATGCGCAGGGCTATCTTTTCAGCAAACCCCTGCCGCTGGCCGAACTCCTGCTGCGCTGCGCCGATGCGCAGGCCTCATGGCTGGATTCCGACCGCCGGACCGCCGTCGCCTGATGACTTGCGCCACTCACACCCATTAACCTTATTTGGGTAAGCCCTGCCCTATGCTGGCGCCATGGACGGGAATGATGCCTTGGCGGAACGGAATGGCGGGCTTTCGCTGCGCTGGCTGATGCTGACCCTGCTGGGGCTGCTTGGCCTGATGCAGGCGGGTCTGTGGGCTTTTCTGGGCTTGCCGCTGTGGTGGTGGCTGGCGGGCGGCGCGATGGGTCTGGCGGCCATTGCGGGTGTGGCCCGCGCGCCGGGCTGGGGCGGATATATTGCATGGCGCGATCTGGCCGTCTGCGCGGTGGTGGCCATGGCGGTGCTGCTGGTGGGGGGCGAAGGGCGGCTGACCTATGCCAACACCGACTGGCAGGTGCGACTGGCGGTGTTGCGCGATCTGACGCTCAATCCATGGCCGTTTGCCTATGACGTCGCGGGCGGGCCGATGGTGCTGCGCGCGCCGCTGGGCATGTATCTGGGGCCTGCGCTGACGGGTAATGTCCATGCCGCCGAATGGGCCTTGTGGGCGCAAAACAGCCTGTTGCTGACGCTGGTGCTGGGCGCCGGATCAACGCTGTTCGACGGCGGGCGGGCCAAGGCTATCGGTCTTGCGGTCTTTCTGGGTTTCAGCGGCATGGACATTGTCGGTCAGGCGCTGGCAGGCCAGCCCCTGACCCTGCATCTGGAGCAATGGGCCGGGTTTCAGTTCAGCGCCCATATCACGCAGATGTTCTGGGTGCCGCAACATGGGCTGGCGGGCTGGATCTTTGCCGCGGCCTATCTGGCATGGCGGCGGGGCAAGGCGCCGCGCGTCGTGATGGCGGTGATGGTCCCGTTTCTGCCTCTGCTCTCGCCGCTGGCGGCGATAGGATGCCTGCCCTTTGCGCTCCATGCCTATGCCCGGTCGCTGTTTTCGCGCGATGTCATCTGGGCAGGATTGGCGGCAGGGGCCGCGCTGCCGGGGCTGGCCTATCTGGTGGTGGCGGGCGATACGGTCGGCGCCTTGGCCATGCCTTTGCCTTTGCACTCCTATCCGATCTTCATCCTGCTGGAGATTGGCGCCTATCTGTTGGCTCTGCGGCTGCGGCCCTCGTCCGGGGCCTATGGCGCGGCCACGGTATGGATCATGGTTGCCTCGCTCTTGCTGATCCCCTTTGGCCGGGTGGGCGGCGGCATGGATTTCGCCATGCGCGCCAGCATTCCGGCGCTGGCCGTTCTGGCGGTGCTGATCGCGGACCTTCTGGTGCAACCCAAACAAGAATCCGCTTGGGGCCCGGCGAAAGGGGTCGCGCTTGTCGCATTAACCATTGGATTGGCCACCCCGATAGGCGAAATCGCCCGCGCCATCGCATGGCCGCGTGCGCCTGACGTGGCTTGCGGCTATTACGGCGTGGTGCCATCGGGCGCGGCCACCTATGTCGCCCCGCTGGCGCGTTTCCCGGCCATGATCCGGCCCGGCGCGGTTTTGCGCCGCCCCCGCGATCCCGCTTCCTGCTGGCAAGGCCCATGGCCTGACGCGGTCACCGGACATGACGCACAGACCCATCCCGGACGCGGATAGAAGGTCCGCGAAGGGTTGTTTCGTTAACCCTCAAAACCCCCTATTCCGTTGCACAAATGATACGCTGTTGCAGCAAAGCGATGCAATCTCGCCAAAATATCGCGGCAAATCCAGTCAATGCGCCTAGTTCGCGACAGGAATGTCACAATTCTGGGTCAAGCCTGCCGACGCCATGGCGGACGGGCCGCTGGAACCATTGTGTCATTTCACCCAAGGGCGCCGATGCAAACTGGCGACGCGCCCTGTCAGGTTTTCAAATTTGTTGAGGGAGCAATCCATGAAAACGTCGCTTCAAACAGCCGCGATCTCGCGCCGGGCTCTGGCTCTGGCCGGTCTGATCGCGCTGGCCCCGACCCATGCGCAGGCCGCTGAGGCAGCCAATGACGCCAACGTCATCACCGTGACCGCCCAGCGCCGCAGCGAAAATCTCCAGAACGTGCCGCTCAGCGTGGCCGTGCTGCGCAGCGACGATCTGACCGGCCCGCGCGCGGGCGGTGGCGATTCCCTGCTCAGCCTGTCGGGCAAAGTGCCCAGCCTCTATGTGGAATCGACCACCGGCCGCATCTTCCCGCGTTTCTACATTCGCGGCCTTGGCAATGTCGACTTCTACCTCGGCGCCAGCCAGCCTGTGTCGATCATCCAGGACGATGTGGTGCTTGAGCATGTCGTGCTCAAATCGAACCCGGCCTATGACGTGGCGCAGGTCGAAGTGCTGCGCGGGCCGCAGGGCTCGCTGTTTGGCCGCAACACCACGGCAGGCATCATCAAGTTCGACAATGCCAAGCCCACCAAGGACTGGACCAGCCATATCGACGCCAGCTGGGGCAGCTATAACACGCAGAGCGTAGAGGCCGCCCTGTCCGGCCCGATCGCCAAGGACGGCACGGTCACCTTCCGCCTCTCCTCGCTTTATCAACACCGCGACAACTGGGTGACCAACACCTATACCGGCGTCAGCGCCGATGGCACCGTGGGCGGCGGCAAAACGCTGGGCCGCTTTACTGAAAACGACACCCGGTTTCAGCTGCAATTCGACCCCAGCTCCGACACCAGCATTAACCTGACCACCAATTACCGCGCCTATCAGGGCACCTCGACCCTGTTCTATCGCGGCTCGCTGGCCAAGGGCAGCAACAAGACCGTGGCGGGATGGAACCAGAAGCAGGTTGCCTATGACGAGGCGCAGAACAACCCGCAGAACTATTCCACCTATGGCCAGACGCTGCGCGTGCGCCACGATTACGGCAATGTCACGCTGACCTCGATCACGTCCTATCAGGGCGCCGATGGCTGGTCGCGCGGCGATACCGATGGCGGCGCTGCGGTCAACTTCCCCTTCAACGGCGCGGCCAACGGCTATGGCCAGTCGCAGGGCCGCCTGCGCGGGCTTGACCAGTGGACGCAGGAAGTGCGTCTGGCCAGCAAGGACAATGCGCGCTTCAAGTGGCAGGTGGGCGGCATCTATTTCGATGCGCGCGATGACACCGAATTCGACCAGCGCGGCTATTTCCTGACCACGGCGGCCTATAATCCGAACAACTGGGTGCTGCTGCACAATATCAACACCAGCTGGGGCGTGTTCGGTCAGGCTTCGTACAAGCTGGACGACCGTCTGACGGTGACGGGCGGCATCCGCGTGACCAATGACACGAAGAAGACCGCGCTGCTGAAAACCGCCAATACGGCGGCGGGCGTCTCGACCTATACAGGCCGCACCTATGTGCGCCTGGCCGACACCCAGCCGAGCTGGGATCTGAGCCTGCTGTATAAGGCCAGCGCGGACGTGAACCTCTATGCCCGCGTGGCGCGCGGTTTCCGCGGGCCGACGATTCAGGGCCGCTCGGCCGTGTTCAACAGCGATTTCACCACCGCCAACAGCGAAACCAACACCAGTTGGGAAGCGGGCATCAAGACCACCGGTCTTGGCGGCGCGCTGCACTTCAACCTCACCGGCTTCTACTACACCGTCAACAACATCCAGTTGAACGGCAATGACAGCAACGGCAACGGCGTGCTGTTCAACGCCAACAAGGCGGTGGGCTATGGCGGCGAGGCCGATCTCAGCCTGAAGGCCGGCAACCTGACGCTCAGCTCTGGCCTGTCGCTGCTGCATACCGAAATCAAGGACAGCAACGTCTATGCCCAGACCTGCGGGCTGAACGGGGTGCAGGTCTGCACCGTGTATAACACCGGCGGCTTCACCAAGGGTACGGGCACCGGCACGTCCTATTTCGTGCCGATCAACGGCAATCCCCTGCCCAATGCGCCGACCTATAACCTGAACCTGTCGGCCCGCTATGACGTGCCGCTGGGCAATGGGGCCAAGCTCTATGCGGCGGGTGACTGGAACATTCAAGGCAAGACCAGCTTTGTCCTTTACCGTTCGGCGGAATTCACCGCCAACGGCAACAATGAACTGGGCGCGCGCATCGGCTATGCCACCCCGCATTACGAGATCGCGGCCTTTGCCCGCAATCTGCTCAACAAGCACAATCTGATCGGCGTGATCGAGAACTACATGGCGGGCGTGTACAACGAACCGCGCATCTTCGGCGTGGCGCTAAGCCTGCGCTGAGATCCGGCGCTAAAGCCATAGGAAAGCCGGGGTGGGTTTGGGCCTGCCCCGGCTTTTTTTTGCGACATCGGGCCGATGCGCGCGCCAGACATGGCTCGGCGCTCCCCGGAAGGGGAAGATCAAACCAGTTTCAAAATCGTGGGATTGGTGGTGAGCCCATCTGGATTCGAACCAGAGACCTACTGATTAAAAGTCAGTTGCTCTACCGACTGAGCTATGGGCCCCCATAAGTGCGGCTGAAAGGGAAGCTTCAGGCGCCGGGTCGCGGTTCCCTAGGGGCGCGGAGGCTCCGGGTCAAGCGGCTGTGTAACTGTTTGATGCTAAAACCTGTGCGCGGATCGCGCCAGTTGGGGACAAGTGCGGCCACCGGGCGCAAAACAAAGTCGCGCAGCCGGAACGAGGCATGGGGCACGCAAAGCCCGACAGAGCGCCATTCTCCCCCGCCCCACAGCACGATATCAAGGTCGAGCACCCGCGAACCCCAGCGTTTTCCGCCCCGCCGCCCAAATTCGCGCTCGATGGATTTAAGCAGGCCCAGCATCGCAGGCGGCAACAGATCCGAACGCACCAGCACCGCCCCATTGGCATAGCGCCGCAAGGACGGCCCCAGCGGCGCGCTGCGAATCACCGGCGCCATCGCCTCGACCCCCAGCCCCGCCTGCGCCAGCGCGGCAACGGCGGCCTGCAACACACGCTCTGGCCCGCCATGGCGCGCATGGCGAACGTTCGAGCCAAGTGCGATCACATAGAGGTCAGATGTCCTGGGCAAGGCGGCCATAGAGTTGGGGCCTGCGGTCGCGGAAAAAGCCCATCCCGGCCCGGTGCGTCGCCGCCCGCGCAAGGTCGAGCGTTTCGACCAGCACGCCGGTTTCGCCCGCACCGAACTGCGCCGTCAGATCGCCCCATTCGTCGCTGATGAAACTGTGGCCGTAATAGGATTGTTCCGGCCCGCCAAAGGCCGCCTCGGCGCCGATGCGGTTGGCGGCGATCACGGGCATGCAGTTCGATACCGCATGGCCCTGCATCGCGCGGCGCCACATGCGGCTGGTGTCCAGATCGGCATTATAAGGCTCGGTGCCGATGGCGGTGGGATAGAACAACACCTCTGCCCCCATCAAGGCCATCGCCCGCGCGCATTCGGGATACCACTGGTCCCAGCAGATGCCCACGCCGATACGCGTGCCGAATACGTCCCACACTTTGAAACCGGTATTGCCGGGGCGGAAATAGTATTTTTCCTCGTAACCCGGCCCATCGGGAATGTGGCTCTTGCGATAGGTGCCCATGATTTGCCCATCGGCGTCGATCATGGCCAGCGTGTTGTAATAGTGATGTCCGTCGCGCTCAAAGAAGCTGGTCGGGATCGCCACTTTCAGCGCCCGCGCCAGTTCCTGCATCGCGATCACGCTGGGATGCTCCGCCGCCGGGCGGGCAAGGGCGAACAGCGCCTCATCCTCAATCGTGCAGAAATAGGGCGAGGAAAACAGTTCCGGCGGCAGGATGATCTGCGCGCCGTGCTTTGCGGCCTGCTCCACCAACGCGACGGTGGCCGCGATATTTTGCGCCTCATCCTGGCTGCCCAGCGCCAGTTGCAGCGCGGCGACGGTGATCTTGCGTTCGGTCATGGCGGCTTCCTATGTCGGGGACGGAAATATGTCCACCATTGCAGGCGGCGCGATCGTTCCTATCTAGGGCCCATTCGCGAAAGATTGGAGAATAGGCATGGCCCAGCAGGCAATTGTCGCAGGCGGCTGTTTCTGGTGCGTCGAAGCGGTGTTTCGACAACTGGCCGGGGTCAGGAACGTGGAAAGCGGCTATATCGGCGGCGCGGTGGAAAATCCCACCTACAAACAGGTATGCGGCGGGGCGACCGGCCATGCCGAGGCGATCCGTATCACGTTCGATCCGGCGGTTCTGTCCTATGGCGCGCTGCTCGACGTGTTTTTTGCAACCCATGACCCGACGCAGCTCAACCGGCAGGGCAATGACGTGGGCACACAGTATCGCAGCGCGATCTTCCCCCTGGATGCCGTACAAAGCGCCGAGGCCGAAACCGCCAAACTGCGCGCGCAAAAGGACTGGCCCGCCCCCATCGTCACCTCGATCGAGCCCATCGCGCCATGGTATCCGGCCGAGGACTATCATCAGGATTACTGGGTGGGCGAAGGCCAGCGCAATCCCTATTGCCTTGCCGTGATCCCGCCCAAGCTGGCCAAGCTGAAGAAGGGATTTGCGGACAGGTTGAAGGGGTAAGGTCAATCAGTAAAACCGATTGCAAAAACCATCTTTGATCAATTTCCCGATTTATCGATCCATGGGACCAGGCCTCACCCCAATGAGAGGCCGGTTCCATGTTCGCCATCCTGCATCATATCATTACCGCAGCGCGCATCCTGCATAACCGGATGTTCCCGGTTGACGGGATCGACCTGCTGATGCGGCTTGATGTGGTCGGCTATGAAGGGCTTGGCCCCGGCGATCTGGCCGATCTGGGGCCGGAGGGCATGGCCACGGCGCTGCTCTGGCTCTCGGCGCTATGCTCCGAAGGGTTGGTCGAACAGATAGTCGAGGGCCGCTATTGCCTGACCGGGCGCGGCCATCAGGCGCTGAGCCTGATGGCGCAGGCGGCGGATAAATCCGCCACGCTGATCCTTTGACGGCCCGCCTTATTTCCGCCAGCGCGCGATGAAAAACCCATCAAGCCCGCCGGCCTCGCCCAGCATCCCCGGGTCGGTGCGCAGCCAGCCTTGCTGCGTAGGCGCTAAGCCTGCGGGCAATTCCTCGGCCCGGATCGGATCGGGGGTCAGGCCCACTTTCACTGCCTGCTCCTCGCCCTCCTCGCGCTCCAGCGAGCAGACTGCATAGACCAGCACACCGCCGGGCTTGAGCCACCCTGCCGCACGGGCGAGCAAAGCCTCCTGCAATTCGGCCATCTCGGCAATCTGGCGCGAACCGATGCGGTGCAGCACATCGGGATGGCGGCGGCATGTGCCGGTCGCCGTGCAGGGTGCATCCAGCAAAACCGCGTCGAACAAGTCCTCCGGCTCATATTTCAGCGCATCGGCCGCGATCAGATCGGCCGACAGCCCGGTGCGCGCCAGATTGGCCCGCATCCGCTCGATCCGCTTGGGGCTGCTGTCCAGCGCGGTCACATCCCAACCGGCGGCGGCCAGTTGCATCGTCTTGCCCCCCGGCGCGGCGCAAACGTCCAGCACGCGGCCCGTTCCCGCGCCGATCAGGCGCGCCGGGATCGAGGCGGCCAGATCCTGCACCCACCAGTCGCCATCGGCAAAACCGGGCAGGCTTTCCACCGCATCCCCGCGCGAGAGGCGCACATGGCCGGGCATCAGCGAGAGGCCCTCGGGCGCATCCTTGCCCGCCTTCACGCTCAGATCCAGCGGCGGCGGCACGGCCAGACCCGCCGCAATGGCCTCGCCATGCTCGCCCCAGCGCTCCGCCACGGCCTCGGGCAGGGTCGGGATTTCGGGCAGGGTCACGCCTTGCTTCACCAGCGCGGAAAACACGCCATGTGCCAACCGGCGCGGCCCACCCTGAAGCAGTTCCAGCCCGGTGGCCACCACCGCATGGGGCGGCGTTTCCAGCCGCAGCCAACCCGCCAGCATCAGGCGCAACACGCTGCGCGGTTTGGCATCTTCGGGCAGGATCTGCTGGGTGGCCGAATCGATCAGCGCGTCGAGATCCACCATCCAGCGCATCGCCTCGCCCGCCAGCGCGCGGGCCAGCGCCTTGTCATTCTGGGGCAGGCCCTGCGTGGCGGCATGGGCCGCATTATCAAGCGTTTCACCCCGGCGCAGCACCGCATCCATCAGGCGCAAAGCGGCACGGCGGGGGGCAAGTCCGGGGACGATTTCACCAGTCTCGGGTCGATTGTTGCGTTGGTTCATCGGCGGCCCTTAGGGGATATTGCATTCCAGCGCCAGCGGGCGCATGGCAAGGCCATGACCGACGATGCCAACCCCCGGCCGATCCAGCGCGCCACCCAGCGCCCCGGCACTTTCACCAAGCCGCAGCATTGGACCAACGATCCCGTGCCCGCCCCGGCCGCGCCGAAAGACGAAGAAGACCCCGAGGGCCTGTCCCCAACCCGCTATGGCGATTTCACCCGCAAGGGGATTGCATGGGATTTTTAAAGGCGGACTTTTGAGGGTTTAGACCCAGCCCATCAATTCGCGCCGCACCAACGCCTCCAGCATCCCCATGCCATCGGCGCCCGCGTTGAGGCATTCCAGCACGGCATAGTCCTTTCCGCCTACTTCCTCGAACACCTCGCGCCCGCGGATGGCCAGTTCCTCCAGCGTTTCGACGCAATCGGCGGAAAATCCGGGCGCGGCAATCGCCACCCGCCCCACGCCCTCGTGCGCCAGACGGGCCAGCGTATCCTCGGTCGAAGGCTCCAGCCATTTGGCCCGGCCAAAGCGCGACTGGAACGAGGTTTCCACCTTCAACCCCGGAAATTCCCCCGCCAGCGCCTCGCTCAACAGGCGCGCGGTCTTGCGGCACTGACAATGATAGGGGTCGCCAAGATTCAGCGTGCGTTCCGGCATGCCGTGGAACGAGAGCAGCAGGACCTGCGGCACAAAGGCCAGCGCTTGCAATTGCGCCGAGAGATCCGCCCGCAGCGCCTCGACATGCGCCGGATCATCGTAATAGGGCGGCAGGGTGCGGATCGCCGGTTGCCAGCGCATCGCGCCCAGCCCCTCGCCCAGCCGGTCGATCACGCTGGCCGTAGTCGCGCCCGAATATTGCGGATAGAGCGGGGCGACCAGAATGCGCTCGCACCCCGCCGCCTTCATCCGCGCCAGCACATCAGGGATCGAGGGCGCGCCATAGCGCATCGCCCAATCGACCATCACGCCATCGCCCATCCGCACCTGCAGATCCTGAGCCTGCGCCTGCGTGATCGCGGCCAAAGGCGAGCCATCCTTGGTCCACACCTGCGCATAGGCATGGGCCGATTTGGCCGGGCGCGTACGCAGGATGATGCCGTGCAGGATCGGCAGCCACACCGCGCGCGGGATTTCGACCACGCGCCGGTCCGACAGGAATTCGGCCAGATAGGTGCGCACCGCCGATGCCGTGGGCGCCTGCGGCGTGCCCAGATTGACCAGCATCACCCCCACGCGCGGGGCGGCCACAGGCGGGTGATCGGAAGGGCGCTTCATCATCATTCCTAATCGTCAGAGGCCAGAGGCAAGCGGCGAAGCCTGATGCCTGTGGCGGAAAACAACGCATTGGCAATCGCAGGCGCGGCCACCGCCACGCCCAGTTCGCCCGGATCGAAGGGATCGGCCCCGCTGGCGATCAATTCAACCTCGACTTCGGGGCAATCGGCCAGCAAGGGCAAGCCCAATTGACCCAGTCGCGATAAAACCGGCAGCCCCTTCTCCCAGCCCGTGCTGGCGCCAAGGGCAAGGCCGATGCCAAAGATCAGGCCGCCCTCGATCTGCTGGCGGGCGATGTCGGCGTTGATGATGCGGCCAATGTCGGCCACGGCGGTGATGCGGTCCACGCGGACGCCCGCGTCGCTGCGCCGCGCGGTGGCGATGGCCGCGATGCAACCGCCATCACCCACCGCCCCCATGCGATGACAGGCCAGCCCCGCCCCGCTGCCATCCTTGCCGCCATTCCATTCGGCCAGCGCCGATACCCGCTGAAGACACGCCGCCATGCGCGGATCGCCCGCCAGCATCCCCATGCGAAAGGACAAAGGCTCACGTCCCAGCGCGGCGGCGATCTCGTCAAGGAAACTTTCCGAGACAAAGGCATGCAACCCATGCGGCCCCCCGCGCATCAGGCCGGTGGGCAATCCGGTCGCGACGGGCGCATGATCAACCGCAACATGGGCAATGGCATAGGGCGGATTGGCCCCCTCCATCGCCATAATGTCCTTGCGGTCCTGCATCTTGGCCGCCTTGGTCGGGCTGGCGCCGGACAACATGCGCAGGCCGAATTCACGCATCGTGGCGGGCATGGCGATTTTCGCGCGCCACGCGGCAACATGGCCCGCCGTATCGGCCCGCGCCTCGACATGAACGGCCATCGACGCGCGGGGCAATCCGGCGACATGCTCCTGCCACCGGCTCCAGATCAGTTGCACCGGCTTGCCCACCGCCTGCGCGATGGCGGCGGCCTGAATGGCAAAGCGGGCATCGAAACGCGCATCGAAACTGCCCCCGGCCGCCGCCGGATAGAGCGTCACCTGATGCGCGGGCACCGCCAGCTCGCGCGCGATGGCCAGTCTGGCGCGTTCAGGCGTATGTGTCGCCGCCCAGACCTCGACCATGCCCTCGCGCAGCCGCGCCGTAGCCGTCGCGGTTTCCAGCGTGGCATGGACTGCCGGGGCAATGTCATAGCGCGCGGAAAATTGCGGATGCGCGCCCAGAATGCCATCGGCATCGGCCTGCGCAACCATGCGATGCGCGTCATCGCCCTTCAACGCCTCGTCCAGCGCCTTGGTTATGTCGGCGCTTTCCAGCGGCTTTTCCACCGCAAAGCCGGGCGCGATTTTGGCCAGCGCCTGTTCCGCCGCCCACCAGTCAGTGGCTACCGCGGCCACCCAGCGCGGCCCTTCGACCATGCGGACAAAACCCGAAACCCCGTGCGCCCGCCCCGCATCATGCGCGCCCAAAGCAATATTTTCCCCGCGCGGAGCATGGCGGATCGCGGCATAGAGCATGTCTGGCAAGCGAATATCGCCCGCAAAGGGCCATGATCCATCGACCTTGGCCGGAGCATCAAGCCGAGGAAAGGCCAGTTCCGCTCCCCCCGGCAGCGCCGCCGGGCTTTCCGCAGGCGGCGCAGGGCGTAGCACCGGCGGATCGGGCGGGGTCAGCCCCGCCGCATCCTGAACCAGCGCGCCAAAGCCAAACGAGCGCCCGCCATGGCGCACCGCCCCGCCCGACACCTCGCATTCTTCCCACTTCACGCCCCAGCGCGCCGCCGCCGCCATGGCCAGCACCGCCCGCGCGCCCGCTGCCGCCTTGCGCAGGGGCTCCTCATAGGCCGTGACCGACGTACCCCCGCCTGTGGCCATAAAGCGATGATCCTCAGCCCAGCGGCGGACCATCCAGCTATGCCGGTCCGCGACCAGCGGCGCGACAATCGGCGCCCAGAGCGGCGCCCAGCTCGCGGCCAGCGGCAGATTGGGGAACAGCGCGCTGATCGGCGCGGGCGTCACCGCTACCTGCCGCCAGTCCGCCCCCAGTTCGACCGCCGCGATCTGAGCCAGCACGGTCATCACCCCCTGCCCCATTTCCAATTGGGGGATCGCCACATTGACCACGCCGTCCTTGCCGATGCGCAGCCATGCGTCGAAGGGATATTCCCCCTCCTCGGGCGGGAAGGGATAGGCATAATGCCGGGGCAACAGGCTCCACCCGACCACAAGGCCACCGCCCGCCGCCGCGCCGATCAACCATTGCCGCCGGGTGATGGCCATGTCGGGCTTAGCCCTTTTCCGGGGTCACACCCTGCGTCGCCAGCCATGGCAACAGCTTGCGCGCGATGGCGGCAAAAGCCTCGGCCTGCGGCCCCTCGCCCGCTGCCGGGGGCTCGCCCGCGTCCGAGCCAAGGCGGATCGCCATATCCAGCGGCACGCGACCAAGGAAAGGCATCTCCAGCCGCTTGGCCGCATCCTCAACCGCGCCACAGCCGAAGGGGTCCGACACATTGCCGCAATGGGGGCAGACATAGCCCGCCATATTTTCCACCAGCCCCAGCACCGGCACATGGGCCGCCTCGAACAGGTTGAGCGCGCGACTGGCATCCATCAGCGCCAGATCCTGCGGGGTCGAGACAATGACGGCGCCTGCAGGCTTGTGCTTCTGCACCATGGTCAATTGCACATCGCCCGTGCCGGGGGGCAGGTCGATCACCAGCACCTGCGTATCGCCCCACCATGCGTCGATCAATTGGTTCAGCGCGCCCGACACCATCGGCCCGCGCCAGGCAATCGCGCGCCCGTCCTCGATCAGATGGCCCATAGAAAGCACCGGCACGCCATAGCGGCTGGGGACGGGGAACATCTTGCTGTCCTTGGCTTCGGGCTTCTTGCCCTCATTGGCCAGCAGGCGCGGCTGCGAAGGGCCATAGATGTCGGCATCGACCAATCCGACCCGCACCCCCAACCGCGCCAACGCCACCGCCAGATTGGCCGAGAGGGTGGATTTGCCCACGCCCCCCTTGCCCGAACCCACGGCAAGGATCAGCGGCCCCTTGGGCGCCGGAGGAGGCGCATCGCGGTCGGCCACGATGCCCACGCGCACCTCGGACACGCCGGGCGCGGCCAGCAGCGCCGCCTTGGCCCCCGCCTCCAGCGCGGCACGGCCATCGCCGTCCAGCCCCGCCCCGTCCAGCACCAGCGTCACCACCCCATCGGCCAGACGCAGCGATTGCACCCGCGCGGCCATATCGGCAGGCAGAAGTTGGCGCAGATCATCGGCAGGCTGGGCAGTCATCACGGCTTCCTCGTAGCAAAACAGGCTTGCCCCGCGCCCTAGAGCATTTTGCCCCCAAGGGGAAACACCCGAAAGTGGGGCCGCTTGGGGAAATTTGCGGGTGAGGCTTCAATCGCCCCCTGTTAATTCGCAAGGAGCCACCTATAGATAAGGCCATGAAGCAATTGGCCGAGCGTATAGCGCAGGAAATTCAACGCCGGTTTCAGGGCCGGATTCAAAGCGGGGCACGGGATAATTCCCATGCCCTGTTCCCGGTATTCAACGCCGATCAGGACGATGGATCAGGCCCCGATGAAGGCGCGCCAAAGCCGGGCAATCAGGGGCCGCAGGGGCCCCGCAACCCATGGCAACCGCCCAACACCGGCCCCGGCAAGAGCGGCGGCCCCCGCCGGGCCAGCAGCCTTGAGGACATTTTCCGCGCTCGCCGTGAAAACGGCGGATCGGGCGGCCCCGGCGGCCCCAGTTCTCCGCCCCCCGGCCCCAATTTCCGCATCCCCCAGCGCCCCGACGGCAAAAGCTGGACGCCGATGGTGCTGGGCGGGGTAGCGCTGGTCTGGCTGGTCTTTTCCACCGGGCATCAGCTCTCCTCGAACGAACAGGGCATCGTCACCACCTTTGGCAAATATACCACCACGATCGGGCCGGGGATGAATTTCACCGCGCCTTGGCCGATCCAGCGCGTGCGGGTGGAGGATGTGACCTCGATCCGGCGCGACAATGTGCCCGATGGCGAGGCGGAAAAGCTGATGCTGACCGGCGATCAGAGCCTGGTGGACCTTAGCTATATCATCCGCTGGAATATCCGCGATCTCAAACAGTTCACCTATCAGCTGGAAGACCCCAAGGGCACCGTGCGCGAAGTGGCCGAGGCTGCGATGCGCGCCAGCGTGGCCGAGGTGAAGCTCAATGATGTGATGCTGGGCACGCGCCGCGCCGAGATCGAGAGCAATGTGCGCCAGCGCATGCAGGCGGTGCTGGACGCCTATCATTCGGGCATTCTGGTGCAGGGCGTGGACATCAAGAAGGCCGATCCGCCCGCCAAGGTCAATGACGCCTTTCAGCGCGTGCAGGCAGCGCAACAGGACGCCAACCGCGATATGTCGAACGCGCGCGCCTATGCCGAACAGGTGACCCAGCGTGCCGAGGGCGACGCCACCGCCTTCAACAAGGTTTACGACCAGTACAAGCTGGCGCCCGAAGTTACGCGCCGCCGCATGTATTACGCCACGATGGAGCAGGTTCTGTCGCAAAATGACAAGGTGATCGCCCCCAGCGGCGGCTTCAATTCCTATATGCCTTTGCCCGCAATCCAGAAGAAGCCCACTGAGGACACCACGGTGGTGAAGCCATGAGCGGGCTGTTTCAGGACGGCATTGCTCCGCGCGCCAAACTGGCGGTGGCGGGGCTGATCGCCGCGGCGCTGGTGGGTTTTTCGGCCATCGTCGAAGTGCCCGAAAGCCAGCAGGCGGTGGTGATGTGGCTGGGTGATCCGGTGCGCGTCATCAACCGTTACAAGCCGGGCGTGGATTACGGCAACACCGGCGCCGGGCTTTCGCTGCGGGTGCCTTTCTTTGAAACGCTGGTGCGGGTGGACCGGCGCGTGCTCAATCTGGATATGGAGCGCCAGCAGGTTAACTCCTCCGACCAGCAGCGGCTGGAGGTGGACGCCTATGCCCGTTTCCGCATCATCGACCCGGTGAAAATGGTCCGCACGGCGGGCACCAGCGAGCGGGTGCAGGAACAGTTGCAGCCGATCCTGACCAGCGTGCTGCGTCAGGGGCTGGCCAGCTATACGTTCCAGTCGCTGTTGACGCCCGAGCGCGGGGTGATGATGGAACAGATCCGCAAGGCGCTGGATGTCGAGGCGCGCGAATATGGCGCCCAGATCATCGACGTGCGCATCAAACGCGCCGATCTGCCCGATGGCACGCCGCTGGAACGCGCCTATGCCCGCATGGAGGCAGCCCGCGAGCAGGAGGCCACCACCATCCGCGCCATGGGCCAGAAACAGGCCCAGATCATCCGCGCCGATGCCGAAGCCACCGCCGCCAAGACCTATGCCGAGGCCTATGGCAAGGACCCGTCGTTCTACGATTTCTATCGCGCGATGGAGAGCTATCGCACCACCTTCGCCAACCCGGCCAACAAGTCGTCGACCACGATCGTGCTGACGCCGGACAACGACTATCTGCGCCAGTTCCGCAGCCAGAAGGGCCAGTAAGGCGATGGAACCGGCACGCGCCTATTCAATTTCCATTCAGGACAAGGGCGCGTAAATATCCCGCGTGAATAACCCATGGCCGGACGGAGACCGGCCCCCGCCCCCGGTGCAACCGGGTCCGGGCAACACAACAAGGACTATGCCCAGTGCGATACGCTTATGGAGTGACCAGTGCGCTGCTTCTTGGGGGTGCGACCCTCTCGCTCCTCACCGGACTTCCCGCCGGGGCGCAGGTGGCGCAAAACGATGCGCAGAACATTCAGGCGATCACGCCCCGCGTGGGTGCGCCTTCCAGTTTTGCCGATCTTACCAGTCAGTTGCAGCCGGCGGTGGTGAACATTTCCACCCGCCAGAAGGTGCGCGTGGCAGGCGGGGCCAATCCCTTTGCCGGCACGCCCTTTGAAGGCTTCTTTGGCGGCGGCGAAGGTCAGGGCCAAGCCCCTCAGACCCGCGAGGCGCAGTCGCTGGGTTCCGGCTTCATCGTTTCTGCCGACGGCTATCTGGTCACCAACAACCATGTGGTGACGCCCGAAGGACAGGGCGTGGTCGAATCGATCACCGTCACCCTGCCCGACGGCAGCGAATATCCGGCCAAGCTGATCGGCAAGGATGCGGCCTCCGACCTTGCCGTTCTGAAAATTACCGCGGGCAAGCCGCTGCCGTTTGTGAAGTTCGGCGACAGCCGCGCCTCGCGCGTGGGCGACTGGGTGGTGGCCATCGGCAACCCCTTCGGCCTTGGCGGCACGGTGACGGCGGGCATCATCTCGGCGGTCTATCGCAACACGGGTCAGGGCGGCGCCTATGACCGCTATCTGCAGACCGACGCGGCGATCAATCAGGGCAACTCCGGCGGCCCGATGTTCGACATGAAGGGGCAGGTGATCGGCATCAACCGCGCGATCTTCTCGCCCTCGGGCGGCAGCGTGGGCATCGGCTTTGCCATCCCGGCCGAAACCGCCGCGCCCATCGTCGATCAGCTCATCAAGGGCCAGACCATCGAGCGCGGCTATCTGGGCGTGCGTATCCAGCCCGTCACCACCGACTATGCCGATTCGATGGGCCTGCCCCACAATCGCGGCGAACTGATCCAGGCGGTCGAGCCCGGCAAGGGCGCCGATCAGGGCGGCGTCAAGGCGGGCGACGTGGTGCTCAAGGTCAACGGCAAAGACGTGACCCGCGACCAGACGCTGTCGTTCCTCGTTTCGAACGTAAAGCCCGGCACCAAGATCCCGCTCGAAGTGCTGCGCGGCGGCCAGCGCATGACGCTCAACGTGGCCGTCTCCAAGCGCCCGACCGACGAGGAACTGGCCCAGCAGACCTTTGACCGCAAGAAGGGCGGCGACGACTTTGAAAAGGCCCCCACCAAGGGCACCGGCCTTGCAGAAAAGTCGCTCGGCCTTTCGCTGCTGACGCTCAACCCGCAGATCGCGCGCCAGCTTGGCCTGCCCGAGGATACCAAGGGCGTGGTCGTGGCGGGCGTCGATTCCTCCTCGGACGCGGGCGCCAAGGGCTTTGAACGCGGCGACGTGCTGCTCTCGGTCAATAACGCCCCGATCACCTCCGTGGGCGAGGTCGAAAACGGCATCCGCGCAGCGCAGTCCGCAGGCCGCACCGCCATCGGCGTGCAATGGATGCGCCCCGGTCAGCCGCCGATCTATGTGGGCATCCGCCTGCGTTAATCTTTGCGCATAGGGCATGAACAAAGGCCCCCGTCAGCGTCAGGCTGGCGGGGGTTTTTGTTTTGGGCGGGTTTTAAGGGTTTTATGCCTCCGGCGGGCAAAGGGACTCGGTCCCTTTGCAATCCCATTAATGGGTGGTGGCTGGTTGGCCCGGTTTGCGTAAATATGAATAAAGCCTGCGGCGCGGTAAGCTCATCGCTCGCCGCGCCGCAGGCTTTCAATTTCAAACGCTGCGTCCGATACCTTGCGGCCGAACCCATCGCGCCACGCAGACAGTAACGGGAGCGCGAGGGTCGAGACCCTCGCACCTATCCCTTACCTCTTAAATCCCCACACTCGGCTGCGCCCGCTTGCGGGTATTATTATCCCCCTGCCGCCCGGTGGCATTGTCCAGAAAGTCCGGATTGGCCGCAGGCGCAGGCTGATTGTCGGTGGGGTTATTGCCATCGGGGCTGGCGCCCTCATCGGTCGGCACATAGGCATCCGGCCCGCTAAGGTTCGCCATATCGTCCGGCTCAAGCTGCCAGTCGGGCAGGGTCAGTTGGGTTTCGAAGGGCTCGATCGGGCGCTGGGCCACGGCAACCTTCATATATTGGGCAAAGGCGCGCGCCGGGGCGGTGCCGCCCTGCAGGCCGGGGACAGCCTTGGCATCATCGCGGCCCATCCACACGCCGGTGGTCACGCCGCTGGAAAAGCCGAGGAACCAGCCGTCCTTGTTGCTGCTGGTGGTGCCGGTCTTGCCAGCAACCGGGCGGCCGATCTGGGCCGCCCGGCCCGTGCCGATGTTGACCGCTGTCTGGAGCAGATCGGTGATCCCGGCCGAAACGAAGGGGGCCACCAGCGTCTGCCCCTGCTTCTGGGCATGTTCATACAGCACGCGGCCATCGCTGGCGACGACCTTGACGATGCCATAGGGCTCGACCGAAGTGCCCCGCGCCGAAACGGCGGCAAAGGCCTTCACCATGTCGATCACGCGCACGTCATTGCTGCCCAGCACCATCGAAGGATTGGTCGAGATCGGCGTGCTGATGCCGAAACGGCGCGCCATCGCGGCCACGGCGTCAAACGTCACCTGCTGGCCCAATTGCGCGGCCACGGTGTTTTTCGAATAGGCAAAGGCGGTGCGCACGTCGATCTGGCCCGCATAGGTGCCGCCCGAATTGCGCGGGCTCCACCCGTCGATGGTGACGGGCTGGTCAACCACTGGATCATCCGGCTTCACGCCCGCTTCCAGCGCCGCCATATAGACGAACAGCTTCCACGCCGAGCCGGGCTGGCGCAGCGCATTGGTCGCGCGGTTGTAATTGCTGGCCACGTAATCCTGACCGCCCACCATTGCCAGCACCGCGCCATCGCGGTCCATGCTGACCAGCGCGCCCTGCGCATCCTTGGGCGTATAGCCCTTGATCGCCGAGGTCGCCGCATTCTGGAGCTTGGGGTCCAGCGTTGTCCAGACCTCCAGATTGTCATGATTGTTGGGGTCGCGCGTTTCGGGCAGCAGCACGTCAAGCTGGGGCAGCGCCCAATCGGTGAAATAACGCACCGTGCTTTGCGAGGCTTCGGCGGCCAGTTTGACCGATTGCAGATCGACGCCATCGGCCTGCGCCGGGGTGATCGCGCCGGCGTCCACCATCACCTCCAGCACGACCTTGGCGCGGTCGATCGCGGCCTGCTGGTCGGCGGTGGGCGAATAATGGCTGGGCGCCTTGACCAACCCGGCGATGATCGCGGCTTCGCCAAGGCTCAATTGCTTGCCTTCGTGGCCGAAGAACTTGCGCGCCGCCGCATCCACGCCATAGGCGCCGCCGCCGAAATAGACCTTGTTCAGATAGAGTTCGAGGATCTCATCCTTGGAAAACTTGAACTCCAGCGCCAGCGCGATCAGCGCCTCGCGGGCCTTGCGGTTCCACGTGCGGTCATTGTTGAGGAAGATCGTGCGCGCCAATTGCTGGGTCAGAGTCGAGCCGCCCTGACGCCATTTGCCCTTTTGCGCGCGAACGTAAAAGCTGCGCAGCACGCCGATCGGGTCAATGCCGATATGGTCGCGGAAACGGCGATCCTCGGTGGCGACGATGGCGGCCTTCATTTCCGAGGGAATGTCCTGATAGGACAGCCATTTGCCATAGCTGGGGCCCATCGCGAACAATTCGCTGCCGTCGCGCGCGCGCACCAGAATGGTCTGGCCGTTCTGGCTGGTCTTCATCGTGTCGAAATCGGGCAATTGCTGGGCTTCGAACCACACGGCCGCAAAAGCGGTGATCAGCACCAGCAGGCCCACGGCCCCGGTCCAGATCGCGACCTTTTTCAAAAACCCGCGCAGGCCCGTACTCGACTCTCTCTCGGAATCGCCCGAACCGCGCCTATTCTGCCTTGCCATCGAAACGCCAACCCCTGCTGCGCGCGCGGAACAGAGCCGACGACGCGCCAATCATGCACAAACCACGGGCGCGCGAAATGGATCCGCGCGCCGCCTGACAAATCCGCATAGGCGATAGAGCGCCCTTGGTTAACCTGAAATTGCTGGGGTTATCGCAAAAACAGGGCGGTCAGTCCCGTGGCTCGAAATCCAGACTGGCGCTGTTGATGCAATAGCGCAGGCCGGTGGGTTGCGGACCATCGGGAAAGACATGGCCCAGATGCCCGTCACAGCGCGCACAGCGCACCTCGGTGCGGATCATGCCGTGGGACATATCGCGGTGTTCAAGGATCGCATCGCTGCCCTCGGGGGCATAGAAGCTGGGCCAGCCGGAGCCGGAATTATACTTGGTGTCGGATGAAAACAGCGGCGCACCGCAGCCCGCGCACAGATATTCGCCCGTCGCCTTGTTGCCCTCATACTCGCCGGTAAAGGCGCGTTCGGTGCCGCCTTCGCGCAGGACGTGATATTGCATCGGGGTAAGACGGGCGCGCCATTCTTCCTCGGTGTGGGGCATATCGGGGTCAGCCCTTTGAGAATCGGACATAGGGGAGTTCTCCTTTATTGCCCGAATATATGGGGGGCGGCCCGCACACGCGCAAGGCGATCCGCGACTGCGGCAAGAATGTCGCGGTGGTGGGGAAAATGGGATTGGAAATAACAATCACATTGCTGAAATTTTCACAAACGCGATAAGCAGGTGTTGACGCGGCGTGCTAGGGATTCGCCGCGCACCTATGAGAGGATGCATCATGATCGGTATCAGGGGGCTTTACCTGTCTGGCGCCTGCGTTGCGATGATCGCAACCGCCACCACCGCCCATGCTCAAACCGAGCAGGCCAAAAAGGACGTCACCACCGGCGAAATCGTCGTCACCGCACAATTCCGCAGCCAGAAGTTGCAGGACACGCCGCTGGCCATCACCGCGATGACCGGGGCATCGCTGGCCGCGCGGGGGCAGACCAATGTGGCCGAAGTGGCCGCGCAAACGCCCAATGTCACGCTGACCCCGCAAAACGCCTATCTCGGGCCGGGCATCATCGCCTTTATCCGCGGCGTGGGCCAGACCGACCCGAACTTTGCGCTCGAACCGGGCGTGGGCATGTATATTGACGATGTCTATCTGCCCACCCTCACCGGCTCGCTGCTCGACCTGATGGACCTTGACCGGGTCGAGGTTCTGCGCGGGCCGCAGGGCACGCTTTCGGGGCGCAACTCGCTGGGCGGGTCGATCAAGCTCTATTCGGTCAAGCCGCAGGGCAATGGCAAGGGCATGGTCGAGGGCACCTATGGCTCGTTCAACCGCATCGACATGCGCGCCTTCTTCGACCTGAAGCTGGCCGACAATCTGTTCCTGCGCGTGTCGGGCGCGACCAAGAACCGCGACGGCTATGTCAAGCGGCTGGATTACGCCAAGACCCACCCCGGATCGAATGTGCCCACGCAGGCCACCGGCGACAGTCCGGTGCTGGGCACGCTGGGCGGCACCAGCTTTACCGCGGGCAAGGTCGCGCTGCGCTGGCAACCGGCCACCAATGTCGAGATCAATGTCTCGGGCGACTATACCCGCCAGCGTGATGAGCCCGGCGCGACCGTGCTGGTCTATGGCAATTCCATCGCGCAATTCGCCGGTTCTCCGGTCAGCAAATCGCCCGCCCGCCCATGGCTGCGCGGCACCAATGGCGCCTCGATTCCCTTGAACTGCGCCTTTGTCACCAGCGGCGTGAACAGCTGCGACACGGTGCCCGCCGGATATGACGGGCGCTATGTCTCCTATGCCACCTTCTTCGACAATGCGGCATCCGACAGCCAGATGCCCTATAAGCCGCTGACGCTGAACCCGCATTCGAACCTCGACAATTATGGCTTTGCCGGAACCATCGACTGGACGATTGCCGATGATCTGGCGCTCAAATCCATCAGCGCCTATCGCCATTACAATTCCTCTTGGGCCTTTGCCGAAGGCGCCCCGGTCCAGCCATCGATGCTGGAACAGGCGCAGGCCAACACCCAGTGGAGCGAGGAAATCCGCCTGTCCGGCAAGGCGCTCAACCGCCGTCTGGATTACACGGTGGGCGGCTTCTATTTCCACGCCAAGGGCACCTATACCGGGCGCATCGACCTGAACTATGCGGGCATCGACTTCCTGCACGGGCCCGACACCACGCCTGCCACCAACAAGGCGATCTTCGCCAATGTCTCGGGCAAGCTGACCGAAGCGCTGACCATCACGGGCGGCATCCGCGCCAGTTGGGACACCAAGGATTACACCTATTCGCGGCATAATCCCGATGGTTCGCCGATCCTGCCCTGCACCGGCTATCCCTTTGTCGTGGGCCAGCCTTCGAACTGCGCCATCGCCGCTCTCAACGGCCTGAACGCCCATTTCGAAAAGCAGCGCACCGACTGGCGCATCGCGGGCGACTATCGCTTTAGCCCGCAACTGATGGCCTATGCGCAGGTTTCGACCGGATACCGCGCGGGCGGCGTCAATCCGCGTCCGTTCTATATCAACCAGGCCCAGTCCTTCCAGCCCGAGACCATCGTGGCCTATGAGGCGGGCTTCAAATCCGACCTGTTTGACCGCAAATTGCGCGTCAACGTTTCGGCCTTCTATAATGATTACAAGAATATCATCCTGACGGTGCTGAATTGCCCCAACACGCTCGGCTTCCCAGCCACGCCTTGCCTGCAACCCAAGAATGTCGGCTCGGCCCATGTGAAGGGCATCGAAGTTGAGACCACGATCCGCCCGACCGCCGGGCTGAGCATTGATGCTTCGGTGTCCTATCTCGACTTCAAATACACCACCGTGGACACCGCCAGCACCGGGGTGGGGCCCAATATGATCCCGCCCTATACGCCTCAGTGGAAATGGAACGCGGGCGTGCAATACGACATCCCCGATGTCCTGAAGGGCACGCTCTCGCTGCGCGCGGATGGCAATTACCAGTCGCACATCTATGTCGACCCCACCAATGTCGACAGTGCGGTGGTTTCCACCAGCACGACCACCAATGGCGGCGGCGGATCGCTGGCCACTCAGGTGGCGACCAACAAGATCGACGGCTATTTCCTGGGCAATGGCCGGATCACATGGAAGAGCGCCGCCGATGGCTGGACCGCCAGCGTCGAAGTGCGCAACATCTTCAACAAGTACTACTTCACCTCGATGACCGCGAATTACGTGTCGATCGGCACCGTGTCGGGCGCGCCCGGCCTGCCGCGCACATGGGCCGTCACGCTGAAGAAGGACTTCTGAGGATGAAAAGGGGGAGGCCGCAAACCTCCCCCTCTTTCTTTACAGCTTGGCAAACAGCGCCAATTGGCGCGCATAGGCTCTGTCGGCCTCTTCCTTATTATAGGTCGCGCCGTCCAGCGTGCACCAGCCATGATCGGCATTATAGACTTCGACCTCGGCCGGGCGACCGGCGGCCGCAGCGGCGGCCTTGAGCGCATCCTTGTCGCCGGGACTGCGCGCATCGTCATTCTTGCCGATGGCAAAGAGGAAACCCGCCTTGGTCGCCGCGATCAGCTTGTGCGGGCTGTCTGGCGCCTCGCTGACCAGACCGCCGCCATGAAAGCTGGCGCAGGCCGTCACGCGGTCGGGATTGGCCGCCGCCGTGCGCACCGTATAGCTGCCCGTCATGCAATAGCCCGCCGAGCCGATCTTGCGCTTGGCATCGACCGCAGCCTGCTTGTCCAGCCAGCCCACGAAAGCCTTGGAATCGCTGATAATGCCCGGCGTGGTGATCGCGGCGATGGCGGGCTTCAGCTTCTCGCCGCCGGCGGGCGTGCGCCATTCGGCCATCGTGGCCAGAAGCGGCGCCTTGGCCGTGCGATAGTAATGGTTGACCAGCAAGACCGCATAGCCATCCGAGGCCAGACGCCGTGCCATCACCTTATAGGCATCGCGCGAACCGGCAATGTCGGGCCAGACGATGATGCCGGGATGCTTGCCGTTGGCGGGGTGGACGAAAAAGGCATCGCATGTGCCATCGGGCGTGGTGATGGCCACCGCGCTTTCTTTCAGCGCCGCGCCTGCGGCAATCGCCTGCTCGGCCCCGGCCAAGGCGGCGGCGGCGCCTGCTGCGCTCAAGGCGGCAAACTGGCGGCGCGACAGGCCCTGCCCGATGGCGCTGGCGTCTTCATCGGCGATGGTGAGTTCGTCGCACATGGAAATGCTCTCCTGATATTGCGCAGACCCGCGCGGCCCGCCCTTTTTCGTATGCCAAGCTGGCGCAGAAACGGGGATAATTCAACCGTGCCGGAGGGGGCGATACAATTTGCGACCCGCGCCATCGAAAGGGGATTGCATGACGCGGCAAAGCGCATAAGATGCTAACAAACGTTACGATAAAAGGGTGAGGATCATGGCAACAATCGCAGGGGCCGACGCGCCCGCAACCGCAAAGCAATTCCCGCAAACGTCGCATTTTGTCGGCCTTAATCAGCCGGTCGGACAGGAGCTTTCGCTCACCGGCCTGTCGGTCGAAGGCACTCTGCCGCCCGAGGTGCTGGGCAGCTTTTATCGCGCCGTGCCCGATCCGCATTTCGCGCCCAAGTTCGACGATGACAACGTATTGTCGGGCGATGGCATGATCAGCCGGGTGTCCTTCAACGCCGACAACACCGTGGATTACGCGATCCGCTATGTCCGCACCGCGCGCTGGCTGGCCGAGGAGGACAAGGGCCACGCGCGCTTTGGCCGCTATCGCAACCCTTTCACCGATGATGCCGATGTGGCGGGCATCGATCGCACCGTGGCCAACACCACGCCAGTGTGGCACGCCGGGCGCCTGTTGATGACCAAGGAGGATGGCCGCCCCTACGCAATCGACCCGGTCACGCTGGAAACGCGCGGCTCCTATGACTTTGGCGGCAAATTGAAATCAAAGACCGTCACCGCCCATGTCCGCATCGATGCCGCGACCAGCGAGATGTTCCTCTATGGCTATGAGGCCGATGGCGAGGCCAGCACCAAGATCGCCTATCTGATCGTCGACAAGGACGGCCATCTGACCAGCGAGCAGTGGTTCGATGCGCCCTATTGCGCGATGATGCATGATTTCGCGATCACCGAAAATTACGCGCTTTTTCCGATCTATCCCACCACCTGTTCGCTCGAACGCCTGAAAGCGGGCGGCGATCACTGGGTGCATGAACAGGAAACCGACAGCTGGCTGGGCATCATGCCGCGCTATGGCAATGTCTCGGACATGCGCTGGTTCAAGGGACCGAAGGGGGTTTCGGCCTATCACTTCATGAACGCCTTTGAAGATGCCAACGGCATCATCCATTTCGACCAGTGCCTGTCGAACACCAACGCCTTCCCCTTCATCCGCGAGGCTTCGGGCATCCATATGGCCCCGTGGGAGGTGCAAGGCGCGCTGACCCGCTGGAGCGTGGACCCCAAGGGCGATGCGACAGACGTGACGCAAAGCGTGGTCGGGCCTCCGGGCGATTTCCCCCTGATCCCGGCGCGGATGCAGGGGCGGCCCAATCCCTATGGCTGGATGCTGACCATGGACCCGCAGATGAAGGGGCCGCCGCTGGCCGGTGGTCCGGTGGGGGCGATGTTCAACACGATCATCCGCCTCGATGTCGCGGGCGCGGCCGGTCAGGTGCTCGATGCGCTGGCGCTGCCGGTGGGGTGGAGCCTGAACGAGCCGGTCCATGTGCCGTCGAATGATCCCGACCATCTGGGCTATATCGTCACCATTGTCGATCATCAGACCGGCGATAACCAGTTCGAACATGCCGCATGGGTGCTGGATGCGGGCGCGCTGCACAAAGGCCCTGTGGCCAAGGTCGCCATCCCCGCCCGCCTGCGACCGCAGGTCCATGGCTGGTGGGTGCCGCAGGGCGCTCTGGACGCGGCGGAGTAAGCCATGGGCAAGATCGTGATAACCGGCGCCAGCGGCCAATATGGTCGCGGCGTCACCGACCGGCTGATCGCGGCGGGTCTGGGGGATCGGCTGGTGCTGATCTCGCGCACCCCCGCCAAACTGGCCGAGCGCGAGGCGCAGGGCTGCGCCATCCGCTATGGCGATTTCGACCGGCCCGAAACGCTGGGCGATGCGGTGGCGGGGGCGGACACCATACTGCTGATTTCCGGCACGCGAGTGGGCGCGCGCGTGGCGCAGCACAAGGCCGCGATTGACGCCGCCGCCGCGCAGAGGGTTCGCCATATCCTCTACACCAGCTTCATCGGCATCGACGATCCGGCCAACCCCGCCGAAGTGCGTCACGACCATATCGAAACCGAGCGCCTGATCCGCGAAAGCGGCATGGATTGGACCATGCTGCGCGATGCGCATTATGCCGATGCGATGATCGTGATGGCAGGACCCGGCGTGATGAGCAGCGGCCAATGGATCTCGAACGCGGGCGACGGGCGCGAGGCCATGGTCTGGCGCGAGGATTGCGTGGCCAGCGCGGTGGCGGTGCTGTGCGACATTGCCGCCGGATCACGCGACCATGCGGGCCGGATCTATAACATCACCGGACCGGAGTTGCAGACATTTGCCGAAGTGACGGCGATCCTCTCGCAGATCACCGGCGTGCCGCTGACCTACACGCCCGTTTCGGACGAGGCGCAATATGCGATCTTTGACGCGATGGGCATCCCGCGCCGCCCCGTCGACGATCAAAGCATCAACGGCATTCCGTGGAACAGCGACGACATGGTCACCTTCGGCGCCGCAATCCGCGAGGGCTTCCTCGCGATTTGCAGCGATGATGTCGAAAAACTCACCGGCCGCCCGGCCCGCAGCGTGCGCACCTTGATCGAGGCGCATGTGGATATGCTGCGCGCGGCGGCCAAACCGATGGAACATGCGAAATGAACGCCCCCTTCCCCCAGATTACCCCGGTTGAACCCAATATCGCGCACAAGGACCGCCTGTTCATCGGCGGCGCATGGGTGGCCGCCCATTCGGGCCGGATGATCGAACAGGTCAGCCCCGATACCGAGAAAGTCGTCTCCGCCGTGGCCGAGGCCGATGAGGCCGATATGGACGCCGCCGTGGCCGCCGCGCGCCATGCCTTTGACCATGGGCCATGGCCCCGGATGCAGCCGGGCGAGCGTTTGGCGGTGATGAAGAAAATGTCCGCCATCCTACACGCCCGCGTGGGCGAAACGGCGCGGGCATGGTCGATGCAGATGGGCGGCCTCGCCAGCTTTTCCGGCATCATGCAGGGCGGATCGAACGCCACGTTTGACGGCATCATCGCCATGGCCGAGGGGTTCGACTGGGTCGAAAAGCGCCCCACGGTCGGCGCGGCGGTGGGCCTTGTCGCCTATGAGCCGGTGGGCTTGGTGGCCGCGATTGCGCCATGGAACGGGCCTTATGGCATCATGCTCAACAAGGTGGCCTATGCGCTGGCCGCCGGGTGCTGCGTGATTATGAAGCCCAGCCCCGAAACCCCTCTGGAGGCCTATATCATTGCCGAGGCGGCGCAGGAGGCAGGCGTTCCTGCGGGCGTGGTCAATCTGGTCACGGGCCACCGCGAGGCTTCGGACCATCTGGTCTGCAATCCGGGCGTGGACAAGGTCAGCTTCACCGGATCGACCGTGGCGGGCAAACGCATCGCGCAGGTCTGCGGCGAGCGGATTGCGCGATGCACGCTGGAATTAGGCGGGAAATCGGCGGCGATTGTGCTGGACGATTTCCCGATTGAGGTCGCGGCCAAGATCTTTGCCGGAACCATCTGCATGATGAGCGGACAGGTCTGCGCAATGCTCAGCCGGGTGTTGGTGAGCAAGGCGCGTCATGACGAACTGGCCGCCGCGATTGCCGCCGAAATGGCGCAGGTGAAGATCGGACCTAGCGATGATCCGACGACCCAGCTTGGGCCAGTGGCGATGAAGCGGCAGTTGGAACGGATCGAGAGCTATATCGAGGAAGGCAAGCGCACCGCGCGTCTGGTGCATGGCGGCGCTCGTCCGGCGCATCTGCCCAAGGGCTATTTCATCGAGCCGACGCTGTTCGCCAATGTCGATAATGCCAGCCGCATCGCGCAGGAGGAAATCTTCGGCCCGGTCCTCGCGCTGATCCCGTATGAGGATGAGGCCGACGCGATCCGCATCGCCAATGCTTCCAGCTTCGGCCTGAATGGTTCGGTGCTGACGCAGGATGTCGACGCGGCCTATCACATCGCGCGGGCGGTGCGCACGGGCGCGGTGGGGCAAAACGGGCTGCGGATGGATTTCGGCCTGCCCTTTGGCGGCTTCAAGCAATCGGGCCTTGGCCGCGAAGGCGGGATCGAGGGTCTGCTGGGCTATACGGAACTGAAAACCATCCTGCTCGACGGGATGCCTACGGGCCTCTAAAAACCCGAAAGGGGGCGCCGGCCAGATTACGGCGACGCCCCCTTCCCCTCTCACAGAGCGGGTGTCAACGCAGCTCGATACAGCCGCCATCGACGAATAGGTCGACGCCATTGATAAACGATGCGCGCGCGCTGGCAAGAAACAACACAGCCTCGGCAAGCTCTTCTGAGCTTCCCATGCGACCAATTGGCACCACTCCTGCCATCATTGCCTTCATTTCGGCGATAATTTCGGGCGTGGCGTCGCGTTTGAAGATTTCCGTATCGGTCGGGCCGGGGCTGACCATGTTGACGCGGATGCGGCGGGGCAACAATTCCTTGGCCAGAATGCGCGCCATTGCCCGCAGCCCCGCCTTGGCGGCGGCATAGACGACATTGCCGGGCACCGCAGCCAGCGAACCGATCGAGCCGGTGATGACAATGCCGCCCCCATCGCGCATCAGCGGCAGGGCGCGCTGAATCGCAAAGAACGCGCCGCGCAGGTTCACGTCATGGATCTGGTCCCAGAATTCCTCGGTAACCTGCTCGACCGGGGCAAAACCGCCCACGCCCGCATTGACGAACAAGACGTCGATCCCGCCCAGCGTCTCCTCGATTTCGGCCATCGCGCCCGCGCTTTGCTGCGGATCGGCGATATCGCTGCGGATGGCCAGGGCGTCGAGATCCTCGGCTACATCGCGCAGCGCATCCATGTTTCGCCCGGTCACCGCCAGCTTCGCGCCTTCCTCACGAAAGCGGCGCGCGGCGGCAAGACCGATCCCCGCCGTCCCGCCCAGCACCACCACGCAGCGGTCGACAAATTCACCCGAAATCGACACCATCGCGCAGGCCCCTGTCAAAACATCGTGTTAGAATTGGCCGATTGCTCCGGCACCGGCTGCAACACATCCCAGTGCTCCATCACGCGGCACCCCTCCACGCGGAAAATATCGACCACCGCCGATCCGCGCTCCTCCGGCTTCATCCGGCTGTGCGTATGCACCATCACCATATTGCCATCGGCCAGAATGCGCTTGATTTCCGCCTTATGGCCGGGGTTGGCCTTCATAAAGGGTTCGAGGAAAGCAATCGCCGCATCGCGCCCGGTGGCGGCATAGGGATTGTGCTGGATATAGGTGGGATCAACCCATGTTTCAAAGGCGTGGCGCACCTCGCCCTTGATATAGAATTCATCCATGAAACGGGTGACGACCTGTTTGGGGGTCAGTTTGCACACCGGCGCCTTGGCGGGCGCGGCGGAGAGCAAGAGTAAAGCAGCCAGAGACAGCATCGGAAACTCTCCTGTTTTTTCAGAACATGGGCAGCGGGTTGACCGGATGGGCAGGCACTTCCTGCAACACATCCCAATGCTCGGCAATCATGCCGCCCGCCACACGGAAAATATCCACCACGGCAAGGCCCGGATCGCCGGGGAACCTTTCGACATGGACATGCACCGCCACCATATCGCCATCGACCATCGCGCGATGGATGGTCTGGCGCGCATCCGGACTTTCGGCGCGCACCTTGTCGAGAAAGCTTTTGAGCGCCGCCACGCCCGGCTCAGCCAGCGAGGAATGCTGCACATAATCAGGCGCAATAAATTGGTCGACGGCCGACGAATCCATCGCGATCAAAACCTTGTGATACATCTCGATCACCAGCGCGAGATTCGCCTCTTCCTGCGCATTTCGCGCCATCGCCTCTCTCCCCTGCCTGTTGTTTTTGCGCGATGAACCTGTGTTGCCGCGCAATGGCTATTGTAACAATTGATAGCATATGCCAGACAGGATGCAACCATGCGCGAGGGACCATACCCCACCCACCCTTGCGCCAAAAATCGGGGAGAGGTTATGGATCGGACCGCGCTTTATCGCGTGCTCGACACGTTTCTGGCGGCTTTGGCGGCGCGCGATGCACAGGCCGTCGACTGGGCGCCAGGTGCAGAATTTTCCGAAAACAACGTCATGCTGGACCCCGGCGATGGCGTGTGGAACACCATTCAGGGCATCGGCGAATACCAGTTGCGCTTTGCCGACACGCGCACCGGCCAGGTCGGCTATTTCGGCACGATCATCGAGGCGATTGAGGAATCGGGCTTCACCCTGCGCCTTGCCGTCAATGATGCGGGCCAGATCACGCAATGCGAAATGTGCATCGTGCGGCAGAGCGACTCGGGCATCAAATTCGAAAACCCGCGCTATTGGACCAAACCCATCCTTGAAACGGATGCCGAGGCCCCGGTGGATCGCGCCGAAATGGTGCGCCTGCCCAACGGCTATTTCGACACACTTCAATTGAACGACGGCACGATCCACACGCGCTTTCACCCCGATTGCAACCGGGTGGAAAATGGCGTCCAGACCACGCGCAACCCCGATTTCGCCAAGATCGTCCCCGTCTCCGCGCTGGGCTGCGAAGAGCAGTTCCGCATGGGCAATTACCGCTATGACGATGAATTGCGCGCCCGCCGCTTCCCCTTGGTGGATGAGGAGCGCGGCCTCGTGCTGGCCTTCGGTTTCATCGACCATTCGGGCAAACTGGAACGCTATCAATTAACCGATGGCCGCTGGGTCAACAGCCCGGTGCGCCGCCCGCATTCCTTCTACATCTCCGAACTGTTCAAGATCGACCACGGCATGATCTGTCAGATCGAAGCCAATTTCATCACCGTGCCCTATCGCATGCCCAGCCCCTGGCCGCAGGAGGAACTGCCATGAAGCGGCTGATCGGCGCTTTGGCCATCGCCGCCGTCGCCACCCAGCTGGCTGCGGGCCAGCCGGAAGGCGCAGGCGCGCAATGGACCAACCCCGGCGGCGATGCGGGCAAGACCCATTACAGCCGCCTTTCGCAAATCACCCCCGCCAATGCACCGCGCCTCGGCCTTGCATGGATGGCTGAACTTGGCACCACGCGCGGCATGGAGGCGACGCCGGTGATGGTGGGCGGCGTGCTCTATACCGCGGGCGTAGCGGGCCGGGCCTATGCCCATGACGCCGCCACCGGGCGCCTGCTCTGGGCGTTTGAGCCGCAGGTGGATATGCAGCTCAACCGCACCGCCTGCTGCGATATGGTCAATCGCGGGCTGGCCGTGGCCGATGGCAAGGTGTTCATCGCTGCGCTCGATGGCTGGATGTACGCGCTTGACGCCAAGACCGGCAAGGTAGCGTGGAAGACCGACTTTATCGAAAACCGCGCCAAGGGCGACAATTCCACCGGCGCGCCTGAAGTCGCAGGCGATGTTGTCATCATCGGCATGGCAGGCGCGGAATATGACGTGCGCGGCTATGTCACGGCGCTGGACCTGAAGACCGGCAAAATCCGCTGGCGCTGGCATGTCGTGCCGCGCGATCCGGCCTTGGGTCCGCAGGAGCGCCCCGAACTCGACGCCGCGCTGAAAACATGGGACCCGAAAAGCCGCTGGGACATTGGCGGCGGCGGGGCGCCATGGGATGCGATCAATTATGATCCCGAAACCGGGCTGGTGCTGATCGGCACCGGCAATGGCGGGCCTTATGCCACATCCAAGCGCAGCCCTTCGGGGGGCGACAATCTCTATATCGGCTCTGTGGTCGCGCTTGATCCCAAGACTGGCGCGATGAAATGGCATTATCAGGAAACGCCCGGCGACAATTGGGATTTCACCAGCACCCAGCCGATGGTGCTGACCCATGTGAAGCTGGATGGCGAGGATCGCCCGGTGGTCCTCCATGCGCCCAAGAACGGGTTCATGTATGTGATAGACCGGCGGACTGGCCAATTGCTGCGCGCCAATGCGATTGCGCGGGTCAATTGGGCCAGCGGGGTGGACATGAAAACCGGTCGGCCCAATCTGACGCCGGAAAGCTCGGACTATACCACCGGGCCCAAGATCGTGTTTCCCGGCACGCCGGGCGCGCGCAACTGGCATGGCGCGGCCTATAGTCCCAAGACGGGGCTCTATTATGGCGCGGTGCTGGATATCGGCAATCTGATCTTTATGACGCCGGGGCAGAAGCCTTTGAAGGCGCGGGGGTTGAACAATGACGCCGCGCTGATCTTTACCACCGATGTGGGCGATGCGGTCGATACGCTGCCCCCACCGCTGGCCGCGCAAGTCAAAGCCCTGCCCTCCTTTGCCGAGGCGGTGAAGAACCCCGGCACGGCGCAGATGCGCGCGCTCGATCCCATTACCGGCAAGACCGTCTGGGCCGCCGACATGAAGGGCTGGCAGGACCGCAGCGGCGCCTTGGTAACCGCCAGCGGGATCATGGTGCATGGCAATGTGGCGGGGCAACTGGTGGTGCGCAATGCCGCCAATGGCCGCATCGTGAAAACCATCGAGACCGGCACCAGCATCCTTGCCGCGCCCATGACCTATACGATCGGCAATACCCAATATATCGCCGTGGCGGCTGGCTGGGGCGGCGGGGGCTTTCCCTTTGTGCCGCGCTATGGGGCTGCCTACACGCGCGTGAATGCCAATCGACTGCTGGTGTTCAAGCTGGAGGGCAAGGGCAAACTGACGCCCCCGCCCCGCCTGCCCGCGCTGACCGTGGCGCCCGCCCCGCCTGCGCAGGCGCCGGGTGTCACGCCTGAGGTCATCGCGCGGGGGCAAGGCCTGTTCTTCGCCAATTGCGCGATCTGCCACGCCAACCGCCACCGCTCGATCACGCCCGACCTGCGCCGGATGCAACCGGGCACGCATGATGCCTTCCGCCAGATCCTGCTCGACGGCTTGCTGGTGCCCGGCGGGATGCCGCGCTGGAATGACATCCTGACGCCCGCCGATGCCGATGCGATCCACGCCTATCTGATCGACCTGCAGGCCAAGACCCGCGTTGAGGAACTGGCCAAGGTGAAGGCGAAGAAGCCGCTCGACGGACCGGCGCTGACCATTCTTTCCAATTATTGAGGGCCGATCCCCATGGAATTTTCCACACTCGAAAACCCACGCCTCGAATTCGCCTTTGCCTGCACCTTGCGCTTCACGCGTGTGCAGATGGTGCCCGACATCCCATCAGGCGGGATGCGCAGCGCGGTCTATGTGGACGAGGGCACGTTTGAAGGGCCGCGCTTAAAGGGGCGCGCCGTGCCCAATTCGGGGGGCGATTATGCGCTGTTCCGCCCCGACGACACCGCCTGTTTCGACGCCCGCTATATGCTGGAGGAGGAAGACGGCACGCTGATCTATATGCAGAACAAGGGCTTCCTTTGGGGCCGCGAACCCGGCGTGATGGACCGGCTGCGCCAATGGGCCTTTGCAGGCGGCGATCCGGTGCCGCACGCCGACTATTACCTGCGCGCCCAGCCCAGCTTTGAAACCAGCAAGGGCAAGCATGACTGGCTGACCCGCCACATTTTCATCGGCATCGGCGAGCGCCGCCCGGATGGCAACCATGTGCGCTATTACGCGCTGACGTAAAGGAGGCCGCCCATGCCCATCGCCCAGATCGCCTATTCCGGACGCGGGGTGGAACGGCCCCGCTATTACGCCAATGCGCATCACCGCGATGTGCTGGAAATTGTTGAGCACCCGATGCAGGTGAACAGCGCGCGGGGGCTGAATGCAGACATCGACCGCGAGGGGTTCACGCTGGCGCTGCACAATAGCGCGGTGTCGGACTGGCGCGATCCGGCGCAGATTGCGGGCGTTTATGCTACCGAGATCGCCGCTCTGGTCCAGCGCGTCACCGGGGCTGACGAGGTGAAAGTCACGCCCCACGGCATCCTGCGCTTTTCGGAAAAATCAGGCCTCGCGGGCAGCGGCAACAATTCCCACCCCGCCCGCTTTGCCCATATCGATGTGGCCGATGGATCATCGCGCATGATGGCCGAGCGCGGCGCGGGCGGGCGGCCCTTTCGCCGCTATGCCGCGATCAACATCTGGCGCGCCCTCTCCCCCGCGCCGCAGGACGTACCCCTCGCCCTGTGCGATGCGCGCAGCGTGGCGGCGGGCGATCTGATCGTGGCCGACGCGATATTCGACGAGCCCGATGGGCGCGAATGGGGCTTTGAAGGGCTGGTCGTCGCGCATAATCCGGGGCATCGCTGGTTCTATTATCCCGACATGCACGCGGGCGAGGCCATCCTGTTCAAGACCAAGGACAGTGATGATGATGCCGCGCGGCATATTCCCCATGTCGCGTTTAATGACCCCAGCGCGCCGGGCGATGCGCCGCCTCGGTCAAGCATTGAGATGCGGGCGACGGCTTATTGGTGGGAATAGGAGTTTGCCTCCGGCGGGCAAAGGGACTCAGTCCCTTTGCAATCCCGTTACTGTCTGCATTGCGCGATGGGTTCGGCTTTGGGTATTGGGCGCAAGGTTAGAATTTGAAAGCCTGCGGCGCCTAAAGCCCAACCCCGCCGCGCCGCAGGCTTTACAAACGATACCTCAAACGCCCCTCGGCCAAACAAAGCGCAACCCCCAAATGGGATTGCAAAGGGGCCCCGCCCTTTGCCCGCCGGAGGGATCCCTTCCCCTTAATTCAAATCCCCAATCGTAATCTCCCGCCCTTCGAGCGCCGCCTTGTTCGCCGCCCGGCGCATCCGCTCGACTTCCAGACGCTCCGGGGGCGCTTCATCCAAAGGCAGGGCGGCCAGACTATCCTCATAGATCGCCTTGAAATCTTCGGCGAATTCGGGGTGGGTAAAGATCAGGCCTTTCTCCTCGCTCATGCCGGACAGGATACGCTGGCCTGCCTCCAGCGGGTCCATGCCCGCCGAGAAAGCCTTGCCGAAATGTTCGAGCGCACTGCGGTTCACCTCACCAAAGCCACTGTCGGCAAATTCGGCGGGGCGGCGAAAGGCGGAATCCCACGCGTTCGTCGCCACCAGTGCCGGGCAGACCAGCGAGCAGCCGATGCCCAGCGGCACGAGATTATAACGCAAGCTTTCGGTCAGACCCCGGACGGCGAATTTGCTGGCCGTATAGATCCCTGCTTGGGGGCCGGAGAGATAGGCGGCCATGCTGGCGATGTTGACGACATGGCGGCGGCCGGTTGCGCGGCGCAGCGCGGGCAGGAAGGAGACCACGCCATTGACCACCCCGCCAAAATTCACCCCCATGATCCAGTCATAATCGGCATGGGACGCCTCGGCCGTATTGCCGAAAACCGAGACGCCCGCATTGTTGACCACCACATGCACCGCGCCGAAATGGGCCTCTACCTGCTCTGCGGCCCGCGCAAATCCCTCGCGGTCCGTCACGTCGAGGCGCACCCACAATGGCTCCTCCAGACCGTTTTGCGCGAACCATGCGGCGGCTTTGCTGCGGTAATCCTCATTGCGATAGGACAGCGCCAGACGCATCCGCGCCAGCGCAAAGGCCCGCGCTATGCCAAAGCCCAGCCCGGATACGCCCCCGCTGATAAAGGCCACTCTGCTCGCCCAGTCTTTCGTTTCCTCGCCCATGCATTTTTCCTCTCGCCAAGAGCATTATGATTGTTAGTATAGCATACAAATAGCCCCAAGGAATCGGGCTGGCAATATGGGAGAGTGACATGGCAGATACAGACGCCCGTCTGGCCGCGCTGGAGCGGCGCGTGCAGGAGCTGGAGGATATCAACGCGATCCGCCGCCTGCACTGGGCCTATGGTTACTATATCGACTTTAACCGGGCCGAAGATGTCGCCAATCTGTTTGCCGAAGACGGCGAGGTTATCTTTCTTTCCGGCATCTACAAGGGCCGCGAAGGCGCCTATCGCCTCTATGGCACATGGTTCAAATCGCTGTTTCTGGCGCCGGGCGAGGAAGGCCCCGCCTATGGCTTCCTGCTCGACCATTTCCAGATGCAGGATATCATCACCATCGCGCCCGATGGCCAGACCGCCAAGGGCCGTTTCCGCGGCATGCTGTTTGGCGGCAGCCATGAAAGCCGCGAGTTCAAGCCGCAGGGCCTGCCGCTGCAATTCATGGAAGCGGGCATCTATGAGAATGATTACGTGAAGGAAAACGGCGTCTGGAAGATCAAGCGCCTCGATTATATGATGCAGTGGCAGGGCGACTATGAGGCGGGCTGGTCAAAGACCACCGCGCATCTTCAGCCGCTGACCGAATGCTATCCGGCCAACCCCATCGGCCCGGACGAAATCCGCACTGAAGAATTGCGCCAGACTTGGCCCCATCGCCATGATGTGCCGATGCATTTTGCCCATCCGCGTTTCGGCGCAGCTCTGGCTACGCAGGTTCAGGAACCGGCCTGATCGCCGCTGTGATCCTGGGGTTGCGCCGCATTCCATTCGGCGATGCGGCGCAGAACCAGATCGGTCAAATGCCCCATTTCCCGCCGCTGTCTCACCGTCAGCTTGCCCAGCAGGCTTTGCGCCACATCATGCAGCATCGGCTGCATCTGGCGATAGGCGCCCTCGCCAGCAGAAGTCAGGCGGACGGGGCGGCGGCGGCGATTTTCCGGGTCGTTGAAATCCTCCACCCAGCCGCGCGCCTTGGCCCCGGCAATCGCGCGGCTGACATTCATCGCAGACATGGCGGTAATATGCACCAGATCATGCCCGGCCAGCGGCCCTTCGCCCGCCAGCGCCATCACCACCTTAACCTCATTGGTCGATGCGCCGACCGGATCGCACACGCCCACCTTCATCGGATCGCCGATCAGGCTGCACAATTTGAGCAGACCGATAAGCAACTCGGTCAGACCGTCTTCGGACGGGGCGGCACCCGGTTCAGGGGCGAGGTCTTCGGGCTGGGAAGAGGACATGCTGTTACTGCTGTTCATGGTGGTGAAACTAACCACATTCGGGGGACAAAAGGCAAGTTTTTTCCCTTTTCCACATTAACGAATGTGACCTTTTCGCATCAGTAACCTTATCAAGCGGGCTGGGCCCAAGAAAATCCCCGAAGCCTGCTTGCCAAGTTCAAAATCGTATGTATCACTCACAAACATCAGGGCGGAAAAGCCCGATATAGGAGAGGGAATCATGGCCAAGACTTTTGGCATCTTTACTCGTGCGCGCCTCGCTCAGGCCGCCGCCACGGCCGCGCTGGCCTGCGCACTGAGCGCCGCCCCGGCCTTTGCCGCCGAAGCCGCCGACGCTCCGCCCGCCGATGCACCGGCCGCCGCCGCAGAGCATGGGCTGAAAGAAATCGTCGTGACGGCCCAGTTCCGTTCGCAAAAGCTTCAGGACACGCCGCTCTCGATCACGGCGGTCAATTCCGACCTTTTGAAGTCGCGCAACCAGACCGACATCAGCCAGATCGCAGCCCAAGCCCCCAACGTCCAGCTCACGCAAATGGGCGGCGCTTTCGGCTCCTCGATGGCGGCCTATATCCGCGGCGTGGGCCAGTATGACTTCAACCCCGCCTATGAACCGGGCGTGGGCATCTATATCGACGACGTCTATTACGCCTCGCTCACCGGCTCGGTGATGGATCTGCTCGACCTTGACCGTGTCGAAGTTCTGCGCGGGCCGCAGGGCACGCTGACGGGGCGTAACTCGATCGGCGGCGCGATCAAGATGTTCTCGACCAAGCCGAGCGCGGAAAATTCGGGCAGCATTGAAGCGGCCTATGGCGCGCGCAACCGTCTGGACCTGCGCGGCAGCATGAATTTCGCGCTGACCGATTCGCTGTTCGTGCGCGTTTCGGGCGTTCACAAGCGCCAGGACGGCTATGTGAACATGATCGACTATGGCTGCGCCAACCCCGGCAACTCGCTGGGCATCACCGCCAATGCCAACACCGGCAAGGGCTGCGTGATCGGCAAGCTGGGCGAAAAGAATTACACCGGCGCGCGCGCCTCGATCCGGTACAACCCGAATGACAAGATCGACTGGATCATCTCGGGCGATTATACCTATGAAAACCGCAGCAACGCCGCCAGCGTGCTGACCGTGGACAACACGGTCAAGACCGGCGGCATCGACTTCCGCTGCGGCAATTACTGCACCTATGCCAACTTCTACATGCCCGCCGGCGGCCAGGCAGGTCAGGCCTATACAATGCCGACGAACACGATGTTCACCGGTTGGGGCACGTCGAGCAATCTGAAGTACACGATCAGCGACAATCTCAACATTCAGTCGATCACCGCCTATCGCAAGTATCATCAGACCTTTGGCACTGACGACGATTTCACCCCCTACGCGCTGGTGGCGGGCGCCGGTTACAACGATCTGACCTTCAAGTTCTTCAGCCAGGAACTGCGCCTGAACGGCAAGATCGGCAGCCTGGCCGAATGGACCGTGGGCGGTTTCTACAATGACCAGACCTCGGTCTATTTCACCCGTCAGGACATCCGCTACATCGTGCCGGGCGTGCCCAGCTTCTATCTGCAATTCCAGGGCAATGACCCGGTCAAGGCCAATTCCAAGGCCGGTTTCGCCACGGTCATCCTGCACCCCACCGACAAGCTGAACGTGACGGGCGGCCTGCGCTATACCAGCGAGCATAAGGACTACACCTTTGTTCGCCAGAACTGGTCGGGCGGCACGCTGGTCGATGCCTTTGGCGTGGGCGCGCTCAATGGCAGCAAGGCTAATTACGACGGCGAGAAGCTCGACTGGCGCATTTCGGCGGACTATCGCTTCAGCCCGCAGCTGATGGCCTATGCCACGGTCAGCACCGGCTTTAAGGGCGGCGGCGTCACCGCGCGTCCCTTCACCAAGACGCAGGCCACCAACGGCACTTTCCGCCCCGAAACGCTCACTTCCTATGAACTGGGCCTCAAGAGCGACCTGTTCGACCGCCGTCTGCGCCTGAACCTTGCCGGTTTCGTCAATGACTACAAGAACATCCAGTTGCCGATCTCGGATTGCTCGCTGCTCGACGGTTTTGCGGCGGGCACCGATCCTTATCCTTGCGCCGCAATCCAGAATGCGGGCGATGGCAAGATGTGGGGCCTTGAAGGCGAATTGAGCGCCAGCCCGGTCGACGGTCTGGACATTGACGCCAGCCTGAGCTGGATCGATGGCGAATGGAGCCGGATCAGCGCGCAGGTCACCTCGATCAAGCTGACCGATCCGATCACCTCGCCCAACTGGCGCGGCAGCTTCGGCATCCAGTACAAGGCCGATCTTGGCGGCAGCAACGGCACGCTGACCCCGCGTTTCGATCTGGCCTATACCGGCAAGCAGCAGATCGGCCGCCTGACGGTGACCGGCCCACTGGAATACAACCCGGTCATCGCCATCGCCAATGCGCGCGTGACCTGGAAGAACCCCAAGCAGGATCTGGCGATCAGCTTTGAAGTGTCGAACCTGTTTGACAAATACTACTATCTGCCGCTGCGCTTCCAGGCGCTCTATGCCTCGGCAGGCACGGTTTACAGCAATGTGGGCCGTCCGCGTGAATGGGCGATCTCGGTGCGCAAGTCTTTCTGATCGATGCTTTTTTGACCCGACTATTGGGGGGGGTGGATCGAAAGGTCCGCCCCTTTTTTTGCGCCCTTTTCTTTATCATCCGGGGCGTTTTCCCGGTTGACAGGGGCCTGCGCGATGCGCATCATCAATAACAATTGTTATAAAAATTGGAGAGGAAAAGGTCCGTGAAACTGACCCTGCCGCCGCGGGTTAGCCCGCAAACCTTTGATGCCGCGCTCAAGGCTTTTGCCGGGGTCGTGGGGGCCGGATGGGTGATGTCATCCGATGCCGACCGCGATGCCTATGCCGACGCCTATGCCCCCGGCTCGGCCGAGCGCTGGCCAGCTTCGGCCGCCGTGGCGCCCGCATCGGTCGAGGAAGTGCGCGCCATCGTGCGCATTGCGAATGAATATAAGGTGCCGCTCTGGCCGGTCGCGCGGGGCAAGAACCTTGGCTATGGCACCGCCGCGCCGCGCATGGCCGGGTCCGTCGTGCTGGACATGGGGCGGATGAACCGCATCCTCGAACTCGATCCCAAACTGGCCTATGCGGTGGTTGAACCGGGCGTGGGCTTTTTCGACCTGCATGACGAAGTGGCCCGGCAAAAGGCCCCGCTCTGGCTGTCCGTCCCCGGCAATGGCTGGGGCAGCGTGATCGGCAATGCGCTGGAGCATGGCATCGGCTATACGCCTTACGGCCTGCACGCGCGCAACCTGTGCGGGATCGAGGCGGTGCTGCCCGATGGCGATTTGCTGCGCACCGGCATGGGCGCGATGAAGGACAATCCGGCCTGGCATCTGTTTCCGATGAATTACGGTCCGACATGGGATCTGGCCTTCAGCCAGTCGAACCTGGGTGTCGTCACCAAAGCAGGCCTGTGGATGCAGCCCGCGCCCGAAACCAGCCTTGAACTGACCTGGGACATCCCGGAAGAAGAGGACATCGGCTGGGTGATCGACACGGTGACGCCGCTGAAAATCGCGGGCGTGATCGACCAGAACGTGTTCATCCCCAGCTGGCTGGGCAAGATCGTCGTGCTGGGCAATCGCAAGGATTTCTGGGATAAACCCACCGCGATGCCCGAATGGCGCGTCAAGGAATTGCTCAAGCAATATCAGCTTGGCTACTGGCGCGTCTCGATCCGCCTCTATGGCGACGAGAGCGTCAACAAGGCCAAGGCCGAGGTCATCAAGGCCGCCTTCAAGCGCCACCTCGCCGCCCCCGCGATGGAAGTATGGTGGCGTCAGGGCGATCCCAAGCCACCGCTCGATCTGGCGCTGGGCACACCCTCGGCGGTACCGTTGCAGATGTCGGACTGGGTGGGCGGACGCGGGGCGCATCTGGGCTTCTCGCCCGTGGTGCCCGCCACGTCCGAACATGTGATGGGACAGTTGAAACGCAGCCGCAAGATCATCGCCGATCACGATGTCGACTTCTATGCCAGCTTCACCATCGGCGGGCGTTTTGCCAATAATGTCAACATGCTGATGTATGACCGCGACAATGCGGCGCAGGTGGACAATATGAAAAAGCTGTTCAACGCGCTGATCAGCGAAACGGCCAAGGCGGGGTATGGCGAATATCGCACCCATCTGGGCTGGATGGACCGGGTGATGGACACGTTCGATTTCAACGACCACGCGCTGCGCCGCTTTGGCGAGAAGGTGAAGGACGCGCTGGACCCCAATGGCATCATCGCGCCGGGCAAACAGGGCATCTGGCCCGCCGCCTATCGCGCCTTGCAGAAGGAGGGCGCGGAATGAACCGTTTCCTGCTGGCTGTCGCCTTGCTCGCTCCGGTCCCGGCCATCGCGGCCGCGCCCGGCGGCGTCCCCGAATTGCCGCCCTATCAGGTCCGCACCGCTCAGCCTGCGGGCGACCGTCTGCAACCGGGGCGCGATCCCAAGGCGGTGTTTGAACATTCCTGCGGCTATTGCCACTTCCCCGGCGGCATGGGCACCAATCTGCTGACCAAGCAGATGATGATGATGAAGCGCCCGCCTTCGGACGGGATCTTGTCCAATCGGCGCGATCTGAGCGCGGACTATGTCAAGGCGGTGGTGCGCAATGGCAAGGGCGCGATGCCCGCGCAAACCCGCGTCGATCTGACCGATGCGGAATTGAACGCGGTGGCCGCCTATCTGGCGCAAAAGGGGAAGAAGTGATGCTGCGCCTCTCCCGCCGCCGGATGATGCAGGGTGCGGGCGCGGCGGGCCTGATCGCGGCGCGGCCCGCGCTGGCCGCCGCCGCCCCTGCTCTGCTGGTCTATGACAGCCGCCTTCCTGAAAGCGCGGCTTTTGCTGCGGCATCCTCCACCCCCCTGCGCCACGATCTGGCGCAGGGCCGCCTCGACCCGCGCCGGATCGGCCTTGTCTCGCGCATCGAGGGCCTGACCCGGCGCAGCGATTATGTCGCCCTCTCGCTCGCGCTGCGCCTGCACGGGATGCGCAGCAAGGACGAGCGACGTCTCTCCACCCGCGACCATCTGTTCCGCTGGTCGCTGAGCAAAGGAGCAAGCGCATGAGCGTCACCCTCTATCACTGGGAACCCAACGCCAATTCGGGCAAGCCCATGCTGGCGCTGATGGAAAAGGGCGTGGCGTTCGAGAGCCATTACATCGACATGCTGGCCTTCGATCAGCACAAGCCCGAATATCTTGCGATCAATCCGCAGGGCACGATCCCGGCCATGGTGCATGACGGGCGGGTGCTGGTCGAATCCACCGCGATCATGGAATATGTCAACGAGGCTTTCGACGGCCCCGTGCTGATGCCCGACAATCCGCTCGAACGCTGGCGCATCCGCTGGTGGATGAAATTCATGGACCAATGGCTTGGCCCCAGCTTTTCGATGATCGGGTGGAGCGTGTTCGTCGGCCCGATGGTGCGCAAACGCGATCCGGCGGAACTGGAAGCCGCCATCGAGCGCATCCCCCTGCCCGAACGGCGCGTGGCATGGCGCAAGGCGATCAGCGGGCAATTTGGCGAGGCCGAACTGGCCGAGAGCCGCCGCCGCGTCGCCTTTGGCATCGCCCTGCTGGAGGAGGAATTGGGCAAGCGCGATTATGTCGGCTCGAACGGCTATAGTTTGGCCGACATCAACATCTTCAACTCCACCTATTCGCTGCCCCTGTCCCAGCCCGATCTGGCCGGGCGGGACAAGACGCCCAACATCATGCGCTGGCTCAAACGCGTCTATCAGCGCGAGGCGGTCAAACGCACATGGGCGATGGGGCGCACCGATCTGGCGCATCGCTACAGCCTGATTATGGAAGGGATCGACTGATGCTCGTGCTGTATCATGGAGAGCCTAACGGGCCGAGCCTGTCGGTGCTGGCGATGCTGGCCGAATGCGGGCTGGAAGGGCAAATCGAGACGCGCCCCATCAACCTGCTGGCGGGTGAGCGGCACACGATTCCCGGCATTGCCGAACCTCTGGCGCGCGACATCGGCGTCGAGGGCGAAGGGCCGCTGCTGGTGGTCGATGGCGAGGCTTGTCAGGAATCGGTGTTCCTGGCCCAATATCTCGACGAAGTGGCGGGCGCCGGTTTGCAGCCCAAGGACGCCTATACCCATTGGCAGATGATGATGTGGTGCCGCCGGATCACCGAAAGATGCGCGCCCGCCGCCGCCTTTCTGGGCAATCAGGCCTATGCCGCGCCGGTTCTGGCGGCCATGGACGATGCTGCGTTTGACGCGATCATCGCCCCCATCGCCTCGGCTGATCTGCACCAGCGCTGGGCCGACACGCGCAGCGGCGCCTTTCCCGACGCCGCCCGGACCGACAGCCGCGCCAAGATTGCGGATGCCGCCGCTCTGGTTGAAACACAACTGGCCGATGGCCGCGAATGGCTGATCGGGCCGCTGACGATTGCCGATTTCGAAACCTATGGCTGGCTGGTCGGCATGGTCGATCTGATGCCGGACACCTTTGCCGAAAAATCGCTGACGCGGGCATGGATGGCGCGCATGGCGGCCCGCCCCAGCGTGCAATCGGCCCTTGCCCGCGCGGGCGTAACCCATCCTGAAAGGGTCTGGGCGCCGGGGCCGGAAATCAACCGCTGGGGTTAGGCCCCCAGCCGTTGCAACCAGGCGGCGGCCTTTTTCGGCTCGCCTACCGCGTCGGAGCGCACTGGCCCGCGCGCGGCCAAAAACTCGGCGTGGAGGTCAAATTCCTCCATGCCGAGTTTTTCGCGCATATCGTTGATGTTGTCCGCCAGATCGTTCAGCTCGGCCAGCATCGGAGCGGCCTTGGCCCGCGCATGGCGGTCCTGCTGATGATCGAACAGGCCCCATTGGCCCGCCGCCGTCACCCGGAGCGCGGCGATCAGCGCCGCGCGATAATCGGCCTCGGCCTCCTCGCGCTGGGCCTCCAGCCGCTCCAGACGATCGGCGCGTGCCATCAGCGCTTATTCAGCGCGGCTTCGCATTCCGCGATCAGCGATGCCATGATATCGGCCACCGGCTCTTCCTTGCTGACCATGCCCACCGACTGCCCGGCCATCAGCGAGCCGTTTTCCACGTCGCCATCAATCACCGCCCGGCGCAGCGCACCCGCCCAATAGCGCTCGATCAGCAATTGCGCGTCATGCATGTCCACCTCGCCCGCATCCAGCTTGGCGGCCACTTCGCGCTGCTTGGCGGTGAACTCTTCGGTGCCCTTGTTCTTCAGCGCGCGCACCGGGATCACCGGCAGGCGCGGATCAACCTGCACGCTGGCCACAGCCTCACGCGCGGCGGCGCGGAAGAAAGCCTTCTTGAAATCGGGATGGGCAATGGATTCAGCGGCGGCCGCAAAACGGGTGCCCAATTGCACGCCCGCCGCGCCCATTTCCAGATAGGAGGCAATCGCCTCGCCCCGACCAATGCCGCCCGCCACAAAAACCAGATGATCTTCGGCCAGGGCAGGCAGGAATTCCTGGGCCAGCACAGACGTCGACACCGGCCCGATATGACCGCCCGCCTCCGAACCCTCGATCACCAGCGCATCCGCGCCCGAGCGGAGCAGCTTCTTGGCCAGCGCCAGCGTGGGAGCAAACACCAGCACCTTGGCGCCGAAAGCCTTGATCGCCTCGACGCTGCCCTTGGGCGGAATGCCCCCGGCCAGCACGACATGGGTCACGCCATGCTTATGGCAAACCTCGATCAGCTCGAACAGCTTGGGATGCATGGTGATCAGATTGACGCCAAAAGGCTTGGAGGTCAGCGCCTTGGTCGCCTCGATTTCAGCATCCAGCAGTTCAGGCGTCATCGCCCCGCAGGCAATGACGCCGAACCCGCCCGCATTGCTGATCGCCGAGACCAGATTGCGTTCCGAAACCCAGCTCATCGCGCCGCACAGGATCGCATATTCACTGCCCAGAAATGCCTTGCCGCGCGCCATCAGGGTTTCGGTCTTGGTGGGCATGGGCAATTCCTCCTGCATCATGGCGCGGCCTGCGCGAAATCTGATGCGCGCCCTTAAGGCCCCCGCGCGGATCAGGCAAGCTGCCTTGCGCGCGATGATCGGCAAACCCGATCACACTGTCCCGATGAGACAGCTTCACCGGCACATTAACATGGATTAGTCTTCACCCATTCGGCACACCAAAAGGGGATGCACCATGACCGCCCAAAGCCAATGCCCGTTTCACGCAAAAGCCAGCCGCACCGCCGTTGTGGCCGCGCTCACCAATGATATGTGGTGGCCCAACCGGCTGAACCTGAAAGTCCTCTCGCAGCACAGCGAAAAGGTCGCGCCCAACGGCCGGAGCGATTATGCCAAGGCTTTCGCCACGCTCGATCTGGCGGCGGTCAAGGCCGACATTTTCGCCCTGATGACCCAATCTCAGGACTGGTGGCCGGCTGATTACGGCCATTACGGCCCGCTCTTCATCCGCATGGCATGGCACAGCGCGGGCACCTATCGCACCTTTGACGGGCGCGGCGGCGGCTCGACCGGCAATCAGCGCTTTGCCCCGCTCAACGCATGGCCCGACAATGTGAACCTCGACAAGGCGCGCCTGCTGCTCTGGCCGATCAAGCAGAAATATGGCGAAGCGCTGAGCTGGGCGGATCTGATGATCCTGACCGGCAATTGCGCGCTGGAATCGATGGGCCTGCCCACGGTCGGTTTCGGCGGCGGGCGCGAGGATATCTGGGAGCCGGAAGACGATGTTTATTGGGGCCGCGAGGCCAAATGGCTGGATGACGAACGCTATTCGGGCGACCGTGAGCTGGAAAGCCCGCTGGCCGCAGTGCAGATGGGTCTCATTTATGTGAACCCGGAAGGGCCCAATGGGACGCCCGATCCGCTGGCCAGTGCACGCGACATCCGCGAAACCTTCGCCCGCATGGCGATGGATGACGTGGAAACCGTGGCACTGATCGCGGGCGGCCACACTTTCGGCAAGGCGCATGGCGCGGGCGATGCGGCCCTCGTCGGCCCCGATCCCGAAGCCGCCGATATTACCGCACAGGGTCTGGGCTGGATCAGCAGCCATGGTACCGGACGCGGCGTCGATGCCATCACCAGCGGTCTGGAAGGCGCCTGGACACCCAACCCGATCCGCTGGGACAATGGCTATTTCGACACGCTTTTCGGCTTTGAATGGGAACTGACCAAGAGCCCGGCGGGCGCGCATCAATGGAAGCCCAAGGGCGATGCGGGCGCAGGCACCGTGCCCGATGCGCATGATCCGGCCAAGCGTTACGCCCCGATCATGTTCACCAGCGATCTGGCGCTCATCACCGATCCGGCCTATCGCGCCATCAGCGAGAATTTCCACCGGAACCCCGACCAACTGGCCAAGGCCTTTGCCGAGGCGTGGTTCAAGCTGACCCACCGCGATATGGGGCCGATCGCGCGCTATGTTGGTGCAGAGGTTCCGGCCGAGCCGCGCATCTGGATGGACCCGGTGCCGGCGGTCGATCACCCGCTGGTGGATGCGGGCGATGTGGCGGCGCTCAAGGTTGCGATCCTTGGTTCGGGCCTGTCCATCGGGCGGCTGGTGACCACGGCTTGGGCCTCGGCCAGCACCTATCGCGGATCGGACCGGCGCGGCGGGGCCAATGGCGCGCGCATCGCTCTGGCGCCCCAGCGCGACTGGGCGGTGAACGATCCGGAGGAACTGGCCAAGGCGCTGACGGTTTACGCCGCGATCAAGGCGGACTTTGACGCAGCCCATGCGCCCAAGAAGGTCAGCCTTGCCGACCTCATCGTGATGGGCGGCGATGCGGCGGTCGAGGCAGCAGCCAAGGCGGCGGGCGTTGCGCTCTCGATCCCGTTCCATCCGGGCCGCACCGACGCCACGGCGGAGCAGACCGATGCCGAGAGCTTTGCCGTGCTGGAGCCGAAGGTCGATGGTTTCCGCAATTTCCGCTCAGGCGAACTGGCGCGTTCCGAGGAGGAATTGCTGGTGGACCGCGCGCAATTGCTCGGCCTGACCGCGCCGGAAATGACCGTGCTGGTGGGTGGATTGCGCGTGCTGGGCGCCAACAGCGCGAGTTCGAAGCTGGGCGTGTTCACGGATCGCCCCGGCGTGCTGACCAATGACTTCTTCCGCAACCTGCTGGGTGCGACCACGGCACTGGTGTGGAAGCAGAATGAGGATGGCAGCTTCACCGGCCATGATCGCGCCACCGGAGAGGCTGCTCTGCATGGCAGCCGCACCGACCTGGTCTTCGGCTCCAACTCGCAATTGCGGGCTATCGCCGAATATTACGCCACCGATGATGCGATGGAACGATTCGTTGCCGATTTCGCGAAAACATGGACCAAAGTGATGGAAGCCGACCGCTTCGATCTCTGATAAATTCGTCATCAAGGGGCTGGCTTGATCCCCTCACCTCCGGCCCCCACGGCCCCTCTTTCGGCAAGTTCGGAAGAGGGGTTTTCCTTGAAAATCGCAATCTCCACCACTTCGATAGAATTTCTTTGCTGCAAGACCTGCGCTAATCTGGTTTCCATATGGCCCAGCGCCAAACCGGGCGCCTTTCAGACAGAAGAGAGCCTTTCGTGTCCCTCAGCCTCGCCTCTTTCAGCCTTGAAGCGCTTCTGCCCTACATCGGCATCGGTTTTGCCGCGCAACTGGTCGATGGCGCGCTGGGCATGGCCTTTGGCGTGATCTCCTCCACGCTGCTGGTCAGCGCGATGGGCGTACCGCCCGCGCGGGCCAGCGCGGGGGTGCATCTGGTCGAGTTCTTCACCACCGGCGCTTCGGGGCTGAGCCATATCCTGCATCGCAATGTGGACTGGAAGCTGTTCGGGCGGCTTGCTGTGCCCGGCGTGATCGGCGGGGTGGCGGGGGCCACGGTCTTGTCGCATGTCGATGCCTCGGTGGCGCGGCCGCTGGTGATGGCCTATCTGGCGGCCATCGGGCTTTATCTGTTCTACAAGGCCTTCCACTACCCTTCGGAAAAGCTGCATGACGAGGCGCGCATCACCATGCCGCTGGGCCTTGTCGGCGGTTTTCTCGATGCGTCAGGCGGGGGCGGCTGGGGGCCGGTGGTGACGTCCAACCTGCTGTTGCAAGGCACCGATCCGCGCAAGACCGTGGGCACGGTCAACACCGCCGAATTCGTGCTGACCTTCGCGGTGTCGGCCACCTTTATCTATAATTCGGGCTTCTCGGCCTTCACCACCGTCACCAGCGGCCTGCTCGTGGGCGGCCTGCTGGCCGCGCCCTTTGGCGCATGGTTTGCCAAGCGCATCGCGCCCAAGCATCTGCTCATCATGGTCAGCATCGTGCTGATGGCCACCAGTTCCTTTGCGATCTACAAGGCGCTGGCGTAAAAAAGAGACGGCGCCATTTGGCACCGCCCCTTGTTAAACTGCTCAATAGGGCGGCTTGTGCAAGCCCTTGGGGCTGAGCGTAAAGATTTCGCAGCCATCCTCGGTGATGCCGATCGAATGCTCGAACTGCGCCGAGAGCGAACGGTCGCGCGTCACCGCCGTCCAGCCATCGTCGAGCATCTTGACCCCGGCCTTGCCCAGATTGATCATCGGCTCGATGGTGAAGAACATGCCCGGCTTCAATTCCGGCCCGGTGCCCGGCGTGCCGACATGCACCACCTCGGGCGAATCATGAAACAGGCGGCCCACGCCATGGCCGCAGAAATCGCGCACCACACCGTAACGATGCGCCTCGGCATGACGCTGGATCGCATGGCCAATATCGCCAAGGCGAACACCCGGACGCGCCATTTCCACGCCGATCATCAGGCATTCATAGGTCACATCCACCAGACGCCGGGCCTTTAACGGCACATCGCCCACCAGATACATCCGGCTGGAATCACCATGCCAGCCGTCGAGCAGCGGGGTCACGTCGATGTTGACGATGTCGCCGTCCTTCAACACCTTGTCGCCCGGAATGCCGTGACAGATCACATGGTTGATCGACGTGCAGCAGCTATGCGCAAAGCCGCGATAGCCCAGCGTTGCCGGAACCGCCCCGCCATCCAGCGTCATCTGGCGCACGATGTCGTCGATTTCGCCCGTTGTAACGCCCGGCTTGACCACCTCGGTCAGCGCATCAAGGATCTCGGCGGCCAGACGACCGGCGCGGCGCATCCCTTCAAACGCGGCGGGACCATGCAGCTTGATCGTGCCGTCGCGCAGCACGGTGTCGCCATCGGCGACGATCTGATATTGTGTCATGACTCTCATATAGCAAAGCGTACAAAAAATGACAGGGGTGTGCTTATTGGGGGCGCCGCTTCATTTGCCCGCAGCAAAGGCACCGCGATATTCCGGGCGCACCGCCGCCATCACCCGCGCATCCACCGGCAGCGTGATCTCATAATCCCCCTCGGCATAAGCCCCGGCCTCATAAGGCCCGACCAGAATGCCGATGCGGTTGAAATGCGCGCGGTCGCTGCTGCCCAGAATGACGGTGGAGGCAACCGGGTCGATACAATTGTTGGGCCATTCGCCCGAACGCACCACCGTCTCGCCGCGCCGCTTGGTCCGCTCTTTATCCAGCAAGGCGCAAAACGGCTCACGGATTGCCGCCGACAGGGCCGCCTTGTCGGTGAACAGATCCTCGGCCTTGCGCTGCTGCCCCGCGCTCTTGTCCCACAGCAGTGCAGCATAGCCATGGTTGGGATGCGCCCCGCCCGAATCTTCATAAAGCGTGGCCGAAAGGCTGAGCCAGCCGGGCAGATCGGTGACCACTTTCCAGTCCACGCCAACGGCCCATGGGCGGAAGGGGAAATTGTCGGTCTTGGCTTCCTTCGCCGCCGCCCGCGCCTCCTTGGCCAACCGCGACTGCTGCTTGCCGATGTCCGCCTCCAGCCAGCTCTTCAGGCCCGGTATGCCCGCCGCCGCGGCAGGATAGCTATAGTCGAATTCGAAGAAGTCATTGGCGATCTTGACCTTGCGCGCCTCACCGGGGGTGGGCGCCGGGGTGGCGGCATGGGTAGGCGCTGTTCCAGGGACCGCACTGGCGCCTTGCGAGGGCGCATCGCCCGCCCCGCCGCAGCCGGCCAGAGACAGGGGCAAGGACAGGGCCATGCCTGCCATCAAAATCGCCCGTGCCTTTATCATACCTGCCAACTCCAAATGTCATTCACGGCCAAGGATAAAGCCCCCTCGCCCCCATGCAAGCTGGATGATTATCTGGATTGAAGCCGCCCCCCGCTTGGGGCCATAAGGGGGCCATGTCCAAGACCCACAACACCGCCGACCCTTCGCATTCAGGCCAGAATCAGGCTGATCTGGTCCAGCCCGACCGCCAGCAGGCCGCAACGCCCATCCATCTGGTGGACAAGGCTTCTTACGAGGAATGGCTCAAAGCCCGCACGCCGATGCAGCGCGCCGCTCTGGCCGGGCAAAAGTTCAAGGGCGAGGCGGGCAGCCATGCGATCATCCCAGATGGCGACGGCTTTGCCGTGGCGGCGGGCGTGGCCAAGGTCGAGGTGCTGGGCAGTTGGTGCCTTGGCAAACTGGGCGATGTTCTGCCCGGTGGGTTCTATCGCCTCGCGCCTTTCGGCAAATGCCGCGCCGGGGCCGCCTTCATCGGCTGGGCGCTTGGCCAATATCGCTATGACCGCTATCGTCAGGATGGCAACAGCGAGACGCCGCGCATCCTGCTGACCGGCGAAGTCAAGGCCATCGCGCCCGCTATGGCCGAGGCGGCGGCGGTGGCGCTGGTGCGCGATCTGGTCAACACGCCCGCTGAACATCTTGGCCCCGCCGAATTGGAGCATGAGGCTGAATTGATCGCCAAGGCCCATCGCGCCACAATCCGCGTGACGCGCGGCGAGGCGCTGGAGCATGATTTTCCGATGGTCCATATGGTGGGCCGCGCCGCCGCGCGCAGCCACGCCCCGCGCATGATCGAGATCGAATGGGGCGATGAGAAAGCCCCTCGCCTCGCCATTGTCGGCAAGGGTGTGTGTTTCGATTCGGGCGGGCTGGACATCAAGCCGTCCAGCGCGATGCTCATCATGAAGAAGGATATGGGCGGGGCGGCCCATGCCCTCGCGCTGGCGCGGCTGGTGATGGAGAGCGGGCTGAAGGTGCGGCTGCACCTGCTGATCCCGGCGGTGGAGAATGCGGTATCGGGCGGATCGTTCCGCCCCGGCGACGTGCTGCGCAGCCGGGCAGGCCTCTCGGTGGAAATCGGCAATACCGATGCCGAAGGGCGCCTGATCCTTGGCGACGCTCTGACGCGGGCCAGCGAGGGCAAGCCCGACCTGATCCTCGATTTCGCCACGCTGACGGGCGCGGCGCGGGTGGCGCTGGGGCCGGATCTGCCCGCTATGTTTGCCAGGGCCGACGATACGGCGCAGGCTTTGCTGGACGCCGGACTGGCCTGCGATGATCCGGTCTGGCGGCTGCCTTTGTATGATGGCTATCGCGAATGGCTCAAATCCGACATTGCCGACATGAACAACGCCCCCGCCGGCGGTTTTGCCGGCGCCAGCGTGGCCGCGCTGTTCCTCGACCGTTTCGTGGGCGAAGGGATCGACTGGGCGCATTTCGACACATTCGCATGGCGCCCCGCCGCCAAGCCGGGACGCCCCAAGGGCGGCGACGCGCTGGGCCTGCGCGCGGCATGGGCGATGCTGCGGGCGCGTTTTGGGTGAATTTTCCCGCAAAACTTGCAGAATTCTCGCCTTCCCGCTAAGCGCGCGCCTTTCCGTTCCGGGGGGCAGGCGAGTTTGTCTATGTTTGAAAATCAGGTTCCGGCTTTGGGCGCTTCTTTCGCGTTGAGCGGCCCTGCGGCCAAACCCGATCCGGCCCATGTCCCGGTGCGCGGCGATGTTGCGCATATTCGCTTGGCGGGACAGGTGTTTGTGCCCCACTATGTGGTGCCTATGCCGCATCGCGCCATGGGCGAAACCAAGGTTTTGCGTGCTCCGGGGGGCGAGGCCATCGCCAGCCTGAGTTCGGGCGCGCAATTTGATGTGCTCGATCTGGCAGGCGGCCATGCGTGGGGCGAGATTCCCGGCGGCATGGTCGGCTATATCGCCGCCGATCAACTGGAGAAACTGGCATGAGCCTGAGCGTGTTCATCGATGGTGCCGCGGGCACCACGGGCCTGGAAATCGCCGACCGGCTGGGCGGACGGTCGGAATTCGACCTGATCATTCTGGATGACACGCGCCGCAAGGACAGCAGCGCGCGCAAGGAAGCGCTGCACGCCGCCGATTTCGCGATCCTGTGCCTGCATGACGATGCCGCGCGTGAAGCCGTCGAGATGGCGCAAGGGTCCAAGGTGCGCATCATCGACGCCAGCACCGCCCATCGCGTAACGCCGGGCTGGACCTATGGCTTCCCCGAGATCGTCGGGCGTGAGGCAGTGGCGGGCGCGGACCGGATCGCCAATCCGGGCTGCTATCCCACCGGCTTTATCGCGCTGGTCGCGCCGCTGGTGCGCGCCGGACTTCTGCCTGCCGACTGGCCTTATACCGTCAATGCCGTGTCGGGCTATTCGGGCGGCGGCAAGGCGTTGATCGAGCGGTTTGAAGAAGACCGCGACATCGCTTTCCGCGCCTATGGTCTGGGCATGGGGCATAAGCATGTGCCCGAAATGACGCGCTATGCCGGGCTTGCCCATGCCCCGGTCTTTGCCCCCAGCGTGATTCCGGCCCATCGCGGCATGTGGGTCGAGGTACCGCTGCCTCTGGCCGCGATCCCCGGCGCGGCTTCGGTCGATGCGCTGCGCGAAGGGCTGGCGGCGTTTTATGCCGATGGCTTGATCGTGCGCGTGGCCGAGGCGGGAACGCCTGCCGAAATGCTGCTGCGCGCCTCGATGGCGCCTTCCGATGCGCTCACGCTGCATGTTTTCGGCAGCGCCGATGGCACGCAGGCGCGCCTTGTCGCCGTGCTCGACAATCTGGGCAAGGGCGCAAGCGGCGCTGCGGTCCAGAGCCTCAACCTGATGGCGGGTCTGCCCGAAACGGCGGGCCTCGCGCTCTGATCCTGTTTGGGGGCTCTTTCCGGCGGGAAAGAGCCTCTTGAGCGCCTATGCCCAAAATGTAGGCAGCGCTGCCTAAAAAATGATCGCGAAATTGGCAGTTTGAGTCATTATCCTGCCCGCACACCCCCGGTTTTCCGGAAAATCTTTCGCACAAAGCCGCATTTCAGAGGTTTTCCTCAGGCTTCCTTTGTCCTATCCCCTTCCAATCGACTCTGGCACGAATCTTGTTAGATCCTTACCAGCGTCAACCGTATCAGGTCCGGCCATCGCGGTCCGGATGCTGGCGTAAGTGCGCACTGCGGTGGTCACTCTGGCCCCGCCAATGAGGGATGGTGCAGGCGTGAAAAAGATCGAGGCGATCATCAAGCCGTTTAAGCTGGATGAGGTGAAGGAAGCGCTGCACGAAGTGGGCGTGTCCGGTATCACCGTAACCGAGGCCAAGGGTTTTGGCCGCCAGAAGGGTCACACCGAACTGTATCGCGGCGCGGAATATGTCGTCGATTTCCTGCCCAAGGTTAAGCTTGAGGTGGTTGTGGCCGACGATCTGGCCGCCCGCGTGGTCGAAGCCATCGCAGGCGCGGCCCAGACCGGCCGCATTGGCGACGGCAAGATCTTTGTGATCCCCGTCGACAACGCCCTGCGTATCCGCACCGGCGAACGCGACAACGACGCGGTCTGATCCCTTGCCCGTCCCTGCCCCGTCAGGGATCGGGCGCAGGGCGCAGGCATTCAAGGCGGGCCGCCTTACATAGCTGAATTTGAAATCTTTGCCGGAGGTTCGAACCTGTCGACCCCGGCCACAATGCGGAGAACTATCGGAATGGCAACTGCAGCAGACATCCTTGCGCGGATCAAGGATGAGGAAATCGAGTGGGTCGACCTGCGCTTCACCGACCCCAAGGGCAAGTGGCAGCACCTCACCATGGTCGCCTCGGTCCTGGGTGAAAGCGAGCTGGAAGACGGCCTGATGTTCGACGGTTCGTCGATCGAAGGCTGGAAGGCCATCAACGAATCGGACATGATCCTCAAGCCCGACCTCGATGCCATCTATGTCGATCCGTTCTCGGCCACCCCGATGCTGATCCTGGTCTGCGACATCGTCGAACCCTCGACCGGCGAACTCTATGCCCGCGACCCCCGTTCGACCGCCAAGCGCGCCGAAGGTTTCGTGCAGTCGACCGGCCTTGGCGACACCGTCTATGTCGGCCCCGAAGCCGAATTCTTCGTGTTTGACGACGTGAAGTTCTACGACGGCTACAATGGCAACGGCTTCTCGATCGACGATATCGAACTGCCGACCAACACCAACAAGTCGTATGAAGGCGGCAACCTGGGCCATCGCCCGCGCGCCAAGGGCGGCTATTTCCCCGTGGCTCCGGTCGACAGCCTGGTCGACATCCGCGGCGAAATGGTTTCGACCATGCTCGACATGGGCCTGCCCTGCGACAAGCACCACCACGAAGTGGCCGCAGCGCAGCACGAACTGGGCCTGACCTTCGGTACGCTGGTGACCACCGCCGACCGCATGCAGGTTTACAAGTATGTCGTGCATCAGGTCGCCAATGCCTATGGCAAGACCGCCACGTTCATGCCCAAGCCGATCATGAAGGACAACGGCAGCGGCATGCACACCCACATCTCGATCTGGGATAAGGGTGCGAACACGTTCGCCGGCAACGGCTACGCCGGTCTGTCGGAAACCTGCCTGTACTTCATCGGCGGCGTCATCAAGCACGCCAAGTCGCTGAACGCCTTCACCAACCCGACCACCAACAGCTACAAGCGTCTGGTGCCGGGCTATGAAGCCCCCGTTCTGCTGGCTTACTCGGCCCGTAACCGTTCGGCCTCGTGCCGCATCCCTTACGGTGCCGGCACCAAGGCGAAGCGCGTCGAATTCCGCTTCCCCGACGCGATGGCCAACCCCTACCTGTGCTATGCCGCTCTGCTGATGGCTGGTCTTGACGGTATCAAGAACAAGATCCACCCCGGCGAAGCCATGGACAAGAACCTGTACGATCTGCCGCCTGAAGAGCTGGCCGAAGTCCCCACCGTTTGCGGTTCGCTGCGCGAAGCTCTGGACTCGCTGGCTGCTGACCACGACTACCTCCTCGAAGGCGGCGTGTTCACCAAGGACCAGATCGACTCCTACCTCGAACTCAAGTGGCCCGAAGTGCTGCGCTGGGAAACCACGCCGTCGGCCGTCGAGTTCGACATGTACTACAGCGCCTGATCTTTCAGGTCTGCTGCAAGGTACAAGAAGGGCGTCCGGGAAACCGGGCGCCTTTTCTTTTGAGGTTTACAGGAAGTTTGTGCCTCCGGCGGGCAAAGGGACTCAGTCCCTTTGCAATCCCATTATGGGGTTGCACATGGTCGACAGCCGGGTGGTAAAGGCAGTGGGTCAGAAAGCATGCGGCGCGGCGAAGTAGCGCTGGGCGCCGCAGGCTTTATCATTCAAACGCCACCACAAAACCAGAGGTCGCCCTCATCACACCACGCCGACAGTAACGGGATTGCAAAGGGCCCCCGCCCTTTGCCCGCCGGAGGCAAAATCTCCCCCGAAATCAATAATCCTTCGACACCTTGGCATTCACACTCTGCCGCCCCGTACTCGCCACCGTCCCCAGCAACGCCAGCCAACTGGTCAGACGAAACTCGACATTGGTGGCCGAATAGCCGCGCCCGTCGGTGACGATCTCGGCATAGATGTGCCGCCCGAGGTATTTGCCCACAGCCACGCCCGTCTGCCGCCCGATGGTCGCATCGGCGGACACGAACCGCAACCGGTCCAGCCCGATCACGCTGCGCAGCTTGTTGATCGGGTCAAGCCCGCCCCCGCCATGCAGCGCGGCCAGCGCAGCCCCCAGTTGCAGGGCCTCAGGCGCCGAAATCTGGGTGATCGAATCGCCGAACAGGATGCGTGAAAGCAATTCCTCCTCCGGCAAAGCAGGCACCGAGGAAAAGGCGATTTCCGGCCGCAGCGACGTGCCCCGCACCGTCACCGTCGCAGTCAGATTGTTGACCGTCGCGGTCGCGGCCATATCCAGCCTCGGGTCCACCGGGGTCGATCCGTCAAAACTGATCCGTCCGCGCGTCAGGTCGAAATGCTTGCTGGCAAAGTCATAACTGCCCTCGACCAGCGTGGCTGCCCCGCTGATGGAGGGTTCCTGCAACGCCCCGCGCAATTTCAGATCGGCATTCCACAAACTGTTCAGCCCCAGCCCGGACAGGCGAATATTCCCACCCGAGGCGTCCACCATCAATCGCCATGGCATGTTGCGCTCGGTGGCCGGGGCAATATCAGCCCGCCGGTTGATCTCGCGCGTGGGCAGGTTGGGCAGATCGGCCGCCGAACTGGCCTGACCCAGCCGCCAGCGCGCCGCGTCGATGTTCAGCCGCCCGGCAATCGTGCCGGTCATGCCGTCGGAAATGATGCGGATCGGCCCGGTCGCGCTCAGCGCCATATCGGGCCGCGAGATCAATTGCGCCCGCCGCGCGGCCAGCGCCACATCGATGGACGGCCCGCGTCCCGGCCCCATCTGGGCGAAATCAACTCGCCCGCTGCCCGTCACCAGCCCGCCGCCCGGCGCCACCCCCGACAGGGTGCCAAGGCTGAGCGCCGAGCCATCAAAATCGCCTTTGACATCGACATTGGTAATATCCGTGCCCGAGGCCGCGCTCTGCAACCGCATCCCCTTGCCCGCCAGCGACCCGCGGATACTGGGATCATCAAGCGTCCCGCTCATATCCGCTGCAATCTCCACCGGCCCGGACAGGTCGAACGCATCGAGCGCCATCAACCGCCACAGCGCATCCGCAGGCCCGGCATAGCGCATCTGCGCCGCCAGCCGCCCCGCGCCCAGCCTTTCGCTGACCCCGCCCGTATCGCTCAACTGGTCGATCCGCGCCTGCAAACGCCCGCGCGCCGCGCCCCCCTCGCTGGCCACCGCGCGCAGATCGAGCGCACGCGCACCCAGCCGCGAAACCACCGCCACATCGACCGGCCGCGAGGTCAGCATCAGCCCCGAACGCGTCAGCCCCTTGACGATCACCCGCGCCTCACCCTCGGGCAAAGCCTCGCGACGCTGCACATAGGTCAGCTTGCCCGACACTTTGCCGCCCAGCCCAATATCTGGCACCACAACATCGGCCAGCGACAGCGGCATCGACACCAGCCCAAGGTCCAGCTCGGTCGAGCCATTGCCGATCAACCCCTGCGCCACCACGCGCCCGCCGCCAAAATCGATCTGGCTAGGCGCCAGACGCCACACGCCCGGCGCGCCATCGCGGCTTTCCACGGTGAATGTTGCGCGGCGCGGCATGGCGATCTTCTGCCCGGCAAAGCTGCCCCCGGCCAGCAGCGAGACCTTGCCGGGCGCAATATCGCTGCTCACCTGAAGGTCGAACCGGCTGCCCTTGCGCCCGCCCATCGTGGCATTGATCGTGCCATTGCCGTCGTTGAGCCGCGCCGCCAGCCCCAGCCGCCCGATAAACAGCTTGCCCTTGCCGATCCCCTGCGCGAACAGGTCGGCCGACAGGGTCGTATGCTGCTTCAGCAACTGGCCGCTGACTTTCAACCGCCCGGCAGCGATGGTCAGCGGGCGATCGCCTTCGAAATGGGCATTGCGCGCCTCGATGGCCGCATCCACGCTCTGTCCGCCCCCGCGCGGGGCCAGAGCGATCAGCCCCGACACCCCGCCGCCCGACACCGCCAGATGCCCGTCGGCCCCATCATCATCGAGCATCACCGAGCCGGTGACATGCGTGCTGGACAGCAGAAAATCGCGCAATTCCAGCCTTGTCCTGCCATCACCCTTGGGGATGATCAACCCGGCCGTCCCGACAAAGGGGCCAACGTTCGAATTGCCCCGCGCCTCAATCCGCAAGGCTTCGGCCTCGGGCGTCAGCACCACCAACACATCCTTGACGCCCAGCGTGGGCAACGGGTCCTGCAACCGGACCTGACCGCGCGGACCGTCCTCGCCTATGCTCAATTCACCGGCAAAGCTGCCATAGCGCTCCTGCTGTCCCCGCGCGTTCAACGCGATCCGGCCATCGCCACCGCGCCCGCCTTCCAGCACCATCTGCAAAGACGGCGCATCAATCCGCCCGCGGGTAACGGCCAGTTGATTGCCCTGCGCCACATCGACATGGCCCGCAAAGCGCAAGACCCCGCCGGTCAGATTTTCCAGACTGTGGCTGGTCAGTTGCGGGATGCTGCCCGTGACATCGGCGTTGACGCGCCATGGTGCACCCCGTGCCCCGCTGACCCGCACCTGTCCCTGCGCATCGGCGGCCCCGACCGAAAGGGGCCAGCCATGCAGCCCCGCCTTGCCCTGCACCACCCAGTCGCCCCGCGCCAGATCGGCGCTCAGACTGGCGCGCGCGGTGCCATGGGGGATCGCCAGCGCCACGTCCGGGCTGGTCAGCCGCATGCCGTCCAGCGCCAGCGTGCCCGCCGCGCGAACATGGTGCAATTCGGGGTCAAAAGTGCCATCCTGCGTGCGGATCTGCGCGGCGGTCAATTGCACCGGCAACACCCAGCGCCCACCCTCGCGACGCAGGTTGCCATCGGCCGTCATGCCCTCAAACATCGTCTTCTGGCTGCGCCAGCGGGCGGTCTGGGCGACGATATGCGCGCGCGGGGCGGCAAAGGCGCCGTTCATCAACACCTGCGCCGTCAGCCCGGCAAATTCGTCATCCTTGCCCAGCGGCAGGCTCGACCCGCCCTTGAGATGAAGCGCCCAATCGACAAAGCTCTGCTGTTTCAGATCCAGCACGCCCTTGCCTTGCGCGCTTATATTGGCCGCGCGGGCCGACAGGTCGCCCGTAAAGCGCCGCTCGGCCACCACGCCCTTGCCCGCCAGCGCCACCACCCCGCCGCCCAGCGTATGGCGCAGCCCCTCTGGCAGCGCCGGATCGCTCCACAATTTGCCGTCGAACCGGACCGCGCCGTCGCTATTGGCGAAATCCACCGCCACGGCATTATGCCCGTCCTGCCGCGCCTTGACCCAGCCCGACCAGACCTTCCAACTGCCCTTGCCCTGCGCCTTGACCTCGCGCGCGGCACGGCTGCGGGTCAGCGCGGCCAGCAGGCCATTCTTGGGGGCATTGTAATCCAGCGAAAGGTTGAACCGGTCGCCCGCCTTATGCGCGTCCAGCACCAGCGAGAGCCGATCCTCGCCCCCCAGCCGCCCGTCCAGCCGGATCGCGGCAAGGCCCTTGGCCACCCGCAGGCTGCCCTGCGCATCAATCCGCCGCTCGGCCCCCAGCACCGGCTTGGCGATCACCAGCTTTTCCAGCGCCACCCGGTCGAGCCGCACATCGAAATCCGGCCATAATTTGGCATCGGCCGCCGTGGCGCGAAATTCGGGCACGCGCTGCAACGTGGCGCGGCGCAGCACCACCTCGCGAATATCCAGCCCCGAGGAGAACCAGTTGATCGGGCGCCAGTCGAACACGCCCTCGCCCGCGCGCAGGAAAATGCCGTGCGTGTCGCGCAGCACAATGCCCGACAGCCGCGCCCGGCCATAGATCGACCCTTCGATCCGCCCGATCGAAACGCGCAGCCCATTGTCCAGTTCATTGGCCGCGATCACATCGGCAATCAGCCGATGGCCCACCGGCGTATCCAGCCCGACCAGCAGCGCCGCCGCAGCGCCCACAATCCCCAGCGGCAGGCCCAGCGCATATTTACGCCAGCCCAGACCGCTGCGCGCGCGGGGCATCTCTTGCTTTGGCTGTTCCTGATCCTGAATGTCCGCCCCCTGCGTCATCAGAATGCCTGTCCCAGCGCGACATAGACGCCGATCCGGCTGTCCCCCGCCCTTGGATTGAGCGGGGTGCCCACGTCAATGCGGATCGGGCCAAAGCCGGTGCGATAGCGGATACCCAGACCCGCGCCATAACGCCAGTCGTTGAATTTGGGCACAGTACCCGCCTCAACCCCGCCCGCATCGAGGAAGGGCACCAATTGCAGCGCCCCGCCAAAGAAGCGCGTGTTCACCCGCGCCTCGATCGAAAATTCATAAAGCGAGCGGCCCCCCTTGGGTTCGCCCAGAGCGTTGCGCGGGCCGACAAGATTATAGCCAAAGCCCCGGATCGAGGCCCCGCCGCCCGCATAAAACCGCCGCGAGGGGGCGACATAATCAATGTCCGTCCCCGGCATCGTGCCCAGCCGCACCCGCGTGGCCAGCACCACCTTGTCGAGCGAACGATAGAAGCTGGCATCGGCCTGAATGCGGGCATAGCGCGACTGCGTCTCACGCGCCCAGCTCTGTTCCGGCGAAATGCGCAGCGAAGCGCGATGACCCTTGGTCGGATCGAGCAGATTGTCCGTGCTGTCGATCCCCGCGCGCAGCGGCAGCGCGGTGGTGATATACAGGATGCGCCCAGTGGTCACGCCGCTGGGCACGCCCTCGCGCTCCTCCGAGGCTTCGACTTCCAGCCCCATCGACCATGTCCACGGCTTTTGAAACAGCAGGTTGGTGAGCCGTTCATAGCTGGTGGCAAAGGCCACCTTTCGCGCGGCATAAGAGGTCAGCGTGGTGTTCGTGGCATAAAGATCGACCGTCAATTGCCGGTCGCGGCCCAGGAAATTGGCACGGCGGAACGTGGCCCCGGCCAATTGCTCATTCGTGCCCACCACGCCGCGCAGTTTCAGCGAGCCTTCGGGCGGGAACAGATTGCGGTTTTCCCAGCTTGCCCCGACCCGCGCGCCCTGCCCGGTGTCATAGCCCACTTCGCCCGCCACCGTGCGCACCGGCGCCTTGCTCATCGCCACGTCCAGCGCCACCACGCCGGGCTGGCCATCCTTGGGCGGTGTGGTTTCGCGCGGGGTGACATTGACCCCCGCGACAAGGCCCGTGGCCAGCACCGCGCGGCGCAGGTCCTCAACGTCCTTCTGGTTCCACACCTGTCCCGGCTTGAACCGCGCAATATCACCCAGATGGTTTGGCGACATCACCCGCGGCAGCGCCGATGTGATCGCCCCGTAACGATATTGCCCGCCCGGTTGGACCGCCACATCAACGTCGCCCTCATCGCTGGCATGGTCGATGGTGAGCGAGGCAGCAGGCACCTTGGCAAAGGGATAGCCTGCCTCGCCCAGCAGCTTGGCCAGATCACTCGTGCGCGCGGTGATCGTGTCCTGATCGAGCGGATCGCCGGTCTTGATCGCCAAAGCGGCGCGCAATTTGTCGAAATCCTTGCCGGTTTCATCCAGCCGCCCGGTGGTGACCACGCCGATGTGATAGCGCGCCCCCGGGTCCATATCAAAGCGCACCCCGCTGGGCGGAGCGCTGTTGCCGTCCGCTCCCGGCTCCGGCCCGATCAGCGATTGCGTCACCTCGCCATCGTAATAGCCATAGACCTTGAACAGCTTTTCCAGCAGCTTGCGGTCGCTGCTGCCGCGCACCACCAATTGGGCCAGCGCATCGGCATCATGCGGCCCCAGACCCTGGAGCGCGGACAGGTCGCGAAAACGGCGCTCGAACGCCTCGCGCTCAGGCATGGCGGCCGGATCGGCCGGCCAGACCAGCCGCGCCCGCCCCGAAGCCATTATAGTCTCGCGCTCCTGCGTCTTGGTGCCCTCCGCCACCGGATTGCGCGCGGCCGTGCGTGTGGCGCCGGGCGGCGGCACACGCTCCATCGCGGCGGCCAGCATTTCGCCATCCTCCTGCGCGGCCAAAGCGGGGGGGATCGGGATCGTCGCCTCCTCCTTGCCCGGTTCGGGCCAGGGCAGGTCGAGCCCGGCGATTTCATCCATCGGCGAATCGGGAATCAGCACGCTCAGATCGCCCAAAGGCGCAGCCGCCGAGGCGGCACGCGCGGCAGAGGCCGCCGGTTTCACCGCCTGCTTTTTCGCCGCCTGCGTCTTGGCCCAGCCTTCCGGGTCGCCAAGCGCAGAATCAGGGATCAGTGCGCGCAGGTCATCATCGGTCTGGCGCTGCTGCGCGGCCAGAGGCGCGCCCGCCAGAGCGCCCGTCAACGCCAGCGCCAGCGCGGCCCCATTCAGCCATTCGGCTTTAGAAGCGGTTGCCGCGGCCCCATAAATCCTGCGGATCGCGCTCAATGAACTTGCCTGCATCGCCCCCGGACGCATCGCGCAATCCAGCGCCCGCAGGTTCGGCAACAGCGCCCCGTTCGGCCCCGCCGCGCCCGGCAGTGCTGCGGATAAGGGCGTCCTGTTCCTCATCAGACAGGCGCATCCATCCTTCGCGCCCAAGCTTTTCCAGCGGACGATAGCGGACTTTATACTGCATCCGCTCGGACCCATCGACCCAATAGCCGAGATACACGTAGGGCATGCCCTCGCCGGCCGCCCTGCGGATGTGATCAAGGATGATATAATTGCCAAGCCCGGTCCGTGTCGCATGTTCTGGGTCATAGAACGAATAGATCATCGACAACCCATCGCCCTGCCGATCCGTCAGACAGGCCCCCACAAGGCGGCCCGGCTGAGAACCGGTCGAGGGCTCCCTATATTCGATCACATAGCTGGTGACCGGCGTATGTTCCACCATATCCGCATAATCCACCTCGTCCATTGTGGCCATGCCCCCGCCGGGGTGGCGTGCGGCAAGATAGCGCTGGAGCAAGGCGAACTGTTCGGCGGTGGACCATGGATGGCAAACCGAGGCCACCAGATCGCTGTTGCGCTTAAGATTCTTCTTCTGCGCCGAATTGGGCACGAATTCGCCCGTGACCACACGCACCGAAACGCAGGCGGCGCAATCCACACAGGAGGGGCGATAGGCCACCGTCTGGCTGCGCCGGAAACCGATCCGGCCCAGCGCATCGTTCAGAGCATCGGCATGGGGGCCTTTGAGTTCGGTGAACACCTTGCGTTCGGTTCGGCCCGCCAGATAGGGGCAAGGCGCGGGCGCCGTTACGAAAAACCGGGGAAAACGAACGGGGGCGGTCACTGTTTTTGCGATCCTTAAAGCTGGCTCAGGGGCTTTGCGTATTAACCTTGCGGGTTGCATCCCGCATGTCGGCCCTCTCGCGCCGTTGGCAAACTTTATGCCTCGCTGGTTTGCGCCGTCAAAGCGTTTTAACCGTGATTTCGGCGCAAATAGGCGCCAAATTCATCCATTGCCCCATATAGACACAGGGGGCCGCAATCGCGTTAACCGGCCCCCTGTGGATTTCCTCAGCTTACTTCGGCCTGCACCACCTCATAGCCCTTGGCGCGCAAGGCGTTAACCAAAGCGTCGATCTGTTCGCCGTCGCGCGCCTCGCATTCGATGTCCGCCGTCAGCCCCTTGGCGGGCAGATGGGTGAAGATGCGCTGGTGATAGACCTCGATGATGTTGACCTGATGGCGGTTGAATTCCTCGACCACCTTGAACAAAGCGCCGGGGCGATCCTGAAGCGTCAGCTTCAGACGCGCCAGACGGCCCGAACGCGCCAGATCGCGCAGCAGCACATTGGCCAGCAGACGCTGGTCGATATTGCCGCCCGACAGGACGATGCCCACCTTCTTGCCCTTGAACAGATGGCGATGCGCCATCAGCGCGGCCAGACCCGCCGCGCCCGCACCCTCAACCACCGTCTTTTCGATGTTGAGCAACAGGCACAGCGCGTGCTCCAGCTCGCTTTCCGACACCAGCACGAAATCGTCGAGCAACTGCGCCAGCATCTTCGAGGTGAACTCGCCCGGCTCTTTCACCGCAATGCCCTCGGCCAGCGTGTCGCCGCCGATGGGGTAGTTGGTGCCTTTAAGCAGGTTGTACATCGAAGGATACAGCTCGGCCTCAACCCCGATCAGGCCGATGCTCGGCTTGATCGCGCGCGCCGCCGTGCCCATGCCGGTAGACAATCCGCCCCCGCCCACCGGGATCACCAGCATGTCGAGATCAGGCTGATCCTCCAGCATTTCGAGCGCAACCGTCCCCTGCCCTGCGGCGACCAGCGGATCGTCGAAGGGATGGACGAAAGTCAGGCCCAACTGCTTTTCCATGCTGCGGGCATAGGCATAGGCTTCGTCGAACGTCTCGCCTTCCAGCACCACCTTGCCGCCCACGCTCTCGGTCTGCATCACCTTCACGGTGGGCGTGGTCTTGGGCATGACAATCGTCACGGGCACGCCAAGGCGGCTGCCGTGATAGGACAGGCCCTGGGCATGATTGCCCGCGCTGGCGGCGATAACGCCCCGGTCGCGCTGTTCCTGGGTCAGATGCAAAAGGGCATTGAGCGCGCCGCGTTCCTTATAGGCGGCGGTAAATTGAAGGTTTTCAAACTTGAGATAGACTTCGCAGCCGCAAATCTTCGACAGGGTCCGCGAATGGTCCATGTCGGTGCGCACCACATGGCCCGCAATTCGCCCTGCGGCGGCGCGGATATCATCGATGGTGAGCAGGGGCGCAGCGGCGCCGATTTGCGTGATGTTTGCCTCAGTCATAATCCTGCGCCCCTAGCGGAAAAACCTTTCCCAAGAAACCGCGATTATGCGAGGATTTTACCTCACCCCCCGGCTTTATCGTGCCGCACTACACTTCCCTTATTCCCTTCGCGCATAAACCGGCTAATACGGCCTTCATGACCGACCCTGCTTCTGCTCCTCGCCGCGTTGCCGTCATCGGACTTGGTGTGATGGGAGGGCCGATCGCCCGCCATCTGGGCCATGCCGGACACAGTCTGACCCTGTATAACCGCACGCCCAAACGGATCGAACAGTGGCGCACGGCCAACCCCGACATTGCGGTGCGCGAGGCCAATAATGCCGCCGATGCCGCCGAAGGATCGGATGTGGTCATCACCTGCGTGGGCAATGACGATGATCTGGCCGAGGTGGTGCTGGGGCCGCAGGGCGTGTTTACCACGCTTCATCCGGGCGGATTGTTCATCGACCACACCACCGTGTCGGCGCGCATCGCCCGGCAGATCGGGGTGGAGGCGCGCGACAAGGAAATCCGCTGTGTCGATGCGCCGATGACCGGGGCGCAGGCGGGCGCCGAGGCGGGCACGCTGACGCTGATGTGCGGCGGGCGGGCCGATGCTGTTGAGGCAGCAACGCCGGTGATGCGCGCCTATGCGCGGCGCATCGTGCATATCGGCAAGGCAGGCACCGGCCAGGCCACCAAGATGGTCAACCAGATCGCGCTGGCGGGCGTTACGGCGGCTCTGGCCGAAGCCTTCCGTCTGGCGCAGGCCGAGCATCTCGATCTCGACAAGGTCTATGAGGCGATCAGCGGGGGCGCGGCGCAAAGCTGGCAGATGGACAATCGCTGGCACACGATGGCGCAGGAGCGGTTCGACTTCGGCTTTGCCATCGACTGGATGCGCAAGGATCTGGGGCTGGCGCTGGATGAAGGACGCGGGCTGGGCCTGTCCTTTCCGGTGGCCGCGCTGATCGACCAGCTTTACGCCGATATTCAGGCCATGGGCGGCGGGCGTCAGGACACCAGCGCCATTCTTCGTCGCCTGCCCAAACGAGGGGTTCGATGAAATTATCTTTTGCCGCGCTGGTCGCGGGATTGCTGTGCTCCGGGTCGGCCTATGCCGATACGCTGGTCGACCATGTTCGCGGCATGACGCTCAATGCGGCGGGCAATGTCGAGCGCTTCAACGGCATCGTGATCGACCGTGACGGCCGCGTGCTGCAATTGCTGCATGAGGATGATCCCCGCCCGTCCCGGCTGGATTTTGCCGCCGATGGGCGCGGAGCGGTGCTGCTGCCCGGATTGATCGACGCCCATGCGCATGTGATGGGTGTGGGGCTTGCGGCGCTGACGCTGGACCTGTCCGACACCACCTCGCTGGCGCAGGCGCAGGGCAAGATCCGCGCCTATGCCGCGCAATTTCCCGGCCGCCCGTGGATCATCGGGCGCGGGTGGAATCAGGAATTGTGGCAATTGGGCCGCTTCCCCACAGCGGGGGAACTGGATGTGGCGGTGGATGATCGCCCGGTCTGGCTGGAGCGCGTGGATGGCCATGCGGGCTGGGCCAATTCCAAGGCGCTGGCGGCCGCTGGCTTGACGGCGGCCACCAAGGACCCCACAGGCGGGCGGATCGAACGCCTGCCCGCGCCAAGAGTGGTGAGCAAGGTCGCAGGCAAAGCGACGGGGAAAGCTCCAGCGGCCCCCGCCGCTTTGGGGGCGCCCGCCGGCGTGCTGGTCGATGGGGCGATGGCGCTGGTGGGCAAGATCGTGCCTCCCCCGCGCCCGGAAGACCGCGATGCGGCGTTGGCCAAGGCGCAGGAGCTTTTCCTGTCGCGCGGGGTGACGGCGGCGGCCGATATGGGCACCTCCATCGAGGACTGGCAGGCGATGCGCCGCGCGGGCGATTATGGCCGGTTGAAGATGCGCGTCATGGCCTATGGCGATGGCATCGCCAACACGGTGCTGATCGGCGGGCCGGGGCCGACGCCATGGCTCTATGAGGACCGGCTGCGCCTGAATGGGGTCAAGCTCTATCTCGATGGCGCGCTGGGGTCGCGAGGGGCTTGGCTCAAGGCGCCCTATGCCGATGCTGCGACCACCGGCCTGCCGTTTCTGTCCGAAACCCAGCTTAAAAACCTGATCAGCCGCGCGGCGATGGATCACTTTCAAGTGGCCGTCCATGCGATCGGCGATGCGGCCAATGCCACGCTGCTCTCGGCCATCGAGGATGTGGCGCAGACCTATCAGGGCGACCGGCGCTGGCGCATCGAACACGCCCAGATCGTCGATCCGGCCGACATTCCCCGCTTTGGCCAGAACGGCATCATCGCCAGCATGCAGCCCATCCACCAGACCAGCGACCGGACCATGGCCGAGGCGCGGCTGGGGCCAAACCGGCTGAACGGTGCCTATGCTTGGGCCTCGATGCTGCGAGCGGGCGCGCGTCTGGCCTTTGGCTCGGACGCGCCGGTCGAAGTGTCCGACCCCTTTGCCGGTATCGCCGCCGCCATCACCCGCGAAGGGGCCGATGGTCAGCCCGCCGGGGGATGGCAGCCGCAGGAAAAGCTGACCCGCACGCAGGCGCTGGCCGCCTATACCACCGGCGCGGCCTTTGCCGGGCAAGCCGAGGCAAAGCTGGGGCAATTGAAGCCGGGCTGGCGGGCGGATTTCGTACTGGTCGATGTTGACCCTATGACCGACAGTGCGGACCGTATCCGGCGGACCAGAGTGTTGCAGACTTGGGTGGCGGGGAAGCCGGTTTGGGAGTTGGGGAAGAAGTGAAGGGATGGATGCGAGGGTCCAGACCCTCGCGCTCCCGTTACTGTCTGCGTTGCACCATGGGTTCGGCGGTGAGTGTCGGACGCAGCGTTGAAATGATAAAGCCTGCGGCGCAGATGGGAATGCCATCTCCGCGCCGCAGGCTTTCAAACCATCCAACCCCGAGCACTACCCCATTAACGGGATTGCAAAGGGCCCCCGCCCTTTGCCCGCCGGAGGCAAACCTTCTTACCCCGCAACCTCAACCTCTGCCTGCCCCTCAGCCTTGGCCGCACGCTTTTCGCCAAACCACATCACGATCAGCGACCCTTCGAACAGGATCATCAGCGGCACGGCCAGCATCAACTGCGACCCCACATCGGGCGGCGTCAGCACAGCGGCCAGCACGGTGATCCCGACAATCACATAACGCCGCGCGCTCGAGAGCTGCTGGCGCGTCACGATCCCCGCGCGGTTGAGCAACAGGAGCAGGACGGGCAACAGGAAGCTGATCCCGAAGGCGAGGATGAATTGCATCACCAGACCAAGGTAGTCGCCGACGCTGGGCAGCGCCTCCATCTGAATCCCGCCACGATTGCCCTGAAAACCCAGCATCCAGCGGAAGGCGGTGGGCATCACCACGTAATAGGCCAGCGATGCGCCCGACAGGAACAGCACCGGCGTGGCGATCAGAAAGGGCAGAAACGCCTTCTTTTCCTTGGCATAGAGGCCCGGTGCGATAAAGGCCCAAATCTGGTTCGAGATGACCGGAAATGCCAGCATAAAGGCGGCGAACAACGCCACCTTGAGGTCAACGAAGAAGGCCTCATAAAGCTTGGTATAGATCAGCTTGCCCCCGGTCCCCGCCGCATCGCGCAGAGGCTGCACCAGAAAAGCCAGAATCGGGTTCACGAAATAGAGGCAGATGCCAAAGGCCACAAAGAGCGCAGCGATGGATTTGAGCAGGCGCCCGCGCAGTTCCACCAGATGCTCAAGCAGCGGGGCCTGCGATTCGTCGATATCCTTGATTTCAAACGCCATCTTTATTCGCCCTTGGCCTTGGCGGCCTGTTCATGGCCTTCATGCGCTTGGGCCTGATGGTGGGCTGCATGTTCCTGCGCGCTGGCCGAATGCGGATCGACGGGCAGTTCAGTACCCGACAATTCGCCCGCAACCAAAGGCTCAGTAGGCGCATGTTCGGCCAATTCCGCCAAGGGCAAAGCCTCTGGCGGGCTGGCCTTCATGATCGCCTCATTCTGCTCGCGCCATTTCTTTTCCATCTCCTCCATTTCCGCCTCGCGGATCATGGTTTCGATGCCAGAGCGGAAATGGCCCGAGACACGGCGCACCGTCCCCATCCATTTGCCCATGGTCCGCATGGCGCGGGGCATATCCTTGGGGCCGATCACCACCACGGCGACCACCGCCGTCAGCAGAAATTCCGAAGGGGCAATATCAAACAGCACAGTGCGTCAGGCCAATCTTGCGAGGAATGGGTAAGAAAGGCTCAATTCTGGCCGGTCTTTTCTTCAGTGGCAGCAGGCTTGACCGGCTCGCCCTTACCTTCGATCTGGGCAGGCGGCGTTACCGGGCGGTCGGTGGTTTCGTCCGCCATGCCTTCCTTGAAGCTTTTGATACCCTTGCCGAAATCGCCCATGATGTCGGACACGCGGCCACGACCAAACAGCACCAGCACGACCAGCAGAACGATGACCCAGTGCCAGACAGACCCAAAACCCATGATACCAACTCCTTGTGGCCCCGCCGAGCCAAGATTCATGGCTAGGCGCGGGCATTTTGATCCTATCTAGGCACTTTCTTACGGCTGCGCCAGCCCATCCGCTGATTGACGTAGCGCTTCCTCACTCTTCGGATCACCTATCAGCGCATCATAGGCCTCATCAACCGGATCGAGCAGGCCCGTAGCCCGCAATTCCTCGATTCCGGGCAAGTCGCGGCGGCTGCTCAAACCGAACTCGGCAAGGAAGGCGGGCGTGGTGGCATAGATCACCGGGCGGCCCGGAACCTCGCGCCGGCCGGCAATGCGCACCCATCCGGCCTCCATCAACACGTCCACCGTGCCCTTGGCGGTCTGCACGCCGCGAATCGCCTCGATCTCGGCGCGGCTGACCGGTTCGTGATAGGCGATGATGGCCAGACATTCGGTGGCCGCGCGGGTCAGGCGGCGCGGCTCCTCATGCATGGGGCGCAGCAAATGGGCCAGATCGGGCGCAGTCTGGAAATGCCAGCGCCCGCCGCGCTCAACCAGTTCGACCCCGCGCCCGGCATAATGGGCGGATAATTCGCGCAAAGCTTCACGCACCGCCGCCTCCCCCTGCCCCAAGTGGCGGGCAATGGCCTCGACGCTCATCGGCTGGGTCGCGGCAAAGAGCGCGGCCTCCAGCGCGCGAATCAGCGGGCTCATGCGTTCAAACTCCGCAAGCGCAAGGGGCCGAACACATGGTCCTGCACGATCTCCACCCGCCCCTGTCGCGCCAATTCGAGTGCGGCGACAAAACTGGAGGCCAGAGCCGAGCGGCGCAAGCGCTCATCGCTCCATTCCGCCTGCGTCGCGGGGGGCAGAAATTCGCGCAGCTCCACCCAGTCCAGCGTCACCCCCAGCATGGCCGACATACGCGCCAGCGCCGAATCCAGCGTCATCACCTTGCGGTCGCGCACGATATGAACCACCGGGGCGTTGCGGGCCTTGACCTGACCATAGGCGGCGATGAGGTCATAGAGATCGGCCTGCCACACCGCCTTCTTGCCGATGCGCAGCCCCTCCGGCGCGCCACGCAGAAACACATCGCGCCCGATCCGGTCGCGCGCCAAAAGCCGCGCCGCCGCCTCACGCATCGCGGCCAGTCGTTGCAGCCGCAATTGCAGGCGCAGCGCCAGTTCTTCGGGGCTCGGCTCCTCCTGCTCCTCTTTGGGCAGCAGCAGCGCGGATTTGAGATAGGCAAGCCATGCCGCCATCACCAGATAATCGGCGGCCAGTTCCAGCTTGAGCGCCTCGGCGGCCTCGACATAGGCGATATATTGATCGACCAGTTCGAGGATCGAAATCCGCCGCAGATCGACCTTTTGCCGCCGCGCCAGATCAAGCAGCAGATCGAGCGGCCCTTCCCACCCCTCGATTTCCAGCATCAGCGCGTCTCGCCCCGAGGCCGAGAGAGCGTTTGCTGTGAACAGAACCGCGCCCTCGCCCGGCGGGAGCGGGATTTCTTTCACACCAGCCCCAGCAATGCATCGCGCGTGGCGATGCATTCCGCCTGCCGCTCCTGCGCCAAAGCGGGCGAAAGGAACGTCCCCGCCATTGCCCGCGCCAGACGCGCCGCGCCTTGCTCGCCCATGGTCGGGCAAGCCTGCGCAATCCCCACCATATCATCCATCCGCGCCCAGCAATTGAGCACCAGATCGCAGCCCGCCGCCAGCGCCCGCGCCGAACGCTCAGGGATCGTGCCCGAGAGCGCCTGCATGTCGATGTCGTCGGTCAACAGCAAACCATCGAAACCAATCGCCCCCCGGATGATCTCGGAAATGATGCGCGGCGATTGCGTGGCGGGCGCCTCGGCGTCCCATGCGGGAAACAGGATATGCCCCGTCATCCCGATCTTCGCCCGCGCGGCCAGAGCGCGGAAGGGCGCAATGTCCCGCCCCAGCGCCTCGACATCGGCATGGACGGTGGGCAATTCCTTGTGGCTGTCGGCCCCGGCGCGGCCATGGCCGGGCATATGTTTGATGACGCCCGCCACGCCCGCCGCCTCCAGACCTTCCAGGATGGCGCGGCCCAAGGCGGCCACCCGCATCGGCTCCTCACCCAAGGCGCGGTCGCCGATCACATCATGCGCGCCCGGCTCGCGCACATCGACGCAGGGCCAGCAATCGACCGTAATCCCCGCCTCGGCCAGATCGAGCCCCAGCGCCTCGGCATTGGCGCGCGCGGCGGCAATCGCGCTGGAGGGCGCCAATTCATAGAGCCGGGCAAAAGGCTCACCGCCCGGATATTTGGCCCAGACCGGCGGCTTCATCCGCGCGACCCGCCCGCCTTCCTGATCCACGCTGATGAACAGATCATCGCGCCCATGCAGAGCGCGCAATTCATCGGTCAGCGCCCGCAATTGCGCGCGGCTTTCCACATTGCGGCCAAACAGGATGTATCCCGCCGGATCGCAATCCCGAAAGAAAGCACGCTCATCATCAGTCAGGGTCAGGCCGGAAAGGCCGAAAATCGCCGGTATCATGCGGCCATCCGTTGCACGTAACGGTGCCTGCGCGCAAGATCCGCTTAATGCTTGACCTGAGGCTTAATGTTTAACCTGACAGGACAGACCATCAGCCTTCAGCCGCTCGCACAGGCCAGCCCCGCCCCCGGCATTGGTCACCAGTTGCAGGCGATAGACCGTGCCCAGATCGATCTTGGCCGAAACCACGCGGTGGTTCATGCCCTTCAGGATCTCATGCGCCTGCACCAGCCGGTTCCACCCGGCCACCGCCGCGCTCTCGCTGGTATAGGCCGCGATCTGGACCACGCCGCCGCTTGGGCCATTATCAGCCGCCGCCGCAGGCTTGGGCGCGGCCACGGGCTTGGCCGCCGCCGCCACGGCTTCAGGTTTAGCCGCCACGGGCGCGCCGCCCGCAAAGCTGGCCCCTGCCGCCGCCGCCGTCGAGGCCGCCGCCTCGGCTGCATTGGCGGCTGTCGCTGCCGCATCGCCGGCTGCCAGTTGCGCGGGGCGTTCCTGCCCCTGCGAAACGGCAAAGCTGGAATCTCCGGTCCCGGCAAATTGCTTGCCGCCCGGGTCCTTGGGCGCTTCCTTATAGCTTTCTGCGGGCGCGGCGATCATGCTGCCATCGGCCACGGGCACGCCATTGTCAGGGCGATGGGTGAAATACCAAAAGCCCCCGACCGCCGCCGCCGTCAGCGCCAGACCGGCCGCCACCGCCACGGCAACACGCTTGCTGTCGACGCCCTCATATTCCTCGTCATCATCCGATTCGAGCCAGGGCAGGCGATCATGGTCATCAAAGCGCGTGCTGCCCAGCGCATCGTCCACGCCATGCAGCGCGGCATCGTCATGGCCGGGCAAGGCCTCGCGCGCGTCATGATACCATTGCTGGGCGCGCTCCTCGGCGCCCTGCATATGCGCGCTGGCTTCTTGCGAGAGCACGCTGGCCTTATCCGCCAGCGTAGCCCCATCACCCAGCGCAGCGCCACCCGCAACCGCATCGCGCGCACGCCCGATTAGATCCCTTGCCCGCGCCTGCGCATCTGTCGCATCGGTCCACGGTTGGGTAAGGCCGCCGCCTTCGCCACCAAACCCATCCTGACCGTTCGACATGACTTACATCTCCTCGACAGCGGTCACGCCAAGGATGGCAAGCCCGTTGCGGATGATCTGCCCGATTTGCGAGGCCAAGAAAAGCCTCGCGCCAGTAAGCGTACCGTTTTCGGACACAATAAAACGCTTGTCGGGTCGATCATTGCCAACATTCCAATAAGCGTGGAAGGCGGCGGCCAGATCGGCCAGGAAAAAGGCGATGCGATGGGGTTCGCGCGCGGCGGCAGCCGCCTCGACCAGACGCGGGAACTGCGCGCCGGTACGCACCAGCGCCAGCTCTTCCTCGCCCAGCAGTTCCAGCCCTTCGTTCGAGGGGCCAAAGCCTTCAGCCGCCCCCTTGCGCAGCGTCGAACAGATGCGCGCATGGGCATATTGCAGATAGAACACCGGATTGTCCTTGCTGGCCTCGACCACCTTGGCAAAGTCGAAATCCATCATCGCCTCGGGCTTGCGGGTCAGCATGGTGAAGCGCACGACTTCCTTGCCGACTTCCTCGACCACTTCGCGCAGAGTGACGAAATTGCCCGAACGCTTGGACATTTTCACCGGTTCGCCATCGCGCAGCAATTGCACCATCTGCACCAGCTTGACCTCGAAAGGCTTCGCCGCGCCATCGCGCCCGGTCATCGCGGCCACGGCGGCCTTGATGCGCTTGACCGTACCGGCATGGTCCGCGCCCCAGATATCGACCAGCGCGTCAGAGGTCTGGGCCTTCTGGTAGTGATAGGCCAGATCGGCGCCGAAATAGGTCCAGGTGCCGTCCGACTTCTTGATCGGGCGGTCCTGATCGTCGCCAAACCTGGTGCTGCGGAACAGCGGCAACGCCACCGGCTCCCAATCGTCGGGCAGCTTGCCCTTGGGCGCTTCCAGCTCGCCGTCATAGACCAGATCAACAGACCGCAGCCACGCTTCGGCTTCCTCGGGCTTGCCCGCCGCCTGCAATTCGGCTTCCGAGGAGAACAGGTCATGCTCGATGCCCAGCAGCGCCAGATCGTCACGGATCATGTCCATCATCTTGGCAACCGCACGCACGCGGAACAACGCCAGCCATTCCGCCTCAGGCGCATCGACATATTGCTCGCCAAATTCGGCGGCCAAGGCCTGACCCACCGGCACCAGATAATCGCCCGGATACAGACCTTCAGGGATCGCACCCACGTCATGGCCCAGCGCTTCACGATAGCGGACATGAGCGCTGCGGCCCAAAACCTGCACCTGCGCGCCCGCGTCATTGACGTAATATTCGCGGATGACCTTATGCCCGGCCCATTCCAGCAAGCTGGCCAGCGCATCGCCCACCACCGCGCCGCGGCAATGGCCCATATGCATGGGACCAGTCGGGTTGGCCGAGACATATTCGACATTGACCGTCGTGCCCGCGCCCACGGCCGAGCGGCCATAATCGCCGCCCTGCGCCCCGATCAGCGCAAGTTCGCCCAACCATGCCGCATCCGACAGGCGCAGGTTGATGAACCCCGGCCCGGCGATCTCGGCGCTTTTCACCTGATCCAGCTTTTCCAGCTCGGCCACCAGCAAGGTCGCCAGCGCGCGCGGATTGGTGCCCGCAGGCTTGGCCAGCACCATCGCGGCATTGGTGGCCAGATCGCCATGCGAAGGATCGCGCGGGCTTTCCACCGTCACCGCGCCTCGGTTCAGCCCCTCGGGCAAATGCCCAGCAGCCACCAGCGCGTCGAGCGCAGCGGCAACATGGCCTGCAAAGGCGTGAAAGATCGGGGCTTGGTTATCGGCTTGCTGTGTCATGCCAGCGCGCCTAGCGAATTTACGCCCGAAACGAAAGGGGGGCCGCTAAGCCCCCCGGAAATCAACGCGTGCCGTTATACTGCAACTGTTCGGGCGTGAGCTGGAAACCTACCAGCACCTCGAACGAGGCCTTGGCCACCGCCGCGCGCACTTCAGGATCGGTCAGCGGGTCGATGGCGGCGTCCGCCTCGCCTGCCTTGCGCTGTTTGAGCAGGCGGTCGCGCACCGCGCGGTCCAGCGTGGCGTCGGCCTTGTTGATCGTCGCCCCGCCCGAGGCCATCACCTCGCCGCGCGTCTGACCATCGGCGAAATGCACCGTGGCGGTGCCAAGGCGCTTGGCGATCACGACATTGCCGCCGCGCACCACGGTGATGAAATAGGGCAGGTTCACCACCCGCTCGCCCCGGCCATCGGCACGCGTGGCCAACACCTTGAAGGTCACATTGGCCTGCACCGGATTGCTCTTGGGATCGCAGGCGCTGCGCACATTGGTGATCGCGCCGGTCAGGTCGATGGCGCTCGCATTCTGTTCGCCGCCCAGACGGAACGTGGTGATATCGCCCGTATAATCGGCAATGCCCACCGCCGGGCAGGTCGAGCGCACCGCCGTGATGCCCACGCCGTCCTGCACCACCAGTTCACCGGTCGTCTTGCACCCGGCCAGCAAAGCCATGGCGCCCAGCAGCCCCGCCCCGCAAGCGACTTTGGCATTCATTCGGCGTGTACGAAAGGGCATGACAGACTCGTTCCTTCAACATTCCTGTTCGCTGCCCTAGCGGCGCGCGGCGCAAAGCGCTAGAGGCGGGAGTATGAACACCGCCTTTCCCGCCCCCGCCGATTCCATTTCTTTGCAGCCGCTCAAGCTGTTGATTGCCGCGCCGCGCGGATTTTGCGCCGGTGTTGATCGCGCAATCGAAATTGTCGAAAGGGCGATTCGCAAATATGGCGCGCCGGTCTATGTGCGCCATGAAATCGTCCATAACCGTTATGTGGTCGACGGGCTGAAGGCCAAAGGCGCGATCTTTGTCGAGGAACTCGACGAAGTGCCCGATGGCGTGCCGGTGATCTTTTCGGCCCACGGCGTGCCCAAGGCGGTGCCTGCGGCCGCGGATGCGCGCGGGCTGGAATGGCTTGATGCCACCTGCCCGCTGGTGTCCAAGGTCCACCGTCAGGCCGAGCGCCAGATCGAGGCGGGCCGCCATATCCTCTTCATCGGCCACAAGGGCCACCCCGAGGTGATCGGCACATTCGGTCAGGTGCCCGATGGCCATATGACGCTGGTCGAAACGGTCGAGGACGTGGCCACCCTGCCCTTCACCACCGATGATGCGCTGGGTTTCCTCACGCAAACCACGCTTTCGGTCGATGATACGCATGAGATCATCGAGGCACTGAAAGCCCGCTATCCCCAAATCCACGCGCCCCGCGCCGAAGATATCTGCTACGCCACATCGAACCGTCAGGCGGCGGTCAAGGCGATTGCCCCGCAATGCGATCTGGTGCTGGTGATCGGCGCGCCCAATTCGTCCAATTCGATGCGTCTGGTCGAGGTTTCCGACCGCAGCGGCACGCCTTCGCGGCTGGTCCAGCGCGCCGATGAGATCGACGTCTCGTGGCTCGACGGGGTGAACACGCTGGGCCTGACGGCGGGCGCCAGCGCGCCCGAAGAACTGGTGCGCGAGGTGATCGCCCGCATTGGCCAATGGCGTCAGGTCGAAGAAGAAACGGTGGTCACCACCGAAGAAAACATGATCTTCAAACTGCCGCGCCAACTGGCTGGCTGAATAGAGGCGGCAATGGCGGTTTATACACAATTGGGTGCCGAAGCGCTGGCTGCGCTGATCGGTGAATTTTCTGTGGGCGATCTGGTTTCGGCCAAGGGCATTGCCGAGGGCGTGTCCAATTCAAACTGGCTGATCGAAACCACCGGGACCGGATCGGGGCCGCAGCGCTTTATCCTGACCATGTTCGAGGGCCGGACCGAAGTGGCCGAACTGCCCTTCTTTCTTGGGCTGCTCGACCATCTGGCCGACAAGAAATGCCCGGTGCCGCGCACGATCCATGATCGCACTGGCGCCAGCTTCCGCTGGATCGACGACAAGGCGGTGACGCTGATCGAATTCCTGCCCGGCGTTTCGGTGTCCGAGCCTACGCCCGGACAGGCGCGCTCGGTGGGCGCGGCGCTGGCGGGCCTCCATCTGGCCGCCAATGATTTCCCGCAAAGCCGCGCCAATGACCTCAGCCTTGCCGGATGGCGGGGCCTGATCGACGGTTGCGGAGCCGAGGGTCTGGCCTCCATCGATCCCTCTCTGGCGAGCCTTGTGGCGCGCGAAATGGCGGTCATCGAGGCCGAGTGGCCCACCGACCTGCCCCACTCGATTATCCATGCCGATCTGTTCCCCGACAATGTGCTGATGCTGGGGGATCAGGTGACGGGCCTGATCGACTTCTATTTCGCCTGCCATGACATCACCGCCTATGACGTGGCCGTGACCCATGCGGCATGGTGCTTCTCGTCCGACGGGCGGGAGTTCAACTCGGAGATCTCCGAGGCGCTGCTGGGCGGCTACGAATCGGTGCGCCCGCTTTCCTATGCCGAAACCGCCGCGCTGCCGGTGCTGGCGCGCGGGGCGGCGATGCGCTTCCTCTCCACCCGCGCCTATGACTGGATCAACACCCCGCCCGATGCGCTGGTGGTGAAAAAAGACCCGATGGCCTTTGCCCGCCGTCTGGAATTCTATGCCGCCAATCCAGGCGTGTTCGGGGCTTGAGTTTGCTGGCATGAAACAGGTCGAGATTTTCACCGACGGGGCCTGCAAGGGCAACCCCGGCCCCGGCGGCTGGGCGGCCTTGCTGCGCATGGGCGCGCGGGAAAAGGAACTGGTAGGCGCCGAGGCGCAGACCACCAACAACCGCATGGAAATGACCGCCGTGATCCGCGCGCTGGCGGCGTTGAACCAGCCATGCGAGGTCAAACTCTGCACCGACAGCAAATATGTGATCGACGGGATCACGCAGTGGGTGTTTGGTTGGCAAAAGCGTGGCTGGGTCAATGCCAAGAAAGAACCCGTGGCCAACGAGGACCTGTGGCGCGAGATGCTTTTGGTGTCCAAGCAGCACAAGATCGACTGGCAATGGGTGCGCGGGCATAATGGACACGCGGAGAATGAGCGCGTGGACAAGCTGGCCAGCGATGCGGCGGTTGAGGTAGCTAAGAAGAAGTAAGGGATGAATGCGAGGGTCTAGACCCTCGCGCTCCCGTTACTGTCTGCGTGGGTGCATCAGGTTCGGCGTTTTGTGTCGTGCGCAGCGTTGGGATTTTAAAGCCTGCGGCGCCTCTTTTCTTCCCGCGAAGCGGCTTACCCCCCAACAAAAAACGCCCCCACGTTTCCGCAGGAGCGCTTTTTAGTAACGGGATTGCAAAGGGACCAAGTCCCTTTGCCCGCCGGAGGCATCAAAACCCCAAACGATTACCCATCCAGCCCATAAGCCGTATGCAGCAAACGCACGGCCAGTTCGGTTTCGTCCGAATCGATCAGCACCGAAACCTTGATTTCCGAGGTCGAGATCGCCTGGATGTTGATCCCGCGGTCAGCCAGAGCCTTGAACATCATGGCTGCGACGCCCGCGTGGCTGCGCATGCCCACGCCCACGACCGAGATCTTGGCGACCTTGGGGTCGGTCGAGAGCTTTTCGTAGCGGATGGTTTCGCGGTTTTCTTCCAGCACGGCCACCGTGCGGTCGAGGTCGGCGGCGGGCACCGTGAAGGTAACGTCCGTGTCCGTATCGGCGCGGCCAACGTTCTGGATAATCATATCCACGTTGATGTTGGCGGCGGCCAGCGGGCCAAAGATCGACGACACGGCGCCCGGACGGTCCGGCACGGCGGTCAGGATAACCTTGGCGTCATTCTTGTCGGCGGCGATGCCGGTGATGAGTTGGCGTTCCATATCCAGGCCCTCAAGTTCTTCGTCGGACACGATCATCGTGCCGGGCAGTGTATCAGCAGCAGGAGCGTTTTCGTCGATGAAGGACGAGAGCACCTGAACGCGCACCTTTTCCTTCATGGCAAGGCTGACCGAGCGGGTCTGAAGCACCTTGGAGCCGACGCTGGCCAGTTCCAGCATTTCCTCATAGGTGACATTCTTGAGCTTGCGCGCCTTGGCGACGATACGCGGATCGGTGGTGTAAACGCCGTCCACGTCGGTGTAGATGTCGCAGCGATCCGCTTTCAGCGCCGCCGCCACGGCCACAGCCGAAGTGTCCGAACCGCCACGACCCAGCGTGGTGATGCGATTATCCGCCGTCAGGCCCTGGAAGCCCGGGATCACGGCGATTTCGCCGCGCGCCATGCTGGCCAGGATCTCGTCGGTGTCGATGGCTTCGATTCGCGCCTTGGCATGGGCGTCATCGGTGCGGATCGGCAATTGCCAGCCCAGCCACGAACGCGCCTTGGCGCCGATGGATTGCAGCGTCAGCGCCAAAAGGCCGCTGGTCACCTGTTCGCCGCTGGCCACCACCACGTCATATTCGGCGGGGTCATACAGCGCGTTGGCTTCACGGCAGAAGTTTACCAGTCGGTCGGTTTCACCCGACATGGCCGACACCACCACCGCCACCTCGTGCCCGGCTTCTTGCTGGCGGCGCACAATGCCCGCCACGCGCCGGATGCGCTCGGTGCCGGCCATGGAGGTGCCGCCGAATTTCATGACGATCCGGGCCACGGTCACAGGCTCCTTAATTGAAACAAAATTACACGCGAGACACTTGCCCCGCTTGGGGCTGGCGCTTTAGGTAGGTCCTATGAGCAATGCAACGACAATTCGCCCGGAAGAAGCCGCCCATTTTGGCAAATTGGCCGCAGAATGGTGGGATCCGAAGGGTTCCTCGGCCATGCTGCATCGTTTGAACCCGGTGCGTCTGAAATTTATCCGCGATGCGGTTGATGCGCATTTCGGGGCCGATTCGCGCTCTGTGCGGCCTCTGGCGGGGCGGCGGGCGGTCGATGTCGGCTGTGGCGCGGGGCTTTTGTGCGAGCCGCTGGCAAGGCTGGGCGCGGCCGTGACGGGCGTGGACGCGGCGGCGGAAAATATCGCGGCGGCCGGCGCGCATGCGGCAGGCGGCGGCCTGTCCATCGAATACGTCTGCGGCGATGTCGGGGCGCTGGGCCTGTCCGGCTATGATCTGGTCACCAGCATGGAGGTGATCGAGCATGTCGCCGATAAGCCCGCCTTCCTGCGCGCGCTGATCGGGGCGATGGCGGACGACGGGCTGATGATCCTTTCCACCCCCAACCGCACGCCGCAATCGAAATGGCTGATGATTGAGGCCGCCGAGCGCGTAGGCATGGTACCGCGCGGGACGCACCATTGGGAAGACTTCATCACGCCCCCCGAGCTGGCGCTGATCCTCGAAGATCTGGGGATGCAGGTGGGCCAGCCGATGGGGATCGCGTGGAATCCTTTTAAGGGCCTGCATCTGTCGAATGATATGGCGTTGAATTATATTCTGACGGCGAAGAAGGCGGTTTAAGGGGGGGGCCTCCGGCGGGCAAAGGGACTCGTCCCTTTGCAATCCCATTACTGGGGTGGCGATGGGATCGCAGGTAAAGCGCCAATCCGCGAAGCGGTTTAATAGCCTGCGGCGCGGCGATGTTGCGCGGGGCCGAACCCTTGGCGCCACATAGACAAAATCGGGATTGTTAAGGGCCCCCGCCCTTAACCCGCCGGAGGCATCTTGTCCTTCACCGCCTCCACCACCTGCGCCTCACGCTCCTCCCAATCCCCATCGATGCGCGTATAGGCCACCCCCGCCCGCACCAGCATCTCCTCCGCAACGGCGGCGAAACGCGCCCTCGCCTCATCGGTGCCGAAAAAGCGCGTGCCGTCGGCCACCCATGGCACATCGGGCGAGAAGAGGAGGTAGAGGTCGGCCTTGGGATAGGCGAAGAGTTCTTGCGGAGCGCGACCGAAAAGCATTTGCGCCCAAGCGGCGGTCATCAACGGATCGGTGTCGAGGATCAGCACCGGGGGCTGCGCCTCGCCGGCGCGCAGCATCGCCTCGTTCTGACCCCGCGCCATGGCCAGCAGGTCGTCCATGGTGAAGTCCGTACCATGGGTCTCGGCATATTCCCGGCCATATTCGGCCACCCATGGCCAGCCGAACCTTTGGCGCAACCTCTCGGCAAGCACCGATTTGCCGGTACTTTCCGCGCCGTGGAAACAGATGCGGATCATGCCCGCCCTGCTTTCATCCATTCGCGCAGGCCCAGCACTGAAAGGACGAGAAAGCCGACATAAAGCGCCGCCGTGGGATAAAGCCCGCGATTGATGTAGAGCGCCACCGAGGCCACATCGATCGCGATCCACAGCACCCAGTTCTCGGTCCGGCGCAGGCCCAGCAGGATCTGCGCGGCAACGCTGGCCCCCGTCACCGCCGAATCGGCAAAAGGCATCGCCGCATTGGTAAAGCGCGCCAGCGCCCAGCCGAGGTTGAGGCTGAGCGCGGCCGTGACCAGCGCCCAGACGATACGGCTGAACGGGCTGAGCCAGCCGACAGGGATGCTGTCGGCCGCGCCCTTGCTTTTGGCCCAGAGCCACCAGCCCCAGCCTTGGGCAGCAAAGAAAAACACCTGAAGCCCGCTTTCAGCATAGAGGCGCTTTTCAAAGAAAACAAAGACGTAGATCGCGACCATCGCCATGCCAAAGGCATAGTTCCAGATCGAGCGCCGGACGAGCAGCACGATATTGACCAGCCCCAGCGCGGCGGCCACCCATTCAAGGAGCGAATACCAGCTCTCGTCCATCGCTTGCCTTCCGTGGCGTTTACCGCAGCGCCGTTTCCCACTCGCTGGCCTTGAAGCCCACCAGCAGGCCGCCCTTATATTCCACGATAGGCCGCTTAATCATCGAGGGGTTCTCGACCATCAGCGACACGGCCAGATTTTCATCAACCATCGCGCGGATTTCTTCCGGCAGCTTTTTGAACGTCGTGCCCGAACGGTTCAGGATCTTTTCCAGCCCGGCCTCGATGATCCAGTTGGTCAGCTTGTCCTTGTCGGCGCCTGCCTTCTTGTAATCATGGAAAGCATAGCTGACGCCATTACCCTCCAGCCACTTGCGCGCCTTTTTGACGGTATCGCAATTGGGGATGCCGTAGAGGGTGATGGTCATTTTAGGGTTCCAATCAAAGTTTGCCCCGCGCTAGACGGCTTTACCCAATCCAGCAAGAGACAGGCCTGATCATCCCCCGATCTGGCATGGATCAGCAGTTGGGCGTCGATGCGGGCACGGACCGCGCCATCGCCCGCCAGGTGATGGCGCGCCCAGATCGTGCAGGCGCCCGAAAGCAGACTGTGTTCTATACATTGGGCCAAAGCGCCAAGCACGGGCGTGGGCAGGCCGCGAAAGGCCCCTTCGGCGATCAGATCGGCATCCATTTTGCCGAGGCGCTGCTCTTCATGAAGCATCGCACCATAGATTCGCTGGAATGTGCGCGCGGCCTGATCTGTGCCCGCGAGATATTTCGCACGCAGGATATTGTCGCAATCACGCTTGTCGCCAGTATCCGGGCGGGTCCATACTTTCAGCCTATAAGCGGGCCATCCGGCAAAATCCGGTATGCCCCAGCCCTCCGATACGCCTTGAACAACGCGGCGCGCGGCCAGCGTGTCATCGGCAAAAGCGTCAGACAGGTTATCCTGCCTTGTCCAGAACAGAGCGCCGACCGCCCCGACCAAAGGCGCCGCCAAAGTCACGGCAAACAGCGCCCCAGCGCAAAACCACTTGGGCGCGGGCCGTTTCACGGAAACACCCTCACCCGCGCATCGTCACACGCATACATCGTGAATTGCTCGTAATACTTCTCCCTCCCCCTCGCCTGCGCCTCGCGGTGTTCGGGGTGGCGCGCCCATGCCCGCGCGGCCTCGACGCTTTCCCAGACCGAGATGGTCACCGTCTCGCCATCGGGGGCGGCAAAGCTTTTGTAATCGAGAAAGCCCGGCTGCGCCCGCGCCAGCTCGTCCATGCGCGCAGCGTCGGCGGCATAGGCGGCGGCATCGTAATCAGCCCGTTTCCGGCTGCGGAACACGTTCATATACATGGGCGCATGGGTAACAGTGGACTTTCCCGCCCACAATCGCCAAAGAGCGCGGCCATGAGCTGGAACACATTTGGCCGCCTTTTCCGATTCACCACCTGGGGCGAAAGCCACGGGCCCGCGCTGGGCGCGGTTGTTGACGGCTGCCCTCCGGGGCTGGAGATCAGCGAGGAGATGATCCAGCCCTTCCTCGACGCGCGCCGTCCGGGGCAGAGCAAGTTCACCACTCAGCGCAATGAGGCCGATCTGGTCAAGATCCTCTCGGGCGTGTTTGAAGGGCGCACGACCGGCACCCCGATCAGCCTGATGATCGAGAACACCGATCAGCGGTCCAAGGATTATTCCGAGGTCGCCAAGTCCTATCGCCCCGGCCATGCCGATTATGCCTATGACGCCAAATATGGTTTCCGCGACTATCGCGGCGGCGGGCGGTCTTCGGCCCGTGAAACGGCGGCGCGCGTGGCGGCGGGCGGCGTGGCGCGGCTGGTGATCCCCGAGGTGCGGATTGTGGGCTATGTCAGCCAGATCGGCGATGACCGCATCGACATGGCTAATTTCGACGAGGCGCAGATCCGGGCCAACCCCTTCTTCTGCCCCGATGCCGAAGCGGCGAAGCGCTGGGAAGCGATTGTGGATCAGGCGCGCCTTGATGGTTCCTCCATCGGCGCTGTGGTCGAATGCGTGGCCTATGGCGTGCCCGCCGGATGGGGCGCGCCGCTTTATGCCAAGCTCGATTCCGAACTGGCCGCCGCGATGATGAGCATCAATGCGGTCAAGGGCGTGGAAATCGGCGATGGCTTTGCCGCCGCCACATTGCGCGGCGAGCAGAACGCCGATGCGATGCGCCCCGGTCCCGATGGACGGCCCCTGTTCGAGGCCAACCATGCGGGCGGCATCGCGGGCGGCATTTCCACCGGCCAGCCGGTGGTGGTGCGCGTGGCCTTCAAGCCGACCAGTTCGATCCTGATCCCGGTGCCCACCATCAACAACGAAGGCGAGGCCGCCGAAATCCGCACCAAGGGCCGCCATGACCCTTGCGTGGGCATTCGCGGCGTGCCCGTGGTCGAGGCGATGATGGCGCTGGTTCTGGCCGATCAGAAGCTGATCGACCGTGGACAGGTTTCCGCTCCCCGCGCTTGAGCCGGGCTTCTGCTTGGGTTAGCTTGCCCCCGGTCTTGGGCCGGGGGTATGCGCCATGGGCAATCTCGATTTTCCCAAAGTGATTGCGGCAGCGGCGGTCAGCCCGCTGGGCGTGCTCTCGCTGCTGGTGCTGGTGATCGCCATGATCGCGCTCAGCTTCTTTCGCCGCTCGGGCGATTCGGTAAAGCTGGTGGTGTTTGGCGGGCTGCTGCTCTCGGCGGTGGGGTTTGGCGCGGCGACGATGATGGCGGGGCAATCCTCAGCCAGCGATGCGCCCAAACCGGACAGTTCTGCCGCCCCGGAAACCGTCCCCACGCCCGCATCGCTGCTGGCCTCATCCCCAAATGCCGGCGCCTCGATGACCGGCCTGTGGAGCAGCGGAGACGGTTTCAGCTTTCGCTTCACCCAGACGGGCCAGTCCATCGCCTATGACACGATAGAGAATGGCGCCAAGACCGGATCGGGCAAGGGCCGGATCGAAGGTCAGCATGTCTCATGGCACTATACCGTCGATGCCAGTGGCCAGAGCGGCGATTGCTCCGGCACATTGTCGGGCGATGCGCGCAAGGTGACCGGGCAATGCGCATCGGGCGACGACAAGCCATGGGATCTGAACATCCGCAGGCAGGATTGATGATCGGATAAATCGATCAAACCGGAGCTATCACCCCCGACTTATCGTGAATACCAATATGATTAATCGGGAATCCGCACTTCGCATTTGCGCCATCAGTGCCTATCTCGGCTTCAACAGTTTCAACACCCCCAGATACAAACTGGGCAAACGACGGAGTCTATCCCATGTCGCTTATCGGCTATTCGATCCAGCCCTTCACCGCCACCGCCTATAAAGCCGGCGCATTCGTCGACGTCACCGACGCCGACATCAAGGGCAAGTGGTCGGTGTTCTTCTTCTATCCGGCCGACTTCACCTTCGTGTGCCCGACCGAACTGGAAGACCTCCAGAACGAATATGCTGCTCTCAAGGCCATGGGCGTTGAAGTGTACGGCGTGTCGACCGACACCCACTTCAGCCACAAGGCATGGGCCGACACCTCGCCCGCCATCGGCAAGATCGAATATTTCCTGGTCGGCGACCAGAACCATGACCTGACCAAGCAGTTCAACAACCTGCGCGAAGGCGTTGGCCTGGCCGACCGCGGCACCTTCGTGACCGATCCCGAAGGCGTGGTGCAGCTGGTCGAAGTGACTCCCGAAGGCGTGGGCCGCAACGCTGCCGAACTGGTGCGCAAGATCAAGGCCGCCAAGTACTGGCAGGAACACCCCGGTCAGGTCTGCCCCGCCAAGTGGGAAGAAGGCGCCGAAACGCTGGCTCCCTCGATCGATCTGGTCGGCAAGATCTGATTGGTTTGAAGTTTGGAAATACCCGCAGGGGGACTCGTCCCCCTGCGCCCCCAATACGCCTCCCGGCGAGAGATGAGCGATCCGCGGCCCCCGAGCGCTTGGATCGCACTGCCGGAGGCTTTTATAGCTGCTGCACCGCAGGGCCTTTTATACATAGCGCTGCCTGATAAGCTGCCCTTTCGTCGGAAGACGTTATGGGAGCATGAGGGGCCGCGCCCCTCGCATATCTAAATCCGAAGGATCATCCGATGCTCGACGCCAACCTGTCCGCCCAACTCAAACAATATCTCGCCATGCTGCGTGAACCGATTGAGCTTGTCGCCAGCCTTGGCGACGATGCGAAATCGGCCCAGACCCGCGAATTGATCGAAGCGATTGCTGCGCTGTCCGACAAAGTTTCGGCGCGTTTCGATGGAACAAACGCGCGTGTCCCTTCTTTCACCATCAGCCCCGTGGCCAATGCGCATGACCGTGTGCGCTTTGCTGGCCTGCCGATGGGGCACGAATTTACTTCTCTGGTCCTGGCATTGCTGTGGGCCGGTGGCCACCCGCCCAAGGTGTCGCAACAGGTGCTGGATCAGGTAACAAGCCTGGCCAGCACCCACAATTTCGAGATGTATTTCTCGCTGACCTGCCACAACTGCCCCGATGTGGTTCAGGCCATGACGCTGATCGCGCTGAAGAACCCCAATTTCCGCGCGACCCTGATCGAGGGCGGCACCTATCAGGCCGAAGTCGATGAGCGCGGCGTGATGGCTGTACCCGCCGTGTTCAAGGATGGCGCGATGTGGCTGTCGGGCAAGAAGACGCTGGAGGAAATCGTCGCCGATCTGGACGAAGGCGCCGAGGCCAAGGCCGCCGATGCGATCAACGCCAAGGCGCCGTTCGAAGTGCTGGTCGTCGGCGGCGGCCCCGCTGGCGCGGCCTCGGCCATCTATACCGCGCGCAAGGGCATCCGCACGGGTGTCGCCGCGCAGCGTTTCGGCGGGCAGGTGCTCGACACGCTGGGGATCGAGAATTTCATCTCGGTTTCCCACACCGAAGGCCCGAAACTGGCCGCCGCGCTCGAAAGCCATGTGAAGGACTATGATGTCGACATCATGAACCTTGCCACCGCGCAAAAGCTGATCCCGGCGGAGCGTGAAGGCGACTATCACCAGATCGAGCTGGCCAATGGCGGCGTGCTGCGCGCGCGCTCCATCGTGCTCTCCACCGGCGCACGCTGGCGCAACATGAATGTGCCGGGCGAAAAGGACTATGCCAACAAGGGCGTGGCCTATTGCCCGCACTGCGACGGCCCGCTGTTCAAGGGCAAGCGCGTGGCCGTGATCGGCGGCGGCAATTCGGGCGTAGAGGCGGCCATCGACCTTGCGGGCCTCGTCGCCCATGTCACGCTGATCGAATTTGACAGCGCGATGCGGGCCGATGCCGTGCTTCAGGACAAGCTGCGGTCCTTGCCCAACGTGACGATCATCACCAGCGCGCTGACGACCGAAGTGCTGGGCGATGGCGCCAAGGTGACGGGCCTGACCTATAAGGACCGCAACACTGACGCGGTCCACACGGTCGAGCTCGAAGGTATCTTCGTCCAGATCGGCCTCGTCCCCAACACCGAATGGCTCAAGGGCGCCCTCGCCCTGTCGCCGCGCGGTGAAATCGAGATCGACGCCAAGGGCGCCACCAGCGTGCCGGGGGTGTTCGCGGCGGGCGACTGCACCACCGTGCCCTATAAGCAGATCGTCATCGCCATGGGCGCGGGCGCAACGGCGGGGCTGTCGGCGTTTGATTATCTGATCCGGACACCTGCGCCGGTGCTGGAAGGGGTGGCCTAAGAGGTTTTATGCCTCCGGCGGGTTAAGGGACTTGGTCCCTTAACAATCCCAGGACTGTCTTTGTTGAGTATAGGGTTCGGCCTCGTGGGTCGGACGCAATGTCTGAAATTGAAAGCCTGCGGCGCCAATCGGCCCTACGTTGCCGCGCCGCAGGCTATATAAACCGCTTCGCGGATGAGCGCATCGAAGCAAACCTAGCGCCACCCCATTATCGGGATTGTTAAGGGCCCCGCCCTTAACCCGCCGGAGGCAAACCTTACTTCCCCCGCTTCAAAATAATATACACCGCCCCCGCGCCCCCATGCCGGGGATGCGCGGCGCGCACGGCGGCGATGCGCGAAGCATGCGAGCCATGGACCAGCCAGTCGAGGAACTTGGCCCGGATCACCCCGCGATGCGATCCGCGATCCGCCGGGCCGGGGGCCGGACGCGCACGGCCAGTAATCAGCAGTACCACCCGCGCGCCCTGCGCCAGGGCCAGCGCAAGGCCGTGATCGAGACGCTGATAGGCCCCTTCCAGATTGGCCCCGTGGAGATCGAGCGTAAAATCGGGGGCCACCTGTCCCTTGCCCAGCCTTTTGTCCCATCCGCCGTCCAGCCCATGCCGATCCAGCGGACGCGTGGGCGCAGGCGGCGGCGCGGGCGGCGGCAAAGGCGCCGGAACCCGGCCTTTGATACGCTTGGGCGGCATAGGCGGCGGCTCGGCCACAGGGGGCGGCGGCACCGTGGGTTCAACCCTGCGACGCGGCTCCAGCGGCTCGATCGTATCGGCCACGCGGCGCCACAGATCCTCTTCTTCCGGCGTCAGCCTGCGCCCGCCGCGCAGGGCGAATGGCGCCCTCATCGCACGCCAAGCCGCGCCAGCGTCCCCTTGGGCAGCAGGATATAGGCCCGCCCACGCGCCAGCATACCGCCCGCGATGCGCCGCGCCTCATCGCCCGCACCCCAGAAGCTGTCAAAGCGGTTAGCGCCCTTGATCGCCCCGCCGGTGTCCTGCGCCACCCACAGGCCGTTGACCTTGTTCGCATTGGCCAGCGCCGGATCGGCCGCGATCAGCACCGGCGCGCCCAGTGGGACAAACAGCGGATCGGCCGCCACGCTGACATGGGGCCGCACCGGCACGCCCATCGCCCCGATCGGTCCATCGCCGGTCAATTCGCGGAAGAACACCCAGCTCTTGTTCTGGCGCATTAAGGACATGCCATCCTGCGGATGTTCGCGGATATATTGCATGATGCCCTGCATCGAGCCGGCATATTGCCCCGGCGCATTGCCCAACAGGCCCTGCTGGCGCATTACCGTGCCGATGCCAGTGTAATTTTGGCCGTTATCGGCGGCATAACCGATGCGAATCACTCGCCCATCCGGTCCGCGCAGCCGCCCGGAACCCTGAATTTGCAGGAAAAAGAATTCGACCGGATCGGCCGTCCAAGCAATCTCCAGCCCTTTGCCGACCAGCTTGCCATCGTCGATCTCGCCCCGCTCGAAATAGGGCTGAAACACCCCATTTTCGTCATAGCGGCCAAAGGGCGTCTGGCCATTGGGCTTGATCGGCGCATCGCCGGGGCGCGCATGGACCAGATCGCGCGGCACGCCATAGACCGGCACATCATAGCCGGGTTGACGGGTGCGACTGCCCGCGATTTCGGGCTCGTAATAGCCGGTGACATAGGTGGCCCCGTCGCTGACCTGCGCCAGTTCGAAGCGCGAGCGGAAGAACCGCCCCGCATCGGCCGAGGTCCAGCCCGAGGCCGCCGCGCACACATCCTGCCAATCGGCGCGCTGGGTCAACCCGCTGGTATCCGTGCGCGCCAGCAATTTGGGGCAGCTCTCACGGAAGGAGGCAAGCGCGCTCTGCGCCGTACCATCGCTCAGCGGGAAGGCCGCCAGATCCGGCCCGCGATGAACGCCGACATCCATCGCGGTCACCACCGGCTTTGGCGGAGGAACGGGGGTGGTGGGAACCGGACGCGGAGGGCGCGTAACGGGGGGACGGGGGCCGGGAATGATGCGGGCGCAAGCCTCAAGCAACAGCAAGCCCATCAGCGCCGCGCCGATTCGCGACTGCCTCAAATTCATAATCGTCCCCACCAGAAGCGCCTGTCGGCGCATGTCATGCCCCGCCCCACGGCGCAGGCAAACGGGGCGAACGCCTTGGCGCCGCCCCGCTTCGACAAGGTCTTAGCCTTCGTCGGTCTCTTCGAGAAGCCAATCGGGATCGGCCGAGTGGATATCGCGGCGGAATGTCCAGACATCGCGCACCTCGACCGCATCGTTAAGCGAGCCTGCGATCACCTTGCCATCGCGGTCGCGCGTGACGGCGGCAATATCGGCAACAAAGCGGACCGCCACGCGGGCGAAGGGAGCCGAATAGCTGGCGCCCACGATCTGGATTTCCTCAACACGCACAAGGCTGTTGTTGAAAGTCTCGCCGGCGGCCTCGCGCTCATCAATCGCGGCAATGAAGCTGCGCGCGACATCGGCATCGCACAGATGGCCCAATTGCCCACGATCACCGCGCCAGTAAGCCTCAAGCACCATACGATAGGCCGAACGCGCGCCTTCGACAAAGGTCACGGGGTCAAAGCGGCGATCAACCGCGATGATTTCGCGCAATCCGCGCTCTACGCCCGGCAGCACAGCGCCCAGTTCGCGCGGTCGAACCGCACCGGCCACGGCCCGTTCGGGCAGCGGCAAAGCGGGGGTCGCAGCGGCGGGCTGGGCGTCCAGACGGCTCTGTACCGGCTCCTCGCCATGTTCGGCGCGGCGCCCCAGCACCGAATAGAGACGCATGCCCAGAAAGGCTGCGATCATGGCCAGAATGACGATCGAGACGGTCACTTGCGTTTGCTTTCATCCCTGTGAGCGAGTCTTGCAACATGCAGACTTCACCCTTCATAGTGCCTTACATAGTGACGATTGACAAATGAACAACGCATGGATGGGGATATAATCCCGAAAAAATCCCCCGGTGCGACACAATCGTCGCAACTGTCTGGCGCGGCAACTGTTTGTCGGTCCGCCCAGATCCTTGTGCGGTGCTGGCCGTGATGCTAGGCGCTTTGCCCAAACCATGACCACCACATGCGCCCGCAGTCCGGGCCACACAGGGAAAGTATCAAACATGGCCGATGATGGCACCGTCACTTCCTCGCTGCGTCTGGATGGCGAGGACACCCTGCCCAGCGCAGGCGTGATTTCGCAATATGTGAAGGACTTGTCGGTCGAAAATCCCAATGCGCCCGAAAGCTTTTCGTGGCAGGATTCGCCCCAGCTGGACATCCAGTTCAACATTCAGGCCCGCGCTATCGAAGGCGACGTGCATGAGGTCGAGCTGAAGATCCAGATCAACGCGCGCAGCGAAGCGGGCGTGGCCTATATCGTCGATCTGACCTATGCGGGCCTGATCGGCATGCGCAATCTGGAAGAAGCCCAGATGCACGCCTTCATGTTTGCCGAGGCGCCGCGCATCCTCTTCCCGTTTGCCCGCCGCGTGATCGCCGACGCCACGCGCGATGCAGGCTTTACCCCGGTAATGCTGGAACCCATTGATTTCAATGGCCTCTACATCCAGCAGCTCGCCGCGCAGGCCGAAGCCCAGCAGGGCCCCTCGGCCAGCGACGAGCCTGCCGGCCACGCATAATGTCCCGCCCGGCCTCCGTTGGGGGCCGGGCAACTACCCCACGGGTGCCAGAGCCAAGACCATCTTCCCATGAACCTTCTTAAAGCCACGGGGACGATCGGCGGCCTCACCCTGATGAGTCGCGTGCTGGGACTGGTGCGCGATTCGCTCTTTGCGCGCATGGTGGGCGCAGGCTTTGCCTCGGACGCCTTTCTGGTGGCCTTCCGCCTGCCCAACATGTTCCGCGCCCTGTTTGCCGAAGGCGCCTTTGCCAGTGCCTTTGTGCCCATGTTCAATCAGAAAGTGGCCGATGCGCAGGGGCGCGGCCTGCCCGATGGCATCGCCTTTGCCGAGGCCGCGCTCTCGGTGCTGTTGCCGGTGCTGATCGCAATGACGGTGCTGCTGGAAATTTTCGCATGGCCCGTGACATGGGCGCTGTCGGGCCGTTTCCACGGGGTTTCGCCCGATCAGTTTGCCTTTGCGGTCAAGCTTTCGCGGCTGACGATCCCCTATCTGATGCTGATCTCGCTGGTGTCCTTGCTGGGCGGCATCCTCAATTCGCTGCACAAATTCTGGGTCAATGCCGCCGCGCCCATCCTGCTCAATCTGACGCTGATCGGTGCGCTGCTGTTTTTCCATTCGCCCGATCCGTTTGAAACCGCGCGCAATCAGGCGCTGGCGGTCACGGTGTCTGGCGCGCTGCAACTGGCATGGCTGGCCCATGCGGCCTATCGCAACGGCGTTTCGCTGCGCCCCCACTGGCCGCGTTTCACGCCGGAGGTGAAGCGGTTGATGGCGCTGATCTGGCCGGCGGCGGCGGGCGCAGGCGCGGTGCAGATCAACCTTGTCATCTCGACCGCCCTTGCCGCCAGCCTGCTCGACCATGGCAGCGTGACCTATATCTACATGGCCGACCGGCTAAACCAATTGCCGCTGGGCCTGATCGGCATTGCGCTGGGCACGGTGCTGCTGCCCACGATCAGCCGCCTGCTGGGCGCGGGCGATGAGGCGGGCGCGATGGAGACGCAGAACAGGGGCCTCGAAATTGCCCTGCTGCTCACCCTGCCCGCGACGGTCGGCTTGGTGTTCTGCGGCGAGCCGATTGCCGCCGCGCTGTTCGGCTATGGCCGCTATACCGCGCTCGACACCACCCATACCGCGCAGGCGCTGGCCGCCTTCTCGATCGGCCTGCCCAGCTATATTCTGGTGAAGGTGCTGACGCCCGGCTATTACGCTCGCCACGACACCAAAACCCCGGTGCGTTTCGCCACGATCAGCATGGGGGTCAACCTTGCGCTCAACCTGATCCTGATCCTGCCGCTGCGCCACATGGGGCCGCCGCTGGCCACGGCGATTGCTTCCACGGTCAATGTCTGGCTGCTCTATGCCACGCTGGTCAAGCGCGGGCATTTCGCGCTCGATTCGCGCCTGCGCCACCGGGCATGGCGGCTGGGCGTGGCGGCGCTGACCATGGGCGCGGTGCTGTGGATCAGCCAGCCCTGGCTGATGCCCTATACGCATGGCTCGTGGTTTGTGCGTCTGACCGCGATGGGGGCGCTGGTGGGCGGGGGCGTTTTTGTCTATGGCCTCGCCAGCTTTGCCCTTGGCGCCTTTGGCGTTGAGGATCTTAAACTTTTGCGGCGTCGCCGCGTTTCAGCAGAGAAGTGAAACACATGCGTATCGTTTCTGGCATTCAGCCCACCGGCAATCTTCACCTTGGCAATTACCTTGGTGCGATCCGCAACTGGGTGGCGATGCAGGACGAGTGGACGGCCAAGGGCGGGGAATGTTTCTACTTCCTCGCCGACCTTCACGCGATTTCGATGCCGCATGATCCCAAGGCTCTGGGCGAGAACACGCGCGAGATGACCGCCGCACTGGTGGCCTGCGGGGTCGATCCTGATCGCTCGACCCTGTTCAACCAGACGCAGGTGCCAGCCCATGCCGAGCTGCAATGGCTGCTCAACGGCACGGCGCGCGTGGGCTGGTTGAACCGCATGACCCAGTGGAAGGACAAGGCGGGCAAGAACCGGGACGGCCAGTCGGTCGCGCTTTTCACCTATCCCGTGCTTCAGGCCGCCGACGTACTGATCTATCAGGCCACCCACGTTCCCGTGGGCGAGGATCAGAAGCAGCATCTCGAACTGGCGCGCGACATTGCGCAGAAGTTCAACAATGACTTCTGCGCCGAGGACGCTCCGCTGTTCGTCCTGCCCGAACCGATCATCCCGCCCGCCGCCGCGCGCATCATGTCCCTGCGCGATGGTTCAGCCAAGATGAGCAAGTCCGACCCCAGCGACATGAGCCGCATCAACCTGACCGACGATGCAGACGCGATCATGAGCAAAATCAAGAAGGCCAAGAGCGACGCCGACGCCTTGCCCAGCGAGGCCGAAGGGCTGGAAGGCCGCCCCGAGGCGCGCAATCTGGTGGGCATCTATTCGGCCATGTCGGGGCAATCGGTGGCGCAGATCCTTGGTGATTTTGGCGGCAAGGGCTTTGGCGCGTTCAAGCCTGCGCTGGGCGAATTGCTGGTGGAAAAGCTCAGCCCCATCAACGAGCGTTTCAACACGCTGCGTCAGGACCGCGAGGCGTTGAACGCCATCCTGCGCAAGGGTGCCGAAAAGGCTCGCGCCGCCTCGGCCCCGACGCTGGCCGCCACCTATGACGCGCTGGGTCTGGTGCGTTGACAAATCCGGGCGCAAAGGGGGTTAAACCCTTTTGCGCCCGTCTCTTTTCCCATACCATTCAACCAGCATTCAGCCTTGCCAGCCTAGCCTGTCGCCACCATACCACTGCTGCGCCCTAACCGGGGAGGGATAGTCGGCCAGAGCGGCATGCAGAGGAGAAAAACGAATGAGTGGCGCTAATTCTCAATGGATCTCGCGCGGCATAAAGGGAGCCATGGCTGGCCTCCTGATGCTGGGCCTTTCCGCCTGTGCCGATACGCTCGACACGCGGGTCACCCGCTTTCAATCGCAATTGCCCGCGCCCCAGGGCCAGACCTTTGCGGTCGTGGCCGATGATCCGTCGCTGGCGGGCGGGATCGAATTTGGCCAATATGCCAAAATCGTCGCCGGTGAACTGACCAAGAAGGGCTATACCGAGGCGGTCACCCCGGATGCAGCCAACCTGATCGTGCGCTTTTCCTATGGCGTGGACAAGGGCCGCGTTCATGTCCGCTCGACCGGTATGCGCGATCCGTTCTGGGGTCCGTGGTACGGGCCGGGCTTCCGTCGCGGTGGTTTCTATGGCGGCGGCTTCTATGGTCGTCCCTATATGATGGGCGGCTGGGGCTACGGCTGGTATGATCCCTGGTTCGATCAGGGCGTCGAAAGCTATACCGTTTACACCAGCGGCATCAGCGTGAAGATCGACGACAAGAGCGCCAACAAGCGCGTGTTCGAAGGCAAGGCCGAAGCCGCCTCGGCCTCGAACAAGCTGACCTGGCTGGTGCCCAATCTGGTCGAAGCCTTCTTCACCGGCTTCCCCGGCAATTCGGGCGAAACCCTGCGTATCACGGTGGCCCCTGAAAAGACCACGGTGAAGGGGCCGGCGAAGTAAGAACCGGAACTTTCTGTAAAAACCCGCCGCCTTCATCAGCGGCGGGTTTTTTCGTGGCCTTAATTGCCCAGCGCGACCACGCCGCCGGTGCTGCCAAACCCGCCCTCGCCGCGCGCGGTTTCGTCCAGTTCGTCAACCTCGATCCAGCCGCCCTGCACCACCGGGGCCAGCACGAGCTGCGCCACGCGATCACCGCGCGCGATGGCGAAATCCTGCGTGCCATGGTTGATGAGGATGACCTTCAATTCGCCGCGATAGTCCGAATCGATGGTGCCGGGCGTGTTGGGCACGGTGATGCCATGCTTGAGCGCCAGACCACTGCGCGGACGGACCTGAATTTCAAAGCCATGCGGGATCGCCATGGCAAGGCCCGTGGCCACCGCATGGCGCGCGCCCGGCGCAATCACCACATCCTCGGCCGAGACCACATCCATACCCGCCGCCCCGCTGGTGGCATAGGCGGGCAAGGGCAGATCCTGCCCATTGGGCAGACGCTTGAGACGGACGGGGATATGTTCAGACAAAGACACGGGCAATCCTTTCAACCAGAGCGGCAGCCACCGCTTCTTTCGGCAGATCGGGCAGGCTGTCCACCCCATCGGCGCTGACAATATGAACGCTGTTGCGCAATCCGCCCATGACATCACCGGAAACGTCATTGCCCACGATCCAGTCCGCCCCCTTGCGCGCCAATTTGGCCTGCGCATGGCCGATGACATCCTGCGTCTCGGCGGCAAAGCCCACGACAAGGCGCGGGCGGCAGGGCGAGGCGCACAGGCCCGCCAGAATATCGGGGTTCTCGACCAAGGCGAGCGGGGGAACGGTCCCGCTGCCATCCTTCTTGATCTTTTGCGCACCGGCGTCAGCCACGCGCCAATCAGCTACAGCGGCCACCATCACCGCAATATCGGCGGGCAGAGCAGCCTCTACCGCCGCCGCCATTTCGCGCGCGGTTTCAACATTGACGCGGGCAACGCCATAGGGCGTGGGCAGATCGACCGGGCCTGCGATCAACGTCACCGATGCCCCGGCCTGCGCGGCAACCTGCGCGATGGCAAAGCCCTGACGCCCGCTCGACCGATTGGCGATATAGCGCACCGGGTCGATAGGCTCATGCGTGGGGCCGGCGGTGATCAGCACATGACGGCCCGCCAGTGGCTTCTCGCCCGCCAAGGCAGCGCTAATCGCCCCCATCACGGCTTCGGGTTCGGGCAGGCGCCCCGGCCCATATTCGCCGCAGGCCATCACGCCCTCGTCCGGGTCCACCACCGTTACCCCCCGCGCGCGCAGCGTGGCGACATTGGCCACCGTCGCCTCATGCTGCCACATCCGCACATTCATCGCAGGCACCGCCAGCACCGGCTTGTCCGTGGCCAGCAGCAGCGTGGTGGCCAGATCATCGGCAATGCCGCAGGCCATCTTGGCCATCAGATCCGCCGTCGCCGGACATACCACCACCAGATCGGCCTGACGGGAGAGCTGAATATGGCCCATCTCGACCTCGTTCTTCAGGTCGAACAGGCTCGTATGCACCGGATTTTCCGAAAGCGCCGCCAGCGTCATCGGCGTCACAAACTGCGCCCCGCCTTTCGTGAGAACGCAGGTGACCTCGCCCCCCGCCTTGCGGATCAGGCGGATCAGTTCGCAGGACTTATAGGCCGCGATGCCGCCGCCGATGATGAGAAGGATGCGTTTGCCAAGCATGGGGCGGGGTTTAGAGGAAGAAAAGGGATAATGCGAGGGTCTAGACCTTCGCGCTCCCGTTACTGTCTGGGTGGGCGCTTATGGTTCGGCGTTTTGTGTCGGACGCGATGTTAGAAATATGAAGGCCTGCGGCGCGGACAGGAATGGCCTCACTGCGCCGCAGGCTTTAAAACGCAGCCCCAAACACACTCAATGAACTCTGGCACCACCCATTAACGGGATTGCAAAGGGCCCCCGCCCTTTGCCCGCCGGAGGCAAACTTACTTCTTGAAAGCCCCCCGCACCAACGCTCCCACCCCCATCGGCACAAACGCCAGCCCCAAAGCCATGACCGGCGTAATCACTGCGCCCCAGTAGAAATTGTCATTCCGCCCCGCGATGGAGAACAGCAGCGCATAGCCGGAAAACAGCAACAGCCCCGTCAGCCCTGCGCTGGATCGCCACGAGGCCCAGCCAAAGATCATCAGGATGGTCAGCGGCCCGGCGATCTGGTGGGGCAGAAAGCGCAGGTTGGAGGATAGCACCGTGTTCGACAGAAAGCCCCCCAGCCCGCGCAGCGCCAGCCAGCTTGGCCCGACGCGGTCGGTGGGCAGAGTTTGCAGCGCGATCAGGTGGAGATGCCAGGCATAGCCCACCGCGAACAGCGCCACCAAAACGCCCCACGCCGCCGCCTCGCGCCACGCCCCACGCCATCCCGCCATCGCCCCCATCAGCAGGACGTAGGGCAACACATGCTCGCGGATAGACAGCGCCAGCGCGGCGGCCAGCACCGCACCGACCCATCGCCCGGAAACCTTGCGGTCAGATGGCCGATGCAGCCCCAGCGAGAGCGCCACCAGCATCCCGGCCCAGAGTTCATGCAGCACGAAATAATAGCGGTTCAGCCCAAGCGAGGCGCCGAAAAACACCAATGCCGTGCCGATCCGCCGCAGCGAAGGATCAACGCCCAGATCGCCCAGCCGCCCCCACCATGCCGCAATCACGCCAATCATCAACGCCACCGCCGCCGCCATGGCGATGGGCGCGGCCCGGTCGCCGTCCACCCCCATCGCCGCATCCAGATAGGCCAGCGTGGGCAGGCGCACCGCAGCACCCGGCCGCACCGGATAATCGGCGCGGCGATGCTCGCTCACGATGAAGTCGTAATAATTCTCGCCGTGCAGGATGCGGGCAATGGCGCGGTCATAGAGCTTGAGATCCTCGTCGCGCGGACGCTCAGCGGCCTTGTTATGCGCGATGACGAGGTTGGGCGCCTTGGCCTCCTCGCCCCGCCCGACCGTCAGCGGCACCCATGCCGAAGCCGCCAGCAACAACGCCAGCACCGCCAGCGCCAACCGCGCGGGCCACCGGCCCCATGCGGCGAAACGGTCGTAGGGCGCAGGCGCCCGCCCGTTCACCCCATCCAGCCGATATGCCACGCCGCCCATACGCTTATACCCCCCAACAGGAAGGCTCCGATATATCCGGGCCAGCGGTTAGCATTCGGTTTACCCCCCCGGTCCCAGATGAGGGGAATATCGGGCAAAGGCGGCTGTTCGGGGGCGGCGCCCTTTAACGGGAACTTCTCCTCGATCCGCTCGATCAGGTCGGGCATGCGGATCAGACGGCGCAGGCCGCGATGGATACCGCGCGCGATGGCGGCCTCGGGGCCCAGCTCGTCGCGCATCCATTCGGAGACGAAAGGCCCCGACACATCCCACATATTGATGTCGGGATAGAGCTGCGTGGCCAGACCCTCGACCATCACCATCGTCTTTTGCAGCAGCAGCAGATGCGGCTGGGTCGACATGTCGAAATCGCGGGTGATGGCAAAAAGCCCGTCGAGCATCTGCCCAACCGAGAGATCCTTGACCGGACGCCCCCGCATCGGTTCGCCAACGGCCCGCAGCGCGGTCGTGAATTCATCAACCGAGTGATAGGAAGGCACATATTGCGCCTCGAAATGGATCTCGGCCACGCGGCGGTAATTGCCCGTGGTCAGCCCATGCAGGATCTCGCCCAGCCAGATGCGCGCCTGACGGTTGATGCGGCCCATGATGCCAAAGTCGATGGCGACGATGGTGCCGTCGGGCTCGATGAACAGGTTGCCCTGATGCATGTCGGCATGGAAATAGCCCAGATGCACCGCCTGAGTCAGGAAAGCGATCACCAGACGCTTGGCCAGCGATTCCAGATTGATCCCGGCAGCCTTAAGCGCAGCGGTATCGCTGATCTTGATCCCGTCGATCCATTCCAGCGTCATCACCCGCCCGCATGTGCGGTCCCAGTCGATGGCGGGAATGCGATAGCCGTGGGTGCCCTTCATCATGTCGGCCAGTTCGGAGGCCGAGGCGGCCTCGCGGCGCAGGTCGAGTTCGCGCATCGACCAGCGCTTGAAATTGGCGATGATGAGGCGCGGGCGCAGGCGCGTGGCCTCGCCGCCAAGGGCCTCCAGATGGGCCGCAGCCCATTCGTAAGTCTCAATGTCCTGCGCGAATTTCTCGCGAATGCCGGGGCGCAGCACCTTGACCGCCACGCGGCGGCCGTCGAGCGTGACCGCCCGGTGGACCTGCGCAATGGAGGCCGCGCCGACCGGCTGCTCCTCAAATTCGGCATAGAGTTCGCTTAAGGGGCGGCCAAAGGCGCTTTCCACCTCCGCCTTGATCGCCGCAAACGGCACAGGCGGCAGGCTGTCCTGCAATTCGAGCAGATTATTGGCCGCCTCCTCGCCCACCAGATCGGGGCGGGTGGCCAAAGTCTGACCCAGCTTGATCGCGGCGGGGCCAATCGCGCGGAAGGCTCCGGCATAATCGGGCACATCGGGAATGCGCGCGCCAAACCGCGCAATGCGGCACAGGCGGGCCACCGGGGCGGGCGTATGGGGATCCTGTTCGATCCCGCGCAGAGCGCCATGCGACGCCAGAATGCGGCCCCAGCTCAGCAGGCGCCAGATATGCTTACGGGGTGACAAGGTGCTTAGACCTTCCAGCCCGAATGGATCGCCACCAGACCGCCAAGGATCGGTTCGACGCGGGTGTTCACGAAGCCCGCCTCGCGGATCATGCCTTCAAATTCGGGCATGGGCGGGAAACGGCGGATCGATTCGATCAGATAGCGATAGGAATCGGCATCGCCCGCGATCATCTGGCCCAGTTGCGGCACCAGCTTGTGCGAATAGGCGTCATAGGCTTCCTTGAAACCGGGCCATTCGGTGGTCGAAAATTCAAGGCAGTAGAAGCGCCCGCCGAATTTCAGCACGCGGTGCGCCTCGCGCAGGGCCTTGTCGATGCGCGTGACGTTGCGGATGCCAAAAGCGATGGTGTAGGCGTCGAACACCCGGCTCTGAAAACTCAGTTCCTCGGCGTTCTGACGGCTCCAGACCAGACCGTCGAGGCCGCGCTCTATCGCGCGTTCGATGCCCACGTCCAGCATGTCCTGATTGATGTCCGACACGGTGATCGAGGCGCCGCGTTCGGCCATGCGGAAGGCGATGTCGCCCGTGCCGCCCGCCATATCCAGGATCATCTCGCCCGGCTGGGGCTTGACCCGGCGCACGAACTTATCCTTCCACAAGCGATGCAGCCCGACCGACATGGCATCGTTCATGATGTCATATTTCTTGGCCACGGCGGAAAAGACCGCGCCAACCTTGGCAGTCTTTTCTTCGGGGCTGACCTCCTCATAGCCAAAGGAGACGGTGTCGGGCTGTTGATCGCTCTGAGTCATGGGCGCCGCTTTAGGACGGTTTCGCGCTTGCGAAAAGGTGCTTATGCAAGCGCCGCAGGCAGAAATTCATCGCCCTAATCCGCCCCGTCGCCAGCCTGGCGCGACGAAGACAGTAATGGGAGCGCGAGGGCCGAGACCCTCGCATTATTTGCTTAAACCTCCTATCTCCCCCCCATGCCAGAGCTACCCGAAGTCGAAACCACCCTGCGCGGCCTTGCCACCTATCTGGACGGGCAAAGGATCGCGCGTGTCGAAACCCGTCGCGAGGGGCTGCGCCGCCCGTTTCCCGCCGATCTTGTGCAGGTGATGACGGGGGCCACGGTGACGGCCCTGTCGCGCCGGGCCAAATATGGGCTGATCCATACCGACCGGGGCGCTGTGATGGTGTTCCATCTGGGCATGTCGGGGCGGTGGCGGATTGATCCTGATGCCTTGGAGAAGCACGACCATCTGGTGCTGACCACCGAGGCGGGCAGCCGGTTGGCGTTGAATGACGCGCGGCGATTCGGCTCGGTCGATCTGGTGGCCGATGAGGCGCTGGCCGGATGGGCGCCCTTTGCCGCGATGGGGCCGGAGCCTTTGGGGCCCGAACTGACCCCTGCCCTGCTGGCCGCGCGGATGAAAGGGCGCCTCAGTCCGGTCAAACAATTGCTGCTCGATCAGGCGGTGGTGGCCGGACTTGGCAATATCTATGTCTGCGAGGCGCTGCACCGGGCGGGAATCAGCCCGCTGCGACTGGGGCGCGATGTGAAGAAACGCGAGCTGGCGCTGCTGGTGCCCGCGATTGTCGATGTCCTGTCCGAAAGCATCGCGGCAGGCGGCAGCACGATCCGCGATTATGCCCAGCCCAATGGCGAGCTGGGCTATTTCGCGGCCAACTGGCGCGTCTATGGCCGCGAGGGCGAGCCATGCCACGCCTGCGCCGCACCGATTGCCCGCGTAACGCAGGGCGGAAGGTCGAGTTTCTGGTGTCCGGCCTGTCAGAAATAAGGCAAATTCTTCGCTCCCGAAGGTCCGGGGCGGAACAATAAAGACTCCTATTCCCTTGACGATTCGGCTCACGCTGGTTAAGGGCGCCGCTTCTGGCGGAACCGATGGTTCTGCTATACCGATTTTCGCTAGCAATTTCCGGCCGCATCGGCCCGATACGAGGACACACATGGCCAATACGCCGCAAGCCCGCAAGCGCATCCGCCGTAACGAGCGTCGCGCCGAAATCAATGGCGCCCGCATCAGCCGCATCCGCACCTTCGTCAAGAAGGTCGAAGCTGCGATCGCCGGCGGTGACAAGACCGCTGCTGCGGCCGCCCTGCACGAAGCCCAGCCTGAACTGGCTCGCGGCGTTGCTCGTGGCGTGCTGCACAAGAACACTGCCTCGCGCAAGTTCTCGCGCCTGACCAAGGCGGTCGCCGCTCTCTGATTCGCGACTCGTGCGGCCGTGCGAAACGGTTGCACGGCATAGCGATAAGCAAGAGCGCGTAAGCAAAGCCGATGGGGATTCCCGTCGGCTTTTGCTTTGCCCCTCGTTGGCTTTAGTTTTGCCCTTTGCCGGGCAAAAGTGACAGCTTCAAGAAATCCTGCAATTCCAACGATTCGCAAATTGTCATGATATTTTAGCTTTAAAATTCAATGACTTTTTCGATTTTGGCGGATTTGCTGGGGTTATGCTGTCAAGCCAATTATTTCAAAATTTTTGCAGATAACGCCCTTGCGCAGCGCCCGCGATCATCCCTAAAACGAAGGGGTTCGAGGCGTTTCGCGCCTGCTGAACTTCACAGAAATATGGCACTCTGTCACACTCGCGAAACTTTCCGGTTTCGCAGGGCAGGAGTCGTTTTCCGTGTGCAAGGTGAGGCCGTTGGCATGTCTGTCGGCGGGTTGGGGCTTAATGGCGGATCAGGAGCATTTGGGGTGACGGGAACCGTTTGGGGCGGCAAGCGCGCCGAGGCTAGCCCTGCAAAGGGTAAGTCCGGGCATGCCGCCGAAGATCAGGATGCACTCGACCTGGCCGCTGATTGGGCTGACATCTGTCAGGGCCTGAAGAAGGACCTTGGGCCGCAGTTATTCAATCAATGGATTCGCCCGATTCAGCTCGGCGCGTTCAACAAGGATTCGGGCACGCTCGAATTGTTCCTGCCCACCGAATTTTCGGCCAACTGGGTGGCCGATCGCTTTGCCGACCGGTTGACGCTGGCGTGGAAGATCGCGCGCGATGTGCGCCATGTGCGCATCAGCGCCCAGCCCGGCCGCCGCGCGATGCCCGACCTGCGTCTGGCCCGCGACAATACGCCCACGCGCCCTGCCCCGGTGCTGGGTGATTCGGGCCGCGTGCATGGCCATGCCACCGAAGGCGCAAGCGCGGCGACCGATACGCTGGCGCTGGCCTCGATCGGGCTCGACCCCTCGCTGACCTTCCCCACCTTTGTCACCGGCACCAGCAATGTGCTGGCCTTCAACGCGGCCCAGCGTATGGCAGCCCTTGAAGCGCCGCAGTTCTCGCCGCTTTATCTCAAGGCCGCAACGGGTCAGGGCAAGACCCACCTGATGCATGCCATCGGCCATGCGTTTCTGGCCAACCATCCGCGCGCGCGCATCTTCTATTGCAGCGCCGAGCGCTTCATGGTCGAGTTCGTTCAGGCTCTGCGCCAGAACCAGATGATCGAGTTCAAATCGCGCCTGCGTGGTTTCGATCTGCTGCTGGTGGACGATATCCAGTTCATCATCGGCAAGGCTTCGGCGCAGGAAGAACTGCTCTACACGATCGACGCGCTGCTGGCCGAAGGCAAGCGGCTGGTGTTTGCCGCCGACCGCAGTCCTCAGGCGCTGGACGGTGTTGAACAGCGCCTGCTCTCGCGCCTGTCGATGGGCCTGGTGGCCGATATCATCCCGGCCGACATTGAACTGCGCCGCTCGGTGCTCGAACATCGCCTTGCGCGCTTCACCTCGGTCGATGTGCCGGGCGATGTGATCGAATTCCTCGCCCGCACGATCAACCGCAATGTGCGCGAGCTGGTGGGCGGTCTCAACAAGCTGATCGCCTATGCGCAATTGACCGGTCAGGCCGTCTGCCTGCAATTGGCCGAGGAACAGTTGACCGATATCCTTTCGGCCAACCGCAAGCGCATCACCATCGACGAGATCCAACGCACGGTCTGCCAGTTCTATCGCGTGGACCGTCAGGAAATGTCGTCCAAGCGTCGCGCGCGCGCCGTGGTGCGTCCGCGTCAGGTCGCCATGTACCTCTCCAAGGTGCTGACGCCGCGCTCCTACCCGGAAATCGGGCGCAAGTTCGGCGGGCGCGATCACTCGACGGTGATCCACGCGGTGCGCCTGATCGAGGATCTGCGTACGCGCGATGCCGACATTGACGGCGACGTGCGCTCGCTGCTGCGTCAGCTGGAAAGCTGATCTCAAAACCCCGGTACAAGCTGTTGACGGGCGGTGCATAAAGGCTAGAGAAGCCTGTGCATTGCCTGTTGGCCTACCTGTGGATAAGCTGTGCACAGGCGGTGAATGAGGCTTTATGCCTTCGGCGGGTGCCTGAAAATGCCTCCGGCGGGCAAAGGGACTTATCCCTTTGCAATCCCGTTATTGTTTGCACTGCACGATGGGTTCGGCGCTTAGCATCGGACGCGACCAGCGAATTGAAAAGCCTGCGGCGCCAATTAGCGCAAGGCTCAGGCGCCGCAGGCTATAAAACCTCCGCCAACCACACACCACCCCCAAACTGGGATTGTTAAGGGCCCCCGCCCTTAACCCGCCGGAGGCCCCCTTCCCCTGCTTGTCATCCCCCCTCACCTCCCCTAAATCCCCCGCATGAACCCCGAACGCCTCTCCCGCTTTGCCCGCCATATCGTTTTGCCCGAGGTAGGCGGAGTGGGGCAGATGGCGCTGGCCAGCGCCCATGTAGTGATGATCGGCTGCGGCGGGATCGGCAGTCCGGCCTTGCAATATCTGGCCGCCGCCGGAGTAGGCCGCCTGACGCTGATCGACGATGACAGCGTTGATGCCAGCAATCTGCAACGCCAGACGATCTTTGCCGAAGCGGATATTGGCACGCCCAAGGCGCAGGCCGCCGCCGATTGGGTTGCGCGCTTTGACCCCGAGATCGCCGTCACCCACCATCAGACCCGCATCTCGGCCGACAATGCCCCCGCGCTGATCGCCGGGGCCACGTTGGTCCTCGACGGCTGCGACAATTTCGCCACTCGCCTTGCCGTGTCCGATGCCTGCGTCGCGGCGCAAATCCCTCTGACCACCGCCGCCGTGGGCCGGTTTCAGGGCCAGATCGCCAATTTCGCGGGACACCTGCCGGGCCATGCCTGCTACCGCTGCTTTGTCGGCGATGCGTTTGATGCCAGTGATTGCGACACATGCGCGGCCGACGGCGTGTTGGGGGCCTTTGTCGGCATGGTTGGCACAATGGCGGCGCAATCGGCCATTCGTGTGATCCTGCATGGCGCAGGCGTGCCGGGGCCGCTGGCCGATCCGCAATGGGGGCGGCTGCATCTGCTCGACGGCCTCGCGCCATCGCTGCGCACGATCACCATCCCCGCCGATCCGGCCTGCCCCTCTCACTAAAAAGCAGGGCCGCCCCAGCCGGACGACCCTGCTTCCTCCTGCGCGAAAAGTCCGGATGGGTCGATGCCCATCCGGTCCCTTTCACAAACTTACAAATTTACGACTTGGGCGCCTCCAGCGTGGGATATTTGATCCCGAGCTGATCGAGGTAGGTCGGATATTTCGCCGCGTCGTAGTAATATTTCTCCATCTGCGGACGATATTCCTTCATCGTCTTTTCATTCAGCCAGGTCGCCGCCTTCGGCCCCAGAATCGGGTCGTACTTGTCGGTTTTCTGCTGCACATCGGTGAAATAGGCCTTGGCATCGGCCACCAGCTTGGGCGTGGTCATCACGTCAAGGATCGTCATGGCCAGCGCCTTGGCTCCGGCCTCGACGCCCTTATGCGCGATCGGCGTGGCCATCGCCATGGCCGAGAGCACATTGTGGCCGATCATGTTCGGGATATTGGCCGGATAGCGGATCGTGATGGTCGGCACGGTCCACATGATATCGCCAATGTCATCCGAACCGCCGCCGATCGAACGCGGGCGGTTTTCGGGCGATGACAATTCGCCCACCGTGTCGGACAAAGGCTTGACCGTGCGGTGGTTGATCGTCTGCACCGCCTTGGTGAAGGCCTGATCGTCGGCGGTCCACTTGGGCATGCCCACCGTCTTGATATTGGCATAGGCGGCCTCGGCCAGCGGCTTGTTGCCGAAATTGGGCGCGGCATAGCCAAGGATCTGCGAGGTCACGGTGGTGCCGGTCGCCTTGGCGGCGGCCTGCGCGATTTCATTGCCGGTGTTGTACAGGTTGCGCACCGCGCCAAAGCTGCGCTCGCGGAAATAGTACCACACGCTGGCCTTGTCGGGCACGACGTTGGGCTGGCCCCCGCCATTGGTGATGACGTAATGCGAACGCTGGGTGATGGGCAGATGTTCGCGGCGGAAATTCCACGCCGAATCCATGATCTCCACGCCGTCCAGCGCCGAGAAACCATCCCACGGATCGCCCGCGGCATGGGCAGTCTTGCCCTTGAACGTATATTCGACCGACACCATGCCGTTCATGCCCAATTCGCCATAGGCGGTGCCGAAATCAGAGCTGACATGGTTGAAGATGCAAAGATCGACGCCCTTGAACATCCCCTCGCGCACATAATAGGCCTTGGTGGCCAGCAGTTCCTCGGCAATGCCCGGCCAGATCATCAGGCGGCCGGGGATGTGGTTCTTTTCCATCACCTGCTTGGCGGCAATCGCGGCGGCCACGACCAGCGGCATACCTGAATTATGCCCCTCGCCATGGCCCGGCGCGCCCTCGACCATCGGCTTCACATAGGGCAGGCCCGGCGTCTGCGAGGTACCCAGCAGATTGTCCACGTCGCTGCCCAACGCCAGCAAAGGACCGCCCTCACCCCAGGTGGCGGTGAACGCGGTGGGGATGCCCGCCACGCCCTTGGTCACCTTGAAGCCGTTCTTTTCCAGAATGCCAGTCAGATATTCCATCGTGCGGAATTCCTGGAAACCGGGTTCAGCATAGCTGAACACGGTATCCACCATCACCTGAATATCCTTCTTCTGCGCTTCCACCCCGGCCACGGCCTCGGCCTTCAGCTTGGGGCTGGCGGCGGCATGGGCCTGCGTGCCGGCCATCAGAGCGGCCGTGGCCATCAGGGCCAGAGTGCTGCGTTTCACAAAATCCATGACTGATCCTTCTCCGTATCAGAAGCCGATTTTTGCCGAGACGCGGAACGTGCGCCCCATCACATCGTAAATGCTGCGGTTGGTCTGGGCATAAGCCGGAACGTTATTGCCGCTGGGCCCATTGCCGATCAGGACCGGATCGCGGTTGGTCAGATTGTTGACCACAAAGGTGATCGAAGCATCCTTCACCTTCTGGGTCAGGATCTTGAACTGGACCGAGGCGTCAAGATAGCTGGTGCCCTTAATCTGGTTGTTGTTGATCGTGCGATATTGATTGAGGTTCGACACGGTCGGGCAAGAGGTGGTGCATTCGATATAGTCGTTGCCGTAAACGCCGTCCGAGAAGCCGCGATAGACCAGGTTGAAATTGACCTGACCGACCTCATAAAAGGCGCTGATGCGATAGACCCAGCTGGGCGAGCTATAGCTGCCCGAGAGGCTGCCGCCGTTGACGCCCGCATAGTCCACCGGGAAGATCTTGTTGTCGACCACGTTGGCGATGTAATGCGTCGTCGTGCCGCGCAGCGTCAGCGTGCCGGGCAGGCTGCTGCTGATTTTCGAGAGCGGCGCGCGATAGCTGGCCTCGATGTCAAAGCCCTTGGCGTGCTGGCTGGCGAAATTATACGGCTGGACGGTGATCGAGGAAATCGCCCCGCCCGAATAGGCGATGTTCTTGCAATAGGCCGTCAGGCCCGCCGAACAGAAATCGATCGTGTTCTGCGAGGTGATCGAGCCGATCGCATCCTTGATGTTGATGTCGTAATAGTCAAAGCTGGCGGTAAAGCCGGGGATGAAGGGCGGCGTAATCACCGCGCCCACAGTCCATGTATTGGCCTTTTCCGGGGTCAGGCTGGTGTTGCCGATCGTGCTTTCGACAAAGCCATAAGTGCCGCCCGGCAGGAACTGGTTGGCCTGACCCGAGGCAACCACCACCGAATTGGTGCGCGCGGTGGGCGAGGCGAACAGCTCCTGAAGGTTGGGCGCGCGGATGTCGCGCGAATAGGTGCCGCGCAGCTTGAGCATGGAACCGACCTGCCATGTGGCGCCCGCCTTATAGGTCACCACGCTGCCGCTGGTCGAATAATCGGTGCCGCGGGCCGCCGCATTGACGTTGAAGCCCTTGAACATCGGCAGGTCGATTTCGACGAAGCCTTCCTTCACATAGTAATGGCCGGTATTGGCCAGATAATTGCCATAGAGCCAGTTGCTGGTGGTGGTGCCGTTGGCGTTGATGGTGGGCTGGAATTCGGTGGGCACATAGCCGGTGATGCCTTCGCGCCGCCATTCGCCGCCGAACGCAATCGCCGCCGTGCCGCCCGGCAGCTTGAACAGATCGCCGTTCAAGGCCACCGAGGCCACGTCCTGCTTCAACGTCTGATCGCGCCAGGGCTGATTGCCGTAGATATAGGCAAGGCCCGCCGCCGAAGGCCCGGTCGTGCCAAGGCGGTTGATGGGAACGCAGCCATTGGTCGGCGCGGTCAGGCTGGAACGGCACACGATCGTGCCTGCCGCCACGCCCATCGCATTGCCTACCGGCGCATAGACCGCATCCTGCGCCAGCGACATGCGGGTCAGGTTCCAGGTGTTGGTCAGCTGTTCATGCGACTTGGTTTCGCCATGCTGGAAATAGGCGTCGAATTTCCATTCGCGGCCCAGCGCGTCGAACTTGCCCTTGGTGCCGATGACATAGCGATAGACGTCGCGGGTGTTATGGCTGCCCGGCACCGGATAACCGGCATTGCTGGTGCCGATGGTGATCGTGTTGGCCGAGGAATTGCCAAGCGCGGCCGCCACCGTGGGATAAAGCGATTGCAGATAGGCATTGTCGCCCTTGATCGACACACCGGTGCTGGGGGTCTGCTGATAATAGCTTTCGCCGATATAGCGGTTCCAGCCGAACTGGGCGAAGATCTCGATGTCATTGGTCAGGTCATAGCTGGCCCGGCCAAAGGCGCTGAAGCGCGCTTCATCAGGCATCAGCGAATTGGTGCCGACATGGCCCGCCAGCGTGGTCTGATAATCCCCGCCGACCATATAGCCCGAGCTGCTCTTGGACCCGAAATTGAGCGTGCCGACTTGTCCGGCGCCCATGAAATATTTGCCGACCAGCGAGCTGACGGTGGACCCGGTGATCAGACCGCCCGCCGTGTAGCCCGAGGGGCCGATACCGCTGCCCACGATCCAGCTGGGCTGGCCCGCCGCCGTATTGGGATTGGCGACAGTGAAATAGCCCGAATTATTCCAATCGCGCGCGATGGTCGAAACGCCGTCCTGCTTGGCATATTCGGTGTTGAGCAGGACATGGAGGCGATCGTCAAAAGCGCCAAAGCCTGCCGAGGCAGTGACCTTGTAGTTGCGCGCGTCGCCATAGGTGGTGATGCCCTGATCCACCCCGATCTTGAAGCCCTTGTACTTCTTGTTCAGGATGAAATTGACCACGCCGCCCACGGCGTCCGAACCATATTGCGCCGATGCGCCGCCGGTGACGACTTCAACGCGCTCGACCAGATCCTGCGGCACGGTGTTGACATCGACCACGCCGTTCATGGCGCTCGACACCGAACGCTGGCCATCGACCAGCACCAGCGTGCGCGAGGCGCCAAGACCGCGCAGGTTGACGCTGTTGATCCCGGCAAGGCCGTTCGAAAGGCTGCCCGAGGAATTGGCAGAGGTGGAGCCCTGCGTCACGGCGGGCAATTGGTTGACGAAGTTCGACAGGTTGGCGGGCGCCTGCGCCTTGATGTCCACCGAGGAGAGTACCGCGACGGGCGTGGGCGCGGCAAAGCCGTCCTTCACGATGCGCGTGCCGGTCACCACAATGTCATTGGCCGGTTCTGCGGCAGGCTCGGCTTCGGCGGCAGGCGCCGGGGCCTCTGCGGCCAGAGCAGGCGTGGCCACCATCATGGCCAGCACCGAAACGGCGGCTCCACCCAGCCATGCCTTACGGCCGGCCGATTGCGTCCATTCCCTCATCGTTCGATCAATCGCCATGAAAACCCCCTATTGGTTATCTGTTTATTCCCCGGCGATCCTGTTCCCTTGTCGTGGCTGCCCGATTGCCCGGTGCCGCGTTTTTATGATTGGGCGATGACGCCAGGCCGGTCCTGCGCCAAATTCGCCCCTTTCATGGCCGGATCATCGGCCCCCTGTTGAATATCCAAAAAGGGTGCGACCCCTTTTATCTCGCTATCGCCGCATTCATGGCCATCCGCCTTTTGCGACGCAGCAAATGCTACACGATAGTTTTCAATTTTTTCCGCGAAACATCGGTATGTTTTTGACAATTATTCGAGCATTTCATCACATTTTAAAATTATTACTTCCGATTCCCAACCATGCCCACCTGATCTTGCCCGAATTCACAGCACCCCGAATCGCCCCTCACTTGCCCCGCGCAAAGACCGCAGGCGGCACGTTGCGCTGGGTCACGCGGCGCATGACAAAGCTGGAGCGGATTTTCGCGACATGGGGCAGCGTGGCCAATTCGCTGCGATAGATCCGGTCGTAATCCTCAAAGCTTTTGACATGGACCATCATCAAAAAGTCCGTGTCGCCCGAGACAAAGCTGCAAAAGGTGACCGAGGGGCAGCGCACGACCGCCTCCTCAAATTCGGTCAGCACGGAATCGGCCTGAGAGCGCAATTCGATGGCCACGATGACCACAATGCCAAGCCCCAGCATCGGCAGATCAAGCTCGGCCGTATAGCCCTTGATCGCGCCCTGCTCCTCCAGCAGCTTGCGCCGCCGGGCCGCAGCCGTTGCGGAAAGATGCACCCTTTCCCCCAGCATCACGTCCGACATCCGGCCATCTTCGACCAGTGCGTTCATGATGCGAAAGTCTGTGGCATCAAATTCGGTGAGAGTGTTTTCCGTCACGCGGGCCCCTTGTTGCAACGGATTTCCGTCAAGAAGCAGGCAAAACTGCTCCGTATTTCGTCAGATAGAGTGCGACGAGTGTGGTAGCTTTGGAAATACGTCAAACTGGCACCTTTGCGGGGGGGCATGACCAGCTAGAAGACGTTCATCTCAAGCGAAAAGGGTCATCACATGAAGCAGGCAAGGGGCCGGAATCTGGGCCAAAAGCTGGCAGGTGCAGCGCTGATCGCGTTGCTGGCGCCGCAATTGGCCATGGCCGAACTCGTCGGCGTATCGAATACCAAAGACGGCGATCTCTTGCCGGTGCGGGTCGATGCCGATGCGGGCAAGATTCTGATTACCCTGCCCAAAGCCGATGCCGAAGGGGTGATGGGCCGCTTCATCTATGCCACCGCGATCCGCAGCGGGCTTGGCTCGGCCCCGATCCGCATCGACCGGGGGATGCTCGGCCCCACGCAGATCCTCGCCTTTCGCCGCTTTGGGCGCAAGGTGGCCGTGGTCTATGAAAACCCCCGCTTTCGCGCCACCGGCGAAGCCTCCGTGCAATATGGCGCCAAGACCAGTTTCCCCTTCAGCACCATTGCCATGCTCGACGTGATCTCCTCCGACGCCAAGGGCACGGTGGTGGACATCAGCCCTTTCCTGACCCGCGACACGATGCATCTGGCCGATGCGCTCAATCAGGAGGCCAAGGGGTTCCGACTGGCGGATAATCTCTCCGCCGCCGACCCGACCTCGGTCAAGGTCTTCCCCGACAATATCGAGATGGAGGCGGTGCAGACCTTCGCCTCGGACACGCCGGGGCGCGAGGTGGGCAATATCGCCGCCGATCCGCGCCAGATCAGTTTTACCATCCGCCATTCGCTGATCCGCCTGCCCGGCCCCGGCTTTGCGGTGCGCAAATTCGACATCCGCTCGGGCAGCCATGGCACGCAGGTCTATGACTTCGGCACGGCACTGGGCGATGATGTGCAGTACCAACTGGCCAACCATTTCCGGCTGGACAAGGTGGACCCGACGGCGGCCAAGTCGCGCGTCAAAAAGCCGATCACCTTCTACATCGACAATGCGGCGCCAGAGCCGATTCGCGGCGCTCTGGCCAAGGGCGTGGCATGGTGGAATCAGGCGTTCGAGACGGCGGGCTATATCGACGCCTTTCAGGTCAAGCCCCTCACCCCTGACATCGACCCGCAGGACGCGCGCTATTCCATCGTCAACTGGGGCGACCGTTTGACGCGCAGTTGGTCCTATGGCGGGGGCATCATCGACCCGCGCACGGGTGAGATCATCAAGGGCAATGTCGTGCTGGGCGCGCTGCGCGTGCGGCAGGATATGCAGATTTTCGAGGCGCTGGTCGGCGCGGCGCAAGACAACACCGGCACCGGCAATGATCCGGTCAAGGTCTCACTCGACCGCATCAGCCAGTTGGGCGCGCATGAGGTCGGCCATGCCATCGGCTTCGTTCACAACTTTGCCGGATCGACGCAGGGCCGCACTTCGGTGATGGATTATCCCGGCCCCCTGATCGGCCTCAAAGGCGGCAAGATCGACCTGTCGGACGCCTATGCCAAGGGCATCGGTTCGTGGGACAAATTCACCGTGCAATGGCTCTATGGCCAGCCCAAACCGGGTGCGGACGCCGACAAATGGGCCTTCGCGTTGGCGGACGCGGAATTTGCCAAGGGCACGCGCTATATGACCGACATTGACGGTCGCGCCGACGATGGCCCCGCCCCGCATGACAGCATGTGGGACAATGGCGAGGACAAGCCTGCCGAGCTGGCGCATATGCTGGCCGTGCGGCGCGTTGCGCTGGGCAATTTCGGCCCCGGCGTCCTGCGCAAGGGCGAGGCTTTGTCCAACCTGCGGCGCAAATTCGTGCCGGTCTGGCTCTTGGCTCGTTATGAGGTGGCCGCGACCGGCAAATGGGTGGGCGGGGTCGATTATGCCTATGCGGTGGCGGGCGACGCCAACAAAGCCGCCCAGCCCGTGACGGCGGCCAAGCAGCGCGCGGCTTTGGCGGCGATGCTCAAAACCCTCTCGCCCGCCGAACTGACCGTGCCGGATGCTTTGGTGGGCTGGCTGTCCTCCGGCGTGAACGGGCGCAATGACGCGCAATTCGATACCGAGGTGTTCGACAATGCCGGGGCCGCTGCCTTCGATCCGCTGGTCGCCACCGATGTAGCCGCACAGGTCACGCTCGACAGCCTGCTGGCCCCCACGCGCCTGACCCGCGTTCATCTGCAGCAGGCGCGCGATCCGGGCCAACTGGGCCTTGCCGAAATGATCGACGCGCTGGGCGCGGCAACGTGGGAGCATAATGCCACGCCGGTGGAGCGGCGCATTGCCCTGCGCGCGCTGCTCTCGGTTGCGCGAGCGCGGCGCGATGCGGCAACGCCGGTCGATGTGGCCGCCCTGCTTCAGGAAAAGCTGGATGGAGCCGCCGCCAAGCTGGGCGAAGGCACCGGCTGGGGCAAGACGGTGGCGGCGCTGCTGAAAAACGGCCCCGCGCTGGAGGCGGAAATCGGCAAGATGGGCCGCAAGGCGCCCGCCATCCCGCCCGGCATGCCTATCGGCGGCGATACCGGCTGGTTTGACAACTAACCGCGACTGGCTGCTTCCTCGGCCAGTTCATCGGCCTTTCGGCGCCGCGCCTCATCCTCAGGCGCGGCGTCGAGAAGCGCCAGATGCGCGGCCATTTCCTCCAGCAAAGCGCGATCCGCCAGGCGCAGATCGGGCACCATCAGCCCTTTGAGATCATTGGGTTCAAACTTGTTGAGCCCCCCGCCATAGACCCGCCCGTGCAGCCGCGAGGCCGCACGCACCGAATCGCAATTGAGGCACAGCACCAGCGCCTGATGCAGCAGCGGATCATCCGAAAAGGGATAGATGCCATGGAAGCAGGTCAGGCTGCTCCACCCCGCCGCATTATGGATAAAGCGCAAGGCCCCCCGCGCAAAGACCGCACCCCAGATCGGCGCCACCGCCCGCTGCTCCATCGCATACCACGGGCGGCGATGGGCAAGGATATAGCGCGAGGGCAGCCCGTCTGCCTCCCCCTGCGCGACATAGGCGGCCTCAGGCGGCGTCAGCGGATCGGAAAGGTTGAGCAGCAGCCCATCACCCCCGCCCCGCCAGATCAGCCCGCGCACCGCCGTCGCCCGTCCGACACAGGGCAGGCAGCGCGCGGGGTCGATGCCCAGATCCGCCACCTTCTGCGCATTGAGCAGGAAGAACCCGTTGGCCCCCGTGGCAATCCCACGCCGGAATTGCGCCAGTTGCGCCAGAGGCACAAACCCGGCCCTCGCCTCGCCGCGATGGCCTTGCAACAGCGGCTCCCATTTATCCGCCCCGGCCAGTTCCGCCCGCGCCAGCTCCACCCGCCGCGCGCCCGCCGCCAGTTCGTCGAGCGAGGCGGGCCAATCGCCCTCCCCCTGCCCCCGCCCCTGCCAATGCCAGCCGGTAATCATGGCCGCTGAACCAGCAGGATCGAGGCCGTGGTCAGCGCATCGTCAAACACATGCCGCTGCGAAAACAGCACCACCTGTTGCAAACCCCCCGGCCCCAGCAGGAATTGTTTGAACCCGCGCGCGAAATTGGCCCCCATCCATTCGCCGGGGATCAGGAAAGCGCCGCGCCCGCCCCGCCGCAACTGACACGCCGCCTTAACCACGAAATCGACATAGAGATTGGCCGATTTGGGAATGGCATAGCCCGCCATCGCGCCAATCTCTGCGCGCAAGGCGCCATGATCGCGCAACTCGCGGTGGCGGATATAGGGCGGGTTCATCACCACGCCGTCATAATCCTCCCACCCGGCGCGCAGGAAATCTTCCTGCCGGACCTCAGCACCCCCGGCATCAGCCGCGCGCAAAATCGCCGGGTCGCATTCATAGGCCACCATGCGCGCATCCGGACACCTTGCCAGCGCCGCGCGGGTCAACACCCCCGCCCCCATCGCCGGATCGAGGATCAGCGCCGGATCAGCCCCCGCCACCCAATCGGCCATCAGCGCGGCCAGACGCGGCGGCGTGAAAAATTGCCCCAAAGCCTTGCGATGGTACGGCTCAGCGAGGGCCGCATAATCGACCTCCGCCTGCGCATCGGGGATAAGCGACGCCATCAATCCGGCCCGACCAGTTCCTCCACCCAGGCAGGCACGATATCGCCCGCCGGGCCAAGCCGCGTTTCATGGAACCATGCCGAACCCTGGCTGCGCTCAAGATTGAGTTCGAGGCAATGCGCGCCCATTTCCCGCGCCAGCCGCACAAAGCCCGCCGCCGGATAGACCGCGCCAGAGGTGCCGATGGACACGAAGATATCGCAATCGCGCAGCGCGTCATGGATCTCCTCCATGCGATAGGGCATTTCGCCAAACCACACGATGTCAGGCCGCAGCGCCGCCGCCCCGCATGACGAACAGGGCGGCCCCTCGATCAGCGTTGCTGTCCAGCCCATGCGCGTATCGCAGGCGGTGCACCATGCCGAGAGATGTTCGCCATGCATGTGAATGAGGTTTTTCGATCCCGCCCGGTCATGCAGGTCATCGACATTCTGCGTCACCAGCGTGACCGTACCGCGATCCCATTCGCGCTCCAGCCGAGCCAGCGCGTGATGGGCGGCATTGGGCGCCTTGGTCTGGATCGCAGCGCGGCGCATGTCGTAAAAGCGCTGAACCAGCGCGGGATCGCGTTCGAAGGCTTCCGGGGTGGCGACATCCTCCACCGCATGTAGAGTTGTAAAAGGAATTTTTAGGACCCTTCGGATACACTAACCACCATGGAAGCTTGGATTTATGCGCGTTTTTCATCTGACAAGCAAGCAGACGGCTATTCGTTGGAGCGCCAGCTTACCGAAGGGCGCGCCTTCGTTGAAAGCATGGGCTGGCAACACAGCGCAGGCCGGACCATCAAGGATGAAGGCAGATCGGCCTTTGACGGCTCAAACCGAGAAGAAGGCGCGGCTCTTTTTGATTTCGAACGCAAGGCACGCTCAGGTCAATTCAACCACGGCGTGATCTTGTGTGTCGAAAATATTGACCGCTTAAGCCGACAGGGGGCAAAAGCTGCTGCCCAACTCATATGGATGCTAAACGAGCACGGAGTTTCTGTCGCCACTTGGCATGACCGGCACATCTATCGATCCGGCGACGACGGCGACATGATGGACATTTTCTCCATCGTCATCAAGGCACAGGTCGCCAACGAGGAAAGCGTTAAAAAGAGCAAGCGCTCACTGGCATCATGGGCAAAAAAGAAGGAAAACATACGCCAAGGGTCGAAGATGGCCATGAGCAACAGCATTCCGCAATGGCTGTCGGTGGGAGTGTCAGGAATTCCGTGTACGGGGCGGCATAATGGGTAGAAAGATCCCCAATTATGGCACGACGCAAAGCCCCTTCGATCCCCGATGACCT
>NZ_JACIDX010000005.1 GCF_014196525.1 Novosphingobium sediminicola | reverse complement strand
ATCGGCGAATATTGCAGCCGTTTGTGCGCGCTCGAAGGCTTTGCCGGGCATGGCGAGCAGGCCAACATCCGCGTGCGCCGCTTTGGTGGCCGCGATGTGCCCTATGCCGGTCAGGCCGTGCCCAGCGAGCTGACGAAGGCATGAGCCTGCCGCAAACGCCGAGCTTCCGGCTGGACGGTCGGCGGGCGCTGGTGACGGGGGCGGGGCGGGGCATTGGCCTTGCCGCCGCCGCCGCGCTGGCGCAGGCGGGCGCGCATGTGACGCTGGCCGCGCGCACGCACGATGAGATCGAGGCGGGCGCCGCCGCGATCCGTGAGGCTGGCGGGCAGGCCGAGGCGGCGGTGCTGGACGTGTCGGATCTGCGCGCGGTGGAGGCCTTCTTCGCCGCGCATCCGGCGTTTCATGTGCTGGTCAACAATGCCGGGACCAACCGGCCCAAGCCCATGTGGGAGGTGAGCGCGGACGATTATGACGCCGTGCTCGACCTCAATGTGAAGTCGGCTTTCTTTGTGGCGCAGCATGCGGTCAAAGCCATGTTGCGCGATGATGTCGCCGGATCGCTAATCCATATGGGTTCGCAAATGGGCCATGTCGGCGGGCCGCGCCGCTCGCTGTACTGCGCATCGAAATGGGCGATCGAGGGCATGAACAAGGCCTTCGCCCTCGACCTTGCGCCCCACGGCATCCGCAGCAACACCATCGCGCCCACCTTCATCGAAACCCCGATGACCAAGCCCTTCTTCGAGGACAAGGCCTTCCTCGACAGCGTGTTGGCCAAGATCAAACTGGGCCGCTTGGGGCAGGTCGAGGACCTCATGGGGCCGATATTGTTCCTCGCCAGCGATGCCTCCGCCCTCATCACAGGCACAAGCATCATCGTCGATGGCGGGTGGACTGCGGATTAGTGAAAATCGCGTGATTTCGGCAGGATGCGGACATTGCGTGGATGGCTATGCGCCGAGGGGCGGTGCGTTTCGTCCACGGGCATCTCCGTCAACCCGGTCAGCATCGCGGTGCGGTCGATCACCCGGTCGACCATCACATGCACTACGCCCTCCTTGCTGCGCTGAACCACGCCCTCGATCACCATCAGCCGCGCGACCATCACCGCGCTGCGCTGTTTTTCCAGATCGCGCGCCCAGAGCAGCGCATTGGCGATGCCGGTTTCATCCTCAATGGTGATGAAAACGGCATTGCCCTTGCCGGGCCGCTGGCGGGTCAGCACCACGCCTGCCACGCGGATCTTGCGCCCATCTTTCAGCTCTTGCGTATGCGAACAGGGCGAGACGCCCTCCTGTTTGAAAGCATCGCGCAGGAACCGCATCGGATGGTTTTTGAGCGACAGGCGCAGCGTCTGATAATCGGCCAGCACATCCTCTGCAGGCGGCATGGTGGGCAGGGGAGCATCGGCCTCCTCGCCCAATTCGGGCGCACCGGCATGGGCGAAAAGCGGCAATTGCGCGGGCGGTTTGCGGCGCACCTCCCACAATCCGCTACGCCGCGAATGGCCCAGAGATTTCAGCGCATCGGCATCGGCCAGCTTGCGCAAGGCCGCAGGGGGCAGGGCGGCGCGCTGGGCCAGATCTTCAACCGATTGATAAGGGCCATGATCGCGCTGATCCGCAATCGCATCGGCCCATTCGCGGCGAAACCCGTCCAGCCGCGAAAATCCCAGCCGCAACACGCGCGCCTCATCCTCCAGCGTGCAATCCCATGCGCTGTGTCCCACATCGATGCGGCGCACCAGCACGCCATGTTCCTGGCAATCGCGGATCAATTGCGCGGGGGCGTAAAAGCCCATCGGCTGACTGTTGAGCAGCGCGCAGGTGAAGACCGCCGGATGCCGACATTTCAGCCATGAGGACACATAGGCCAGCCAGGCAAAGGCCTGCGCATGGCTTTCGGGGAAACCATAATCGCCAAACCCCTCGATCTGTTTGAAACATCTTTCTGCAAATTCAGGGTCATAACCGCGCGCCGTCATGCCCCCCACCAGCCTTTTCTTATAACGGTCCACGGTGCCCTTGTGGCGAAAGGCAGCCATGGCGCGGCGCAGTCCATCGGCCTCGGCCGGCGTGAAGGCCGCCGCCACGATGGCCAGCTTCATGGCCTGTTCCTGAAACAGGGGGACCCCTTCTGTTTTGGCCAATACCTCCTCCAGCTCCTTTTGAGGATATCCAGGACCCGGGCTGGGCAGGACCGCTTTTTCCTCCCCCGTGCGGCGGCGCAGATAGGGATGGACCATGCCCCCCTGAATCGGGCCGGGCCGCACGATCGCCACCTGAATCACCAGATCATAGAGTTTGGTCGGCCTCATGCGCGGCAACATCGCGATCTGCGCCCGGCTTTCGACCTGAAACGTGCCGATACTGTCGCCTTTTGACAGCATTTGGTACACGCCCGGGTCCTCCAGCGGCACATTGCGCAAGCTGAAATCGCCCAGCCCGTGCTGGCGCAACAGGTCGAAGCTCTTGCGGATGCAGGTCAGCATTCCCAGCGCCAGCACATCGACCTTCATCAGGCCCAGTTCTTCAATATCGTCCTTGTCCCATTCGATGAAGGTGCGCTCGGGCATGGCGGCATTATGGATCGGCACCATCTCGTCCAGCCGTCCCTGCGTCAGCACAAAGCCGCCGACATGCTGCGAAAGATGGCGTGGAAATTCCAGCAATTGATCAACCAGATGCTTCATCCGCGCGATCACCGGATTGGCCGGGTCAAAGCCCGCCTGCGTCACGCGCGCCTGCGGCACATCGCCGCCCCAACTGCCCCAGATCGTTGATGACAGACGGGCGGTCACATCCTCGCTCATGCCCAGCGCCTTGCCCACCTCGCGGATCGTGCTGCGCGGGCGGTAATGGATGACGGTGGCCACGATCCCGGCGCGGTCCCGGCCATAGCGGGCATAGATATATTGCATGACCTCCTCGCGGCGCTCATGTTCGAAATCGACGTCAATGTCGGGCGGTTCGTCGCGTGCTTCGGACAGAAAGCGGGAGAAGAGCAGTTTTTCGCGTACCGGATCAATCGGTGTGATGCCCAGAAAATAGCAGACCAGCGAATTGGCCGCGCTGCCGCGCCCCTGACACAGGATGGGGGGATCAAGGCTGCGCGCATGATGCACAATGTCATGCACGGTCAGGAAATAGGGCGCATAGTTGCGCGACCGGATAAGGCCGAATTCTTCAAGAAAAACAGCCATATATTCCTTGGGCAGGCCATTGGCGAAGTGATTTTTGATGCCCCGCATCACCAGATGCTCCAGCCATCCCTGCGGTTGCCACCCATCGGGCACCGGCTCATGCGGATATTCATAGCGCAGGGCATCCAGCGTGAATTCCACCCGCGAGAGCAGATCCATGCTGGCCTCCACCGCCGCCGGACAGGCGCGGAACAGGCGCGCCATTTCTGCTGGACCTTTCAGATGGCGCTCGGCATTGATGGCAAGGCGGCGACCGGCGTTCTGGATCGTCGCGCCTTCGCGGATACAGGTGAGGATGTCGTGCAGGGGCCGCGCCTGCGGGCTGTCGTAAAGCGCATCATTGCTGGCCAGCAAGGGCACGCCGGTGGCCGCCGACAAAGCCTGCGCTGCCGCCAGTCGCCGCGCATCGCCCCCCCCGCGCAGCATATGCGCCGCCAGCCATACCGCGCCGGGCCGCACCTCCTGCAAGCGCTCCAGCACGCCGCGATCCTTACCCGTCGCGATCAGCAGAAGGTCATCGGCATGATCGAGCAGATCAGGCAGGCGCAGGATGCAATCACCCTTTTCCGCCCGCCGATTGCCCAAAGTCAGCAAGCGCGTCAGCCGCCCCCAGCCATGGCGCGTGGCCGGATAGGCGATGATGTCGGGCGTATCATCGGCAAAGACCAGCCGCGCGCCCACCACCAGTTTCAGTCCGGATGCCTCGCGCCCCAGATCCTTCCACGCCTTATGCGCGCGCACCACGCCCGCCACGCTGTTGCGATCGGCTATGCCCAATCCGGCCAGCCCCAGCTTGACGGCCCGCGCCACCATTTCGGCCGGATGCGATGCCCCGCGCAGAAAGCTGTAATTGCTGGCCGCGATCAGTTCGGCAAAAGCGCTCATGCGAAAAGCCCATGCATATACCAATGCGGATCGGGCTTTTCCTCATACAGGCCGTGGCGGAAAATCCAGTAGCGCCGGCCGTGCCGATCCTCGACCCGGTAATAATCGCGGGTCAGCCCGCCCATGCCGGGGATCTCGCCTTCTTTGCGCCGCCACCATTGCGCGGCGATGCGTTCCGGCCCTTCAAACCGGCGGACTTCATAAAGGGTGCTTCGCCAGCGGAAACGATGGGGCGGGCCATCGGGAACCTCGGCAATAACATCGACCTGTTGCGGCGGATCGAACAGGAACAGGGGGCGCAAAGGCGGCTCACCCTGCGCCGGGGCGGGCCATGGGGCGGGCGGATGATGAATAGCGGCCACCGCGCATTGCGCCTGTTCGGGCATATGGCTGTCCTGCGGCACAAGGCGGCGCAAGGCTTGCGGCCCCAATCGCGTGCTCAGCCGGTCGATCAGTTCTGCCAGCGCCGCTTCCTGCTTCTCTTCGCCATCCAGCGCGTTCTGGCTGGCCAACAGCGGTTCGGCCAGAGGCACCAGCAGCGTGATCCGGTCATAGCCAAAGCCGGGGTCAAGCGGATCGGCCAGCGTCGCGATGCGTTCATCGAACAGACGTAGCACCAGAGCCGGATCGCGCGTGGGCAGGCCGGTTTCGATCATCAGCCGGTGGCGCGCGCCATCGCTGCGAAACAGGGTGAGGGCAAAGCGTCGCCCGCCCAGATCGCGCTGCGCCATCTCGCCCGCGGCCTGATGCATCAGGTCGAGGAAACAGGCCGCGATGCTGGATTGCAGGCCGATGGGTTCGGGAAAACGCTGCTCAAAGCGCAGCGGGCGGGGGCGGAGGATGGGCGCAATCGGCGCCTGCTCCTCGCCCAACAGGCGGCGCAGGGCTGTCACCGTCTGCTCACCGAAACGCGCGGCAATCGCGGCCATCGACCGCCCCGCCACATCGCCCACTGTTTTCAGCCCCGCGCGTGACAGCGCCAGCGCCGCCTCATATTCCAGCCCCAGCGCGTCCGTCGGCAGGGCGCGGATCGCGCGGCCTTCATCGGCCACCGGTCCCTGGCCATAATGCACCCCATAACGAACCAAGGCCTGCGCCGCCTCAGACGTTGTGGCCATGGCTACCCGCGTCATCATGCCGATGTCGGCCATTGCATCCTCGACCTGCGCGGCCAAACCGGCCTCGCCGCCGAACAGATGATCGACCCCGGTACTTTCCATCACCAGCCCGTCGGGCGGCGTCACCATTACATGGGGCGACCATGCGCCGCAGCGCCACGCCAGACGCATCAGCCAGTGTGCATCGGCTTCCTCGTCCATTTCGGCCACGATCAGATCGGGCAAAACCGCCCGCGCATCGGCCAATGCCATGCCCACCGCCATGCCCCGATCCCGCGCCGTGCCATTCACCGCGCCCAGCCGCAAGGCCCCGCGCACCTTGGCCACCATCGCCAGAGGCGCATCAGGCATCGCCAAGGGCGCATCAAGCAGCGTGTCGTTCTCCTGCTCTATTCGCAGCCGGTCGGTCGAGAGGAACGGGAACCACAGCGCCAGATAGCGCTTCATGGTTTTGCCCTTCACGGAATTGGCATTTTTCACGGTCCCACTCCAGCCGCCAGCTCTGGCCCGAGGGGCCGGAACGCTGGCGCAACAAGGTCACATCGAAACAGGGCGCGCCCGGCGCATTGCCCGGCAAGGCCTGCGAGGGCGCAGCCGTCACCTGCCATCGCGTGCGCGCCGCGCTGGGCGTTGGCGCGGCATCCACGCGCAGCAGCAGCAAAGGCACGCCCGACTGCTCCGCCGCCAGTGCAAAGCGGCGGCTTGCCGTCAGGTCCAGCTCACGCATCGCCCCCCAGCTTTCCACCACCACCGCCCCCAGCGCCGCGCAGCGCAAACCATCGACCGCTGCGCGCAGCAGCCCCATCGTATCGCCCACCACGCCTACCAACCCGCCATCGGGCGCACCGCCCAGATCGGCCCAGCCTGCGCCCTGAAACACGCCCATCGCGCCCACCGCCCGCCGTGAACGCAGCCAGAGCAAGGGCCGCGCACCAGCTATCCCTATCGCGGCGCCCAGCGTGAAACCGGCCGCCGCCGCCGCATCGCCCACCTCGGTCGCATAGATTTCATGCACACAACCATGGGCCAGCCCGCCGCCCAGTGCGGCGTCCATGGCCTCCATGCCGCTGCTCCACCGGCGGATGGGCGGCGCATCGGGCATGGGCGAGGGGGCGTTTATGATTCTCATTCGTTCTTATTATGTTCCAATCGGGGCGAAGATCAAGCCCCCGCTTGCCCCCTTGCAAACCAAGGATTTGCCACAGGTTGACCGCTAAAGCGTTGCCTACGCGCGATGGATGGAGCGGGCTTTCACTACGGTCCATCCCCGCTTCTGCTAAGCAGCGAAGGTGCACAAGTTCATGTTTCTTCACGAACGGACCCGTTTCCAAGGGCTGGTTCCGGCGCTCCTCCTCGCCTGCGCGGCCTGTACGCCGCAGGCGGGGCTTCATACGCAGGCCCCGGCCCAGACCGAGCTATCGGCGACGGGGGATTGGTGGCATCAATCGGGCGACGCGCTGCTGGACGAAATGGTGGCGCAGGCATTGAGCGCCCTGCCGCCCGTCTGCGCCGCGCCGGAGAGGGGGATCCGCGGTGGCATCCGGGCCGCGCTGCATCATCAAAGCGCCGAGAAACGCCATGCGCAGGAGCATGAGCGCGCCGTGCAGCGCCTGCAAAAGGCCGAGGCGGTGGCCGGGGCCTATCTGCGGCTGCGCTCGTGGACGGACCGCCTGGCCGCGCGTCATGCGATGCTGGCGCCTTGGGCCGACAATGCCGAAATCGCCCGTTTCCGCCGCGAGGCCGGGCTGGTCCCCGCGCTGGACGAGGATATGGCGGGGGTGATGGTAGGCCTGAATGCCAGCGACGAGGAGGCCGCCCGCGCCGGACTGGAGCGCGCGCTGACCGATCTGGCGCGTTTGACCGGACAGGACGGCGCGGCCCTGCGCGCAAGGCTGGACAAGACTTCGGCCATGCCGATCGGCAATCCGGCAGCCCCTAATCCTTTGCTGGCGCAGGCCGAGGCCGCTTTGACCAATGCGCGCATCGCCTATCGCGGCGGAGCGGCCAGTTTCGCCACGCTCTATGTGGCCGAGGCCAATGCTCTGGCCGCGCGTGAGGCGCAGATCATGGCCAATTACACCGCCGCGCTTGCCACCATTCGCCAATGGAGCGAAAAGGCCATGGCCGAGGAGGCGCATTGTGGCTGAACTATCGCCGACCGACAGCCTGCTGGGCGCGCAGACGCCCCGGCGGCGGCGCGGGTTGACCGTGCTGCTGCTGGTGCTGCTGGCCGGATTTGCGGCGCTCTGGCTGTTCACGCGCTTTCTGGTGGGTACGGATTCGCCCTATTTCTCGGCCCCGGTTGAGCGCGGCGATCTGACGCCCACGCTCTCGCTGCGCGGCACATTGCATGGCGAGGGCGAGGTGACGATTGCCGCTGCGCAGGATGGCGTGGTGATCAGTCTTGCCTCGCCGGGCGGAATGCGCGTGGCGGCAGGGCAGGAACTGGTGGTGCTGGACACGCAGGCGCTGGCCCGCAGCCTTGAGAGCAATCAGGCCGCGCTGGAGAGCGCGAAGGAGGCCCAGCAGCGCGTCCAGATCACCCTGCGCGAGCATCAGGTGCGGCTGGATCGCTATGAGGGTGTGTGGCGCAAATCGGGCGGGCGGGTGCCTTCGCTCAACGAGATGGAGGGCGCGCGCGCCGACGTTTCGCGCGCGCAGATCGACCTGTCCCGCGCGCAGGACGCCATTGCGCAGGGCGAGCGGCAGATCGAGATGGATCAGGCATCCATGGCCAATGCCATCGCGCGGGCGCCTTTTGCAGGCTATCTGGTGGCCTGTTCGGTGGCGCCGGGGCAATGGGTTCATGCCGGGCAACCGCTTTGCACCATCGCGGCCAATCCGGAAAAGCTGAGCATCTCTGTGCCGATTACGGAAAGCGATGCGGGGCGCATGGCGGCGAAAGCGGGCGCCCGCGTTCTGGTCGATGGCAAGAGCGATGCGGAACGCAAGGCGGCATTGGTGCGCATCGACCGTCTGCCCCATGGCGGGCGCGAGGCGGTTTTCGCGCTGGCGCCGCCCGAAAAAGAGGGCGCGGCCCTGCTGCCCGGCCTTGAGGCGCTGGCCCAAATCGATCTGGCCGAGCGCGAGAATGTCCTGCTGGTTCCCAATGCCGCATTAACTTTCAGCCTGCATGGCGAGGAACGCAGCCGCCAGAGCGGCGTTTATGTGGCAGGCAGCGATGGCGCCCCGCGTTTCGTCGCCGTCGCGCTGGGGGCCAATGACGGCCATCGCAGCGAAGTTTTGTCGAGCGCGTTGCAGCCGGGCGATCAGGTGATCATCGGATGGCGGCGCGACCACAAAGGATCATGATGATTTCCCGATTGACCCGAAGGAATGTGACGAAAAGCGGATTGGGTGCCCTGATGATGGCTTTTGCCGGGCGCGCGCTGGGCGAGGCGGCCATACCGGGGCGTTTCGGACCCGCCCGGCGCTTTTCATGGGATGATCTGGTGGCGCAGGCGCAGATGCGCGCCCGCCGCCCCTATGCCCGCCGGATCGCCGCCCATGCCGTGCCCGATTTCGACACCCATGTACGCTTGAGCTATGATCCCGCCGAGATGGTGGCGGGCCGTTTACGCCTGTTTCCGGCCAAGGTGGATACGGCGCCCGATGCGGTGAACATCCATGTCGTGGAAAATGGCATGGCGCGCGCGATTGTGGATACCCATGGCCTGTTTGGCGGCGGGCAATCGGCCGATGTCGCCGGTTTTCGCGTGATGGAGGCCCATGGCGGGGGCGACTGGCTGGCCAGCCTTGGCGCGTCCTATTTCCGCGCGGTGGGGCCGACCGGGCAATATGGCCTTTCGGCCCGCGCGATTGCCGTCGACACGGCCATGTCGGGGCCTGAGGAATTCCCCGCCTTCACCGATTTCTGGATCGAACAGAAGGGGACGGATCATCTGCTGATCCATGCCATCGTCGATGGGCCTTCGCTGTGCGGCGCCTATGCGTTTGACATCACGCGCACGGGTGCGGGGGTGGAGCATGGGGTGCGTACGGCGCTGTTTGTCCGGCGCGACATTGCGCGGCTGGGCGTGGCACCCATCACCAGCATGTTCGATTTCGACCAGTCCGCCCGCCCCGCCCATGGCGACTGGCGGCCCGAGGTGCATGACAGCGACGGCCTTGCCATCCACACCGGCACGGGCGAGCGGATCTGGCGCCCGCTGGACAATCCGCCGGGGCCGCGCGTCCATATGCTGCGCGCCGATGGGGTGAAGGGCTTTGGCATGATCCAGCGTGACACCACCTTTGACCATTATCAGGATGACCTCAATTTCTACAACCGCCGCCCCTCGCTCTGGGTATCGCCGGAGGGTGATTGGGGGCCGGGTGCGGTGATGCTGTACGAGATGAACACGATCTCGGAAAATGTTGATAATATGGCGGCGATGTGGATCTCGGACCGGCCCGCGCGCGCCGGGGATCGCCGCGATTTCGCCTATCGGCTGCATTGGGGACAGGGCAATATCGAGAGCGATGGCAATGCCGTTTGCGTCAATTATTTCATGGGGCCGGGCGGCGTGCCGGGCGCCGATCCGATTGCCGGGGCCATGCGTTATGTTTTCGATTTCTCCGGCCCGGCGCTGCGCGGCCTGACGCGGGACAGCAAGGTTGAGGCGGTGACCGATCTGGGCGCGGCGCTGATCATGGCCAATGTGTTTCCGGTGGAGGGGCAGCAGGACCTGTGGCGCGTGGTGATGGATGTCCGGGTTGAAGGGCTGAAACAGAATGAGTTTCGCCTGTTCCTGCGCCGGGCGGGCGGGGCGCTCAGCGAAACCGTGATCAAGACGGTGCGCCCATGACACCCCCCAAGGGCGCCGCCCATCTGCCCCAACTGCCGCCGGAGGCCCCGCTGGCCATGCCGGTGCAGGATCTGTTCGGCAATCCGCCCGCGCGGATCGAAGTGCTGACCCGTCCGCATGGCATGGGGATGAAGCGGCTGCTGCTGGTGCTGCTGACGGCGGTACTCAGTCTGGCGGCGTCGAGCGAACTGCGCGTGCAATTCTCGCTCGACGGGCTGGACTGGTTCGAGGTGGCGCTGCTGATCTGTTTTGTGCCTTTGTTCAGTTGGGTGGCCTTTGGCTTTGTCACCTCGCTGATCGGTTTTGTGCAACTGATCAGCGGCGAACACCCCGGCTTCACCGAAATTCCCAGCCCCGCCAAGGCCCTGCGCCATCGCACGGCGGTGTTGATGCCGGTTTATAATGAAAGCGTCGATGAGGTCTTTGCCCGCGTCGAGGCGATGGGCCATTCGATTGCGGCATCGGGCGGCGGCCCGTGGATCGACTTCTTCTTATTGAGCGATTCGCGCCCCGATCATGGCGCGCTGGAGGAGGAGGCTTGGGCGAGGCTGGCGCCCCGCCTGCCGATCCGCCTGTTCTATCGCCGCCGCGCCGAAAATACCGAGCGCAAGCCGGGCAATATTGCCGAATGGGTCCGCCGCTTTGGCGGGGCTTATGAAAACATGCTGGTGCTGGACGCCGACAGCCTGATGAGCGGCCATGCGATTGTCGGCATGGCGGCGATCATGGAGGAGCGCCCCTCGGTCGGCCTGCTCCAGACCGTGCCGATGATTACGAACGCGCGCACCCTGTTTCAGCGCTGGATGCAGTTCGCTAGCGAGGCCTATGGCCCGATTGCCTCGGCGGGGCTGTTGTGGTGGTCGGGGTCGGAGGCCAATTTCTGGGGCCATAATGCGATCGTGCGGACCCGCGCTTTTGCCGAGGGCTGCGGATTGCCGCAATTGCCCGGCAATCCGCCCTTTGGCGGGCCGATCCAGAGCCATGACATGTTTGAATCGGCCCTGCTGCGCCGTCGCGGCTGGGCGGTCCACATGATCATGATCGGCGGCAGTTATGAGGAATTCCCGCCCAGCATCGTCGATTTCGCCATCCGCGACCGGCGCTGGATGCAGGGCAATCTGCAGCACCTGCAATTGCTGGGCGCTTCGGGCCTCAGCCTGACGCATCGGCTGCATCTGCTGCTGGGGGCCTCGGCCTATCTGACCTCGCCGGGCTGGCTGCTGCTGGTCATCACCTCGATCCTGCGCATGGGCGCGGCGGGCGAGTGGCAGGCAGGGGGTGGGATGCCGCTCAATGTATTGTGGTTGACGCTGGTGCTGCTGTTCGGGCCCAAGGTGATGGGCATGCTCTGGCTGTTGGCGGACCCGGCGCGGGCGCGGACATTCGGCGGGGGCGGCAGCATTGTGCGTTCGGTGGCGCTGGAGACGGTGCTTTCGATCCTGCTGGCGCCCGTCACGATGGTGACCCAGACCAAGGCGCTGGCAGCCTTGCTGATGGGCGTGCCTTCGGGCTGGAACACGCAGGCGCGCGAGGCGCGGCGGCTGCCGGTGCGGGGCCTGCTGGGCTCTCTGCGCGAACATCTGGTGCTGGGCGCGCTGTTTGCCGCGACCTTTTTCTACAGCATCAGTCTTGGGCTTTGGCTTTCGCCTCTGGCGCTGGGTCTGCTGCTCTCGCCTTGGCTGATCAGCCTGACCTCGGGTGAGGATCTGGGGGCGGCGGCGGGCCATGCGGGCATTTTTGCAGTGCCAAGGCCGGAGATTGCCGACCCGACGGCTCCCAAAGAATAAGGGCGGCAGGTATCCCCGCCGCCCTTGGACATGCTTACTTCTTGGGCGTCTTGGCGGCGGTCGCCTCGATTTCCACCAGGAAGGCGGGACCGGCCAGCGCGGCCACCTGCACCACCGAACGGGCCGACTTGTTGGGTTGGGTGGCGGTGCCGAAGAACTGGCCATAGGCTTCGTTAAAGCCCTTGAAGTCCAGCTTGCCGCCATTGGCCGGATCGCCGACCAGGAAGACCGTCAGCTTGATGACGTCGGACATTTCATAACCCTGCGATTTCAGCAGGGCTTCGATCTTCTTGAACGTGCTGATCGCCTGCGTTTTGGTGTCGCCATAGGTGGCGATGGCGTCGGGCGCGCCGCCCTGAACAGCAGGAGCGGGCACCTGACCCGACAGGATCAGCATATCTGCCTTGGCCGGCACGAACACGCCCGCCAGAATGGGCGAGGTGGCCCCGCCCGGAATGCGGGTGACATCCTGCGCCTGCGCCGCGGCGGGGATTGCGGCAAGGAGAGCGGCGGCGGTCAAAAGGCGTTTCATTGGTTCAACTCCTGATGGAAGGACGAGCCTTTGTGGCACGCGGGGATGACGCCGCCAAGACCGCCGTAAAGCGCTATTTTGCGTATGCTTGCGCGCGGCGGCGCAATAGAAAATCCAGCCCCGCGCCCAGCGCCAGAACCCCTGCGCCAAACACCGCGCCCAGCCCAAGCTGAACAAAGGAGGCATAGAGCATATAGGCCGCCAGAGCGATGAAAATGGCGGGAAACAGCGGAAAGAGCGGCGTTCTGACCGGGCGCGGCAGGGTGGGATGCATGATCCGCAAGCGGATCGCGGCGGCCATGCCCATGCCGATGAACAGCCAATAGACCGGCGTCATATAATCCACCATCGCGTTAAATCCGCTGCCCGTCAGCGCGGAGAGCAACGTTAGTACCAGCGATACGCCGCCCACCGCCAGCGCCGCGCGGGTGGGCGCGCCGCGCGTGGGATGCCAATGGGCCAGAGCGCCAAGGCCGGGGTGATCGCGTGCGGCGGCATAGGTGGTGCGGGCGCAAACGATGATGGTCGAATTGATGCTGGCCACCGCCGATATGCCGACCACCGCCACCACCAGCGCCTGTCCCGGCCAGCCAAAGGCCATGCGTGCCAGATCGGCGGCAGGGGCTACCGAATGGGCCAGCGCACTCTCGCCAAGGCCGCGCATCAGCGCCCAGTTGAGCGCGACATAGATCAGCCCCAGCAGGCCGATCGAGCCGATCACCGCGATGAACATGCCCCGCCGCCCGGACCGCACCTCGGCCGACAGGGTGGCCGCATCGCTCCACCCGCCATAGGCAAGGAAGATATAGATGAGCGCCACGGCGATCCCGCCCATGCCGGGGCGCGGGGCGTCTGGCATGATGGGGGCGGCCGGAACCACGATCCCGGCCAGAATGACGCTGATGAAACCCAGCGCCACGGCCAGCACCAGCAAAGCCTGCGTCAGGAAACCCAGCCGCACATGGGCCAGATTAAGCCCCGTCATCGCCGCCACCAGCCCCACCGACAGCACCAGCCGCCCGCCCGCGCCCAGCCCCAGCGGCGCGCCTATATAATCGGCGGCCAGATGCGCCATCAGCGCCACCCATCCGGTATGCATGATGGCAAAGCGCGACCATGCGTAAAGCGTGCCGACCCTTTCGCCCCATGCGCGGCGGATGAAGCTGTATTCGCCCCCCGCATCGGGAAAGGCGGCGGCCATTTCGACATAGGACAATCCGCCCACTACCGAGATCGCCGCCCCCGCCACCCACAGGCCCAGAAAATGCCAATGGCCGATCGAAGCGACAATCGTGGGCGCGGTTTTCAGCGCATCGGTGGACATGATCATGCCCAGCGCCAGCAGCATCGCATGCAGGCTGTGAAGGTGCCGTTGCGGCTGATGACTGCTCATGGTGGCGCTTTTAGTTTGCCGCCGCGATCAGCGCCAGCGCCTCGTCCATCGCGGGCAGGACCGAGGGCGCGCCCGATGGCCGGTCATTGGCATAGATGGCAAAGGTCAATTCGCGCCCGCTGGCCGCGATCATGTAGCCCGCCAGCGCATTGGCCGCCAGCAAGGTGCCGGTCTTGGCAAAGACCTTGCCTTGCAGCACGGGATTTTTCATCCGGCGGCCCAGCGTGCCGTCCACCCCGCCGATGGGCAAGGTCTTGCGCCAGTCCGCAGCCCATGGTTGAGCCTCGACCCAGTGGAGATAGGACACCATCGCGCGCGGCGTGATGCGATTGTCGGGCGAGAGGCCCGAACCATCATAGAAATCATGAGCAGCGGCGGGCAGACCGGCCCGCGCAATCGTCTGGTTCAGCACGATCCGCCCGGCGGGCGTGGTGGGTGAAAAGCCCTGCGTCAACGCCAGTTTCTTCAGAAACAGATGGGCGTGCAGGTTCTGGCTGACCTTCGAGGTAATAGTCAGATCCTCGATCAGATCGGGCGGGGTGAGGGTGGAGAGATCCTTGGCCTGAATGGCGGGCGCGACCGGCGCGGGGATCAGATCCACCGGCCCCATTGGCGCATGACGCGCGCGGGGATGGCCGGTCACTTTCACGCCCCTTTCGCGCAGCAGTTGGGCCAGACGGATCGCGGCATAGTCCGCCGGATCGTCAATGTCGAAATCCAGCCGCTGCTGCTTGCCGCCAAGGGGCAGCGAGCCGAACAGACGGATCTGGCGCATGCCGGGGATCATTTCGACCATGGCCTCTGGCCGGGAATCGGGCGCGCCGGTCGTGATCTGGTTGATGATCTCCATGTCTGGCGCGGCTATCTCCAGCGCGGCCCGCCCCGGCGCGCCCACCGCATCGCCCGGATTGGCCAGCACGGTCAGCTCATTGTCATTGATCGTCAGCGCCGAAATCTGGGTGCGCGTGCCGGGGCGGATGCGGTCGGAAATGATCCAGCGTTCAAAGGGCATGAAGCTGTCATCGCCGATGACATCGCCCACGCGCCGCACCCCGCTCGCGGCCACGGCATCGGCCAGAGCGGCAAGGCAGTCCTTTTCGCAATCGGGCGTGTCCTTCATCATCGCATCGCCGCGCCCGATCAGCGCGATGTTCTGGCGGCCATGATCGTTTTCGATCCGCACGCCATTGCCCATATTGGGAAAAGGCCCGCGCGCCATTGCGTCAAACACGGCGGTGGTGACGAAGACCTTGGTGTTGGACGCGGGCTGAAACCTTTCATCGGGCGCGATGGAGGCGATGACATGGCCCTCCTTGTCCTCCACCCGCAGGCCCCAGCGCGTGCCCTCTATGGCCGGTTTGGCCAGAACGGCGCGGATCTGCGCCTCTAGGTCGGCTGCGGATGCCGGGGCGGCCAAAGCCAGCAGCCACCATCCTATCAAAGCGGTCTGCCTTCTCATACCCATTCCCCCCAATCGCAAATCGGCCCGATCATTGCAGAATGCCGCGCCGCCGCAAAGGGTCAAAGCCGCGCCAGCTTTGCGTATTTTCGCCCGTGGGGGTCATGGTTTAGCATCCGCGGCAAGGGGGAATTATCATGCCGATCATCCTGAGTGTGAATGGGCAAAAGCACAGTATCGACAATGCCGCCGCCGATGTGCCCTTGCTGTGGGTGCTGCGCGATATGGTGGGCATGACGGGCACGAAATTCGGATGCGGCGTGGGGCTTTGTGGGGCCTGCGGCGTGCTGATCGGGGGGCAGCGGTTCTTTAGCTGTCAGACGCCTTTGCGCGCGGTGATCGGGCGCGATGTGACCACGATCGAGGGGCTGGGCGAGGACCCGCATGGCGCGGCGCTGCAACAGGCGTGGGAGGAGGCTGATGTGGTGCAATGCGGCTATTGCCAGCCCGGCCAGTTGATCGCGGCCTGCGCCTTGCTGAAGGCCAATCCGCGCCCCGACGATGCGGCGATTGACGAAGGGATGAGCGGCAATCTGTGCCGCTGTGGCACCTATCCGCGCATTCGCAAAGCGGTGAAACTGGCGGCAGGAGGCGGGCGATGAGCGAGGGCGGATTTTCGCGCCGGGGTGTGTTGCAGGGCGCGGCGGCGGTTGGCGCGGCGTTGGTTGTGCCGGTGGCGCGCGGGGCGGCGGGCGGAGCGCTGGCGGCCAATGCCTATATTTCGGTGACGTCCTTGGGCGTCGAACTGGCCCTGCCCAAGACCGAGATGGGACAGGGGGTGATCACCTCGCTCTCCATGCTGGTGGCCGAGGAATTGGGCGTGGCCTTGAACAAGGTGCGGGTGAGCATTCCCGATGGCGACGCGCCCCGCTTTGCGCCCATCACGCAGGAGACGGGCGGCTCGACCTCGATCCGCGAAGTGTACAAGCCCATGCGACAGGCCGCCGCGCGGGCGCGTGTGGGTTTGATCGAGGCGGCGGCGCGGCAGTGGGGCATCGCGCCGGGGCAATGCGATCTGGTCGATGGCATGGTGGTTGCGGGCAAGCGGCGTATTGCGATGGGCGATCTGATCGCGGCGGCGAGCCTGCCTCGCGAGGCGCCCCTGCGTGATCGGTTAGGCCTGATCGGGCGGCCCACCCGTCGTATCGACGCGCGGCCCAAGATCACCGGGGCATTGCAGTTTGGGATTGATTTTCGTCTGCCCGGCATGAAGGTGGCCACGCTGGCGCAATGCCCGATCTATGGCGGCACGCTGGCCGGGCTGGATGAAAAGGCGGCGCTGGCCATCCCCGGCGTGGTCAAACTGGTCAAGGGCCGCGATGTGGTCTTTGTCGTGGCCGATCATTACTGGGCCGCGCTGCAAGGCTATGTGGCGGCCAATGTGCAATGGGCACCGGGGCCGAAACCGGCCGAACAGGGCGCGATTGTCGCTGATCTGGATGCCGCTCTTACCCGCCCCGGCCATTCGGCCAAGGCGCAGGGCGATCTGAACGCTGCGCGGGGCCGCGAATTTTCCGCCACATATCATCAGCCATTCCTTGCGCATGCGGCGATGGAGCCTTTGGCCTGCACCATCCATGTGACGGAAAAAGGCTGCGAAATCTGGTCCGGTTCGCAGGTTCCCGCTCAAGCCCGCGCCGATGCGGCCAAGGCGCTGGGGCTAGGCGAGGATAAGGTGACCTTTCACAACTTTCAGATGGGCGGCGGTTTCGGGCGGCGGCTGGAAACCGACATGGTGCTGCGCGCGGTCGAATTGGGGCGGGCGGTGCCCTATCCGGTCAAGCTGGTCTGGAGCCGCGAGGAGGATGTGCAGCACGATATGTTCCGCCCCGCCTATGCCGACCGCATCCGCGCCACGGTGGATGACAAGGGCAGGCCCATCGCGTGGGAGCATCGCATCGCCGGTTCCTCGATCATGGCGCGGTTGATGGGCGATGGGTTCAAGGGCGTGGATGGTGATGCCATCGAGGGCGCGGTGGAGATGCCTTATGCGGTGGCGGCCCATCACGTCACGTTTCAGCAGGTGGAAAGCGCGGTGCCGACCAGTTGGTGGCGCGGGGTGGGGGGCTTGCGCTCGTGCTTTGTGGTAGAAAGCTTTATCGACGAGCTGGCCCATGGCGCGGGGGCTGATCCGCTGGCCTATCGCCTCGCCCTGATGCAGGATGCGCGCAGCCGGGCGGTCTTGGCCCGCGCGGCCAAGGAGGCGGGCTGGGGACGTGCTTTGCCGCTGGGGCAGGGGATGGGAATTGCCGTGCTCAAATTATGGGGCACGCATATTGCCGCGGTGGTCGAGGCCAAGGTGGAGGACGCCCAGATCAGCGTGCCGCGCGTGACGATTGCGGTGGATTGCGGGCTGGCGATCAATCCTCTGGGCATCGAGGCGCAGGTGGAAAGCGGGGTGATCTTTGGCCTCTCCGCCGCGCTCTATGGCGAAATCACGATGAGGGACGGCGCGGCGCAGCAGTCGAATTACCACGATTTCCGCATCCTGCGCATGAATGAGGCGCCCCGCATCGCCACCCATATCATCGCCAGTCAGGCCGATCCGGGCGGCATGGGTGAGCCGCCCTGCGCGGTGGTGGCGCCCGCGCTGGCCAATGCGGTTTTCGCCGCCAGCGGGCAGAGGATGCGCACATTGCCGTTAATGGCCTAACGCCGCCTCCACCACGCCGCCCCCATCGCCACGCCCAGCGTGATAAGGCTGCTGATGAGTTCCACCCGCCGCGCAGGCGCGAACATCATGGCCACCAGAATGCTCAGGATCGCGCCCAGCGTGGCATAGGAGAGATAGGGAAACAGCCACATGCGGATCGGCAAGGTTTCTCGGCCCTCCGCCTCGATCCGGCGGCGCTGGACGATCTGGGCCACGCCCACGGTGAAATAGATGAACAGCATCAGCGCGCCCGAGGCATTGACCAGAAACGAGAACACCAGTTCGGGCGAGATGACCGAGGCAGCCAGCGCCAGATAGCCGAACAGGCTGGCGATCAGGATTGCGCGGGCGGGCACCTTGCGTCGGTTGACCGCGACCAGCCATGCGGGCGCATCGCCCTTGTCGGCCAGAACGAACAAAACCCGGCTGGTCACATACATGCCCGAATTGAGGCAGGAGAGCACCGCCACCAGCACCACAAGATTCATCACGAATTCGGCATGGGGAATCGCCATATGGCCCAGCGCAATGGCAAATGGCGAGGTTCCCGGCACGATGGATGTCCATGGCATCACGGCCACGATCAGCAGCAGCGACAGCACGTAAAACAGGATGATCCGCGCGGCCACGCTGCTGGTGATGCGGGCGATGGTGCGGGCCGGTTCATGCGATTCGGCCGCCGCCACCGTGGCGATCTCCGCGCCGGTCAGGGCAAAGATCACGCTGGCCGTGCCCGCCAGCACCGCGCCCCAGCCATGCGGGGCAAAGCCGCCATAGGCGTTCAGATTGCTCCATGTCGGCCCGGTGGGCGAGGTGATCCCGAACACCCAGACGCCCGCAATCGCGATAAAGCTGACAATCGCCAGAACTTTCATCAGCGAGAACCAATATTCGAACTCGCCATAAGAACGGGTGGACATCAGGTTCACCCCGGTCAGCATACCCAAGAGCGCGACCCCGATGGCCCAGACCGGCGCGTCGATCCAGATATGCAGGATCTTGGCCCCGGCAATCGCCTCGATCGGCACGACGATGACCCAGAAATACCAATAGAGCCAGCCGCAGACGAACCCCGCGCGCGGCCCCAGCACTTCGCGCACCAGTTCGGTGAACGCGCCAAGTCCGGGGCGCAGCGCGGCCATCTCGGCCATCATCCGCATCACCATCAGCACGACCAGCCCCGCCAGCCCATAGGACATGACCACTGCCGGGCCGACCTGTGCAATCGAGCTGGACGAGCCGACGAACAGCCCCGCGCCGATGATGCCGCCAATCGCGATCATCGAGACATGGCGCGATTTCAGCGCGGCCTGAAGCTGGTTGTCATGTGCGGCCAAGCGTGGTCCCCCTTGGCCTGAGTGAACAGGCGGAACGAGGCCCGGTCAAGCCCTGCCCGATACGCTATTTTCCCCGGCCAAAAGGGATAAGCCGCTCCAGATCGATCAGCGGCGGGGCGTCGGCCCATGATGCGCCTTGGCGCAGCAGAAAGGCGTGGCGGACGATCTCGGCCTGTTGCTCGATATTGTAATCGGCCCATGCGGCATCGGGGCGCAGCGTATAATCATAGCGGCAGAACGGCATCCGGCGCAGCAGGAGGTTCATGCCCGACTGATGCTGCCAGACATGGACCATTTCGTGGATGAACAATCCTTGCGCCGCCAGCGATCCTTGGGCAAAACATGGGTGCCACAGCTGGCTTTCGGGGTGGAAATGTAGGCTCCCGCGCGGGGCCATCACCACATTGCGCGGCTGAAACCACCACCAGCGCCGCCGGATCACGCGCACCGGTCCCGGATCTATCGCCGCGCCAAACATATCGACGACCATGGCCGTTTCGGCTGGCGTCAGGGCGCGGGAGGCGGGGCGGGGGTCGGTCATGGCGCGATCTATGGCGCGCATTTTGGCGCATTGCCAGCATGACTGGGCGCGCTACATTCGCCGGGCAAACGGGGGGTGTGCGGATGGCATGGCGTTGGATCGCATTAACGGCGGCGATAGTAATCCCAATGGCGGCGCAGGCCGCGACCCGAGTGGAGGAAGTGCCGCTCTGGGAAATCTCGGCCCAACTGGAGCGGGGCGCGGTCAGCAGCGAGGCGGTGACGGGCGCCTATCTGGAGCGCATCGCGGCCATGGACCGCAAGGGGCCGCAATTGCGCGCGATTATCGCCCTCAACCCCGACGCCATGGCGCAGGCTCGCGCCTCGGATGCGCGGCGGCGGCAGGGCAAGGCGCTTGGTCCGCTCGATGGCGTTCCGATCCTGATCAAGGACAATATCGAGACGCAGGACCCGGTGGCCACCACGGCGGGCAGTCTGGCGCTGCGCGACAATGTGGGCGGGCGCGATGCGCCGGTGGTGGCGCGGCTGCGCGCGGGCGGGGCGGTGATTCTGGCCAAGACCAATCTGTCGGAATGGGCCAATATCCGCTCGACCCATTCGATTTCCGGGTGGAGCGCGCTTGGAGGACAGGTGCGCAACCCCTATGCGCTGGACCGCAGCCCCTGCGGATCATCGAGCGGCACGGGCGCTGGTGTGGCGGCCAGTTTCGGCGCGGGCGGACTGGGGACGGAGACGGATGGGTCGGTGGTCTGTCCCTCCTCGCTCAATGGCCTTGTCGGGTTGAAACCCACGGTGGGGCTGGTCAGCCGCAGCCATATCGTGCCGATCAGCCACAGTCAGGACACGCCCGGCCCGATGGCGCGCAGTGTGCGCGATGTGGCGATGATGCTCTCGGCCATGGCGGGCAGCGATCCGGGCGATCCGGCCACGGCGGAGGCCGACGCGCATAAGCAGGACTATGCGGCCCCGCTGGCGCAGGCCAGCCTGAAGGGGGTGCGCGTGGCCTATTACCGCCCGGCGACGGGCGCGGCTCTGGCCGAAAGGTTCGCCGCCGCGCTGGAAGTGTTGAAGGCTCAGGGGGCTGAACTGACCGAGGTGGCGCAGCCCGAACTCGACGGTCTGGGACAGGCCGAGCATGAGGTGTTGCGCAGTGAGCTGAAGGCCGATCTCAACACCTATCTGGCCGGGGCGACGGCGGCGGTAAAGCTGCGGACGCTGGCCGACATCATCGCCTTTAACCGGGCCAATGCTGAGGCGGAAATGCCCCTGTTTGCGCAGGAGAGTTTCGAGGAGGCCGAGGGGACACGCGGGATTGCCGACCCGGAATATCTGGGCGCGCGGGCCAAATCCTTGCGGCTGGCGGCAAAGGAAGGGCTGGAGGTGATGTTGGCCAAGGCCGATATTCTGGTGCAGCCCACCACCGGTCCGGCATGGCTGATCGACCCCATCTATAATGACCAGTTTCGCGGACCTTCGGCCAGCGGTCTGCCGGCGGTGTCGGGCTATCCGCATCTGACCGTGCCGATGGGGCTGGTGGGGGGGCTGCCGGTGGGCCTGTCCTTTATCGCGCGGCCCTATGAGGAGGGCAAATTGCTGAGCGCGGGCTATGTCTATGAACAGACGGCGCGGGCGCGGGTTGCGCCTGCCTATCGCGCCACGGTCGATGCCGGGGCGGCCTTCAAGGGGGCGGTGGAAAAGTAAGCGCTTGGAATCCGCCCCATGATGGCGCATCGCGGCGCCCATGACTGAACCTGTGCCTTTTGCCGGAATGCGCCGGGGCAGCGCCGAATATCGCCGGGCCAGCCTTGCGCTGTTTCTGGCGGGCAATGCCACTTTCTCGCTGCTCTATTGCGTCCAGCCGCTGCTGCCCGAATTCGCGCGCGAATTTGGGCTGGCCCCGGCGGGGGCCTCGCTGGCGCTGTCGCTCACATCGGGCGCGCTGGCCGTGGCGGTGTTTTTGGCCGGAGCCATTGGTCAGGCGATGCCGCGCCGCTCGCTGATGCTCGGCTCGCTGATCGCGGCCAGCCTGCTCAATCTGGTGGCAGGGGTGGCGACGCATTGGCCATGGCTGGTGGCGGCGCGGCTGCTCGAAGGGGTGGCGCTGGGCGGCGTTCCGGCCGTTGCCATGGCCTATATTGCCGAGGAGATGCACCCTGCCGATTTGGTGAAAGCCATGGGACTCTATGTCGCGGGCACGGCCTTTGGTGGGATGATGGGCCGCTTTGCCACAGGATGGTTCACCGAGTTTGGCTCATGGCGCATCGCGCTGGGCGCAATGGGGGGATTGGGGCTGGCCGCCGCGCTGGGCTTTGGCCTGCTGTTGCCGTCCTCGCGCCGGTTCGTGCCGCAGCGGGGGCTGGGCTGGGCGCATCACCGGGCGGTGTGGTGGCGGTTGATGCAGGATAATGGCCTTTTGCGCCTGTTCTTCATCGCCTTCGCGCTGATGAGCGTCTTTGTCACCCTGTTCAACTATGTCGGCTTTCGCCTTGTCCGCCCGCCCTTTTCGCTGGGCCACGGCGCGATCAGTGCGATTTTCCTCACCTATATCTCGGGCATCTTTTCCTCATCCATCACCGGCCATATGACCGAGGCATGGGGGCGGCGCCCGGTGCTGGCCATGGGGCTGGTGGCGATGTTGGGCGGGGCTTTGCTGACGCTGTCGGGGGCGCTGGTGCTGATCGTGCTGGGCATCTTGCTGCTCACGCTGGGCTTCTTCTCGGCTCATGCCGCCGCCAGCGGTTGGGTAGGCCAATGGGCGGGGCCGGATAAGGGCCATGCCGCCTCGCTCTATCTGTTGTTTTACTACCTTGGCGCCGGGATCACCGGCACGGCGGGCGGCTGGTTCTATCAGCACTGGCAATGGCCGGGCGTGGTGGCGCTGACAGGCGGGATTTGCGCGGCGGGGCTGGGCGTGGCCCTTTCGCTGCGCCCGCGTTAGAGGCCCGCTGGATTAGAGTCCGGCCTCGACTGCCACGCGGATCGCCTCGGCGCTGGATCGCACGCCCAGCGTCTTGAACATGGCCGAGCGGTGCATCTTGATCGTGCGCTCCGACAGGCCCAATTCCCACGCCACCTGCTTGTTCAGCTTGCCACGGGCCATTTCGACCAGAATCTGGCGCTGGCGCGGAGGCAGGGCGTTGACGCGGGCCAGCGCCTCTTCGCGCGTTTGCCGGTTCTGATCGACAACCTCGACCTGAGAACCGACGAAATATTCGACATCGCCATCGGCATCGAACACCGGCGCGATCATCACGGCATTGCGAAACGGGGTGCCGTCTTTTTTGTAATTACGGATTTCGACGATGGCGGGCTGGCGATTGTGGATTGCGTTTCGCAACGTTTCGGTCAGTTCCCCCTCGGTATCCGGCCCGCGCAGGAAACGGCAATTGCGCCCGATGATTTCCTCGCGGGCAAACCCGGTCAGGTCAATAAAGGCCTGATTGCAGGCAATAATCGGATTGTCGGGCAGCCGGGGATCGCTCACGACGGCGGCGATGGGGCTGTGTTTGATCATCTCGTCGGGCAACATGACGGGGGTTCTAGGGCAGAAAACCGTCTATTCCAAGCCGCAGATCGATGCTGGCGCGCGGTGGCATGATCGCCTAAGGGCGGCGCGATGAAACCGACAAGCGAAAATCATGATGCCATCGTGCTGGGCGCGGGGGCGGCGGGGCTGTTTTGTGCCGCGCAGGCCGGAGCGCGCGGGGCGCGGGTGATCGTGGTCGATCATGCGCCGGAACCGGGGCGCAAGATCCTGATTTCGGGCGGCGGGCGCTGCAATTTCACCAATATTCACGCCACCCACGAACGTTATCTGTCGGCCAACAAGCATTTCGCCCGTTCGGCCCTGTCGCGCTATACGCCCGCCGATTTCCTCGAACTGGTCGAGCGCTATGGCATTGCGTGGCATGAAAAGACGCTGGGGCAATTGTTCTGCGATGGTTCGGCGCGCGAGATTTTGGCCATGCTGGTCGAGGAATGCCGGATCGGTGGCGTCGAGATCGCCTGCGGCCTGTCGCTGGGCGAGGTCAGCCATGCTGATGGCATGTTCCATGTCCGCGCAGGCCATCGGACGCTGTCGGCGCGCCATCTGGTGATCGCCACGGGCGGGCCTTCGATTCCCAAGATGGGGGCCAGCGGCATTGCCTATGATCTTGCGCGGCAATTCGGGCTTAAGGTCGTGCAGCCGCGTCCCGCACTGGTGCCCTTGACCTTGCCGGGGGATGAGGCGCTGTTCCGCGAATTGTCGGGCGTGGCCACCCCGGTCGAGGCGCGGGTGGCCGATGGGCCATGGGGCAAGGCGGCCTTCCGCGAGGCGGCGCTTTTCACCCATCGCGGGCTGTCGGGTCCGGCGATCCTGCAAATTTCCTCCTATTGGCAGCGCGGCACGGAATTGGGCATCAATTTCCTGCCCGATCTGGCGGCGGGCTGGATGGTCGAGGCCAAGAAGGCCAATCCGAAGGTGGGCCTGCGCCGTGTGCTGGGCGCGCATTTGCCTGATCGTCTGGCGGTGGCGCTGGCGGATCGGTTGGCGCTGGCGGGCGATCTGGGCCATCATTCGGACAAGGCCCTGCGCGCGGCGGAAGGCGCCTTGGCCGACTGGCGCTTTAACCCCGATGGCAGCGAGGGTTATGCCAAGGCCGAGGTGACCGCAGGCGGCATCGCCACCACCGGCCTGTCGCAAAAGACGATGGAGGCATCCACCGTGCCGGGCCTTTATGCCATTGGCGAGGCGGTGGATGTGACGGGCTGGCTGGGCGGCTATAATTTCCAATGGGCATGGGCCAGCGGCCATGCGGCGGGGGTCGCCATAGCGCAAAACCTTTGACCCGCATCAAGGCCAGGGGGAAAAGAGCGGGCTAGGTAAGCGCCAGCCTTTCAAGGAGATTCTCCATGACTTCGCTTTCCCCCACAATTCCCGCCACTATGCGCGCGGCGGTCGTCCGCGAATTTGGTGCGCCGCTCACCATCGAGCAATGGCCCGTGCCCACCCCCGCGCGGGGCGAGGTGCTGGTGAAACTGGTGGCCACGGGCGTTTGCCATACCGATCTTCACGCCGCCCATGGCGACTGGCCGGTCCAGCCGACCCTGCCGTTTATTCCCGGCCATGAGGGCGTGGGCCATGTCGTCGCCCTTGGCGAAGGGGTCGATGATCTGGTGATTGGCGATGCGGTGGGGGTGCCATGGCTGCATGATGCCTGCGGGCAATGCGAATATTGCCAGACGGGGTGGGAAACCCTGTGCGAAAAGCAGCATAACACCGGCTATTCGGTCAATGGCACCTATGCCGAATATGTGACGGCGCCCGCCGCCTTTGTCGGGCGTTTGCCCGCCGACGCGGATCTGGTGCCGCTGGCCCCGATCCTGTGCGCGGGCGTGACGACCTATAAGGGCTTGAAGGAAACCGAGGCGCGGCCCGGAGAATGGGTGGCGATTTCAGGCGTGGGCGGGCTTGGCCATGTCGCCGTGCAATATGCCAAGGCGATGGGGCTGAAGGTCGTGGGCGTCGATGTGGGGCAGGACAAGCTCGACCTCGCGCTGGAACTGGGCGCGGATCTGGCGGTCAATGCGCTGGACCCCGATGCGGCGGCCCGCGTGGTCGAGGCCACGGGCGGGGGCGTGCATGGCGTGCTGGTCACGGCGGTTTCGGTGCCTGCTTTTGAACAGGCGTTGGCCATGGTGCGCCGCAAGGGGACGGTGGCGCTGGTTGGCCTGCCGCCGGGCGCTTTTCCCACGCCGATCTTCGATGTGGTGCTGAAGCGCATCACGGTGCGCGGCTCTATCGTCGGCACGCGGCGCGATCTGGCCGAAGCCATCGCCTTTGCCGTCGAGGGCAAGGTGAAAAGCACGATCCAAACCGCCAAGCTGGATGACATCAACGCGGTGTTTGACAAGATGATCGCGGGCAAGATCGAGGGGCGCATCGTCCTGACTTTCTAAAACCCGCCTAAGGGCATTTGCCGAGGCAAGGCTCAGCCATGCCTTAGGCATCCTTGTTCATAAAGCTTGGCGGCGGGAGGAAAACCTCCTGCCGCCAGGTTTTAGGGAACGGGATGCGCCTTTTCTTTTATCTTCCGGTCATCACGCCATGGTGGTTCGAGGCCATCGTGACGCCGATGCTGCTGCGGCTCAACGCCGATCCATGGGTCAAGGAAATCCATGTGATGGTGGCCCCGCTGTGGCGCAACACCGGGGTGGAGGGCGCGCAGCTTGAGCCTTTGCTGGCGCAGGAAAAGCTGCGCTGGCATGTGATCGACGAGGGCGACCCGGCCCAGTTCCGCATGCATGGCGCGGCGGTGCCGGGGCTGATCGAAACGGTGGCCGGGATACGGCCCGACCTGACCCTTGCGCGCAGCAGCGATTTTGCCACGCCCGCGATGTTTCCCGGCACGGTGCGCCATATCATGGAGGGCGCGGCGGCCCCCTTTGCCACCGATCCGGCATGGGTGGTGCTGGAGGAAGCGCCTTTCTCCTATGGTTTCATGCCGGACGAAGCCGTTCTGCCCGCCGAACTGGCCGCGCGGGTCGATGCGCTGTGGGCCGTGGCGGCCGGGTGGTTCGGGCCTTTCTCTGTGCCTCTCTCGCGCCCCACGCTGGCCGTGCCCTTGCCCTATGAGCATGAGGAGAACCTGTTCCTGCGCCATGCCGCGCATGAGGATGGGGTGGCGCTGCTGCAATCGCTGCTGGCGCGTTTGCCGGATGAATGGCGGATCGAGGTTACCGACCATCCGCTCAACCGGCTGCACGTGGATCGCAGCGCGCTCGACGCCTTCATCGCCGCTGCGCCCGACCGGCTGACCATGGCCGAGCATGGCACCGAAGCGATGGTGGCGGGGGCATCGGCGGTGTTCACCGACCTGTCGAAAAGCTGGACGCTGGCCGCCTTTGCCGGAAAGCCGATGCTGCATGTCGGACACCGGGCGATGGCGCCATGGCTGCGCGCCAGCGGCGATCCGGGCGAGTTGGCCGGGCCGGACCGGGATGCGGCGCGGCGCTGGTTTGGCTGGCATCTGGCCGCGCGTCTGCTGCGGCCCGAAGTGGTCGATCTCAACCTCCTGATGCGCCATGCCAAGGGGCAGCCGACATTTGACGATATGGACGCCAATCTCGACGCGCTGGACGTGGTGGCGTCATGATCCCCCGGCCTGCCTTTAATCCCGCCGTCGAATTGACGACCACGCCCGCGCTGGAATGGGCGCTGGAGGTGCTGCGCGGGGAAATGGCGGCGTTGGCAGATTGTCTGGCCTCTCCGCCTGAGGGATTGTCCGGGGCGATCCATGCGCTGGCCGCCTCGCGCCTGCCGGTGCTGTGCTGCGGGGTGGGCAAATCGGGGCTGGTGGCGGCCAAGATCGCGGCCACGCTTTCCAGCCTTGGCACGCCTGCCTTTTCGCTGTCGGCAGGCGATGCCAGCCATGGCGATCTGGGCGCCGTGACGCCGGGCAGCGTGGTCATGCTGTTTTCCAATAGCGGGACCACGGTGGAATTGATGCGCATCCTGCCGGGATTGCGTGAGCGGCGGTGCCATCTGATCGGGCTGATCGGGCGGTGGGATACGCCGCTGGCCCGCGCGGCCGATACGCTGGTGCTGTTGCCCATCGCGCGGGAGGCCGACCATCTGGGCATGGCGCCCACGGCCAGCACGACGCTGCAAATGGCGATGGGCGATGCGATGGCCGTGGCGGCCAGTCAGTTGCGCGGTTTTGCCCGCGAGGATTTCCTGCGCAGCCATCCGGCGGGCGCGCTGGGCCAGCGGGCGCAGCCGGTCCGCGCGGTGATGCGCCGGGGCGGCGATGTGCCATGCGTTGCGCCTGATGCCACGCTGGCCGAGGTGATCGGCGCGATCTCGCGGGGGCGGATGGGCGCGGCCTGCGTGGTGGAGGGCGCGCTTCTGGCCGGGTTGATCGTGGATGGCGACATCCGCCGAGCGATTGCCGAGCGCGCCGATATTTACGCCACCCATGCCGCGCAGGTGATGCGCGCAAAACCCGTCACCCTTCCTGTCTCGGCCACCATGGGCGACGCGCTCGATCTGATGCGCGGCCATGGGGCGGGGCTTTCCGTTCTGCCCGTGACCGATGACGCCGGTTGTCTGGCGGGCATGGTTCACAGCGTCGATCTGGTGCAAAATCTATGAATGCTCACTCCAAGCCCATCGCTCGCCCCCGCGTGGCCGCGCTGATGCCTGCCAAAGGCAACAGCGAGCGGATCGAGGCGAAGAACACGCAGGTGCTGGATGGCGACCATCTGTTCCTGCGCAAATTGCGGCAATTGCTGGCCTGCGATGGGGTGGATGCGGTCTATCTGGACACGGAATGCGATGTGATCGGGGGGCTGGCGGGCGATCTGGCGGTGCGCCGCCTGCATCGTCCGGCCGAACTGGCCAGCAATGCCTGCGATGGGCATGGGCTGTTTGCGTGGGAATGCGCGGCGGCGGATGCGGCAGGCGGCCCCTATGATTTCTATCTTCAGGCGCTGTGCACCGCGCCCTTCGTCACCGAAAAGACGGTGGCGCGGGCCATTCAGGCATTGATCGACAATCCTCAGGCCGACAGTCTGGTGGCGGTTTGCCGGGCCAAGCAATATTGCTGGAACGGCGATGAACCGGCTTATGGGCGCGGGCGCATCCCGAACAGCGTCGAATTGCCGCCCACGGTGATCGAGGCGATGAGCCTTTATATCGTGCGCCGCCGCCCCGGAGAGCCGGTGCCGACCCAGCGATTCGGGCGCAACCCCATCCTCTTCGAACTGGACCCGACCGAGCAGGTGGATATCAACAATCCCGCCGATCTGATCATGGCCGAGATGCTTTGCGCAGGAGAGCGGGCGCAGGAGGTGACGCGGTTGCGGGCGCTCACGCCCTATCTCTCCTCGCCGGTGCTGGCCGATATTACCAAGGAGATGGGGTTTCGCGCGGTTTTGCCGCCGCATATCGGGGCGACCAGTCCGGGCAAGATGCTGGGCCGCGCGCGGACACTGCAACTGGTGGCGATCACCCCGCAGGAGCGCGAGAGCGGGCGGTGGAAGGGCATTTACGATGCGCTGGAATCCTATCGCTTCGTGCGCCCCGGCTGCATCATCGCGGTGGCCAATGAGGCGCCCGGCTTTGCCTATTTCGGCGATCTGAACGCCACGCTGGCGATCCGGGCGGGGGCGGTGGGCGCGGTGATTGATGGCGTAACGCGCGACAGCCGCGATGTGTCGCTGCTGGGCCTGCCGGTCTATGCGCGGCGGTCCTATTGCGACGATATCAAATATGAAGGCACGCTGGGTTCGATGAACATGCCGGTGATGATCGGCGACATACGCATCGCCCACGATGATATGATCTTTGGCGATGAAAATGGCGTGGTGGTGGTTCCTCATGCGCTCTGGCCAAAGGTGGAGGAGGCCGCGTGGGAGGTGCTGACCAACGAGGCGCGCATCCGCATCATGGCCGCGCGGGGTCGGCCGACGGGGCAAATCCTGGCCGAGTGCGGCGCTTTCTGATCCTCTTGCGCATCCTCACTTACAATGTAAGTATGGCATACAAAGGCGACTCAAGTTGCAGATCGCCCGCATTGTAAGAGAGGATGGCTTTTATGCAGGATTTCAACGGGCAACTGGCCTTTATCACCGGCGGCGCCTCGGGCGCGGGGCTGGGGCAGGCGCTGGTCTTTGGCCGGGCCGGGGCCAAGGTCGTCATCGCCGATCTGCGCGCCGATGCGATTGAGGCGGCGCTGGGCCAATTGCGCGCCGAGGGCATCACCGCTCATGGCATCGTGCTGGATATCACCGACCGCGAGGCCTATGCCCGCGCCGCCGATGAGGTCGAGCAGGTCTTTGGTTCCGCCCCCACGCTGTTGTTCAACACGGCGGGCGTGAACAGCTTTGGCCCGGTGGAAAAGACCACCTATGCCGATTTCGACTGGCTGATCGGGGTGAACCTGGGCGGGGTCATCAATGGCATGGTGACGTTTGTGCCGCGCATGATCGAGAGCGGCAAGCCGGGCCATATCGTCACCACCTCGTCGCTGGGCGGCCTGTCGGGCAGCGCGCTGGCCGCGCCTTATTCGGCGGCCAAGGCGGCGGTTATCAATCTGATGGAAGGCTATGCGCAGGGGCTGGCCAAGCACAATATCGGCGTTTCGGTGATCTGCCCCGCCAATATCAAGAGCAACATTGCTGAGGCGAGCAAGCTGCGCCCCGCAGGGCTCGGCCCATCGGGCTATCGCGAGGACGAGGCGACGATCCAGTCGCTCCATTCGATCCATCGCCATGGGATGGAGCCGGTCGAACTGGCCGAATGGACCAAGAAGGGGATCGAGAAGGGCGACCTCTACATCATCCCCTATCCCGAAGCCAAGGAGCAGATCCGCGCCCATTTCGACCGTATCGTCGATGCGATCCTGCCGATCGAGGCCGACCCGGAAGGCGCCAAGGCCCGCACCGACGCGCTGATGGAATGGGCCAGCAATGGCGCGAAGGTATTCGCTAAAACAGAGGGTTAACGGAAAAAACCGCGCCAGTGCAGGTATAGATAGGTGGCGAGTGAGGCGAGCAAAGCGACGCCTCCCGCCACCCATGTGCCCGATCCATGGGCAAAGGGCAGGGCGCCGGTGTTCATGCCGAAAAAGCCCGTCACCAGCGTGGCGGGCATCAGCAGCACCGTCATCACCGAGAGGATATAGAGGTTGCGGTTGATCCGCTGATTGGCGGCCAGCTCCAGTTCCTCGCGCAGCATTCGCACCTGCCCTTGCGCGGCGGTCACATCCTCGTCCAGCCCCTGCGCGCGCTGGGTCAGTTTTTCGACCGTGGGGTGGAGCGCGGCGTCGAGATCACCGTCCTCCTCCAGCCGCATCAGCACGCGCTTGGTACCGTCCATCATCCGGTGGATGATCGAAAGCCGCCGCCGCAATTCCAGCAGATCGCGCGCCGAGGGCGGGGCCTTGCCCGCCAGCACGGCATCCTCGGCTTTTTGCACGCGGGCCGACAATTGCGTGACCAGCGCGGCCTGATTGGTGACAATGGCCGAGACCAGCACATCGAGCGCGCGCTGTGCGCTGTCGATAAACAGTTTTTCGGCAAAGCGATCGCGCAGCACATCGGCAAAGCCCAGTGGGTGCATTCGCGCCGTAATGATCATGTCGGGCGTGATCGCCACATGCACCGTGCCAGCGCGGTCGGTATAGCGGATCTCGAAATCGCGCTGCAGATCCTGAAGCACGCAGGAGAGCGTATCGCCTTCAACAAAGCTGCTCTGATGCGTGTCGGGGGCCAGCATCGCCTCGCGCACATTCTGGGGCAGGAAATCGGCACGCTCGATCCATTGTCGCGCGCCATTATCGGCCAGGCTCATATGCAGCCAGCGAAAGACGCCATCGGCGCGTGGCGTGTCGATGGCTATGTCGCGCGGGCCGGTAGTATAGAAATCCTTGCCCCAGAGCAGCCCGTTGCCGGGCTGGCTCCATGCAGGCGCGCGTTCCGGCATATTCACGCCCGGCGCAAACATTCCGAGCCCACGATCAGCGCTTCGAGACTGTCCATCACCGCCGGTTCGATCGGGGTCAGTTTGCCCATCACCTCGCCATAGGTGTTGTCGAAACCGGCCCAGCCGATCACCAGCGCCTGAATGGCCGAATGCAACTGCACCGCCTCGGCCGCGCTCAGCCCGAGCGGTTGCAGGCGCTGGGCCAGATATTCGCGGAAATTGCGAAAGTCCTCTTCGACATAGCCCAGCGAGAAGGTGAGGCGGGCCGCATCGCGCGCGCTGTGATACATGGTCCAGAGCGCTCGGCCGTAGGCCCGCGCCCAATCCTGCCATGTCGCGCATTGGGGCATATCGGCCATGGCCAGAGCATAGAGGCGCTGGCTCATCCGGCGCAGCAGCTCCTCCTTGTTGGGTATATGCCAATAGATCGACATGGCCTGCACGCCCAGCCGCCCGGCAAGGCGGCGCAGTGAGACGGCATCAAGCCCCTGTTCCTGCATCAACGCGATGGCTTCGCCCACGATACGCTCGGCGCTCAGCGGCGCGGGGGACGCATCGGTGCCGGGTTTTTCCGAAGGTGTGGTCGCACTGCACATGATTGCATGACTAGGCGCGGCCTGTGGGATTGGCAACTGGACAAGAGGGGAAGGGGTAAGGAGACGCGGGTGCGCCACGATAGAGCATGAATTCACGAAAATGCCATGATATTCATAGTTTTGTCATCGAACTGTCGTGTTCCGGTCATTGCTCTCCCCTAGCGGCCTTCGCACATGCAGCAGGCTTGTTGCACAAGGATGGAGAATTCCATGGGTCGAATCACTTTGCGCACCAGCCTCTCGCTGGCCGCCGTCTCGCTGGCTCTTGCCACCACGCCCGCTCTGGCCGCTGAGGTGCCTGCTGCGGCGCCCGCCGCCGATGCCGAAGCGCCCGCCGCTGATATTGGCGAAACCATCGTCGTCAACGCCAAGACCACCCGTTCGGCTACGGCCATCCCGGCGGCCGAAATGCAGAAGATCCTGCCCGGCATCTCGCCCCTGAAGGCGATCCAGAGCCTGCCCGGCGTGCTCTATGTGACCGCCGACCCGTGGGGCAACAACGAGCAGAACGCGCAGATGTTTGTCCACGGTTTCTCGGCCCAGCAGTTGGGCTACACCATGGACGGCGTGCCGCTGGGCGATCAGTCCTATGGCAATTACAACGGCCTTTCGCCCAGCCGTGCGCTGATTTCGGAAAACACCGGGCGCACGGTTGTCGCCACGGGTGCGGGCGATCTGGGCGTTGCCTCGATCAGCAATCTTGGCGGCGCAGTGGAAATCACCAGCCGCGATCCGTCCAACGAACGCGGGCTGGAAATGAACCACACCGCCGGTTCCTATGGCACGGCGCGCACCTTTGTCCGCGTGGATTCGGGCGAATTCGGCAATGGCAACAAGCTCTTCCTGTCGGGCAGCCGCCAGCGCGCCCGCGCGTGGGACTTCGCCGGGGTTCAGGGCGGCTATCAGGCCAATGGCAAATTCATCCATGAAGACAGCCACGGCAAGCTGACTGCCTATTTCGCCTATTCGGACAAGATCGAGCCGAACGAAGACGCGACGACCATCTATACCAACCCCACCAACGCGGTGCAGGCTTATCAGCCCTATACCCGCCCCTTCACCTATCCCAGCTTCAGCGCGGCGCTCAATTATCTGGACGCAAGCGGCAATGTGCCCTCGGTGGCGGCGAATAATTATCGCAACTTCTATTCGGATGCTCAGCGCACCGACTATCTGGGCTATATCAAATATGATGTGAACCTGTCGAAGGCCGTCAAGTGGTCCAACCAGTTCTATATCCACCACAATGACGGCGTCGGTGTCGTGGCTGGGCCGATCACGGTGGCGGGCCTGCCTTCGCTCTTCGCCAAATATTTCCCGGGCCAGGATCTGAAAACCGTGTTTGGCGGATCGGGCTATGCCATCCGCACCACCGAATATATGATCCACCGCGAAGGCATCATCAGCAATCTGAACATTGATGCGGGCGATCACCGCATCGAGGCGGGCGTGTGGTTCCACCACAATGAATCCTCGGCCTATCGCCGCTGGTATCCGATGAATGTGAATACGCCTGACGCCTACAGCCCCTATATCCGTCCATCGGGCTATCTGATCACGCAATATGCGGTGGAAATGCGCACGGATAACCTGCAATTGCACGTTCAGGACGCATGGCGCGTCAACAGCCGGTTGAACGTCGAAGCGGGCATCAAGACCAGCGCGCAATTCGCCAATGGCCTGTTCACGGTGCAGGAAATCAACAATCCGCGCCCCAGCGGCCGGATCAATTCGACCAACTGGTTCCTGCCCTCGATCGGCGCGAATTACGATCTGAACGGGTCCGAGAAGGTCTATTTCAACGTCCAGAAGAACCTGCGCCAGTTCCAGGCCTACGGTGCTGGCGGCTCGGCCGATCCGTGGAGCACGGGCAGCCAGGCAGCGTTTGATTACATCAAGTCGAACGTCCGCCCCGAAACGGCATGGGTCTATGAAGTGGGCCTGCGCAGCCACCGCAACTTCACCGGCCTGCTCAGCAGCATCGACGCGCAGATCAACTATTACCACGTCGATTTCAGCAACCGCCTGCTGGCGCTTTCCACCTCGGGCACGATCAACACGATCAACCCCTCGACCACCGCACTCTTCAACGTGGGCAATGTGGCCACCAATGGCGTGGACGCGGCCATCACGCTGGGCTTTGGCCAGCATGTGAAGCTGTATAATGCCTTGAGCTACAACAGCTCGAAATATTCCAGCGACTATTCGACCGTGACGGGCGCGGCCACCGGCACCCAGATCGGCGGCTATGCCACGGTTGCGGGCGTTGTGCCCACGGGCGGCAAGCAGATCCCCGGCTCGCCCAACTGGATGAACAAGACCATGCTGACGGTGAATTATGCCGGGGCAGAGGTTCAGCTGATCGGCGACTATATCGGCCGCCGCTATGCCACCTATACCAATGACGCCTCGATCCCCAGCCTGTTCATGGCATCGGCCCGCGTGGCTTATCAGTTGCCCGCGCAGCTGGTGCATGCGAAAAAGGCCGAGCTGAGCCTGAATGTGACCAACCTGTTCGACAAGAAGGGCTGGTTGCAGGTTTCCAGCTTCAACAATGCTGGCAGCTTCGCCGCCTACCCGGTGGCCCCGCGTCAGTTCTTTGTCACTCTGGCGGTGGGTCTCTGATCGATGCGTAATCCGCTCTCTCGTCGCAAGATTTTGTCGCAAGGTCTGGTCGCGGCAACAGCCGTGGCGGGGGGGCGGAGCATGGCTATGGCCGCGCCTGTCGGGGGCAGCGTTTCGGCGCGCGCCCGTCCGGCGCGGCCCGTGCTGCTGGCGCATCGCGGGTCTTCTGCGCTGCGGCCCGAACATACGCTGGGCGCCTATGCCCGCGCGATTGCCGATGGGGCCGATTTTATCGAGCCCGATCTGTGCTGCACCAAGGATGGCGTGTTGGTCGCGCGCCATGAGAACAACATTGCCGAAACCACCGATGTGGCGGCGCACCCGGAATTTGCCGCGCGGCGGGTGGATAAGGTGGTCGATGGCGAAAAGCTGACCGGCTGGTTCACCGAGGATTTCACGCTGGCCGAATTAAAGACGTTGCGTGCCAAGGAGCGCCTTGGCACGGTGCGGCCCGAAAGCCAGAGCTATGATGGCCAGTTTCAGATCGTCAGCCTTGAGGAAATCGCTGATTTCGTTGCGGCGGAATCGGCGGCGCGGGGCCGGATGATCGGGTTGATCCCGGAGGTCAAGCATTCGACCTATTTCGCGCGGATCGGATTGCCGATCGAACCGCGATTGATCGAACGACTGAACGCCAGCGCTTATTTGAAAAAGGCGCCGGTGGTGATTCAGAGTTTCGAGGTGGCGAATTTGAAGGCTTTGCGCCGCGATCTGGCCGGGTGGAGCAATATTCAACTGATGCAACTGGTGGGCGATCCGCGCCAGAGTCCGGCCGATTTTGAGGCGGCGGGTGACAAAAGGCGCTGGGCCGATCTGTTGACGCCGCAGGGGCTGGCCGAAATCGCCACCTATGCCGACTGGCTGGCGCCCGCCACGCGGATGCTGATCCCGCTGGAGGCCGATGGCCGTCTGGGCAAGCCGACCGGGCTGGTCGAGGCGGCGCGGCGCGCGGGGCTGTTGGTGGGCACATGGACCTTCCGTCCGGAAAACCGTTTCCTCGCCGCCGATTTCCGTAATGGCGAGGGTGAGAACGCCCGTAATGCCGCGGGCAGTGTGGCCGAAATGCGGCGCTATCTGGCGCTGGGGCTGGACGGGTTCTTTACCGATGATCCGGCGCTGGGATTCGAAGCGCGAGGAAAATAGGCTCTTTGCAAAGGCGGGGAACCATCGCTTCTGGTTCGCATTTCGTTGATAATCTGGTTCGTTTATGAAATCCATTTTGGAACTTTGCTGCAATGCAGGATGTTGTATAGTGGATTTAACCTAGGCACCTTTGCCTTGAATATGATGATCCTGCTCAGGAAGGCCGCCATGGAAAGTACTGCCGCGCTTGTCCCGCTCACCGTTGATATGCTGATGCAGCAATCGGGTGTCCAATTCGGCACCAGCGGCGCGCGGGGTGAAGTCGTCGCGATGACCGACCGCGTGTGTTATGGCTATACGCAGGGCTTCTTGTCCTATCTTCGCGAAATTGGCGAATATGATGGTGGCAGGGTCGCCTTGGCGGGCGATCTTCGGCCCAGTTCTCCGCGCATTCTGGCCGCCTGTGCGCAGGCGATCCGGGATATGGGCGGAGAGCCGGTGTTCTGCGGCTATGTGCCCACGCCCGCGCTGGCGCTTTATGCCTTTGGGCAGGCGATCCCCTGCCTGATGGTGACGGGCAGCCATATTCCCGACGACCGCAACGGCATCAAATTCTATCGCCCCGCCGGCGAGGTGCTCAAGTCGGACGAGGCGGGCATGAAGCGTCAGATCGTGACGCTGGCCGATGGCGCGTTTGACGATGAGGGCATGCTGGTGTCGCCCGCGCCTTTGCCGCCGGTGACGGATGTGGAGAAGGCCTATGTCGCGCGCTATGTCGCGGCGTTTGGTGCCGATGCTCTGGCCGGGCGCAAGATCGGCGTCTATCAGCATTCGGCGGTGGGGCGCGATGTCGTGCTCTCCATCGTCAATGCGCTGGGGGCCGAGGGCGTGCCGATTGGCCGCGCCACCAAATTCATCCCCGTCGATACCGAGGCGATCCGCCCCGAGGACGTGGTGCTGGCGCGCGAATGGGCGGCGGAATATGGCTTTGACGCGATCATCTCGACCGATGGCGACAGTGACCGGCCTCTGCTGGCCGATCACACCGGCGAATGGCTGCGCGGCGATGTGCTGGGCGTGCTTTGCGCGCGGGCGCTGGGCGCGGGCACGGTGGTGACGCCGGTGTCGAGCAACACGGTGCTGGAACTTTCGGGCGCGTTTGCCCATTGCGCGCGCACGCGGATCGGCTCGCCCTTTGTGATCGACGCGATGAATGCTGCGCTGGCCGCCGGGCAGGACAAGGTTTGCGGTTATGAGGCCAATGGCGGCTTCCTGCTGGCCAGTACCTTTGACCTTGGCGGGCGCAGCATTTCCGCGCTGCCCACGCGCGATGCGGTGCTGCCGGTGGTGGCGGTGATCGCGGCGGCGCGGGGGCGGCGGGTGGCCGACCTGTTGGGCGAATTGCCGCCCCGCGTGACCTATTCCGACCGTATCCAGAACTTTGCCACAGAGCGCAGCGAGGCTATCTTCGCCGCCCTGCTCGAAGGCGACGCGCAGGATCAGATCGCGCGGTTGACCGGCTATTTCGGCGGCATTGCCGGGCCGATCACGGGCGTCGATCTGACCGATGGCATTCGCATGTCCTGCGCCGATGGTTCGGTTCTGCACCTGCGCCGGTCGGGCAATGCGCCGGAGCTGCGTTGCTACAGCGAGGCCGGGGATGTGGCTAAGGCGGCGGCGATCAATGCGGCGGCGTTGAAGGTGGTGCTGGAGGAATTGGCTTAAGAGATTTATGCCTCCGGCGGGCAAAGGGCGGGGGCCCTTTGCAATCCCCAGAATGTCTTTGTTGCGCTTTGCATCGGCCTTGGTTGAATGCCGCAACGTCTGATTGTTGAAAGCCTGCGGCGCCTATCAGCGCAACCCGCGCCGCAGGCTTTCAACAATCACCACACAATCTGATCAACCTCGCGCTAACCCATTAACGGGATTGCAAAGGGACCGAGTCCCTTCGCCCGCCGGAGGCATATTCTAAACCTAAAACCCCTCACTTAACCTGCTGCTTCTCCAGCTTTCTGGCCAAAGTCCGCCGATGCATCCCCAGCCTGCGCGCGGCTTCGGAGATGTTGAAATTGCATTCGGCCAACGTGGTGTGGATATATTCCCACTCGACCGTTTTGATGCTGGTCTTGCGCCCTTCGACGGGGACGGCGGCATTGCCTTCGCGCTTGGAGAAGGCTTCTTCGATATCGTCGGTATTGGCCGGTTTGGCGAGGTAATGCGATGCTCCCAGCTTGATGGCCTCGACGGCGGTAGCGATGCTGGCAAATCCGGTGAGGACGACGATGATGGTTTCGGGGTCTTTTTCGTGCAGCATCTGCACGCATGTCAGGCCTGAGGCCGTGCCCAGTTTGAGGTCCACCACCGCATATTGAAACCGCGTGCTGGTCATCAGCAGCCCCAGTTCGTCGGGGCTGGTGGCCAGCAGGACTTCATAGCCGCGCCGCTCGAAGGATCGGCGCAGGGTGCGGCCAAAGGCGGGATCATCCTCGACGATTACGAGATGGGGCAGGGGGTTGTTCATGATGCTCCTTTGCCCGTAAAGGCCAGCGCCGACAATGGGATCGAAAGGACGACCAGTGCGCCGCCCTCTTCGGTGTTGCTGACCTCGATCCGCCCGCCAAGCTGACGCAGGACGTTGACCACGAGGAACAGGCCCAGCCCGCCGCCGTCGCGCCCTTTTGTCGAGCGATAGGGGCGCCCCACCTGATCGATCATGTCGGGCGCGAAACCGGGGCCGAAATCGCGCACGGCGATTTGCCAGATGTCGCCCTCTCGTGCCGTGGCTATCGCAATGCCTTCGGGCGAGACTTCCAGCGCATTATCCACCACATTGCCGATCACCTGCCGCAGCGCAGGGTCGGCAATGATCGGCACATCCTCGCCCAGCCGGTCGTCCAGCGTGATGGGGCCGGGGCTGCGCGCGCGCCAATCCTCGACGATCTGGCAGAGGAAGCCGCGCGCGGTGGTGACGCTGGGGTTCTCGCCGCGCACCTCGCCCGCCGCCATCAAAATGCCCGACAGGATGGTTTTGCAGCGTTTGAGTTCCGCCTGCATATCGGCCACATCTGCGGCAAGGTCAGGGTCGCCCGCAATGGTCTTTTCCCGCGCCCAGTCGCCAAGGATCACCGACATCGAGGCCATCGGCGTGCCCAATTCATGCGCCGCGCCGCTGGCCAGCAGGCCCAACCGGATTATGTGGTTTTCCTCCGCCGCCTGTTGGCGCAATGCCGCCAACGCGGCGCTGCTGGCGCGTTGATTGCGGTCCATGCGCACGACGAAATAAACCAAGAGCGCCGCGATCAGCACAAAGCAGGCGAGGCTGCCCAGCAGGTACAGCCGGAAATGTTCGCCCACATAGGCGGGCGGCAGATCGAGCGGCCGAAAATCGAACGTGAGAAACGCCACATCGCAGCACGCGACCAGCGCGACGATCCAGCTCCACCGCGCGGGCAGCAGGATCGCGCCCAGCATGATCTGGACCAGAAACAGGAAGATGAAGGGGTTGGTCGCGCCGCCGGTGAAATAGAGCTGCCAGCTCAGCGCCTCGACATCGAGCATCAGCGCGCCAAGCAGTTCCAGATAGGAATAGCCCGCGCGCTGGCGCCCATAGGCCCATGTGCCGATGTTCATCAGCGCCAAGAGCGCCGGCACAGCCACCAGCTCGGCCATCGGCAGGCCTACGCCCAGCACGCGCCACGCCACCCAGATCGTGACCAATTGCCCCAGCACCGCGATCCAGCGCAGCTGAACCAGCAGCCCCATGTTGCCATAGGATGCGGGGGCAATGTCGTAATCGGCCCCAGGAGAGGAATGGGCGGGTGCGGGTTGGGTTGCCATGGCCGCGCTTTATCAGGCCGCGCGCCGCCAGACCAGCCGGATGGCGAACAGGCTGAGCAGGGCCATGGCGAACCATGTCAGCGCATATTGCAGATGGCTGTTGGGGAATTGCACCACGGTCAGGCCGGGGATGGGATGGCCGGGGATTTCAGGGCCTTGGGCGTCGATGAACCAAGCGGCTTGCCCCTTCACCCCGCGCGTGGCGGAAATGGCGGCAATGTCGCGCGCATACCAGCGGTCCTGCGCGGGCACATTGGCCTGCAAAAAGCGGCCCTTCGGCTCAGTTTTCCTCAACAACCCGGTGATCGCCACTTCGCCCGTGGGCGTCTGGGCAGCCTCGGCCAGAGCGGTGCTGCCCAAAGGCACATAGCCGCGATTGATCCACACCGCGCGCCCATCGGCCATGCGCAGCGGCGCCATCACCCAATAGCCCGCGCCGCGTTCGGTCAAGGCCGAGACGAGCGTGGTGCCCTGCGGTTCAAACCGGCCGAGCGCCCAGACGTGGCGATATTCCAGACCGGCCAGATCGCGCGGGCTTGGCGCCATCGGCAACAGCCGCGCCTCGACCGGATTGGCCGTCGAAACCTCGTTCACATGCGCGATCAACGCGCGTTTCCATGCCAGCCGGTTCACCTGCCATACGCCCAGCGCCGAAAACAGCGCCGCACAAAGCAGCAGGGCGGCCACCGGAAGAATCCGGCGCCGCCCCTTTTGCTGGCCCAATGGGCTGGGCTTCATCAGCCCATGCCGTCCATCTTGACCGGCATCATGTTGGCATTGAGGTGGAACATCACCCACAGCGTGCCAGACAGGATGATCGCCACCAGAAGGATGGTGAACAAAGCGGCCATCAGGTTCCAGCCGCCCTCGATCTTGCCGTTCATGTGCAGGAAGTAGACCATGTGGACCACAACCTGAACCGCAGCAAAGGCGGTGATGACGATGGCGGTCGTCGACTTGTCGGCGATCGCGCCGCTCATCACCAGCCAGAACGGGATGGCGGTCAGGATGACGGAAAGGACGAAGCCGATCACGTAATCCTTGGTGGTGGCGTGAAACGCCGGTTCGTGGCCGTGGCCATGCGAATGGTCAGCCATTAGCGCAGCACTCCCATCAGATAGACAAAGGTGAACACGCCGATCCAGACCACGTCAAGGAAGTGCCAGAACAGCGAGAGGCAGGACAGGCGGCGCTTGTTGGCCTCGGTCAGGCCATGCTTGCCCACCTGGAACAACAGAGTGACCAGCCAGATCGAACCGAAGGTCACGTGCAGACCGTGGGTGCCGACCAGCGTGAAGAAGGCCGACAGGAAAGCGCTGCGCTGAGGCCCGGCGCCTTCCTCGATCAGATTGTGGAATTCGAACAGTTCGATCGAAAGGAAGCCAAGGCCAAAGCACAGAGTCAGGATCAGCCAGCCGATCAGGCCCTTCTTGCTGCCGTTCTGCATCGCGATCATGGCAAAGCCATAGGTGATCGACGAGAAGAGCAGCAGCGAGGTGTTGACTGCCACCAGCGGCAGTTCAAACAGATCCTTGGGAGCCGGACCCCCGGCATAATTACCGCCCAGCACCGCGAAGGTGGCAAACAGCATGCCGAAGATGAGGCAGTCGCTCATCAGATAGATCCAGAAGCCCAGCGTGGTGCTGTAGCCGTCCGGGTGGGCGTGTTCGTGCAGATCGTAATACTGCTCGGTAAGGTTGGTGCTCGCCATTACGCGGCTCCCTTTTCCAGCGCGGCCAGCTGGGCCGTGCGCGCAGCTTCAACCTCGGCGACATGGTCGGCCTTGATATAGAAGGTGCGGTTATAGTTGAAGGTGTGGAAGATCGCGGTGCCGACAATGCCGACCAGCATGACCACAGCCAGCCACCAGACCTGCCAGATCAGCGCGAAACCGCAGACCGTCGACAGACCCGCCAGCACGATACCGGCCCAGGTGCCCTGAGGCATATAGATGTCCTGGAAACCATCGACCGGACGGGCAACGCCCTTGGCCTTCATGTCGGCCCATGCGTCAATGTCATGGATCTTGGGCGTGAAGGCGAAGTTATATTCCGGCGGAGGCGAAGAGGTCGCCCATTCCAGAGTACGGCCGCCCCAGATGTCGCCGCTTTCGTCCTTGTATTCTTCGCGCTTCCAGATCGACACGGCGAACTGGATCAGCATCGCGCCGATACCGGCCGCGATCAGCAGCGCGCCGAACAGCGCCACCCAGTAATAGATGCGCATGGCGTCAAAGCTGGCATCGAACACGCGCATACGACGCGTCACGCCCATGAAGCCGAGCATATAGAGCGGGGTAAACGCGATCCAGAAACCGGGCACCCAGCACCAGAACGACACCTTGCCCCAGAACTCGTTCAGCTTGAAGCCGAAAGCCTTGGGCCACCAGTAGTTGATCGCGGCAAACACGCCCCAGACCACGCCGCCGATGATGACGTTATGGAAGTGGGCGATCAGGAACACCGAGTTGTGCAGTACAAAGTCGGCAGCAGGCACCGCCATCATCACGCCGGTCATACCGCCGATGGTGAAGGTGAGCATGAAGGCGACGGTCCACATCATCGGCAGTTCAAACCGGATGCGGCCACGGAACATGGTGAAGAGCCAGTTGAAGAGCTTGGCCCCGGTGGGGATCGAGATCACCATGGTGGTGATGCCGAAGAACGAGTTCACGGACGCGCCCGAACCCATGGTGAAGAAGTGGTGCAGCCAGACCGAGTAGGACAGGATGCCGATGACGCAGGTGGCGTAAACCATCGAGGTATAGCCGAACAGGCGCTTGGAGCAGAAGGTCGAGACGATTTCCGAGTACACGCCGAAGACCGGCAGCACCAGAATGTAGACCTCGGGGTGGCCCCAGATCCAGATCAGGTTGACATAGAGCATCGGCGAGCCGCCGAAGTCATTGGTGAAGAAGTTGGTGTGGAAGACGCGGTCCAGACCCAGCAGGGCCAGAACGACGGTCAGCACGGGGAACACGGCAACGATCAGGATGTTGGTGACCAGAGCGGTCCAGGTGAACACGGGCATGCGCATCATGGTCATGCCGGGCGCGCGCAGCTTGATGATCGTGGCGATCAGGTTGACGCCCGAAAGCGTGGTGCCGACACCGGCCACCTGTAGCGACCAGACGTAATAGTCGACGCCGACATCAGGACTGTAGGCCAGTTCCGAGAGCGGGGGATAGGCCAGCCAGCCGGTGCGCGCAAACTCGCCCACAAACAGCGAGAGCATGACCAGCACCGCGCCGCCTGCCGTCATCCAGAACGAGAAGTTGTTCAGGAAGGGGAAGGACACGTCGCGCGCGCCGATCTGCAAGGGCACGACATAGTTCATCAGGCCCGTGACGAAAGGCATCGCCACAAAGAAGATCATGATGACGCCGTGGGCGGTGAACACCTGATCGAAGTGGTGGCTGTTCAAATAGCCGTCAGAGCCGCCGAAGCCGAGCGCCTGCTGGCTGCGGATCATGATCGCATCGGCAAAGCCGCGCAGGAACATGATAAGGCCCAGCACCATATACATGATGCCGATCTTCTTGTGATCGACGCTGGTGAACCACTCTTTCCAGAGATAGGACCACAGGCGGAAATAGGTGAGCGCACCCACCAGCGCGATGCCGCCGAGCGTTACGGCCGCAAAGGTGGCGAGCACGATCGGCTCGGTCGGGATCGCGTCCGGGCCAAGGCGGCCCAGCAGCGGTGTCCAATGGGAATGGGTCGGGATCATGGGATCTCGCTATCAGCTAAGAGGGGGGCGCGCGGGCGAGGCCAGCGAAAGCTTGGCAGCGTCGGCAGGAACAGGGGTCTTCACGCCATCGGGAACGCAGATCGCGCGCACGAAAGCCTTGGTGCGGGCATCGGCCTGCTGACCGCCGCGACCGGGGATGACGGGGATGGTCGTTTCGCGGCCATTCTTGTCATAGGTCAGCGCGGCAACATTAAAGATGCCGGCCTTGCCGGTGCCGCCGCGAGCGTCCAGAGCCATCATGTCCTTCAGGCACATCTTGCCCGGACGGACGCACAGGTTGACGATCTTGTCGAACAGGCCGTCATCCACCGCGGTGAAGTGACGAACCGGTTCCTTCTCGCTGGGCTGTTCCAGCTGAAGATAGGCCACGGTGTCCAGCGCGCCTGCGCTGTCCTTATCGCCGCCCTTGGCGATATTGGCGACCCACTGGTCAAAATCGGCGTCGGTCATGCCATGCGTCTTGAAACGCATATGCGAGAAACCCGAGCCCGAATAATTGGCCGAGAAGCCGTCGAACGTGCCGGTCTTGTTCAAAACCGCGTTCAATTCGCTGGTCATCGCGGGCATGGCATAGATCTGGCCAGCCAGCGCCGGGACGTAGAAGGAGTTCATCACCGAAGAGGCCGAGATGCTGAAATGCACCGGGCGGTCCACCGGCAGAGCCAGTTCGTTGACCGTGGCGATTTTCTGCTCGGGATAAATAAAGAGCCACTTCCAGTCGAGCGCAACGACCTGAACCTCCAGCGGCTTCGCATCCGCAGCAAGGGGCTTGCCCTCGGCAATGCGCGAGACCGGGCGGAACGGATCGAGCGTGTGGGTGGTCACCCAGGTCAGCGAACCGAGCGCGATGATGATCATCAGCGGCGCGGCCCAGATCACCAGTTCGAGCTGGGTCGAATGGTGCCATTCGGGCTCATAGCGCGCACCGGCCTTTTCGCGATATTTCCATGCGAAATAAACGGTCAGCGCCATCACCGGAACGATGATGATCAGCATCAGCAGCGTGGCGGTGACCACCAGGCTGGCTTCCTGTTTGGCAATGTCGCCTGCGGGGTTCAGCACCACCGGGCTACAAGCGGAGAGCGAGGCGAGCAGGGCAAGGCTGCCGAGCCGGCTCGCGTGACGAAGGAGGGTGGGTTGCGTGCTCATGGCGCCCGCGCGTAGGAGGCTCATGCTGCAACCGCGATAGGACATATTGTCCCATCAATTTGATTGCCATCATGGATCTTTTGATGCAGTCTCGATTCAGTCCCGCCAAAAGGCCCTGAAATCTGCGGTTTTCCGCCGATTTGGAACCTTGTGGACGGACCATAATTAAAGAGAAAAGCCGGGTTGTTCCCAAGGGAAAACACCGGCCCGATTTTGGGGATGCTGAATATGACCACCTCCGTTTCCAACGGGGTGGCCGCAGGGGTCGTTTCGGGCCATGCTGGCCATTCCGATCACGTTTCTCCCGGTGAGATCGCCATTGGCGTAATCATCGGCCGAACTTCGGAATTTTTTGACTTTTTCGTCTATGCCATCGCCTCGGTGCTGGTGTTTCCGAGTTTCTTTTTCCCTTTCACCGATGCCTATACCGGCACGCTCTATTCCTTCGCGATCTTTCCGCTGGCCTTTGTCGCGCGGCCCTTGGGCACGTTCGTGTTCATGACCATCGACCGGCTCTACGGCCGTACGGCCAAGCTGGCTATTGCGCTGTTTTTGCTGGGCGGATCGACGGCGGCGATTTCCTTCCTGCCGGGCTATGCCACGCTGGGCAAGACGGCCATCGCGCTGCTCGCCCTGTTCCGGCTGGGTCAGGGTTTCGCGCTGGGCGGCAGCTGGGACGGTCTGGCCTCGCTGCTGGCGCTCAACGCGCCGCGTGATCGCCGCGGCTGGTTTGCGATGGTGCCGCAATTGGGCGCGCCGCTGGGTCTGATCGTGGCCTCGTCCATGTTCGCCTTCTTCGTTTCGTCGCTGCCCACCGAGGATTTCCTGAGCTGGGGCTGGCGTTTCCCGTTCTTCGTGGCCTTTGCCATTAACGTGGTGGCGCTCTTTGCCCGCCTGCGTCTGGTGGAATCGCCCGAATTCGTGCGCCTGTTCGAAAGCCGCGACCTGCAGCCGGAAAAGGCCATCGTCACCATCCGTCAGGAAGGCCGCACCATCCTGATCGGCGCTCTGGCCCCGCTGGCCAGCTTTGCGCTGTTCCACATGGTCACGGTGTTCCCGCTCTCGTGGGTGATGCTCAACACGCCCGAACGCCCGGCCTCGTTCCTGATTATCGAAACGGGCGCGGCCATGATCGGCGTGCTGGCGATCATCGTCTCGGGCTATATGGCGGATCGCTTCGGGCGCCGCGCGGTGCTGGGCGCTTCGGCGGCGGCGATTGCGGCTTTCTCCGGCTTTGCCCCGCAATTGCTGGGCCAGGGCACCGGGGGCGAAGTCGCCTTCATGACCATCGGCTTTGCCATTCTGGGCATCTCCTTTGGTCAGTCCTCGGGCGCTGTGGCTTCCAGCTTCTCGACTCAGCATCGCTATACCGGCTCGGCCCTGACCAGCGATATTGCATGGCTGGTGGGCGCTGCCTTTGCGCCGCTGATCGCGCTGAAGCTGGCCACGACCTATGGGCTGATCTCGTCGGGGGCTTATCTGCTCTCGGGCGCGGCGGCCACGCTGATCGCTCTGTGGGCCAATCGCGAACTGGCGGGCAATCGCAACAATGCGATGAGCCCGATGTCGCTGGCCGTCTGAACGGCTACACCATTGCCCGCAGGTCATAGATCTGCAAAGGAAAGGGGGCGTGAAAAGCCCCCTTTCTCTTGACCTGAAGGCCGTGACAGAGCCGGACCGGCCCGCCATGGCGGATCGCGATGCGATGCGCGCGCATCCCTACTGGCCTTATCTGGCCTCGCTTGGGCTGGTGGGCGGCTTTTCTCTCATCGGCATTCTGCTCAATCCATGGCTGGGCGAGGGCTATGCCTCGCTGGTCTTTGTGGTGGGCGTGTCGATGGTGGGCGCGCTCTATGGGCTGATGCCTTCGCTGCTTTGCGCGCTGCTGTCCTCGCTGCTGTTCGACTTCTTTGTATCCGAGCCGGTGTTTGAACTGGCGATCAGCCGCACCACTGACCTTGCCCCGCCGGTGGTCTTTGCGCTTTGCGCGGTGATTTCGGGCCTGCTTTCGGGCCGCCTGCGCGATGAGGCGACCCGCGCCAACCGCTCCAATCAGCAACTGGCCAGCCTGCTGTCCCTCTCGCGCCAGTTGCAGAGCGCGAGCAGTGACGAGGCGGTCCACAGCATCCTGTGCGAAAGCCTGCTGGCCGGGCCGGGCGGTGGCATTGGCCTTTATCGGATGACCGAAGGGCGCGCTGTCCCGGTGGGCCAGAGCGCAGATGGGCCCGAATGGATCGCGCTGGCCCAGGCTGCGATGCTGTGGGAGCCAGAATGGCTGGAGGATGAACATCTGATCGGTTGCCGCCTGCTGGCGGGCGAGCATTGCGTTGGGGCAATGGTGGTGGATCGGACCACGGCGCGGGCGCGGGGCATCGGCCTGATGCTGGCGCAGGGGCGGATGGCGGCGCTGGCGCTCGAACGGATTGACCTGTCGCTGCGCCTGTCCGAGGCCCATGCCCATGCCCGGACCGAGGAGCTGAAATCGGCGCTGCTCTCCTCGGTCAGCCACGATCTGCGCAGCCCCTTGACCGCGATCAGCGCCTCGGCCGCCAGCCTGCTGCACTTTGGCCCGCAATTCGACCGCGAAACGTCGCGCGAATTGCTCGACGGCATCGTCAAGGAGGCGGCAAGACTCAACGATCTGACCACCAACCTGCTCCAGATGACGCGGCTGGAGGCGGGAGAGGAGGGTTTGAGCTGGTCGCTGCTGCCGGTGGGCGAGAGTTTGCGCGCGATCATGGGCCGGGTGCAGATGCATCGCCAGACCCATCCGATGACGCTTCACATGCCCGCGCAGGAATTGCTGGTGCGCACCGACGCTACGCTGTTTGATCTGGCCGTGACCAATGTGTTGCAAAACGCGATCCGTTATAGCCCGGCGGGCAGCCCGATCACCATTGCCTGCATGTCTGATGGCTCGTGGTGTCATATCGCCATCAGCGACGAAGGCCATGGCATTCCCCCTGCCGAGCAGGAAAGGGTGTTCGACCGCTTCTATCGGCTTGCGCGCGATGCCCGTGTGCCGCAAGGATCGGGGCTGGGGCTGGCCATCGTGCGCGGCTTTGTTCAGGCGTCGGGCGGCAGGATTAAACTTGAATCGCCGCTGTGCGATGGGCAGGGAACGCGCATCACCATCATCCTGCCCCTGATGGAGCAGGATCAGAGCCGGTTGGCCGATGAGGATGACGATGAAATTGGCGCCAATATGGCGCCGGGCGAAATTGGCGCCAATATGGCGGATGACGCTGTTGATCGGTCGCCGGGCGCGGCAAGCATGAAGGCATAAGGAAGCATATGGTTAGCGGTCATATCCTGCTGGTGGATGATGAAGTGGGCATCGTGACGGCGCTGCGTCCGGCGTTGCGCGCGGTGGGCCATGAGGTGACCGTGGCCAGCGACGGCACGGCGGCTCTGGCCAGTTTCCTGCTTGCCGATCCTGATGTGGTGCTGCTCGATCTGGGCCTGCCCGATATGGACGGCAAGCAGGTGATTCGTAAGATCCGCGAGACCTCCTCGACCCCGATCATCGTCATCTCCGCCCGCCATCAGGAGGCAGAGAAGATCGCCGCGCTGGACGAAGGCGCCGATGATTATGTCGACAAACCTTTTGTGCTGGGCGAATTGCTGGCGCGGGTGCGTTCGGCGCTGCGGCGGCGGCAGCATCTGATCGAGGTGCCCGAGGGGCTGGATCTGGGCCATCTGAGCATTGATTTCGGCACGCGCGAGGTGCGGCTGCGCGGTGATCTCATCAAGCTTTCACCCAAGGAATACAATCTGTTGCGTATGCTGGCCGACAGCGCGGGGCAGGTGGTGACGCAAAAGCGCCTGCTGGCCGCCGGTTGGGGCCGGTCAGAGGCCGACCCGCAATATCTGCGCGTCTATATCGGCATGTTGCGGCAAAAGCTGGAGATCAATCCGTCCGATCCCCAGATGATACTGACCGAACCGGGCGTGGGCTATCGTCTGTTGGTTCCGGCCTCTGTGTAACGCAGGGGCCCACCGGCTGGAAAACAGGCGCACAGGAAAGGGGCCGCCTTCATATCGCTTAGGGATAGGTTGAGATGAAGGCGACCACACAAAGTTGCGGATCGGAAAGCCGGACAAGGCCAGCATGTTTTGTTCTTCTGATGCCGAGACTATCCAGCCCCAGCACAGCTTGCACCTAAAAAAGCCATAAATGGCATCCGTTTCGGCCATTTCGGCTGCAAGCCTTGTGTTGCGGTCGCGGCAAATTCAGTAGCCCGGAAAGAGCTTGCGGACCAGTTGTCCGCGCCAGGGCTTGCCATGATAGTTAAAGAAGAACCAGCCGAACAGACGCGTGAAAGCCAGCACCAGCAGGGCCAGCGGATCGCCGTTTTCCCGCATATGGGCATAGAGCGCGCGGTCGGCGCGGCGCCGGTCGGCCCCGGTGCCGCCGCCGTTGATGCCATAGGCATTGTCATGCCGCTTGCACCCTATGTTGCGATTGCGGATGCGGCCATTCATGAACAGGCAGTATTGGCGATCGGTCATGGCCAAGGATAGACCCGCGCCCGCGCCCGCTTTCAAGCGCAAAATCTTCTATCTGCCCGGCTATGACCCGCGCGGCAGCCGCCATTACCACGCCATTCTGGCCGAGGAGGCCGCCAAGGATGGGGGCTTGATGCTGTCGCGTCGGGGCCGGGCGGAGGGCAATGTGGTCTGGACGCTGGGCCGGGAGGATGGGGCGGCATCGGGCGCGCATGAATTTCTGGTGTGGGACGATATTGTTCGCGCCACATGGGCCAAACATCCCCCCGCGCTGCTGTGGCAGGGGGTAAGGACCTATTGGCACCTTTGCCGCCATCTGGACTGGCGACTGGCGCGGCGCTGGCCAAGAGCGGGGTGGGTCACGCTGTTTTCGCCCGGCGTGCTGTTTATCGCGCTGCCGATGCTGTTGGCGCTGGGCCTGTGGGGTTTGGCGGGGCGCGGGTGGCTGGCCTTGCCGGTGGCGCTGGGGCTGGGCTGGGTGTTGGCGATGGAGTTGCAGAAGCGGTTGCATAGCCTGTGGCTGCTGCGCTTTGTGATTTTCAGCACGATTATTGCGCGGCGAGAGGCGCCGGGGCTGGAAGAGAGGTTGGACGGTTTTGCCGAACGCATCGCGGCGGCGCTGGAGGAGGATTGGGACGAGGTCCTGCTGATCGCGCATTCGGCGGGGACGATCCTGTCGATGATGGTGATGGCGCGACTGCTGGCGCGGCGAGGAGGGGCGATGCCGGACCATTTCGCGCTGGTGACGCTGGGCAGCGTGGTGCAACTGATCGCCTGCCGGGGGGATGCGGCGTGGTTTGGCACGGATCTGGACGCGGTGGCTGCTGGGGATTTCCGCTGGCTCGACATTGCCTCCGTCACGGATGGCGCCTGTGTGCCGCTGGTTGCGCCATGCCTTGGGCGAGCAAAGGAGGCGCCTGAGGGGCTGGTGCAGATTACCCCACGCTGGTTCGTCTATTGCGATCCGGCCCATTATGCGCGGCGGCGGCGCGACAAATATCAGACCCATTTCGATTATCTGCGCCGATTGGATCGCGCATCGCCGGTGGATTATCTGGGGCTGGTGGCCTCGGCCCGGCCCATCGCCCAATCCATCGCCGCGTTTGAGGCGCAGCGCCATGAATGCCAGTGAAATGACTGAACGCCCCTTTACCCCGCCTTATCCCGCGCCTTTGGCGAAAAAGCCGGGGTTGCTCCGCCGCTTCTATCTGGGCTGGTGGAAAAGCTGGCTCGATATGCTCCATGGGCGGGCTTACACGATGAAGCTGGGGGTGACGCAATTGCCTGCGGGGCGGGCGTTTATGGTCAATGACATGGCGCTGGTGGGGCGTGTGCTGGGCGATGCGACGCAGTTTCCCAAGCATCGGATGGTGCATGACATGCTGGCCCCGATGATCGGCAACAGCGTGTTTGTCAGCAATGGCGAGGAATGGGCGCATCAGCGCGCGATGATCAATCCGGCCTTTGTTCACACCAATCTGAAGCGCGCCTTTCCCCTGATGGCGGCGGCCACGCGGGATATGATCGGGCGGATGCGGGGGCAGGCGGATGCAGCGGGCGGGCGGGCAGTGGATGTCGATCCGCTGATGACGCATGTGACGGCCGATGTGATCTTTCGCACGATCTTTTCGGTGGAGCTGGGCGAGGCGGAGGCTGGGGCGGTCTATCGCGCCTTTGGCGAATATCAGAGCGTGTCGCAGCGAGCGCATCTGCTGCGCATGTATCGTTTGCCGGGCTTCGGGCTGGGGCGCAGGGCGTGGCGGCTGGGGGAAAGGGTGCGCGCGGTCTTTGCGCCGATTGTGGAGGCCCGTGTCGCACAGGGCAGGAGCGGTGAGCGGCGCGATATTCTCGATGCCCTGCTCGATGCGCGTCATCCGGTCAGCGGGGCGGGGTTTACCTCGGATGAGTTGGTGGACCAACTGGCGCTGATCTTTCTGGCCGGGCATGAGACGACGGCGACATCGCTGGGCTGGGCGCTTTATCTGCTCTCGGAATGCCCGGAAATGCAGGAGCGGCTCCATGGCGAGATCGAGGCGGCAACCGGGGGCGGGGCGCTCGAATACGAGCATGTCAAAGCGCTGGAGGGGGTGCGCAACCTCTATCGCGAGGCACTGCGCCTCTATCCGCCGGTGGGGTTTCTGCCACGCACATCCGAGGTGTCCATGACCATGCGCGACAAGCGAATCGCGGCGGGCGAGCTGATGCTGGTCGCGCCATGGCTGGTTCATCGAAATCCGGGCAATTGGGCTTGCCCTCATGCTTTTGCGCCCGACCGATTCGCTACGCCAGAGGGGGCCGAGGCGTTGAAGGAGGCGTGGATACCCTTTGGCAAGGGCGAACGAATCTGCATCGGCGCGGGCTTTGCCCAGCAGGAGGCGGCGCTGATTCTTGCCGAGGTGATCCGCCATTTCCGGCTGGAATATCCGGCCGGGCGGCGCAGGCCGGAGGTGGTGGCGCGGTTGACCCTGCGGCCGCGCGATGGTTTTGGGCTGGTGCTGCGCGCCCGATAGTTCAGATGCGGCGCAGGCGGTCGGACCTTGTTTCATCCTGTCGGTTCAGCACCGAGACGGGGCCGCGCTGGTAATAGTCGCGGGTTTCGCTCTGTCTGGCGCTGACGTCGGCGGGGGTGCGCAGCAGGACGGGGTCGATGGGCCGGGCAAAGGCCACGCCGAAGCGGTTGCTTTGCACCCAGGCCACGATGCCTTCGATCGCCCCGATGTTGCGCAATTCCAGCACGACCTTTTCGCCGACCGTGGCGCCCAATGTGCCTTCGGCCATCAGCCCGGTGGCCGAAACATTGCGGATTTTGACGCGTTCCTCCATCTGGCGATTGGGCCAGTGGCAGATTGAGGACAGCAGCAGATTGTTGCGCGGAGCATTGCGCTGGTCAGCATAGGGATCGTTGGTGGCGTCGGGCTGAGACATGGCTTTGTCCTGAAGCGGAATGCGATCTGATTCTCTAAATCAGTCCGCCAAAGTTGGCCTGAACCGGGGATTAGGTTGGTTTACCTAGCGATGGGCGAGGCGTGCGGGGATTTGTCGAAAATTTTGGCGGTTTTGCCCGGTTTCCTGCGCGTTCCGGCTTGAAAGCGGAACCCAATTATGATTCTTGGTAATTATGCGACAAAGAATGCACAGGCCAAAAATGGCGCGTGAAGCTGTGGCGCAGGGCGTGGCCCTGTGTCTGCTTCTGATCATGCTTGCCGTGGCGATCGCCGGGCCCAGCGGCCTGCTGGCGTGGAGCGAGAATCGCCAGTTGCTGGAGCAGCGCCATCAGGAAATCCAGAAACTGGCGGTTGAGCGCGACGAATTGCGCAACCGTGTCAACCTGCTCGATCCGCGTCATGCCGACCCTGATCTGGCCGGAGAATTGTTGCGCAAAAATCTTAATGTTGCGCATCCTGATGAGATCATCATGATGGTGAACTGATCGCGCGGTGATTCCTGCCCTCTGTCAAGTGGGCCATTGGAAGTGATGCGCGGTCATTACAAAATTCGTATGTGACGGTTTGCTGGATGGAGTCTAACTCCTATAGGCAAGGCTGAACATAACGACCTTCAGGGGAAGCGTCTTGGCCAGAACCGGCAAAATCCAGAATGCGGCACCTGCCGCAGCCGATAACTCCCTCAATGCACTTCAGGCCGCCTATGAGGCCAATCGGCGCTATGCCGCCAGTGATGAGGAATTGCTGCATTTCTATGAGCAGATGGTCCTCATCCGCCGATTCGAGGAACGGGCAGGTCAGCTCTACGGCCTCGGCCTGATCGGCGGCTTCTGCCACCTTTACATCGGCCAGGAAGCGGTCGCCGTCGGTATCCAGTCGGCGCTGAAAGAAGGCCACGACAGCGTGATCACCGGCTATCGTGACCATGGCCACATGCTGGCCTATGGCATCGATCCCAAGGTGATCATGGCCGAATTGACCGGGCGCGAGGCTGGTATCAGCCGCGGCAAGGGCGGTTCGATGCACATGTTCAGCACCAGCCACAAGTTCTATGGCGGCCACGGCATCGTGGGCGCTCAGGTGTCGCTGGGCGCGGGTCTGGCCTTTGCGCATCAGTATAACGAAGACAACGGCCTGTGCGTTGCCTATTTCGGCGATGGCGCGGCCAACCAGGGTCAGGTTTACGAGAGCTTCAATATGGCGGCTCTGTGGAACCTGCCGATCATCTTCGTTGTGGAAAACAACCAGTACGCGATGGGTACGGCGGTCAACCGTTCGTCGGCCGAAACGCATTTCCATCGTCGCGGCGCGGCTTTCCGCATCCCCGGCATGGACGTGAACGGCATGGACGTTCTGGAAGTGCGCAGCGCGGCCAATCTGGCGGTTGAGCATGTCCGTTCGGGCAATGGTCCGGTGCTGATGGAGCTTAACACCTATCGCTATCGCGGCCACTCGATGTCCGACCCGGCCAAGTATCGCAGCCGCGAGGAAGTCAACGAAGTGCGCGACCACCGCGACCCGATCGAGGCGGCCAAGAAGGACCTGCTGGATCGCGGCATCCCTGAGGAAAAGCTCAAGGAAATCGAAAAGCGCATTCGCACCATCTGCACCGAAGCGGCCGATTTCGCGGAAAATTCGCCCGAACCGGCGATGAACGAGCTGTTTACCGACGTTCTGGTGGAGACTTACTGAGATGGCGATTGAACTCAAGATGCCCGCTCTCTCGCCCACCATGGAAGAGGGTAAGCTGGCCAAATGGCTGGTCAAGGTTGGCGACGAAGTGCGTTCCGGCGACATTCTGGCCGAAATCGAAACCGACAAGGCGACGATGGAATTTGAAGCGGTGGACGAAGGCACCATCGGTTCGATCCTGATCGCCGAAGGCACCGAAGGCGTGAAGGTCGGCACGGTCATCGCGCTGATCGGCGGCGAAGGTGAGGCGGCGCCTGCTGCTTCGGCTCCTGCCGCTGCTCCGGCTGCTGCTGCCTCGGCGCCTGCTGCCGCGCCCCGTCCGGCCGACCCGGTTGTGCCTCACGGCACCAACATGAAGACCTCGACCGTGCGTGACGCGCTGCGTGACGCGATGGCCGAGGAAATGCGCCGCGATCCGCGCGTCTTCGTCATGGGCGAAGAAGTGGCCGAATATCAGGGCGCCTATAAGGTGACTCAGGGCCTGCTGGCCGAATTCGGCCCCAAGCGCGTCATCGACACGCCGATCACCGAATATGGCTTTGCCGGTATCGGTACGGGCGCGGCGATGGGCGGTCTGCGTCCGGTGATCGAGTTTATGACGTTCAACTTCGCCATGCAGGCGATTGACCACATCATCAACTCGGCGGCCAAGACCAACTATATGTCGGGTGGCCAGATGCGTTGCCCGGTGGTGTTCCGTGGCCCGAATGGCGCCGCCAGCCGAGTCGGCGCGCAACACTCGCAGAACTATGGTCCGTGGTATGCCAACGTTCCGGGCCTGATTGTGATCGCGCCCTATGACGCTTCGGACGCCAAGGGCCTGCTCAAGGCTGCTATCCGCAGTGAAGATCCGGTCGTGTTCCTTGAAAACGAGCTGATCTATGGCCGCTCGTTCGAGCTGCCCGAACTGGACGACCACGTTCTGCCCATCGGCAAGGCCCGCATCATGCGTGAGGGCAAGGACGTGACCATCGTGTCCTATTCGATCGGCGTCGGTCTGGCCTTGGAAGCCGCCGAAGCGCTGGCGGGTGAGGGCATTGACGCCGAGGTCATCGACCTGCGCACGCTGCGTCCGCTGGACAAGGAAACGGTTCTGGCCTCGCTGGCCAAGACCAACCGCCTTGTTGTGGCCGAAGAAGGCTGGCCGACCTGCTCGATCGCTTCGGAAATCGCGGCGATCGCGATGGAAGACGGCTTCGACTATCTCGACGCGCCGGTTGTCCGCGTGTGCAATGAAGACGTTCCGCTGCCCTATGCGGCGAACCTCGAAAAGGCCGCGCTGATCAACACGCCCCGCATCATCGAGGCGGTCAAGAAGGTCTGCTATCGCTAAGCAGAGCTTCGGCTAAGGAATTGGGCGCTCCTGCTGAAAGGCGGGGGCGCCTTTTTCTTGGAGGCTTTGCGATTGGGGCGACCTGAGCGCGCAAAAAGAAAGGCCGGGGAGCGATCCCCGGCCTTCTTGTGTCGGCAATGCGCTCTGGATCAGGCGGGCTGGTTCAGCGCATTGGCCGCGCTCAGCACCGCGCGCACCGAAGCGGTGGCGATGTCATTGTCGAGGCCAACCCCCCACACGGTCCGGCCATCGGGCGCTGCGGCCTCGATATAGGCCGCAGCCTTGGCTTCGGACCCAGCCGACAGCGCGTGTTCGGAATAGTCCTTCACCGCAATCTCGACCCCGAAATGCTCGGCCAGCGTGGCGACCACTGAGGAGATCAGGCCGTTGCCGCGCCCGGACACGCTGCGTTCCTGACCATCGACGCCGATCTTGCCGGCGAACACGCGGGTGCCGTCGGGCGCGCGCGCTTCCTCGTAATCGACCAGTTGCAGGTGCTGCGGATCGTTGACGTAATAGACGCGCTGGAACACATCCCAGATGTCGGCGGCCACCAGTTCGCGGCCCAGCTCATCGGCCAGTTCCTGAACGTGGCGGCTGAAATGCGCCTGCATCTTCTTGGGCAGCTTCAGCCCCTGATCCTGCTCCAGCACCCACGCAAAGCCGCCCTTGCCGCTCTGCGAATTGACGCGGATCACGGCCTCATACGAACGGCCCAGATCGGCCGGATCGATGGGCAGATAGGGCACGGCCCAGAGCTGATCGTTGCGCTGTTCCTGTGCGGCAAAGCCCTTCTTGATCGCGTCCTGATGGCTGCCCGAAAAGGCCGTGAACACCAGTTCGCCGCCATAGGGATGGCGCTCGGCCACGGGCAGCTGGTTGCAATATTCGACCGTCTGGATCACTTCGTCAATGTCCGAGAAGTCCAGACCCGGCGCCACGCCCTGCGTGTACATATTCATGGCCACGGTCACCAGGCAGCAATTGCCGGTGCGCTCGCCATTGCCGAACAGACAGCCTTCAACGCGATCTGCGCCCGCCATCAGTCCCAGTTCAGCCGCCGCTACGCCCGTGCCACGATCATTATGCGTGTGCAGGCTGATCACCGCGCTTTCGCGATTGGGCAGGTTGCGGCAGAAATACTCGATCTGGTCGGCGTAAACATTGGGCGTCGCGCATTCGACCGTCGCGGGCAGGTTCAGGATGATCGGGTTCTCCGGCGTCGGCTGGAGAATGTTCATCACCGCCTCGCAGCACTCGATGCTGAAATCCAGCTCGGCGGTGCTGAAGGTTTCGGGGCTATATTCGAACTGCCACTTGGTCTGCGGGAAACGCGCGGCATTGTCGCGCAGCAGCTTGGCGGCGTTTTCGGCAATTGCGCGCACCTGCGGCTTTTCCATGCCAAACACCACGTTGCGCCACAGCGGCGAAACGGCGTTGTAAACATGGACGATGGCCGAATGGATGCCCGCCAGCGATTCGAAGCTGGTCTTGATCAGATCCTCGCGAGCCTGCGTCAGCACCTGAATCAGCACGTCATCCGGCACACGGCCCTGATCGACGAGGCCACGGATGAAGTCATATTCGGTCGCGCCCGCGCTGGGGAAGCCGACCTCGATTTCCTTGAGGCCCACCTTGACCAGCAGGTCGAAGAAGCGGTTCTTCTTTTCCGCACCCATCGGGTCGATCAGCGACTGGTTGCCATCGCGCAGGTCGGTCGAGAGCCAGCGGGGGGCTTTCTCGATCACCTTGGACGGCCAGGTGCGATCGGGGATGTTAATCTGCGGAAACGGACGATACTTGACCGAAGGGTCTTTCAGCATGGACATGACAGGATCTCGTAAAGCTGGATGTGCGACTTGAGGCTAGATGCTTGCTCCCTTGAGCGCCGCGCGCGCTCAACCGGCACGCCAGCTCACGCCCAAGGGCGGATAAGTCGCAGGGTAAGGTCCAGATGAGCGATCATGGGGAAAGCCTATGACGCCATCGCGGCGCGAAGTAAAGTCTTGATTGCGCCGCGATGCGAATGGGCTCACCCCGCGCCGCAGGCTTCGAACAGGCGGTCCACCGGCCCGGCAGGCAGGAACCACAGCACCGCCACCGCGCCCGCACAGGCGATCCCCGCCCATGGGTGCCAGCAGGCAAGCCCAAGCCCGGCCAGATAGAGCAGCGTTGAAACCAGACCTTTACGCGTGCTGGTGCGGTAATAGGCCTCGGCCGCCGGGGTGCGATGGCCATGGCGCCGCACATCGGCCTGCAGGGGGATATAGCAGACCGCCGGCATCAGCATGACGCCCAGATAGAGCATCGTGGCATCCCGGCTGAAATGATGCTCGCCAAGATAGGCCGTGGCGAAGGGCACCAGCGAAAGCGTGAAAAGCAGCCCCATGTTGTTCCACACCAGCCGGTTCGTGACCCGCGTGGCATGGGCGAGCAAGCGGTGATGGTTCACCCAATAGATCGCCACATAGGCAAAGCTGAGGACATAGGCCAGAAACACCGGCCAGAGGTGGAGCAGGGGCTGCCATCCTTCTTGCTCGGGTGCGTGGAGTTCGAGCACCATGATGGTGACGATGATCGCCAAAACGCCATCGGAAAAGGCCTCGACCCGACCGATGCTGCCGCGCGTTTCGAAGGAATCGTCGCTCTTGCTCATGCTCAGTTCCCCATGCTTGCGGCGCGATCATGCACGACGTGATCGAACCACGCCAGATAGGCATCCGCGCAAGGGTCGGCAGCCAGATGAGCGATCAGCGGGCGCAGCAGCGCGGGGGTGGGGCGGGGGGCCTGCGCCACGGCCAGCAAGCCATGCGCCAGCAATTCCGCCTTGCGGCTTGGCACGATCATGCCTGCCTCGGGAATGGTCATGATGTCGCGCAGGAAATGAGAGCAATCGGTCGAAACCACCGGCACGCCATGCGCCAGCGCCTCGACAGCCACCGCAGGGCCGCCCTCGAACGTGCTGGATACGAACAGCGCATCCGCATCGGCCAGAAAGGGATCAATCGCCGGGACATGACCCATAAAGCGTACCGCATCGCCAAGGCCCATGCCGGAGGCCATCTTTTCCATACGGGGGCGCAGATAGCCTTCGCCCAGCATGGTCAGCCGCGCAGGTGTGATGCGGTTCAGGGCCGCAATGGTATTGAGCGCCAGCGGCACATCCTTCTGCGGTTCGAACCGTCCGGCCCACAGGATTTCCAGACGATCCCCGGCGGGGCGATGCGGTGCAGGATTCTCGGCCAGAAAGACCGGGTCATAGAGCGTCGAGACATTGACCCAAGGCGCGATGGCGCGGATCTCGGCCTCAAGGCCGGTGTTCATCGCGGCAAAGCCATCCAGATCACGAACAAAATGACGCAACAGCCAGCGCATCGGTCTCGCCGCCGCCCCTTCGGGCAGGACGGGATTGGAAATTTTGACCACCAGTGCGGCCCTCCCACGCGCCTTTGCCAGCGCAGGGATCAGCGGGAAATGGAAATTGCCCGGCAGGAAGATCACATCGGGCCTAAGGCGCTCGACATAGGGCGCCATCGCCGGTCCGAGTCGCAGTCGCGAGGTCAGGCTGCGCGGCAGGGGAGGGTCAAGCTCGACCACCTCGATGCGCGGATCGACCGTATCCTCAAGGCCACCTGTCCGCGCGCCGCACAGGATCGTTACCTGTCGCCCCTGATCCAGCCAGCGCCGCGCCATGCCCAGCGCGATACGCTCTGTGCCGCCCCGGTTGAAATCGTGGAAACAGATCAGGATGTGGTTTGCGCGCTCGGCCATCACCCTTCCTCACAACAAAAAGCGCGCCGTGTGAAGCCACACGACGCGCTTTTGAACGTAAAACCTTTGAGGGTCTTAGTTCTTGGTCTGGTCAACCAGCTTGTTGGCGCCGATCCAGGGCATCATGGCGCGCAGCTTGGCGCCGGTTTCCTCGATCGGGTGACGCTTGGCGGCGATGCGCGAAGCCTTCAGCTCGGGCTGACCGGCGCGGTTGTCGAGAACGAAGTTCTTCACGAAGCGGCCCGACTGGATGTCTTCCAGAACGCGCTTCATTTCCTTCTTGGTTTCCTCGGTGATGATGCGCGGACCGGTCACGATGTCGCCATATTCGGCGGTGTTCGAGATCGAGTAGCGCATGTTGGCGATGCCGCCTTCATACATCAGGTCGACGATCAGCTTCAGTTCGTGGAGGCATTCGAAATAGGCCATTTCCGGCGCATAACCGGCTTCGACCAGCGTTTCGAAACCAGCCTGAACCAGCGCGGTGGCGCCGCCGCAAAGCACAGCCTGCTCGCCGAACAGGTCGGTTTCGCATTCTTCGCGGAAGTTGGTTTCGATGATGCCGCTGCGGCCGCCGCCAACGCCCGAGGCATAGGCCAGAGCGATGTCATGGGCGTTGCCGGTCACGTTCTGGTGGATGGCAACGAGGCAGGGCACGCCGCCGCCCTTCACATATTCGCCGCGCACGGTGTGACCCGGGCCCTTGGGGGCGATCATGATCACGTCGATGTCGGCGCGCGGTTCGATCAGACCGAAGTGGACGTTCAGGCCGTGCGCGAAAGCCAGAGCCGCGCCCGGCTTCAGGTTGGCGTGCAGGTCGGCGGCATAGATCGCGGCCTGATGCTCGTCGGGAGCCAGGATCATGAGAACGTCGGCCCATGCAGCGGCTTCGGCGTTCGAGAGCACCTTGAAACCGGCGCCTTCCGCCTTGGCGGCCGAGGCCGAACCGGGACGCAGCGCGATGGCCACTTCCGTGACGCCCGAATCGCGCAGGTTCTGCGCATGGGCGTGGCCCTGCGAACCATAGCCGAGGATGGCGATCTTCTTGTTGACGATCAGGTTCAGATCGGCGTCGGCGTCGTAATAGACCTTCACAGCAATTCCCCTTGCATGCCCCCGCGCATGGCGCTTCCAAAGGGGCTGGACAGGTGCCACCTGTCGGTGGCGGGTTTCAGATTTGACGCGGCATCTGCATCAGACTGCCGCCCCGGTCAAGTTTCAGGATTTCCGCGTGCCGCGCAGACCCCTTTAAGATTTGCGCGTCCCGCGCACCATGCCCACCACCCCGGTACGGGCGGTTTCAACAAGGCCCAGCTCGTTCATCAGGCTGACGAACATGTCGATCTTGTCGGGCGTGCCGGTCAGCTCGAAAATAAAGCTCTGCGTCGTGGTGTCGACCGGGCGCGCGCGAAACACATCGGCAAGGCGCAGCGCCTCGACCCGGTTCTCGCCCTTGCCCACCACTTTGACCAGCGCCAGCTCGCGCTCGACATAGGGGCCTTCCTCGGTCAGATCGATCACCTTATGCACCGGCACAAGGCGGTCGAGCTGGGCATGGATCTGGTCGATCACATCGGGCGGGCCATGCGTCACGATGGTGATGCGGCTGGTCGAATGATCCTCGGTGATTTCCGAGACGGTCAGACTGTCGATATTATAGCCGCGCGCGGTGAACAGGCCCGCGATCTTGGCCAGAATGCCCGCCTCATTGTCGACCACCAGCATCAGGACATGGCGTTCCTCGGCGGCGTGCTTGATCTTCATCATCTCTCTCGCCCTCCTTACACCAGCGCCTTGGCTTCATCGTCGATGATCCCGGCCACATTGTCGCCATACAGGATCATGTCGGTATGCGCCGCGCCCGAGGGGATCATCGGGAAGCAGTTGGTTTCCTTGTGAACACAGCAATCCACGATCACTGGCCCCGGATGGTCGATCATCGCCTGAATGCCTGCGTCCAGCTCGGATTCGTTCTGGATGCGGATGCCCTTCCAGCCATAGGCTTCGGCCAGCTTCACGAAATCAGGCAGCGAGTCCGAGTAGCTGTTCGAATAACGGCTTTCATAGGTCAGTTCCTGCCACTGGCGCACCATGCCCATCCATTCGTTGTTCAAAATGAACACCTTGACCGGCAGGCGATATTGCGTCGCGGTGCCCAGCTCCTGAATGTTCATCTGGATCGAGGCGTCACCGGCAATGTCGATCACCAGACTGTCGGGATTGCCCAATTGCGCGCCGATGGCGGCGGGCAGGCCATAGCCCATCGTGCCAAGGCCACCGCTCGTCAGCCACTTGTTGGGGCCGAAGAAGTGGAAATACTGGGCAGCCCACATCTGATGCTGGCCCACCTCGGTGCTGATGACGGGATCGCGGTCCTTGGTCAGCTCGAACAGGCGCTCGATGGCATATTGCGGGGCGATGGTGCTGTTATAGCGCGGATAGGACAGGCTCTTCTTCGCCTTCCAGCCCTTCACGCGCTCTTTCCACGCGGTCAGGTCCTGCGGCTTGCGATTGCCCCACGCTTCGATCATCTGGCTCAGAACGGTCGCGCAATCGCCCACGATGGGCAGATCGACACGCACGATCTTGTTGATGCTGGAACGGTCGATGTCGATGTGGATCTTGGTCGAATTGGGCGCAAAGGCGTCCAGGCGGCCCGTCACGCGGTCATCCCAGCGCGCGCCGACGCACAGGATCAGGTCGGCCTGATTCATCGCCCAGTTGGCCTCATACGTGCCATGCATGCCCAACATGCCCAGCCAGTCGTCATGATCGGCCGGAAACGCGCCCAGACCCATCAGGGTCGAGGTAACGGGCGCGCCCGTCAGCGCCTGAAGCTGGCGCAGCAATTCGGCCGCGCGGGGGCCGGAATTGATCACGCCGCCGCCGGTATACAGTACCGGCGCCTTGGCATTGGCCAGCAGTTCGACCGCCTGCGCAATCTCACTATCGCTGCCTGCCATGCGCGGCTGATAGCGGTTGCGGCGCTGGACCGGGCCTTCGGGGAAGCTGGCGGTGGCGATCTGCACATCCTTGGGGATGTCGATCACGACGGGGCCAGGGCGCCCCGTCGTGGCGATCTGAAACGCCTCGTCGATGACCGCGGCCAGATCGGTCGGGTCCTTGACCAGATAATTGTGCTTGCAGCAGTGGCGCGTGATGCCAACGGTGTCGGCTTCCTGAAACGCGTCCGAGCCGATCAGCGGCGTGCCGACTTGCCCCGTGATGACCACCATCGGGATCGAATCAAGGAAAGCATCGGCAATCCCGGTGACGGCATTGGTTGCGCCGGGGCCGGACGTGACCAGCACCACGCCGGGCTTGCCGGTGGAGCGGGCATAGCCTTCGGCGGCATGGGCCGCGCCCGCTTCGTGGCGGACAAGGATGTGGCGCATGCGTGCATCGTTAAACAACGCGTCATAGATCGGCAGCACCGCGCCGCCCGGATAGCCGAATACGCATTCGACCCCCTGACGGGCAAGGCTTTCAACCAGAATTTGCGCACCGCTCAGCTCTTGGCTCACGGGAATCCATCCTTCTATCACAATGTTTGCGGCCACCGGCCCCGTATGGGGGGCGTGCTCACGACAATCGCGCGGCCATGGCCAAGCTTGGCCTGCTGCGCAAGAGGGGAAATGGTGGGAAACCGCGAAATTCAGCCATTTCGCGGGGCTTGGCCCGACCTTGCCCCATTGGCACACATGCGGTTGCACGCCTGTCTGCCAATGACGGAATGCGCTCTAGGTGATGCAAAATGTCTCGTCAAGCGTTAATGGCGAAATAAAATATCAAAATGTGATTTCAGAGAGACATTTGTGTCGCCGGCGCGGGGCCAGTCGGCGGGCGGCTGATGGCGAAACCATGTGTATTGGCGCTTGGCATATTGGCGGGTGGCCTGCGCGCCATCGGCGATTGCTTCGGCCAAAGTCATATCCCCGCGCAGATGCGCCGCCAGCGAGGACACCCCGATCGCCCTCATCACCGGCAGCGCCGGATCCAGCCCGCGCGCGATCAGCGCCTCGACCTCGGCCAGCGCGCCCTGATCCACCATCAGCCCAAAGCGCCGGTCGCAGCGTTCATAAAGCCAGTCGCGGTCGGGCAGCAGGATCAGCGGGGCCAGCCGGATCGTTTCGCCAATCCCGCCCTCCAGCCTTTGCTGCCAATGGGCGAGGGTCTGTCCGGTCGAGCGCACCACCTCCAGCGCGCGATGGACGCGGGTGGTGTCATTGGCGTGCAATGCGGCGGCCCGTTCGGGGTCAAGGCGGGCCAGTTCCTCATACGCCAGATCGACCGGCATGGCGCGCACCGCCTCGCGCACATCCGGGGCGATATCGGGCACCGGAGCAATACCATAGAGCAGCGTGCGCAGATAAAGCCCGGTGCCGCCGACGAGGATGGGCGTGATCCCTGCATCGTGCGCGGCGGCAATCTCGCCCCGCGCCCGCGCCGCCCAATCGGCGGCAGAGCAACTTTGCGCCCCATCCCATGCGCCATAGAGGCGGTGGGGCACTTCCGCCTGCTCCTGCGCTGAGGGGGCGGCGGAAAGGACCGGCAGGTCGGAATAGAGCTGCGCGCTGTCGGCATTGACGATGACGGCCCGCCGCCCGGAACTTTCCAGCGCGCGGGCAAGCGAGAGGGCAATATCGCTCTTGCCGCTGGCGGTCGGGCCTGCGATGAGGCCGACCAAAGGGCGGGCTGACGGGCCGGTCGATGAATGAAGGGATATTTCGGTGCTCATTGCGCGCGTATTAGCAGATTGCGAGGACCTGTCGGCAAGGATTGATGTGTTGCTGGAGGCTTTGAGCGAAGGCGATGCCTTGGCCGATGCGCGGGAACTGCCGGATAATGTGTGGGAAGTCATCGTCGAAGGCGTGGCGATCGAGGATCTGCGCGGGGCCATCGACACCCATGTGGGCGTGTCGGACGCGCTGATCGTCAACCAGAAGGTGCGCATCCCCAAGCTGTTCATCTCGGACATGGATTCGACGATGATTTCGGCCGAATGCATCGATGAACTGGCCGATTTCGCCGGGATCAAGGAACGCGTGGCCGACATCACCGAGCGGGCCATGCGCGGCGAACTCGACTTTGCCCAGGCATTGACCGAGCGGGTCGGCCTGCTGAAAGACCTGCCCGCGCAGGCGATCAGCGATTGCCTCGATCAGCGGATCTTTCCGATGAAGGGCGCCAAGGTGCTGGTCGAAACGTTGAAAGCCAAAGGTTGCCGCACCGTGCTGGTGACGGGTGGTTTCCACCAGTTTGCAGACCCCGTGGCTGAGCAGCTCGGTTTTCAGCGCGTGGTGGCCAATCGCCTCGCCGTGGCCGATGGGCGGCTGACCGGCGGGCTTGACGGCCCGATCTGCGACAGCAGCACCAAGAAGGCGACGCTGATCGAGGAAATGGCGGCGCTGGGCGAGGGGGCCGTGGCGCTGGCCACCGGCGATGGCGCCAATGACATCCCGATGATCGAAGCTGCGGCCTATGGCGTGGCCTTCGAAGCTAAGCCCAAGGCGCGCGCGGCGGCCAATGGCTGGGTGGATCGCGGGGATCTGACGGCGGTGCTGCGTTTGCTGGGCGTGGCGGAGAGTGATTGGGTTCAGTAAGGGGGTTTTGCCTCCGGCGGGCAAAGGGCGAAAGCCCTTTGCAATCCCGTTACTGTCTTTGTCGCGTTCGGTATCGGCCTTGGTTGATCAGCGCGGCGTTTGAAAAATGAAAGCCTGCGGCGCGGAAACCTCAAGGGTTAAAGCGCCGCAGGCTTTTTCATGCATCCTATTGGGATGATGTGGCGGGCTAATCACAACCCCATAAAGGGTTGTGATTAGCCCGCCGGAGGCTGAAATCAGCCCTCCATCCAATCCTTGAAGAACGCCTCATTGGCCTTCTTGAGATCCGACACCAGCACACCGGCCACATCCGCGCCGCCCACAGTGCCCAGACGCACAGCGCCTTCGAGCACAACGTCCGCCGCCGTGGTCACGACATAGCGCGACTGGTCTTCGCCAAAGGCCTGCGCGGTGTTGAAGGTCACGTCGAGTCGCGCGCCGATGCCGCCGGCCATCGCCATTTCCGCCAGAGCGACCAGCAAGCCACCATCGGACACGTCATGCACAGCGGTGGCCACGCCATCAGCGATCAACTGGCGCACGGTTTCGCCATTGCGGCGCTCGAGGTTCAGGTCCACGGCGGGGGCGGGGCCTTCCTCGCGCCCGGTGGTTTCGCGCAGCCAGATCGACTGACCCAGATGTGAGCCTTCCGGCCCGATCAGCCAGATCACATCGCCGGCCTTCTTGAACTTCACGGTGGTCATCTTTTCGTGGTTCAGCATCAGGCCGACGCCGCCGATCGCGGGCGTGGGCAGGATGGCCGAACCGCCGCCGGTGGCCTTCGATTCGTTATAGAGCGAGACGTTGCCTGACACGATGGGATAGTCCAGCGCGCGGCAAGCGTCGCCCATGCCTTCGAGGCAGCCCACGATCTGGCCCATGATTTCGGGGCGCTGCGGGTTGGCGAAGTTGAGGCAGTTGGTGATCGCCAGCGGCGTTGCGCCCACCGCGCAGATGTTGCGCCACGTTTCGGCCACGGCCTGCTTGCCGCCCTCATACGGATCGACGAAGCAATAGCGCGGGGTGCAGTCGGTGCTGATGGCCAGCGCCTTGTCGGTGCCATGCACGCGCACCACCGCCGCATCGCCGCCGCTCTTTTGCAGCGTGTCGCCGCCGACCTGTGAATCGTATTGCTCGAAAATCCACTTGCGCGAGGCCAGATCGGGGCAGCCGATCAGCTTGAGCAGATCCGAGCCAATGTCCGCGCTTTCGGCCACATCGCCCAGCGGGGCGGGCTTGGGCGTGGGCGTGGAGGGGCGATCATAAAGCGGGGCGTCTTCGGCCAAGGGGCCGAGCGGGATGTTGCAGACTTCCTCGCCCTTGAAGGTCAGCACCATATGGCCGGTGTCGGTCACTTCGCCGATCACGGCAAAGTCGAGCTCCCACTTCTTGAAGATCGCTTCGGCCATCGGCTCCTTGCCGGGCTTGAGCACCATGAGCATACGCTCCTGGCTTTCCGAGAGCATCATTTCATAGGGCGTCATGCCGGTTTCGCGGCAGGGCACCTTGTCCATGTTGAGGATGATGCCGGCCTTGCCGTTGGTGGCCATTTCCACCGAGGAGGAGGTCAGGCCCGCAGCGCCCATGTCCTGAATGGCGACGATGGCGTCGGTGGCCATCAGTTCGAGGCAGGCTTCGATCAGCAGCTTTTCGACGAAAGGATCGCCAACCTGCACGGTCGGGCGCTTCTCCTCGATGTCGTCGCCAAAATCAGCGCTGGCCATGGTGGCGCCATGGATGCCGTCGCGGCCGGTCTTCGATCCGACATAGACGATGGGGTTGCCCACGCCCGTGGCGGCGGAATAGAAGATCTTGTCCGTATCGGCCACACCAACGGTCATGGCGTTCACAAGGACGTTGCCGTCATAGGCCTTGTGGAAATTGGTTTCGCCGCCAACGGTGGGCACGCCCACGCAATTGCCATAGCCGCCGATGCCCGCAACCACGCCCTGCACCAGATGCTTCATCTTGGGGTGATCGGGGCGGCCAAAGCGCAGTGCGTTCATATTGGCCACCGGGCGCGCGCCCATGGTGAACACGTCGCGCAAAATGCCGCCAACGCCGGTCGCGGCGCCCTGATAGGGTTCGATATAGGAGGGGTGGTTGTGGGATTCCATCTTGAAGATGGCGGCCTGACCATCACCAATGTCGATCACGCCGGCGTTTTCGCCGGGGCCGCAGATGACCCAGGGAGCCTCGGTCGGCAGCTTCTTCAGGTGGAGGCGGCTCGACTTATACGAGCAATGCTCCGACCACATGACCGAGAAAATGCCCAGTTCCACAAGGTTCGGCTCGCGGCCGAGTGCGTGGAGAACCTTGTCATATTCCTCCGTGCTAAGCCCGTGGGCGGCGACAACTTCGGGGGTGATCGTGCTGGCGGCGTTTGTCATGGTCGCGCCCTTAGCGCCATGGTCGGCAGATTTCCAGAGCGTATCGGCCGTTCTTGATCGTGTATAGTTGCATGATGCCCTTGGGGGAGCCTTGACCGGGCCGGGCAATTGGGGCCATGGCTGCACCCATGAGCCAAGAAATTGCAAGTTCGCCCGAGCTTTCCGGTCTTAGTTTCGAGGACGCCCTGCGCGCATTGGAAGATGTCGTGCGGCGGCTGGAGGGCGGCGAAGTGCCGCTCGATGAATCGATCACTTTGTATGAACGCGGCGAATCGCTGCGCAAGGCATGCCAGGCCCGTCTGGATTCGGCACAGGCGCGCATTGAGCGCATCGTGGCCGGGCCCGATGGCGCGCCCGCCGGTCTGCGCCCGCTCGACGAACAATAAGGGGAAGGGGCAAGCCATGGCTGTTGTGACCGATAATCTGCTGGCTCAGGGGCTGAAAAGCATTCAGGCCGATATTGACGCTGCTTTCGATTCGCTGCTGCCGGTTCCCGAGGATCCGCGCGCACGCCTGTTCGAGGCAATGCGCTATGCCACGATCGGCGGAGGCAAGCGGGTGCGGCCTTTGCTGGTGGCGGCGGTGGCCGATATGTATGGGGTGGACCGGAATGCGGCGGTGCGTGTGGGGGCGGCCATCGAATCGGTTCATGTCTATTCGCTGATCCACGACGATCTGCCCTGTATGGACAATGACGCGCTGCGCCACGGCAAGCCCACGCTGCATCTGGCCTTTGACGAGGCGACGGCGGTGCTGGCGGGCGATGCGCTGCAGTGCTTTGCCTTTGAACTGCTGGCCGATGTGGCCACCAGCGGCGATCCCTTTGTGCGGGTCGAACTGGTGACGACTCTCGCCACGGCCAGCGGCCATAATGGCATGGCGGGCGGCCAGATGATGGATATTGCCGCCGAAACCGCCAGTTTCGATCTGGCGACCGTCACCCGGTTGCAGCAGCTCAAGACCGGGGCCTTGCTGGGCGCGGCGGTCGAACTGGGTGCGATTCTGGGCAAGGTGGCGCCTGAGGGTCGCCGCCATTTGCGTGCCTATGCCCGCGATATCGGCCTTGCGTTCCAGATTGTGGATGATCTGCTGGATCATGAAGGCGATGCGGCGTTGGCGGGCAAGGCTTTGCGCAAGGATGCCGAGGCGGGCAAGGAGACCTTTGTCTCGCTGCTGGGCGCGGATCGTGCGCGCGAACAGGCGCGGATGCTGATCGATCAGGCGATTGCGCATCTGGCCGCACACGGCCCCGAGGCCGACCTGCTGCGCGCGCTGGCCCGCTTTATCGTTGAACGTGATCGTTAATAGGCTGGACCGGGCGTTTCTCCGGCTTTACGCATAAGGCAATTCAGACGCATAAGGCAATCTGAGGCCGGGGGAGCGCAAGGGTCAGGCATGGCAAATATACTTCATGGCGTGGCCGAAAGGGTGGGGGTCTATCCCGGCACGTTTGATCCGATCACGCTGGGCCATGCCGATATTATCCGGCGCGGGGCCAAGCTGGTTGATCGGCTGATTATCGGCGTCACCACCAATCCGTCGAAAAATCCGCTGTTCACGCCCGAAGAGCGCATGGTCATGGTCACGCGTGAAGTGGCCGCGATGGGGCTGGATAATGTCAGCGTGGTGGGCTTCAACGCGCTCTTGATGAAATTTGCCGAAAAGCAGGGGGCCAGCGTCATCCTGCGCGGCCTGCGCGCGGTGGCTGATTTCGAATATGAATATCAGATGGCGGGCATGAACCAGCAGTTGAACGCCGGGATCGAGACGGTGTTCCTGATGGCCGATGTCTCGTTGCAGCCCATTGCCAGCAAGCTGGTCAAGGAAATCGCGCTGTTTGGCGGCGAGATCGCCAAATTCGTCAGCCCCGCCGTGCGCGCCGATGTCATGGCGCGTATTGATAAAGTCGGGAGAATGGGAGACGATTGATGAACCGTGCCGATTTTTCGGTGACTGGTTCATTGCCACGACAGCCTTGGCGGTCTATCGCCGCCGCAATTGGTCCCAAGCAGGGCCTTGGGTGCCATTCTTGCAAGAGAGCCGCATGAAACGTCCTGATTTCGCCAAAACTGCGCTTGCCATGCTGCTGGGCGCTGCGATGCTGTCCACCGGGGCCTGCGCCCGCCATCATGACAAGGCGCCCAAGCTGGCCAATCTGAAGGCCGAAGCGGCGCTTCCGGCGAACAATCTGTCGGCCAAGGTCGATCAGGATATTTCGCATGATCCCGACAATGTGCTGATCCTGGACCTGTCGAACGGCGGGCGGGTTGCCATTCGCATGATGCCGAAATGGGCGCCTGCCCATGTCGAACGGGTCAAGACGCTGGCTCGTCAGGGTTTTTATGACGGCATCATCTTTCACCGCGTGATCGAGGGCTTTATGGCCCAGACCGGCGACCCGACGGGCACCGGCGCGGGCGGTTCGAAGCTGCCCGATCTCAAGGCCGAATTCAATTCGATCCCGCATGTGCGCGGCTCGGTCTCGATGGCGCGCACCAATGAGCCGGACACCGCCAACAGCCAGTTCTTTATCGTGTTCTATCCGCGCTTTGCGCTGGACAAGCGCTATACGAACTTTGGCCGGGTGATTGCGGGCATGGATATTGTCGACGCCATCGTGCGCGGCGAACCGCCCAGCAATCCGACCAAGATCGTGCAGGCTTCGATCGCATCGGATAACAAGCCGCGCCCGGCCTATACGCCGCCTGCGGCACCGGCCAAGATCGGCATTGACCAGTTGAACAACTCGCGTTCGAACTGAGGCTGTTTTGCGCGTCGATCTGTTTGATTTTGCCCTGCCGCCTGAAAATATCGCGCTGAGACCGGTGTCTCCGCGCGATTCGGCGCGGATGCTGCTGGCCGGTCCCACCGGCGATTTTGGCGAGCATCAGGTGCGCGACCTGCCGCAATTGCTGCGCGCCGGCGATGTGCTGGTATTCAACGATACGCGGGTTATCCCGGCCCAGCTTGAGGGCAAAAGGGGCGAGGCGCGGATCGGCGCTACGCTGCATAAGCGCATCGACCTACGCCGCTGGCAGGCCTTTGTCCGCAATGGCAAGCGCCTGCACGAGGGCGATGTGATTGCCTTCCCCGCCGAGGTTTCGGCCACGGCCGAGGCGCGCCATGAGGATGGCAGTTGGACGCTGGCCTTTCACGGTGACGAGCCGGTAGAGGTCCTGCTGGAGCGGGCAGGGCGGATGCCTTTGCCGCCCTATATCGCGGGCAAGCGGCCGACCGATGAGGCTGATAAGGGCGATTATCAGACGATGTTTGCGCAAAAGGACGGCGCGGTGGCGGCCCCTACGGCGGCGCTGCATTTCACGCCCGAACTGATCGCAGGCCTCGAAGCCGCAGGCATCGCGCGCGAATTTCTCACGCTCCATGTGGGGGCGGGCACATTCCTGCCGGTCAAGGCCGATGACACCACCGATCACCAGATGCACGCCGAATGGGGTACGATCACCCCTGAGGCCGCCGAGCGCCTGAACGCTGTGCGCCGCGCCGGAGGACGGGTGATCGCGGTGGGCACGACTTCGCTGCGCCTGCTCGAATCGGCTTGCCGAGAGGATGGGGTGATCCGGCCTTTCAGCGGTGACACTTCGATCTTCATCACGCCGGGCTATCGCTTTCGCGCCATCGATGGGTTGATGACCAATTTTCACCTGCCCAAATCCACCCTCTTCATGCTGGTTTCCGCGCTGATGGGTCTGGATCGGATGCAGGCGGTCTATGCCCATGCCATTGCCACGGGCTATCGTTTCTATTCCTACGGCGATTCCAGCCTGCTTCTGCCGCAAGGCTGACACGGGCCGAACCGGGGGGCTGAATTGCGGCTTGCCTTGGGGCGGGCGCTCGGTCAGTTTCGCTGCGGATCGAAAAGCCAGGATGGATAGGAATGGCCGATATGAAAAAGACACTTGGGATCGCAAGCCTGTTGGCCATGATCGTCACGCCCGCTCTGGCGCAGGCGCCTGCGGTGGACGAAGGATCGCAAAAGCTGGCCGAATGCGTGACCACCAAGGCCACCGCCGAGGATAAGGCGGCCCTGTCCAAATGGGTGGCGGTCGAGATCGCCTCTTCGGTCCCGGCGGCGGGGGCCGTCACAGTGGACGCGGAAAAGAAGGCGGCGCTCGACAAGGATACCGCCAAGATCTTCACCCGCCTGGTGATGACCGACTGTTTCGAATTTGCCAAACCGCTGGCCAAGCAGAACGGCAATCAGGCGTTCCGTGCGGCGGGCGCGGCGCTCTCGCGTTTGGCCGTGCGCGAACTGATCGCCACGCCCGGCGTCAATGGTGCGATTGTGCGCTCCTATGTCTCCAATCTCAATCAGCAGGATTTCATCCGGCTGATCCAGCAATAAGCCTCCTTGGGCTGGTTCATCCCGTGAACCAGCCCAAGACCAGCTTGGCCGTCAGCGCCAGACTGACCGTTACCAGCAGCGGGCGGATGAATTTTGCCCCCAGCCGCGTGGCCATATGCGATCCTGCCCATGCCCCGGTCATCGAACCGAGCGCCATGCACAGGCCCAGCGCCACCATGATCTGCCCCCCCAGCGCGAACACCGCCAGCGAGGCCAGATTGCTGGTCAGGTTGAACAATTTGGTCAAGCCCGTCGCCCGCGTCAGGCCAAAACCGCGCAGGGAAACCAGCGTGATGGCAAAGAACTGACCGGTGCCGGGGCCAAAGAAGCCGTCATAGAAACCGATCCCGCCGGCCGCGGGCAGATAGGCTTTCTCGCTGATCCTGGCCTCGCCCTCGTGGTCATGCATCTTGGGGCTGAGCAGCGTATAGGCCGCCATGGCGATCAGCAGCACCGGCACCAGCAGCTTGAGCACGCCTGGACTGATCCGCTGCACCGCCCATGCGCCGATGGCCGCGCCCACCAGCACGAAACCCACCGCCGCCAGATTGGGCCGCAGCCGAAACAGGCCCGCCCGGTGATAGCGCCATGTGGCCAGCGCTGTTCCGCTGCAGGATTGCAGCTTGTTCGTGCCCAGCACCATCGCCGGGGGCAGGCCCGCATAGATCAGCGCTGGCACGGTAATCAGCCCGCCGCCGCCCGCCACCGCATCAACAAAACCCGCCACCGCCGCAACCCCGGTCAGCGCGGGATACATTACGTCTATGTTCACTTGGCCGCCTCGCGGGCGAGGGTGGTGTTCAAACGGTCCTCAAACCGGGTCACGGTCGCGGCGCAGGCGCCCTTGTCCTCCCAACTGACGCTGCCGGGCGTGCGCATCGCGGCGGCCACCTTGTCGTCGGTCAGGCTGTGTTCGGGGTGGCCGGTGATGAGATAGTCGCAGGGGAAGGCTTTGGCCTTGGCGAAGGATTGGCGGAAAGAGGCGACGACGGGGGCATGTTCGGGCGCGGAAAAGCGGTAGGTGTCGGCCGCTGTGGCGCTCAGGCTGGCCATGAACACCATGGCGCGACATCCGGTTTTGGGGGCGCAGGATTGCCATGTCCAGCTGGTCGATCCGGCGGTGTGGCCGGGGGTGAAGCGAGCGGTGATGACCGTATCGCCCAACTTGATCTGGCCCCCGTCGGGCACCGCGCGCAGGCGCTTGGGCGAGGGGAAGGGCTTGAGATCGCCGTTTTGCGGGTCTTCCACCCCCGTCTGCCCCTTGCGCAGCGCGGCCACCGTATAGGGGCTGGCGATCACGGTGGCGCCCGTATCGCGCGCCAAAGCCGCCACACCGCCCGCATGGTCGAAATGCGCCTCGGTCACGAGGATATAGCGCACATCGGAGGGCTTGTGGCCAAGGCTGCGGATCTGGGCCTTCAACTGGGGCTCGAATTGCGGCAGGCCTGCGTCGATCACCACCAGCCCCGCGCCCGTGTCGATCACCGCCGTATTCAGATGCACCGAACCTGCCATCCATGTCTTGCCATAGATCTGGATCGGCGCGCGCGGCTGCATCCAGCGGTCGGTATAGCTGGTGGTGATCGGGCGGGTCAGCGGATCATCAGCAGCCAGAACGGGGGCGGCCAGAAGGGCGAGGAGCAGGGCGGCTTGCTTCATGGCGGCGACGCTAGACGTCGGACTGGGCTGCGTCCAGATTGCGGGGCTTCGCTTTTCCGCGTAAGGCCCGGCGCCATGACCCGTTTTCAATTCAACATCCACGCGCGCGACGGCAAGGCGCGCACCGGCACCATCCAGATGCAGCGCGGCGAAATCCGCACGCCTGCCTTCATGCCCGTTGGCACGGCGGCCACGGTCAAGGCGATGAAGCCTGAGACGGTGCGCTCGATTGGCGCCGACATCATCCTTGGCAACACCTATCACCTGATGCTGCGCCCCGGCGCGGAGCGCGTCGCGCGACTGGGCGGATTGCACAAGTTCATGAATTGGGACCGCCCGATCCTGACCGACAGCGGCGGCTATCAGGTGATGAGCCTGTCGGATCTGCGCAAGATCACCGAGGAAGGCGTGACCTTTGCCAGCCATATCGACGGCAGTCGCCACAATCTGACGCCTGAGCGCAGCATGGAAATCCAGCGCCTGCTGGGCAGCGATATTGTGATGGCTTTCGATGAATGCCCCCGCGCCGATCAGCCCAAGGAGGTGATCGAGCGTTCGATGCTGATGTCGATGCGCTGGGCCAAGCGCAGCCGCGAGGGCTTCGATTCGGGCGAGGAGCATGCGGCGCGTTCGGCCCTGTTCGGCATTCAGCAGGGTGGGTTGAATGAAGATCTGCGCTCGATTTCCGCGGGTAAATTGCAGGAGATCGGCTTTGATGGCTATGCCATCGGCGGGCTTGCCGTGGGCGAGGGGCAGGAGGCGATGTTCGCCACGCTGGACTTTGCCCCCACGCAATTGCCCGATGGCAAGCCGCGCTACCTGATGGGCGTGGGCAAACCGGACGATCTGGTCGGCGCGGTGGAGCGCGGGGTCGATATGTTCGACTGCGTGCTGCCTTCGCGTTCGGGCCGCAATGGGCAGGCGTTTACGTGGAGCGGGCCTTTGAACATCCGTAACGCCAAGCACGCCGAGGACACCGGCCCTATTGACGCGGATTGCACCTGCTCGGTCTGTGCCACCTATAGCCGGGCCTATCTGCACCATCTGCAAAAGGCGGGGGAGATTCTTGGCGCGATGCTGATGACCGAGCATAATCTGGCGTTTTATCAGCAATTGATGGCGGGCATGCGCGCCGCAATTGCCGAGGGGCGGTTTGCCGATTTCGCGGCACGGTTCCGGGCAAGGTATTTTGCACGGTAAAGACAAGCTCTGCGAATTTCTTGACGTAAGGATCAAACAGGCGCTCTATTCACCCATGGCCCGGTCGGGGGATTTGCCATGGGTGAGACAAGCGGCGACTTTCTGATCCGTTATCTTCAGAAAAAACAGAGTATGGATGATGACTCCCTGCGCATTGCCTTGGCGCAGGACGTCCATATCAAGCAATGGTCCTATGGCTGGTTGAACAAGGTCTTCTTTGTTCTTGCCATGCTGCTTTCAGTGGCGGTGATGGTCTGGCCCTTGATGGCCGTGACGATCAATGCGCGCGGGGTCGATGCCGCCGTGGCGCAGACTGTGGTGACCGCGCTCGACGGCTTTGCCATCTATTTCTATCAGTTTTACAAGAAACGGCAGGTTCTGACCGAGAACCTCCTGCGCCGGATCGTCTTTTCCGACCTGCCGGTGGCCAAGCTGGTGGATGCGGTGATCGAGGAGATGAGCCGGATCGATCAGGGCTTTGGCTTTCCCGCCAGCGGCAAAAAGGCCGGGGAGGGCGAGGAAGAGCGCCATGGCAAGGGCGGGACGGTCAAGCCTAAAGCCAAAGGCGGCAAAGCGGCCCCCGCCAAGCCGGCCCCCGTTTTCGACCCGCAACCCTGATCAGGCCGCCGCGGCCACCACCTGTCCATCCGGAAGCAGCACCTCGAGCCTCGTCCCCAGATAGCTGGAAAACTGCCCGCTTTTTTCCGCCATGAATCCCGCGCCGATTTTAAAGGCAAAGCGCTGCGCCGTGGCGAGATCGGGATACCATTTGCCCACGCGGTGGGCGGTGACATAACGATAGAGCTTGTTCATGACATCAATACGATTCTGATTTGCGTTGGTTCCGTTCATCGCGGTGAAATGACGGACCAAGGCGACGATCTGATGACAGAAACGAGCCGGAAAAGCTTTGTTACGAAAAAGAAAAAGGGCGGAAAGCCGAAGCTCTCCACCCTCTGTCTGTTCCGCGAGGAAACGCGAATTAGCGCGAATAGAATTCGACGACCAGATTCGGTTCCATCTTCACCGGATAGGGCACTTCGTCGAGCGTGGGAACGCGCACGAAGGTCACCTTGTCGGCGTCCTGCGACACATAGTCGGGCACTTCGCGCTCGGGCAGAGCCTGAGCTTCAGCGATGAGGGCCATTTCCTTGGCCTTCTTGCCGAGGCTGATCACGTCGCCGGGGCGAACGCGACGCGAGGCGATGTTGCACTTCACGCCGTTCACATAGATGTGACCGTGCGAAACGACCTGACGGGCCGAGAAGATGGTGGGGGCGAACTTCGAGCGGTACACCACGGCGTCCAGACGCTGTTCCAGCAGGCCGATCAGGTTCTGACCGGTGTCGCCCTTCATGCGCGACGCTTCCTGATAGGTGCTCTTGAACTGCTTTTCGGTGATGTCGCCATAGTAGCCCTTGAGCTTCTGCTTGGCGCGCAGCTGGATGCCGAAGTCCGAGATCTTGCTCTTGCGGCGCTGGCCGTGCTGGCCGGGGCCATACGAACGGCGGTTCACCGACGACTTGGGACGGCCCCAGATGTTTTCGCCAAGGCGGCGATCAATCTTGTACTTCGAGGCATGACGCTTCGACATAGTCTTCCTTACATTTGCTTCATGGCGCGGGGCGGAATGCCTCGTGCCTTCTGTTGCCGATCAGAGTTGACCGACAGGTTCCGGCGCGCACCCTGAAGGCCAAAGGCTTTCAGGCGGCCACTGCTTCACCGGACATGCAGGGCCAATGGAATACGGCGCCGGGTGGGCGCCATCCTTGTGAAGGGGCGCCCTTGGCGGGAATGACGGATTTTGTCAATCCCCCGTGTTGCCGGATTCGTCTTTCGGCTTGGGTGCGGGCTTCACCCGCGGCGGCGGCGGCACGCCGGGCTGGCGCATCAGGGCGGAGAGAACCCCGCGCATCGTGCGCACTTCCAGATGGTTCCACGCCGGTTTGGTCAGCATGGTGCGCAAGGTGCGCCGCGTGGCATCGGCCCGCGCCTCGGGGAAATAATAGCCGCGCGGCTCCAGCAGGCTGTCGAGATGGTTGATCAACCCTTCCAGCTCTTCCTGCGGGGCAGGGGGCAGGATTTCCTCGACCGGGGGCTGCTCCAGTGCGACACCCTTCGACCACTCATAGGCGCACAGGATCACCGCCTGCGCCAGATTGAGTGAGCCAAATTCGGGATTGATCGGCACGGTGATGATCGCGCGGGCCAGCGCCACATCATCGGTTTCCAGCCCAGAACGCTCGGGGCCAAAGATGATCGCGCTGCGCCCCGGCTGAGCATGGATTTCGCGCGTGGCGGCCTCGGGCGTCAGCACCGGCTTGGTCACGCCGCGCTTGCGGACCGTGGTGGCATAGACATGCGGGCAATCGGCCACCGCCTCGGCCAGCGTTTCGAACACCTGCGCCTGTTCCAGCACGATGTCGGCGCCCGCCGCAGCAGGCCCCGCGCTGGGGTTGGGCCAGCCATCACGTGGGCTGACCAGCCGCATTTCGACAAGGCCGAAATTGAGCATGGCGCGCGCCGCCTTGCCGATATTCTCGCCCAGTTGCGGGCGGACAAGAACGATGACAGGTTTCATTTCTTCTGCCCCGCATCACGCACGTTGCCGGCAAATTCCTCGAAATCGCGCGCTTCGGAAAAGTCGCGATAGACGCTGGCAAAACGGATATAGGCCACGCTGTCGAGCGCGTGCAGCCCTTCCATCACCATCTCGCCAATCGCCTTCGACGGCACTTCGCTGTCGCCCAGCGTTTCGATCTGGCGCTGGATACCCGAAACGAGCTGGTCCAGCCGTTCCTGCGCGATGCCGCGTTTGCGACAGGCCAGCGCGACCGATTGCTCGATCTTGGCGCGGTCAAACGGTTCGCGCTGATCGTTGCTTTTCACCACGGTGATCTCGCGCAGTTGCACCCGTTCAAACGTGGTGAAACGCGCGCCGCAGCCTTCGCACTGTCGGCGCCGACGGATGGACGTATTGTCCTCCGTCGGGCGCGAATCTTTCACCTGCGTGTTGTCACAGGCGCAGAACGGACAGCGCAAGGATCAGTAGCCCAGCTTGGGATAGATCGGGAAGCGGGCGCACATTTCGGCGACTTCAGCGGCCACGCGGGCTTCAACCTGCGCATCGCCTTCGGGGCCATTCTTGCGCAGTCCGTCAACCACTTGCGCAATCCACTTGCCGATCTGGGTGAACTCTTCCTCGCGGAAACCACGGGTGGTCCCGGCGGGGGTCCCCAGACGGATGCCGCTGGTCAGCAGGGGCTTTTCGTCGTCGAAGGGGATCGAGTTTTTGTTGCAGGTGATGCTGGCACGGTCGAGCGCCTTTTCCGCATGCTTGCCCTTGGCGCCATAGGGGCGCAAGTCAACCAGCATCAGGTGGTTGTCGGTGCCGCCTGACACGATGCCCAGACCTTCAGCCTGTAGCGAGGCGGCCAGAGCCTTGGCGTTCGCCTTGATCTGGGCCGCATAGGCCTTGAACGAAGGCTGGAGCGCCTCACCAAAAGCAACCGCCTTGGCCGCGATGATGTGCATCAGCGGGCCGCCCTGCAGGCCGGGGAAGATCGCCGAGTTCAGCTTCTTTGCAATCGCCTCGTCGTTGGACAGGATGATGCCCGAACGCGGACCGCGCAGCGACTTGTGCGTGGTGGTGGTGGTCACATGGGCGAAAGGCACCGGCGAGGGATGCGCGCCGCCGGCAACCAGACCCGAAATGTGGCTCATGTCGGCCAGCAGATAGGCGCCCACTTCATCGGCAATCGTGCGGAAACCGGCCCAGTCCCATTCGCGCGAATAGGCCGTGCCGCCGCAGACGATCAGCTTGGGCTTGCACTCGCGAGCGATGCGGGCAACCTCGTCCATGTCGATGAGCTGGTTGTCCTCACGCACGCCGTAAGGCACCACGTTGAACCACTTGCCGCTCATGTTCACCGGCGAACCGTGGGTGAGGTGGCCGCCCGAGTTCAGGTCCAGGCCCATGAACGTGTCGCCCGGCGTCAAGAGCGCGAGGAACACGGCCTGGTTCATCTGGCTGCCCGAATTGGGCTGCACATTGGCGAATGCGGCGCCGAACAATTCCTTGGCGCGGTCGATGGCAATCGCTTCGATTTCATCGACATATTCGCAGCCGCCATAATAGCGACGGCCCGGATACCCCTCGGCATACTTGTTGGTCAGGATCGAACCGGCCGCTTCCAGCACGGCGGTCGAGCAGATGTTCTCGCTGGCGATCAGCTCGATCTTGTCCTGCTGACGGCCCAGTTCCTTGTTGATCCAGCCAGCGATCACGGGATCGCGATCAGACAGCGTGCCGGTGAAGAAATCGTCGGGGCGAATATCGGTCATGGTGGCTTGTCCTTTTGGGGATCAGAAGGTGGGGTTGGTCAGCTTTTCGACGCGGCCGGTGTGGCGGCCGCCGCCGAAATCAGTGCTGAGGAATGCGGTGAGGCAGGCCTTGGCCATATCAACGCCGGTCAGGCGCGCGCCCATGGCGATGGCATTGGCATTGTTATGTTCGCGGGCAAGGGCAGCCGAGAGCGGCTCGCCCACCAGCGCGCAGCGCAGAGCCGGGTGGCGGTTGACGGCGATCGAAATGCCGATGCCGCTGCCGCACAGGGCCACGCCAAATTCCGCCGCGCCCGATGCCACCGCCTCGGCCAGCTTGTAACCATAGTCGGGATAATCCACCCGGTCCTCGGTTTCGGGGCCAAGGTCGCTGACCTCATGGCCTTCGTCGCGCAGGAACTGGGCGAGTTCGGCCTTGAAGGCAACGGCGGCGTGGTCGGATGCGATAGCGATTTTCATGGGTCTGGCTCGTTCCACTAGAGTCGTCTTGGCGGCTCCTTAGGCGTCAAACTGCGCCATGGCCACCCCCAACAGGGGCCAAAAGTGGCAGTTTTGCGACGTTGGTGGCTGGTTTGCACCTTGGCAGCATTTGCGGCGCCGCTATCCATCGCGTTTTTACAAAAAAGGGCGCGATTCCCAATAGAATCGCGCCCTTTTGCATCAAGATTTCCGCAATTATTGGTCGAGGAACGACCGCATCTTGCGTGACCGGCTCGGGTGCTTGAGTTTGCGCAGCGCCTTGGCTTCGATCTGGCGGATACGTTCGCGCGTCACGCTGAACTGCTGGCCCACTTCTTCCAAAGTGTGGTCGGTGTTCATGCCGATGCCGAAACGCATACGCAGCACGCGCTCCTCGCGCGGCGTCAGCGATGCCAGCACGCGGGTGACGGTTTCCTTCAGGTTGGACTGAATCGCGGCATCGACGGGGATGATCGCGTTCTTGTCCTCAATGAAATCGCCCAGATGCGAATCTTCCTCGTCGCCGATCGGCGTTTCAAGGGAGATCGGCTCCTTGGCGATCTTCATCACCTTGCGCACCTTTTCGAGCGGCATGCTCAGGCGCTCGGCCATTTCTTCCGGCGTAGGCTCGCGGCCCTGCTCGTGCAGGAACTGGCGGCTGGTGCGCACCAGCTTGTTGATCGTCTCGATCATATGCACCGGAATACGGATCGTGCGCGCCTGATCGGCGATGCTGCGCGTGATGGCCTGACGGATCCACCAGGTCGCATAGGTGCTGAACTTGTAGCCGCGACGGTATTCGAACTTGTCGACCGCCTTCATCAGGCCGATGTTGCCTTCCTGAATAAGATCAAGGAATTGCAACCCGCGGTTCGTGTACTTCTTGGCAATCGAGATCACGAGGCGAAGGTTGGCTTCCACCATTTCCTTCTTGGCGATGCGGGCCTCGCGTTCGCCCTTTTGCACCATGTTCACGATGCGGCGGAATTCGGGCAGAGCCATGCCGGTGTTGCTGGCAATGTCCGAAACCTCGGCACGGATGCGTTCGACCGCGTCGCCTTCGTTGACGGCAAAGGCCGTCCACTTCTTGTCCTTGCCCTGAACGCTGGCCAGCCAGTTATCGTCCAGCTCGCGGCCCACATAGGCTTCAAGGAAGTCCTTGCGGCTGACCTTGTGACGCTCGGCAAGGCGCAGCATCTGGCCACCAAGCGCCGTCAACCGGCGGTTGAAGGCATAGAGGTTATCGACCAGATATTCGATCTTCTGGCCATGGAACTGCACGCTTTCCACCTGCGCGGTCAGGTCTTCGCGCAATTGCTGATAGGTGCGTTCCTTGTCCGCCGGATAGTCATTGCCGACGGCCATGTATTCCAGCCGCTCTGCCTGCGCCTTTTCAAAGCTGTAGAACAGGTCGGTGATGAGGGCGAACTTCTCCAGCGCTTCGGGCTTGAGCTGCGCTTCCATCTGGGCGAGCGAGAGGGTGTTATCCTCTTCCTCTTCCTCAACGGGGCGCTTGGCGCGGCGCTCGATGCCGTCCTCATCCTCCTCGTCGGCGGACTCGGTTTCCTCGATGTCCTCTTCCTCCTTGAAGGAAGGGCCGGCGGTGGCTTCGGAAATCTCGCCATCGGCTTCTTCGCCGTCTTCCGAGAGGTTTTCCGGCTGCGGCTCTTTGGAAAGCATCGCGTCGAGATCGAGGATCTCGCGCAGCTGCATTTCGCCATTGTTGAGCGCTTCGGACCACTGGATGATGGCGTGGAAGGTGATCGGGCTTTCGCACAGGCCCAGAATCATCGTGTCGCGACCGGCCTCGATCCGCTTGGCGATGGCGATTTCGCCTTCGCGGCTCAGCAGTTCGACCGCACCCATTTCGCGCAGATACATGCGCACAGGGTCATCGGTCCGCTCGACCGTTTCCTTCTTCTTTTCGATGGCCGGGCGGTCGGACATCGTCGAATCGGAATCGTCGACATCATCGGCGGCATTGTCATCGGGCTCGGCGGCATCCTCATCGCTTTCCACGATGTTGACGCCCATCTCGCTGATGGCGGCCATGATGTCCTCGATCTGATCGTTCGAGAACTGGTCCTGAGGCAGCGCCTCGTTCAATTCGTCATAGGTGATGATGCCGCGGCGCTTGGCGCGGGCGATCAGCTTCTTGATCGAGGCTTCATTGAGGTCGATCAGGGGAGCGTCGCCGCCTTCGCCCTTGCCGCCATCCGACATGTCCGCGCCAGAAATCTCTTCGTCCATCCTATACGCCATCTAGAGGTGCGCGGCATCGGGCGATGCCGCCGCAGCATTATCCTGTGCAACCGCCATTTGGCCGAGTCGCGCCTTCAAATCCAGCTCTCTTTTTTCCAAATCGCGCAAACGCGCCAACAATCTTTGCTGTTCTGCCCAACTTTCCTCGGTCACCTCGCCGCTTTCGCGGGTTTGGGCCAAGGCGGCCTCCACCATCGGCTTTTCCGCCAGCACGCAAAGCACGTCGGACAATTGCCCTTTGGCGCCTTCCCCCGATTCGCAAAGGAAAGCAAATTCCATACCGGGACGTGCAGTGGTGTCGGGAGGCGTTAAGCCTTTCTCCGCCAAGATGGTGCCGATGGCGGCGCTTTCAAGGGGGGCGCCATCATCAAGCGCATCAAGCAGCGCATCGCACCGCGCATCCTCCTGCGCCAGACGCGCCAGCAGGCTGGCATGGCGGGCGATTTCGCCGGGCATGCGGATCAGGCCCGCCAGCACCGCCTCGATTGTGGCGGCGCGGAACGGGTTGGCGGGGCGTTGCAGCCTTTGCGTGGTTTCCTCGTGGGGCAGGGGCGGGGGGATGTCGCGTCCGAAACGCCCGCCGCGCTGCTGCTTTTGAAAAGGCTGGCGCGGTTGCCATGGCGGACGGCTATCCTCGCGCCGGGGAAAGGCGAAAGCGGAAAAGCGTTCGAGCAGATCGCGCCGATAGAGCGCCTTGATGTCATTGTCGGCAATCGTGTCGACATGGGCCATCAGCCGCGCCTTGAGGCCCGCCTTTTCCTCGGGGCTGCCCGCAGGGGCGGCATCCATTTCGAATTGCCACAATGTGTCGAGCAGGCTTTGCGCGCCCGCCAGCACTTCTTCCATCGCGGCGGGGCCACGCGCCTTGATCAGGTCGTCGGGGTCCTGCCCCTGCGGCATACGCACGATGCGCAGGGAGTGGCCGGGCCGCAGCAAGGGCAGGGCGCGCGTCACGGCGCGCATCGCCGCCCTTTGCCCCGCCGCATCGCCGTCGAAACACAGCACCGGCATCGCCACCATGCGCCAGATCATCTCGATCTGCGTCTCGGTCAGCGCGGTGCCCAGCGGGGCCACCGCGTCGTGAAACCCCGCCGCCGCCAGCGCGATCACGTCCATATAGCCTTCGACCACAATGATCCGCCCCGATTGCCGCGAGGCAGGCGAGGCGCGATGGTGGTTATACAGCGTGCGCCCCTTGTCGAACAAAGGCGTGTCGGGCGAGTTCAGATATTTGGGCGCATCGGTCTTGTGCGTGGCCAGAATGCGCCCGCCAAAGGCAATCACCCGCCCGCGCGGATCGTGGATGGGCAGCATCAGGCGGCCCCGGAACCGGTCATACGGCTCCTTGTCCTCGACCACGATGCGCAGGCCGCCCTCGATCAGCATCGGTTCGGGGAATTGGCCCAAAGCGCCTTTCAACGCCTGACGCCCCTCCGGCGCATAGCCAAAGCCGAATTCGCGGCACACGGCGGCGGAGAACCCGCGCGAGGCCAGATAGGAGCGTGCCTGACCGCCCTCGGGGCTGGCCAGCTGGTCCACAAAAAACGCCTGCGCCGCGCCCATCACATCATGCAGGCTCTTCTGCTTTTCCGCGCGCTGGGCCTGCCTTGGGTCGGGGGCGGGGACTTCCATCCCCGCCTCCTCGGCCAGTTGTTTCACCGCATCCATAAAGGACAGGCCGCGCTGATCGGTCATCCAGCGGATGACATCGCCATGCGCCCCGCAGCCAAAGCAGTGATAGAAGCCCTTTTCATCATTGATGGTGAAGCTGGGCGTCTTTTCGTGGTGAAACGGGCAACAGGCCTTGAACTCGCGCCCCGCCTTGGTCACGCGCTCGGTCCGGCCGATCACGGCGGACAGCGTGATCCGGCTGCGCAATTCATCAAGGAACTGGGGCGAAAGACTCATTTTACGCCAGAGCCGCCTTCACCAGTGCGCTGGCCTTGCCCATGTCGATCTGGGTGCCGTGCTTGGCCTTGAGGGCGCCAACAACCTTGCCCATATCCTTGATGCTGCTCGCGCCCACTTCGGCCTTGATAGTCTCAATCGCGGCCTTGACCTCGTCCTCGCTCATCTGCGCGGGCAGGAAGTCCTCGATCACCGCGACCTCGGCGGCTTCGGCGGCGGCCAGCTCGGGGCGGCCACCCTGTTCATACATGGTGATCGATTCGCGGCGCTGTTTCACCATCTTTTGCAGCACATCGGTCACGATCACATCGTCATCGGGAATGCTGCTGGCCGTGCGCAGTTCGATATCCTTGTCCTTCAGCTTGGCCAGAATGAGGCGGACGGCTGCAAGGCGGGGCTTGTCGCCCGATTTCATGGCGGCCACCTGCGCGGCCTTAATCGAATCGCGGATCATTTTTCTAAACTTTCCCGTGGAGTTTTGCGCATTTCGCGGCTTGGCGGATAACCCTAGCGGGATTTTTCCGGTTTTGATAGGTTGACGGATAAGGGTATGGGGTCTAGCGGGCGGGCCTTAGCACCCATTGTTGAAAACTTCTCACGGAGCGCCCCCATGGCAGACCCCGCCCCTTCGCTTGCGCCTAAACCAGTTGGCGCCACTGCCGTCCTGGTACTGGCCGATGGTTATGTCGCCTGGGGCCGAGGATTTGGCGCGCAAGGCAGCGCCGTAGGTGAAGTGTGTTTCAACACTTCGATCACCGGCTATCAGGAAATCATGACCGATCCCAGCTATGCTGGCCAGATCGTCACCTTTACGTTCCCCCACATCGGTAATGTCGGCGTGAACCATGAAGACAACGAGGCCGCCGTTGACGGCGCCGTTGGCTGCATCGTGCGCGAAGACGTGACCAACCCTTCCAACTTCCGCTCCGAAGGCCGTTTCGACGCCTGGATGAAGGCCAAGGGCAAGATCGGCATCGCAGGGCTCGACACCCGTGCCCTGACGCGCCGCATCCGCCTCTCGGGCGCGCCCAATGCCGTCATCGCCTATAATGAGGCGGGCGAATTCGACATTCCCGCGCTGCTGGCCAAGGCGCAGCAGTGGCCCGGCCTTGAAGGCATGGATCTGGCCAAGATCGTGTCGCGCAAGGGGCAGGAAAACTGGGAAGGCAGCGTCTGGCATCTGGGCAAGGGCTATGGCCGTTCGCCCCACGATCCGCGGCCGCATGTCGTGGCGATGGATTTCGGCGCCAAGGACAACATCTTCCGCAATCTGGTCGCCGCTGGTGCGACTGTGACGGTGGTTCCGGCGGAAACGCCGCTTGATGTCATCCTCGGCCTCAAGCCCGATGGCGTGTTCCTGTCCAACGGCCCCGGCGATCCGGCGGCCACGGGCGTTTACGCCGTGCCGGTCATCAAGGCGCTGCTCGATCAGGGCATGCCGATCTTCGGCATCTGCCTTGGTCACCAGATGCTGGCGCTGGCCGCCGGCGCCAAGACCATCAAGATGCATCAGGGCCATCGCGGCGCGAACCACCCGGTCAAGCGCATGGCCGAGGGTGTGGTGGAAATCACCAGTATGAACCACGGTTTCGCGGTGGATGCGGCCAGCTTGCCCGAAGGCGTGGTGGAAACCCACAAGTCGCTGTTTGACGGTTCGAACTGCGGCATCGAGATCACGGGCAAGAAAGCCTTCTCGGTGCAGTATCACCCCGAAGCCTCGCCGGGGCCGATGGACAGCTTTTATCTTTTCACGAAATTCATTGAGAGCATTGCCTGATGCCTAAGCGGACAGACATCTCCTCGATCCTCGTCATTGGCGCGGGGCCCATCATCATCGGTCAGGCTTGCGAGTTTGACTATTCCGGCACGCAGGCGATCAAGGCGCTGAAGGAAGAGGGTTACCGGGTTATCCTGGTCAACTCGAACCCGGCCACGATCATGACCGACCCGGAAATGGCCGACGCGACCTATATCGAGCCGATCACCCCGGCCATGGTCGCCAAGATCATCGAAAAGGAGCGCCCCGATGCGGTGCTGCCCACGATGGGCGGCCAGACCGCATTGAACACCGCGCTGGCGCTGTTTGAAGACGGGACGCTGGAAAAGTACGGCGTGCAGATGATCGGCGCTGATGCCGATGCCATCGACAAGGCCGAAGACCGCCAGCGTTTCCGCGAGGCCATGGACAAGATCGGCCTCGAATCGGCGCGCAGCGGCGTGGCCCACACCGTGGACGAAGCCTTTGCCGTGCTGGAGCGCACGGGTCTGCCCTCGATCATCCGTCCTTCCTTCACGCTGGGCGGCACGGGCGGCGGCATCGCCTATAACAAGGCCGAGTTCGAAAAGATCGTGAAGAGCGGTCTGGAAGCCAGTCCCACCACCGAGGTTCTCATCGAGGAATCGCTGCTGGGCTGGAAGGAATATGAGATGGAAGTCGTGCGCGATCGCAACGACAATTCCATCATCATCTGCTCGATCGAAAATATCGATCCGATGGGCGTGCATACGGGCGACTCGATCACGGTTGCGCCCGCATTGACGCTGACGGATAAAGAATATCAGATCATGCGGACCGCCTCGCTCAACGTGCTGCGCGAGATCGGCGTGGAAACGGGCGGGTCGAACGTCCAGTTCGCGGTGAACCCGGCCGATGGCCGTCTGATCGTTATTGAAATGAACCCGCGCGTGTCGCGCTCCTCGGCGCTGGCGTCGAAGGCCACGGGCTTCCCCATCGCGCGCGTCGCGGCCAAGCTGGCCGTGGGCTATACGCTGGACGAGCTGACCAACGAGATCACGGGCGCCACGCCTGCCTCGTTCGAGCCGAGCATCGACTATGTCGTGACCAAGATCCCGCGCTTTGCCTTTGAAAAGTTCAAGGGCTCCGAGCCGCTGCTCTCCACCGCGATGAAGTCGGTGGGCGAGGTGATGGCGATCGGGCGCAACATCAAGGAATCGATGCAGAAGGCGCTGCGTGGGCTGGAAACGGGCCTCGACGGTTTCAACCGCGTCGACGAACTGGTGGGTGCAAGCCGCGACGAGATCACCGCCGCCCTGTCGCGCGCCACGCCCGACCGCCTGCTGGTGGTGGCGCAGGCTTTCCGCGAAGGCTTTACCGCCGCCGACATCAACCGGATCACCCATTACGATCCGTGGTTCCTGGCCCATATCGAGGAAATCATCGCGGCCGAGGCCGAGGTGGCCAAGAATGGCCTGCCCAATGATGCCGACGGTCTGCGCCGTCTGAAGGCCATGGGCTTCTCGGACAAGCGTCTGGCCAAGCTGGCGGTGCAATCCGCTGCGCTGGCGGGCAGCGCCAATATGGCGCGTTCTGGCCTGCTGCATGATGTGGTCGAAGCGATGGTGGGCGCCACCAGCGAGGCCGAAGTGCGCGCGCTGCGCCACCGTCTGGGCGTGCGCCCGGTGTTCAAGCGCATCGACAGCTGCGCGGCTGAGTTCGAGGCGATTACGCCCTATATGTACTCGACCTATGAAACGCCGATGTTCGGCGTGGCCGAGAACGAAGCCGATCCGTCCGACCGCAAGAAGATCGTGATACTTGGCGGCGGCCCGAACCGTATCGGTCAGGGCATCGAGTTCGACTATTGCTGCTGCCATGCGTGTTTCGCGCTGGAAGAGGTCGGCTATGAAACCATCATGGTCAACTGCAACCCCGAAACGGTTTCGACCGACTATGACACCTCGGACCGCCTGTATTTCGAGCCGCTGACGGCCGAAGACGTGCTGGAAATCCTGACGGTTGAACAGTCGAAGGGCGAACTGGTCGGTGTGATCGTGCAGTTTGGCGGGCAGACCCCGCTGAAGCTGGCGCAGGCGCTGGAAGATGCGGGCATCCCCATTCTGGGCACCAGCCCGGATGCCATCGACCTTGCCGAAGACCGCGAGCGTTTCGCCGCTCTGGTCGAACAGCTTGGCCTGAAGCAGCCCGCCAACGGCATCGCGCGCAGCCGCGACGAGGCGGTCAATGTTGCCAGCCGTATCGGTTATCCGGTGCTGATGCGTCCGTCCTATGTGCTGGGCGGCCGGGCGATGGAGATCGTCGACAGCGTGGCGCAGCTTGATGACTATATCGCCACGGCGGTGCAGGTGTCGGGCGACTCGCCGGTGCTGATCGACCAGTATCTGCGCGATGCGATCGAGTGCGATGTCGATGCGCTGTGCGATGGCGAAAAGGTCGTCGTGGCGGGCGTGATGCAGCATATCGAAGAGGCTGGCATCCACTCGGGCGACAGCGCCTGCACCCTGCCGCCCTACAGCCTCTCGGCCGAGATCATCGCCGAGATGGAGCGTCAGGCCGAATTGCTGGCGCTGGCGCTGGGCGTCAAGGGGCTGATGAACATCCAGTTCGCGGTCAAGGATGGCGAAGTTTACCTCATCGAGGTCAATCCGCGCGCCTCGCGCACGGTGCCTTTCGTGGCCAAGGCCATCGGTCAGCCGGTTGCCAAGATCGCCGCGCGCGTGATGGCGGGTGAAAAGCTGGACACGTTCCCGCCGTTCCGCCGCGATCTGCCCTATATGGCGGTCAAGGAAGCAGTGTTCCCGTTTGCCCGCTTCCCCGGCGTCGATCCGGTGCTGAGCCCCGAAATGAAGTCCACCGGCGAGGTCATGGGCCTCGACAAGGATTTCGCCACGGCCTTTGCCAAGAGCCAGCTGGGCGCGGGCGTCAAGCTGCCTCAGGAAGGCGTGGTGTTCATTTCGGTCAAGGATACGGACAAGGCGGTCGTGCTGCCTGCCGCGCGCAAGCTGGTCGAACTGGGCTTCCGCCTGATCGCCACCGGCGGCACGCAGAAGTTCCTGGCCGAGGCGGGCGTTGCGGTCGAACTGGTCAACAAGGTGGCCGAAGGGCGCCCGCATATCGTTGACCGAATCATCGATGGCGGCGTGGCGCTGGTGTTCAACACCACCGAGGGTTGGCAGAGCCTGAAGGATTCGCAGAGCATCCGTCAGGCCGCGCTGGGCAACAAGGTGCCTTATTTCACCACTGCGGCGGGCAGCGTCGCGGCTGTGGAAGCGATTGGCGCGATGCGTTCGGCCAGTCTTGAAGTGTGCCCGTTGCAAGCCTATTATAGCTGACCGACCACGTCCTTTCCGCAAAAGTTGGAAGGCAAACCCCCGCGTTTTCATCAAAATGCGGGGCGGAGCCTCCGACTGTCCCGGCGGAGGGAAGGGCCATGAAGGAAGTTTCACGGATGGCAAGTATCGAAAAGCTGCCGATGCTGGCGATTGGCTATGAAAAGCTGACGGCCGAGCTGAAGGCGCTGCGGGAAGAGCGGCCCCGGATCGTTGACGCGATCGAGGAAGCGCGCGCGCATGGCGACCTTTCCGAAAATGCGGAGTATCACGCCGCCAAGGAGCGTCAGGGGCAGGTTGAAGCCACGATCGCCGATCTTGAGGACAAGATCAGCCGGGCGCAGATCATCGACCCCACCACGCTTTCTGGCGACCGGATCATCTTTGGCGCCACCGTCACTTTGCTGGACGATGACGACAAGCCGGTGCGTTACCAGATCGTCGGCCCCTATGAGGCGGACGCGAAACTGGGCCGGATCAGCTATGTCTCGCCGCTGGGCCGGGCGCTGATCGGCAAGAAGGTTGACGAAGACATCGAGGTCCGCGTGCCCGCGGGCGATCGTTTCTATACCGTGGAAAAGATCGAATTTATCTGATCCGCGCCTCTGGCGTAAATGAAAAGGCCCCGCTGATCGGCGGGGCCTTTTCATTTGGACCGATGCGGGATGAACCCGTTGCCGATCAATGTTCGTGGCCGGGTTCCAGCAGCTTGTGCAGATGGACGACCACATACTTCATCTCGGCATCGTCAACGCTGCGCTGGGCCGCGCCGCGCCATGCTTCCACGGCCGAAGCGTAATCGGGAAACACGCCGACATAATCGAGCGCGCTGAGGTCCACGAAATCGAGGCCCTGCGGGTCACGCACACGACCGCCGATGACGAGGTGGAGAAGTTGGGACATGATGGCTTGTTTCCAGCAAATTGGAGGATTGAGCCTTTGCCATAGCATCGGGCCAAGCCGATCAGCAAGCGCCACCAAGGTTGAAATCAAGCATATTCTGATTGCGTTTCGCGCAAGTTTTATACCCCATCACCCTTTCCGGGCAGGCGGGCGAGGATTTTCGACAGGCCCGATTGCAGTCTTTCGCGCGCCTTGGCCCATGCCGGCTTGGCCTTGGGCGCCAGTTCGACCGCCTTGGCAAAGATCTGCTTGCGCGCCAGCCAGAGCATCAGCGCGGTCAAGGTTCCCGCCAGCACACCGCGCTCGTCGGCGGCAATCTCCATCGCCTGCGAGAGCGCCTTGCGCCCCTGCACCTGTATGTCATTGGTTAGGCGGCGGCCCAATTCGCCCGGCTCGGCCAGAGCGCGGATGCGCGTGGAGCGGCTGAGAAATTCGGCGCGGGCCGCATCGCGCGCGGCGCGCAATTGCGCCAGTTTTTCCTCGGCCGGGCTCATGCGTCACCTTCCGAAGCGGAAAACAGCGTGATCAGCCTGCGGATGGCCCGCTTGACCTTCAGCACGCTCCAGAACGTGATGAGCAGCAACAGCGCCACCACGATGCCCATCGCCCCCCACGGCCCCACCAGCGTCGCCAGACCCAGCAGCGAGCCCATGATGATCGCCATCAGCAGGAAAAACACCAGCGCCAGCGCCAGCGCCGTCAGCCCCGCAATGCGCAGCACAAGACCCACAGCCATTCCGGCGCGGGCCTTTTGATATTCGATCTCGCTGTCAAACGCCGCGCGGGTCGATGTGAACAGGCCGTGGAAATCCTCTTCGAGGCTTGGCTCGTCGATTTCGCTGCTGTCTTGCCGATGCTTGGGCATCAGGCCCCCTTCAATACTTGCACCAAAGCGCCGGAGCGGCGTCAAACCGCCCGGCGCCCTGCGCTACATGCCTTTCGGCTTATGCTTCTTCGTCGCTCTTGCCGCCTAGCAGCTTGGTCAGGGCAAAGCCCACCGCGATCAGCGCGCCGGCGGCGATCACCGGATTTTTCTTCACAAATTCGGTGGCTTCCTTGCCCAGCTCTTCCAGATCCTTGGATTCCAGCTTGGCGCCGGTTTCCTGAAGCGCGCGGGCCGCGCTGCGGGCATAATCGCCGTATTTCTCGCCCAGCTTGTCATCGACAAGGCCCGCATTGTCGGCCACAACCTTGCCCAGCGAGGTGATGGCGTCGCTCGCCTTCACCTTGCCATCGGCGGCCAGATGCAGCGCGCGTTCCTTGGCCTGTTCGCCAATCGCCTTGGCTTCGGCCAGCAATTCGCCGCTCGAAAGCTTTTCGGTATAGGGCGCAGCCTTTTCCTGCAAATCCTTGCCCAGCGCGAGGGCGCCCGCGCGCGCGTCGTCAATCGCCTTGCTGAACTTGGCCTTCACACCATCGGCCGTTTCGGTAACGGCTTGGGCAGCGTCGGCAACAAGAGCGTTGGTTTCATCGGCCATGGCTTATCATCCTTCTCTTGGGCGGGGCGTAGAGAATCGCGTGATGAATTCGCATCGATTTGCTCGCCTCGCTCCTATCATGCTGCAATGCACCTTGCCTGCCAAGGTTCCGCTGCTAAGGGAATCGTCTTGAGGGCATCTGAAAGGTGTCCGAGAGGAGATGAACACGCCATGACCGCGATTATCGACATCCACGCTCGCGAAATTCTGGACAGCCGTGGCAATCCCACGGTCGAAGTCGATGTGCTGCTCGAAGATGGCAGCTTTGGCCGCGCCGCCGTGCCCTCGGGCGCCAGCACCGGCGCGCATGAGGCGGTTGAACTGCGCGATGGCGACAAGAGCCGCTATCTGGGCAAGGGCGTCACCAAGGCGGTGGAAGCGGTGAATTCCGAAATCCACGAAGCGCTCGTCGGCGTCGATGCCGAAGATCAGCGCGACATTGACCTTGCCATGATCGAACTGGACGGCACGCCCAACAAGGCGCGCATCGGCGCCAACGCCATTCTGGGCGTCTCGCTGGCCACGGCCAAGGCCGCTGCCGACGCGCGCGGTCTGCCGCTTTATTCCTATGTGGGCGGCGTTTCGGCCCATGTTCTGCCCGTGCCGATGATGAACATCATCAATGGCGGCGAACATGCCGACAATCCGATCGACTTCCAGGAATTCATGATCATGCCGGTCGGCGCTGACTCGATCTCCGAGGCGGTGCGTTGGGGTGCGGAAATCTTCCACACGCTCAAGAAGGGCCTGCACGAAAAGGGTCTGGCCACGGCCGTGGGCGACGAAGGCGGCTTTGCCCCCAACATCGCCAGCACGCGCGCCGCGCTCGATTTCGTGTCGACCTCGATCGAAAAGGCCGGTTTCAAGCTGGGCAGCGACATCCTGCTCGCGCTCGACTGCGCCTCGACCGAATTCTTCAAGAACGGCAAGTATGAGATCAGCGGCGAAGGCCTCTCGCTCAGCCCGGTCGAATTCGCCGAATATCTCGCCAAGCTCGCTGCCGACTATCCGATCATCTCGATCGAAGACGGCATGAGCGAGGACGATTTCGAAGGCTGGGCCGCGCTCACCAATCTGATCGGTGACAAGGTGCAGCTGGTGGGTGACGACCTGTTCGTGACCAACCCCAAGCGTCTGGCCATGGGCATTGATCAGGGTCTGGCCAACTCGCTGTTGGTGAAGGTCAATCAGATCGGCACGCTGACCGAGACGCTGGAAGCCGTTTCGATGGCGCAGCGCGCGGGCTATACCGCCGTGATGAGCCACCGTTCGGGCGAAACCGAGGATGCGACCATCGCCGACCTCGCCGTTGCCACCAACTGCGGCCAGATCAAGACCGGCTCGCTGGCCCGTTCTGACCGGTTGGCCAAGTATAACCAGCTGATCCGCATCGAGGAACAGCTTGGCGTTGCCGCGCTTTATGCCGGCAAGAGCGCCTTTGGCCGTTTGAAGGTCTAAAAAGCCTTCCGGACGCCGGAAACGGAAAGGGCGGGGAGTTTGCTCCCCGCCCTTTTGTTTTGCCCTGTGCGGTATTCAGAGATTGGCGAAATAGTCGAGCATCATCGACCGCGCCTTAGCGGTCAGGCGGACGAAGGAGCGGCGTGCATCGTGATTGTCATCCTCGCGCTCGACCATCCCGCGCAGTTCCAGCACATTGAGCCAGCGCAGCGCCGTCGTGCTGGGCACGCCGGAGCCGATGCAGGCGCTGGTCACGGCCACGCGCTTGCCGCGCTCTCCGGCCACGAACAGGTCGAGCAGGATGTCCCACGCGGGTTCGCCAAACAGCGTGTCGTCGCCAAAGGCCTCGATCCGGCGGCGGCGTTCGCGGTAAAGCTGTTGGGCCTGTTCGGCCGGGTCCGATTTCGGCCTTGCCGCGATACCGGCTCCGCCATCTTCGACAGGCACCGCAGGCGGCGCCTTTTCCAGTTCCATGGCGGCATTAAGCAGCGATTGCGCCAATGTGCGCAAACGTTGGTTGACGGGCTGGCTGCCCTCGGGCTCTTTCCAGATTTGAGGAGCCGCCCCGGCCAGAGCGGCAGAATTTCTGTCGGTCCAGTTCATCCCTTACGATGTCCCCCGTGCTAGCAGCAAAACATGGCAGCAGCAGAAATAGCTACTGGTGTCTGCGTAGTTTAGCCCAAGCAGGGGTGTTGGGAATATTAGGGGTAATACCGATTAATCGCCTTTCGAGTTATTTTCGTCGGAAATGAAGTAATCGCTCAGAGCATGCAAACAGGCATCCAAGTGTGCAGCTGCGGTAAAGGCATTAATGGCATCCAGCCGATCAAGTGCATTGCGCAGGCATTGCATCAGCGCGAGGGTGTCATTCGTCCGGTCCATGCTATCCCTGTTTCTGGACATTGCGACCCTTTGCCGATTGCTCTGCATCGGGGCATTGTTGGTGGTTGATACTGGCCGATAGGTGGGTGTGGTTCGCATTTGAACAAGCGCTGCTAGGTGATTACCACTATGTAGATCGTCAGATATGTTGGTGTCTTGTGCAGATTCGCCTCATTTGGACTATTCAAACCCGCCGATTGGCTTATCTCCAGCGCCATGACGGTCTTACTGACATCATTGTAACTTGTTGACTGGCTCTGTCTTGCGGGCTCTATGCCGGGACGCCCGACAGGAGGGGTGGCGCTATTATATTGTAAGGACAGGATAATGCCCAAGATTGCAGATTTTCGTCGGGCGCTGGCACTTGGCCTTTGCCCGCTGGCGCTGGCCATGCCGATGATGGCCCATGCGGCGGGTGCGCCCAAGGGGGCTTCGGTGGGGTTGAATGCATCCGGAATGGATCGTTCTGTCCGCCCCGGAGATGATTTTTACCTCTTCGCCAATGGTGTTTGGGCCCGCGAAACCGAAATCCCGGCCGATCGGGCCTCGGTTGGCGGCTTTTATATCGCCGATCAATCGACCGAAAAGCGAATCACCGCGCTGGTCGCCGATGTGGTGGCGGGCCATCCCAAGCCCGGCAGTGACGCCGCGCTGATCCACGATTACTATCGCGCCTATCTGGATACGGGGGCGATCAACGCGGCGGGCATGGCTCCGGTGCAGGGTGATCTGGCCGCATTTGCTGCGATTGCGAATAAGGCTGATCTGGCCCGTGTGTTGGGCGCACAGGTCCGCGCCGACGTAGATCCCCTTAACGCCACCGATTTTCAGACCGAGAACCTCTTCGGCCTGTTCATCACCCAATCCCTTAATGGCACGGCGGTGATGCCCTATGTATTGCAAGGGGGGCTGGGCCTGCCCGAGCGCGAATACTACCTCTCGGCCGACGCCAAGATGGCCGATATTCGCACCAAATACCGCGCCTATATTGCCACGATCCTTGCCGATGCCGGTCTGGCCGCCACGCCTGCTGATGCCGAGGCGCGCGCGGGCAAAATCTACGAGCTGGAAGCCAAGATTGCGCAGGCCCACGAAAGCCGTGAGCAGAGCGAGGATTTCCAGCACGCCAACGCCGAATGGACCCGCGCCGATTTCGCCGCAAAGGCGCCCGGCCTCGACTGGGAGGCCTTCTTCACCGCCGCCGGTCTGGCCCATCAGGATCGCTTTGCCGCCTTCCACGACCAATCGATCCCGCGCATCGCTGCGCTGGTCGCCTCCGAACCGCTGGATGTGTGGAAGGACTGGCTGGCTTTTCACCAGATCAACCAATATGCCTCAGTCCTGCCGACGAAGATCGACGATGACCGCTTTGCCTTTTACGGCGCGGTCTTGCAGGGCGTAAAGGTTCAGCGCAAGCGCGAACGCCGCGCGATTGCCGCGCTCAATGGCGCGCTGGGCGATGCGCTGGGGCGGCTCTATGTCGCCAAATACTTCCCCGCCGGCGACAAGGCGCGTATTCAGGGCATGGTGTCGGGCATCAAGGAGGCCTTTGCCACCCGCATCGGGCGGCTCGACTGGATGGCCCCCGCCACCAAGCAGGAGGCCATCGCCAAGGTGCGCGGCATTGTCGTGGGCGTGGGCTATCCCGACCGTTGGAAGGATTATTCGGCGCTGACGCTCAGCCCCGACAAGGCCTATGCCAATGCCAAGGCGGCGGGTCTCAACGAATACCGCCTGCAATTGGCCAAGATCGGCAAGCCAATGGATCGGGGCGAATGGTGGATGAATGCGCAATTGGTCAATGCGGTCAATCTGCCGGTGCAGAATGCGCTGAATTTCCCCGCCGCGATCCTGCAAAAGCCGTTCTATGATCCGGCGGCCGATGCGGCCTTCAACTATGGGGCGATCGGCGCGGTGATCGGCCATGAGATCAGCCATAGCTTTGACAACAATGGCGCGGCCTTCGACGCCTCGGGCCGTCTGCGCGACTGGTGGACGCCTGCGGACATGGCGCGCTTCAAACGGGCGGGCAAGGCGCTGGCTGACCAGTTCAGCACCTATGAGCCATTTACGGGCCTGCATGTTCAGGGCGAGCTGACGCTGGGTGAGAATATTGCCGATGTGGCGGGGCTGGCTGCGGCGCTCGACGCCTATCATGCCTCGCTCAAAGGCAAGGCAGCGCCCGTCATCAACGGCATGACCGGGGATCAGCGCTTCTTCCTCGCCTTTGCCCAAAGCTGGGCCACCAAGGTGCGCGAGGCCGCCCTGCGCGCCCAGATCGCCACCGATGGCCATGCGCCGGGGCAATATCGCGCGCTGACGGTGCGCAATCTGGATGCATGGTACAAGGCGTTCAATGTGAAGCCGGGCGACAAGCTCTATCTGCCGCCTGCGCGCCGCGTGAAGGTCTGGTAAAAGAAAAGGGCGCGGATGGGATGACCACCGCGCCCTTTTTCCTATCCTGTCCGGCGTTTTACGCGCCAAACTTTTCCTTCAGCGCCAGCAGGGCGAGGGCAGCCTTGGCCGCTTCGCCGCCCTTGTCCTTTTGCTTGGGGTCGGCGCGCACGATGGCCTGTTCTTCGTTTTCGACCGTCAGGATGCCGTTGCCGATTGCAATGCCATCCATGGTCAGCGCCATGATCCCGCGCGCGCTTTCGCCCGCCACGATTTCGAAGTGATAGGTCTCACCCCGGATCACCACGCCGATGGCCACATAGCCTTCATATTCGCCCGAAGCCTCAGCCAGCGAGATGGCGCCCGGAATTTCCAGCGCGCCCGGCACGGTCAGCACATCGACCTTATGCCCTGCCGCCTTCAGCGCGGCCCGCGCGCCTTCGACCAGCATATCGTTGAGGTGGTCATAGAAGCGGGCTTCGACAATCAGAAACTTGGCCATGATAGGTCCTTCAATCAAGCAATGCGGCGTTCTTCGGTGATGGTCAGCCCATAACCTTCCAGCGCGACAAGCGTATGATGCGTATTGGTCAAAAGCACCAGCTCATGGATGCCCAGCTCGGCCAGAACCTGCGCGCCCACGCCGTAATCGCGCAGTTCTTCGAGCGGCTTGGTGTTGCCGTCAATCGCCAGCTGGCGATATTCGAAGGACTTGGACACTTCCGAATGGGGGCGGTTGACGAAAACGATCACGCCCGCGCCTTCCTCGCCGATGATTTCCATCGAGCGGTGCAGCAGATCGGCGCGCGGGCTATCTTCGCCCAGCAGATCGCTGAACATCGAGGTGGAATGCATGCGCACCAGCGTCGGCTTGCTGGGGTCGATACGGCCTTTCAGCAGGACGAGATTTTCCTCGCCGGTCGCCTTGTTGGCATAGGCGCGGGCCTGCCATTCGCCGCCGAAACGGCTCTTGAAGGAGGTTTCCGACTTCAGGCTGACCATGCGGTCATGCTTGCGGCGATAGGCGATCAGGTCGCGGATCGTGGCGATCTTGATGCCATGCTGGCGGCCAAACAGCAGCAGATCATCCAGACGCGCCATCGTGCCGTCATCGCTCATCACCTCGCAGATGACGGCCGAGGGGTTGAGGCCCGCAAGGCGCGAAATGTCCACCGCCGCTTCGGTGTGGCCGGTGCGCACCAGCACGCCGCCCGGACGCGCGCGGAGAGGGAACACATGGCCGGGGCTGACGATGTCGGCCGGGCCCTTGCTGCCGTCGATGGCAACCGAGACGGTGCGCGCGCGATCGGCGGCTGAAATGCCGGTGCTGATGCCTTCCTTGGCCTCGATCGAGACGGTGAAGGCCGTGCCCAGCGGGGTGCCGTTGCGGCGGCTCATCGGTTCCAGACCAAGCTGGTCAACACGTTCATGCGAAAGGGCAAGGCAGACAAGGCCGCGGCCATAGGTGGCCATGAAATTGATCGCGGCGGGGGTGGCCATCTGGGCCGGGATAATCAGATCGCCTTCGTTTTCGCGGTCTTCGTCATCGACAAGGATGTACATCCGCCCGTTGCGGGCCTCCTCGATGATTTCCTCGATGCTGACCAGCACCGGGGTCTCGTCGCTCTCGTCAAGGAAACGCTCAAGCTTGCCCAGCGTTTCGGCGGTGGGGTTCCATTCCGCTTCGTTGACATCGCGCAGGGTGTTGGCATGAAGCCCTGCTGCGCGGGCCAGACCGGCGCGGGTCATGCCCCCTTCGTTGACGAGGCGGCGAACGCGATCGATGATGTTCTGTGTCATGAATGTGAGGTAATCACATGACACTGTGATTTCAAGAGGCGCATCACATCGCCATCACATTATTTCTTCTTAGTATGCGCCAGGCGGATATATGGGCCGCCAAAACCGCCACCAAAACCCCCGCCGCCGCCGCCACGCCCAGCCCGATCCAGTAATTACCGCCCAATTGCCGGATGCCCTGAAGGATCGGCATTTGCAGCGCGAACAGCGGAAAAGCGATCTGGCCTAGCCACAGCGCTGCGCGGTGAAACCTGTCTAGCCGCATGGCCCCGGCAATCATCAGCGGGCAGGCCAGCACGACAAAGCCGATGTCGAACCACCAGCCCTGCGCCTTGGTCCACCACACCAGCGGCAGCAGCGCGGGCATCAGGGGCAGCGCCACCCACCATGGCACGGGCACCGCAGGCTCTTCCTGCCACCAGCGTGCCAGCACGATGCCCAGCACATAGGCGGCAAGGCAACGAAGCGCGCCCCAGAAGAAATTGTCGCTCTTTGGCCCCACGTCCAGCCCGTGGAAATGCCACGAGATCCAGCCATCCGCCACCAGCAGCGCCGCCGCCAGCCCAATCAGCCACCACCGCCGCAACCGCCACAGGCCCAGCACATGGGCCGCATTGCAGGCCAGCTCGCAGGTCATCGTCCATGCCGGAATATTGAGCGGAAAGGCAAAGGTCCACCACCACACCGGCAGCAGCGCCATATTGGGCAGCGCCGCCAGCAGGAAATTGGGCAGATCGGCCGAGCGCAGCCAAAGGCGCGGCAAGCCGATCAACCCGCCCAGCGCCATCATCGGCCACAGCCGCCAGAAGCGCCGCCGCAGAAACGACCATGGCGCCGCGCCATGGTCCAGCCTCGGCTCCTGCACCCGAGCCATCAGGAAGCCGGAGAGCATCAGGAAGAAATCGACCCCCAGATAGCCCAGCCCAAACACCCTTTGTCCGCCAAACACCGCCCGCACATGCAGCAGCAGCACGCACGACGCCGCCACCAGCCGCAGCAGTTCCAGACCGGGCAGGCGCTTGATCGAAGGGGAGGGCATATGGGCCATGGCGCGGCCACTATCGACCATCGCGGCAAATGGAAAGCGATCTGTCAGGAAAGGGTGGTGGACGCACTAGGGCTCGAACCTAGGACCCGCTGATTAAGAGTCAGCTGCTCTACCAACTGAGCTATGCGTCCGTCTGTGCCAAAAGGGCCAGAAGATTTTGGTGGACGCACTAGGGCTCGAACCTAGGACCCGCTGATTAAGAGTCAGCTGCTCTACCAACTGAGCTATGCGTCCATCCACGCCGTAAAGGCGAAAAAACCGTGGTGGACGCACTAGGGCTCGAACCTAGGACCCGCTGATTAAGAGTCAGCTGCTCTACCAACTGAGCTATGCGTCCGTACCGGTTTTTGCGGAGAAGCTTGGTTGGCTTCCCTCCGGAGGCGCCCCCTTTAGCGTGTGATCGCGGGGGCGCAAGTGATTCTTTCAAAAAAATTGCGTGACTTGTTAATCGCGCCTCAGCCCAGCCTGCCGCCGGTCCGTTTGGTCCAGCGGTCAACGGCCATGATCGTGCCGATACAGATCATGTTGGTCATCATCGAGGACCCGCCATGGCTGATAAAGGGCAGGGGAATGCCCACCACAGGCGCCAGACCCATGACCATCATCATATTGATCGCCACATAGAAAAAGATCGTCGCGGTCATGCCTGCGGCCAGCAGTTGGCTGAAGCGATCCGGCGCGCGCCGCGCCACGCCCATGCCCCAGCGGAACAGCACGACAAAGAACACGAAGAGAATAAACAGCCCCCCGATCATCCCCCATTCCTCGGCCATGGTGGCAAAGGCAAAGTCGGTATGGGCCTCGGGCAGGTATTTCAGATGGCTCTGTGTGCCATTGCCCAGCCCCTTGCCAAAGAAGCCGCCCGAACCGATGGCGATCTTCGACTGGGTGATGTGATAGCCCGAACCCAGCATGTCGGCCTCCGGGTCCATGAACACCAGCACGCGCTTGCGCTGATAATCATGCAGCGCGAAAAAGAAGGCGAGGGGGGCCACCACGGCCGCCGCCGCGCCGCCGCTGATGAACCACCACATCGGCACGCCCGACATGAACACCACCACCACTGCGCCAAAACAGATCGCCAGCGCCGTACCCAGATCAGGCTGCAGCATGACCAGAGCGGCAGGAACGCCCAGCAGGATCAAAGGCGGCACCAGCGCGCGCCAACTGCGGATCAGCGTGGGCGGCAGGCTGGCATAAAACAGCGCCATCACCAGCACGATCCCAGGCTTCATCAGTTCCGAAGGCTGGAGGTTCATAAAGCCGATGTTGAGCCAGCGCTGGCTGCCCCCGCCGACCTTGCCCACCGCCTCGACCAGCATCAGCAGGAACACGAGGCCGCCATAGATCGGATAGGCCGATTGGCGAAAGGCGCGTTCGGGCAGGCGAGAAATTGCAATGGCCAGCGAGAGAAACAGGCCGAAGTTGAAAATATGCTTCCACGCATAGGGCGACCAATGGCCCCCCGCCGCCGACCACAGCACCGTTGCGCCAAACAGCACCAGCGCCGTAAGCGGGATCAGCACCCGCCATGGCAGGCCGCGCAGAGGCGCGGGGATGACAGTCATGCTCATGGATGCTGGCCCGCTGTGCCCGAGGGGGTGGCCGAAGGCGCGGGGGATGGCGCGGGCGCGGGCGTGTCGTCCGCAATGGGTTCGGGCGCAGGCGGGGCGGCGTCCGACTGGATCGGCTGGGGTGTGGGCCGCGCATCGGCCTCGCTCTCGCGGGCCAGTGCCTCGTCGCTGTCCTGAACCGCAGGCGCGCTGACGCCATATTGCGCGGCATAGGCGCGATATTTGGTCGCCTGCCTCTGTTGCGGGGTGCCGCCCCATCCGGCCTCCAGCGGGGCCAATGCGTCCCACGCCTTCTGCTGATCGAACATATAGGTCATCACATCCTTGGCGATCGGCATGGCCGCGCCCGAACCGCCGCCATGTTCGACCAGCACCGCGCAGGCATAGCGCGGTTTGTCAAACGGGGCGAAGCAGATGAAATGGCCATGGTCGCGGTGGCGCCACAAGCCGCCCTTGCCATTGCCGATGTTGAGGCCGACCACCTGCGCGGTGCCGCTCTTGCCCGCCATTTGCACGCCGGGGATGGGGATGCGCGCTCGCGCGCCGGTGCCGCGCCCGTTGACCATCTCGTTCATCGCCGAGTGGATCAGATCGAGATGCTCCTGCGGGAAATCCAGCGAGGCGGGCGTGCCGATTTTGTCGTCATGCATCAGGCGCGGCAACAGCATCTTGCCGCTGGCAAGGCGGCTCGCGATCACCGCCTGCTGCAAAGGAGTCACCTGCACATAGCCCTGGCCGATGGTGGCGTTCACCGTGTCGTAAATCGCCCATTCCTTGCCATATTTCTTCATCTTCCACGCCGGGTCGGGCACGGTGCCAAAAGACTGGCTGGGGAAGGGCATGGGGAATTTCTGACCATAGCCGATCTTGCGCATGGTCTTGGCAATCTGATCCATGCCGATCTGCTGGGCGAAGTGATAGAAATAGACGTCGCAGGACTGATAGATGCCCTTGGCCATATCCACGCTGCCGTGGCCATGATGGTTCCAGCAGTGGAACACGCGGTTGCCCACGCGCAGCCCGCCCGAACAATTGACCGAGGCCGTGGGCGACAGGCCCGCCTCAAGAAAGGCCAGCGCCACCGTAGGCTTGACCGTCGAACCGGGCGGATACAGCCCGTGCAGCAGCTTGTTGCGCAGCGGCACATGATCGTCATCCGACAGCATCTTCCATTCCAGCCGCCCGACCCCGTCGGTAAAGCTGTTGGGGTCGAAACTGGGCATGGAGACAAAGCACAGGATGTCGCCGGTCAGGCAGTCAATCACCACGCAGGCGCCGCTTTCCGTGCCGATCCGGCGCGAGGCATATTCCTGCAATCCGGCATGAACGGTCAACTTGATCGGCTTGCCCGGCACGTCCTCGCGCGTTTCAAGATCGCGCACGATCTTGCCGCTGGCCGTCACCTCGGTGCGCCGCGCGCCCGGTTCGCCGCGCAGCACCTGATCGTAGACCTTTTCCAGCCCATCCTTGCCGATCTTGAAGCCCGGCGTGATCAGCAGCGGATTATGCTCTTTCTCATAATCCTTGGCATTGGCCGCGCCGACATAGCCCACCAGATGGCCCACGCAGGGACCGGAGGGGTAATAGCGCGAGAAGCTGCGCTGGGGCACCACGCCGGGCATATCGGGCTGACGCACCGAAATCGCGGCGAATTGTTCCCAGCTTAAATGCGATCCGGCCTCGACGGGTTGAAACCCGCGCGCCTTGTCCAGCCGGTCGCGCACATCCTGCAACGCGATCTCGTCCAGCCCCAGCACCTTGGCCAGTTCCTCCAGCGTCTTTTCCTTTTCGATCACCCGGTCGGGGATCAGATCGACGCGGAAATCGGCGCGGTTGCTGGCGATGGGCTGGCCATCGCGGTCCAGAATCCAGCCCCGGCGCGGCGGGATCAGCGACAGGTTGACCCGATTGCTTTCCGCCATCATCTGATACTTCTGGCTCTCGGCCAGAGCGATATAGCCCATGCGCGTGGCCAGCAGCACGCCGACTCCGCCCTGCAGAACACCCACCACCATGGAGCGACGGTCGAAACTGTCGCGCAGCATGGCCGGCGTAATCAATTTTGGCGCTTTCTTGCGCTTTGCCATCAACCCAGCACCCGGAATCGCATCAAACGCCAGCGGTCGATCAGGCCGACCGTGCGCCCCACCATCGGATAGGCCACCAGCGCCACCAACCCTTGCGGCATAATCAGTTCGGGCGCGATCATCCCGCCCGAACGCCCCGCAATCACCCAGCCCAGCGCCAGATAGGCGATGATAAACACCCCCGCCACCAGCCAGTCGGTGAGGAAATTACGCCATGGAAAGCGCGCCTCGATCACATCCATCACGATCATCGTGACCGACCACAGCGCCATGGCCGCGCCAAAGGGGGCGCCGCTGAACAGATCATCGACCATCCCCAGCACCGCGCCCGCCCAGACCGGCAACAGGCCGGGGTGCAATTGCCGCCATGCCAGCAGCGTCATGAAGCCCAGCGGCGGCATGATCGGCGCCATCGCAATCAGCGGCCATCCCGGCAGGCACGAGGCCAGCGCCACCGTGGCCCATGGCGCGGCATAGGCGATCAGCGGCGATGGCGCGCGGCTGATCCTGCGCGAGAGCCGGTTGGCGGGCATTTACTCCGCCGCCTTTTGTTTGGCCGCCTTGGCAGCGGCTTTGGCCGCGGCGTCGGCGTCCGCCTTGGCCTTTACCGGGTCGGCGGGCGGGGGCAGGGTGGGATCATCGCCCGGCGCCCATGCGGGCAGCACGGCCACCATCTCGCTGACCGCCGGATCGCCGAGCACGCGGGCAATCGCCCCATCGCGCGTCAGGCTGGAGACCACCGCGATCGGCGTGCCGGGCCAATACAGCCCGCCCGAACCCGAGGTGACAAAGGCGTCGCCCACCTTGAGCGGATTGAGCCCCAACGTCAGAAGCCGCAATTGCACCGTGCCATCGCCCTTGCCGGTGGCAAAGGCGGGGATCGAATCGCTGGCCCTGCGCACCGGCACCACGCTTTCCGGATCGGTGATCATCAGCACCCGCGCCGAATGGAGGCCGACCTCAAGCACGCGCCCGATCAGCCCCTGATGCGTGCGCACCGGCATCCCGCTTTTCACGCCCTGAAGGCTGCCCACCGAGATCGTGGCATAACGCCGCGCGCTGGCGCTGGTGCTGGCCACCAGCCAGCCAAAGGTGATGGGCTTGGGCGTGTCCGATGTCAGGCCGAGCATGGCCTTGAGCCGCTCGTTCTCCTGTTTCACCGTCGCCAGTTCGACCGCCTGAACCCGGCCCAGCGCGACCTCTTTTTTCAGCCGCGCGTTTTCCGGACCCGAAGTGAAATAGCCCGCCGCCACGCCCCATGCGCCGCCCGCAGCCGAACGCCCCTGCGCCGAGAGCTTCGCCGCAGGCTGGGTCACATCGCTGGCCATATTGCGCAGGGACGCGAAATTGCCGGTGCTGCTCATCGAACCGAACAGCAGCGCGCCGCCCACCAGCGCGCCCACACCGGCGGCCACATAGGCGAAGAAGATATTGTTATGCGCCCTGCGCGAATAGCCCGGGCGCCGGTTGCCTGGCGGAGCCATGCATCCCGCCTTTCCTACGCATTATCTGTCCGCCGTGATCCATGTATCAGCGGCGGACAGGGAACCAACACTTTAATCGATCAGGCCGTCATCAACACGCCGCGATAGATCGGATCTTCCATCGCGCGGCCCGTGCCCAGCGCCACGCAGGACAGCGGATCCTCCGCGATCGACACCGGCAGGCCGGTTTCCTCGCGCAGATAATCGTCCAGCCCCTTGATCAGCGCGCCGCCGCCCGTCAGCACGATGCCCTGATCGACAATGTCGGCGGCCAGTTCGGGCGCGGTGTTTTCCAGCGCGATGCGCACGCCTTCGATGATCGCGCTGATCGGTTCGGACAGCGCTTCGGCGATATTGGCCTGCGTGATCGTGATTTCCTTGGGCACGCCATTGACCAGATCGCGACCCTTGAGGTGGATCGTTTCGCCAATGCCGTCGGCGGGCATCACGGCGATGCCGTAATCCTTCTTGATGCGCTCGGCGGTGGCTTCACCGATCAGCAGGTTATGATGGCGGCGGACATAGGAAACGATGGCTTCGTCCATCTTGTCGCCGCCCACGCGCACCGAAGTGGTATAGGCCAGACCGCGCAGCGAAAGCACGGCCACTTCGGTCGTGCCGCCGCCGATGTCGACGACCATCGAACCCACCGGCTCGGTCACGGGCATATCGGCGCCGATGGCGGCGGCCATCGGTTCGAGGATCAGGTAAACCTGCGAAGCGCCCGCATTGCTGGCCGCATCGCGGATCGCGCGGCGTTCAACGCTCGTGCTGCCCGAGGGGACGCAGATCACGATTTCCGGGTAACGGAACAGACTGCGCTTGCCATGGACCTTGCGGATGAAATGCTTGATCATTTCTTCGGCGATTTCGATGTCGGCAATCACGCCGTCGCGCAGCGGGCGGATCGCCTCGATGCTGTCGGGGGTCTTGCCCATCATCATCTTGGCATCATCGCCCACGGCCTTGACGCTCTTGTTGCCGTTGATCGTCTCGATGGCCACCACGCTGGGCTCGTTCAGCACGATTCCCCGGTCCTGCACATAGACCAGCGTATTGGCCGTACCGAGGTCGATAGCCATGTTTTGCGAACCGAATTTCATGAAACGCGAGAAAAAGGACGACATCGAGGCTTCCGTGGCTTTGCCGGACATTCTGAACGTCCGGCAGGATATTGGGGTGTGGGCGCGCCGCTCCATAACGCATGAGCAGCACAAAGGCCAAAAATTTGTTGGCTCTGTCCTGCAATGCATCAACGGATCGGCGCGAATCGCTTTCGCTTGAACCCGGCCATGACCGATTCATGTGACGATTGCACCAACGCGGTGGCGATTGGCCTCACGCATTTGCGGAAAATCGGTGGAAATTGTCGCGGCGGCGTCCTGCGCTTTGCCTCAAGGCATTCTATATGGGGTTCATGCCGATCATTCGCCGCCTGCCCGAAAATCTGGTCAACCGCATCGCCGCCGGCGAAGTGGTCGAAAGACCTGCCTCCGCGCTCAAGGAATTGATGGAAAATTCCATCGACGCGGGCGCGGGCCAGATCAGCGTCCGCCTGTCCGATGGCGGGCTGGATGCGATCGAGGTCACCGACGATGGCTGCGGCATGGCGCCTGACCAGATGGCGCTGGCGCTGGAGCGGCACGCCACATCCAAATTGCCCGATGAGGCCATCGAGCTGGTCACCACCCTTGGCTTTCGCGGCGAGGCTTTGCCCTCCATCGCCAGCGTCGCGCGCTTTTCCATCGAGAGCCGTCCGCGTGGCGCCGCCGAGGGCTGGCGCCGCGTGGTCGATCATGGCGAGGTGGTCGAGGACGCGCCTGCCGCGCTGCCGCCGGGCACGCGGATCCGGGTGGACAATCTTTTTGCCAAAATCCCGGCGCGGCGCAAATTCCTGCGCAGCGGGCGCAGCGAATATGCCGCCTGCCTCGATGTGGTGCGCCGCCTTGCCATGGCGCGGCCCGAGGTGGGCTTTGTGCTGGAGCATGACGGGCGGCGCGTCCTCTCGGTCCAGCCGGGACAGAGCGGCCCGGCCCGCGTGGCGCAGATCGTCGCGCGCGAACTGGCCGAGGATGGGGTGATTATCGATCTCGAACGTGGCCCGGCGCGGCTGACCGGCGTGGCGGGATTGCCTACGTTCAACCGGGGCGTGGCGGATCATCAGTATCTTTTCGTCAATGGTCGCCCGGTCAAGGATCGCCTGCTGGTGGGCGCGGTGCGCGGGGCCTATGCCGATATGCTGGCGCGTGATCGCCATGCGGTGCTGGCGCTGTTTCTCGATGTTCCGCCCGAGGAGGTGGATGTCAACGTCCACCCGGCCAAGACCGAAGTGCGCTTCCGCGATCCGGCCTTTATCCGGGGCTTTATCGTGTCGGGCCTGCGCCATGCGTTGGAGGGGGCGGGGCAAAAGACTGCCCAGACCCCGGCGGCCCCGGCCATGGCCGCTTGGACATCGGGAATTGGGCAGGTTGAGCCGATTGCTCCTGCGCCCGCGCCCGCTTTGTCGAGCCTGTTCGCCCGCCAATATGCCCCCACTCCCAACCGCGTCAGCGAGGCGGGCGCTGCATGGCGCGGCTATGAGGCGCAAGTGATGGCGCCCGCGCAGGATCTGCCGATGGGCCGCGCCGAGGCTGCGCAGGAAGCAGCGCCCGAGGCCGTCCGTCACCCGCTTGGCGTGGCGCGCGGGCAGGTTGCCCATACTTATATCATTGCCGAGGCGCAGGATGGTCTGGTGATCGTCGATCAACATGCCGCCCATGAACGCATCGTGCTGGAGCGCCTGAAGGCGGCAGGCGCGGGGGACAAGGTGGCCGCCGCGCAGGCGCTGCTCCTGCCCGAGGTGATCGAACTGGACGAGCCGAGCTGCGACCGGCTGGAGGAGGCGATCCCCACGCTGGCGCAGCACGGGCTGGCGCTGGAGCGCTTTGGCGCGACCGCGATGCTGGCGCGTTCGGTTCCCGCCGCGCTGGGCAAGGGAGATGTTCAGGCGCTGGTGCGCGATGTGGCTGACGATCTGGCGGCCAATGGGGACGCGCTGCTGCTGGGCGAAAGGCTCGATCTGGTGCTGGCCACCATGGCCTGCCATGGCAGCGTGCGGGCGGGCCGGGCGCTCAATGTGGCCGAAATGAACGCTCTCCTGCGCGAGATGGAAGTGACCCCGCGCTCAGGCCAGTGCAACCACGGGCGGCCGACCTGGGTGAAGCTGGCGCATGGGGATATTGAAAAGCTGTTTGGGCGGAAATAGGCCCTAACGCAGCGCCTTTTCCACCGGGGCCACCGTCCCGTCGCGGTCCTTGCCGGGCGCCAGACCGATCAACCGGCGCAGCAGCGGCTCGATGCTGACATTGTCGAATACGGGCAGATGCGTGCCGGAGCGGAAGGCCGGGCCGGTGGCCAGAAACAGGGCGCGCATGTCGGGGCTGGCCGGATCATAGCCATGGTCGCCGCCGTCATTGGGGTGTTCAGGGTTGCCGTCCATGATCCGCGCCCCCGGATCGGGCAGGCACAGCCAGTCGGGCACGCGCGGATTGCGACCATAGTGAAAGCGTTCGGGCAATTCGCCCTTGCCCCAGCAATGGATAAAAGCGGGCATTTTCTTGAGGCTTTCGGCCAGCTTCGCCTCATGCCCTGGCACATTGTTGATGAACAGGATGCCGCCATAGGAAACGAGCGCGTAATCTTCCTTGGCCACGTAATCCTTCAGCCAGATCACATGGTCGGGAATGGTATGCGCCATGCCGTGATCTGAGACGATCACCAGATTAACCTGCCGATGCATCCCCGCCAACCCCCGGCGCAGATAGCCGATGGCGGCATCCACATCGCGGATCGCAGCGGTGGTTTCGGGCGAACCCGGTCCATGGCGATGGCCGTTCACATCCACATCGCCAAAATAGAGCAGCGCCAGACCGGGCCGGATATTGGCGGGCCGCCGCATCCAGTCCAGCACCACCTCGGCGCGTTCATGATTGGGCAGATCGGCGTGATAGGCCTGCCAGTCGCTGGCGCGGATGCCGTCGATGGCCGTGGTCGATCCGGGCCAGAACATGATGCCGCTGCGGATATGCGCGCGCTCGGCGGCCACCCAGATCGGTTCGACATGCACCGGGCCGCCGCTGCCGTCCCACCACCATGGCTGCTCGCTGGATTTGCCGAAGATGACGCCGGGATGGGCCGGATCGCTCATCGCGCCATTGATGACGCCATGCCGGTCGGGGCGCAGGCCGGTGGCCAGCGTCCAGTGATTGGGAAAGGTGATCGTGGGAAAGGATGGCGTCATCGTGCCCGACACGCCCTTGGCCGCAATCGCGGCCAGATTGGGGGTGAGGGCAGGGCTGATATAATCGGGGCGAAAACCGTCGATGGAAATCAGGATCGTGGGGATGCGTTCGGGCGCCTTGCCGCGCGCGGCGGCGGGCGGAGCCAGCCCGGCCAGCGATAGAACCAGCGACAGGAACAGGGCGGCCATCAGACGGAAAAATTGTTTCATACCAATGGCCCTGAACCTGTAATCTTGCAAATTCGCGTCAATCCTCAAAGGGGGCTGACGGATCGCGCAAGGCGATCATGCCCGTGACAAGGAAACTCATCACTGCGCGGTTTTCCTGATTGAACACGGTGTTGCGCCGCCGGATCAGACCCATTTCGGGGCGCGAGCGGCTGCGGCGTTTTTCCAGCAATTCCGATTCCACGCGCAGAACGTCGCCCGGATAGACCGGCGCCATCCAGCGCAATTCATCGACCCCCGCGCCGCCCATGCTGGCCAGACCTTTTTCATGCATCTGATCCACCATCATCCGCATGGTCATCGCGCAAGTGTGCCAACCGCTGGCCGAAAGGCGGCCGAAATGACTGTTGGCGGCCGCCTCGTCCGACAGGTGGAATTCATGCGGATCATAGGCGCGGGCAAAGTCGATGACTTCATCACGCTTGACCTCATACTGGCCGAACTTATGCGTTTCGCCCTGTACGAGGTCTTCGAAAAAGGTCTGGAATTCAGCGCTCATTACACGTTGAACTTGAAGTGGAACACGTCGCCGTCCTTGGTGACATATTCCTTGCCTTCCTGCCGCAGCTTGCCCGCATCGCGGCAAGGCGCTTCGCCGCCCAGCGAGACGTAATCGTCATAGGCGATGGTTTCGGCCCGGATAAAGCCGCGTTCGAAATCCGAGTGAATCGCGCCTGCGGCCTGCGGGGCCTTCGATCCCTTGGCCACGGTCCATGCGCGGGCTTCCTTGGGGCCGACGGTGAAGAAGGTCAGCAGGCCGAGCAATTCGTAGCCCGCGCGGATGATGCGCGCCAGACCCGTTTCGGCAAGGCCCAATTCGGAGAGGAATTCGGTGCGTTCTGCCGCGTCCATGCCGACCAGATCGGCCTCGATGGCGGCCGAAACGATGACGGCGGTGGCGCCTTCGGCCTTGGCCTTTTCAAATACCTTGGCCGAAAAAGCATTGCCCGTGGCCGCGCTTTCTTCCTCGACGTTGCAGACGTAAAGCACAGGCTTGGCGGTCAGCAACTGAGCCTGCGCAAAGACGCGGGCTTCGTCTTCATCCTTGGGCACGGTCAGGCGGGCAGGCTTGCCATCGCGCAGCAGTTCCAAAGCCTGACCCAGCACCGAGACGAGAATCTTGGCTTCCTTGTCGCCGCCGCTATTGGCCTTTTTCTGAGCCGCCGCCACGCGCTTTTCAAGGCTTTCAAGGTCGGACAGCATCAGTTCGGTTTCGACCGTTTCGGCGTCCGAAATCGGGTCCACGCGGTTGTCGACATGCTGAATGTCGTCATTTTCAAAACAGCGCAGCACATGGACGATGGCGTCCACTTCGCGGATATTGCCAAGGAACTGGTTGCCCAGACCTTCGCCCTTGGATGCGCCGCGCACCAGACCGGCGATGTCGACAAACGACAATTGCGTGGGGATGATCTTCTGGCTGCCGGCGATTTCGGCCAGCTTGTCAAGGCGCGGATCGGGCACGCCCACCTGACCCACGTTGGGTTCGATGGTGCAGAAGGGATAATTGGCCGCCTGCGCCGCCTGCGTTTCGGTCAACGCATTGAACAGGGTGGACTTGCCCACGTTGGGCAGGCCGACGATCCCGCATTTGAAACCCATCGCTCGATCCTTTTAATCGCCTTGCGGCCTGCCTTTATGCAAGGCAGGCGCGCGTCATTGGCCCCCGCTGTGGCGGGGCCTTGGTCATGGGCGCGCGATGGTCCAGCCAAGGGGCGAAATCAAGGGAAAAGTGGGGTTCAGGCCGCCTTGCCTTCCTCGCTTTGGGCATCATCGGCCTGCCGGGCCGCCGCGCCCTTGCCCCGGCGGCGGCGCCAAGAGGCAAAGCCCAGCCCGGCCACGCCAATGCCCATCAAGCCAAAGGTGCCCGGTTCGGGAACGTCGGTCGCGCCTGCGCCCCCGCCCTTGCCATTGTCCTTGTCGCCAAAGTGGAAACCGTCGAACCAGCCGTTGCCATGTTCACCGTTTCCGCGCCCGCCCGGATCGCGCCCGCCATTGCCGTTATGGCCGTCGCGGTCAGGCCCGCCTGCGCCGGGGCGATTTCCGCCCGGACCGCCCTGTCCGTCGGGTCCACCCGCAGGGCCGCGCCCGCCTGAGGTTGCGCCATCACCGCCGGGGCGAATACTGGGATCGCGCGGGCCAAAGGGATCGCGCCCGCCGGTCGTGCCGCCAGTGGTTGTGGTGCTGCCGGTGGTGTTCGCGCCGCCGGTGCTTCCGCCGCTGGTGGAAACCGCGCCGCCCGAAGTGGTCGAACTGGTGCTGGTCACGCCGCCAGAGGTTGCGCCCTGACCTGAACCCTGACCTGAACCTTGCCCGCTGGCCGATCCGCCGCTGCTGCTCACCGGCTGTGATCCGCCCGATGTCGATCCGGTGCCCTGAGAGCCGGTGCCGCCGGTCGAACCGGTGCTGGTCGTGCCTGCCGACTGGCCATTGGGGATCAACTGGCCGCTGGATGCGCCGCCCGATCCGCCCGAGGGATTGCCGGGGCCGCCGCTGGTTCCGCGCGATGCGGTGGCGCCGATGCCATTGGCGCCATTGTTGCGGGCAAAGCCATTGCCGCTGCCGTCAAACGGCGTGCCATCCGCGCGCAGATTGCCGCTGCCGGAAGGCGTCGCGCCCGTGCCTATCCCGCGTCCAACGCCCAGCGGGCCGCGTGTGTTGGCCAGATTGGCGGGCGAAGTTGTAGCGCCAGTGCCGACGCCCAGAATGGCCGAGCGGCCCTGCGGCGAAGTCTTGCCCGCATCGGGCGCGCCCACGCGAATGGCCAGACCCTTGGCGTCCAGCGCCTTCGAGCCATTGCCCTGTCCGATGCCTTCGCCCAGACCCTTGATCGCGCTCGACACAGTGGCGTTCAGGTCCTTGGGACATCCGCAATCCACTTTGCGCGTCCAGCCCAGAATGGCCAGAATGATGCTGCCGATGGTCACGCCGGTCAGCAGCCAGTTCTGCTTGCGCCCGCTTTGCTGCTGAGCGTCCTGCTGGTGCCCCGGTTGCTGGGTTAGTGCCATGATGCCCCGTCCTGTTGACGCGGCAGGGCACTTTGCCCGCCGATTGCGCCATCTAATCGGCGCGATCTATGGGGCAATAACGGTTGAAGCGCGGTTAATGATAAAGCAACGCGCCAGTAATGCGTTGAAACTCAGGCAAGCCGCAGCGCAATATCATTCATAAAGCGCACATCGTCGCCCTTGGCCAGCCATGGCGCTTCGGCGCCGATCGCGCCCAGCATGTCGGCCAGATCGTCCATTTCGGATTTCGCATAATTGCCCAGCACATGGCCCGTCACACGATCCTTATGCCCCGGATGGCCGATGCCGATGCGCACCCGCCGATAATCCGGCCCCATATGCTGGGCGATGGAGCGCAGGCCATTATGCCCGGCATGGCCGCCGCCGCGTTTGACCTTGACCTTCATGGGGGCCAGATCAAGCTCGTCATGAAAGACGGTGAGGGCGTCGAGGTCGAGCTTGAAAAAGTGCATAGCCTCGGCCACGGCGCGCCCGCTTTCATTCATAAAGGTGGCCGGTTTGAGCAGGATCACCCGCTCTGTCCCGATGCGGCCATCCTGAAGCCAGCCCTGAAACTTTTTCTGCACCGGGCCAAAGCGATGCATGTCCGCAATCACATCGCAGGCCATAAAGCCCACATTGTGGCGGTTCATCTTGTATTGGTCGCCCGGATTGCCAAGGCCCACCCACAATTGCATCGTTTCAATATTCCCATCTGGCGCAAAGAAAAGGCGGGAAAAATGCGCCCTTTGCAAGGCCATCTTTCCCGCCTGTTTCATCGCCGCATCATGCGGCGCCTGTCGCAATTAAGCGCGCAGGAAGTCCACGTGCTCGGCACGGTCGCTCACGGGGTGGAGCGCAACGTCCTTGGCAATGGTCTTGATGGTCTGGCCGTCAACGGTCAGCTCGATCACGCTGTCGAAGAAAGTGCCGGTGTTGAGCTGACGGGTCAGCTCCTTGGCTTCGACGTGGATCGAAATAGGTTCGGCGTTGCCACCATAGATCACGGCGGGCACGCGGCCTTCACGACGCAGGGTGCGGCTGGCTCCCTTGCCAGTCTTCGCGCGCGTCTCGGCCGGCAGGGTCAGGGTATTGCTCATAACACAAGCCTTTCAAAACTTCTGGAACTCTTGATACACCCGACACGCCTCCAGGGATGACCATGCCGAGCAAGCGGCGGCCCTTAGGCGCAAAGCGGGCGAAAAGCAAGGATGCTATTGCACCCGCGTGACGCGATAGCCGCGCGCGGCCAGCATGGCGGGCAGGCCGTCAGGCCCGGCCATATGCGCCGCGCCAACGGCCACAAAGGGATGCGCGCCGCCGGCAAGGCTCTGGGCGATCTTGGCGCTCCATGCCCGGTTGCGGCCGCTATAGAGCGCCTCACGCAAGGTCGGATCGGCCAGAATGCCGCGATTGGTTTCCTGCGCCAGCGTGGCGACATCGCCCTTCTTCCATGCGGCGGCCAGATCGGCGGGGGGCTGATTGTCCGACAGGGCCTCGTCCAGCAGGCGGCGCTGGGCGCTTTCGGGCAGGCGGTCGAAGATCGCCAGTTGCGTGCCTGCGCCTTCCAGCTCGACAACCCGCTTGGCCCCGGCTTCGGCCAGAACGGCGCGGTCTATGCCATAGGCCGGGTTGCCCGTGGCCGCCTCGCGCGCCAGCATCAGGGCTGCGGCCCAGGTTTCCGTATCGGCAAAATCGGCGGGCTTGGCATGGGCGGCGGTCAGAGCCTTGGTCAGAGCGGCGCGATTTTGCGGGGCAACACGCGCATCCAGCGGGGGCAGGCCGGGCGTATGGGCCAGCGATTGAAATGCCCGCGCCGTGGCCGCATCGTCATTGAGCGCGGCGATTTCCACGATGATCGTATCGGCCCCATCCCATGCCGCCGCCACTGCGCCCTCGCGCCAATCCGCCGCACGGGGCAGGGCGTGGATCGTGCCCAGCAGCCAGCCTTTTTGCCCGCCGGGGCCTTCCACCTGCCATAGAGCCGGATGAACCGCCTCAGGCCGATGCAGCCCATACCAGAGCGCTCCGCCCGCCAGCGAGAGCGCGGCAAGGGCGGCCCAGCCCCGCTTCATTACTGAACCCGCGTGGCGATGATGCCCTGCTTGGCCAGTTGTTCCTGCACGCTGCCATGCCCGGCCAGATGGCCTGCGCCCACCGCGATGAACACCTTACCCGGCTTGGTCAGGCGTTGGCCGATCCATGCAGCCCAATTGCGGTTGCGCCCCAGCAGCAGCGCCTCGGCCAGCTTGGGGTCACTCTGATCGGCGTTGATCAGTTTGGCCAGACGGGCGGCATTGCCCACCTTCCACGCGGCGATCATCGCGCCCAGTTCGGTGGTGATTTTGGGTGAATTGATCGCCACTTCACGCAGATATCCGCGCTGCGAGGCGATGGGCAGCGAATCGAACAGGCCAAGCTGATATTCGGGCGTCTCGAGCGCCGTATGCTCGATCCCGCGCTCCTGCGCCATTTTGACAAGGCGCCCGTCCACCCCATTGGCCGGATCATAGCCCGACTTCATCAAGGGCAGGGTAGAGAGCGCCACGGCGGCATACCAAGGACGGAAACTGTCGAACATGGCCGGGGCCAGACCATTACCCGCCAGCGCTTTTTCCAGCGCCTTGCGCGTGGAGGGCGAGAGCGTGGCGCGCAGGTTCTGGCCCTGCGGCAGCATCGCCTTATCCATCACGATGGCGCGCATATCCTCCGGCTTTTTCTCGATAATTTCGGTCACCAGCGAAGTGGAGTCCGAAAAAGCCTGTGCCACCGCGCCGTCGAACCAGTCGATATTGGCGGGCAGGGCGTGGACCGTGCCGAACAGATAGATCACCGTCTCGCCGCTCTGCACCTTCCACAAGGCGGGGCGGGCGATATGCGGGCTGGCCAGTTTCTGGCTGGCGACCGGGGTGGGGTGATGTTGAACCTTGGCGGCGGCGGGCGCGACAAACGCCAGCGCGGCGGCCAGAAGCGCGCAGGCATAAGCCATGATGCGCGTGAAGCGGGGGAGAATGACCTTCGACATGGCGGCCCCTATAAAGATCCTGTGTCACCTGTCGATTGCGCTAATAAGCGAACAAGGGGTTAATTTCGGCGGAAAACGGGGGGTGTTGGCGGGCGTGACGGGTTTTGCCGCCCTTGACCCGTTGCAGGCCATACGCCAAAGGCAGGCCCTATGAGCGAAACAGCACCTTTGGCCAAAAAGCCGCTGAGCTTTCAGGACATGATCCTGACCCTCCATGATTTCTGGAGCAAGCAGGGTTGTGCGATCCTTCAGCCCTATGACATGCGCATGGGCGCGGGTACGTTTCACCCCGCCACGACCCTGCGCGCGCTGGGGCCGGAGCCGTGGAAGGCCGCCTATGTGCAGCCCAGCCGCCGCCCGACCGATGGCCGCTATGGCGAAAACCCGAACCGCCTTCAGCATTATTATCAGTATCAGGTGATCCTCAAGCCTTCGCCGGAGAATTTGCAGGAACTGTATCTGCAATCCTTGGCCGCGATTGGCGTGGATCCGCTGGCCCATGACATCCGCTTTGTCGAGGATGACTGGGAAAGCCCGACGCTGGGCGCCTGGGGTCTGGGCTGGGAGGTCTGGTGCGATGGGATGGAGGTGACGCAGTTCACCTATTTCCAGCAGGTCGGCGGGTTTGACTGCAAGCCGGTTGCGGGCGAGCTGACCTATGGGCTTGAACGTCTGGCCATGTATATTCAGGGCGTGGACTGGGTCTACGACCTGCGTTTCAACGATGCGCCAGATGGTCAAAGGGGCGTGACCTATGGCGACGTGTTCCTGAAGAACGAGCAGGAAATGTCGAAGTACAATTTCGAGGTGGCCGACACCGAGCAATTGTTCAAAGGCTTTGCCCATGCCGAGGCCGAGGCCAAGCGCTGCATCGAGGCGAAGATCCCGCTGGCCGCTTACGACCAAGCCATTGAGGCGTCGCATCTCTTCAACCTGCTTCAGGCGCGCGGCGTGATTTCCGTGCAGGAGCGCGCCAGCTATATCGGCCGTGTGCGCGATCTGGCCAAGGGCGCGTGCGAAGCGTGGATTGAGAAGAACGAGGCCGAATGGGCCGTGAAATTTCCGGGGTGGACGAAATGAGCGATTTCCTTCTTGAACTGCGCAGCGAGGAAATTCCCGCGCGGATGCAGGCGGGCGCGCGGGCCGAACTGGAAAAGCTGTTTCGCGGCCAAATGGCGGCGGCGGGCGTTGCGGTTGGTGAACTGACGCTGTGGTCGACGCCGCGCCGTCTGGCGTTGATCGCGCGGGGGCTGCCGGTGGCGACGCAGGCGGTGCGTGAGGAAGTGAAGGGGCCTAAGGCTTCGGCGCCGGAGCAGGCACTGGCCGGGTTTCTGCGCAAGACGGGACTGACCCGCGAACAATTGGAAGAGCGCGATGGCGTGTTCTTCGCCGTGACCGAAAAGCCGGGCCGCGCGACCGCCGATGTGCTGGCCGAGGCGATTCCGGGCATCGTGCGCGGGTTCAGCTGGCCCAAATCGCAGCGCTGGGGTGCCGCTTCGCTTTCCACCGAGAGCCTGCGCTGGGTGCGTCCGCTTCAGGGCATCGTTGCGCTGCTCGATGGCGTGGTGGTCGATTGTGAGGTTGGCGGGATCGTGTCGGGCCGTGATACGGTGGGGCATCGTTTCCATTCGACCGGCGCGGTTTCGGTGGCCGATGCCGACAGCTATGCCGATGACCTGCGCGCGGCGCATGTTCTGGTGAACCACGAAGAGCGTCAGGACATCATCCGCGCCAAGGCCGGGGAGGCGGCCTCTGCCGCCGGTCTGACCTTGGTTGAGGACGAAGGTCTGGTGGTCGAGAATGCGGGCCTGACCGAATGGCCGCAGCCTTTGCTGGGCCGGTTTGACGAGGCTTTCCTTGAGGTTCCGCCCGAGGTGATCCAGTTGACCGCGCGCGTGAACCAGAAGTATTTCGTGTGCGAAGATGCTTCGGGCAAGCTGGCCAATGCCTTCGTCTGCACCGCTAATATCGACGCCATCGACGGCGGCGAGGGCATCATCGCGGGCAACCGCAAGGTGCTGGCCGCGCGTTTGAGCGATGCACGTTTCTTCTGGCAGCAGGATCTGAAGACGCCGCTGGCGGTTCAGGCGAAGAAGTTGGAACGGATTACGTTCCATGAGAAGCTGGGCACGGTGGCGCAGCGTCAGGAGCGCTTTGTCGCGCTGACCGGTGCGTTTCAGGGCGCGCTGGCCGACAGCGTCGATCATGCCCGCGCCGCAGCCGCCATTCTCAAGGCCGATCTCGTCACCGAAATGGTGGGCGAATTTCCCGAATTGCAGGGCCTCATGGGCGGTTATTACGCCGCCGCCGAAGGGCTGCCCGCGCCGGTGGTGGCCGCCATCCGCGATCACTACAAGCCTGCGGGCCAGTCGGACGAATTGCCGGGCGAGGGTGCTGCGATCTTGACCGCGATCATCGACAAGGTGGATGCGCTGGTCGGCTTCTTTGGCGCTGATCTCAAGCCGACCGGTTCGAAGGACCCCTTTGCGCTGCGCCGTGCGGCTTTGGGCGTGATCCGGTTGATTACGGAAAACGGGCTCCGTGTGAACTTGCTGCCCTTGTTCGAGGTTGCGGCGGGGCTCTATCGCGATCAGGGTGTGGCGGTGAATGGCGCTGCCGAGGACCTGCTTACCTTCTTCGCCGACCGCCTCAAGGTCCAGCAAAAGGAAGCGGGCGTTCGCCACGATCTGATCGACGCGGTGTTCGCGCTTGGTGGCGAGGATGATCTCGTGCGCCTGCTTGCCCGCGTTCATGCGTTGCAGGCGTTTGTGCAGACCGACGACGGCCGCAACCTGCTGGCCGGTTACAAGCGCGCGGCCAATATCCTCAAGGCCGAGGAGAAGAAGGGCTGGGACGCCAATGTCACCAATCCTGCGCCCGAACCCGCCGAAGCGGCGCTGATGGCGGCGCTGGCCGATGCGGCGCCGCGCGCCGAAAAGGCCGTGGTGGATGAGGATTTCACCGGTGCCATGGCGGCCTTGGCCAGCTTGCGCAGCGCGGTTGACGAGTTCTTTAACCACGTCACTGTAAATGCCGAAGATCAGGGGATCCGCTCCGCGCGCCTAGGCCTTTTGTCGCAATTGCGTGCTGCAACGCACAAAGTGGCTGACTTCTCACGGATCGAAGGCTAGGGGCAGGGAAACTACAAAGGCCGATTCGTTCTGGGAGGCTTGGTCTAATCATGTCTGCATACGTATTCTATTTCGGTGGTGGCGCCAATTCGACCGACCCGCGCAGCCGCGACAAGACCGTTGTCGGCGGCAAAGGCGCCAATCTGGCTGAAATGGCCGGGATCGGCCTGCCGGTCCCGCCGGGCTTCACGATCAGCACCGAAGTCTGCGCCACCTATAACGCGAATGGCAAGAGCTTTGACGATGATCTGCGCGCCGGCGTTGCTGCGGGCGTGGCCCATGTTGAAAGCTCCACGGGCCGCAAGTTTGGCGATACGGCCAATCCGCTGCTGGTCTCGGTGCGTTCGGGCGCGCGGGTTTCGATGCCGGGCATGATGGACACGGTGCTCAACCTTGGCCTCAATGACGAGACGGTGCAGGGTCTGGCGCAGGGTTCGGGCAACCCGCGTTTTGCGTGGGATTCCTATCGTCGCTTCATCCAGATGTATTCCGACGTGGTGCTGGGCATTGACCATCACCTGTTCGAGGACGCTCTGGAAATCGTCAAGGAAGACAACGGTTTCTACGCCGATGTTGAGCTGGAAGCCGAGCATTGGCAGGCTCTGGTCGGTGAGTACAAGGCCATCGTCGAAAAGGCGCTGGGCCGCCCGTTCCCGCAGGATGTGCATGAGCAGATGTGGGGCGCGATCGGCGCTGTGTTCGACAGTTGGGAGAGCGAGCGCGCCAAGGTCTATCGCCGTCTGAACGACATTCCGGGCGACTGGGGCACGGCGGTCAACGTGCAGGCGATGGTGTTCGGCAATATGGGCGACACCTCGGCCACCGGCGTTGCCTTCACCCGCGATCCGGCAACCGGCGAGAAGGCCTATTACGGCGAATGGCTGGTGAACGCGCAGGGCGAAGACGTGGTGGCGGGCATCCGCACGCCGCAGTACCTGACCAAATTCGCCCGCGAACGTGCCGGGGCCAAGCCGCTTTCGATGGAAGAGGCGATGCCCGAGGCCTATACCGAACTGGCCGCTGTCTTTGAACTGCTGGAAAAGCACTACAAGGACATGCAGGACATCGAATTCACCGTCGAGCGCAATAAGCTGTGGATGCTGCAAACGCGAAGCGGTAAGCGCACGGCCAAGGCCGCGCTGAAGATGGCGGTCGATATGGTGGGCGAAGGCCTGATCGACGAGGCCAGCGCGGTTCGCCGCGTTGATCCGATGGCGCTTGATCAGTTGCTGCACCCCACGCTCGACCCCAAGGCGGAGCGCGACTATCTGGGCAAGGGACTTCCTGCCTCGCCGGGCGCGGCCTCGGGTGCGATCGTGCTGGACGCCGAAACGGCGCAGGCACGGGCCGAGCGCGGCGACAGCGTCATCCTCGTGCGCGTTGAAACCAGCCCCGAAGACATCCACGGCATGCACGCAGCCAAGGGCATCCTGACCGCGCGCGGCGGCATGACCAGCCACGCAGCCGTGGTGGCGCGCGGCATGGGCCGTCCCTGCGTCTCGGGCGCCAGCAGCGTCAGCATCGACATGAAGAGCCGCACCCTCAAGATCGGCACGCGCGATCTGAAGGAAGGCGACATCATCACGCTGGACGGCGCGACGGGCGACATCATGGGCGGCGCCGTGCCGACCATCGAGCCTGAACTGGTGGGCGATTTCGGCACGCTGATGGTCTGGGCCGACAAGCATCGCCGCATGAAGGTTCGCACCAATGCCGAAACGCCCGAGGACTGCCGCACCGCGCGCAGCTTTGGCGCCGAAGGTATCGGTCTGTGCCGCACCGAGCATATGTTCTTCGACGCGGGCCGCATTTCAGCCGTGCGCCAGATGATCCTGGCCGAGGACGAGGACGGTCGCCGTGCTGCTCTGGCCAAGTTGCTGCCCGAACAGCGCGCCGATTTCCATGCGATCTTCGAGATCATGGCGGGCCTGCCGGTCACGATCCGCCTGCTCGATCCGCCGCTGCACGAATTCCTGCCGCATGGCGAGGCGGAATTTGCCGAACTGTCGGATGCCATCGGCATCGGCGTGGAAACCTTGAAGCGCCGTGCGGGCGAATTGCATGAATTCAACCCGATGCTGGGCCATCGCGGGTGCCGTCTGGGTATCACCTTCCCGGAAATCTATGAGATGCAGGCGCGCGCGATCTTTGAGGCCGCCGTTGATGTGGCGCTGGCCTCCGGCGAGGCGGTGGTGCCCGAAGTGATGATCCCGCTGGTGGCGACCAAGAAGGAGCTTTCGATCCTGAAGGCTCTGGTGGACCGTACCGCTGCGCAGGTCTTTGCCGAAAAGGGCAAGGTGCTGGATTACCTCGTCGGCACGATGATCGAATTGCCGCGCGCGGCGCTGATGGCGGGCGAAATTGCCGAGGAGGCCAAGTTCTTCTCCTTCGGCACCAATGACCTCACGCAAACCACGCTGGGCGTGTCGCGCGATGACGCGGCCCGCTTCCTCTCGGCCTATGTCGAGCAGGGCATCTATGCGCGCGATCCCTTCGTCAGCCTTGATGTCGAGGGCGTGGGGCAGCTTGTCGAACTGGCCGCCGAGCGTGGGCGCAAGACCCTGCCGGGCATCAAGCTGGGCATTTGCGGCGAGCATGGCGGCGATCCGGCCTCCATCGCTTTCTGCGAAAAGACGGGCCTCGATTATGTCTCGGCTTCGCCCTTCCGTGTGCCGATTGCTCGGTTGGCGGCGGCGCAGGCGGCTTTGGGGTAAGGGGCTTTTGCCTCCGGCGGGCCAAGGGACTCGTCCCTTGGCAATCCCATTAATGGGGTGTGCGCCTGATCTGAGACGTTCAAATCGATAAAAGCCTGCGGCGCTAAATAAGGCGCCGCAGGCTTTCTATTTTCCAACCCCGCGTCCGACACAAAACGCCGAACCCGACCCGCAACGCGGACATTAACGGGAGCGCGAGGGACAAGTCCCTCGCACCTATCCCTTTCACCTTCTCCACCCACTCAACGTCAAAATCTCAAACACCTCGGTCACACGCCCATCCTCAGCCTGTTCATCGAACGCCACCAGCGCGCGGGCATAGCCGGCCTCGCCCACAGCGGGACCGTTCTGGGTCAAAACCCCGCTCCATCCTTGCGCCCTCACATCGCCCACCAGCCCCGCCAGCGAGCGGAACCGCACCTTGACCGAGCGCCCATCGCTGACCGGATCGGCAAAGCCGGCGCGTTGCAGCAATTGGGCGCCCGCGCGCACATCGACCATCGGGTGCATGCGGGCGGCGGGGCGGTCCCCATCGGCGGCCATCATGATGGCGCGCAGCGCGGGCAGCGACCCGGCCCCGGCAAAGCTGGCGATCATCACCCCGCCCGGCGCCAAAGCCTGCCGCATATGGATCAGCGCGCCGGGCAGGTCATTGACCGTATCCAGAGTGCCGAGCGAGGCGATCAGATCGAAATCGCGCAGCAGATAGGGCTGTTCCTCATCCAGCACGATGGCCCCGCGCAGGCCCGCCGGATCGGCTTCAATCACCTCGGCCCCCTGTGCGCGCAGATTTGCCGCCAGCGCTCCGGTCCAGTCGCCAACCACCAGCGCCCGCTGCGGCACCATCTGCACAAAGGAGAGCCGTTCCAGCACATCCTCAACCATATCGTCGAGCAGGTAATGCGCGGCATTAGGCTGATTTTGCAGGATTATGGCCCGACGGCGGGCAGCAAGGCGGCGGTGCGGCGCGAAAATGCGAGGAGGCTGACTCATGGCCTCTGTCCTGCCTTTTGCGTCGCGCGCCTGCAAGGATCTTCGTGCTTGCCCCGGCAAAACCAGCCATTAGACTTTTGTCGATGAGCCGCCTTTCGCCCGTTCTCGACCTGCTGTTTCCCCCGCGCTGCCCTTTGTGCGGCGAAGGGGTGAGCGCGCATGGCGGGCTTTGCGCGCCTTGCTGGTCGGGCCTTGCGATGCCGGGCGATCCTTCGTGCCAACTGTGCCAGCGCCCTTTGAGCAGCGCGGCCGCCTCGCATGCCGAGGATGGCCTGCTGTGCCACACATGCGTGGTTGAGGCGCCGCGCCATCATGGGGTCGCGGCGGCCACGCTTTATAATGACACCTCGCGCCAATTGGTGATCGCGCTCAAGCATGGGCGGCGGGTGGCGCTGGCCGGGCTGATGGGGCGGCTGATGGCGGCGCGTTTGAGGGCGCAGGATGTAGGGCCGGGATGGCTGGTGGTGCCGGTGCCGCTGCATCGCTGGCGGCTGTGGGGGCGGGGCTTCAACCAATCGGCCCTGTTAACGCAGGAGATCGCGCGGCACACCGGGGCAAAGCCGATGGTCGATGCGCTGGTGCGGCGGCGCAAAACACCGATGCTGGGCGGATTGGGGCCGCAGGAGCGGGCCAAGGTGCTGAACGGCGCAATTGATGTCCATCCCGGCCGCAAGGCTCGTCTGCATGGCGCAAAAGTGATTCTGGCCGACGATGTGCTGACCAGCGGGGCGACCACCAATGCCTGTATCGCCGCGTTGGAGCAGGCGGGCGCGGTGCGGGTGATCGTGGCCTGTTTCGCCCGCGTGCATGGCGAGGAGCTGGCGTAAACCCGCCATAAGAAAACGCCCGGAGGTCAGACCTCCGGGCGTTAACGTGACGAAACTGATAGGCGACGCTTCTCAGCGCAACTGGTGTCCCCCCCTGATGGGCCACCACACCTGAACCCTCTTCTCTACCGCGCAACGCTCTTTCAGCGCTGGCTGGCATTTCCCTGAACCGTGGCGCTTTACGCTGCCTGGCAATACGATCTCCCTCAAGACCGTGACCGATTTGTTTCAACTTTTCGGGCCAAAGATAAAGAGGCGATCATCGCAAGTGTGGATTTTCGCCCCCAGTTGTGGTTATCGCGCAACATCACCGCGCGCCGCAGAGGGCTGGGGCGCCTTGAACGGGAAGTTTTACGTATGTCCGCCGGGAATATCGAGCGCGAATCCGGTTCCACCTTTATGCCGCGTTTCGATGCGCAGGGGCTTTTGACGGCCATCGCGGTCGATTCGGACAGCCGGGAAATCCTGATGGTGGCGTTCATGGATGTGCAGGCGCTGGACAAGACGCGTGAGACGGGGCTGGCCCATTTCCATTCGCGCTCGCGCGGGCGGCTTTGGCTCAAGGGCGAAACCTCGGGCCATTTTCTGCGGGTACAGGAAATTCGCGTCGATTGTGATCAGGACGCGCTGGTCATGCTGTGCAAGCCGGAAGGCCCGGCCTGCCACACGGGTGCCCCCAGCTGCTTTTATCGCAAGCTGGATGGGGACACCCTGACGCGGATAGGTTAAGCGAAGATCTCGTCAAAGAAGCTGAGCATCGCGGCCCAGCTCTGACGGTCGGCGCTGGTGTTATAGCCCAGAAAGTCCTTGCCGCGCGCATCGCTGTCGGGGTCGGTAAAGCCATGGCGTACGCCTGCATAGGCGTGGAAATGCCAATTGGCCCCGGCGGCGTCCAGTTCCTCCCACAGGCCGATGACGGCGCTGCGCGGTGCCAGCGGGTCGGCATCGCCATGCAGCACCAGAATGCGCGCCTTGACCGCGCCGGGGGCGGCGGGTTTTTGCGTGCCGAACACGCCGTGGAAGCTGACGGCAGCGGCAATGTCGGCCCCGTCCCGCGCCAGTTCGAGCGCAGCCTGACCGCCCATGCAATAGCCGATCACGCCGACCTTGAGCCCTTCGGCACCCGGCAGGGTGCGCAATGCCGAAAGCGCGGCATGAAGGCGGGTGCGATACTGGTCCCAATCCCCACGCAAAGCCTCGGCCATCGGGAAGGAGGCCTCGAAACTGGCGACAGGCGCGCCATAAAAATCGCCGACAAAGGCCAGATAGCCCTCCTGCGCCAAAGCCTGCGCGCGCGCCTCGATGGCGGGGCCGATATTGGCGATGGTGGGCCAGATCAGGATCGCGGCGCGCGGCGTTCCGGCCGGACGGGCCAGCCAGCCGGTCAGCGCAACATCACCATCCTGATAGGAAACAGGCTCAAGCATGATTAGTCATCCTCTTGGGGGGTAAAGCGATTGGCTTTGCGGATTTGCGGAAACAGAAAGGCCCAGATCAGCGTCACCGCCACCGCGCCAAGGCCGCCAAACAGCACCGCACCCTGCGCCCCCAGCAGCCATGCGGCAATGCCCGATTCCATCTCGCCCAATTCGTTGGAGGCGCCGATGGCAAGGCCCGAAATCGCCGAAACCCGCCCGCGCATTTCATCGGGCGTATGCATCTGGACCAAGGTCGAGCGCACGAACATGCTGATCATATCGGCCGCGCCCAACACCGCCAGCATGGCCAGCGACAACGCATAATTGGTGGAAACGGCAAACACCGCCGTGGCCGCGCCAAACAGCGCGACCGAGCCGAGCATGGTGATGCCCACCCGTCGCTCCAGCGGTTTGATTGACAACAGGATGCCCAGCACCGCCGCGCCCACCGCCGGGGCCGCGCGCATTTCGCCCAGACCTGTCGGCCCGACATGCAGGATATCGCGCGCATAGACCGGCAGCAGCGCCGTAGCGCCCGCCAGCAGCACCGCGAACAGATCAAGCGTGATGCAGCCCAGCAGGAACGGATTGCCGCGCACAAAACTCAGCCCTTCCCACGCCATGCGCATCGGATGGGTCTCGCGATTGGCGGCATGGGCGGGCAGGGGGCGGATCGTCAGCAAGGCCAGCGCCGAAACGCACAGCAACGTGGCGGCCATCCAGTAAAACAGCGAGGGATGCCAGCCAAACAGCAGCCCGGCTACGGCAGGCCCGGCAATCGTACCCGACTGCATCGCCATGGAATTCATCGCAATCGCGCGGGGCAAGAGCGCCGGCGGCACGATCATCGGCGCAATGGCCCCCACCGAAGGGCCGACAAACACCCGTGCCGTGCCATGCGCCATGCCCAGAAACAGCACCAGCGGCAGGCTGAGCCAGCCCTGCCATGTGGCGATCGCCAGCGTGAGCGCCATGGCCATATCGACCGAGACCGAAATCGCCCCGATCTTGCGCCGGTCGAACCGGTCGGCCACCACGCCCGAAACCGGCGTGAGCAGGAACATCGGCACGAATTGCACAAAGCCCAGCACCCCCAGCATGAAGGAGGCCTGGGCAATGGTCATCCCATAGGATTGGCGCGCCAGATCATAAAGCTGATAGCCGATGATGACCACCATGCCCGAGCCCGACAGCCATGAGAGGAAACGGGCGATCCAAAATCGGCGATAGTCGGCGATTTGCAGAGGGTTGGTTGGCTCCATCACCGCGCCGATGTGGCAGGTGCGAAGGCGATTGCCAAGATAACAGTGCTTGGGGAACGAAAAATCTGCCTTTCGTCCCCCTGATCTTCATCGATCTAATTTATCGGCCCAATTTATCGACGCAGCCGCGGGTTGGGCTGCAGGGCCGTGATCATATTGGTGAAATCATCCTGCCGGATGATGCGCTCGAACTGAAAACCCGACCGGTCATCAGTGGACCAGATGAGATGCGCCTCGATCCGGCCCACCACGGGCAAACGGATCGTCACGCGCTCGCCGCGTCCCAGTTCTACCTTGTTACCGACCATAAAGCCGTGGATCGAAATATTGGCGATGTCGAGCATCACATCGCCTTCGCGCCGGTGTTCTGCGACCACCCGAAAACTGACCGGATGGCGCGCGGCGCGGCGCAGTTCGGTAACCGAAAGCTGTGCCCCTGATGCCATGTGTCAATCTCCTGCGTTATATATGTGAGGAGATGCTTTTAGGACACAAATGGCGAAAAAATGGTAAATATGGCAAGAACCTGCCGGTGGGGGCGGCAAGAGCTTGCCGCCCCCTTTGAGCCTTACAGAGCCTTGAGAATTCCGTGCTTTTTCTTGCCCGAAGAAAGGCGGATTTCCCCGCTTTCAAGGCTAATGACCTGATTTTCATCACTAACGCCGGCGCCGTCCAGCTTGGCCCCGCCGCCCGCGATCAGGCGCTTGGCTTCGCCTCGGCTCGCCGCAAATCCAATTCCGACCAGCGCATCGACGATCGTGCAGCCCTCGGCCGGAACATGCCACACCGGCAGATCCGCACCCAGACCGCCGCCGGCAAAAGTGGCGCTGGCGGTGGCTTCGGCGGCCTTGGCGGCTTCCTCGCCGCGCACCAGCTTCGTCACCTCATTGGCCAGCACGATCTTGGCGGCGTTGATCTCGCTGCCCTCTAAGGCTTCGAGGCGGGCGATTTCATCGAGCGGCAGGTCGGTGAACAGCTTGAGGAAGCGACCCACGTCGCGGTCGTCGGTGTTGCGCCAATATTGCCAGAAGTCATAGGCAGGCAGCGCATCATCATTGAGCCACACCGCGCCATTGACCGATTTGCCCATCTTCGCCCCATCGGCGGTGGTGAGCAGCGGGGTGGTCACGCCAAACACCTCCACGCCGTCCATGCGGCGGGCCAGTTCGATGCCGTTGACGATATTGCCCCATTGGTCCGACCCGCCCATCTGGAGGCGGCAGCCATAGCGATTGGACAATTCGCGGAAGTCATAGCCTTGAAGAATCATATAGTTGAATTCAAGGAACGACAAAGACTGTTCGCGATCCAGCCGAGTTTTGACCGAATCGAAGGACAGCATCCGGTTGACGCTGAAATGTTGGCCCACCTCGCGCAGGAACGAGATATAGCCGAGCTTGTCGAGCCATTCGGCATTGTCGACCATCACCGCATCGCTCGGCCCGTCACCAAAGGTCAGGAAACGGCTGAAGACGCGGCGGATCGAGGCGACATTTTCGGCGATGACTTCGTCAGTCATCAGCTTGCGCGCTTCGTCCTTAAAGCTCGGGTCGCCGATCTTGCCCGTACCGCCGCCCATCAAAACGATGGGCTTGTGCCCGGCCTGCTGCAAACGGCGCAGCAGCATGATCTGCACCATCGACCCCACGTGCAGCGATGGCGCCGTGGGATCGAAGCCAATATAGCCCGGCACCACCTGCTTACAGGCCAACGCATCGAGCGCGGCGGCATCGGTCAACTGGTGGATATAGCCCCGCTCGTCGAGCAGGCGCAGCAGGTCGGACTTGTATTCGGTCATGTTTGCCTCTTGATTGAAGCTGCCGCCTAGCATGGAGAATTGGCTTTGGGAACTTTCTCGCTGATCTGTCACCCGCAAACGCCTGCCGTGGGGGTGAAATCCCTGCGCGTGGAATGGGAGGCGCGGGGCGATGCGCTGGTGCTGCGCTATTGCGTGGGCGGTGCGGGGGGGCTGGTGCTGCCCGCGCCGGCCGCGCCCGAGCGTCATGATGACCTGTGGAAGACGACCTGTTTCGAGCTGTTTCTGGGGCGGGAGGGGACGACTTATCAGGAGTTCAACTTCTCGCCTTCCTCGCGCTGGGCGACCTATGGTTTTGCCGATTATCGCGGGCAGAGCCATGATGCGGATATGCCCATCGCCCCGGTGATCGCCATAACGCGGGCGGGGGATGAGGCGGTGTGCGAGGTTCGCCTGCCGCGCGCGATTCTGGATGGGGCGGTTTGTGCGGGGTTGACCGCCGTGATCGAGGAGGCGGGCGGCCACAAATCCTATTGGGCGCTGGACCATGGCGAAGGACGGCCCGATTTTCACAAGCGCTCTTGCTTCACGCTCCAGCTTGCGGCAGCGGAGGCACCATGACTGTTCTGTTCGGCCTTGACCGCCTGCTCGCTGATCCCTCGCTTCGTGCCCCGCTTGCCGGGCGCCGTGTGTCGCTGGTGGCGCATCCCGCTTCGCTGACCTCGGGGCTGGTGCACAGTCTTGATGCGTTGGCCGCCTGCGGCGATGTGAACCTGACCAGCGCCTTTGGGCCGCAGCACGGGCTGAAGGGCGACAAGCAGGACAATATGGTCGAGACCGAGGACGAGTTCGACCCCGCGCTCGGCATTCCGGTGTTCAGCCTTTATGGCCAAGTGCGCCGCCCGACCCCGGCGATGATGGATACGGCGGATGTGTTTCTCTTCGATCTTCAGGACCTTGGCTGCCGGATCTACACTTTCGTCACAACCTTGCTTTACCTGCTGGAGGCCGCATCGGGCACGGGCAAGTCGGTTTGGGTGCTGGACCGGCCCAATCCGGCGGGGCGCCCCATCGAAGGGCTGACGCTCCTGCCCGGACAGGAGAGCTTTGTCGGTGCCGGGCCTATGCCGATGCGCCACGGCCTGACGCTGGGCGAGATGGGGCGCTGGTTCGTCGATCATTACAAGCTGGACGTTGATTACCGCGTCATCACGATGGAGGGTTGGCAGCCCGATGCCCCGGCACGCGGCGGTCTGGCTGGTTATGGCTGGCCCGAGGAACGCCTCTGGATCAACCCCAGCCCGAATGCGGCCAGCCTCAACATGGCCCGCGCCTATGCCGGGACGGTGATGCTGGAAGGCACGAACCTGTCCGAAGGGCGCGGCACGACCCGCCCGCTGGAGGTATTGTTCGGCGCGCCTGATGTGGATGCCAAGGCTGTGCTGGCCGAGATGCAGAGCTTCGCCCCCCAATGGATAACGGGATGCGCCTTGCGCGAATGCTGGTTCACGCCCACGTTCCACAAGCATGTCGGCCAATTGTGCAGCGCGCTGATGATCCATGCGGAGGGCGGGTTTTATGACCATAATGCCTTCCGCCCCTGGCGTTTGCAGGCGCTGGCCTTCAAGGCGATCCGGCGGCTCTATCCGGATTATCCGCTGTGGCGCGATTTCCCCTATGAGTATGAGCTGACCCGCCTTGCCATCGATGTCATCAATGGTGGGCCGGCTTTGCGCGAATGGGTGGACGATGCCGGGTCATGCGCGGCGGATCTCGATGCGATCACCACGCCGGACGAGGCGCGCTGGGCGGAGGAAATCCGGCCTTATCTGCTTTACTGATCGCGCGGTGGCGCGGCGCGATGCAGCCGCGCCACCATCGCGCCGAGGGCCTGAAACTGATCGGGAATCTGCCGGGTATTTTTCCCACCACTTGTATGCATTGCTTACATTCCTTAAGGTCGGCGCAAAGCACAAGAGGATGCCCATACGATGCTCAAACTCTATTCCTTTGGCCCCGCCGCCAATTCAATGAAGCCGCTGCTCACCCTTTATGAAAAGGGCACGCCCTTTGAAGGGCACCGCCTGAACCCGGCCATCTTTGAACATCATCAGGATTGGTTCAAGGCCATCAATCCGCGCGGACAGGTGCCAGCTCTGGTCGATGGCGACAAGGTGATTACCGAAAGCACGGTGATCTGCGAATATCTTGAGGATGAACACCCCGGCGAGGTGAAGCTGCGCCCCGCCGATTCCTATGGCCGCGCGCAAATGCGGATCTGGACCAAGTGGGTCGATGAATATTTCTGCTGGTGCGTCTCGACCATCGGCTGGCACCGCTATGTCGGCAATATGGTCAAAAGCCTGAGCGATGCCGAATTCGAGGAGAAGGTGAAGGGCATTCCCGTCTTTGAACAACAGGTCAAATGGCGCCGCGCGCGCGAGGGATTCCCGCAGGATCTGCTCGACGAGGAAATGCGCAAGATCGCCTTTTCGGTCAAGCGCCTCAACGACCATCTGGCCGACAATGAGTGGCTGGCGGGCGGCATGTTCACCCTGGCCGACATCTGCAATTTCGCCATCGCCAATGGCATGAATTACAGCTTCCCCGAATTGGTGAATGAGGCCGATGCGCCGCATCTGGTGCGCTGGATCGCCCAGATCAATGCGCGTCCGGCGGTGCAGAAAATGTTTGCCGAAGTACCGATGGAAAAGCTGCGCCCGCAGGATTGAGGCCCACGGGCGCCGCTTTTAGGCAGGCGGCGCCTTGGGGAATTGCGGCAGGGCAGGGTCCATCACCGCCCATGACGGGGCGCTGGCGGTCCAGATGATGCCGGTGGGCTTGGCGATCTCAGGATTGTCCAAGGCCCCCGCGCGAATGCGATAGGCCACCGGCGGATCGAGCAGCGGCCGCGAAAACACATGGCTGCCGCAGGCGGTGCAAAAAGCGCGCTCGACCGTGTTGCCGCTGTCGGCGACCTTGTGATGCAGAGTCACCGGCCCCGTCACCGTCACATTTTCCGGCGCGAACAAGGCGTTGACCGTGGCCGATCCGCTGGCGAGCCTTTGGCAGTCATGACACCAGCACATGCGCGCGGCGATGGGATCACCCTCCAGCGCGAGCTTCACCGCGCCGCACAGGCACTGTCCGGTATGGGTCATCTCAATTCTCCTTGGCAATCCAGCGCGCCGTGGCCCAGCGCCGCAGGGGGTCATCCCAAAGCCGCAGCGCCGCCCAGCCCAGCGCCACCGAGCCGATGTAAAGCACCGGCGCCCAGAGGGCCAGATTATGCGGATGCGGGTCCAACGCCATATCCCAATACCAGTAGATGAAGGGATAATGGATGATATACAATGGGTAAGACAGGCGGCCCAGCGCCTTGGCCAGCTTGCGCATGCCCGCGCTCATCCGCGAATGGGCGCCCATCAGGATGATGAGCGGGAAGAGCAGCCCGACATAAGCAAATTCCAGCAGGCCATTGGCCCAGCCCGGCTTGCCCCCCGGCACGCCTGCGGCAAAAGCCACCGCCATCACGATGGCCAATCCGCCAAAGCTCATCCGCAAAGGCGTAAGGCGCGGCAGGATACGGCGCAGCAGGATGCCGAAGATGAAGGGAAACGCCAAGCGCGCCTCCGCCATCCACCAATGGCTCCACCCCCAGCCGACCGAGAGATTGCCATAGGCCACCGCGCCCCAAGCCAGCAGTCCGCCCGCCGGGATCAGCAACCATGCCAGCACGCGCGGCGACAGGCGGTGCAGCACCAGTCCATAGGCCACCGAGCCGATATATTCCTGAAACAGCGTCCATGTCGGTCCGTCGAGCGAATGGGTGTCCTCGGCCCGGTCCGCCAGCGTGGGATAGGGCAGCAGGAAAAGCCCCATGACCACCGCCGTCCAGAACCGGCCGTCAACCACATGGGCCGCATGGGGGAAGGGGGCAAACACCCAGGCCAGCGCGCCGATCAGCGTGGCCAGCGGCACGATCGGATGCAGCCGGACAAAGCGGCGCAGCATAAAGCCGCCAAAGCCCAGCCCCTCGGCCATGCGCCGGTCATAGGCATGGGCGATGACAAAGCCCGAGAGCGCAAAGAAGAAATCCACCGCCAGCGCGCCGTGCGGCAGCCAATTGTCCGCCATCACGCCTTTGGACAGGATCTCGCCGATATGAAACACCAGAACCAGCAGCGCGGCGACACCGCGCAAGCCGTCCAGCACCTCGAAATGCGATTTGGTGGCCATTAGGCGTCGATCATTTCCGGGTCGATGTCGGCGGCGCGGTTCTGGATGAAGTGGAAGCGGTGTTCCGGGTTGCGGCCCATCAGGCGGTCCACCAGATCCTTGACCTGCGCCCGGTCCTCATATTCCTGCGGCAGCGTGATGCGCACAAGGCTACGCTTGGCCGGGTCCATCGTGGTTTCGCGCAATTGCTGCGGGTTCATTTCGCCAAGACCCTTGAACCGGCCCACCTCGACCTTCTTGCCTTTGAACTTGGTCTTTTCCAGCTCGGCCCGATGCGCGTCATCGCGGGCATAGGCGCTCTCCTTGCCCGCTGTCAGGCGGTAGAGCGGCGGCTGGGCCAGATAGAGATGGCCGCGTCGCACGATATCGGCCATTTCCTGAAAGAAGAAGGTCATCAGCAGCGTGGCGATATGCGCGCCGTCAACATCGGCGTCGGTCATGATGATGATGCGGTCATAGCGCAGATTGTCCGGGTTGCAGTCCTTGCGCATCCCGCAGCCCATCGCCAGCGAAAGGTCGGCGATTTCCTGATTGGCGCGGATCTTGTCCATGCTGGCGCTGGCCACGTTCAGGATTTTACCCCGGATCGGCAGGATGGCCTGCGTCTTGCGGTCGCGGGCCTGTTTCGCGCTGCCGCCCGCCGAATCGCCTTCGACGATGAACAGTTCGGTCTCGCCTTCGCCTTCGCCGCTGCAATCGGTCAGCTTGCCCGGCAGGCGCAGCTTGCGTGCATTGGTGGCGGTCTTGCGCTTGACCTCGCGCTCCGCCTTGCGGCGCAGGCGTTCGTCCATCCGCTCCATCACATGGCCCAGCAATGCCTTGCCGCGTTCCATATTGTCGGTCAGGAAATGGTCGAAATGATCGCGCACCGCGCTTTCCACCAGGCGCGCGGCCTCAGGGCTGGTCAGGCGGTCCTTGGTTTGCGACTGAAACTGCGGATCGCGGATAAAGACGCTGAGCATCGCCTCGCAGCAGGTCACCACGTCCTCGGGCGCGATGTCCTTGGCCTTCTTATTGCCCACCAACTCGCCAAAAGCGCGGATGCCCTTGGTCAATGCCGCGCGCAGGCCCTGTTCATGGGTGCCGCCATCGGGCGTAGGGATGGTGTTGCAGTAATAGGAATAGGCGCCCTCGGACCACAAAGGCCAGGCAATAGCCCATTCGACGCGGCCATTCATCTCGCCGGGGAAATCCTGCGTGCCCGAAAAGGGCGTGGCGGTCACGCATTCGCGCTTGGCGATCTGTTCGGCCAGATGGTCGGCAAGGCCGCCGGGAAACTGGAACGTGGCTTCGGCAGGCACATCCTCGCTGGCCAGCGAGGGCGCGCATTTCCAGCGGATTTCGACGCCGGCAAACAGATAGGCCTTCGAGCGCACCAGTTTGAACAGGCGGGCGGGCTTGAAGCGTGCATCGGCCCCGAAGATTTCCGGGTCGGGCGTGAACTGCACCGATGTGCCGCGCCGATTGGGCGCCGCGCCGATCTTTTGAATGGGGCCAAGCGTTTGCCCGCGCGAAAATTCCTGAGCAAACAATTCCTTGTTGCGCGCCACTTCAACACGGGTCAGCGTCGAGAGCGCATTGACCACGCTGATGCCCACGCCGTGCAGACCGCCGCTGGTGGCATAGGCCTTGCCCGAAAACTTGCCGCCCGAATGGAGCGTCGAAAGGATGACCTCCAGCGCCGATTTGCCGGGGAATTTGGGATGTTCATCGACCGGAATGCCGCGACCATTGTCGACAATCGTGATCCGCCCCGCCGCGCCGGGGGCTTCCTCAAGATACACCTCGATCCGGTTGGCATGGCCCGCCACCGCCTCGTCCATCGCATTGTCGAGCACTTCGGCGACAAGGTGATGGAGCGCGCGTTCGTCGGTGCCGCCAATATACATGCCCGGTCGGCGGCGCACAGGCTCAAGGCCTTCAAGCACCTCGATCGCCGAGCCGTCATAAGCCTCGCCCGAAGGGCCGCGTGGGGTTTCAAACAGATCGTCCGACATGGACGACAGCCTAGACCGGCGTTGCGCCCGAACGCAAGCGCCCCACGCCCTGAAATCCCCTGAAACCTCAGTCCTCGAAGCGGGTGGGCGCGGGGCTGAGCACATTGATAGCCCCGCCGCGCGCCTCGCGCACTTCCAAGGCGCGCTCGATCACCTGATTGGCGCTGAAACGGAAGATGCCGTCCAGCCCAAGGAACCCGCCCCGATCCAGCAGGCGTCCGGTGGGGAAGGGTGTGCCCGGCGCCCATTCGCGCGCAATGCGCAGGGTCAGCAGCACGCTGTCATAGCCCAAAGTGGCCGCGCGATAGGGAGATTGCCCAAAGCGCGCCTTATAGCTTTCGGTAAAGCGGCCAAAGCGCTGATCGGAAAGCGCGGCAAACCATGCGCCGTTCAGCGCAGGCGTGCGCGCCACCACGGCTTCGCCGGCCCACAATTCATTGCCCAGAATGCGCAGATTGGGCGCCGCGACCTTCAGCAGAGGCGCCGCCTGCGCCGCCATGGCCGCCGTATCGCCGATCACCACCGCATCAAACGCCCCGCGCCCCTTCAGCCGTCGCACCGCCGCCGTCAGCGCGCCCTTGGACCGGTCATAGCTTTCCATGCCCACCAGCGTACCGCCCGCCGCGCGCACCGCCGCGATGGTGGCATTGCCCGCACGCTCGCCATAATAGCCCAGCGGCATCAGCGCGGCAAAGCGCGTCACCCCTTGCGCGCGGGCATATTTGACCACGCGGGCGATGGATTGGGCCGGGACCGTGCCCATCACAAAGACATCATTGCCCGCCGCGCCTGCATCCCCGCTATAGGAGATCACCGGCACATGGCCCGCACGCGCCGTCTGCGCCACGGCCAGCGCATCTTCGCCCAGCATCGGCCCCAGAATCAGCCGGTTGCCATCGGCCAGCGCTTTGGCCGCCGCGCCCGGCGCGCCCAGCGAGGTGTCATAGGTAGTGATGCGGATCTTGGTGGCATTGGTGTCCAGCAAGGCCATGGTGGTGGCATGTTCCATTGCCTGACCCACAGCGCCGCCCGGGCCCGATAGCGGCACCAGCAGCGCGATGCGGTGGCGGCCTTCGTCGGTGGGCAATTGCGCGGTGGGCGGGGGCGGCGCATTGGGCGTTTCCACCGGCGCCTTGGGCACGACCGCGCAGGCCGAGAGCAGCGCCGTCGCGCCAAGAGCGAGGCTTTTGCGCCAAAGCGTGCGGTATGCGGGGGCCCCGGGCTGTTCCATCTTTTTTGTCCTGTTGGCTTGCTCCGTTCGGCCCTGCTATGAAGCTGACCTATGGAACAAAAACTCTCTTCTGGCCTGTATATTGTCGCCACGCCAATTGGCAATCTCCGCGATATCACCCTGCGCGCGATCGAGACATTGCGAGACGTGGCGGCGGTGGCCTGTGAGGATACGCGGGTTACCGGGCGATTGTTGCAGCATCTGGACATCAAACAGCGCATGATCCGCTATGACGACCACGCCGATGAGCGCGCGCGCGAAGGGCTGCTGGCGCTGATGGCGGATCAGCCTGTGGCGCTGGTGTCGGATGCGGGGACGCCGCTGGTGTCCGATCCGGGCTATCGCCTTGTGCGCGAATGCCGCGAGCGGGGCATTCCCGTTACCTCCATTCCCGGCCCCAGCGCGGCGATTGTCGGCATTACGCTATCGGGCCTACCCTCGGACAAGTTTCTGTTTGCCGGATTTCTGCCGTCCAAGGAAAAGGCGCGCGAACATGCTCTGGCCGAGCTGGCGGTGGTACCCTCGACGCTGGTGTTTTACGAAACCGCGCCGCGTCTGACCGATGCTCTGGCCGCGATTGCCAAGGTTCTGCCGGGGCGCGAAGTGGCCGTGGCGCGCGAATTGACCAAGATGTTCGAGGAATGCCGCAGCGGCACGCCCGACGAACTGATCGACCATTACACCGCCAACCCGCCGCGCGGCGAGATCGTGCTGATGGTCGGCCCGGCGGCGGCCGAGGCGGCCAGTATGGAGGATGCCGAAAAGCTGCTGCGCGAACAATTGCGCGAGCTGAAGCCCAGTCAGGCCGCCGCCGCCGTTGCCAAGGCCACCGGGCTGGATCGCAAGGCGCTGTATGCTCTGGCGCTCACCTTGAAATGACCTGGCGGCGCGAGGCCGACCGCGTCGCCGCCGAGGCGCGCGGGCGGCATGGCGAAACGCTGGCCTGCGACTGGTTGCGCGATCAGGGTTTCGAGATTGTGGCCCAGCGCGTGAAAACCCCGCGCGGCGAGGTGGACATTATCGCCCGACGGCCCGGATTGGTGGTTTTCGTCGAGGTCAAATGGCGCGCCCGCGAGACCGATCTCGATTTTGCCATCGACCAGCGCCGCCTGACCCGCGTGGCGCGCGCGGCCGAATTGCTGTGGCCGGAGTATGAGAAAGCTGGCGATGACATGCGGATAGATATTCTGCTGCTTGCGCCCGGCGCGATGGTGCGCCACATCGCCAACGCATGGATGCCAATGTGATCCATTTGGAGAATAGACTGATGTCGCTTCGTATTGCCGTCCAGATGGACCCGTTGCCCTCGATCAATGTCGCGGGCGATTCCACCTTTGCCCTGATGCTCTCGGCTCAGGCGCGGGGGCATTCGCTGTGGTATTACGATGTCGGCACGCTGGCATGGGAATCGACGCCGGACGGAAAAGGCCGGGTTTCGGCATGGGCCGCCCCCGTCATAGTGCACCGTCCGCAGAGTAGCGAAGCGCATTACAAGCTGGGCGAATTTGCCACTATCGATCTGGGCGCGGACATTGATGTAGTGCTGATGCGTCAGGATCCGCCCTTCGACCTTGGCTATATCACCGGCGCGCATATCCTTGAAAAGCTGAAGGGCACCACGCTGGTCATCAATGACCCGGAACAGGTGCGCAATGCGCCTGAAAAGGTGTTCGTCCTCGATTTCGCGCAATTCATGCCGCCAACGCTGGTTGCGCGCCGGATCGAGGATGTGCGCGGCTTTCAAAAACGCATGGTCGAGCGCGGTTTCGGCGGCGATCTGGTGATCAAACCGCTGCATGGCAATGGCGGCAAGGCGGTGTTCCGTGTGCCGGCCAGCGGCGACAATCTGGGCGCGCTGATCGAGGTGTTCACCCAGATGTGGAAGGAGCCCTTCATGGTGCAGCCCTTCCTGCCCGACGTGTCCATGGGTGACAAGCGCATCGTGCTGGTCGATGGCGAGGTGGCGGGCGCCATCAACCGCCGTCCGGGCGAGGGCGAATTCCGCAGCAACCTTGCCGTGGGCGGCAGCGCCGAGGCGACCGAATTGACCGAACGCGAGGCAGAAATCTGCCGCGTGCTTGGCCCGGAACTGCGCGCGCGCGGGCTGGTGTTTGTCGGCATTGACGTGATCGGCGGGCAATGGCTGACCGAAATCAACGTAACTTCGCCCACCGGCATTGTCGCCATCGACCGTTTCAACAACAGCGATTGCGGCGCGATGATCTGGGCCGCGATCGAGCGGCGGCATAAGGATATGACGGCAGGTTAATGATCCGCCTCGATCAACTGACGGCGCTGCGGTTTTTCGCGGCGCTGGCGGTGCTGGCCTCGCATCTCTGGCCGTTGGCCGAATATCCCAATGCGCTTCAGCCCCTCGCGCGCACCCTCTTTCACGAGGGTTATGCGGGCGTGTCCTTCTTCTTCATGCTCTCGGGCTATATCCTCGCCCATACCTATCAGGCGCGGCTGGCGCAGGGACGGATCGGCGGCTGGCACTATTTCACGCTTCGGCTGGCGCGCGTGCTGCCGCTGCACTGGCTGGTTGGCGTGCCGCTGGCGGTGCTGGCGCTGGTTCAGGAAGGTGCGGGCGTTTGGCCCAAGGTGGCGGTCAATCTGCTGCTGCTTCAGGCATGGGTGCCGCATGCCGACTGGTATTTCACCATCAATGAACCAAGTTGGAGCCTGTCGGACGAGGCGTTTTTCTATGCCTGTTTTGCCGGTTTGGCGCTGATGCCGCTGCGGCGGCTCGGCTGGCTGGCAGCGGGGTTGCTGGCGCTCAATCTGGGGGTGGCGATCTGGCGCGTGGCATCGGGGCAGGGGGCGATCATTGCGGGCGATGAGCCGACCCTGACCCATTGGCTGACCTATATCAGCCCGGTTTCTCGCCTGCTCGATTTTATGCTGGGGATGCTGGTCTATCGCCTGCCGCGCCGGGGCGGGACGGGGGCAGAGATCACCGCGCTGGCGCTGCTGGTGGCCGCGATGGTGGCCTATCCGCTGTTGGGCCTGCCCGATGTGTGGCGGATGCAACTGGCCTATCTGCCGCTGATGGCCTTGTTCATCTGGATCTTTGGCGCAGGGGGCGGGGTTTTGTCGCTCTGGCTGGCGCGACAGGGTTGGCTGATCCTGCTGGGCGATGCGTCCTTTGCGCTTTATCTGGTGCACCTGCCGGTGGTGCATGGCGCGCTGGCGGTGCAGGACTGGCTGGGCGATGATGCGCTGCCCTGGCTGCCATGGGCGGGGCTGGTCAGTCTGGCCGTGGTGGCGCTGTCGGTGGCGGTCTATCGCTGGGTCGAGGTGCCGGTGCTGCGCTGGATGCGGCCCCGGATTGACGGGTGGTTCCGGGGTTAATCTTCCGCTCTGGGATGCGCATTGCGATAGGCGTCGAGCAGCACGGCGGCATCCACCCTTGTGTAAACCTGCGTCGAGGACAGGCTGGCATGGCCCAGCAATTCCTGAATCGAGCGCAGATCCGCCCCCGCGCCCAGCAGATGCGTGGCAAAGGAATGGCGCAGCGCATGCGGCGTGGCCGTATCGGGCAGGCCGAGCATCCCGCGCGCATCGGCCACCGCCTTTTGCACCGCCGATTGATAGAGCGCCGCGCCTTTCACCGTGCGAAACAAAGCCTTGTCCCGCTCGACCGGATAGGGACAGGCGGCCAGATAGGCCGCAATCGCCTCGCGCACGGCGGGCAGGATGGCGATCACGCGCTGCTTGCTCCGCTTGCCGGTGATAGTCAGCCGGTCGCCCATCGGCCAGTCCGCGCCGGTCAGCGACAAAGCCTCGGCGATGCGAAGTCCTGCGCCATAGAGCAGCAGCAGCACTGCCCGGTCGCGCAATCCCTGCCAGTCATCGCGCGCATTGACCGCGACCAGATCGGCAAGATCGGTCGCCTCGTCGGGCGTGATCGGGCGGGGGATGCCGCGCTTGATCCGGGGGCCGCGCAGGCGGGGCGGGGCGGGCTTGACCATGCCCGCCTTTTCGCGGGCAAAGCTGAGGAAGCCGCGCAAGGCCGACAATTCGCGCGCGACCGAGATATTGGCGATGCCATCCTCGCGCCGCTCGGCCAGAAAATGGCGCAGGCCCGCCGTATCCACCCGCGCCAGCGCCGCCCAATCATAGGCCTCCAGCGCATCCATCACCCGCCCCGCCGTGGCCATATAGGCGCGCACGGTATGCGGGCTGCGCCGGCGGGCATCGGTCAGATGCGCGTGCCATGCGGCCAGCACTTCGGCGCGGGCGACGAGGAAGGCGGCCGCCTCGTTCATCCGGCCAATCCGTCGGGCGTGACCTGCGCGATCAGGCTGTTCAAGACCAGCATCCCGGCCTCGGTCGCGCCGATGCGCGGGCCTTCCAGCCACATCAGCCCTTGACGGATGAACAGCGCCAGCTTGTCCGCCTCGATCAGATCGCCCTGCGCCAGACCCAATCGCGCGGAAAGTGCCGCCACATCCAGCCCCTCGGCCAGACGCAGGCCCATCAGCACCGCCTCGGCCCCCTGTTCGGCGGGGGAAAGTGCGCGCTCCTCCTGCGTGCCATGGCCCTTGGCCGCGACCGAGGTGAGCCAGTTTTCGGGCTTTTTATGCCGTGTCGTGGCAAATCCTCCGCGCCGCCCATGCGCGCCCGGCCCGATCCCGGCATAGTCGTGATAGCGCCAATAGGTCAGGTTGTGGCGGCTTTCCTGTCCGGGGCGGGCGTGGTTCGACACTTCATAGGCGGGCAATCCGGCGCGCGCGGTGATCTCGCGGGTCAGGGCGAACAGGTCGGCTGCCGGATCATCCTCAAGCGGGGCAAAGGCCCCTTCGCGCACCAAAGTGGCAAAGCGCGTACCTTCCTCGATGGTGAGCTGATAGAGTGAGAGGTGATCGGTGCCCAGCGCGAGGGCGCGGGTCAGTTCGGCCTCCCACGCATCGGCGGACTGATCGGGGCGGGCATAGATGAGGTCGAAGCTGACGCGCGAGAAATGCTCCTGCGCCACGCAGAGCGCGGCCAGCGCCTCGTCCACGCCATGCAGGCGGCCAAGGAAACGCAGCGCCGCATCATCCAGAGCCTGAACCCCCAGCGAGACGCGATTGACCCCCGCGCTGGCCAGAGCGGCGAAATTGGCAGCCTCCACGCTCGATGGATTGGCCTCCAGCGTGATCTCGATGCCGGGGGCAAAACCCCAAAGACGCTCGGCTTCCTCCAGCAAGGCGGCGACCAGTGCGGGCGGCATCAGGCTGGGTGTACCGCCGCCGAAAAATATGCTCTCCAGCGCCTCGCCACCCGCCAGTTCGGCCTCGCGGAGCAGGTCGGCCAACAGCGCGCGGCGCCACAATTCATGGTCGACCCCATCGCGCACATGGCTGTTGAAATCGCAATAGGGGCATTTCTTGAGACAGAAGGGCCAGTGAATATAAAGTGCGCGTGCCATGGCTTCTTCACGCTGGTTTAAGGTTGAGATGTCAAGGGGCGGGTATGATGCGCCATGCTTTTGTCCTCTGTTGCCTGATCGGCGGCCCGGTTTCGGCTGCCCCTGCGATCACTCCGGTTGCCGTCTATGGCTCCGGCCCGCCCGCCATGGCGCCCGCTCTGGCGGCGCGCGCGCTGGCGGCGCATAACCGCGAAAGGGGGCGGATGAGCGAGGCACCGCTGGTCTGGGACGAAGCGCTGGCGCAAGGCGCGCTTGATTGGGCGCAGGAACTGGCCCGCAGCGGAAAGTTCGAACATGCCTCGGCCGAGCGACGCAAAAAGGCGGGCGAAAACCTGTTTATGGGCACGGCGGGCGCATACCCGATCGAAACCATGATCGAGCAGTTCATCTCCGAACGCGACGATTTCCTGCCTGGCACATTCCCCGCCGTCACCCGCGACGGCAATTGGCGCAATGTCGCCCATTACACCCAGATCGTCTGGCGCGGGACGCAGAAGGTGGGCTGCGCCATGGCGCGCGGGCCGAGGGATGATTTCCTCGTCTGCCGTTATTGGCCTGCGGGGAATATTTTTGGGCAGAAGGTGCCGTAAGGGGTTTTGAGGGTTTGGAGTTTTGCCTCCGGCGGGCAAAGGGCGGGGGCCCTTTGCAATCCCATTATGGGGTTGTGCATCATTTGCAACGAAACATGATGTGCTGTCGTTTTAAAGCCTGCGGCGCGGTGAGCTAACACCCGATAGCGCCGCAGGCTCTAAAATCTGAACGCCGCGCTTTTAGCGGTTCGGCTGAACCACGCGTGCAACGCCTACATTAACGGGATTGCAAAGGGTCAAGACCCTTTGCCCGTCGGAGGCATAAACCTTACCCGAACTGATCCGCCACCAACTTGGCAAAGGCATCGGCGCGGTGGCTGATCTTGGCCTTATCGGCGGGGGGGATTTCAGCGAAGGTCTGATTATAGCCGCGCGGGATGAACACCGGGTCGAAGCCGAAGCCCAGACGTCCGCGCGGGGGCCATGTCATCGTGCCGTCGACCCGGCCTTCATAGACCGCATCGACTCCATCGGGCCATGCCAGCGCCAGCACGCAGGCGAAATGCGCCGCGCGGCCCACGTCCGGCCCGTGTTCGCACAGCAGGCCCTCGACCTTGCCCATGGCCATGAACCAGTCGCGGCCTTCGGGACCTTCGTACCAGTGGCGTTCAGCCCAGTCGGCGGTGTAGACGCCGGGCCGCCCGCCCAGCGCCTGAACACACAGGCCCGAATCGTCGGCCAGCGCAGGCAGCCCGCTTTCTACCGCGGCGAAACGCGCCTTGATCAGCGCGTTTTCGATAAAGGTGGTGCCGACTTCCTCGGGCTCTTCCAGTCCCAGTTCGCCCGCCGATACGCATTCCAGTCCATAGGGGGCCAGCATCTTCTGCATCTCGGCCAGTTTGCCCAGATTATGCGTGGCGATCACGATCTTGCCGGAAAGTCTGGTCATCGGCGCTTGGCCCCTTTGGCGGATGTTTGGATGTTGTACGGCAGGCTGGCGGGGCAATTAAGCCCCGACCGCCTTGTCCTGTGCGGCAAAGATGCGATCACAGCCGATGCGGGCCAGACGCAGCAGGCGCAGCAGGCCTTCTTCGTCATAGGTCGCGCCTTCGGCGGTGGCCTGCGCCTCGGCAATATGGCCGCCTTCGATCAGCACGAAATTGGCGTCGGCATCCGCGCCCGAATCCTCAATATAATCGAGATCCAAAACCGCCGCACCATTGACGATGCCGCAGGAAATGGCGGCCACCTTGCGCGGCAGCGGGTCTTCGACGATCAGGCCCTTGGCCATCAGGCCATTGATGGCCAGACGCAGCGCCACCCATGCGCCCGAAATCGAAGCCGTGCGGGTGCCGCCATCGGCCTGGATCACGTCGCAATCCAGCGTGATCTGGCGTTCGCCCAGCTTCTTGAGATCCGTGACAGCGCGCAGGCTGCGGCCGATCAGGCGCTGAATTTCCTGCGTGCGGCCCGACTGCTTGCCCTTGGCGGCCTCGCGGCTGCCGCGGGTGTGGGTGGCGCGGGGCAGCATCGAATATTCCGCTGTCACCCAGCCTTCGCCCTTGCCGCGCATGAACGGGGGCACGCGTTCCTCGACGCTGGCCGTGACCAGAACCTTGGTGTCGCCAAAGCAGACCAGCACGCTGCCTTCGGCATGCTTGGTGAAATTGGTGATGATTTCGATCTCGCGCATTTCGTCGGGCGCGCGGCCAGAGGGACGCATGGCAGGCCTTTCTATAGGTAAAGTTTGGTTCTTGATGAAGTTGACGCGGCCCTATCGTGTTGAGCGGGCAGGGGCAAGGTTTTGCCGGTCGGTTCTGCCTGATTTGAGGTGTCTCTTGATTTGACGGGATTGGCCGCCCAATATGATGGGGATGGCCAAATCCGCTCCTTCTGAACTTTCCTTTCCCGAGGTGACGGGGCGCGCGCGCGAAATATTCCGGCAGGTGGTCGAGGCCTATATCCATTCGGGCCTACCGGTGGGGTCGAAAACGCTGGCCGGGGGCGGGGCGCTCAATCTTTCGCCCGCCTCGATCCGCAGCGTGCTGGCCGAGCTTGAGGGGCTGGGCCTGCTCAGCCATCCCCATACCAGCGCAGGCCGGATGCCGACCGAGCAGGGGCTGCGCCTGTTCGTCGATGGCATGATGCAGGTGCGCGAACCCAGCATGGAGGAGCGCGCTGCAATCGAGCGTTCCCTGCACCAGCCCGGCCCGATCGAGGCGGCGCTGGCCGCGACCAGCGCGGCGCTGTCCGACATTTCGGCCTGCGCGGGCGTGGTGATGGTGCCTCAGCGCGAGCCGCGTCTGGCGCAGATGAGCCTTGTGCCGCTCTCGCCGGGCCGCGCGCTGGCGGTGCTGGTGGGCGAGGATGGGGGAATCGAAAACCGCATCCTGGCCTTGCCGACATCGATTGGCGCGGGCGCGCTGGAGGCGGCGTCGAATTATATCACAGCCCATCTGGGCGGGCGCACATTGGCCGAGGCGGCGGGCGCGATGCAGGCCGAAATTATCAGCGGGAAAAGCGCACTGGACGCCGCCAGCGCCGATCTGGTCCAGCGAGGATTGGCGGTGTGGAGCGAGGATGCGGCCAACCGCCCCGTGCTGATCGTGCGCGGACAGGCCAATCTGCTGGACGAGGCGGCGCTGCATGATCTCGACCGGGTGCGCTCGCTGCTCGATGATCTGGAAAATAAACAATCGGTGGCCGAATTGCTCGACCGGGCCAAACAGGGCGATGCCACGCGCATTTTTATCGGCAGCGAGAACCGGCTTTTCGCGCTTTCCGGCTCATCGGTCATTGCATCTCCCTACAGAGATCGCGATGGGCGGGTGATCGGCGTTGTGGGGGTAATCGGGCCAACGCGGTTGAATTATGCGCGTCTCGTCCCCATGGTGGATTTCACAGCCCAGTCTTTGGGCAAACTGATCGGTTGAAACTGGAATAATCGGAACAATGACGGAAGAAACTACGCAGGGTCAGCATGAGGCCGGAGACGATCTGGCCACCCGCATCGCCCAACTCGAAAACGATCTGGAAGCCGCGCGCAATGATGTGCTTTATGCACGCGCCGACACCCAGAACGTGCGCCGCCGTCTGGAAAAGGACATTGCCGACGCGCGCGCCTATGCCAGCACCAGCTTTGCCCGCGACATGCTGAGCGTTGCGGACAATCTTTCGCGCGCGCTCGACGCCATTCCCGCCGATCTGCGCGAGGATGAGCGGTTGAAGGCGCTGTTGGCCGGGATCGAGGCCACGGGCCGCGAACTGGACAAGGTGTTTGGTCAGCATGGCATCCAGAAGGTGGCCGCCCATGGTCTGCCGCTGGACCCCAACCAGCATCAGGCGATGATCGAAGTGCCCCATGATGCCGAACCCGGCACCGTGATTCAGGTGCTTCAGCATGGCTATTCGATCAAGGATCGCCTGCTGCGTCCGGCCATGGTGGCCGTGGCGAAAAAGCCGGAATAAGCGTTAAGGCGCAGGGCGGGTGGAACCTTCCCCCGCCTGAACCCTTTCCTTGGGTAACGAGGAAAGGAGGCTGTTATGCGCAAATTTCTGATGGTCGGCATGTTGGCCGGTGCTCTGGTGATGACCGGGGGCTGTGCCAGCAATTATGGCGGCGAGGGGGCTTTGGCGGGCGCCGGCGTCGGCGCGGTTGTGGCGGGGGTTTCGGGCGGCGATGTAGCCACCGGCGCGGCGATTGGCGCGGCGGCGGGCGGTGTGGCTGGTTCGACGGTGCGCAAGCGCGACGGCAATTGCTATCGCATGGATGATCGCGGCCGGGAATATCGCGTTCGCTGCTGACCTGAGGCTGACTCGGGGCAAGCACATGCCTGACAAGAAAAAGCCTGCGTGTCATTGCGATACGCGGGCCTTTTTCATGGCGCCCTACATTTTGGAATGATCCATGGCGCCCATCATGCCGGGCGCCTCAATCTGCATCGGCGCGGTCAGCTTGCGCCCGTCCGAAAAGGTCAAGGTGAGTTCCGTGGTTCCGCCCGGCTGCAGATCGGGTGAGACATCGAATACCATGGCATGTTTGCCGCCCGGCCCGAAGGAGACGCTCTGCCCCGAACCGATGTCGAGCCGGGGGACGGCCTCCATGATGCCGTCAAGCGTCACATGCATTTCCGCCTTGCCGGTATGGGCCACGCTGACCCCGGTGAGGGTGGCGACCGAGCCGCTCTGATTGGAAACGGTGAAATAGCCCGCCGCCGGGCGCCCCTTGACCGCGGGCAGCACAAGGCGGCCATCGTGGATCAGCATGCCGTCCATCGCGGAAAGTCCGGCGGGGGTCTGCGCCTTCTTGTCGCCCCCGCATGCGGAAAGAGCGCCAAGGGCGAGAGGCAGGCAGAGGGCCAAAGCGATCTTTTTCATCGGGCGGCAGTCCTTGGGTCTTGGTCGTTATGCGAATGAATTGTTCCGGCACGCCCATGCGGCGGATCGTGGCTGACGTTTAGGTTAGGCACTTTTTCGCTTTATTCCAAGCATGACTGCGATCAATCCGGTGTAAATGCCGCATGAATGAGGAAAAATGCCGTTTCGAGGGGCGGGGCGTTGCGATGCCCGCGCGGGCCCGACACAGCCAAAATGACCGGCAAAATGCGCCAAGGCCGTGGATGAAGTGACGCTTCGCGCGCCAAGGCCCTTGTTAGGCGCAAAAGCCCACCTATATGCCGCCAAGTCAAACGAGCCATCGAGCCGCTTTGCCGGATTTTTCGGGAAGCCAAAGGGTGGTGTCAACACTGGACTTAGGGATCGACGATATGGGTAAAGTAATCGGTATTGACCTTGGCACCACCAACAGCTGCGTTGCTGTTATGGATGGGGGCAAGCCCAAGGTTATCGAAAATTCGGAAGGCGCGCGCACCACGCCCTCGATCGTGGCCTTCACCAAGGACGGCGAGCGCCTGATCGGGCAGCCCGCCAAGCGTCAGGCGGTGACCAACCCCGACAACACCATCTTCGCTGTGAAGCGTCTTATCGGCCGTCGTTATGACGATCCGATGACCCAGAAGGATATGGAACTGGTTCCCTATGCCATCGCCAAGGGCAAGAATGGCGATGCATGGGTTGCAGCCGGTGGCACCGACTATTCGCCTTCGCAGATCAGCGCCTTCACTCTTCAGAAGATGAAGGAAACCGCCGAATCGTATCTGGGCGAAACCGTGACGCAGGCCGTCATCACCGTGCCCGCCTATTTCAACGACGCCCAGCGTCAGGCCACCAAGGACGCGGGTCAGATCGCGGGCCTTGAAGTGCTGCGCATCATCAACGAGCCGACGGCGGCCGCGCTGGCCTATGGTCTGGACAAGAACGATGGCAAGACCATCGCTGTTTATGACCTTGGCGGCGGCACGTTCGACGTCTCGATCCTTGAAATCGGCGACGGCGTGTTCGAGGTGAAGTCGACCAACGGTGACACCTTCCTTGGCGGTGAAGATTTCGACACCAAGGTCGTCGAATATCTGGCCGACAAGTTCAAGGCCAAGGAAGGTCTGGACCTGCGCGGCGACCGTCTGGCGCTTCAGCGTCTGAAGGAAGCAGCCGAAAAGGCCAAGATCGAGCTGTCGAGCGCGCAGACCACCGAAATCAACCTGCCCTTCATCACCGCCCGCATGGAAGCAGGGGCGACCACGCCGCTGCATCTGGTCGAAACGATCACCCGTTCGGATCTGGAACGTCTGGTGGCCGATCTGATCGCGCGCACGATGGAACCCTGCCGCAAGGCGATGCAGGACGCAGGCGTGACTGCGGCCCAGATCGACGACGTGGTGCTGGTGGGCGGCATGACCCGCATGCCCAAGGTGCGCGACGCGGTGAAGGAATTCTTCGGCAAGGAACCCCACACGGGCGTGAACCCTGACGAAGTCGTCGCCATGGGCGCGGCCATTCAGGCGGGCGTGCTGCAGGGCGATGTCAAGGACGTGCTGCTGCTCGACGTGACCCCGCTGTCGCTGGGCATCGAAACGCTGGGCGGCGTGTTCACCCGCATGATCGACCGCAACACCACGATCCCGACCAAGAAGTCACAGGTGTTTTCAACCGCTGATGACAATCAGCAGGCCGTGACCATCCGCGTGTTCCAGGGCGAGCGCGAAATGGCGCAGGACAATAAGATGCTGGGCAATTTCGACCTGATCGGCATTCCGCCGGCGCGTCGCGGTGTGCCCCAGATCGAAGTGACCTTCGACATTGACGCCAACGGCATCGTGAACGTGTCGGCCAAGGACAAGGGCACCGGCAAGGAACAGCAGATCAAGATCCAGGCGTCGGGCGGCCTTAATGATGCCGACATCGACCAGATGGTCAAGGATGCTGAAAAGTTTGCCGAAGAGGACAAGAAGCGTCGTGAGGCCGCCGAGGCCAAGAACAACGCCGACAGCCTCGTCCATGCCACCGAGCAGCAGTTGGCCGAAAATGGCGACAAGATCGACGCCGGTCTGAAGGCCGAAATCGAAGCCGCCATTGCCGAAGCCAAGGCCGCCATCGAAGGCAATGATCCGGCCGAAATGACCGCCAAGACTCAGGCCCTGACCGAAAAGGCCATGAAGATGGGTCAGGCGATCTATGAGAAGGAACAGGCTGCCGCCGCTTCGCCGGGCGCCGCTCCGGCTCAGGACGATGTGGTCGACGCCGAGTTCTCGGAAGTGGACGACAAGAAGGCCTGATGTTGCGATGAAAGAGGCCCGCCTTGAACGAGGCGGGCCTCTCTTCAGGGGAAATGTGCAATGTCGGCTGAAATCGACTATTACGAACTGCTGGAAGTTTCGCGTGACGCTGATGATGCGACGCTGAAATCTTCCTATCGCAAACTGGCGATGAAATTTCACCCGGATCGCAACCCCGGTTGCAACGAGTCCGAGGCCAAATTCAAACAGATCAGCGAAGCCTATGATTGCCTGAAGGACCCGCAAAAGCGCGCGGCCTATGACCGTTTCGGCCATGCTGCGTTTCAAAACGGCGGACCGGGCGCGGGCGGCGGTGGTTTCCACGGCGGCGGTGATTTCGGCGATATCGGCGATATTTTCGAGAGCATCTTTGGCAATGCCTTTGGCGGCGGCGGGGCCCGGCAACAGCCCCGACGCGGGGCCGATCTGCGCTATGATCTCGAAATCGGGCTGGAAGACGCCTTCCATGGCAAGACCGTGGAAATCGAGGTCGAGGTGGCCACAAGCTGCGAACCTTGCGCCGGAACCGGGGCGCAACCGGGCACGGGCAAGCGCCGCTGCAACCTGTGCGGCGGCCACGGCAAGGTGCGCGCGCAGCAGGGCTTTTTCATGGTCGAGCGGACCTGCCCGACCTGTCATGGCCGTGGCGAGGTGATCGAAAAGCCTTGCAAGAAATGCCACGGCGAAGGTCGCGTCGATCAGCGCAAGAAGCTGGAAGTCGTGATCCCCAAGGGCGTGGACAATGGCAACCGCATCCGCCTGTCGGGCAAGGGTGAGGCTGGGCCGAACGGTTCCCCGCCGGGGGATCTGTATATCTTCCTGCATATCCGTCGCCATGCGGTCTTCGACCGCGAGAACACCACGCTGCTGACCCGCGCGCCGATCAGCTTTACCACGGCGGCGCTGGGCGGACAGATCGAGATTCCGGGCATGGATGGCGTCAAGCACGTCATCGATATTCCCGCAGGCATTCAGACCGGCAAGCAATTGCAAAAGCGCGGGGCCGGTATGCCGGTGCTCAACGGGCGCGGGGTTGGCGATCTGGTGGTCGAGGTCGCGGTGGAAACGCCGACCAAGCTTTCGGCGCGGCAGAAGGAATTGCTGCGCGAGTTTCAGGCTACTGAAACCGGGGATGAATGCCCAGAGGCCAAGGGGTTCTTTGATCGGTTGAAGAATGTCTGGAGTGATTTGACGGAGTAAGGTTGGGGGTTTTGCCTCCGGCGGGTTAAGGGCGGGAGCCCTTAACAATCCCGTTAATGTCTATGTTGCGCTATGGGTTCGGCGATTTGTGTCGGGCGCGGCGTTTGAATTTTAAAGCCTGCGGCGCAGCATAATGGCGCCGCAGGCTTTATTTATGGCACGGCACCCCGTCGCCGGTAACGCCCCCCCTTAATGGGATTGCAAAGGGATGAATCCCTTTGCCCGCCGGAGGCCCACTTTCCACCCTTGATTTCCCCTTTTGTTCTCCCTACGATGCGCCATGGCCAAACCGAAACGTCGCTTCACCTGCACCTCCTGTGGCAGTGTCACCAACCGCTGGCAGGGGCAATGCGCTGATTGCGGCGAATGGAACACGCTGGCCGAGGAGGCGCCGCAGACGGTGTTTTCGGCCAAGCATGATTTGTCGAGCGGCGGGCGGGCGATCCTGTTTGAGCCGCTGGACAAGGCCGATGACAAGCTGGTGCGGCGCAGCACAGGCATTGCCGAATTCGACCGTGCGCTGGGCGGGGGTCTTGTCCCCGGCAGCGCGATTTTGATGGGCGGCGATCCGGGTATCGGCAAATCGACGCTGTTGCTTCAGGCCAGCGCGAAGGTGGCGCAGGCGGGCGGCCTTGCGGTCTATATCAGCGGCGAGGAAGCGCCGGGACAGATCCGCCTGCGCGCCGAGCGGCTCGGCTTGCAGAGCGCCCCGATTCGGCTCGCCTCGTCCACGTCGGTGCGCGATATTCTGACCACGCTGGGCGGGATGGAGGCGCCCGCTTTGCTGGTGATCGATTCGATCCAGTGCATGCATTCCGACCAGATCGAGGGCGCGCCCGGCACGGTCAGCCAGGTGCGCGGCTGTGCGTTTGAACTGATCCGTTATGCCAAGGAGAATGGCGCGGCGCTGGTGCTGGTGGGCCATGTGACCAAGGACGGCAGCATCGCGGGGCCGCGCGTGCTGGAGCATATGGTCGATGTGGTGATGGCCTTTGAAGGCGAGCGCAGCCATCAATATCGCATCCTGCGCAATCTGAAGAACCGCTTTGGCCCGGTTGATGAAATTGGCGTTTTTGCCATGGCGGGCAAGGGGTTGGAGGAAGTGTCCAACCCTTCGATGCTGTTCCTGTCGGGCCGCGAAAATCCGGTGCCGGGCAGCGCGGTCTTCCCTGCGATTGAGGGCACGCGCCCGGTGTTGGTGGAAATTCAGGCACTGATCGTGCGGTTGCAATCGGGGGCCACGCCCCGGCGCGCGGTGGTGGGCTGGGACAATGGGCGTCTGGCCATGCTGCTGGCGGTGCTGGAGGCGCGCTGCGGGCTCAATTTCTCGGCTTGCGAAGTCTATCTCAATGTCGCGGGGGGCTATCGTCTGGCCGATCCGGCGGCGGATCTGGCGGTGGCGGCCGCGCTGGTTTCGGCGCTGGCGGACAAGCCTTTGCCCGCGCGATCGGTGTGGTTTGGCGAAGTCAGTCTGGCAGGGGAAATCCGGCCTGTGGCCCATGGCGGCCTGCGCCTGCGCGAAGGGGCCAAGCTGGGGTTTGAGCAGGCCTATGGGCCGGAGGATAGCGGCGGGGCGGGGGAATCGGTGGCCGAAATGCGGCACCGCGTCATCAACCTTTTGCCAAATCTCGTTGACCGCATCGTGGGGGACGAATAACCCCCTTGGCCTATGACCGGATTTGATATTCTTGTGCTTGTGGTGGTCGGCCTTGCCGCCACCTTCGGCTTTCTGCGCGGTTTTGTGCAGGAGGCGATCTCGCTTTTCGCGGGCGCGGTGGCGATCTTTGCGATCCATATGCTGCACACGCCGCTGGCCGAAGTGCTCACGCCTCATATCGGTACGGAGAGCGGGGCCAGTGTGCTGGCGTTCTTTTTGCTGCTGATCGTGCCCTATGTGGTGGTGCGGGGCGTGGCGCGCTATCTGGGCACGGCCAGCCGCGCCTCGGCGCTGGCGCCGGTGGACCGGGTTTTGGGTTTCGGCTTTGGCGCGGTCAAGGGCACGCTGATTATCGTGCTGGGCTATTCGGTGCTAATTCTGGCTTATGATACGATCTGGGGGCCAAAGGGGCGGCCCGGCTGGATCACCCATTCGCGCACCTACAGCTTCATCGACGCCAGCAGCGAGGCGCTGGTCAAGATGATCTCGCAGCGCCGCCGCGAGGCTGCCGAGGATCGCGCCAAGGATGAGGCCGAGCCCAGCCCCCAGTCGACGACTCACGCGACGACGACTCATGCCAAGCGCAAGACGCATCGCACGGTCGACTGATATGGCCTCGGTTGCCGCTCTCTATACGCCCGAGGTGCTGATGCTGGCGACGGGGCTGGTCCGGCATCGTTGGGATGATGGGCTGGCCTTGCAGGGTGCGGCGCGTTCGCCCAGTTGCGGCAGCACGATGAAGGTGGGCATTGATCTGGACGCTGATGGCCGGATCGCGCGGATCGGTCTTGCCGCACAGGCCTGCGCGATCGGGCAGGCGGCGGGCGCGATCATGGCGGATGCGGCCATCGGGCGCAGCGAATCCGACTTTGCGCAAGCCGAGACTGACCTCTTGCGCTGGCTGGCGGGCGAGGGCGATCTGCCCGACTGGCCCGGCCTTGCCGCTATTGCCCCGGCGCGTGAATTTCCGGGCCGCCACGGGGCGATTTTGCTGGGCTGGCGCGCGGTGTTGCAGGCATTTTCCAGCTTTGCAAAAGGCGAAGACGAAATCGCATAAATTCAATTGTGACAAACCACTGCCGCGCAGCAGCAATATGTTGCACCGCACCGCCATACGGTGTTAGCGTAAGCTACAACTCTGGGAGGAGCGAGGGCGCATGACCGAAAAGGCAGAAGGCAAAAGCGACACGGTTATCATCAAGAAATACGCTAACCGGCGTCTCTATAATACCCAATCGTCGAGCTATATTACGCTGGATCATCTGTCCAAGATGACGCGCGAGGGTATCGAATTTCGCGTGCTGGACGCCAAATCGGGCGCCGATATCACGCATCAGATCCTGACCCAGATCATCATGGAAGAAGAGGCCAGCGGTGAGCAGATGCTGCCGGTCAATTTCCTGCGCCAGTTGATCGGCATGTATGGCAATTCGATGCAGGGCCTGATCCCGCATTATCTCGAAGCCAGCATGGAGCAGTTTCGCGCCAACCAGATGAAGCTGCGCAAGGCGTTTGAGGACAGTATGGAGAGCAATCCGCTGGCCCGTCTGGCCCAGCAGAACATCGCCATGTTCCAGGCCGCCGCCGCCGCCTTCATGCCCGGCGCCGATGGCACCCCGCCCAAGCCCGCCGAACCCGCGCGCGAGCCGGAAGCCGAAACCGGCACGAAATCGGAAATCGACGCGCTGCGCAACCAGATGCTGGAAATGCAGAAGATGCTCGACAAGCTGGCCAAGTAAGCATTTTGCCCAGCGCAGCGGGGGCTGCGCCGGGCATATTACGGGGGCCGAGGCAGGGAATTTCGGTTCCCATGCCGATTTTTGCAAAAAACCGGTTCCCGTTTTTCGGCGCCTTGCTTAAACGCTGCGCGCCATGAATCAGAAAACGCAAAAGCCCGCCCAGATCCGCCACGCCCTGACCGTGAAGCGCGAAGATGATTTCGCCGCATGGTATCAGCAAGTCGTCTCCGAAGGCGAGATGGCCGAGGAAAGCGGCGTGCGCGGCTGCATGGTCATCAAGCCGTGGGGCTATGGCATCTGGGAACGCATCCAGAAGATCATGGACGCCGCGATCAAGGAAGCGGGCGTCGACAATTGCTATTTTCCGCTGTTCATCCCCTTGAGCTATTTCGCCAAGGAAGCCGATCACGTTGAAGGCTTTGCCAAGGAAATGGCGGTCGTCACGCATCACCGTCTGATCGCTGATGGCAAGGGCGGCTTGATGCCCGACCCCGAGGCCAGGCTGGAAGAGCCGCTGATCGTGCGCCCGACGTCGGAAACGGTGATTGGCGCGGCCATGGCGCGCTGGGTGCAATCGTGGCGCGATCTGCCGCTGATGGTGAACCAGTGGGCCAACGTTGTGCGCTGGGAAATGCGCACGCGCATGTTCCTGCGCACCAGCGAATTTCTGTGGCAGGAAGGGCATACCGCCCATGCCGACCGCGATGATGCAATGAAAGAAACGCTGCGCGCGCTTGAAATGTATCGCAGCTTTGCCGAAAACGTACTGGCCATGCCGGTGGTGGCGGGCGAAAAGCCGGAGAACGAGCGTTTCCCCGGCGCCGTGGCGACCTATTCCATCGAGGCGATGATGCAGGACGGCAAGGCGCTTCAGGCCGGGACCAGCCATTACCTCGGCACCGGTTTTGCCGAGGCCGCGGGCATCCGTTATCAGAGCAAGGAAGGCGCGCAGGAACTGGCGCACACCACCTCGTGGGGCGTTTCGACCCGCATGATCGGCGGCGTCATCATGACGCATGGCGATGATGACGGTCTGCGCGTGCCCCCCGCGATTGCCCCGCATCAGATCATCATCCTGCCCATGCTGCGCGAGGATGATGGCGACGAGGCGCTGCTGGCTTATTGCGAGGAAATCCGCCGCGAATTGCTCAAGCTCTCGGCTCTGGGCGAACCGATCCGCGTGCTGCTCGACAAGCGCCCCGGCAAGGCCACGCAAAAGCGCTGGGCATGGGTAAAGAAGGGCGCGCCGATCATTTTGGAAATCGGCGGGCGCGATGCGGCGGGCGGCATGGTTTCGGCCCTGCGCCGCGACCGGATCTGGCGGGAGGACGCCAAGACCAATTTCGTGGGTCAGAGCCGCGAGGAATTTGTCGCCGGTGTCGCTGCGCTGCTGGAGGACATTCAGGCCAGCCTGCACCGCGAAGCGACCGAGAAGCGCGACGCCAATATCACGCGCGGCCTGACCACGCTGGATCAGGTGGCCGAGTTCTTTGCCGAGGATAAGCGCTATCCGGGCTGGGTCGAGCTGAACTGGAGCCGCCCGACCGGCGATGCGCTGGAAAAGGTGGTCGAGCAGTTGAAGGCGCTGAAGCTCACCATCCGCAACACCGCGCTCGACGCCGCGCCCGCCGAAGGTCTCTGTCCCTTCACCGGCGAAGCGGCGGTTGAGCGCATCTACGTCGCGCGGGCCTATTGATGCTGCTGGCGCTGGTTCTCGCGGCAACGGTTCCGGCCTATTCCTTTGGGCCGATCCTGACGCTGGCCGATCCGGCGCCCAGCCATCCGGAAATCGACGCGCGCTATTCGTCGCGCTATCGGCGGTGTCTGGCGCGCCGCGATCTCAACACGATCCTGCATGACCAGTGTAATGCGCAGGAGATGAAGCGGCAGGATGCGCAGCTGAACGCAACATGGGCGGTGACGTTCAAACGCCTGCCTTCCGCGCGCCAGACCGCGCTGCGCAGCGCCGAAAGGGCATGGATTGCCGATCGGCAAAAGCATTGTCTGCTGCAATCCAAAGAGGCCGAGGGCGGTACGCTGGAGGCCATCGAATACTCTTCTTGCATGATTGACGAGACAATCCGCCGAACGATCTGGCTCGAAAAACTACGCTAGTTTGCCCCCTTGCGCGGGGCCAAAGGCATGGCACATTCGCGCCCATGTTACGCCACACGCTCATTGCCGCCACCCTGCTGCCCGCCGCCGCCTTGGCTCAGAGCGCCCCTTCGCCCGAACGGTTGCGCGCCACGGTGACGTCGCTGGTGGGCTTTGGCACGCGCCATACGCTTTCCTCGCAGGATGACCCCAAACGCGGCATCGGCGCGGCGCGCGCATGGGCGCAGCAGCAATTCCGCACTATCGGCACGCAATGCGGCGGCTGCCTTTCCATCGAATTGCCCGAGCGCATGGTGACCAGCGCCCGCATCCCCACGCCCGCCCGGCTGGTCAATGTCGTGGCCATTCAAAAGGGCACCGAGCGGCCCGATGAGGTGACGATCATTCAGGCCCATATCGACACGCGCGTTTCGGATGTGATGAACGCCAGCGCCGATGCGCCAGGCGCCAATGATGACGGCTCGGGCGTAGCGCTGGTGATCGAGGCGGCGCGGATCATGGCGCAGCGCAAATTCCCCACCACGGTGGTTTACGCGATCCTGTCGGGCGAGGAGCAGGGCTTGCTGGGCGGGCGCCTGCTGGCCGATGTCGCGGCGGAGCGGGGGTGGAAGGTGAAGGCGGTGCTCAACAATGACATTGTGGGCAATACGCGCGGGTCGGACGGGCTGGTGGATGACACGCATATCCGCGTTTTTTCCGAAGGCCCGCGCGCCAATGCGGATGCGAAACTGACCGCCGCCCAGCGCCGCGAAGGGGGCGAGAACGACAGCCCAAGCCGCAACCTTTCGCGCTTTATCGCCGGGCTGTCGGCGCGCGATCTGGCCGTGCGGCAGGTATGGCGCGCGGATCGGGTGGGGCGCGGGGGCGATCATCTGCCGTTCGAGGAAAAGGGCTTTCCCGCCGTCCGCATCACCGTGGCGGTCGAAAATTACGATCATCAGCATCAGGATATCCGCCGCGAAGGCGCCACCCAATATGGCGACACGATCGAGTTCATGGACTTTGCCTATCTGGCCCGCGTGACCGCGCTCAATATCCGCGCGGCCAGCGCCATCGCCGCCGCGCCCATGCCGCCCACGGTCACGCAAAAGATCGCCGTTTCGCCCGACACCGATCTGAAATGGAGCGGGGTTCCCGGCGCGACTTCTTACGCGATCTGGCGCCGCCGGACGGACGCCGCCGGGTGGGAGGCCAAGCCTTTTGCCACCACCGGCAACACCGCCATGACGTTCAAGGGCCTGCGCGGCGATGACTGGTTCCTTGGCGTTTCGGCGGTCGGGGCCAATGGTGCGCAAGGCCCGATTGCCAGCGCTCTGCCCGGTGGATCGTATGAGCGCCTGACGCCCTAGGCTTGTAATGCGCGCGCTTTGGGGCCAAGGCATTTGTCATGGCCTTTGACAAACGACCCCCGCGCAAACCCGGCAAACTTTCCATCCGCAAGATGGAGCCGGGCATGCCCAACCGCCAGCAGGTGCTGGATTTCATCGCCAATGCCACCGAAGAGGTCGGCAAGCGCGAAATTGCCAAGGCATTTGGCCTGAAGGGCGCGGAGAAGATCGAGCTTAAGGCGCTGCTCAAGGACATGGCTGAGGAAGGCCTGATCGACGGCAAGCGCACGGCCTATCACCGCATGGGCGGCGTGCCCAAGGTGACCGTTTTGCGCGTCGTGGGCGTCGAGGATGGCCTGCCGATTGCGGTGCCCGACAAGTGGGAGCCGGACGATGCCGGGGCTCCGCCGCGCCTGACCGTGGTGGAACAGCGCGTTGCGCAAAAGAAGGGCCCGCAGATGCGCGGCGTGGGCGCGCTCAAGCCCGGCGACCGGATTTTGAGCCGCACCGAGGAAACGGCGGATGGCTGGGTGGCCTTTCCGATGAAGAAGCTGCCTAATGATGCCGAGGGCGTCATGGGCGTGGTCGAGATCGACGGCGCGGGCAAGGGTTGGCTGGCCCCCATCGACAAGCGCGAGCGCCATGCCGCGCCGATTTCGGATCTGGGCGGGGCGGTCGAAGGGCAATTGGTCATGGCCGAACCGGCAGGCCGATCCCCGCGCGCAGGGATGCGCGTGGTGGCGGTGCTGGGCGACCCGCTGGCGCCCAAGAGCTTCAGCCTGATTGCCATTCACAAGCATGGCCTGCCGCATATTTTCGGCGGCGAAGTGATTGCCGAGGCCGAATTGTCCGCGCGTCAGGCGTTGAGCCAGGAGCAGCGCGAGGATCTGACGCATCTGCCCATCGTGGCCATCGACCCGGTGGACGCGCGCGACCATGACGATGCGATCTGGGCCGAACCGGATCGTGAGGGCGGATGGCGCGCACTGGTGGCGATTGCCGATGTGTCCTTCTATGTTCGCCCCGGCGGCGCGCTGGACCGCGAGGCCCGCAAACGCGGCAATTCGGTCTATTTCCCCGACCGCGTGGTGCCGATGCTGCCCGAAGTTCTATCGGCGGATGTCTGCTCGCTGAAAGCCGGGGCGCCGCGCGCGGCCATGGCCTGCCATCTGACGTTTGACGCCGAAGGGCGGATGATCTCCTTCCGCTTTACCCGCGCGATTGTGCGGATTGCCGAAGTGATCGCCTATGAGGAGGCCCAGCGCCGCATCGACGCCAATGAGGCCGAGGCGCATCTGGTCAACCTGTGGGGTGCTTGGAAGGCGCTGGCCCATGCGCGCACCAATCGCGATCCGCTTGAACTCGATCTGCCCGAGCGTCGCGTGGTGCTGGACGAGATGGGGCGCGTGGCGCAGGTGGCGCTGCGCGAACGACTGGACGCGCATCGCGTGGTCGAGGATTTCATGATCGCGGCCAATGTCGCGGCGGCCAAGGCGCTGGAAAGCAAGGCCGCGCCGGTTGTCTATCGCATCCATGAGCCGCCAAACCGTGAAAAGCTGATCGCGCTCAAAGATTACCTCGCCACCTTCGAGCGCAAGCTGGCCTTGGGTCAGGTGATCACGCCCGCGCTGTTCAACCGGATGCTGAAGAGCATTGATGATGAGGTCGAAAAGGCGCTCATCATGGAGGCCGTGCTGCGCAGCCAGACGCAGGCCTATTACGGCCCGCGCAATGCCGGTCACTTTGGCCTCAGTCTTGGCTCCTATTCGCATTTCACATCGCCCATCCGCCGCTATTCCGACCTTCTGGTCCACCGCGCGCTGGTCGATGCGTTTCACCTCGAACAGCCCGCGCCGGGCGGCGATCTGCCCGCGCTGTCGGGTCTGCATGGGCGAGACCGTTCGGATCTGGCGCGGATTTGCGATGCCATCTCCACCGCCGAGCGCCGCGCGATGGAAGCCGAGCGCGAGACGGTCGATCGCTATGTCGCGGCATGGCTCTCGATGCATGTGGGCGAGGTGTTCGATTGCCGGATCACCGGGGTTCAGCGCTTTGGCCTGTTTGCCACGATCCTTGGCCTTGGCGGCGATGGGCTGGTGCCGATTTCGGTGCTGGGCGATGAGCGGTTCAGCCATGATGAAAAGGCGCAGGTCTTGCGCGGCGATTCCACCGGCACGGTCTTTGCCATCGGCGACCGTCTGAAACTGCGTCTGGCCGAGGCCAATGCGTTGACCGGCGCGCTGAAGTTCGAGCCCGAGGACGGGCAAGGCCGGATCGAAAGGCGCGGGGCGCGCTTGCCGGGCAATGACGGCGAGGCCGGGATGAAGCGGCGCGGCAGCCATTTGGTGGGCAAGCGGGGCCGCCCGGCCAACATTCGCCATCAGGGCAAGCGGCGGTAATCAGCTGAGGCGGTCGATCTCCGCTTCATCCATGCCGCCCGGCACGATGAACAACGGGCAGGACAGGGCGCCCAGCCCGGCCCCGGTAAAGTGGCCGATCAGCGGCCCCTGTCCTGTGCCGGAAGCCCCTGCGCCCGATGGCGCCCCAAGCACTAGGGCGGCCACTTCGCTGTGCTGGGAAAGATATTCGCGCACCGCCTTGACCGGATCGCCCGAAACCACTGCGATCACAGGCATATGCCCGGCCTGCGAGAGGACGCTGCCTGCCGCGGCCGCCGCGATGGTTTCGGCGCGGGCGCGGGCTTCTTCCTCGATGGTGGCCTGAATGCCGCCAAAGGCCGAGAAGGGCTGTGGCGGCACAAGAGCGAGGATATGAACCTGCCCCTGCGTCTTGATCGCGCGCCTTGTGGCAAAGCGCAGGGCAACGCGCGCTTCATCGCTTTCATCCACGATCACCAGATAGACACGCATCGCACATTCCCTTTGAACCGATATGTCCGGCTCTGTGAACCGAATAGTTGGCGTGCGTGGTGATGACACAATCGCAACAGGGAAGCAATTTTGGCCGGGAAGGCGCGTCTTTGCCCTTGTCGCCCAGCGCACACAGGTCATAAGTTTTGTGGGTTAAGCCATCAAGCACATTCCTATTCGGCTCAAGCATCTTGCCGATTGCGACAATCCCCGGCAGAAGCAGACCGATTCTAAAATTAGCCATAAGGACGAGAAGCCCTCATGCCGATCTCGATCAAGATGCCCGCTCTGTCTCCCACGATGGAGCAGGGGAAACTGGCCCGCTGGCTGGTTAAAGTGGGCGATACGGTTAGCGCTGGCGATATCATGGCCGAGATTGAAACCGATAAGGCTACGATGGAATTCGAAGCGGTGGACGAAGGCACGATTGTTGCCATCGAAATCGCCGAAGGCACCGACAATGTGAAGGTCGGCACCGTGATCGCCCAGCTGGCGGGCGAGGGCGAAGATGCCTCGGCCCCGGTGGCCAAGCCTGCTGCCGCTGCTGCGCCCGCTCCTGTTGCTGCGGCGGCCCCGGCTCCTGTGGCCTCGGCCCCGGTGGCGGCCGCTCCGGTCAAGACCGGCGACCGCGTGGTGGCTTCGCCGCTGGCCAAGCGGATTGCCGCGCAAAAGGGCGTTGATCTGGCGGGCGTCAAGGGCACCGGCCCGAATGGCCGCATTGTTAAGGCCGACGTTGAAGGCGCGCAGCCCGGCGCGGCTGCTCCCGCTGCGGCGGCGGCTCCGGCTGCTGCTCCCGCGCCTGTGGCTGCTCCGGCCCCCGTCGCGGCGGCTCTGCCCGACTTTGGCATCCCGCATGAGGATCTGCCGCTCTCGACCATGCGCAAGACGATTGCGCGCCGCCTGACCGAATCGAAGCAGCAGGTGCCGCATATCTACCTGACCGTGGATATCCGCCTTGATGCGCTGCTCAAGCTGCGCGCAGAGCTGAACGCGGCGCTGGCTGCGCGCAAGGTCAAGCTGTCGGTCAATGACATGCTGATCAAGGCGCTGGGCGTTGCTCTGGCGCAGGTGCCGCAGTGCAACGTGGCCTTTGCGGGCGACACGCTGCGTCAATACAGCCGCGCCGACGTGTCGGTGGCCGTCTCGATCCCCAATGGCCTGATCACGCCGATCATCACCGATGCTTCGGGCAAGGGTCTGGCCGCGATCAGCACCGGCATGGCCGATCTGGCCAAGCGCGCCAAGGAAGGCAAGCTGGCCCCGACCGAGTTCATCGGCGGCACCGCCAGCCTGTCGAACATGGGCATGATGGGCATCAAGCAGTTCGAAGCCGTCATCAACCCGCCGCAGGGCATGATCATGGCCATCGGCGCCGGTGAAAAACGCCCCTGGGTGCTGGAAGACGGCAGCCTGGGCGTGGCCACGGCGATGTGCGCCACGGGCAGCTTTGACCACCGCGCCATTGATGGTTCGGATGGTGCGCAGCTGATGGCGGCCTTCCGCGAGCTGGTCGAAAATCCGCTCGGCCTGCTGGCCTGAGATGGAGGCATTGACCCTGCGCCCTGCCACTGAGCCGGTGATTCGCGTCACCGCCATGCCCGCCGATGCCAATGCCTATGGCGACATCTTCGGCGGGTGGCTGCTGTGTCAGATGGATATGGGGGCAGGGCTGCTGGCTGCGCGTCATTCGCGCGGCCGGGCCGTGACCATCGCCATGGATGGCGTGCAATTCCTCAAGCCGGTCAAGGTCGGCGACGAGGTTTCGGTCTATGGCGAAATCCGCAAGGTGGGCCGCTCCTCGATGACGATTGCCATCGAGGCATGGCGGCGCGACCGTTTTCAACACGAGGCGCAAAAGGTGACCGAAGCGGTCTTTACATTTGTGGCTGTCGATGACGCCGGGCGGCCCCGCTCGGTGGTTCAGGAGTAAACAACGTGGCTGAACAGTATGATGTGATTGTTCTGGGTTCGGGCCCCGGTGGCTATGTCGCGGCGATCCGCAGCGCGCAGCTGGGCCTCAAGACCGCGATTGTCGAACGCGAAAATCTGGGCGGTATCTGCCTCAACTGGGGCTGTATCCCGACCAAGGCCCTGCTGCGTAGCGCCGAGGTGTTTCACCAGATGCAGCACGCCAAGGCTTACGGCCTTTCGGCCACGGGCGTGACCGCCGATCTGGCCGCTGTGGTCGCCCGTTCGCGCGGCGTGGCCAAGCAGCTTAATCAGGGCGTTACGCATCTGATGAAGAAGAACAAGGTTGCCGTCCACATGGGCAATGGCAAGCTGTTGGCTCCCGGCAAGCTGGAAGTGACCGGCGAGAAGGGCACCGAAACGCTGACCGCCAAGCACATCATCGTGGCGACCGGCGCGCGCGCGCGCGATCTGCCCTTTGCCCCGGCGGACGGCAATCGCATCTGGACCTATCGCCATGCGATGACGCCCAAGGAAATGCCGACCAAGTTGCTGGTTATCGGTTCGGGCGCCATTGGCATCGAATTCGCCAGCTTCTACAACGATCTGGGCGCGGACGTCACGGTCGTCGAAATGGCCGACCGTATCGTTCCGGCCGAGGACGCCGATGTCTCGGCCTTCCTTGAAAAGTCGCTGACCAAGCAGGGCTTCAAGATCCGCACCAAGACGGGTCTGGAAGGTCTGGTCGCTGATGCCAAGGGCGTGAAGGCCAAGATCAAGGCACCCGACGGCAAGGTGACAGAGGAAGAGTTCAGCCATGTGATCGTGGCCGTGGGCGTGGTGGCCAACACCGAGAACATCGGTCTGGAAACGCTGGGCATCAAGACCGACCGCGGCATCATTTCCACCGATCCGTTGGGTCGCACCGGCGTCAAGGGCGTGTGGGCGATCGGCGACGTGACGCCCGGCCCGTGGCTGGCGCACAAGGCCAGCCATGAGGGCGTGACGGCGGCCGAAGCCATCGCGCAGGAACTGGGCAACAAGGAAGTGCATCCGCATGGTCTTGACCGCCGCAACATTCCGGGCTGCACCTATTGCCACCCGCAGGTGGCCAGCGTCGGCCTGACCGAGGCCAAGGCCAAGGAAGCCGGTTACACGCTCAAGGTCGGCACGTTCCCCTTCATCGGCAATGGCAAGGCCATCGCGCTGGGTGAGCCGGAAGGCTTCATCAAGACCGTGTTCGACGCGAAGACCGGCGAATTGCTGGGCGCGCACATGATCGGCGCGGAAGTGACCGAGCTGATTCAGGGCTATGTGGTGGGCAAGACGCTGGAAACGACGGAAGTCGAACTGATAAACACCGTCTTCCCGCATCCGACCCTGTCGGAAATGATGCACGAAGCAACGCTGGCGGCCTACGGCCGGGCGATCCATATCTGATCGCAGCAGGCATCGGCCTAAGGAAATGGGGGCGGGAGGCGAAAGCTTTCCGCCCTCTTTCGTTGGCTCTCGTATTTTTACGAGGTTTGCGGTTTAGGGTTAGCACGTCATTAACCAGCCAACACTATGCTTTGCTGGCGAGGTGCTAGTGATGTTCAGCCTGTTCGATACTGTGGGTGCGATATTGCGCAATATATTTGCGCTCAGCTTTGCTGTCATCTGGGGTATCTCTTCGATGATGTTCGATCTCAAACAGATCGCCGATATGGCCTGGGCCTCGACCGGGGGGATGTTGCTGGTTCTGGGGCTGGTGGGGGCCGGTCTGTTTGTCGGCTTTGTTGCGCTGGTCCTGCACCTGCGCGAATCCGGGCGCAGGCGCAAAGCAGCGTCGCAGGAGGGGCGCGACGAAAGTGATGATTGGGACCCGGATCAGATCATCGCCTGCCATCTGGCCCGCCGATCCAGCCTGAGGGCCCAACCGATTCTGGTGCCTCAGACGGTGCGGCGCTCGATTCCGGCACGCCGCTTTGGTCGCAAGCTCCGTTGATTTAGCGGGTCAGGCTGCGGGTGATATGTTCAAACACAGCGGCATGCAGCGGGGCGGCAAAGGCGCAGCCGATCGCGCCATCCTTTTGCCAGACGATCCGAGCCGAGAGCATTTGCAGGCCCGGAATGCGGATACGCAGAGGCTGGCTGGGGTCCGCCTCGCCAAAGCGGTTGATGCGAAAGCCGCCGGGCGAGAGCTCATCCAGCGTGACGCGGCGCCATTCGGCCATGCCTTGTCGCACTTCGCAAACGGCGGACAAATCGACACGCTGATTATCTCCCCGACCGCCTTGACCGCCGGAACCTGATTTACCAAAACCCTTATAACTTTGCATATTCACGAAAATCGACCTCCACGGAGGCCTAAGATACTAGGCGCAAAAAGTTAATAGGCCGGAAAGTTTTTGCCTTCCCGCCGCGCCATTGCTCGGTTGCGGCGCCAAAACAGGCCGAGCCGGTTAAGTAGGTAGAAACCAAAGAACCAGCGGCGCAAGGGCAAGGTTCAAAAGCCCCGTCAGCACCATCGCCAGCCCCGCCACGGCCCCCACGCGGGGGTGGAGCGATTGCACCTGTGCCGTGCCGATGGCGTGGGCGGCTACACCGACCATAGCCCCCTGCGCGGTTCGCCCTGAGGGCAGGCCGCGCATCACCGCCGCTTCGCCCAGCAGGGCGCCAAGGATGCCGGTGGCGATCACGAAAACGGCGGTAATATCGGGCATGCCGCCGATTTCTGCCGAAATCGCCATGGCAAAAGGCGTGCTGACCGAGCGCGGCAGCAGCGAGAGGCGCAAAGGTCCGTCAATGCCCAGCGCACTCGCCAGTGCCCAGCCCGAGAGGAAAGAGGTGGCGCTGCCTGCGATCATCCCGGCCAGCAGCGGACGCCAATAGCGGCGGATCATCGCGCGCTGGTCATAGATCGGCACGGCAAAGGCGGTGACCGCCGGGCCAAGCATCCACAGCAGCCATCCCGCCCCGGCGCGATAGGTCGCATAGGGCACATGAAACACCAGCAAAATCAGCGCGATTCCCAGCGGCGCCGTGATCAGCGGCATCAGCCACCAGCGCGGCCGGCGCCGATGCACCGCGCGCGTGGCGGCAAAACTGGCCAGCGTAAGGGCGGACCAAAGAGCGGTTGAGCCTGCGTCAATCATCGGTTGGGTCAATCATCGGCGCCCGCCACGATTTGCACAACCATCCCTGTCACCGCCATAACCAGCACAGTGCCGATTGCCACCACCAGCAACAGGCGGACCCCCAAGATGCCCGCAAATTCGCGATGCTCGATCAGAACCGGGACGGCAGGCACAAAAAACAGCAGCATCCGCCCCAGCAAAGCATGCGCCCCCTCGCGCAATTGCCCCGGTTTGATCCAGCGCCGATGCAGCGCGATCAGGGTCAGCGCCAGACCGATCACGCTGGCGGGCAGGGGGGCGTGGGTCAGACGGGCAATGATTTCGCCAATTCCATAAAAGGCCATGATAATGGCTATTTGCCAGAGAATCCTCATACCAGATCTGCAATCAGTCCACCGCCCGGCGGCGAGGAAAGCCTGAGGCGCAGCCCATAGGCTTCGGCAATGTCGCGCGCGATGGCGAGGCCAAGCCCGCTGCCGGGCATATCGGCGTCAAACCGGCTACCGATCTCGCAGGCGCGGGCGATCTGTTCCTCGCTCATGCCGGGACCATCGTCTTCGACGCGGATACGCGGCCCCTCGGCAATGGTCAGCACCACGCGGCGGCGCGCCCATTTCCCGGCATTGTCCAGCAGGTTGGACACCAGTTCGGACAGGTCCACCGGGTCGATGGCCATGCGCACCGGGACGGGGGCCGAGAGTTCAAAGGCGCAATCGGGATGCAATTTGCGCATGGCCGACAGGATGGGCAAAACGGCCTCGGGCAAATGGCTGACCCGCAGCGAGGCGCGCGCGCCTGCCGCCGAACGGGTGCGCGCCAGGCGAAAGTCGATCTGCTGCACCATCTCATGCGCCTGATCGAGCAGAGCGCGCGCGGCCCTTGCGCTTTCGGGCTGGCGGGCCAGCCTTTCGGCCTCGTCGGTGATGACGGCCAGCGGTGTGCGCAACCCATGCGCCAGATTGCCCGCCTCGACCCGCGCGCGTTCGATCACCGCCTCATTGCCCGCGATATAGGCGTTCAAATCCTCGACCAAAGGCGCGATTTCCGAAGGATAGGCGCCTTCGAGCCGGGCGCTGGTGCCTTCGCGCAATTGTCCGATGGCCGTGGCCAGACGGTTGAGCGGGCGCAGGCCAAACAGCACCACCGCATAGCCGGTAATCAGCAGTGCCGTCGCCAGCGCCGTCAGCCACAGCGTCAATTCACGGGTGAAACTGGCGATGGCTTGATCCAGATAGCGTTTATCGACCGCGATCACATAATGGACCACCCGGCCATCGGGCGTGAACCCGGTAAAGCCATAGGCGATGGTCTTGCCGGTCGGGCCATTGTCGATCGAATGAAAGATCTCGGGCGAATGGGCGATGTCCTCGTCAATCTCGCCGCGCACCATCGAGGCCGAATGGATACGGTCGCCCCGATGCACCGAAACCTGCCAGTAATAGCCCGACATGGGTTCGAGATAGCGCGGATCGGAAAGCGGGCGCGAGAGCGAGAGGTGGCTGTCCTTGGAAATATTCACCAATCCGGCCAGTTCGCGCACATGGCCATAGAGTTCGTCGTGATATTGCGCCTCGATATGGCGGGTGAAGACGCGCGTGGCAGAATACCAGATGCCGCCGATGCCCAGCGCCACCCACAACAGGATCGCCAGCAAAAACCGCAGGCGCAGGCTGTGCGCGGCAAAACGGGCAGGGGTCAAAACACGCTTCATGCCTCAAACCTATAGCCAAGGCCGCGCAGGGTCTTGATCCGCCCCGCGCCCACCTTGCGCCGCAAACGGCTGACCAGCACCTCGATGGCGTTCAGGTCGCGCTGGGCGTCAAGGTCATAGAGATGTTCGAGAATATCGCCTTGGGACAGCACCTGACCGGGGCGGCGGACAAAGAGTTGCAGCAGGCGAAACTCCTGTTTGGACAGCGACAGCGCCGCCCCGTCCACCTCGGCATTGCGCCCCACCGGATCGAGCCGTACCCCGCCCGCCTCGATCCATTGCGCGCGCTGGCCACTGTGGCGGCGCAGCAGCGCATGGAGCCGCGCCAGCAATTCCTCGAACCGCACGGGCTTCACCACGAAATCATCGGCCCCCGCGTTCAACCCCTCCACCTTGTCCTGCCAGCTTCCCCGCGCGGTCAGGATCAGTACCGGGCAATCGACCCGCCGCCCCCGCCAGTAACGCAGCAGATCCAGCCCATTGCCATCCGGCAATCCAAGGTCGAGAATGATTGCGGCAATCTTGCCCAGATCGGGCCAGCCTTCGCCGTCCGCCTGTGATCCGGCGACATCCACGGCAAATCCGGCATCGCGCAGGCGATTGCTCAGGCGGCTTGCCAATTCGCCGTCATCCTCGATCAACAACAGCCGCAAGCCTTGAGTCCCCATGTCTGTATGCTTCATGACTATTGGACCTGCCACACGAAACTGACAAGTTCCTGTCAGCTTTGTGCGCCATGGCGGCGGCCATGATGCGCAAAAACTCCCTGCTGGCCGCCGGTGCCGCACTCGCCCTGCTTTCCGCCTGTTCGCGTGCCGCGCAGGAGGCTGCGCCTGAAGCGCCCAGTCCCAAGGGTGATCTGGTCGCGCTCAGCGAGGCGCAGGTCAAGGAACTGGGCATCACGGTCGAACCGGCACAGGGCGATGCGCCGATCCCGCTGGCCAGCGTGCCGGGCACAGTATCCTTGCCGCCCGAGGCGCGGGTGGCGGTAACCTCTCCCTTTGGCGGCACGGCGGTCAAGGTGCTGGTGATTCCGGGGCAGGAGGTGTCGCGCGGGGCGGTTCTGGGCGTGGTCAAGGCCGCCGAATCGGTGCAGTTCAGCGGGGCGATGGCGCGTTCGCAGGCCGAATTGCCCGTGGCGCAGGCCAATGCCGCGCGTCTGAGCCAATTGGCCAAGGAAGGCGTGATCGCCCCCTCGCGCGCCGAGGAAGCGGTGGCCAATCTGCGCGCGGTGCAGGCGACCTTGGCGGAAAATCGGCGTCTGCTGGCGCTGGGCGGTGCCTCGCGCGATGGCACGGTGACGTTGCGCTCGCCGATTGCTGGCCGCGTGGCCAGCGTCAGCGTAGAAACCGGCGGCGCGGTCAGCACCGATGGCGCGCCCTTTGTGGTGGAGAATATCTCGGCGCTGCGGCTCGATCTGCAATTGCCGCAAAGGCTGGCCGGGCAATTGCGCCCCGGAATGCCGGTGGCGGTCGAACAGGACGGGCGGCGCGCGGTGGGCAAATTGCTTTCCGTGGGCGCCTCGCTTGATCCGGTCACGCGGTCGTTGGTGGCGCGGGCCAGCGTGGCGGGCGATGCGGGGCTGGTCCCCGGCAAGGGTGTGACCGCGATCATCGAGGCGGCGGGCGAGAGCGCCAAGGGCGTCAGCGTCCCGCGCAATGCGGTGGCCAATGTCGATGGGCATGATGTGGTCTTTATCCGCGACGGCAAGAATTTCCGCCGTCAGGTGGTCAAGGTCGCGGGCGAGAGCGGCGGGCGCATGGTGATCGGCAGCGGGCTGTACGCCCATGCGCAGGTGGTCACCAAGGGCGTGGCCGAACTCAAAGCCATTTTCGCAGGGGCCTGATCCGATGCTGCGCAAACTGGTCGAACGGGCGCTGAGCGCGCGGATAGCGGTGCTGGCGATCGCGCTGGCGCTGGCGGGGGCGGGCGTCTGGTCCTTTCTCAACCTGCCGATTGACGCCTTTCCCGATATTTCCTCAACTCAGGTCAAGGTGATCCTGAAGGCCCCCGGCATGACGCCCGAAGAGGTGGAGAGCCGCGTGGTGGCCCCCATCGAAATGGAAATGCTGGGCATTCCGCATCAGACCGTGCTGCGCTCTGTGGCCAAATATGCGATTGCCGACGTTACCATCAATTTCGATGACAGCACCGATATTTACTGGGCGCGCAATCAGGTGAATGAGCGCCTGACGGGCGTGATGGGCAATCTGCCCGCGACCGTCAGCGGCGGTCTGGCCCCGATTGCCACGCCTTTGACCGACATGTTCATGTTCACCATCGAAGGTCCTCAGGATCTGGCCGAAAAGCGCCGGGTGCTGGACTGGGTGATCCGGCCTGCGCTGCGCACGGTGCCGGGGGTGGCCGATGTGAATGCGCTGGGCGGTCTGGCCGAAAGCTATGAGGTGGTGCCCGACAATCAGGCGCTGGCGGCCGCCGGGCTGACGGTGACGGATCTGTCCGAGGCGATCAGCACCTCGAACCGCAACGATGGCGCGGGGCGTCTGGTGGCGGGCGAGGAGGCTTTGATCGTGCGTTCCTCCGGCGCGATCCGCAATGTGGCGGATCTGTCGGCGGTGGTGGTCAAATCCGCGACGGGCCGCGTGGTGCGCGTGGGAGACGTTGCCAAGGTGCGGATTGGTGCGCTCACCCGCTATGGAGCGGTCAGCCAGGGCGCGCGCGGCGAGGCGGTTGAGGGCATTGTCATCGGTCTGCGCGGCGTGGATGCGGCCAAGATCGTGGATGGCGTCAAGGTCCGCCTTGATGAACTCAAGCCCAGCCTGCCCAAGGGTATGAAGATTGCGGTGTTTTATGACCGATCCGATCTGATCGAACGCGCTGTCGGCACGGTTGAGGAGGCGCTGATCGAGGCGACCTTGCTGGTGGTCGTGCTGCTGTTGCTGTTCCTTGGTGATGTGCGGGCCTCGGTGATCGTGGCGCTGGCGCTGCCCATGGCGGTGCTGCTGACCTTTATCGCCATGCGTGCGGTGGGACTGACGGCCAATCTGATGAGCCTTGGCGGGCTTGCCATTGCGGTGGGTATGCTGGTCGATGGCGCGGTCGTGGTGGTCGAAAATGTGGTCGAGCGGATGAATGATCCGCGCCATGCCGGGGCGGGGCGCCTGCACAATGTGTTCGTCGCCGCCGCCGAGGTCGCAACGCCCGTGGCCAGCGGCCTGGCCATTATCGCGCTGGTATTCCTGCCGCTGCTCACGCTTGAAGGGCTGGAGGGCAAGCTGTTTGCCCCGGTGGCGCTGACCATCGTGCTGGCGCTGCTTTCGGCGCTGGTGCTGGCGCTGACCTTGGTGCCGGTGCTGTCCTTCTTTGGCCTGAAATCGGGAGACGCCCATCACGAACCATGGCTGATGCGGCATTTGTCGCCGCGCTATGGACGGTTGCTCGACTGGGCCTTTGCGCATCGGTTGCCGGTGTTCATCGCGGCGGGCCTGTCGCTGGTGCTGGCGGTGGTGGCCTATCAATCCACCGGGAAGACCTTCCTGCCGACGATGGACGAAGGCTCGGCGATTGTTCAGCTCACCAAGCTGCCCTCAATCTCGCTGCCGCATAGTATGGAAATCGACCATGCCGCGCAAAAGGCGATCATGAGCAAAGTGCCGGAAGTGACCAATGTCATCTCGCGCACCGGCTCGGATGAATTGGGCCTCGACCCGATGGGGCTGAATGAAACGGACAGTTTCATCACCTTGAAACCGCGCAGCGAATGGCGCGTAGGCGACAAGGAATGGGTGGTCAATGAAATCCGCAAGGCGGTGGCCAATCTGCCCGGCGTCCAGACCAGCTTTACCCAACCCATCGAAATGCGCATTTCCGAAATGCTGACCGGCGCGCGCGGCGATCTGGCGATCAAGATCTTTGGCCCAGACAGCGCCGAACTGGGCCGCCTTGCGGGCGAGGTTCAACGCCGGTTGCGGGCCATTCCCGGCACCAGCGAGGCGCTGACCGTGGCCAATGACAAGGTGGATTACCTGCAGATCGACATCGATCGCACGGCGGCGGGGCGTGTGGGCATGCCCATCGACACGCTTCAGGATGCGATGCGCTCCGAACTGGAAGGCGTGCGTTCGGGCGTGGTGGCCGAAGGGCTGCGCCGCGTGCCGATCCTGATCCGGGGCGAGGGCGAGGCCGCCAATCCCGCCAGTTTCGCCGACCGCCTCTATCGCAGCCCCACCGGCCAACTGGTGCGCGCCAGCGATGTGGCGCGGGTTGAGCGCACCGAAGGCCCGGTCAAGGTCGAGCATGAAAACGGCTCGCGTTTCGCCATGGTGCAGGCCTTTGTCGGCGGGCGCGATCTGGTGGGCTATGTGCAACAGGCCAAGGCCGACATCGGCGCCAATGTGAAATTGCCGCAGGGCTATCGCATCGTCTGGGGCGGACAGTTTGAAAACCAGCAGCGCGCCTCGGCCCGCCTGATGGTGGTGTTGCCTATTGCGCTGCTGATGATCTTTGTCGTGCTTTACGCCACGCTGTCCTCGGTGCGGGCCTCACTGCTCATTCTGGTCAACATTCCCTTTGCGCTGGTAGGCGGCATGGTCTCGCTTGCCGTCTCAGGCGAGTATCTTTCGGTGCCCGCCTCGGTCGGCTTCATCGCGCTGCTGGGCATTGCCGTGCTCAACGGCCTGGTGATGGTCAGCTATTTCCGGCAATTGCGCGATGGCGGCATGGAACTGGCGCAGGCGGTGCGGGTAGGGGCACGGCGGCGTCTGCGGCCTGTGATGATGACGGCCACGATTGCCGCCTTTGGCCTTGTGCCTTTGCTGTTCGCCACCGGGCCGGGCTCGGAAATTCAAAAGCCGCTGGCCATCGTGGTGATCGGCGGGCTGATCACCTCCACTCTGCTCACGCTGGTGCTGCTGCCGATCCTGTACGAACGGTTTGGCGAGACCCGCGCGGAGAAAGCCGATGCGTAAGTTTCTCTTCCTCGCCCTGTGCTTTGCTCCCTTGCCCGTAATGGCCGCCCCGGGGCGGGTTGGCCCCGAACCGGGCCTGCCTGATCCGGCCGCCGTGGCGCAGGCTTTGGCCAGCCATCCCGGCGTTGAGGCCGCCAACGCCCGCACCCGCGCCGCCGAGGCCGAAGTGCGCGTGCTGGAACACGGGCCTTATGATTACAACTTGCAAACTTCGTACAATAGGCGCTCAATTGTTCAGGAAAGCGTCTATGACGAGTTCGAGGCGCAATTGACCAAGGGCGTGCGCTGGCCGGGCAAGGTGCGGCTGGACCGCGAGATCGGCCAATATGGCCTGACCGCGCAAAAGAACCGCGCCGAGGATACGCGGCACCAGACCGCGCTGATGCTGGCCGATTACTGGTGGGCGTGGCTCTCGGCGGCGGGCGAGGCCGAGGTGGACCGGCAGAGCGTGGCCAATTACCAGACCTTGCTGTCGGCGGTGAAGCGCCGGGTGGAATTGCGCGATGCCTCTATGCTGGAGGCCGATCAGACGGTGGCGGCGCTGGAGGCCGCGCGTTTGGCCGCCGAAAGGTCGAGCGGGCGCGAAAAGGTGGCGCGCAGCCGGTTGCAGGCACAGTTTCCGGCGATGACGCTGCCCGATCACGCCGAGGCAATTCCCGCGCCGCATGAGCCCGAAGGAGGGCTGACGCATCTGCGCGATCTGGTCTTTGCGCGCAGCCACGAGATCGCCGCCGCCGAGGCCACCGCTCATATGGCCGACGCCAGCGCCGAGCGCGCCCGCGCCGACCGGATCGCCGATCCGCAGGTGGGCGTACGCGTCTTTTCCGACAAGGGCGGGATCGAGCGCGGGGCAGGGCTGATTTTCATCATGCCCTTTGGCAATGGTCGGCGCAGTGCTCTGGCCGATCAGGCCGGGGCCAATGCCGCCGCTGCCGGGGCTGATCTGCAGGTCGTGCGCCGGACTTTGCAGGAAACCGCCGATTCCGATCTGGCCGGCGCGCAAGCTGCGCTGCACGCGTGGGAACGCGCCGATGCCAGTCGCCGCGCGCAGGAGGCCGCGCTGGTCAAGGTGCGGCGCGGGTTTCAGGCGGGCGCGCTCGACCTGTCCGAACTGCTGCTGGCCGAGCGGCAGACGCAGGATGCCGCGCGCGCTGAGAGCATTGCGCGCGGGGACGCCCATGCCGCGATCACTCGCCTACGCATCGACAGCCATCACCTGTGGATTGGGGATGATGAGGACTAAGTGATCTGTTAGGCGCGCGGGCATGGCAAAGAAGAAGCGATATCTGACCGCGACCATGCCGGATGGCTATGTCAAGCGGATCGGCCCGACCAGCGACCGCTTTACCCATTACTGGCGTATCGTGGCCGAATTGGCCAATGGCAAGACCGAGGTGTTCTGGGGGCATACGCGATCTCTGGGCGATGCTACGCGGCTGAAGGCGGCGGCGGGCGAGGGCGCGCGGATGCGGGGCTGGAAAAGCTACGTGTTCGAAATCGTCGAGGTGGTCGAGGAACCGGTCGGCGATTAGACGGACAAGATTAAAGCGCGCGCCGCAGACAACTGGGGGTAGCCGCGAAGCGATGCTTGCAGCGCCGCCTTCCTGCGCCTAGAGACAGCGCCATGCCCGGAGAAATTCTTGATAACCAGGGGCGTGGCACTGCCGGATGGCACTGGCCCGCCGTACACCCCGAAGCGCGCAAATTTGCTGCGGTTTCAGCCCTTGCCTGCCTGATGGCGGCGTTGATGGGGTGGAGCTTGCTGGCGTGGCCGCTCGGCATTCTAACCTATGGGATCTGCGCGTTTTTCCGCGATCCTCTGCGCGTGACGCCGCGCGGCGACCGCTATGTCGTGGCGCCCGCTGATGGCCTTATTACGCTGATCCAGAAGGTGGCCCCGCCGCGCGAACTGGTGATGGAAGATGGCACCGGAACGCCTGGTTTGCCTGACGCTCTGGTCACGCGCGTGTCGATTTTTATGAGCGTGTTCGACGTTCACATCAACCGCGCGCCCATCAACGGCACCGTTTCGCGCGTGATTTATATCCCGGGCAAGTTCCTTAACGCCGACCTCGATAAGGCCAGCGAAGAGAACGAGCGCCAGCATATCCTGATCGATCGCGGCAATGGCGCGATGATCGGCTTTACCCAGATCGCGGGCCTTGTGGCGCGCCGCATCGTGCCCTTCGTCAAGCCCGGCGACATCATCGGCGCCGGTCAGCGCGTCGGCCTGATTCGTTTCGGCAGCCGCGTCGACGTCTATCTGCCCGAAGGCACCGAGCCCAAGGTTTTGTTGGGCCAGCGCACGGTGGCGGGTGAAACCATTCTGGCCGAAATCGGCGACGTTGGCCTGATCGAGGGCGTGAGCCAGTGAGCGATGGGCCAGTAGGCGATGAAACGCGCCGGCAAAAGCGGATGCCCGGCGGGCTGACGCTGCGGGCTCTGGCGCCCAATGCGATTACCTCGGCGGCGCTGTGCTGCGGGTTGACCGGCATCCGCTTTGCCATTGAGGGCGAGTGGGAAAAGTCGGTGATGGCGGTGATTCTGGCCGGGGTGCTTGATGGCATCGATGGTCGTATCGCCCGCCTGCTCAAGGCTCAGTCGCGTTTTGGCGCCGAACTTGACAGTCTGGCCGATGCCATTTCCTTTGGCGTGGCGCCTGCGCTGATCGTGTTCCTGTGGTCATTGAAGGATGTACCGCGTCTTGGCTGGTTTGCGGCGCTTGCTTTCGCGATCTGCATGGCTTTGCGCCTTGCCCGCTTCAACGCCCGTATCGATATGCCCGACGAGCCGCGCAAGCAGGCCGGTTTCCTGACCGGTGTTCCCGCACCGGTTGGGGCGGGGCTGGCGTTTCTGCCTATCTATCTGTGGATCGCCAGCGGCGGGGATGCTTCGGGCGATCCGATTTTTCGCGATCCGCGCATCGTCGGCGTATGGCTTGCCTTCAACGCTTTCCTGCTGATCTCGGCCATTCCCACGCTCAGCTGGAAGTCCTTGCGCCCGCGCCGTTCGGTTCGCCTGGAACTGATTGCGCTCTTCGGAATTGTCTTTGCCGCTTTGCTCAGCGAACCCTGGTTTACGCTGGTGGGGATTTGCGTGGCCTATCTGATCCTGATCCCGATTGGGCTGGTGATGTATGCGCGGGTCAGGCGGCCGCGTGGCGCAAGGTTGAGCGAAGCGCGCGGCGAGGCTGGGGAATAAGCACCGTGGCGGCGGGGCGTTCGCTCTGCGTTGCGACAGTCGGGGTGGGGGCGGCAAGCCGCTCCCAATCGGCGGGACCGGCCTCTCGCAGGGTGACATGCAGCACGCTGCCCGCTTCGAGCCGCTTTACCTCTGCGCTGAGTTGACGCCATGCGGGCATAAAGGTCCGCGCGCTCTGGATCAGCGAAGCGATAACGAGGGCGGCTATCAGGCCGGTCATACCATTGATCGCAAGAGTCAGCATCGCGGTATAGTCCTTTGTCCATCGGGCGGGATCGTCGATTGCGGTGACGACCGGCCTTGCGTACAACATGTGGATAACCAGTAAGAGTTTGAACGGTTCCTATATGGATGTTCCCTAGTTCCGTTCTGTTGGCAATTTGTTCCATACCTGTTCCGCCTGGTCAAGCGCTTTTTGCGATGAACCGAGGATTCATTGCGAACATTGCGCTCAGCCTCGTCCAAAATGGCGCTGGATTATTTCTCAAACTGGGTCTAAGGGCGCGGCACCTGATCTATGCAGGGATTCGCAATCACGCGGGTCTCGCAAGGTTCAGGCCAACCCACATGGGACGCATCTTCACCGGTGCCGCAGCGGGAATTCGGGCCTTCATGGCCTTGGCCGCACGGTTCCAGCGTCTCAGAGGAACAACCGGAAGGACTTATTTATGGCGGCTCCCGTCGTTACGATTCAGCAGCTTATCGAAGCCGGTGCCCACTTCGGCCACCAGACCCACCGTTGGAATCCGCGCATGAAGCCCTATATCTTCGGCGCGCGCAACGGCATCCACATCCTCGACCTGTCGCAGACCGTGCCGCTGTTCAGCCGCGCTCTGGAGTTCATCTCGGCGACCGTTCAGGCTGGCGGCAAGGTTCTATTCGTCGGCACCAAGCGTCAGGCTCAGGAGCCCATCGCTGAAGCCGCTCGAGCTGCCGGTCAGCACTTCGTCAACCACCGCTGGCTGGGCGGCATGCTCACCAACTGGAAGACGATCTCGCAGTCGATCAAGCGCCTCAAGACGCTGGAAGAGCGTCTGGCCAGCGCCACGGGCGGTCTGACCAAGAAGGAAATCCTTCAGCTGACGCGTGAACGCGACAAGCTCGAACTGTCGCTGGGCGGCATCCGCGACATGGGCGGCATCCCCGACGTGATGTTCGTGATCGACGCCAACAAGGAAGAACTGGCGATCAAGGAAGCCAACGTGCTGGGTATCCCGGTCGTTGCGATCCTCGACTCGAACGTTTCGCCCGAAGGCATTGCTTTCCCGATCCCCGCCAACGATGACGCCTCGCGCGCGATCCGCCTTTACTGCGACGCTGTTGCCGCTGCTGCCACCAAGGGCAACCGCGCTGCTGTGGTCGCTTCGGGCGCGGACATCGGCGCTATGGCCGAGCCGGTCGCCGAAGAAGCGATCGAAGGCTGATAAGCCTTTGGACTGGCGCCTGAAACGGGCGCCGTCACAAAACTGGAACGCGCCGGGTCCATGTGGCCCGGCGCAACTGTATAAAACTCTTGTCTAAGGACTATCGGACATGGCCTTTACTGCCGCCGACGTGAAGAACCTGCGCGAACGCACTGGCGCTGGCATGATGGATTGCCAGAAGGCGCTCAAGGAAGCCAATGGCGACATGGAAGCCGCCGTTGACGCCCTGCGCGCCAAGGGTCTGGCTGCTGCTGCCAAGAAGTCGAGCCGTACCGCCGCTGAAGGTCTGGTGGGTCTGGCGATTGCCGGCACCAAGGGCATCGCGGTCGAAGTGAACTCGGAAACCGACTTCGTCGCCAAGAACGACCAGTTCCAGGATTTCGTGCGCAAGACCACCGAAGTCGCTCTGAACGGCGACATTGCCGAAGTCGAAGCCCTCAAGGCTGCGGCCTATCCCGACGGCGGCACGGTTGGCGAAAAGCTGACCAGCAACGTTGCCACCATCGGCGAAAACCAGCAGGTCCGCCGCATCAAGGCCGTTTCGGTTTCCGAAGGCGTGGTCGTGGCTTACATGCACAATGCCGCTGCCCCCAACCTGGGCAAGATCGGCGTGCTGGTCGCTCTGGAAGGCAATGCTCCGGCCGACGTTCTGGAACCGCTGGGCAAGCAGATCGGCATGCACATTGCCGCGGCTTTCCCGCTGGCTCTGTCGGCTGACGACCTTGACTCGGCTCTGATCGAGCGCGAGCGCAAGATCGCTGCTGAAAAGGCTGCTGAATCGGGCAAGCCCGAAGCCGTTCAGGCCAAGATGATCGACGGCGCCGTGGCCAAGTATGCCAAGGAAAACGCCCTTCTGTCGCAGCTCTTCGTGATGGACGGCAAGACCCCGGTTTCGGACGTCGTTGCCGCCGCCGCCAAGGAAGCCGGCGCCACGATCAAGCTGGTGGACTATGTCCGCTTCCAGCTGGGCGAAGGCATCGAAAAGGAAGAAACCGACTTCGCCGCCGAAGTGGCTGCTGCTGCCGGCCTGAAGTAAGTTTCTTTCCAGCAATGGAAAACAAGGGGCTCGCCGGAAACGGCGGGCCTTTTTGTTTGGTGCTCTGGCATGTTTTCTCTATCCCTGTGTGCATTAGTTTTTGCGCACCCTTGGCACGGGCAACGCCACGGTATAAGGGCGCTTGCGAAGCATAAGGATAGATCGAAACCATGGCTCAGCCCCAATATAAGCGCGTTTTGCTGAAACTTTCGGGCGAAGTGTTGATGGGGAGCCAGCCTTTCGGCATCGATCCCGAATTCGTGGCCGAAATGGCCGCCGAGGTGAAGGCTGCCAAGGAAAGCGGGCTGGAAATCTGTCTGGTGATCGGCGGGGGCAATATCTTCCGCGGCATGGCGGGCGCCGCCAAGGGCATGGACCGCGCGCAGGCCGACTATATGGGCATGCTGGCCACGGTGATGAATGCGCTGGCGATGCAGAATGCGCTCGAACAGCTTGGCGTTCCCACCCGCGTGCAGAGCGCTATCGAGATGGACAAGGTGTGCGAGCCGGTGATCCGCCGCCGCGCCGAGCGTCATCTGGAAAAGGGCCGCGTGGTGATTTTTGCCGCCGGTGTTGGCGCGCCTTATTTCACCACGGATTCGGGCGCGGCCTTGCGTGCGGCTGAAATGCGCTGCGATGCGCTGTTCAAGGGCACCAGCGTGGATGGCGTCTATAATGCCGATCCCAAGCAGGATCCTGCGGCGAAGCGTTACGATACGATCGACTATGACACTGTTCTGGCCGACAACCTCAAGGTAATGGATGCGAGCGCCGTGGCGCTGTGCCGTGACAACAAGATTCCGATCGTCGTCTTTTCCATCCGCGAGCGTGGCAATCTGGCCCGCGTGCTGGCCGGGCAGGGCGTCCAGACGATTGTGCAGTAATTCAGGAGAATACCAATGGCTGCTCCCAAATATGACAAGGCTGATCTTGAGCGCCGGATGAAGGGCGCGGTGGAATCGCTGAAGGGCGATCTGTCGGGTCTGCGCACGGGCCGTGCCAATACCGCGCTGCTCGATCCGATCACGGTGGAAATCTATGGCAGCCACATGCCGCTCAACGCCTGCGCCACGGTGGCCGCGCCCGAATCGCGCATGTTGACCGTGACCGTGTGGGATCGTTCCAGCGTGACCCCGGTGGAAAAGGCGATCCGTTCGGCGGGTCTGGGCCTGAACCCGATCACCGATGGCAACACGATCCGTCTGCCGATCCCCGATCTGACCGAGGAACGCCGCAAGGAACTGGCCAAGCTGGCCAGCAAATATGCCGAAGGCGCGCGCATCGCGATCCGCAATGTCCGCCGCGACGGCATGGAAGCGCTCAAGGCCGACGAGAACAAGAAGCTGATCTCGGAAGACGAGCGCAAGCGCTTTGAAACCGAAGTGCAGAAGCTGACCGACGAGGCGATCAAGGGCGCTGATGAAGCTGCTGCGGCCAAGGAAAAGGAAATCCTGGGCAAGTGACCGCTGCGGTACTTCCTGCTTCTGGCGGACCCGAACACGGTGTCCGCCATGTGGCCATCATCATGGATGGGAATGGCCGCTGGGCCAAGAAGCGCCATTTGCCCCGCGTGCTGGGGCATCAACGCGGGGTCGAGGCGGTGCGCCGCCTGATCCGCGGGGTGCGCGGCATGGGGCTGGAGGCGGTGACGCTTTATGCGTTTTCCTCGGAAAACTGGCGCCGCCCGGAACAGGAAGTGTCCGATCTGATGGGGCTGCTCAAGCGCTTCATCATCAGCGATATCGACGAGATTGCAGCCAACGGCGTCCGTCTCAAGATTATCGGTGATTACAAGGCTTTGTCGGCTGATATTGTCGATCTGCTCGAAGGCGCGATGGCGCGCACGGCGGGCAATTGCGAGCTGACGCTGGCCATTGCGCTCAATTACGGCAGCCAGCAGGAAATCGCCCGCGCGGCAGCGGCAGCAGCGGTCAAGGGCGAGATTACGGCCGAGGCTATCGAGGCCGAACTCGACACGGCATGTCTGCCGCCGCTTGATCTGGTGGTGCGCACCAGCGGCGAGGTGCGCCTGTCGAACTTCCTGCTGTGGCAGGCCGCCTATGCTGAAATGTGGTTCACCGACGTGCTGTGGCCCGATTTTACCCCCGACCATCTGGCCCACGCGCTTGGCGCCTTTGGTCAGCGGGAGCGTCGCTTTGGCGGCCGCTGAAGGCGAGGGGGCTGCGGCTCCCAAGAAAAACTCCGATCTCAAGGCGCGCACGCTTTCGGCCATCGTGATGGTGGTGGTGGCGGGCGGGGCGCTCTGGCTGGGCGGCATTGCGTGGACGGTGTTCGTGCTGCTGGTGGCCACGGGCGTCTTGTGGGAGTGGAGCAAGCTCTCTCGCGCGATTGCGGCAAGCCATTGGGCGCGGCTGATCTGGCTGGCGGCGGGCGTTGCCTATGTCGGGCTGGCGGGCGAGATGCTGATCGTGCTGCGGGCCGAGGATATTGTGTCGGTGCTGATGCCGGTGCTGGCGGTGATTGCGACCGATATTGGCGCCTATTTCGCCGGGCGCACCTTTGGCGGGCCAAAGATTGCGCCGAAAATCAGCCCCAGCAAAACGTGGAGCGGGCTGGCCGGCGGGACCCTTGGGGCCGGTCTGGCTCTGGCCGGGCTTCAGGTCTATGCGCATTGGCGCGCCGTCAGCGAGATGGCGGCCTTGCATCTTCCGGTCGCCGCTGCGCCTTTCGCCATTAACTGGCCGGAGGTTGCCGTGAGCGGCCTGCTGGTCGCCGTCATCGCCCAGACCGGAGACTTTTTCGAAAGCTGGATGAAGCGCCGGGCCGGGGTCAAGGACTCGGGCCATCTCATTCCGGGCCATGGCGGCTTGTTCGACAGGGTTGACGGTTTGCTTGCGGTGCTGTTCGTTGCCGGGATGCTCGGCGCAATAGGAAGATTCTAAGTGCGATCAATTTCCGTTTTGGGCGCCACCGGTTCGATTGGCGCCTCCACGCTGGATCTGATCCGCCGCAATCGTAAGGATTGGCGGGTTGTCGCGCTGACGGCCAATGGCAATGCAGCGGCTTTGGCCGCGCTGGCGCGTGAATTTGAGGCCGAGGTGGCGGTTTGCGCCGATCCTGCCGCGCTTCCTGCATTGCGTGAGGCTTTGGCCGGGACCAATATCGAAGCGGCGGCGGGGGCGGATGCTCTGGTCGATGCGGCGCGGCGTCCGGCTGATATTGTGATGGCCTCGATTGTCGGCTGCGCAGGGCTGGCCCCGACCATGGCCGCCATCGAGCAGGGCCGCACCGTGGCGCTGGCCAATAAAGAAGCGCTGGTTTCGGCGGGCGAATTGATGATCGCGGCGGTGGCCAGGCATGGCACCACGCTGCTGCCGGTCGATTCCGAGCATAATGCGATCTTCCAGTGCCTGTCGGGCAACAAGACTGAGCACGTCCGCTGGATCACGCTGACGGCCAGCGGCGGTCCGTTCCGCGACTGGAGCCTTGAGCAATTGCAGAGCGCCACCCCGGCGCAGGCGATCAAGCATCCCAACTGGAGCATGGGCGCCAAGATCAGCGTCGATTCGGCCAGCATGATGAATAAGGGGCTGGAGTTTATCGAGGCCTATCACCTGTTCCCGGTGGGCCTCGACCGGCTGCGCATTATCGTGCATCCCCAATCGATCATCCATTCGATGGTTGAATATCACGATGGCTCGACGCTGGCCCAATTGGGGCCGTCCGACATGCGCGTGCCGATTGCCTCATGCCTGGCCTGGCCGGAACGGATGGAGACGCCGCTCTCGAGCCAGCTCGATCTGGCCGCGATTGGCGAATTGACGTTCCGCGCGCCCGATGAGCTGCGTTTCCCCGCCACGAAACTGGCGCGGCAGGCGGCCCATGCCGGAGGCGGCATTCCGGCGGTGCTGAACGCGGCCAATGAGGTGGCGGTCGATGCTTTCCTGAACGGGCGGATCGGCTTTACCCGCATTCCCGCGATGGTCGAGGATGTGCTGAACGCCTATGCGCCGCCCCCTCCGGCTGCTATTGACGAGGTGCATGAGGTGGATGCGCAGGCCCGCCGCCGCGCCGCCGCCTTGCTGGAGATGGCCTGAACCATGGCGCAGCCGACGATTCTGATGACGATCCTTGCCTTTGCCCTGCTGCTGGGGCCGCTGGTGCTGGTGCATGAGCTGGGCCACTATCTGGTGGGCCGCTGGTGCGGGGTGAGGGTGGTGGCCTTTTCCATCGGCTTTGGTCGGGAAATCGCAGGCTGGACGGATCGGCAGGGCACGCGCTGGCGGCTCTCGATGCTGCCTTTGGGCGGTTACGTCCAGTTTGCGGGCGATATGAACCCGGCCTCGGCAGGGGTGGACAAGATCCCGCTCGACATTAAGGAGCGCGAGGGCTGGTTCCATTTCAAGCCCTTGTGGCAGCGCTTCCTGATCGTGCTGGCCGGGCCGGCGACCAATTTGATCGTGGCGGTGCTGATCTTTGCCGCCTTCAACATGGCCTATGGGCGTCTGACGGTGCCTGCCGTAGTGGGGCGCTTTGGCGAAAATTCCGCGGCGCAGGCCGCAGGTGTGCAACTGGGCGACCGGATCGTGGCCATCGACGGCAAGGCGATTTCCGGGTTTGAGCAGATTCCCGATGCGGTCAAACCCTTTCCGGGCGAAACCGTGCAGTTGCAGATCGAGCGTTCGGGCCATCGCCTGACGATCCCGGTCACGCTGGCCTCCGAAATGATGAAGGACGGGCTGGGCAACAGCGCGCGGATCGGGCGGCTGGGCGTGGGGCGGCCGCTGGGCGATACAGAGGTGATCCATATCCGGATGGGTGTGGTCGATTCCTTTGTGACGGCGGGCGATCAGTCGCTGCATCTGATGGGCCTGATCGCCACGGGTCTCAAGCAGATCGTGACCGGCCAGCGCAGCGTGCGCGAAATGAGCGGGCCGATCAAAATGGCGCAATATTCGGGCCAGACCCTGCAAATGGGCTGGTTGCCGTTTGTGTCCTTTGCGGCTTTCATTTCAATTAATTTGGCATTCATCAATCTGCTGCCAATCCCGGCGCTGGATGGTGGACATCTGGCATTTTATCTGGCCGAAGCGGTGCGGCGCAAACCCTTGGATGCGAAGAGCCAGGAATGGGCGTTTCGCACCGGGATTGCCTTTGTGCTGGCGTTGATGGTGTTCGTCACGATCAACGATCTGGTGCCGGCGGATCTGTTCGGCCTTTGACGGGGCGGTTTTGACCGGCCCGCTTTTGGCCGGACGGCGCAAGATGCCTTGAAAGCTGGGCCCGCATCGGGCAGAGGGCGCATGACGCGCAAAAGGGATGCTGTTTCGGCCGGTTCGTCCGGCCCATGAAACGGGCAAACACGGGGACCGTGCAGCTGGCCGCCTGAGGGGGGTCGATTGTCGGGGGCGCATTGACCGGTCGGGTGACCGACGGTTGCTAATGGATGGGAAGTACCGTGTCGAAGATGGATCGGAATATGGCTTTCGGGCAGGCAAATACGGATAAGATGACGCGCCTGGGCCAGATCGGCATGGCCTTGCTGGGCACGACGATCTTGGCGGGCGCGCCTCAGATGGCAAGCGCGGTCGAGCGTCCGGCGCAAAAGTCCGCCGCTGCGGCCACGGCTGCTGCTCCGGCGGCCAAGCCTGCTGCCACTCCTGCGGCAACCCCAGCGATTGCCGCCCAGCCGGTGGCCACGGTGGCGGCCGAGCCGATCCTGTCGCTGACGGTTGAGGGCGCGCAGCGTCTCGAACCCGATACGGTCCTGTCCTATATCCAGATGCGCGCGGGCCAGCCCTACAGCGAGGCCGCCGCCGACCAGGCGCTCAAGGATCTGTACGCCACTGAATTGTTCGCCGACGTTTCGGTGCGCAACGATGCCGGGCGCGTGGTGATCACGGTTAAGGAAAATCCGGTCATCAACCGCATCGTGCTTGAGGGCAACAAGCACCTCAAGGAAGACAAGATCAATCCGGAAATCAAGCTGGCCCCGCGCCAGATCTTTACCCGGTCCAAGGTCCGCGCGGACGTGTCGCGCATCATCGAGCTGTACAAGCGTCAGGGCCGTTTCGCCGCGACGGTGGAGCCCAAGATGGTGCGGCTGGACCAGAACCGCGTCGATATCGTCTTTGAAATCAACGAAGGCCCCAAGTCCAAGGTTCGCCAGATCAACGTGATCGGCAATGACCATTTCAGCATCAAGGAAATTGAAGCTGCGATGATCACCAAGACCGCGCGGCCTTTGCATATCTTCCGCTCGAACACGTCCTATGACCCGGACAAGCTGGCCTATGACCAGCAGAAGCTGCGCCAGTTCTATCTGACGCAGGGCTATGCCGATTTCCGCGTGGTCTCGGCCGTGGCCGAACTGACGCCCAACAAGCGCGACTTCATCATCACCTATGTGGTCGAAGAAGGTCAGCGCTATAAGTTTGGCGATGTGAAGGTCGAAAGCCAGCTTCGCGACTTTGACGGCGCCCAGTTGGCCAAGCAATTGCCGATGAAGAAGGGCCAGTGGTACAACGCCAAGCTGGTCGAAGACACGATCGACAAGATGAACGAGACGGTCGGCGTGTTCGGCTATGCCTTTGCCGACGCCCGCCCTGATTATCAGCGCGACGCCAAGAATCTGGAAATGGGCGTCACCTTCAACCTTCAGGAAGCGCCGCGCGTTTATGTCGAGCGGATCGACGTGAACGGCAACACGCTGACGCAGGACAAGGTGGTGCGCCGCGAATTCCGTCTGGCCGAGGGCGATGCCTTCAACTCGGTGCAGGTGAAGCGTTCGACCAACCGCATCAAGAGCCTTGGCTATTTCCAGGAAAAGTTCGAGGTCAAGCAGGTCAACGGATCGGCGCGCGACCGCATCATTCTGGAAGCCAACGTCGAGGAAAAGCCGACCGGCGAATTGCAGCTCTCGGCCGGTTACTCCAGCCTTGAAAGCTTCATCTTCCAGGCCTCGATCCGCCAGAACAACTTCCGCGGGCGCGGTCAGACCATCGGCCTGTCGGGTTCGGTCTCGCGCTATTCGAAGAGCCTCGTGCTGTCGTTTACCGAACCCTATCTGATGGACAAGAATGTCTCGATGGGCATCGACATCTATCGGCGCGATTATAATAACTACAACTATTACAGCAGCAACACCTCTACCACTTACAGCAACTCGACCATCGGTTTTCAGGGGCGCCTTGGCTTCCCTGTGACCGAATACATGTCGCTGGTGGGTCGTTACACGTTGAACTATGACAATGTGTCGCTGTCCAAGTCGCAGTTTTACACGGTGAATGCCTCTGGCGTTAATGCTTGTAACCCGCTGCTGGCGGGTCGCTATCTTTGCGATGCGGAAGGCAAGCGTCTGTCCTCGATTGTTGGCGCTTCGCTGATCTATGACAATCTGGACAATCGCGTGCGTCCGACGCGCGGTCGTTCGGGCTCGCTGGGCGTCGATTTCGCCGGGCTTGGCGGTGATGTGCGCTATGCGCGTCTGCGCGCCAATGCCTCGCAATTCTATCCGCTGGGCAAGGGCTTCATCTTCTCGATGAAGGGCGAAGCGGGCGCGATCAAGGCGCTCAGCAGCCGCAATGTGAGCGGGGTGGATGACGTCTATCTGACCGACCGCTTCTATCTTGGCGAACCGCAGATGCGCGGCTTCGACATTCGCGGCATCGGCCCGCGCGTGGTGCGCAAGCCTTATACGACCGACAGCACCGGGGCCTATGTCCTGACCACGGACAAGAATTCTTGGACGCAGGACGCGGTCGGCGGCAAATATTACTATCTGTTCCATGCCGAGGTCGAAATTCCGCTGGGTTCGGGCGCCAAGGAAATGGGCATCCGTCCCTCGATCTTCCTTGATGCGGGCGCGGTTTGGGGCATCACCAAGCCCACGCTTCAGGATTCGACGGCGATCTGCGGCTATGTGGGTTGCTCGATCTTTGTGCCGACCCGCGATACCACGGGTAATGCGCTGTATTATCAGACCAACACCGATGGCAGCGTGGTCACCACGACCAACAAGACCAACACCGCGACGGGCGCCGCCAACACCGCAATTGGCAGCAATATCAGCCCGTTCAAGGAATTCTATTACGGCGACAGCCCGCGTCCGCGTATCGCGATCGGCGTTGGCTTTAACTGGAATTCGCCCTTCGGCCCGTTCCGCATCGACATTGCCAAGTCGCTGCTGCACGAAGAGGGCGACGACACCAAGACCTTCCAATTCAACGTGGGAACGCAGTTCTGATGAAAACTTTTGCCAAGATTATCGCTCTGGCCGCGCTGGCTGGTATTTCGCAGGCTGCCATGGCTGCTCCGGCTGCCAAGCCCGCTGCGGCTGCTCCGGCAGCGTCGGCGAGTGCCGGCGTGAACGGCGTGGCTGTGGCCAACCTCGACGCTGTCGTCGCCAATTCGCTGGCCTTCAAGAAGGCGCAGGCTGACCGCGAAGTGACCTACAAGGCTCAGCTTGACGCCGCCAAGTCGAAGGAAGCTGCGCTCAACGCCCAGATCAAGCCGATCGTGGACAAGTTCCAGAAGGATCGTGCGGCTCCGGGCGCCAATGTGAACGCTCTGGCCGCCGCTGCTCAGCAGCAGGTTCAGCAGATCCAGGAGCAGGGCAAGGCCGAGATCGAAAAGATCGTCGAGCCGGTTCGTCTGTCGGACGCCTATGTGCTTGAGCAGATCATGGACAAGCGCGCCGCTGCTGTTCAGTCGGCGATGAGCAAGGCCGGCGTCACGCTGCTGCTCAACCCCGAAGCGATTCTGGCCGCGACCAACGCTTACAATCTCAACCAGCAGATTCTGACCGAGCTGAACACCTCGCTGCCTTCGGTTCAGATCGTGCCGCCCGCTGGCTGGCAGCCGCGCGAAGCTCGCGAAGCCGCCGCTCAGCAGCAGCAGGCTCCGGCCAACGAGAGCCGCTAAGGAAAGAGTGAGGGGGATAGGATGAGCGACGATACTGCCGCAGCCGCGGCGCCGCTGACATACGACATTCGCAAGGTTCTGGCGGCGCTGCCTCATCGTTACCCCTTGCTTCTGGTGGATCGGGTTGCCGCGCTGAACATTGGCGAGGACATCCATGCGGTGAAGGCCGTCTCGTTCAACGAGGCGTTCTTTCAGGGCCATTTCCCCGGCCGCCCGATCATGCCCGGCGTGCTTCAGATCGAAGCGCTGGCGCAGGCGGCGGCCATTCTGGCCATTGAGACTCTGGAACTGGCCGGCAGCAACAAGCTGGTCTATTTCATGAGCATTGAGGACGCCAAGTTCCGCTCTCCTGTCGAGCCGGGCGTACTGCTTGATCTCAAGGTGGGCTTTATCCAGAAGCGCGCACGTGTGTGCAAATTCTGGGGCAAGGCGGAAATTGACGGGAAGGTGACCTGCGAGGTCAATTTCACCGCGATGATCGCCGATCCGCCCAAGGATTGATTCAACTGGACAAGCAGGCGGCGCGCGTCTATGCGCGCCGCTTCTCATTCAGGCCGGTCGGAACCGGCCGTTTTTGCGAAAGTGAATGCCATGGCCAAGGCTAACATCCATCCCGACTACCACTTCATCAACGTGCAGATGACCGACGGCACCGTTTTCCAGACCCGTTCTACCTACGGCAAGGAAGGCGACACGCTGGCTCTGGACATCGACCCGACCTCGCACCCGGCATGGACCGGCGGTAACGCCCGTCTGCTGGATCAGGGCGGCCGCGTGGCGCAGTTCAACAAGCGCTTTGGCGGGCTTTCGCTCACCAAGAAGTAAGCGTTTTACGGGGCGCGGCGGGCCTGCACCGGCCTGTCGCGCGCCTGCTCTGCCAAATGGCGTGAGCGAATATGGCGGGTGTGGGAAAAATTTTCACAGAAAGTGAAAATAACTCTTTCCATCTCCGCCAAGCTGGTGCAAAGGGCCGCTCCCGGCAGGGACGGCGCGGTTGAAAAACCCCGCAAAAAATAGAGTGGCGATTATAGCTCAGTTGGTTAGAGCGCCGGTTTGTGGTACCGGAGGTCGAGGGTTCGAACCCCTTTAATCGCCCCATTTTTTCAAAGCAGCAGCGGCCTTGGCGGGCCGCTTTTTTATTGCCCTTTCTGCTTTTTATCGCCCTTCCTATACGCGTAAAAACCATGGTGCTGGCCCCATGGCCCCCTTGCCGCGCGCGATGCGGCCTGCCAAAGCAAGGGCGCGCGCCGAAAGGGTCGGCGCTTTTGCGGTTATTGATCGGTCATGCACGGTTTTGCCAATCCCGCCCGTTTCCTGCGCATCGCCCGCTGGGCCACGCCGCTTTGTCTGTTGCTGGGGCTGGTGCTGGCCGCATGGGCGCTGGTGTGGGGGGTGTTCTTTGCCCCCGCCGATGCGCTTCAGGGCGATACGGTGCGAATCGTTTACCTGCATGTGCCCACCGCCTGGCTGGGTATGGGCGGGTGGAGCGCGATTGCGATCGCCAGCTTTACCGAAATCGTCTGGCGCCACCCGCTGGCCGGGATTGCCGCGCGGGCCGTGGCGCTGCCGGGCGCGGTGTTTACGGCGCTGTGCCTGATCACCGGTTCGATCTGGGGCCGCCCGGCATGGGGCACATGGTGGGTTTGGGATGGTCGGCTGACCTCGATGCTTGTGCTGCTGTTCCTCTATTTCGGCTATATGGCGCTCGACGCCGCCGCACGGGGCAGCCAGCAGGCAGGGCAGGGGCAGAGCCGCATCACTGCCATTTTCGGCCTTGTGGGGGCCGTTAACATCCCCGTGATCCATTATTCGGTCACATGGTGGAACAGCCTGCACCAACCGCCCAGCATCACCATGGGCAAATCGGCCATGGCGGCCGATTTCCTCGTGCCGCTGCTGATCGCCACGGTGGGCTTCTCGCTGATCTTTGGCGGGATCGTCATGGCGCGGATGCGCACCATTCTGGCCGATGAACAGGCCGAGGCGCGTTTGCGTCGCAAGGCCATGCGGGCGCAGGCCCCGGCCGTCGGGGAGGCTTGGTAATGACCGAGGCATTTGACCAATGGCAATTCGTGATCGCCGCCTATGCATTAGGGGGCGCGACAACATTGGGTCTTGCGGCCTATAGCTGGCTGGCGATGCGCCGGGCCGAGGCACGCCGCGACAAAGTACGCGAGGGTTAAGGCATGGCGGTTCGGGCCAAACATCAACGTCTGGTTTTGCTGGGCATCGCGCTGGTCGCGCTGATCGGGGCGGGTTTGCTGGCGACATGGGCGCTGCGCAGTCAGGCCAGCTATTTCTATGTTCCCGCCGATATGGCCGCCAATCCGCCGGAATCGGACCGCGCAGTGCGCCTTGGCGGCATGGTCGAGCGCGGCAGCATGAAGAATGCGCCCGACGGCGTGACGGTCAATTTCATCGTTTCGGATGGCAAGGCGCGTATTCCGGTGCGCTTCGCGGGCATCCGCCCCGCGCTGTTTGTCGAGGGCAGCGGCGTTGTGGCCGAGGGCAAGCTGGGCCGCGACGGCATTTTCGTGGCCGACAATCTGCTGGCCAAGCACGATGAAAAATACGTGCCGCGCGAGATGAAAGATATGCAGCAGGCCCGTAAAGCCATCGAAAACACCAAGTGAGGATTTCCCCCCGTGCTTCCTGAAATCGGTTTGGGCCTGTTGTGGCTGGCGGCGGCACTGGCCGGTCTGCAATTGCTGGCGGGCGGATTGTCGCTGAGCGCCAATGGCGGCGGCATGGCGGGCATCGTGCGCCCGGTGGCGATCGTGCAAGGCATTTTGGCCGCCGCCGCGCTGGGCATCCTGATCTGGCTGTTCGTGCAGACCGATCTGTCGGTTAAACTGGTGGCGGAAAACAGCCATTCGGCCAAGCCTCTGATGTACAAGATCGCGGGGACTTGGGGGAATCACGAGGGCTCGATGCTGCTCTGGGTGACGGTGATGGGGCTGGGCGGGGCGTTTGTCGCTGCCGTTGAGCGCCGCCTGCCCGAACCCACGATGATGGCGACGCTGGCCGGACAGGCCTTTGTCAGCCTCGGTTTCTATGCGTTCCTGCTGTTCGCCTCCAATCCCTTTGCGCGGCTCTATCCGGCGCCGGAGGATGGCAATGGGCTTAACCCGCTGCTGCAGGACCCCGGCCTCGCGTTCCATCCGCCCACGCTTTATCTGGGCTATGTCGGGCTTTCGATCGCGTTTTCCTTTGCCATCGGCGCGCTGATCACGCGTCAGGTCGGGCCTGATTTTGCCCGTGCGATGCGGCCTTGGGTGCTGGGCGCGTGGATCTTCCTGACCGTGGGCATCACGGCGGGCAGCTATTGGGCCTATTATGTGCTGGGCTGGGGCGGCTGGTGGTTCTGGGACCCGGTCGAGAATGCCTCGCTGATGCCATGGCTGGCGGCGACTGCCTTGCTGCATAGTTGCAGCGTGCTGGCCGCGCGCAATGCGCTGCGGGCGTGGACGGTGATGCTGGGCGTGGTGGCGTTCTCGATGTCGATGGTCGGCACCTTCCTTGTGCGTTCGGGCATCCTGACCTCGGTTCATGCCTTTGCGGTCGATCCGCGCCGGGGCGGGTTCATTCTGGCCTTGCTGGCGATCTATATCGGCGGGGCCTTGCTGCTCTTCGCCCTTCGCGCCGCCACCGTAACCGAGGGCGAGCGCTTTGCCATCATCAGCCGCGAGGGCGCGCTGGTGTTCAACAATGTCATGCTTTCCTCGATCCTTGGCATTACGCTGATCGGCACGCTCTATCCGCTGTTCACCGAGGCGATGGGGACCAAGGTTTCAGTTGGCCCGCCCTATTTTACGCCGGTTTCGGCGATGTTTGCGGTGCCGATGTTTGTTGTGCTGCTGTTTGGGCCGATGCTGCGCTGGCGACGGGACAAGTTTTCGCGCGTGTCGGGCGTGTTGGCGCTGCCGCTGGTGGTGGCGCTGATCGCGGGGGGCTGGGCCTTTGGCGCGGGCGTGCGCCATGTGCTGCCGCTGCTGGGGCTGGCGTTGGGGCCGGCGCTGGTGGTGGCCAGTGTGCTGCCGCTGCGGGGCCGTTCGGTGCTGCGTGCGCCGCTCAGCCTGTGGGGCATGGTGATTGCCCATGCGGGGATTGGCGTGGCGCTGTTCGGCATGGCCTCGGACAGTGCGTTTACGGTTGAAAAGCTGGTCGCCGCCAAGGTCGGCGAGGTGCAGCAGGTTGGCCCGTGGAGCATCAGGCTGGCCGAGGTGGCGCCGATTGCCGGGCCGAACTGGACCGCGATGGAGGGCGTGTTGAAGGCGCGCTATGACGGCGGGGCAGAAGTGACGCTGCGCCCGCAATCGCGCACCTTCTGGGCGCCGCTTCAGACCAATGCGGTTTCGGCGCTGAAGGGCCGCTGGAATGGGCAGCTTTATACCGTGCTGGGCGATGAAACCGTGTCGGACAAGGGCGAGAGCCGCTGGCAATTGCGCCTCTGGTGGAAGCCCTATGTGCCGCTGATCTGGATCGGCGGGTTGCTGGTGGCGCTGGGCGGCGGTCTGGCTTTGCTCAGCCGCGTGGCGCAGGATCTGAAGCGCCGTCTGGCGCGGGCCAAGGGCGGTCATCGGCGCGATGAAGTGGCGGCTTTAGTCAAGACAGATGCGGCCAAGGGAGATGCGGCATGAGCAAGGACAATCCCGCCAAGGCCCCGCGCTGGGCGCTGTGGCTGCCTTTGGCGCTGTTTGCCGGTTTTGTCGCGCTGGTGGTGGTGGGGCTGGTCAAGCCCAAGAACACCGATATTGCCAGCCAGATGGTGGGCAAGCCTTTGCCCGCCTTTACCCTGCGCGCGGCGGCTGATGAACGGCCCGGTCTGGCCACTGCGGATTTCCAGACCGGCAAGCCGCAATTGCTGAACATCTTTGCCAGCTGGTGCATCCCCTGCCGCGCCGAGGCGCCGGTGCTGGAGGAATTGCGTCGTCAGGGCGTGACGATCAACGCCATCGCCATCCGCGACCACAAGGCCGATCTGGCCGCGTTTCTGGGGCAATATGGCAATCCCTATGCGCGGATCGGTGCGGATGACGTGTCGGCGGTGCAACTGGCCATCGGATCGAGCGGCGTGCCGGAAACCTTTGTCATCGATGGCAAGGGCGTGATCCGTTACCAGCATATCGGCGACATCCGCCCTGAGCAGATCCCCGACATTCTGCGCCTGCTCAAGGAGGCGCAGTGATGATTCGCGCGCTCCTTGCCGCTTTGGCGTTGATGATGGCCGCGCCCGTATGGGCCGACGATTCTATGCCGCCCGCGCCTTGGGCCTATCGCCAACTGCCCGATCCGGCGCAGGAGGCCAAGGCCAAGGCCTTGATGGAAACGCTGCGCTGTCTGGTTTGCCAGAGCCAGTCGATTGCCGATTCGGATGCCTCGATCGCGGGCGATATGCGCAGCCAAGTGCGCGAACGTATCGCGGCGGGCGAGGACCCGGAGGCAATTCGCGCCTGGCTGATCCAGCGCTACGGCGATTATGTCAGCTATGAGCCGCGCGTCAGCGCCGCGACATGGCCGCTGTTTGCCGCGCCTCTGCTGCTGGTGGCGCTGGCAGCGTTTTTGCTGCGAAAAAGGTTTACCAGCGGAACGGAGACTGAGGCATGACCTGGGTGGTTTTGATCGCGCTGGTGGTGCTGGTGCTGGCGGTTTTGCTGTGGCTGATGCGGCGGCGGCGTGAGGGCTGGGAGGCTGTGGCCGCAGCGCTGATGGTCGGTCTTGCCGGCTATGCGTTGCAGGGCCAGCCCGCGATGCCCTCGGCCATGAAGGCGCCGAGCAATCCGGCGGCGGGCAATGGCAAGGCTCTGGTTGAGGAGCGGCAGAAATTGTCGGGCGTGGACCCGACCAAGAATCGCTGGATCGTGCCGGGCGATGCGCTGGCAATGCATGGCCAATATGCCGAGGCGGCAACGGTTCTGCGCGGGGCGGTCGAGGCCGATCCCAAGAATGGCGATGCGTGGCTGGCGATTGCCAATGCGCTGGTCAGCCATGCCGAGGGCAATATTTCGCCCGCCGCGCTCTATGCCTTCCGTCAGGCGCAGAATGCCGATCCCAAGGCGCCCGGGCCGTCCTTCTTCCTTGGGCTGGCGATGGCGCGGGCGGGGCGTTTTGATGAAACACGCAGCCTGTGGGCCGATCTTGTGGCCAAGGCGCCCGCCGATGCGCCGTGGCGCGATGATATTGCCATGCGTTTGAAGCGTTTGGACGAATTGATGGCGATGCTGCGCCAGCGCGCGCAGGCCGAGGCCGCCGCCCCGCAAGGCGCGCCGATGGCGACCCCCATGGCCGCCCCCATGGCGGCGCCGCAATAAGCGATTGGGCAGCGCGGCGGGATGCAAACGGCTGTTGCCGGGGCATTGCCGCGCTGCTAATCGCCGGGCCTTGCCGCTTTTCGCGGCGACTCAGGGGCATAGGCATGATGCAGCCAGTGGCGCAGCCGGGCGAGACCGATAAGGTCGAACACTCTTCCACCCATCAAGGATCACATGGCGGCCTGCCCAAGCTGGCGCTGGGGGCGATGGGCGTGGTGTTTGGCGATATCGGCACCAGCCCGCTTTATGCGATGCGCGACACTTTTGCCGGGCATCACCGCCTGCCGCTCGACCAATTGCATGTTTACGGCATCATCAGTCTGATGTTCTGGTCGATGATGGTGATCGTGACGCTGAAATATGTGTCGATCATCATGCGCGCCGATAACCGGGGCGAGGGCGGGTCGCTGGCCCTGCTGGCTTTGGTGAACCAGCATATTTCGGGCAAGCGCTGGTCGGCGGGCATCGTGCTGCTGGGCGTGTTTGCCACCTCGCTGTTCTATGGCGATTCGATGATTACGCCCGCCGTTTCGGTGATGGGCGCGATCGAGGGTCTGGCCGTTTACGAGCCGGGCATGCATGGCGCCGTCGTGCCGATGGTGGTGGTGATTCTGATCGGCCTGTTTCTGATCCAGAGCCGCGGCACGGCCAAGGTTGCGGCCTTTTTCGGCCCTGTCATGCTGGTCTATTTCGCGGTGATCGCGGTTTTGGGCGTGATGAGCATTCTGGAGCATCCGGGCGTCATCGCCGCGCTCTCGCCCCATTTTGCCGCTGCGATGTTTGTGGCCGATCCGATGCGCGGCTTTCTGGCGATGGGTTCGGCGGTGCTGGCTGTGACGGGGGCCGAGGCGCTTTATGCCGATATGGGCCACTTTGGGCGCCCGCCGATTCGTCTGTCGTGGCTGGCAATCGTGCTGCCCTCGCTGGTGCTCAATTATCTGGGGCAGGCGTCCTTGCTGGTGCGCGTGGGCGCGCCTGCTCTGGCCAGCCCGTTCTATTTCCTTGCGCCTGAATGGTTCCAGTGGCCCTTGCTGGGTCTGGCCAGCCTGGCCGCGATCATTGCCAGTCAGGCGGTCATCACGGGCGCTTTCTCGGTGACGCAGCAGGCGATCCAGCTTGGCTTCATCCCGCGCATGTCGATCAAATATACCAGTGTGAACGCCGGGCAGATCTATATTCCCGTCATCAACTGGGCGCTGATGATCGCGGTGATCCTGCTGGTGTTCGTGTTCAAGGAATCGTCGAACCTGACGGCGGCCTATGGCATCGCGGTGACGGGCGCGATGATGATCGACAATTTCCTGCTGGCGGTGATGCTGTTCGTGGTGTGGAAATGGGCGAAATGGCTGGCGATCCCCTTGCTGGTGATCTTCACGTTGCTCGATTTCGGCTATCTGTCGGCCAACCTGACGAAGATCCCCGATGGCGGCTGGGTGCCGCTGGTGATGGGGCTGGCGATTTTCACCCTGCTCACCACTTGGTCCAAGGGGCGCGCGTTGATGCGGGCCAGCATGGCCGAGGGCACGATCCCCTTCGAGGTTTTCGCCAAGAGCGCCCATTCCAGCGCCCAGCGCGTGGCGGGCACGGCGATCTTCATGTCATCGACGCGGGGCGGGGTGCCTTCGGCGCTGCTGCATAATATCAAGCATAACAAGGTGCTGCATGAGCGCGTGGTCGTGCTGACCATCGCCATTCAGGATGTGCCGGTGCTGGAGGATGGCGAGCGGATCGAGATGAAGAATTTCGGTCAGGGCTTCTACAAAATGGCGATCAAGTTCGGCTTCCTTGAGGATACCGATGTGCCCTCCGCGCTCAAGGGCGTGACGCTGGACGGCGAACCGATCGACATGATGAAGACCAGCTTCTTCCTCTCGCGTCAGACTTTGATCGCTTCGTCCAAGCCGGGCATGGCGATCTGGCGCGAAAAGCTGTTTGCGTGGATGATGCGCAATGCGGCCTCCGCGATGGAATTCTTCCGCCTGCCCGTCAACCGCGTGGTCGAGCTGGGCAGCCAGGTGGAGATCTAAATAGCGGGGCGGGAAGGGTAAGCTTTCCCGCCCTACAGATTTTTTCGCTCTGCACGGTGGCCGATCCGCGCTTTGATGCCCATATACCGCCACAAGCCCCGGGCCGGGGATTCGCGATAACACAGGAGAAAGTCATGGCCTTCACTCTTCCCGAACTGCCCTATGCCAAGGACGCCTTTGGCACGGTCCTCTCGGCCGAAACCTTCGACTATCACCATGGCAAGCACCACAATGCCTATGTCACGCAGGCCAACGACCAGATCAAGGGCACCGATCTGGAAGGCAAGAGCCTGCTCGAAGTGATCGCGGCCGCCAAGGCTGCGGGCAACAAGAAGCTGTTCAACGCTTCGGCCCAGATCTGGAACCACACGTTCTACTGGCTCGGCCTGTCGCCGGAAAAGACCGCTCCTTCGGCTGAACTGCTGGCCAAGATCGACACCGATCTGGGCGGCCTCGACGCGTTTAAGGCCGCGATCAAGGCTGAAAGCGCCGGTCACTTCGCCAGCGGCTGGGGCTGGTTGGTGCTGGAAGACGGCAAGCTGAAGGTGACGAGCTATCACGACGCCGACACCCCGGTTGCCTATGAAGGCGTGAAGCCGCTCTTCACGCTCGACGTCTGGGAACACGCCTATTACGTCGACTATCGCAACCTGCGCCCGAACTACCTCGACGCGCTGCTCGACCATGTGAACTGGGCGTTCGTCGAAGCCAACCTTGATGGCGAAGGCGCAGCCCGCGCTGATCAGCAGGGGTAAAGGGGAGTTTTTCGCAGGGGGACTCGTCCCCCTGCACCCCGCACCCCCATTACTGATTTTGGAATGATCCTGAAGCCTCGTGCTTTGGGGCCAAAATAGAAAAGCCTGCGGCGCCTTCAAACAGCGCCGCAGGCTTTTCTATTTTCAACGCCGCGTCCGACACAAAATGCCGAAGCCCCAGCGCCACGCAGACAGTAACGGGAGCGCGAGGGACGAGTCCCTCGCATTCAATCCTCCTTGGAATCAGCTTCCTCCGCCCCCAACCCATGCTTCAACAGCATCGGCATCTGGGCAAAGGTGAAAAGGAAGGAGAGCGGCATAAACAGCCAGATCTTCATCGCCAACCAAGTGTCGAAATTGTGATTCGCCTGATTGTAGAAGTGGCGCAGCGCCTCGTTTAGCACCGCGAGGAACAGGAAGAACCAGCCCCAGTTGCGCGACAGCTTCATCCATCCCTCGTCGGACAGGCCCGCAAAGGCGTCCTCCAGCAGGATCTTGAGCAGCGCATGGCCGCGCATCAGCCCGATCAGCAAAGCCAGCCCGCTGGCGACATAGATCGCGGTGGGCTTGATCTGGACCCATGTGGCGTCATGCAGCAGCACCGTCAGCCCGCCAAAAAACACGACGAGGCCCGATGAAAGCCACAGCATCGGCCCGATCCGCCCCAGCCGCCATTTCGACACGACCAGCGCAATCAGCGTGGCGACGATAAACACCACCGTGCTCTTGGTGATGGCCACCACATCGCCGATTCCCGCTTCGCCGCCCGCCGGGCGTGATGCGCGATAGGCGAGGAAAAAGGCCAGCATCGGCCCATAATCGATAACGATATTGAGCCAGCCCGACTTCTTCTTCGTCGCGCTCATGCCGCCACCCCGGCGATCACGCGGGCCACAAGGTCCGGGTCAAAGGGGCGCAAATCGTCGATGGTTTCGCCCACGCCAATGGCATGGATCGGCAGGCCATATTGCTCGGCCGCCGCGACCAGAACGCCGCCGCGCGCGGTGCCGTCCAGCTTGGTCATCACCAATCCCGTCACGCCCGCCACTTCGCGGAAGACCTCGATCTGGGCCAGAGCATTCTGGCCATTGGTGGCGTCCAGCACCAGCACCACGTCATGGGGTGCGGCCGGGTTCAACCGGCCCAGCACGCGGCGAATCTTGGCCAGTTCGTCCATCAATTCGCGCTTGTTCTGCAAACGCCCTGCGGTGTCCACGATCAGCGCGTCAGTGCCCTTGTCGGTCGCGGCTTTCACCGCGTCAAACACTACGCTGGCCGGATCGCCGCCTTCGGGACCCTTGATGATCGGCACGCCCAAACGATCCGCCCAGACGCCCAATTGCCCGATGGCCGCCGCGCGGAACGTGTCGCCCGCCGCCAGCATCACCGCGTAATCCTGCTCCTGAAACAGATGGGCGAGCTTGGCGATGGTCGTGGTCTTGCCGCTGCCGTTGACGCCGATGACCAGCACGACATGCGGGCGCGGAAAGGCGGTGACGTCCAGCGGCTTGGCCACCGGGCGCAGGATCGCGGCGATTTCCTCGGCTACGGCGGCGCGGATCGCGGCTTCATCGACGCCATTGTCGAACCGCGTGGCCGCCAGACGTTCGCGGATGCGTGCCGCCGCACGCGGGCCAAGGTCGGACAGGATCAGCGCGTCTTCAAGGTCATCCAACTGATCCTCGGTCAGGCGCGCGGCCCCGCCCAGCAGACCGGCGATATTGCCCGTCAGTCGGTCGCTCGTTTTGGCAAAACCGCCCAGCAAACGGTCGGACCAGCTATCGGCACTCATGCCAGCATTCCTTCAAGCAAATATGTGGGTGTGATGGTGATGATGGCCCCGCGCGGCGCGCCGGCAGGCGCGCGAATGGAGGCGAAATTTTCCGCATGGCCCGTCCCGTCGCGCTCGACCAGAATGGTCTGGGGCCGCCCGAGCAGGCTTTCCTGCCATGCCTGACGCTGAAGCGCGACCGCCTCACGCAAGGCGGCGGCGCGGGCCAGCACCACCTCGCGCTCCACCTGCGGCATGCGCGCGGCGGGCGTGCCGGGGCGGGGGGAATAGGGAAAGATATGGCCATGGACGATGGCCAGTTCGGCAATGATCGACAGGTTCGCCTGATGTGCGGCCTCATCCTCGGTGGGGAAACCGGCGATGATATCGGCGCCGATGGCCATGTCGGGGCGCAGGGCCTTCAACCGCGCCACCAGATCCAGCGCATCGGCGCGGCTGTGGCGGCGCTTCATGCGTTTCAGGATCAGATCATCGCCATGTTGCAGCGAGAGGTGCAGATGGGGCATCAGCCGCGCTTCCCCGGCCAGCAGGTCGAACAATTCCTGATCGATCTCCACCCCATCGACCGAGGACAGGCGCAGGCGCGCCAACTCAGGCACCTCGCGCAGGATCGCGGCGACCAAGGCCCCCAGACGCAGCCCGAAATCCTGACCCCAAGAGGTGAGATCCACCCCCGTCAGCACCACTTCGCCCACGCCGCCCGCGACATGGGCGCGCACTTCGGCCACCACATCGGCCAGCGAGCGCGAGCGCGAAGGACCGCGCCCCTGCGGGATCACGCAGAAGGTGCAGGCATGATCGCAGCCGTTCTGCACCGCGACAAAGGCCCGCGTATGGCCCACCGAGCGCGCCGCCACCGGGGCCAGATCGGGCACATTCCACGCCCGCGCGTCCAGCTTTTCCGCATTGGCGATCAGCCCGTCCACCTCAGGCATGGCGGCAATGGCCTCGCGCTCGATTTCGGCGGCGCAGCCTGTCACCATCAGGCGCGCATCGGGGTTATTGCGGCGCGCGCGGCGGATGGCCTGCCGCGTCTGGCGCAGCGCCTCGGCCGTCACGGCGCAGGAATTGATGACCACCAGACCGGTTTCACCCGCCAGCATTGCCTGCATCCGCTCGCTTTCAGCCAGATTCATCCGGCAGCCCAGAGAGATGACTTCAACGCGCGAGACGGCCTCAACGCTCATGCGAGATAGTCGGAAAGCTCGAAGCTGCCACGGAAGGCTTCGGTGGCCGGACCCGTCATGGTAATGCGCCCATCCGTGCCCCATTCGATCACCAGCACGCCGCCCGGCAGCGTCACCTCTACCCGGCGGTCGACAAGGCCCCGGCGCATGGCGCCCACCGCCGTGGCGCAGGCCCCGGTGCCGCAGGCCAGCGTAATGCCCGAACCACGCTCCCACACGCGCAGCCGTATGGCGCTGCGCGAGGTGATGGTGGCGACATTGACGTTGATGCGCTGGGGGAACAGCGGATCATGCTCAATGATCGGGCCGATGCGGGCCAGATCGACGGCATCGGTGTCGGGGGTGAAAAAGATCACATGCGGATTGCCGACATTGACCGCCGTGGGGCCAACCAGATCTTCCCAGCCCACCGGCATGGTGAGCGTATCCATGGCAAAGCCCAGCGGAATCGCATCCCAGTCAAAGCGCGGCACGCCCATATCGACGCTGATCCCCGCCTCGCTCGGCTCGGTCGTCAATATGCCGCCCAGCGTTTCGATCCGGGCGGGGCGGCCATGCAGCAGGCCGACCGCGCGACTGGCATTGCCGCAGGCGCCGCTTTCGCTGCCATCGGCATTGAAGAATCGCATGCGGAAATCGGCCACGTCCGACCCGTCCAGCACGACCAGTTGGTCGCAGCCGATGCCGGTGTGGCGGTTGGCCAGCGCGGCGGCCAGCGTGGTGGTGATTTCGGGCAGGGCTTCGCTGCGCCCATCAAGGACGACGAAGTCATTGCCCAGCCCGTGCATCTTGACAAAACCTATGCGCATGGGCCGCGCTCTATGCCTGTTGGCGCCTCAGGTCCACCCTTTTAGGCGGTGCGGAGCCACTCTTGCGGCATAGTTGATGGCTGGGTCGATGGTGCGGGCTCGGCTTGACGGCTGCTGGCCAGCGAAACGTCATGGGCGTGGGGCGCCAGCAGGGCGCGTTCGGCCAGAAATTCGCGGGTGGCCTGTGCGTCCTGAGGCTTGCCGTAGAGATAGCCCTGGCCTTTGAAGCTGCCCAAAGACTGCAGGCTTTCGAGCAATTCGGCCGATTCGACCCCTTCGGCCGTGATCGGCAGGCCAAGGCCCTTGCCCAGCAGCGCGATGGTTTCCACGATGGTGCGGCTGTCGGAATCCTCCTGCATGGCCAGCACGAAGCTGCGGTCGATCTTGATCCGGTCAAAGGGCAGCTTGCGCAGTTGGGCAAAGGAGGAATAGCCGGTGCCGAAATCATCGAGGCTGATCGTGATGCCCTGATTGCGCAGCGAGGTGACGAGCGCCTGAACCACGGCGATATTCTGGTGCAGGCTGGTTTCGGTGATTTCCACCTCAAGCCGCTGGGGCGGGAATTGCGCCTCGACCAGCAGCTTGAGCAGCTTTTGCGCAAACCACGGATCGCGCAATTGCAGCGGCGAGATATTGACCGAGAGCGTGAGGCGCGGATCCCATTCGCGCGCATCGCGCAGGGCCTGACGGATCAGCGATTCGGACATTTCGGCGATCACGCCGATTTCCTCGGCAATCGGGATGAACACGTCCGGCCCGATCAGGCCAAAGGTGGGCGAATGCCAGCGCGCCAGCATTTCAAAGCCCAGCACCTCGCCCGTGGCCAGATCGACCTGTTGTTCATAATAGGGCACGAATTCGCCCGCAGGGATTGCCTCGCGGATCGCCAGTTCCAGTTCGCAGCGATAGCGCAATTCGGTTTCCAGCGATTCCTCGAACCACAGTGGGGCAGGGCGTGCCTGCTTCTTGGCATGAAACAGCGCGACTTCGGCCAGATGCAGCAGGCCATTGGCGTCGATCGGCGCATTGCCCAGCCGGTTCTGGCGATCGCCGCTGGCCAGCCCCACGCTGGCGCTCAGCCGGTGGCTTTCCAGCTTGCGGTCCATCGTGGCCAGCATGGCGTCGGCAATATGATCGACGCGTTCGGGATGGCCCGGCGTAAAGGGGATGACACAGGCGAATTCATCGCCGCCCAGCCGCGCCAGCAGGGCCTCGGGCGGCAGGAGCGCCTCGATCCGCTGGGCCGTGTCGGTCAGCAGGAGATCGCCGCCATGCGTGCCGATCTTGTCATTGATGACCTTGAAGTCATTGATGTCGAGCATCACCAGCGCCGCCGTTTCGCCGCGTTCGCGCAGAGTCGCCAGCAACTGATTGGCGCGCGGGGCAAAGGAATGGCGGTTAAGGCAGCCGGTCAGCGGATCGGTCTGCTCCATCTGGCGGGCCAGATCTTCGGCCTGACGCCGCGCGACCACTTCGCCATGCAGATCCTGATACCGGCGCCAGCCAAAGATGACGAGCGCGATGTTAAGCAAAAGCGCATTGGTCAGCAGTTGATCCGGGCCAAGCCCGATGCCGCTGGCCCGCGCCCAAACCTGCGACAGCGCCTTGCCGCCGATGGCGGCGACCATGCAGGTTGCCGTGACCGCAATGGCCAGCGCGAGCATATCATTGCGCGCGGACCGTGAGGGCCGAGCGTCTGGCTGTGAATTGGCCCGCTGGATCTTGGCAATGACGGACATGGATATGGCTTGCCCCTGAAGCGCGAAATTGGATGAAATCTAGGATCAGGTTGTAAAATTTGCGTTAATAATTGTCGCGGCGGCGGGGAGGCTGGCCGGGGTGGGACGGGCCGCGCAGAGGGCGAATATATCGCGCGCAAAGAAAAAGGCGGCCCTAAGGCCGCCTTATCCTGTATCTCTCGTAAAAGAGAGAAAATGGTCGGGGAAAGAGGATTCGAACCTCCGGCCCCTGCCTCCCGAAGACAGTGCTCTACCAGGCTGAGCTATTCCCCGACCGGAGCGGCTCTCTAAGAGCGCCGCTGGGCAGGAGGGCGCCTATATAGGGGGGTATTCGGGTTGGCAAGCGGCAAGTGGCAAGTTTTTTCAAAAACCGATGCATTTTTTCAGAAAACCGCAGAAATCCCGGCTTTTCAAAATCTTTCACTGGGCGAATTTACGCCGCCAGCCCCAAACGGCCCCCGGAATGCCCCCCCGAACCCTCGCCGCTGAACCGCCCGACGGCGTTGATCAGCACATTGGTTTCGCCCGAAAGCGCCTGCAGCGCGGCGTTGCTTTCCTCGACCATGGCGGCGTTTTGCTGGGTCGATTGGTCAAGGATGCGGAAGGTGTCGCCCACCTGTGAAAGATCCTCGGCATTGCTGTGGGCCGCATCGGCAATCGCGCCCACGGCTTGCGCGATCTGGCCGATCTGGCCGATGATGCCTTGCAACGCCTCGCCGGTCTGGAGCACCTGCGCCACACCTTCGGAAACCTGATGGGTGGATGTGTCGATCAACTGCTTAATACCATTGGCCGCGTCCGCGCTGCGCTGGGCCAGCGCGCGCACTTCATTGGCGACAACCGCAAAGCCCTTGCCCGCATCGCCCGCGCGAGCGGCCTCGACCCCGGCGTTCAGCGCCAGCAGGTTGGTCTGGAACGCGATGCCGTCGATCAGGGTGATGATCTGGCGAATCTCCTGCGCGGATTTTTCGACCAGTTCCATCGTCGCCATCGCGCGGCTGACGACATGCTGGCCGTCATTGGCGCTTTGCTGGGCCTGATCCAGCGCGGCATTGACCGAGGCGGCGCTCTGGGCGGTATCGCGCGCGGCCTCGACAAGGCGCTGCATGGTCGATCCGGCTTGCTCGACGCGGGCGGCCTGTTGCTCGGTCCGCATGGCCAGATCGTTGCTGGCGGTGCGGATTTCGGCCGACCCGGCCTGAATGACGCTGGAGGCGCGCGAAACCTGGCTGACCAATGCGGCCAGATCGCCCACCGAACGGTTGAAATCCTCGCGCAGTTCCTCGAACTGGGTCGGAAAGCGGCGGTTGAGCCGGTGGGCCAGATCGCCGCGCGCCAGCGCCTGCATCGCGGCACCGATTTCCTCGACCACTTCGCGCCGCTCAGCCTCGACGCTTTCACGCTCGCGCTCGGCGGCAAGGGTGATGCGCTCCTTTTCCTCCTGCGCGGCCTCCTGCTGGATCATCACCTGCGACAATTTCTGCACAAGCGCGATCAGAACCCCGGTTTCCACCAGCAGGATCACCGCATGCAGCACCACGCGAAAGAAATCACCGGTGGCGCCAAACACCAGCGAAGGCGCAATATAGCTGAGCAGCAGGTGATGGAGCGCCGTGACCACGGTTGCCGCAATGATAGGGCGCCAGTCGACCAGAACGGGCAGCATCGCGATCAGCGCAAAGAAGGTCATGTGCAGATCGACCTGCCATGTGGCGCCGCTCCATTGATAGAGCAGCACCGCGCTGAACAGGGGCAGGGTGGCGCCCATGGCGATGCGCGCCACCGCGTCATCCTTGCCCGACATCATCAGCAAGGTCGGCACCGCCACCAGCCCCAGCGCCAGCAGGACCGGGGTAAAGCCCGAACCGGCGATCATGCTGCCGATCAGCACCAGAATGGTGATCAGCCAGCATACGCCCACAAGGGCTTTCATCCCCAGATGACGCAGATTGATAATTTCATGCATGGCTCATCCTTGGCGATTGGCAGATGGAAAGTTCGAAGGAGACTGGCAAAGTGAGGAGGGCACGGCGAAAACCAGCGCCCCCGCGCCCAGCGCGGAGAAAGGCGTATACTGGCGGCCCCCGATCAGGATCAGGCTGCCCTTTGCGATGCCCCGGCCCGTCAGGGGCAGGCCCTGCGCTTTGGCCCAAAGGGCGGCCCCGGCGCTGTGTCCCGGCAAAGGCAGCACCAGCACCGCCATCCCGGCCCGCGGCCAAAGTGCGATCAGCGGCGCCAGCAACAGCACCAGGGCCAGTTGGGCGATGGCCAATTGCCGATAGGGAAGGATAACGGATCTCAACGCGGGCAACCCATGAGAATGAGGGATATTTGCCCGTTTTACCCGGTAGACTTTGGCATTTCGCACGGAGGTATTACGCAAACACCCCTAGATGGCTTGGGGCTAGATAGAGCGAGGCGATTGCCGGTGGCTTTCGGCGCGGGGCGGCGTTAGATGAGGGGCATGCAGACCGACAGTTCTAACGCTCAGCGTCCCAACACTCTCCGGCATTGGGAATGGCAATATCTCGATCTGATGCGCCAGATCTGGGAAACGGGCGATGAGAGGCGTGATCGCACGGGCGTGGGTACGCGGTCATTGTTTGGCGCGACGATTCGCTGTGATCTGTCCGATGGGCGCATGCCGCTGGTCACCAGCAAGCGGGTGTTCTGGAAAACGGCGACGCGCGAATTTCTGTGGTTCCTGACCGGCGACACCAATATCCGCGCGCTCTGTGCGCAGGGGGTGGAAATCTGGACCGATTGGCCGCTGGCGCATTATCGGCGCGAGACGGGGGATCAGATTACCCGCGAGGATTTTTCCGCGCGCATCGTGGCTGACGCGGAATTTGCTGCGCGCTGGGGCGATCTTGGCCCGGTCTATGGCAAGCAATGGGTGAACTGGCCGACCTATGAGCCAGTAGGCGATGGGCTTTACCGGCTGGGGCAGGGAATCAATCAGGTCGCTGATCTGGTCCATGCCCTGAAAACCAATCCGGGCAGCCGCCGCCATATCGTCGAAGGCTGGAATGTGGCCGAGGTGGACGCGATGGCGCTGCCGCCTTGCCACAAGACCTATCAGTTCCATGTGGCCGATGGGCGCCTGTCGGGCATCCTGTATCAGCGCAGCGCGGATCTGGCGCTGGGCGTGCCGTTCAATCTGTGGAGCGCGGCGCTGTTCGTGCGGCTGCTGGCGGCGCAGGCCGGGCTGGAGCCGGGCGAGCTGGTGTGGATGGGGGGCGATGTGCATCTCTATCTCAACCATGGCGATCTGGTCGAGGAGCAGTTGAAGCGCGTGCCCTCGGGCGAGCCGAAGCTGGCGATTACGCCGCGGGCGCAGAGCATCTTTGATTACCGGATCGAGGATTTCTCGGTTCTCGACTATGCCCCGCAGGCCAAATTGGGAGCGCCCGTCGCTGTGTAAAAGGGAGAGCAAATGGATCAGAGAATCGATGCCTATATCGCGGCCGCGCCCGATTTCGCGCGGCCGATCCTGACCCATTTGCGCCGCGCGGTGCATGAGGCTGTGCCGGGGCTGGGCGAGACGATCAAATGGTCGATGCCCCATTTCACGCTCAATGGTAAGAATCTGGCCGGGATGGCGGCGTTTAAGGCGCATTGCGCCTTTGTGATCCATGGCGCGGGGCGTCAGGGGGCCGAGGAAGGCCGTGGTGATGATGGGCTGGGCGCCTATGGCAAGATCGCCAGTATGGATGACCTGCCCGATGCCGATACGTTTCGGATGCGATTGATGGAGGCCGCGCAGGGCCTGTCGGGCGCAAAGAAGCCCGCCCGCGCGCCCAAGGCGCCCAAGGCGGAGATCGCTGTTCCTGACGATCTGACGGCGGCTCTGGCGGAGAATGCGGCGGCCGACGCGGTGTTCGCCGCTTTCGCTCCGTCGCATCGGCGCGATTATCTGGAATGGATTGTCGAGGCCAAAGCGCCCGCCACCCGCGCCCGCCGTATCACTCAGGCGGTAGAATGGATGGCGGAAGGGAAAAGGCGCAATTGGAAATACGAAAAGTGCTGATTTATCGGCATTAGTCTGTGGATAAATCGCATTGTCATGCGCCGGAAACAGATTCGTGGCAGAGATTACAGGCTGTTCACCGCGTGAAAACCCTGAAAAACCGGGGCTTGGGCAAAAGCATGTTCAAGCCTGTTGACAGGTCGCCCCTCCCAACGTAGAGGCCGCGTCACCCAAGGGGCGCTGCCCCGAAGGAAACACGAAGTGAGCGGGTGTAGCTCAGTTGGTTAGAGTGCCGGCCTGTCACGCCGGAGGTCGCGGGTTCGAGCCCCGTCACTCGCGCCACTTCATGGTTCCTTGCGAGGCCCAAGCATATTGCGCGGGTGTAGCTCAGTTGGTTAGAGTGCCGGCCTGTCACGCCGGAGGTCGCGGGTTCGAGCCCCGTCACTCGCGCCACCTTGGGTCCATTCCTTGGAATGGTATCAAAAAGGCCCGGTCCCAAGCGGATCGGGCCTTTTTTGAGTTTGGATAAAACGCCGGGGGAATTAACCCCAGCGCCCGGTCTCCATCCAGATCAGGAATCGCCGCAAGGGCAGCAGCCAGACCACGCCCAGCACGACATAGACCGGCATTTGCCCCAGCGCAGGCCATGGCGCGATCCACGGCGCGATATAACGCGCCACCAGCGCCGCATAGACCGCCAGCCCGATCAGCAGCAGCAGCAGGCCCGCCGGAATGCGCCACGTAGGCTCTTTGCGCATCAGATATCTCCGTAAAGGCGGGTGGGGGTGATCACCGCGCGCAGGGGCATATCATGGGGCTCTGCGGGCAGGCTGTCCACCTTCTGGCAATCCCATGCCAGCCCCAGCGCCATCACCCCCGGATTCGCGCCCAGCCAGCGGTCATAATGCCCGCCGCCTTGCCCCAGTCGCAGGCCCTCGGCGGTAAAGCCGACCAGCGGCACGAAGGCGACATCGGGAAACAGCTCCTCCGCAGTGGCGGAGGGCTGGAGCGCGCCATAGGGGCCGGTTTCGAGGCCTTCGTCGGCAAACGGATCGTTCCATGCGCGAAACTGCATCGGCGCGCCCACGGCGGCAAACCACGGCAGGGCGATTCGCCGGTCATTCTCGGCAAACCATTTGGCGTAGGAGCGCGTCGGCGCCTCACCCGAAATGGCATGATAGAGGCCCACCACCGAGCCTGCGCCCGCCACCGCCGCCACTGCGCCGGGCGGGCGCAGGAACAAAAGGGCGGACATGGAGGCAGGCAGGGCGTTCACATGCTCGCGGCGCAGGCGGCGCAAACGGGCGCGCAGGGATTTTTTGTCGGTCAAGGTCTGCACTTTCGGCCTGTGCCGTCCCGCTCCTCCGGCGCAGCTACCTTCAGTACAATCTGGGTGGCTGGGCCGGGGGAGCGGGACGGCACAGCAAGCCCAACGCGAAGGCGTTGGGCGGACCCAACAAATAAAGGGTGACGGGACCACCATGGGCCGTTGCCGGGAAATCCTCTGACGCCTCGACGTCAGGTGGGGACCATGTACCAGAGGCCAGAGCCAGTGGCAGGGACAGCCCCCTAGGATTGCTTATAGCCTCAGGGATTTTCATGCGGCTCGCACCGGGCAGTACCCGTCATTCACCTATTTAGGCGCTATGGTGCGATTTCTCAAGGGCTAGTTAGAAAAGTCCTTCGACCGATGCGGCCAGTTGTTCGAGCCTTGCGGCCACGGCATCCAGCCTTTCGCCCAGCGCGGGATCGGCTGGCGGCGTATCGGGCGCGCCCTGATCGGCCTGCTGGCGCAATTCCTGCACCTCGTCGGCCAGCAGGAGCGCGGCAAAGAGCATCGAGCGCACTTCGCTCTGATTCGTGGTGCCGGGCAGAGCGTCCATCTTCTCCTCGATGATGCGGCCCAGCAGGCGCACATGATCTTCCTCGCCCGGCGAGCAGGCAACCGCATAATCGCGCCCGCCGATCATCAGATCGACCCGGCTCATGATTTTTGCACCCGTGCGATCAGCCCATCGAGGGTGGAGAGCGCATCGCCTACCTTTTCGCGCAGGATTTCGTGGCGCACTTCAAGCTGGGCGGTCTGACCGGCGGCCTCAAGGCGCGCTTGCCCAGCGCGCTGGGCAGCATGGGCAATCCGGTCCAGCGCGGCCTCGATCCGGTCGAGGGCGGGGTTGATCGGGGCGGGGTCGGTTTCACTGCTGGCCATCACCGGCAAAGGCCTAGCGCAATAATTTTGCCCTTGCAAAGCCCGCTGCGGCCCAAATGACAACGGTTGCGGCGATTTCCATGCCATTTTGGCCCCGCGCAGAGGTTGACGCAGGCCCCCCTGTCCGCAATGGAGGCGGCGCGAATCGCACGCCAATGTGCCTGTGCATACCTATTCGGAGCTTTCGAAAGCATCATGAGCATTACCGCCCCCCGCCTGCAAAACATGGCCAACGCCATCCGTGTGCTCTCGATGGATGCGGTTCAGGCCGCCAATTCGGGCCATCCCGGCATGCCGATGGGCATGGCCGATGTTGCCACGGTCCTGTTTTCGAAATTCCTGAAGTTCGATCCGGCCCAGCCGCGCTGGCCCGACCGGGACCGGTTCATCCTGTCGGCTGGCCATGGCTCGATGCTGATCTACAGCCTGCTGCATCTGACCGGCTATGAACAGCCCACGATCGAAGACATCAAGAATTTCCGCCAGCTGCACTCGGTTTGCGCCGGGCACCCGGAAAACTTCGAACTGCCGGGCGTGGAATGCACCACCGGTCCGCTGGGTCAGGGCCTTGCCATGTCGGTGGGCTTTGCCATTGCCGAGCGTCACCTGAACGCGCAGTTCGGCGATGATCTGGTCGATCACAAGACCTTCGTGATCGCGGGCGACGGCTGCATCATGGAAGGTATCAACCACGAGGCCATCGGTCTTGCCGGTCACCTCAAGCTGGGCCGTCTGGTCGTGCTGTGGGATGACAATCGCATCACCATCGACGGCGACACCGATCTGTCGACCAGTGAAGACGTGGCCGCGCGCTATACGGCGACCGGCTGGCATGTCGTGTCCTGCGACGGTCATGATTTCGTTGACATCGAACGCGCGATTGCCGAAGCGGTGGCTGATCCTCGCCCCTCGCTCGTCGCCTGCCGTACGATCATCGGCAAGGGCGCGCCCAATAAGCAGGGCGGCCATTCCGTGCACGGCTCGCCGCTGGGCGCGGCCGAAGTGGAAGCCGCACGCGGCGAACTGGGCTGGACGCTGCCTGCCTTTGAACTGCCCGCCGATGTGCTGGGCGACTGGCGCAATGTCGGCGCTCTGGGCAAGACGGCGGCGGTTGACTGGGCTGCGCGCGTGGCGGCCAGCGACAAGGGCGGCGAACTGCTGCGCCGCATGAACGGCGAACTGCCCGACCAGACCGAGGTGCAGGCCACGTTCGACGCATGGCTGGAAGGCAGCACCAAGGTCGCCACCCGCAAGGCCAGCGAAATGGCGCTGGAAGTGCTGACCGCGCATGTGCCCGAAATGGTGGGCGGCTCGGCCGACCTTACCGGCTCGAACCTGACCGTCACCAAGTCGACCAAGCCGTTCGGTCCGCAGGACTATTCGGGCCGCTATGTCTATTACGGCATCCGCGAATTCGGCATGGCCGCGGCCATGAACGGCATGGCGCTGCATGGCGGGATCATCCCTTATGGCGGCACTTTCCTCGTGTTTTCGGATTATTGCCGCAATGCCATTCGTATGTCGGCTTTGCAGCGGGCCAAGGTGGTCTATGTGCTGACGCACGATTCGATTGGCCTTGGCGAGGACGGTCCGACCCATCAGCCGATCGAACATGTGATGTCGATGCGCATGATCCCGAATCTGGAAGTGTTCCGCCCCGCCGACGTGATTGAAACCGCCGAGGCATGGCAATTGGCGATCGCCAATGAAGGCCGCCCCAGCGTGCTGGCTCTGACCCGTCAGAACCTGCCGCAATATCGCCATTCGGGTCCGAACCTGACGGCGAAGGGCGCCTATCGTCTTGAGGCCGCCGGTGCGGCGCGCAAGGTGGTGATCGTGGCGACCGGTTCGGAAGTTGAGATTGCGATGGCGACTCGCGCCGCGCTTGAAGCGCAGGGTGTGGGCGTCGATGTGGTCTCGATGCCTTCGATGAGCCGTTTCCTTGAACAGGATGCGGCCTACCGGGCTGATGTTCTGCCCGCCGATGTGCTGCGTGTCAGCATCGAGGCAGGTACGACCTTTGGCTGGGAACGTATTACGGGCCTTGACGGTCTGCGCTTTGGTATCGACACCTTCGGCGCATCGGCTCCGGCCCCGGCTCTTTATGACTATTTCGGTCTTACGGCTGAAAAGATTGCGCCGCAAATTCTTGCGGCACTCCAGAACTAACGAGGAGGATATTCATGGCTGTGAAGGTTGCCATCAATGGTTTCGGTCGTATCGGGCGCAATGTGGCCCGCGCCATTCTGGAGCGTCCCGATTGCGGGCTTGAACTGGTTTCGATCAACGATCTGGCCGATGCCAAGGCCAATGCCCGTCTTTTCAAGCATGACAGCGTGCATGGCACTTTCTCGGGCACCGTCGAAGTGGACGGCAACGACCTGATCCTGAACGGCAAGCGCGTTCAGGTGACCGCCGAGAAGGACCCCGCCAACCTGCCGCATGCCGCCAATGGCATCGACATTGCGCTGGAATGCACCGGCTTCTTCGTCGACCGCGATTCGGCCGGCAAGCACCTGACGGCAGGCGCCAAGCGCGTGCTGATCTCGGCGCCCGCCAAGAAGGTCGACAAGACCGTGGTGTTCGGCGTGAACCATGAAACGCTGACCGCTGACGACCTGATCGTCTCGAACGCTTCGTGCACCACCAACTGCCTGGCGCCTTTTGCCAAGGTTCTGCATGAATCGATTGGTATCGAGCGTGGCCTGATGACCACGATCCACTCGTACACCAACGACCAGAAGATCCTGGACCAGATCCACAAGGATCCGCGTCGCGCTCGCGCCGCTGCCTTGAACATGATCCCGACCTCGACCGGCGCTGCTGTGGCCGTGGGCGAAGTGCTGCCCGAACTGAAGGGCAAGCTGGACGGTTCGTCGATCCGCGTGCCGACCCCGAACGTTTCGGTCGTCGACCTGACGTTCCAGCCCAAGCGCGACACGACCATCGAGGAAGTGAACGCTCTGCTCAAGGCTGCTGCTGAAGGTCCGCTCAAGGGCGTGCTGGGCTATACCGAAGAGCCGCTGGTTTCGATCGACTTCAACCACGATCCGCATTCCTCGACCATCGACGCGCTGGAAACGGCTGTCATCGACGGCAAGCTGGTGCGTGTGCTGAGCTGGTACGACAACGAGTGGGGCTTCTCGAACCGCATGCTGGACACGGCAGGCGCGATGGCCAAGTTCCTCTGATGGAACACCGGGGCGGGAAGGGAAACCTTTCCGCCCTTTGTTTCTGGGGTTCTGATAATTTAGGGGTTAGAGATGGCTTTTCGTAAGCTCGACGATCTGGGCGATGTGAGCGGCAAGGTCGCGCTGGTGCGCGTCGATTTCAATCTGCCGATGAAGGATGGCGCGGTCACGGAAGACACGCGCGTGCGCGCTGTTGCGCCCACCATTCTGGAACTGGCCGACAAGGGCGCCAAGGTGCTGCTGCTGGCGCATTTCGGCCGTCCCAAGGGCAATCGCGTGGCGGATCAGTCGCTGTCGCTGGTCGTGGGCGCGGTGGAAAAGGTGTTGGGCCGCGAAGTGATGTTCGTGCCCGAAGTGGCGGGCGATGTGGTCAAGCAGGCTGCGGGCATCCTGCGCGCGGGCGACATTGCTTTGCTGGAAAACACCCGTTTCTGGCCCGGCGAGGAAAAGAACGACCCCGAGTTGGTGAAAGCCATTGCCGAGGTTGGCGATTTCTACGTCAATGATGCTTTTTCGGCGGCGCATCGCGCGCATGCCAGCACCGAAGGTCTGGCCCATGTGCTGCCAGCCTATGCCGGTCGTTCGATGCAGGCCGAGCTTGAGGCGCTGGAAAATGCGCTTGGTCAGCCGGTGCGCCCGGTGGCCGCCGTTGTCGGCGGGGCCAAGGTGTCGAGCAAGCTTGATGTGTTGAAGCATCTGGTGACCAAGGTTGACCACCTCATCATCGGCGGCGGCATGGCAAACACCTTCCTGGCCGCGCGCGGCGTGGATGTGGGCAAGAGCCTGTGCGAGCACGATCTGGCCGCCACGGCCGAAGAGATCATGGAAGCGGCGGACGCTGCCGGTTGCACTGTGCATCTGCCCTATGAAGTGGTGGTGTCGAAGGAATTTGCCGCCAATCCGCCTTCGCTGCGCACCTGCAACGTGCATGAAGTGGCCGCTGATGAGATGATCCTCGACGTAGGCCCCAGCGCGGTTGAGGCGCTGGCCGATGCGCTGAAAACCTGCAAGACGCTGGTGTGGAACGGGCCGATGGGCGCGTTTGAAACCGTGCCTTTCGACGCGGCGACCGTGGCTTTGGCCCAGATCGCCGCGGCGCTGACCAAGGAAGGTTCGCTGGTTTCGGTGGCGGGCGGCGGCGATACCGTTGCTGCGCTGCATCATGCCGGGGTGGCGGGGGACTTCTCCTATATCTCGACCGCAGGCGGCGCTTTCCTTGAATGGATGGAAGGCCGCGAACTGCCGGGCGTCAAGGCGCTCGAAATCTAAATAAATTCGCCCGCTCGGTTGCAGTGCAGCAGTTGCATTGCAAAACCGGGCGGGCTATTTCAGACCGGCCGCGCATACCTATGCAATCTTTTACGCATAGGTATGAACAACAGGCCTTAACCAACAGGGAAACACGCATGACCACCAAGGTTGTCCAGAAGATCCTCAGCAATTACGAATCCGACAATCCCGGCGTTAAGGCCAATCTTTATCGCATGCTCAATCAGGGCAAGCTGGGCGGCACGGGCAAGATGATCATTCTGCCGGTGGATCAGGGCTTTGAACATGGCCCGGCACGCAGCTTCTCGGTCAACCCCGACGCCTATGATCCGCATTACCACTATCAGCTCGCCATCGACGCAGGGCTTTCGGCCTATGCCGCGCCGCTGGGCATGCTGGAGGCGGGCGCCGACAAGTTTGCCGGCCAGATCCCGACGATCCTCAAGGTCAACAGCTCGAACAGCTGGGGTACGGCGGCCAATCAGGCGCTGACGGGCGGCGTTGACGATGCGCTGCGTCTGGGCTGCTCGGCGATTGGTTTCACGATCTATCCCGGCTCGGACGATGTGTTCGAGATGATCGAAGAGATCAAGGAACTGCGCAACGAAGCGGCCAGCGTCGGCATCGCCACGGTGATCTGGTCCTATCCGCGCGGCGGCAAGCTGCCCAAGAGCGGCGAACTGGCCTTGGACGTGGGCGCCTATGCTGCGCATATCGCGGCGCTGATCGGCGCGCATATCATCAAGGTCAAGCTGCCCAGCAACCACATTGAGCAGGCCGAAGCCAAGCCCTGCTATGAGGGCACCGACTGGTCGGCGCAGTCTGATCGCGTCAAGCATGTGGTCCAGTCGTGCTTCAACGGCCGCCGCATCGTGATCTTCTCGGGCGGGGCCACCAAGGGCGCCGACGCGGTCTATCAGGACGCGCGCGACATTCGCGATGGCGGCGGCAATGGTTCGATCATCGGCCGCAACACGTTCCAGCGCCCGCGTGACGAAGCGCTGGCCATGCTGGGCAAGCTGGTGAACATCTACAAGGGCAAGGAATAATCCTCAGTCTCTTGGGTGAAGCAAAAGACGCGGGGGCCGACACTGGCCTCCGCGTTTTTTATGCGGTATGGGCGCGGACATGACTGACGCACCGACCTTTGAACACACCCGCGCTCCCACGCAGCTTTATCTGATCTCGCCCGCCGATGTGGGCGGCGATTTTCCCGAAAGGCTGGCGCGCGCTCTGGATGCGGGCCTCAAGGGGCGTCACCGGATCGCGGCTTTCCAGTTTCGCGTGAAGGACATCGACGATCACGCTGCCGCGCGTCTGGCCGCGCCCTTGCAGGCCATTTGCGCCGAGCGCGAGATCGCCTTCATCGTCAACGATTCGCTCACGCTGGCCAAGCGCCTGAATGCCGATGGCGTGCATCTGGGGCAGGACGATCTGGCCCGCGAAGGCGGCGTCAAAGTGGCGCGTCAGGAATTGGGACAGGATGCGCAGATCGGCGTGACCTGCCACAACAGCCGCCATCTGGCGCTGGAAGCGGGCGAGGCCGGGGCCGATTACGTGGCTTTTGGCGCCTATTACCCCACCGCCACCAAAGAGGTCGAGCATTATGCCGAGCCGGACCTGCTGACCTGGTGGCAGGGCCTGTTTGAAATTCCCTGCGTTGCGATTGGCGGGATTACGGCGGAAAACGCCGCGCCGCTGGTGCGCGCGGGGGCCGATTTCCTCGCCGTTTCGGGTGCGGTGTGGAACGGTGATGAGGTTGCGAATGTCAAAGCCTTGATGGATGCTATCCTGGCCGCGCAATAAAGTTGTTGAAGAGCATGTCGGCTGCCCCTTTCCCAAGGGGCGCCGGCGTGTCAGAACATGGGCATGACCCAAGCCAATCCTGAAGGCGCGAATAAGCGCGAACTGACCCTGCGCGGCATCGTGCTGGGCGCCTTGCTCACCATCGTGTTCACGGCGGCCAATGTCTATCTCGGGCTGAAGATCGGCCTGACCTTTGCCACATCGATCCCGGCGGCGGTGATCTCGATGGCGGTGCTGCGCCATTTTTCGGGCGCGACCATTCAGGAAAACAACATCGTCCAGACCATCGCCAGCGCGGCGGGGACGCTCAGCGCGATCATCTTCGTGCTGCCGGGCCTGATCATGATCGGTTGGTGGGTGGATTTCCCTTACTGGCAATCGGTCGCGGTGATCGGCGTGGGCGGCATTCTGGGGGTGATGTATTCGGTCCCCCTGCGCCGCGCTTTGGTGACGGGCAGCGATCTGCCCTATCCCGAAGGCGTGGCGGCGGCCGAGGTGCTGAAAGTCGGCGCTGGCGTCGGCGGCGAGGAGGAGAACCGCAAGGGACTGGCCGCCATCGTGCTGGGTTCGGGCGTGTCGGTGGGTTATACTCTGCTCGCCAAGATGGGCGTGGTGGCCGAGGAAGCCTCGCGCGTCTTCCGCTTTGGCGCTGGCGCTTCGGGCGTTTCGACCAGTTTCAGCCTTGCTTTGATTGGCGTGGGCCATCTGGTCGGCTTGACGGTGGGCATTGCGATGCTGATCGGCATGCTCATCAGTTGGGTCGTGCTGGTGCCGCATTATACGGCGGGCGGGGTTCCTGCGACGCATGAGTTGGCCGGTTTCGTCTCCGGCGTGTTCAAGAGCAAGGTGCGCTTCATCGGCGCCGGAACGATTGGCGTGGCGGCGGTCTGGACGCTGCTGCGCGTGATCGGGCCGATTGTGAAGGGCATCACGGGCGCTTTGGCGGCGCAGCGGGCGCGCAAATCGGGGCAGGGCGGGGCGCTGGCCTTGAGTGAACAGGACCTGCCGATTGGCCTTGTGGGCGCGGTGATTGCCGCCTCGATGGTGCCGATCGGGCTGCTGCTGGCCGGTTTCGCCTCGGGCGGGCCGATTGAGGCGCATTTCGTGCCGGTGCTTGTGCTGACCGTGCTTTACGTGCTGTTGATCGGCATCGTGATCGCCTCTGTCTGCGGCTATATGGCGGGCCTGATCGGCGCGTCGAACAGCCCGATTTCGGGTACGGGGATCATCTCCGCGCTAGGCATCGCGTTGCTCTTGGCCGCGATCTTTGGCCGGGGCATCGCACCCGAGGCGACCCGTGCGCTGGTGGCCTTTGCGCTGTTCGTCACGGCCATCGTGTTTGGCGTGGCGACGATTTCTAACGACAACCTGCAAGACCTGAAAACCGGCGAGCTGATCGGCGCGACGCCCTGGCGACAGCAAATCGCGCTGGTGCTGGGCGTGGTGTTCGGCGCGTTGGTGATCCCGCCGGTGCTCAGCCTGCTCAACACCACCTTCGGTTTTCAGGGCGCCGCCAATGCCGGACCCGAAGCGCTGGCCGCCCCGCAGGCCGCGTTGATTTCGGCAATTGCGCAGGGCGTTTTGGGCGGCAGTCTCGACTGGGGCCTGATCGGCATCGGCGCGGGGATCGGTGTGGTGGCCGTCATCATCGACGAAGTGCTGCGCGCGATGAAGAAGGGCGCTCTGCCGCCCCTCGCGCTGGGCATGGGCATTTATCTGCCGATGGGGCTGACGCTGTTGATTCCCGTGGGGGCGATCATCGGGCGCATCTATGACAATTGGGCCAAGAAGAGCCGCGATCCTGAACTGGCCGAGCGGCTGGGCGTTTTGGCGGCCACAGGCCTGATTGCGGGCGAGAGCCTGTTTGGCGTGGTCTTTGCCGGGATCGCGGCCGCGCGCAACAGCCCGACCCCGCTGGAAATCATCGAGCCGGGCGATGTCGCCCTGCCGCTGGGTATGGTGATCTTTGCCGCCGCGCTGGTCTGGCTCTACACCAGCACCAAGCGCGCGGCGGCCCAGCGGACCACATGGCCGCTGGAGGATTAAGCGCCTAAATCAATAGCGATTATTGGCCACGCGGCGGATACAGCGAAGGTCGGTCTCCTTGCCTTCGCTGGTCAGCTTGCGCAGAAAATTCTCGCTGACCCGGCGGAACCGGTCGCCGCGCTTGGGGCCGGTGGTCATGTGGATCTCATCGCCCGTCGCCAGATACGACCCGCGCCCCTCGCTCGTGCTGTACATCGAGCCCTGGCGGATGGTGAAATCCTCCTCCGGGCGGCGCAATCCGGCAGCGGTCAGTGCGGTGCCGGGCATTTCGCAGACATATTCGCCGCGCCGCACGGTAAAGGCAGGCCCTTCCGGCCCCGCCAGAGCGGGCGTAGAAAAGACCGCAATTCCCGCTAATCCCAATGCACAGCATGATTGCCAGATGGCCTGAGGTCCGCTAAGGGCGCCCGACTGCGCTTTTGCGCCAAACTTATTTCTGCTCTTTTCCATCGAAGGTCAAACCCCATGAAGATCAGCGGCGTCGAAATCCGCCCCGGCAACATTATCGAGTATGAAAAGGGCATCTGGAAGGTCGCCAAGACCCAGCATACCCAGCCCGGCAAGGGCGGCGCTTTCATGCAGGTCGAGATGAAGAACCTGATCGACGGGCGCAAGACCAATGTGCGCTTTCGCAGCCAGGATACGGTGGAGAAAGTTCGTCTGGACACCAAGGATTTCCAGTTCCTCTATGCCGAGGGCGAGGATCTGGTGTTCATGGACGTGGAAACCTACGATCAGATCAACCTTTCCAAGGACATCATCGGTGATGCCTCGGCCTTCCTTCAGGACGGTATGACGGCGGTTCTCGAAATGTATGACGAACGCCCGATCAGCGTCCAGCTGCCCGAACAGGTCGAAGCCACCATCGTTGAAGCCGATGCCGTGGTGAAGGGCCAGACAGCCTCGTCGAGCTATAAGCCGGCCGTGCTGGACAATGGCGTGCGCATTCTCGTGCCGCCCCATATCGCTTCGGGCACCCGCATCGTGGTGAACGTTTACGAACGCACCTATGTCGGTAAGGCTGACTGAGTATGGCAATTTCCGGCCTGATCCGCGTGATGGAACGCGCCGCCCGCAAGGCCGGTCAGCGTTTGCGTCGCGACTTTGGCGAAGTGGAGCACCTTCAGGTGAGCCGCAAGGGTACGGCTGATTTCGTCAGCCGCGCCGACCAGCAGAGCGAACGCACGATCTATGACGAATTGCGCGCCGCGCGCCCCGACTGGGGCTTCGTGATGGAAGAGGGCGGGGTGATCGAAGGCGATCCTACCCGCCCGCGCTGGATCATCGACCCGCTCGATGGCACCAGCAATTTTCTGCACGGCATCCCGCATTTCGCCATTTCCATTGCCGCGCAGGAACCTGCCTTTGACGGCAAGGGCCCGGCGGGCGATGGTTGGGGCGATGTTATCGCCGGGATCATCTATCAGCCGATCACGGATGAAAGCTTCTGGGCGGAAAAGTCGCGCGGGGCATGGTTGCACGATCGCCGTCTGCGCGTGTCGGGCCGCCGTCATCTGGACGAGAGCCTGATCGCCACCGGCATTCCCTTTGCGGGCCATGGCGATCCGCTGGAATGGGCCAAGATCTATGCGGCGATCGCGCCGCAGGTGGCGGGCATTCGCCGTTTTGGCGCGGCCTCGCTCGATCTGGCCTGGGTGGCCGCGGGTCGTTACGAAGGTTTCTGGGAATCGAACCTGAAGCCTTGGGATTCGGCTGCCGGCTGCCTGCTGGTGCGTGAAGCCGGTGGCTTTGTCTCGAACTATCGCGGCCAATCGCTGCCGGTTTGCGACAAGGAAGTGCTGGCTGGCAATGACGCTCTCCACTCGCGTCTCCACAAGTTGCTTGTGGGCGCGTTGAAGGAAGGCTGATAAAAGCCATTGATCTGATGCGAAAGGATCGCTAGGCGGGGTGAACAGAGCCGCTGCGGCGATCCTTCGCAGATGGTTTTGGGAATAACGCCCCTGTGGTGGAATGGTAGACGCGTCCGACTCAAAATCGGATATCGAGAGATGTGCCCGTTCGAGTCGGGCCAGGGGCACCATTCCCTGATGAAAAAAGGGTCGGTTGATCACCGGCCCTTTTTCTTTGCTTACAAGATCTTGGGCTTACAGAACTTTGCCCATGCGCAGCAAAGGCACCTGAACCCCGTCGATAGGGGCGGAAAGCACTTCTTCGATGGGGCCATAGCCGCAGGAGCGGTAGAGGGGGACGCCCGCCATGGTCGCCATCATCTCGGTGCGTGCGAAACCGGCGGCGCGGGCGGCATCTTCGCACACCTGCATCACGCGGCGGCCGATGCCCTGTCGGGCGAAATCGGGGTTGGTGTACATCGCGCGAATCCGGGCGGCATCGCGCGCCGGGTCCAGCACTTCGGGTTCACGCGCCACCACGCTGGCATCGCCGCCATAAAGCGTGGCGCGATAGGACCAGCCGCCGCAGCCCGCCAGCACCCCATCCGATTCGACGAGGAAATAGGTGCCGTCCTTGATGAGCTGGGTATCCAGCCCCATCACATGGCGACTGGCGGTGATCTGTTCCGGGGTCAGAAATCCGGTTTGCAGATGGTCGATGGCCCGCGCCATCAGCGCGCGCAGATTGTCCAGATCGTCCATGATGGCGATGCGGTGGGTCAGCATGGTCAATGGGTTTCCGTATAGATGGCGCCGCGCGCGGCAAATTCGGCGGCAATATCGGCCACGCCCGCTGCGATCAGGGTGGAGAGCAAAATCCGCGCCTGAGTCGCGCCCAATCCGCCCGCAAAGATCGCGCCCGCTTCGGCAAGGCGCTGACCGCTGGCATAATCGGCGGCGGTCGAGCCTGTGGGGCAGCGCGAGGCGACCACCACCGGCACGCCCGCCTGCGCAATCGCCTGCGCCGCGCCCACGGAACCATTGCCGCGCCCCAGCGCCATCAGCACGATGCCCCGCGCGCCCGATGCCACTGCGGCTCGGATCATCGCGCCATCATCTCCGCCCGAAAGCGCGATGATCGGGCAGAAACCATCGGGCACGACCGGCGCCAAAGGCGCAAACCGGGGCAGGGGAGCAGGCGCGGTGATCGCCTCGCCCGAAGCCGTGCCCGCCGCCGCCCCGCGCCAGCCAAAGCCGTCGAGCGCCGAGGTGGCGTGCTTATAGACCAGCGCCGCCGGGATCAGATGCCCGGCAAAAGCCACCAGCGCGCCATGCGCCGCCAATTCCGGCGTGGCGGCGGCGCGCAGGGCGGCGGCCAGATTGCCCGGACCATCGCTGGCCGGATCGCTGATCGGCAGCATCGCCCCGGTGACGATCACGGGTTTGGTAAGGGGCAGCGACAGATCGATGAGATAGGCGGTTTCCTCCATCGCATCGGTGCCATGGGCCACGACAATGCCCGCCATCTCCGGCTCGGCCAATGCGGCCAGCACCGCATCGCGCACGCGGGCCATATCGGCCAGCGTCATATCCTCGGACAGGCCTGCGTAAACCTGCCGCACGACAGGCCCCGCCAGAGTTTTCCCAAGGCCGGAAGCGCCCCCGGCCAGCTTGCCGCCCGCATCGGGCAAGGAGGAGATAGTTCCCCCGGCGTCGATCAGAATGATGCTCATGGGCAAGCCTATGGCCGCGCCGCGCCGGGGGAACAAGGGGGCAAACTGCGAAGGCGCTACATCCGCCAGTCCACGCCTGCCGCAAAGCTGCGCTGGGGGAAGGGGTGGAAGAGGAAGTATTTGTCATTGTTGAGATTATCGACGCCAAGGCTGGCCTCGAAATGATCGGTGACGCGGAATAGGGCGCGCAGATCGATGACGAAATATTTGTTGAAGCCCTGATAGGTGTTGCCGATGATGTCGGAGTTGTCGAGCGTGGCGTAATTGCGGCTGGAATAGCGCGCCGCCGCGCTCAGGCTGAAGCGGGGCGTGGGATGCCATGTCACCACGGCGCTGGCCTTCCAGCGGGGGACGGAGGGCAGCAATTTGCCTTGAGCCGAGGGCAGGATGCTGTTCCGGCTGGTGATTGCTGCGGCATGGGTCAGGGTGGCCTGTAGGTCGAAGGCGCCAAGGATGTCGCGGCGCTCGGCGGCGATTTCGACCCCGCGCGCGCGGGTGCGCTCGACATTTTGCACATAGGTGGTGTTGGTCGCGCTGTTCAATTGCGAAATCAGCGCATTATCGACCACCTCGTTAAACAGGGCGATCCGGGCCGAGCCATGGAGCGCCTTATGCTCCAGCGCCAATTCGAGGCTGCGCGCGCGTTCGGGCAACAGGCCGGGGTTGGGATTGGCCAGCAAAGTGCCGGTGGTGACGGTCTGATACAGTTCGCCCACGGTGGGCATGCGAAAGGCTTGACCTGCCGAAAGCCGCGCGTTCCATTGCGACGCAAGGCGATATTCCAGCGCCGCCTTGGGGCTGAACCCGGCAAAGCTGCGCTCCGGTTGGACCAGCGTGGCGTTGATCGTGGAGGACAGCGTGGTGTTGACCCCGCCATAGGCGCGCCACCATTCCTGACGCCCGCCCAGCGTCAGCTTCACGCCAGAGGCAAGGCGGATTTCATCCTGCGCCCAGAGCGCGAAGGTCCGCGTATTGCCCCTGCTGGCCGAGCGCAATTGGCCAACCGCTGAGCTATTGTCGAGCCAGTTGGCGATGGAATAGGTGGCCGCATTCAGGGTTGTCCGGTCGAAATGCGCGCCAATGCTGATCCTCTGCCCCGCGCCCCAATTGCGGGCGATGCGTACGTCCAGCGTGGCCCAGCCGGTGCCTTCCTGACGCGCCATCGTACCCGCGCCGCCCGTAAACGCGCCGGGCAGGTCGTTGCGCGTGGCGATAAAACCGGTGCTGGCAATGCCGCTGGACGCATCGGGCGAGGGGTTGTTCTGAGCATCGCGTTCATAGCGATAGAGCGTGCCGATCACCTGCCAGTCGCGCCCCGTCAGGCTGAGCGCATGGGACAGGTGCAGCGCATCGCGGGCGTAGAGCGCGGAATTGAAGGCGGTGGTATAGGATTGGGTATAGGTCTGCACGCCGCCTTGCGTATCGTCGCGCCAGATGCCCAGAACATAGCGGGCTTGAACACTGGGTGTCAGGTCATAGGCGAATTTGGCCTTATAGGTGTCCTGAACGTGATGCTCGATGCCCCCTGCGCCCAGCACACGGATGGCAGCACCCGTGCGGTTGACATCGGCATAGCCCGCCGTGCCGCCGGTGGCGGTGATGAAGCTGACGGGCTGGCTGTTGGCGGTGGTGCGGGTGGCGCTGAGCAGCACCGAGAAACGGCCAAAGCGCTGGCCCAGCGAGCCGGAGAATTGCGCGGTCGGCAAGGTCTGGTCGGTGCCGTAATAGGAATAGGTCTGGATATTGGTCTGGGCCGAGAGGCGCGCCTCAAGCTTGTCCGGCATCCGGGTGGTGATATTGACCACAGTGCCGATCGAATTACCCGCATAGGCCGCCGAGAAGGGGCCGTAGATCACATCGACCCGCTCGATTTCCGCAGGCGTCACCAGACTCCAGCGCGGCGAGCCATTGCCATTGTTATTGCCGATCAGCGCCGACAGCAGCGCGCCATCGGCATAGATCAGGCTGCGCGCCGATGAGCCCAGCCCGCTGGTGCGCGTGGCGATGGGGGCGTAATTGTCGCCTATGTGGCGTTTGCGGATGATCAGGCTGGGCAGATATTTGAGCGTGTCCTCGACGCTGACGGCGTTAACCTGAGCAGCGATGGTGGCAGCGTCGACCGAGGCGGTGGAGGCGGCAGGTGTTGCGATGGCGGTGGCTTGGGCATTGACGATGATGGTGCGTTGGTCCTCATCACCGGCATAGGCAGGCGTGGCAAGCACGGCCACAGCTAGGGCCGCATAGGAAACAAAAGACATAAAACCCCCGAAACAGGCAGGCGCAAACGGGCGCGGCCAAAGGCGCGCCATGGCGTCATTCCGGCAAGCAAGGCCGGTTCAGGGGCGGGCAGGCGGCCCGCGCAAAGGGGGCCGGATCGCGCGTGCGCGGCGCAGCGGCAGAGCAGGCCGGGGCAAAAACCCCAGCGCCAGAATAAAGGCCAGCGCGGCGGCCAGCAGAAACCCGTCGGCCCCGCCCATCGCCGCGTCCGCCATCACGCCATAGTCGCAATGGTTCTTTACCCGCGCTGTGCCATCGTCGCGGCCGGGCAGGGTGATGCTGCGCGTGATCCTTTGGCCCAAAGAATCGGCGCAGATTTCCATAGTGAGCACCCGCGCCCGATGATCGGGCATATAGCCCGCCGGAACCCATGCGCGCACCAGCAGCGCCAGCGCCATAAAGGCGGCGGCCAGCCAGCGGTGGCTTTGGACAAGGCGGCGGATCGCATGCACGATCAAACGCATAGCCGTGCGCGGGCCTCGCGTCATCCGCTCGTTTCAAGACATATTGCCCCATGGCGGGTGGAAAGCGCGCGGGCATAAGTGGAAGGCAACTTGCCATCCGGATTGGTTCGCCAGTCGGGGATAATCCACCTTTCCCGCCAATATCCGTATCTGGCACAGGCCTTGCTTAACAATCCCCGCTGAAATCTTAACACGCAAATCCCCGTCAAGGGGAAACGTCCGGGGAAGAACACGCATGGCCACCGAGACATTTTACGATGTGATGCGCCGTCAGGGCATCACGAGGCGCAGCTTTACCAAGTTTTGCAGCCTGACTGCCGCAGCCTTGGGCCTGCCGCCCGCCGCCGCCGCGCAAATTCAGGATGCGATGGAAACCAAGCCGCGCATTCCCGTGCTGTGGCTGCATGGGCTGGAATGCACCTGCTGTTCGGAAAGCTTCATCCGTTCGGGCCATCCGCTGGCCAAGGACGTGATCCTTTCGATGATCAGCCTTGATTATGACGACACGATCATGGCCGCCGCCGGGCATCAGGCCGAGGCGATCATTCAGGAAACCATCAAGAAATATGATGGTAATTTCATTCTGGCCGTTGAGGGCAATCCACCGCTCAATCAGGAAGGGATGAGCTGCATCATCGGCGGGCGTCCGTTCCTTGAGCAATTGAAAGAGGCCGCCGACCATTGCAAGGCGATCATCAGCTGGGGATCGTGCGCAAGCTGGGGCTGCGTTCAGGCCGCGCGGCCCAATCCCACACAGGCGACCCCGGTGCATAAGGTGCCCGGTCTGCCCGCCAAGCCCATCATCAAGGTGCCGGGCTGCCCGCCGATCGCCGAGGTGATGACTGCGGTGATCGCCTATATCCTGACCTTTGAGCGATTCCCGGAGCTGGACCTTCAGGGCCGCCCCAAGATGTTCTATTCGCAGCGTATTCACGACAAATGCTATCGCCGCCCGCATTTCGACGCCGGGCAATTTGTCGAGAAATTCGATGATGAGGGCGCGCGCAAGGGCTATTGCCTTTACAAGGTCGGCTGCAAGGGGCCGACCACCTATAACGCCTGCTCGACGGTACGCTGGAACGGCGGCCTGTCCTTCCCCATTCAGGCGGGGCATCCCTGCATCGGCTGTTCGGAAGACGGCTTCTGGGACAAGGGTTCTTTCTATGAACGCCTGACCGACATCAAGGGTTTCGGCATCGAGGCCAATGCAGACCAGATCGGCGGGACCGCCGCGGGCGTGGTGGGCATTGCCGCGGCCGCCCATGCCGCCGCCAGCGCGGTCAAGCGCGCGCGCCAGAAGACCGGCGAAGACACCAAGAACAATGAACTTGAGGGACAGGACTGATGGCCACGATAGCCACGCCCAATGGCTTTAACCTCGACAGCAGCGGCAAGCGCGTTGTCGTCGATCCCGTCACCCGCATCGAAGGGCATATGCGCTGCGAGGTCAATCTCGACGCCAACAATGTGATCCGGAACGCCGTTTCCACCGGCACGATGTGGCGCGGCCTTGAAGTGATCCTGAAGGGCCGCGACCCGCGCGACGCATGGGCCTTTGTCCAGCGCATCTGCGGCGTCTGCACCGGCACCCATGCTTTGACCAGCGTGCGCGCGGTGGAAAATGCGCTGGGGATCGAGATTCCCGAAAACGCCAATTCGATCCGCAACATCATGCAATTGTCGCTGCAGGTGCATGACCATCTGGTGCATTTCTACCATCTGCACGCGCTCGATTGGGTGAACCCCGTCAATGCGCTCAAGGCCGATCCCAAGGCCACCAGCGAACTGCAGCAAAAAGTCTCGCCCAGCCATCCCAATTCCTCGCCCGGCTATTTCCGCGATGTGCAGACGCGCCTGCGCAAATTTGTCGAAAGCGGGCAATTGGGGCCGTTCAAGAATGGCTATTGGACGAACCCGGCCTATAAATTGCCGCCCGAAGCCGACCTTATGGCGGTGACGCATTACCTTGAAGCGCTGGATTTCCAGAAAGAAATCATGCGTGTGCGCACGATCTTCGGCGGCAAGGATATTCATCCCAACTGGCTGGTGGGGGGCGTGCCCTGCGCGATCAACATTGATGGCGATATGGCGGCGGGCGCGCCGATCAATATGGTCAGCCTCAACTATGTGGCCGACATCACCCAGCGCTGCATCGAATTCGTCGAGAATGTCTATATTCCCGACCTGATGGCCATCGCCTCCTATTACAAGGGCTGGCTCTATGGCGGCGGCCTGTCGAACAAGTCGCTGCTGGCCTATGGCGACATTCCCGACAAGGCCAATGATTACAGCCCCGCCAACCTGATGATGCCGCGCGGGGCGATCATCAACGGCAAGCTCTCCGAAGTTCACCCGGTTGATCTGACCGACCTGACGCAGGTGCAGGAATTTGTGCCGCATTCGTGGTACAAATATGAGGACGAGAGCAAGGGCCTGCACCCGTGGGATGGTGTGACCGAGCCGCATTACGAGCTGGGCAAGGGCGCCAAGGGCACCAGCACCCGCATCGAGGAAATCGACGAGAGCGCCAAATACAGCTGGATCAAGGCCCCGCGCTGGCGCGGCCATGCGATGGAGGTGGGGCCGCTGGCCCGCTATGTCATCGGCTATATGCAGGGCAACAAGGAGATCAAGGAGCAGGTCGATTGGGCGCTCAAAACGCTGGACGTGCCGATGGACGCCCTGTTCTCGACGCTGGGCCGCACCGCCGCACGCGGGCTGGAGGCGCAATGGGCCGCGCGCAAGCAGAAGTATTTCCTCGACAAGCTGATCGCCAATATCAAGGCGGGCGACACATCCACCGCCAACACCGCCAAATTCGACCCCAAGACCTGGCCCTCCGAGGTCAAGGGCGTTGGCTTTACCGAGGCGCCGCGCGGGGCCTTGGGCCACTGGATCCGCATAAAGGACGGCAAGATCGACAATTACCAATGCGTCGTGCCCACCACCTGGAACGGCAGCCCCCGCGACAACCAGGGCAACATCGGCGCCTTTGAGGCCAGCTTGATGAACACCAAGGTCGAGCGCGCCGAAGAGCCGGTGGAAATCCTGCGTACGCTGCACAGTTTTGACCCGTGCCTTGCCTGTTCGACCCATGTGATGGGGCCGGATGGGCAGGAAATGGCGCAGGTCAAGGTACGGTAACAGAGGAGAGGTTTGATGAAAGCGATTGGTAAAACTGTTCTGGCCGCCTCTGTTCTTGCGGCGAGCGCCATGCCCGCGATGGCGCATCCGGGCCATGACGGCTCGATGATGGCGGGGCTGGCGCATCCGTTTTCGGGCGTGGACCATCTGGCTGCGATGGTGGCGGTGGGCCTGTGGGCGGCAACGCGGCCTGCGCGGCAGGCGGTGATCGCGCCGCTGGCCTTTATGGGCGCGCTGGCGATGGGCGCTGTGGCCGGGCTGATGACGGGCGCGCTGCCTATGATCGAGCCGATGGTGGCCGGATCGGTGCTGGTGCTGGGCGCGCTGCTGGTGCTGGCCACGCGGCTGTCCTCAGGCCTCGCGCTGGGGCTGATCGTGGCGACGGGCGCGGTGCATGGACTGGCCCATGGCGCGGAGGCCAGCGGCAATCTGGCGGCCTATTTCGGCGGCTTTCTTGTGTCCTCGGCGCTGCTGCATGGCGCGGGATGGCAAATGGGCCGGATGATCTTCTCACGGTCGCAGGGGCGGCTGGCGGCGGGCCTCGCGCTTGGCGCCACCGGCCTTGCGCTGCTCGCCGCATAAAGGGGGGAGAGCGCCATGGCCAGCACACCCATCGACCCGCCATTAGCCGTTGAACCAGCGGTCTACGTCTATGAAGCGCCGGTGCGCATCTGGCACTGGATCAATGCGCTTGCCGTCACGGTGCTGTTCGTCACCGGCTATCTGATCGGTTCGCCGCCCTTTGCGCTGATGGGCGAGGCGTCGAGCCATTATTTCTTCGGCTGGGTCCGCTTTTTGCATTTCAGCGCGGGCCAGATCATGGCGGTTGGCTTTGTCCTGCGCTTCTACTGGAGCTTTGTCGGCAACCATCATGCGCGCGAGATCTTCCGGCCGCCTTTCTGGCACATCGGCTTTTGGAAGGGCGTGCTGCATGAAATGCGCTGGTATGCGATGATCGAGGAGCATCCGCGCAAATATATCGGCCATAATCCGCTGGCGATGATCTCGATGCATGTCCTGTTCGTGTGGGTGGGCCTGTTTATGATCGTCACCGGCCTTGCCCTCTATGGCGAGGGTGAGGGGCCGGGCTGGATCCACACGGTGTTTACCGGGCCGGTGCTGTGGATCTTTGGCGGCAATTCGCAGACCGTGCATACGTGGCACCATCTGGTGATGTGGGCGATGGTGACCTTTGTCATCGTCCATATCTATGCCGCCGTGCGCGAGGATATCATGTCGCGCCAGTCGATCATTTCCTCGATGATTTCGGGCTGGCGCAATTTCCGCGATGCCAAGCCGATTGACCGCGACACCTGATCGGATTGGCCATGCGCGAAGGAAAGGGGAGTGGGAAACCGCTCCCCTTTTTGCATGGAAAGAAAGTTTGCATACCACCTTTTCACAGTGGAAAGTTTATTTGCATTTGACGCTTGCGCCCCGCAGCCTTCCCTAACCCATTTGGCCCACATCTTCACGCTTTGGCAGGAACTGGCACAGCGCTTGCAATCCCTCTTTCCATAACGAAACCATTCCATGCGATGGTGGGGAGCAATCAATGAACGGGCAAAAGCTCAACACACTCATTCTGGGCATCGGCAATCTGTTGTGGGCCGATGAAGGCTTTGGCGTGCGCGCGGTCGAGCATCTCCATCGCCACTGGTCCTTTCCCGATCATGTGCGGCTGATGGATGGCGGTACGCAGGGCATCTATCTGGTGCAGGACATCCGCGAGGCCGATCTGTTGGTGGTGTTCGACGCGGTCGATTACGGATTGCCGCCCGCCACGATGAAAGTGGTCGAGGGCGAGGAAGTGCCCAGCTTCCTTGGCGCGAAAAAGATCTCGCTGCACCAGACCGGCTTTCAGGAAGTCCTGGCCATGGCCGAGATGATGGGCGAGCCGCCCGCCGAAATCCTGCTGGTGGGGGTGCAGCCTGAGGAACTGGAGGATTTCGGCGGTTCGCTGCGCGACAGCGTCAAGGCGCAGATGGAGCCGGCGATCGAGGTGGCCCTGAAATGGCTGGCCGTGCGCGGGGTCCATGCCACGCGCCGCCCGGTGCCGCTTTCGCCCGAACAGGGCATCGGCAGCCTCGAAATGCTGATGGAGCATTATGAGGCCGCCCGCCCCGATGCGCAGGAAGCCCCCCGCCACGGCGATGCGCGTGTGCTGGCCGATGGCTGGGCCGGGCCTGCGGGGCCGGATGACCATGAGGCGGAAATCCAGTCGATCCTTGGCGGACCCAACATCAAGGTGGCGCTGTAATGTGCGTCGGCCTGCCCATGCGCGTGGTGGAATGCGGTGCGGGCTTTGCGTTGTGCCACCATGATGGCGCGATGCATTCCATCGACACTGCCTTGGTGGGCGATTGCGTGCCGGGCGAATGGCTGATGACCTTCCTTGGCGCCGCGCGCGAAAAGATGGACGAGGAAACCGCGCTACAGACGCTGGCCGCCACCGATGCGCTGGCGGCGCTGCTGCGCGGCGAGGCGGTCGATCTGGACGCCGCCTTTGCCGATCTGATTGCGCGCGAACCGCAATTGCCAGACCACCTTTTGTCGGAGAACAGCCTGTGAGCGACCTTTCCCCCGAACTTGACCGCTCGGCCCATTCGCCGCTGCTTGCCTCGATCATTGCCCGCCATGATTACGCCGTGGTGGGTGAAGAGGATTTTGATACCATCGCCGCATCCCATCCGCTCTCCATGCTGCTGGTGGCGGGGGACTGGTGGCGGCTGGCCGAATGCGATGATCTGGCTGTGGTGGTGCCTGAACTGGACAAGGCGCTGGGCGGGCATGTCGGCGTTTTGGTGGCCGCGCGCGATGCCGAGCGCGCGATGCAGCGCCGCTTTCGCTTTGCCTCTTTTCCGGCGCTGATCTTCCTGCGCGAAGGGCAATATCTGGGCGCGATGGAGGGCATCCGCGACTGGTCGGAATATATGAACGAACTGCCCGACATGCTGGGCCGCGAACCGTCCGACCCGCCGCCCTTCCGCATGCCCTCGGGCTGCGCCACGCCCAACGGAGACGCATGATGACCTCGGAAATCGAAACCCTGCTCAGCGCTCTGGTCGGCCCCGGCAGCCAGCCTGATGGGCCGGATGACGCCAAGCTGGACTATATGATTATGCCCGAGGAAATGCGGGTGTTCTCAATGGCCAGCATTCCCGCCGATGCCGCCGATCATGGCGCGGGCGTGGCGGCGGGCGAGGCGATCCTTGCCGCCCTCAACCGCGTGGCGGCGGGCGGGCCGGAGGAAAGCGTCGATCTGGCCCATCTGGCCCCGGCTGACCTGGCTTTCGTGGATCAATTGCTGGGCGAGGGCGAGGTTTCGGTCGTGCTGGGCGAAAGCCATCAGGCGCAGGAATCGGTGCTGGCGGGCGTGTGGCGCGTGCGGCAAACGGGCGAGCGCCGCGGCGACCGGGTGGATATTGGCGCCTTTCCGGCAGGCTTTATCGCTGCCGCCTTTGGCCGCGCGCAGGGCGAGGTGACGATCCCGGAAAAAACCTTCGACGGCCTGTTCAACGCCCCCGCGCTGATCGCCGAAATTAACGCCCATATCCCCGGCACGGCCACGCGCGCCGATCCGCATGTCATCAACCTCTCGCTGCTGCCCCATACCGAGGGCGACTTGCTGTTTCTGGAAGAAGCGCTGGGCAAGGGCGATCTCATCATTCTGTCGCGAGGCTATGGCAATTGCCGCATCCGCAGCACGGGTACGCGGCATAATTGGTGGGTGCGCTATTTCAATTCGCAGGACACGCTGATTCTCAACACGATCGAGATCAGCCCCTTGCCCGCCGTGGCGCAGGCCGCCCCCGAGGATATTGCCGACAGCGCCGAACGGCTGGCCGAAATCATGGACACCTATCGGTGAGCGAGTCCCACTTCTTCGACGGTTCCTTTGGCGGGGATGTGGCCAAGATCGGCCCGCAGACCAAGCTGGAATGTAAGATCTGCTGGCATATCTATGATCCCGCCGACGGCTGCACATACTGGCAAGTCGCGCCCGGAACGCCCTTTGCCGATCTGCCCGACCATTGGACATGCCCGCAATGCGACGCGCCCAAGGCGGGCTTTATGGTGGTGGAATGAGTGATCAGGCCGAACCATGGGCCTCGCAGGTTGAGGCGGTCTTCGCCGATATTGCGCAGACCCGCATGGTGGGCGTGCCGGTGATGAACGATGCGCTGGGCGTGACGATGTGCGGGGCATGCGAGCGGGATGGCTGGCGCTTGGGCGTGCTGATCACGCCGTGGTTTATGAATGTTTTGGCTTTTGGCCCGGATGATGAGGCCCCCGCCCGCGTGGGTGAGAAGCGCCACATCGCCCTGCCATCGGGCGCCTATGAGGCGATCCGGGGGCATGAGGAGGCTTTGGGCTTCTATTGGGCGATCTCGCTGTTTTCGCCCATGTTTGAATTTGAAACCATGGAGGTGGCCATCGCCACGGCAGACGCCGCCATGGCCGAAATCATGACCACGCCGCCAGCGCCGGCCCCAGAACCCAAACCCGCCCTCAGCCGTCGCGCCCTGTTCCGCCTGAACCGCGAGTATGCGGCGTGACCGGCCCGGCCATCCGCATCGCCATGACGCCTGCCGGGGCTCGGATCGCCCATTGCGCGATCCCCAATGCGCAAGGCCTGCTGATCGGCCTGCCCGCGATCAAGGTAGGGCAGGCTCTGCGCCGCCTGCACGGCATCTGCCGCGAGGCGCAGGGCCTGGCGGGCGAGATGGCCGTGGCGGCGGCGATGGGGAAAGCGATTGCCCCTGACGATCTGAACCAGCGCATCGAGCGCGTCCAAGCTGAGGCGCGGCGCGAGACGGGCCTGCGCCTGTGTCTCGATTGGCCCGCGCTGATTGGCGAGGCGCCTCAGACCGAACTGGCGCGCGAGATTATCGCGGGCGATTGGCGCGGTGTGGAGGCATCTGGACTGGCCGCAAGAGTGCTGGCCCATGCGCCCGAAGCGCTGCGCCCGATCTTTGCCGCGCGTTTGAACGGCGCGCCAGTCGCGCCCGATATGCATTCCCCTGAACCCGGCATGGGCGTGGCGGAATTGACCTGTGCAAGGGGGCGGCTGATCCATCGCGTGTGGCTTCACAAGGGGCGGGTGCGGGCATACACCATCGACGCGCCCACCGCGCGCCGGTTCGGCACGGATGGCGACGCGGCCGCGCTTTTGGCGCAATGCCATAGGGCACAGGAAGCGGCATGGGCGATGCAGGCCGTCGATCCTTGTGTGGATTGGGCGGTAGATATGGCGATGGAGACGGCCTGATGCATGAAATGGCGATTTGCGAATCCATCCGCCAGATTTTGGAGGAACAGGCCCGATCCGCAGGCTTTACCCGCGTCGAACGGGTCAAGCTGGCCATTGGCGCGCTGTCGGGCGTCGAGCCGGAGGCGCTGCGTTTCGGTTTCGATGTGGTGATGCGCGGCGGCGTGGCCGAAGGCGCAAGGCTGGAGATCGAGGACGTGGCGGCCCGCGCGTGGTGTATGCCTTGCGCGGCCAATGTGGCGATTTCGGCGCGCTATGATGCTTGCCCGCAATGCGGGTCCTATCAATTGCAGGTGACGGGTGGCGAGGACATGACCATTCGCGAATTGGAGGTTTTGTAATGTGCACGGTTTGCGGATGCGGCGAAGGCGGGGCCAAGCTGGAAGGCGGGCATCATCATCACGGGCACGACCATGAGCATGGGCATGACCACCATCATCATGATCATGACCATCACCACCATGACCACGATCATCACCATCATGGCGATGATCTGCACTATGGCCACGGCCCCGCTGGCGTTTCCGTTCCGGGCATGAGCCAAACCCGCCTGATCCAGCTTGAGGCCGACATCATGGGCAAGAACGCCCGCTATGCCGCCGCCAACCGGGATCGCTTTACGGCGGCTGGCATTCTGGCGCTCAATCTTGTGTCCTCGCCCGGATCGGGCAAGACCACCTTGCTGTGCCGCACGCTGAGCGAGATCGCGGACGAATTTCCCGTGGCGGTGATCGAGGGCGACCAGCAGACCAGCGCCGACGCCGACCGTATCCGCGCGACCGGGGCGCCTGCGATCCAGATCAACACCGGCAAGGGATGCCACCTCGACGGCCACATGGTTGGCCATGCGGTGGATCACCTTGCGCCCGCCGATGGCAGCGTGCTCTTCATCGAGAATGTCGGCAATCTGGTCTGCCCCGCTGCCTTTGACCTTGGCGAGGGCGCACGGGTGGCGATCCTGTCCGTCACCGAGGGCGAGGACAAGCCGCTCAAATATCCCGATATGTTTGCCAGCGCCGATCTGGTGCTGGTCAATAAGGTCGATCTTTTGCCGCATCTGGATTTCGACATCGAGGCGGCGATGGCCAACGCCCGCCGGGTCAATCCCCGCGTCCGCCTGATCCGCGTTTCCGCGCGCAGCGGCGAGGGGATGGGCCAATGGCTCGACTGGCTGCGCGCCGCTCGCGCTATGGCTCTGGCCTCGCGCCCCGTGGTGGAGGGCTAAGCCCATGTGCCTTGCGATCCCAGCGCAGGTGGTGGAACTCTTGCCCGATGGCATGGCCACTGTGTCGGCTGGCGGCATCACGCGCTCGGTCTCGGTGGCGCTGGTCGATGATGTGGCGCTGGGCGATTATGTCCTGCTCCACGTTGGCTATGCGCTGCACAAGATCAGCGCGGAGGAGGCCGAGGCCACGCTGAAAATGATGGCCGAGGCGGGGTTGATCGAGGAAGAACTGGGGGGCGAGCCATGAAATATGTCTCCGAATTTCGCGATCCGGCGCTGGCGCAGAGCCTTGCCACAGCGATTGCGCGTGAGGCCGATCCGGCGCGCTCCTATGCCTTCATGGAATTTTGCGGCGGGCATACCCATGCGATCTTTCGCTATGGGGTGCAGGATCTGGTGCCGTCCAATGTGCGCTTTGTGCATGGGCCGGGCTGCCCGGTCTGCGTGCTGCCGATGCGGCGATTGGACGATGCGCTCGAATTGGCCGAGCGGCATGGCGTGATCCTGGCCACCTATGGCGACATGATGCGCGTGCCGGGCAGCGGGCGGCGATCCATGCTGACGGCTAGGAGCGCCGGGGCCGATATTCGCATGGTCTATTCGCCGCTGGATGCGCTGGCGCTGGCGCGGGACAATCCGGATCGGCAGGTGGTGTTTATGGGCATCGGTTTTGAAACCACCACGCCCGCCACCGGCATGGCGATCCTGACCGCGCGGGCGCAGGGCCTCGCCAATTTCAGCGTGTTTTGCAACCATGTGCTGACCCCGCCCGCGATGGCGCATGTGCTGGCCGCGCCGGGCGTGGCGCTCGACGGGTTTCTGGGGCCCAGCCATGTTTCGACGGTGATCGGGGCGGGGGCCTATCGCCCCTTGGTGGCGCATTACGGGCGGCCTTTGGTGATCGCCGGGTTTGAACCGCTCGATGTGCTGCAATCGGTGCTGATGCTGATCCGTCAGGTGAATGAGGGCCGCCAAGAGGTCGAGAACCAATATTCCCGCGTCGTGACCGAGGCGGGCAACACCAAGGCGCAAGGCGTGATCGAGGAGGTCTTTGCCCTGCGCGAGACATTCGAGTGGCGCGGTTTGGGCAGCGTGCCCGACAGCGCCCGCGCGATCCGCCCCGAACTGGCCGATTTCGACGCCGAGGCGCGTTTCGCCATCAGCGAGAAGCAGAGCCGCGAGGTGAAAAGCTGCGAATGCCCGGCCATCCTGCGCGGGGTGAAGCAGCCCAAGGACTGCAAATTGTTCGGCAAGGCATGTACGCCCGAAACGCCGATGGGGGCCTGTATGGTGTCTTCCGAAGGCTCCTGCGCGGCCTATTACACCTATCGCCGCGTCGAAACGATGGCAGAGATGGAGGCGGCGGAATGAGCGGCATCCTGCGCCCCGGCGCGGCGGTCGAAATGGCCCATGGCGGGGGCGGCATGGCCACCACGCGCCTGATCCGCGAGATCTTTGCTCGCCATTTCGCCAATCCCATCCTCGATCAGGGCCATGACGCGGCCCGGCTGAACCTGCCCCATGGCCGCATCGTGATGAGCACGGACGCCCATGTCATCAGCCCGCTGGAATTTCCCGGCGGCGATATTGGCTCGCTGGCCGTGCATGGCACGATCAATGATGTGGCCATGGGGGGCGCGGTGCCGGTGGCGCTGTCGGCGGCGTTCATCATCGAGGAGGGATTGCCGCTCGAAACGCTGGACCACATTGCCGCCAGCATGGGCGCGGCGGCGCGCAAGGCGAGCGTTCCCATCGCTACGGGCGACACCAAGGTGGTTGAGCGCGGGGCGGCCGATGGGTTGTTTATCACCACGACCGGCATCGGCCTGATCCCCGAAGGGATCGAGATCGCGCCCGAACGCATCGCGCCGGGCATGGCGATCCTGCTGTCGGGCACCTTGGGCGATCATGGCGTGGCGATCCTCAGCCAGCGGCAGGGGTTAGCCTTTGGCACGACGATTGAGAGCGACAGCGCGGCGCTGCACCGGATGGTGGGGGATATGCTGGCGGCGGCGCCCTCCATCGCCTGTCTGCGCGATCCCACGCGCGGGGGACTGTCGGCCACGCTCAATGAGTTGGCCGAGGCGGCGGGGGTGAGCATGACGTTGAAAGAGGCGGCGATCCCCGTGCGGCCGGAGGTGGCAGGGGCGTGTGAATTGCTGGGCCTCGACCCGATCCATATCGCCAATGAGGGCAAGCTGGTCTGCATCTGTCCGCCCGAACAGGCCGAGGCGGTGCTGAACATCATGCGCGCCCATCCCGAAGGGCGCGATGCGGCGCAGATCGGCGCGGTGGGCGCTCATGCCGCGCCCGGCACACCCGGATTGCTGCGCATGGAAACGCTGATTGGGGGCATGCGCGTGGTCGACTGGTTGGCGGGTGAGCAATTGCCCAGAATCTGCTAGAGGCTTGATCCATGACGCAATCCGGCCTGCCCACCATCCTTATCGTCGATGACGAGATTCGCAGCCTTGAATCCCTGCGCCGCATTTTGGAGGATGAGTTCGAGATCCTGACCGCCTCCTCCACGCGCGAGGCCGAGGAGATGCTGTCCCAGCATTGGGTGCAGGTGATCCTGTGCGATCAGCGTATGCCCGAGCGCAGCGGGGTGGAGTTCCTGACGCTGGTCAAGGAGCGCTGGCCCGATGTGATCCGCATGATTATCTCGGGCTATGCCGATGCGCATGACATTATCGACGGCATCAACCAGGCGGGCATCTTCCAATATGTGACCAAGCCCTGGCATCCCGACCACCTGTTGCTGACGCTGCAATCGGCCTGCCGCCTGTTTCAGCTTCAGCGCGAGAATGAATTGCTGGCGGTAGAACTGCGCATGGCCCCCAAGGCCGCCAGCGCCGTGGTGGACAAGCGCAAGGCGCAGGTGCGCCGCGCCTATGATTTCAACGACGGCATCGTGCGCAGCGCAGGCAGCCCGATGGATGATGTCTGCGGCGCTCTGGCGCAGGTGGCGCCGTTTGATGTGCCGGTGCTGCTGATCGGATCATCGGGCACGGGCAAGGAACTGGCGGCGCGGGCTTTGCACTATGGCTCGCTGCGCTGGAACAAGGCGTTTGTGGTGGAAAATTGCGGCGCGCTGCCCGACGAATTGCTGGAAAGCGAATTGTTTGGCCATAAAAAGGGCGCCTTCACTGGGGCCATCGACGATCATTCCGGCCTGTTCGAGCGCGCCGATGGCGGCACAGTGTTCCTTGACGAAATTGGCGAGATCAGCCCCGCCTTTCAGGTCAAATTGCTGCGCGTTTTGCAGGAGGGTGAGATCCGCCCGTTGGGCCATGGCCGCACGCGCAAGGTGGATGTGCGCATTATCGCGGCCACCAACCGCGATCTTGAACAGGAAATGCGCGAGGGCCGGTTCCGCGCCGATCTGTTCTATCGGTTGGCGGGCATGATCGTACGCCTGCCCGATCTGAAGGACCGTCCCGGCGATCTGCCCGTGCTGGTGCAGACCCTGCTGGACCGCGCGATGGGCAGCATGGGCAAGCGCGTTCAGGGCGTCTCGGACGAGGCGATGGCGCGCCTGTCGGCTTATGGTTGGCCCGGCAATGTGCGCGAGTTGCAGAATGAGATCCAGCGCATGTTGGTGCGCGGGGTGGAGGGGCGCTGGCTGGGGGTGGATGTGCTATCGCCCCATATCGCCGTGCCCGCCGCGCGCACGGTCATGGCGCAGGCTGAACCCATGCCCGATCTGGGCGACCTGACCGGCGATCTGAAAGAACGCGTCAGCGCGATGGAGGCCCGGATCATCCGCGAAACGCTGATCCGCCATCGCTGGAACAAATCGCAGGCAGCGCGCGAATTGGGCCTGTCGCGGGTCGGGTTGCGGGCTAAACTCGAACGCTATGGGCTGGAGAATGTCCATCCTTTGCGTGAAATGGCCGGGCGATGATGGCGCCGGGCGGATTTGACAGGTTCGGGGGCCGGTTCGATCCGTCCCATGTCGATTGTCCGCATGATCCGGTGCAGGAAGTTTCCGCGCTTGCGGACCTCGGCATGAATGGCGAGGATATGTGGATCGATGTCATCCGCAAGATGGATGATGTCTATGCCGATCTTGTCACCAGCCAGACCGCGCTGGAGGAGCGCAATGTCGCGCTGGAAAACGCTCTTGCCGAACTGGACACGGCGCATCGCAAATTGCGCCAGACCCAGCAGCAATTGCTGACCAGCGAGAAGATGGCCGCGCTGGGCCGTCTGGTGGCGGGCGTCGCGCATGAGTTGAACAATCCGATCAGCTTTGTGTTCGGCAATATGTATGCTCTGAAACGCTATGGCGGGGCGATCACGCAATATCTGGCCGCGATTGACGCCGGGCGGGGCGGGGCCGAACTGGCGGCTCTGCGCGAAAAGCTCAAGATCGACCGGGTGCTCTCCGACATCGGTCCGCTGGTCGATGGCACGCTGGAGGGGGCGGAGCGTGTGCGCGACATCGTGCAGGACCTGCGCCGCTTTTCCGCCAGCCAGCGCGAGCCGCTGGAAAGTTTCAACCTTGTCCGGCTGGTGCATACGGCGGCGGATTGGGTCTTGAAGGCCCTGCGCGATCCGCCTGAATTGCACTGCGCCCTGCCCGAAAGGCTGGAGATTTCCAGCCGCAAGGGACAGTTGCACCAAATCCTCGTCAATCTGGTCCAGAACGCCGCCGACGCGCTGCGCGACCGCGAGGATGGGGTGATCTATATTTCCGCCGCGCAGGATGGCGACACTATCGCCCTGTCGGTGGCCGACAACGGGCCGGGCGTGGCGCGCGATCATCAGGACAAGATCTTCGAACCCTTCTTCACCACCAAGCCGATTGGCGCGGGAACGGGGCTGGGCCTCTATGTTTCCTATACGATGGCGGGCAAATTGGGCGGATCGCTGGACTACGCCGATGCGCCCGGCGGCGGGGCGGTGTTCACCCTGCGCCTGCCGCTGACGGGGCCGGAAGGGGGCGAGGAATGACCTATCCCGCCGGAACCCCCACGCGCCCCCTGCGCCTGATCTGGCTGCAATCAGGGGGCTGCGGGGGCTGCACGCTCTCCTTGCTGGGCCAGCAGGAGCCTGATCTGGTCACCGCCCTGCGCGCCGCCCATGTCGAGGTCTTGTGGCACCCCTCGCTCTCCGAGGCGACCGGGGCGGAGGCGCGCGCCATATTGGATGCCGCCGCCGATGGGACACAGCCGGTCGATATTCTCTGCCTCGAAGGATCGGTGATCCATGGGCCCAATGGCACCGGCGGATTTCACCTGATGGCGGGCACCGGGCGGCCGATGCGCGACATGATCGGCGCGATTGCGCAACATGCGACCCATGTCATTGCGGTCGGCTCCTGCGCGGCCTTTGGCGGGATCACGGCGGGCGGCGGCAATGCGGTGGAGGCGGGCGGCCTTGCCTATGACGGCACGCGGGCGGGGGGCCTGCTGGGCGCGGGATTTCGCGCGCGGGGCGGGTTGTCGGTTATCAATATCGCCGGTTGCCCGATCCATCCGGGGTGGTTTGTTGACACGATCCTGCAACTGGCGGGCGGCACCCTGTCCGCCGCCGACCTCGACGAATGGGAGCGCCCGCTGGCCTATACATCGCAACTGGTCCACCACGGCTGCGCTCGCAACGAATATTATGAGTTCAAGGCCAGCGCCGAGGAACTGGGCGACCTTGGCTGCATGATGGAAAACCTTGGCTGCAAGGGCACGCAGGCGCGCGCCGATTGCAATACGCGGGCGTGGAACGGGTCGGGCTCATGCCTGACGGGGGGATACCCCTGCATCAACTGTACCGCGCCGGGCTTTGAAGAGCCGGGCCACAGTTTTTCGACCACGCCCAAAATCAGCGGCATCCCCATCGGATTGCCCACCGATATGCCCAAGGCATGGTTCGTCGCGCTGGCCAGCCTGTCCAAGGCCGCCACGCCGCGCCGGTTGAAGGAAAATGCCGCAAGGCCCACCCCCGCCATCCTGCCCCGCGACCGGCGCAAGGAGGGCGCATGAGCGAGAAGCCATCGCGCCTGATCCTCGGCCCGTTCAACCGGGTGGAGGGTGATCTTGAGGTACGGCTCGACATTGCGGGCGATCATGTCGAGGGCGCGCGTGTCACCTCGCCGCTCTATCGCGGGTTTGAGGCGATGCTGGTGGGGCGCCCTGCGGCGGACGCACTGACCTATGCGCCGCGCATCTGCGGCATCTGTTCGGTGTCGCAAAGCGTGGCGGCGGCGCGCGCGCTGGCCGGGGTGCGCCCCGCCGGGCTGGAGCGGCGCCTGCCCCCCGCCAATGGTCAGCATGCGATCAATCTGGTCCATGCGGTGGAAAATATCGCGGACCATATCACCCATTTCTATCTGTTCTTCATGCCCGATTTCGCCCGCGCCGCTTATGCGGGCGAGCCATGGCATCAGGCGGCGGCGGAGCGTTTCACGGCGCTGAAAGGCAGCGCGGCGACCCAGATGCTGCCCGCGCGGGCCGGGTTGATGAATATGATGGGCGTGCTGGCGGGAAAATGGCCCCATACGCTCTCCATCCAGCCGGGCGGATCGACGCGGGCTATCACGCGGGCTGAACAGGCGCGGTTGCGGCTGATGCTGTCGGGCTTTCGCGCCTTTTGCGAAAATACCCTGTTTGCCGCGCCTTTGGAGGCCGTGGCCGCGATTTCCAGCCGCGATGCGCTTTATGATTGGGCGCAGGGGCGCGGGGGCGATTTCGCCCATTTCCTGACCATTGCGCAAAGGCTCGATCTGGCGCGGTCCGGGGTGACGCGCCTGCGTCATATCGCCTTTGGCGCCTATGCCAGCGGGGATGGTCCGCTGTTTCCGCGCGGGATGTTCGATGCCGGGATTGGTGCGGCGGGGCCTTTGCCCATTGGCGCGATTGCCGAGGATGTGTCGCATGCATGGTATGCCGGTGATGGCGGCGCGCCGCGCCACGCCGCCCCCAAGCCCGACATGGGCAACCCCGACGCCTATAGCTGGTGCAAGGCCCCGCGCCTTGGCGGAAATGTGGCCGAGGTGGGGGCGCTCTCGCGGCAATTGGTGGCGGGCCATCCCTTGCTGCGCGATTATGTCGCGCGCGACGGGGCCAGCGTCGAGGCTCGCGTGGTGGCGCGGATCGTCGAGGTGGCGCTGGTGGTGATGGCGATGGAGCACTGGATCGCCGCCATCGACCCTTCGGCCCCTTTTCAGGACACGCGGTCCCGTCTGGACACAGGCGACGCCATGGGCCTGACCGAGGCGGCGCGGGGCAGCCTTGGCCACTGGTTGCGGCTGGATGGCGGGCGGATCAGCCATTACCAGATCATCGCGCCGACGACCTGGAACTTCTCCCCCCGCGATGCCCAAGGCATCCCCGGCCCGCTGGAGCAGGCGCTGGTCGGCGCGCCCATCCGTGCGGGCGAGACAGAGCCGGTATCGGTCCAGCATATCGTGCGCAGCTTCGATCCCTGCATGGTCTGCACGGTGCATTGATGTCGGCCAAAGGGCTTAGTATCCGCGTGCGCGGGACGGTGCAGGGTGTGGGTTTTCGCCCCTTCGTCTGGCGTCTGGCGCGCGAATTGGGCGTGACGGGCGAGGTGTCGAATGATGGGCAGGGCGTGCGCATCGCGGCATGGGGCGATGAGGCGGAGCTTGACGAACTGGCGCGGCGCATCCGGGATGAGGCGCCGCCCTTGGCCCGCGTGGTGGGAATCGAGGTGTGCGGGCTGGAGGGGCAAGGCTGGGGCGCGTTTCGGATTGTCGAGAGCGGGCAGGGCGCGACCACCACCGCCATCCCGCCCGACGCGGCAACCTGTCCGGGCTGTCTGGCCGAAATCCGCGATTCCGCAGAGCGGCGGCATGGCTATGCCTTCACCAATTGCACCCATTGCGGCCCGCGCCTGACCATTGCCCGCGCCATTCCGTGGGACCGGGCGCAGACCAGCATGGCGGATTTCCCGATGTGCGAGGCCTGCGCCGCGCAATATGGCGATCCGGCGGACCGGCGCTTTCATGCCCAGCCGATTGCCTGCGCCGCCTGTGGGCCGCACCTGTGGATCGAGGGGGCGGAGGGGGAGCCTATCGCTGCGGCAGTGCAATTGCTGCGCGCCGGGGCGATTGTGGCGGTCAAGGGGCTGGGCGGGTTTCATCTGGCCTGCGATGCGATGAATGCGCAGGCGGTGGCCGAATTGCGCCGCCGCAAGGCGCGCGATGCCAAGCCCTTTGCCGTGATGACCGCGCGGCCAGAGGACCTGTGCGAGGTTGGCGCCCCGGCGCGGGCCCTGCTGGAAAGCGCGGCGGCGCCGATTGTGCTGTTGCCTCGCCGGGGGGCGGTCCCTGATGCTCTGGCCCCGGATCAGGATCATCTGGGGGTGATGCTGCCCGCCACGCCCTTGCATCATTTGCTGATGGCCGAATTTGGCGGGCCTTTGGTGATGACCTCGGGCAACCGCAGCGACGAGCCGCAGGTGATCGACAATGCGCAGGCTCGGGAGACTTTGGCCGGGATTGCCGACGCGTTTGTGATGCATGACCGCGCCATTGAGAACCGGCTGGATGACAGCGTGCTGGCCATGGACGAGGCAGGCGCGCCCATCCCCATCCGCCGCGCGCGCGGGTTTGCGCCCGCGCCCATTGCGCTGCCCTTCGATGACCTGCCGCCGGTGCTGGCCTGCGGGGGCGAGTTGAAGGCGACCTTCACCCTGATCCGGGGCGGCGAGGCGATGGTCGGCCCGCATATCGGCGATCTGGAGCAGGCAGCGGCGCTGGGGGATTATCGGGCGATGCTCGATCTCTATCGCCGCCTGTTCGATTTCACGCCAGAGATCGTCGCGGTAGATGCCCATGGCGGCTACCTCTCCACCCAGATGGGCGAGCGGATCGCGCAGGAGACGGGCGCGGCATTGGTCCGTGTGGCGCATCACCATGCCCATATGGCGGCTTGTATGGCCGATAACGGGGTGCAGGATGGACAGCATGTCGGCCTGTTGCTCGACGGGCTGGGGTTGGGGCCGGATGGGGCGCTGTGGGGCGGCGAGGCGCTACGCGGGGGCTATCGCGGGGTGGAGCGTGTGGGCGGTTTCGCTCCGGTGCCGTTGGTCGGCGGGGCCGCCGCGATGAAGGAGCCATGGCGCAATCTGCTGGCCCATTTGCGTGTCGCGTTCGGGGCGGATTGGCGCGCGGCGGCGGGGCCGGTCATCGCGCATCTGCCCGATGAGGCCCGGTTGCGCTTGGCCGAAAGCATGATCGACAGCGGCACGAATTGTCCGCCATGCTCATCGGCAGGTCGGTTGTTTGATGCGGCGGCGGCGGCGCTGGGGATCTATCCGGCGCGGATCAGTCATGAGGGGCAGGCTGCCATGGCGCTCGAAGCCTTGGCGAGGCCCTTTGACGAGGCGGCGTGGGATGTTGCGCCTGCTCTGGAGTGGAGCGGATTGTGGCGGGCGCTGCTGGGTGATTTGGACGCGGGCGTGGCGCCGGGGCGGATTGCGGCGCGGTTTCACGCCACACTGGCAAGGGCGTTGGCGCATCAGGCGGCTGCTGCGGGTGCGCCGGGCGGGCATGTCATCCTGTCGGGCGGGGTGATGCAGAACCGGGTGCTGCTGGCCGCCCTGCGCCGGGAAATTCGCGCGCGGGGCATGGTGCCGGTGGCCCACAAACAGGTGCCGGCCAATGATGGCGGCCTGTCGCTGGGGCAGGGGATAATCGCCGCATTAGGGGAGAGGGGTGAATGAGGCTCGACGAACATCCGCTTCGGCGGCAGGTGGTGGGCGAGATGCATCTGCGGCGCTGGCCCGCGATCCATGCGCCGACACAGATCCTTCAGGTGCTGCGCCTTGTCTCGCCCGAGGAGCGGGCAGGGCAAAGGGCGATGCTGGAAAACTGGCTCGGCCAATCGGACAATCCGCGCCATGCCGAGGGCGAGCTTGGCCCCGGCATTTCCTTTGTTTGGGAACAGCATAGCGAGGCCTGCGGCATCACGCTGTTCATGCACGAACCCCACGCTGATCCTGCCGATGCGCTGGCATGGATCGAGCGTTTTCCAGGCCAGACCATACGTGCCACCCGCATTCATGTCGTCGAAAACCAGGCGCAGGCGCGCGACCTTTTGCCGCAGATGGGCTTTGTCGGCTCGGATCTCGTTTCCTGTATGATCGGCGCGTCCGGCGTGCGGCTGTGGTCGGATTTCCGCATCGGGGCCGAGGGGCTGGGCATTGCGCTGGTTTCGGCCAATGGCGCGGCGCCTGCCGATCTGGCGCGATTGCTGCAAAGGTTTCAGGAGCTTGGCAATTACCGCAATCTGGCGCTGATGGGCCTGCCGGTGGCGCAGGCCTATTGGCCAAGGCTGGACGCGGCCGAGGCAACCTTGCGCGAACTGGCCGCCGATGTGGCCAATCCCGATACGACCGACGATGCGCTGCTCGAACGGGTTTCTGTACTCAGCCTCGATCTGATGTCGTTATCGACCGAGACGCATTACCGGATGAGCGCGACCTCCGCCTATGCGCAACTGGTTGAGGAGCGGTTGGCCGGGCTGGCCCCGCGCCCGATCCCCGGCCACCCCAGTCTTGAGGATTTCACCCAGCGCCGCCTGCTGCCCGCGATCCGCACCGCGCAGGCCTATTCGCGGCGGCTGGAGGATTTGACCGGGCGGGCGGCGCATTTCACATCGCTGCTGCGCACCCGCGTCGAAACGCGCATCGAGAACCAGAACGGGCGATTGCTGCGCTCGATGGAGCGCTCATCGAGCCTGCAATTGCGGCTGCAACAACTGGTCGAGGGTCTCTCGGTCGTCGCGCTCAGCTATTATGGCATCAGCCTGATCGGCTATATGCTCAAAGCCGCCGAGCATCGTTTCGAACATTTCCCGGCGGCCGAGATCATGGGCGTGATGGTGCCCATGGTGGTGGTGGGCATGTGGATGGGGCTGCACCGCATGAAGGCGCGGGTTCTGGGCGAACACTAGGCCCCATACGCTTTATTTGGGGCGATAGATCGCGAAGATCTTGGTTACGTCCTCGCGGCTTTCCCAACTGCATTGCGCGTTCTGTTCGACAAGGAACAGGTCGCCCTTGCGGAAGGTGCCCTCGCGGCCTTCCTCGTCGATGAAGGTCACGCTGCCGTCCAGCAGATACATCAGTTCGAAGTGGCGATAGGGCATCGCGCGGCGGTGATACGGGCTGGAATCCCAGACGCCGACCATGAACTCGCCATCGGCGGACAGGAACTGGGTGTGATTATGGCATTGCGGCGTGGGGCCGATCAGCAATTCGGCCAGAGGTGCGCCTGAGGGGACGCGCTCGGTCGTTGGATCGATGGCGGTGACGCCCGCTGCTTCGCCTGCGCCGCCGGTATAGCGCATGGTGACGATGCGGGCCTTGTCCGCGCTCCACTCAAAGCCTTGCGGGCCGGAGAGGACGAGGCTTTCGCCCTTGGCCAGCGCGTGCGTCTGACCGCCTGCGGTGATCCGGGCTTCGCCTTCGGCCACGATCAGCATCGTGTCGCCGGTTTGTGTCTCGGCGCTGCCCTTGCCAGAAAGGACGCTGGCCAGCAATTCAACCGGCCCGCCGCGCAGGGGCAGCAGCGCCGCATCCGCGCCAAACGGGTCCGCGCCCGGTTTGGCGGTTTGGGCAAAGGCGGCAATGTCGATGAAGGAGGGGCAAGTGGTCATGGTCATCACTCCTGCGGGGCCAGCCAATGGCGGGCCAGCGCGAGATGGAGACGCAGGCCGGTTTCCAGCACCGCGTCGTTGAAATCATAATGCGGATTGTGCAGCGGCGGCGGGTTCTCGCCCGCGCCTTGTCCCAGCCAGATATAGGCGCCGGGGCGGGCCTGCAGCATGAAGGAAAAATCCTCGGACGTCGCCGCAGGTTCGGGCGCGCGTTGCGCCGTGCCGACTGTCGCCGCGATTGTCAGCGCGTCCTCTGCGGCATCGGCGTCATTGATCGTGGCGGGGTAATAGCGGTCATAGTCCAGTTCGGCGCTGACCTCGAAACCGGCCTCGATCCCGGCGATGATCTGGCGCATGCGTTCTTCTATGCGGTCCTGAACGGCGGGGTCGAATGTGCGCACGGTGCCCGCCACCATCGCCTCGCCGGGGATGACGTTGTGGGCGTGGCCGCCGTGGATCTGTGTGACCGAGAGCACAGCGTTTGCGCTGGCGGGGGCGTTGCGGGCAATGATCGTGTTCAATTGCTGCACCAGCGATGCTGCGGCCAGCAGCGTGTCATTCGTGTCATGTGGCACCGCAGCATGGCCGCCGCGCCCGCGCAGGGTGATGTGGAATTTGTCCGCCGCGCCCATGATCGCGCCCACGCGGGTGGCAATCGTTCCGGCGGGCAGGGCGGGCCAGTTATGCAACGCATAGACCCGGTCGCAGGGGAAGCGCTCGAACAGGCCGTCCTCGATCATCGCGCGCGCGCCGCCTTGCCCTTCCTCGGCAGGCTGGAAGATGAAATGGACCGTGCCGTCGATGCCCGAAGGATCGGCGGCCAACGCCTGGGCCGCGCCCAGCAGCATCGCCACATGCCCGTCATGGCCGCAACCGTGAAAGCATCCCTCGTGACGACTGGCATAGGGCAGGCCGGTTTTTTCATCGATAGGCAGCGCGTCCATATCGGCGCGCAGGCCCACGGTGCGTGAACTCGATCCATGGTGCAGAACGCCCACCACGCCGGTGCCGCCGATGCCCTCATGCACCTCCAGCCCTGCCGCGCGCAGCGCATCGGCGATTACCCGCGCCGTGCGATGTTCGGCAAAGCCCAGTTCCGGGTGGGCATGGATATCATGGCGCAGCGCCACCAATGGCGCCAAGAGCGCAGCTATGTCCGTCATGGTATGAGGCCCTTAAACCGTGTTGCCGAACAGGCTCTGGATCGGGAAGTGATGTTTGATGAAGGGCGATTTGATCACGACATAGGAGAAATATTTCTCGATCCCGTAATCGCTTTCCAGCATCCCTTCGATGATCGACTGGTAATGCGACACGCCGCGCGTGACGAATTTGAGCAGATAGTCATAGCCGCCCGACACCAGATGGCATTCGACGATCTCGTCCAGTTTCACGATCCGGCTTTCAAAGCGCGAAAAGTCGCCGCGTCGGTGTTCGGACAGCGTGACCTCGGTGAAAACCGTCAGAAACTCGCCCAGCTTGCCAAGGTTCAAATGCGCCCCATAGCCGGTGATATAACCGGCCTGCTCCAGCCTTTTCACCCGCGTCAGGCATGGCGAGGGCGATAGGCCCACCGCATCGGCCAGCTCGACATTGGTGACGCGCCCGGCCTGTTGCAGCTTGGCAAGGATCTTGAGATCGATGCGGTCGAGTTTGGGGCCGGGCATCATGGGGCGTTTTCCTCTTATTGGCCGATTGCGGCGCGAATATCGGCCTGATCGAGCAGTTGGTCGAGGCACAATTGCACGCGGTCGAAGATGATGTCCATTTCGTCGGGCGTGCAGGTCAGCGCCGGGGCAAAGCCGATCACTGCATTGGCAAAACAGCGCGCGATCACGCCATTGTCCCATGTCATCTGCGAGAGGCGATCACCAATGCTCAGATCGGCGGCGAAAGGTTCCTTGGTGTCCTTGTTGGCCACCAGCTCGATTGCGCCCAGCAGGCCGCGATAGCGCACATCGCCCACCAGCGGGTGGCTGCGGATCGCCTCCATGCGCGCGGCAAAGCGTTCGCCCACCATCACGCCATTGGCCAGCACGCCGCCCTCGCGATAGAGGCGCAGCACTTCCAGCCCGACTGCTGCCGAGACCGGATGGCCCGAATAGGTGCCGCCATGGCCCACCGGCAGCGGGCTGGCATCGGCAATCGCCTGATAGATATGGTCGGCCATGAACAGCGCGCCCATCGGGGCATAGCCTGCGGTCAGACCCTTGGCGGTGGTCATGAAATCGGGGGTCACGCCCTCGGCCTCGCAGGCGAACAGGGGGCCGGTGCGGCCAAAGCCGGTGATGACTTCATCGACCAGCAGCAGAATGCCCAGCCGGTCGCAAGCCTCGCGGATGGCTTTCAACCAGCCCACCGGCGGTACAATCACCCCGCCGCTGCCCTGAATGGGCTCGCAGCAGAAGGCGGCAACCTTGTCCGCGCCGATTTCCGCCACCTTGGCCTCCAGCGCCGAAATGGTGCTGGCGATCACGGCGGCATCGTCATGGCCCTGCGGGTGGCGATAGGGATAGGGCGAGGCGATATGGTGCTGCCACTTATAGGGCAGATCGAAACCGCGATGGAAATTGGCCAGCGCCGTCAGACCCGCGCCCATTGCCGAGGAGCCGTGATAGCCCCATTCGAGCGCGATGAACTCTTTCTTGTCCGGTTTGCCGATGGCGTTGAAATAGTGGACGATATAGCGCACCGCGCTGTCCACCGATTCCGAACCGCCTTGCGTGAAATAGACGTGATTGAGGCCCTCAGGCGTCAGCGCGGTCAATTCTGCCGCCAACCGGATCGCCGGTTCGCTGGCAAAGTGGAAATAGCCGGTGGCATAGGGCAGGCGGCGCATCTGATCGGCGGCGGCTTCGACAATGCTGTCCTGACCATAGCCGACATTGACGCACCACAGGCCGGCAAAGGCGTCGATCACGCGCTTGCCCTCTATATCGGTCAGCCACATGCCGTCCCCGCTGGCCAAAACGCGCGCGCCATGCGCCTCATGGCCACGGAAAGAGGCCACCGGGTGGATCAGGTGATCGCGGTCAAGGTCGATCAGCGAGCGGTTGGTCAGGGTTTCGGTCATGAGGCAAACCTATGCTAGCGGTTCAGGCGTGTTTCGCCAAACAGGGGCAGGGGCGCGGCATTTTATGCCGTGGTTCAGCCGATGGCTTGCGCAATCGCCTTGCCGCATTCCACGGTGTTGGCGCTGCCCCTCAAGTCGCCGGTGCGGCCCGAGGGGGTGGAGAGCACATGCTCGATGGCGCGCATGATGCCTGCCGCTGCTTCCGCCTCGCCCAGATGTTCAAGCATCATCGCGGCCGACCAGATCTGGCCCACCGGATTGGCAATGCCCTTGCCCGCAATATCGGGGGCCGAACCATGGACCGGCTCGAACAGGCTGGGGTGTTCGCCGGTGGGGTTGATGTTGCCGGACGGCGCGATGCCGATGGTGCCGGTGCAGGCCGGGCCAAGGTCCGACAGAATATCGCCGAACAGATTGGAGGCCACCACCACGTCGAAACGCTGGGGGTTCATCACGAATTGCGCGGTCAGGATGTCGATGTGGTACTTGTCATGGCTCACATCGGGGAATTCTTCGCCAATGGCTTCCACGCGCTTGTCCCAGAAGGGCATGGTGATGGCGATGCCGTTCGATTTGGTCGCGCTGGTCAGGTGCTTGCGCTCCCGCTTCTGCGCCAGGTCAAAGGCGAAGCGCAGCACGCGGTCGACGCCTTGGCGCGTCATCACGGTTTCCTGAATGACGATCTCGCGCTCGGTGCCGGGGAACATATGGCCGCCGACGCTGGAATATTCGCCCTCGGTGTTTTCGCGCACGACCCAGAAGTCGATGTCGCCCGGCTCACGGCCCGCCAGCGGGCAGGGCACGCCCGGCATCAGGCGCACGGGGCGCAGGTTGACATACTGGTCATATTCGCGGCGGAATTGCAGCAGCGATTGCCACAGCGAAATGTGATCGGGCACCGTTGCGGGCCAGCCCACCGCGCCAAAGAAGATCGCATCGGGGCGCCCGATCTGATCCTTCCAATCCTCGGGCATCATGCGGCCATGCTGGGCATAGTAATCGCAGTCGGCGAAATTATGCACTTGCAGGTCCAGCCCGAAACCATAGGCGCTCGACGCTTTTTCCAGCGCGCGCAGGCCCTCGGGCATGACTTCCTTGCCAATGCCGTCCCCGGCGATGACGGCGATCTTGTAATTGCGCATGGGTCTTATGCCCCCAATTCCAGCCCGCCGATGTGGAAGGCCTTGGTTTCCAGATATTCCTCGATGCCCTGATGCCCGCCTTCGCGGCCAAGGCCTGATTGCTTGACCCCGCCAAAGGGCGCCATTTCCATCGCGATCCCGCCGGTGTTCAGCGCGATCATCCCGGCCTCCAGCGCCTCGGCCACACGGAACGAGCGCGAGAGGTCGCGGGTGTAGAAATAGGCGGCAAGGCCAAAGGGCGTGTCATTGGCCATCTCGATCGCCTGCCGCTCGCTGGTAAAGCGGAACAGCGGGGCGAGGGGGCCGAAGGTTTCCTCTGACGCCAGACGCATGTCGGGATTGGCGTCGCCGATGATGACTGGGCGGACAAAGCGATCATCGCTCCGCCCCTTGCCATGCCCAAGGATCTTGCCGCCCTTGCTCAAGGCGTCTTCAAGATGGGCGCTGACTTTCTCGACGGCGGCGGCATTGATCAGCGGGCCAACGGTGGAATCGGCCTCCATCCCCGGCGCGGCGTTCAATTGGGCGACCGCAGCGGCCAGCTTTTCGGCAAAGGCGTCATAGATTTCATCGGCCACCAGCATCCGGTTCGCACAGACGCAGGTCTGTCCCGCATTGCGGAATTTCGATGCCATCGCGGCCTTCACCGCCAGATCGAGATCCGCGTCCGCAAAGACGATCAGCGGCGCATTGCCGCCCAGCTCCATGCTGGTCCGCTTGATGGTCTTGGCGCATTGTTCCAGCAGCAGCGCGCCCACGCGGGTCGATCCGGTGAAGGACAGTTTGCGCACCAGCGGGCTGCCGGTAATCGCCGCGCCGATGGCCGTGGGCAGGCCCGTCACGATATTGATGACGCCCGCAGGGAACCCTGCGCGGATCGCCAGTTCGCCCAGCGCCAGCGCGGTAAAGGGCGTCATTTCCGATGGCTTGATGACCACCGGGCAACCGGCGGCCAGCGCGGGCGCGCATTTGCGCGTAATCATCGCGGCGGGGAAGTTCCACGGCGTGATCGCGGCGGAAACACCCACCGGCTCAGTCAGCACGATGACGCGCCGGTCACGCTCGGGCGAGACGACATTGCGCGCGCCCGTGCGGCGGCCTTCCTCGGCAAACCATTTGATGAAGCTGGCGGCATAACGGATCTCGCCCTGCGCCTCGGCCAGCGGCTTGCCCTGTTCGGCGGTCATGATGAGGGCCAGATCGTCCAGATTGGCCAGCACGAGCGCATGCCATGCCTCCAGCAGCGCGCAGCGTTCGCCCGCCGTGCGCGCGCGCCATGCCGGCCATGCCACATTGGCCGCCGCAATCGCCTCCTGCGTGTCGTCGCCCGTGCAATCGGGCACCGCGCCAAGCACCGCGCCACTGGCCGGGTCCTTCACCGCCAACGCATCGCGCGAGGAGGCGCCAAGCCATTGTCCGCCGATCAGCGCGGCCTGCTTCAATAGGGTGGAATCGGAAAGTTGCATGGTTTACCCCAGTGCTTGGGTGGTGAGAGCAAAGAGCGTGGCATCGCCCGAAGTTTCCGGCAAAGGCCCGCGCGCCATCATGCGTACCGTATCGACGCGAGGCAGGCCAAGCCCTTCAAGCCATGGCGAAAGTCCGCTCTCTTCGGTTACGTCGAGGCGGGTGAAATTGCCCGCATTCTGGGCCAGCCAGTGCAGGATCAGCGCCTTGGCGCCATCACTGTCGGGGGCCACGACGGGCGCAACCGACCATCCACGGCCAAAGCGGCGCAGCAGGGCAAAGCCCACCGGAATATCGTCATGGGTCAGCACCACCGCGCTGTCCTGCGCGGTCAGCGCGCGCATCATGGCGTGGCGGTCGCTGCCGGTGGCTTTGCCGTACAATTCGCCCGGCGTCTGTTCGGATGAGCCGAGCGGGCGGATGCGCTCGCCGCTGCGCAGCGCGGCCAGCGGGGCCAGCGGGATCGTGCCCTGATGCTGATACAGCGTGCCGATATCGGCAAAGCCCAGCTTTTCATACAGCGGCGCGCCCTCGACTGTGGCCTGCAGCAGCACGGTCCGGTCGCCCAGGTGGTCCAGCATGGCCTGCATCAACTGGCGGCCATAGCCTTTGCCCTGATGCGCATCATCGACGATCACCATGCCCAGCGTGGCGACGCGCTCGCCATAGGGAAAGCCGATGATGGTGCCGATCACCTGTCCATCGACCTGCGCCACGATGCCGTCGCCCAATGCCAGGAACAGCGCCCAGTCCTCTTCGCGGTGCGGCCAGAACAGTGCGCGCGACATTTCCACCGCACGCTCGATATCCTCATGCCGCATCGCTCGAAAACTCACGCCGCTGGTCACCAGCTCGCCCATCGCCGCACTCCTTCTCTTTGCCCCACCAACCGGATTGGTGTGTCGGCGCATCCACAGGGGATGGGATGCGCCAGTTCTGATAATGGGTTAGCGCCGCGCGAATGGAATAGGCTGCCGCCTTATGCATAAGATCAGAAGATTATGGCGTTGAGCGGCCCGCTTTGCCCAGTCGATTCTGCCGCAGGGCAATAATCTTGCCCCCAGAACCCCCGAAGAACCACTGCGGAGCCATGCCCCATGACGATTGCCTTCAACCCCGATTCCATCCGGCCCGATCTGGCGGCCAATTTCATCGGTGGGCGCAAAATTCTGGGCGCTGGCGTGGTGTTCGATGTGCTGCGGCCTTCCGATGGCGCTCTGCTCTCGCCCTTGCACGCGGCCAGCATGGACCAGATGAGCCAAGCGGCAGAAGATGCCGCCACGGCGCAGAAAAGCAGCGGTTGGGGCCGGATGGACCCGCGCGCACGCGCCCGCATCCTGCGCCGCTGGGCCGATGCGATTGATGCCGACCGCGCGGTTCTGGCCCCGCTGGAAGCGGTCGGCTCGACGCGGACGCTGGCCGAGATTCTGGCATGGGATCTGCCCTATACCGCCGAATGTATCCGCTTTTTCGCCGAATTTGCCGATAAGCACGGGGGGGAGGTGGGGGCGACCGCCGATGACCGTTTTGGTTTCACCGCCAATGAGCCTTATGGAGTAGTGGGGGCGATTGCGCCGTGGAACCTGCCGCTGGTGATGGCGGCGTGGAAATTGGGTCCGGCGCTGGCGGCGGGCAATGCGGTGGTTTTGAAGCCTTCCGAACTTACGCCTTTCTCGGTGGTGCGTCTGGCCGAACTGGCGGTGGCGGCAGGGGTGCCTGCGGGCATCTTCAACGTGGTTCAGGGCATGGGCCACGATATTGGCGACGGCCTTGTCCGCGCCGAGCAGGTGGGCAAGGTCAGCTTTACCGGATCGACCGCCACGGGCCGCGCGATCATGAGCGCCTGCGCCGCCACCGGGCCAAAGCCCTGCACGCTGGAACTGGGCGGGAAAAGCCCGCAGATCATCTTTGCCGACGCGGATATGGACAAGGCCTGCGCGATTGTCGCCCGCGCGATCACGCTTAACGCCGGTCAGGTCTGCGTCGCCGGTTCGCGCCTGCTGGTCGAGGCCGGGGTAGCCGATGAAGTGACCGAGCGCATCGCCGCCCTGTTCCGCGCCCACCGTTTGGGCGAGACATGGGCCGATGGCACGACCATGGGGCCGATCGTTTCGGAAAAGCAATTGTCGGGCATCGACGCCATCGTGCAGACTGCCCGCGCCGAGGGTGGCGAGGCGATCACCGGCGGGGCGCGGGTCGAACGGGCGGGGACTTTTTACGAACCCACGCTGATCGCGGGCCTTTCCGCCGACGCCACCGCCGTGCAGAGCGAGATCTTCGGCCCGGTGCTGACGGTGCAGAGCTTTGCCGATGATGAGGAAGCCTATGGGCTGGCCAATGGCACGCGCTATGGTCTGGCGGCGGGGGTTCATACGCAGAACCTGAGCCGCGCGATCCGCGCCACGCGGGCGCTTGAGGCAGGCACGGTCTGGGTCAACCGCTATGGCCGCTCGGACGATTTCATCCTGCCCACCGGCGGCTTCAAGCAATCGGGGCTGGGCAAGGATCTGGGGCGCGAGGCCTATCTGGCAAGCTGCAAGAGCAAGACGGTTCTGATCGGGCTGTAACGAAAAGGGGGCAAAGGTTCGTTACCTTTGCCCCTTACTTATTTGGCAAACCGCGTCACGCTGTAATGCTCCAGCGGAATATCGGTCGCGCCCGTGGCGATCAATTCGGCCATGGTTTCGCCCACGCCCGGCCCGATCTGAAACCCGCTGCCCGAAAAGCCGAAAGCGTGGAACAGGCCCGAGACCTTCGCGCTCGGCCCCATGATCGGCAGGGCGTCATCGGTATAGCCCTCGATCCCGCTCCACACGCGGATCACCTGCAGATTGGCCAGAGCGGGGGCCAGACGGCGCAGATGCTCAAACTGCGTCATCGTGTTTTGCGGCAGGACATAGGAGCGATAGTCGTCGGGATAGGACTGCGCCCGCGTCGATCCGCCCAGCACGATATTGCCACGCGCCACCTGCCGGAAATAGACGGTTTCCACCTCTTCGGGCGTCATCACGCCAACGGCGGGCGCGATGGCGTAAGGCACAGGTTCCGTCACGCTCATCGTCGGCGCGCGCGGGGTGAGGGGGATGTCCTCGCCAAACCAGCCTGCGATTTTGCCCGCCCATGCGCCCGCCGTAATCAGCAGGATGGGCGCGGCAAACTGGCGGCCATCACTGGCAGTCAGGCGGAAATCTTCACCCACCTTCTCGGCATGGACAATCTTGGTGTCCTCGACGATGGACGCCCCCAGCCGCGCCGCCGCCCGCGCAAAGGCAGGCGCGGCAAGGCGCGGGTTGGCATGGCCATCACTGGCCGAATAAGACCCGGCCAATACGTCCGGCCCCAGCCACGGGAATTTCTCCCGCAAGGCATTGGCGGACAGCAATTCGAGATCCAGCCCTTCCTCACGCGCAAGGGCGGCATATTCCTCCATCTTGCCGATGTTTTCCGGGCGCTCGCGAAAGCACACGCGGATATGACCGCTTTGCAGATATTCCACATCCGAGCCCAGCAATTGAGGGGAATCGCGCCAGATACGGATCGCCCGATTGGCAAGGGGAAGCTGAAAGATCGGTCGGCCCTGGCGGCGGACATTGCCGAAATTGGTTCCGCTGGCCTGCCGCCCCACCTTGTCGGTTTCCAGCACCGTGACCGACAGGCCGCGCTGGCGCAAAAAGAACGCCGCGCTGCATCCCATCAAACCGCCGCCGATGATGGCGACATCGCTCTGGTGGATCTGGCTCATATGTCGTTCCGCTTCAGGCTCACGGGAATGGGTTTGACCGGGGCCTGCCCGCGCAGGCGGCCGGTTTTTTCCAGCGATACGGCGCGCGCCGCCGCGATGATTTCGGCGCTGGCATGGCCGCAATAGCGCCCCTGACAACGGCCCATGCCGACGCGGCTGAAGGCCTTGGCGCGGTTGGCTTCCTGTGCGTGGGCGGTGCTCACGCTGGCGCGCAGGGCGGCGGCGGTCACGGCCTCACAGCGGCAGACGATGGCGTCGTCAGGGATCGCGGCGACCAGTTCATGCGGCCATGGAAAAGCCTGCGCCAGCCCCTTGGCGAAGGTCGCGTAATTGGCCTTTTCGGCCAGCAACCAGCGGCGGCGATCCGCATCCACCGTCAGGCCCAGATCGGCCAGCGCCGCCATGGCGGCCAACTCGCCCGTCACCTCGGCGCTGCGCGCGCCCAGCACGCGGGCACCATCGCCGCCAAGGTAGAGCGCATTGCCCGCCCGCCCATCGGCATCGGTCTGGGGCAGCCATTGGCGCGTGGCTGGATCAAAAGCGAAAGTGGCGCGGGCCAGATCGGCAATCTGCGCCTCGGGTTTCACATGCCAGCCCATCGCTACGGCATCGCCCGCGAAATGCCTGACCGCGCCCTTGTGGCGCACGGTCACGCCCGAAACGCCGTTCTGGGGATCGCCCTCGATTTCCACCGGCGTCACGCCCGTCAGCACCGGCACGCCCGCGCGCTTCAGATCGCGCAGCAGCTTGACCCCCTGCCACAGCAGTTCGGGCATCGCGGCCAGTTTCGGCGCGGCCTTCACCCTCAGCCAGAAAGGCGAGGTGTCCAGCACGGCGGCAACCTCTGCTCCCGCCTTCACATATTGCGCGGCGGCCAGATAGAGCAGCGGGCCGGAGCCGAGGAAAATCACCCTATGCCCGATGGCGCAGCCCTGAGCCTTGAGCGCAATCTGCGCGCCGCCCAGCGAATAGCACCCCGCCGCCTGCCAGCCCTTGATCGGGGCGACGCGGTCGCTCGCCCCGCTGCACACGATCAGCGCGTTATAGGGGATCGCCTGCGTCTCGCCTTCATGCGCGGCCCAGACATGACCTTCGGCCACATTCCACACCAGCGTTTCGGGGCGATAGTCGATATGGGGCAGGAGGGCGGCGAAATCCTCATGGATCGCGCGGGCTCGCGCTGCCTCGGTACCGTAAAGCGCTTCGTGGTCGCGTTTGAAGTTTTCCGGCGGGCGGCGATAGATCTGGCCCCCGGCGCGGGAGGCCTCATCGATGACAATTGGGCGCAAGCCGGCGCGCACCACCGCCTGCGCCGCGCGCACCCCGGCAGGGCCCGCGCCGACGATGATTACGCGATGTTCGCCCATGTGGCCTCCGGCTGCCGGGTGGAAATGGTCATGCCGTTTTGTACCGGCGTCGAACAGGCGCGCAGACGTGCGCCCGACGCGGTCCAGACCCAGCAGTCCTGACAGGCGCCCATCAGGCAGAAGCCCGCGCGGCGGCCATCACTGGGCTCAGGGGCGGCCGGTTCGCTTGCCGCAAATTCGCTGGTGCGCAGGGCATCGCCATTGGTCAGCATCGCCACCATCAGCGTATCGCCCAAAAGCGCGGTCACGCTCACGCCATCAATGGTCAGGCTGACCGGGGGCCGGTCGGTTTCGACAAGGCGGCGGAAACGGGCGGTCATGCAGGTTCCTTGATGCTGGGGGAATGGTGGCACAGCCAGCGCATGCCGTCGCCCTCACGCAAGGGCGCGGGCACGGCATCGCACAGGCCGGGGACGGCATCGGCGCAGCGCGGCTGAAACGGGCAAAGGCCCTCGACCCGGAAACCGCGCAGGATCGGTGGGCGCGTGGTGTCGAGCCATGCGCGGTCCATCGTCGGCAGGCTGGATTGGAGCAGGCTGGTATAGGGATGATGGCGCGGGCCATTGAACGCTGCGCGCGTGGCCAGTTCCACCGGCGTGCCGCCATAAAGCACCAGCACCTTGTCGCACAGCGCCGAGACGGCATGGATATCATGGCTGATAAACACCGTGGCCAGCCCCAGATCGCGGCGCAGATCCTCGATCAGCGCAAGGATCGCCGCGCCCACCACCGTATCGAGCGCGGAGGTCACTTCATCGCAGAGCAGCACCTTGGGTTCGGCCGCCAGCGCGCGGGCAAGGTTGACGCGCTGCTTCTGGCCGCCCGACAGCTTCGTCACCGGCCGGTCGATCACCTCGGCGGGCAGGCGCGTCAGGTCCAGCAATTCGGCCACCCGTCGATCCGCCGCCGCGCCGGTCAACCCGTGGTAATGCTGCAAGGGGCGGGCAAGGATGCGCCGCACGCTATGGGCCGGATTAAGCGCGGTATCGGCGTTTTGAAACACCAGCTGCACGGTGCGGAATTGATCGAGGCTGCGATCTTCCAGCCGTGGCGGCAGGGCGCTGCCGTTCAGCAGGACCTCGCCTTGCGCGGCGGGCAGCAGCCCGGCGATCACACGCGCCAGCGTCGATTTGCCCGATCCGCTCTCGCCAATGATGCCCAGCGCGCCGCCCGGCGGCAGATCAAACGCCACATCGCGCAGTACCGGGATTTGCGGCATGCCATCAACCACACGCCCATAGCCCGCCGTCAGCCCCCGCACCGAGAGCACCGGCGCACCATCATCACCCACCGGCGCGGCAGGCACCGGATGGGGCGCATTGACCAGCACCTGCGTATAGGCATCGCGCGGCGCGGTCAGCACCTGCTCGGCCGGGCCTTCCTCCACCAGCCGTCCTTTGAGCAGCACGGCGATGCGGTCGGCCATCTGGGCCACGACGGCAAGGTCATGGCTGACATAGATCGCAGTGGCGCCCCGGCCATGATTGGCCTGCGCCAGCGCCGCCTTGAAGCATTTCAGAACTTCGACCTGGGTGGTCACATCCAGCGCCGTGGTCGGCTCGTCCAGGATCACCAGTTCGGGATCGGTGATCAGCGCCATCGCCGCCATCAGACGCTGCAATTGCCCGCCCGAGACCTGATGCGGATAGCGATCCCCGATGGTTTCGGGCGAGGGCAGGGCCAGCGCGCGGAACAGGTCAACCGCCTTGGCCTCGGCCTCCTCGCGCGTCATGATGCGGTGGATCAGGGCCGGTTCGATCACCTGCGCCATGATCCGGCGCGAGGGGTTGAAGGCCGCCGCCGCGCTCTGCGCGATATAGGCGATGTGGCGGCCCCGGATGGCGGAGAGCGCTTCCTCGCTCTTGCCCTCGATCACCATGCCGCCCACGCGGATCGTGCCTTCCGCGATGCGCCCGCCATGGCGACACCATCCCATCAGGGCCAGCGCGGTCGTGCTCTTGCCCGAACCGGATTCGCCGATCAGCGCCAGAACCTGTCCGCGCGGCACGGTAAAGGAAATGTCTGAAACAATCGGCACATCGCCCACCGCCACGGTCAGGCCGGAAACTTCGATATGGGGGGCGCTCATCGCTTGTCCTCGGGCTTGAGGGCGTCAATCAACAGGTTGGTCCCCACGGTCAGCACCGCAATCGCCAGCGCCGGGGCAAGAATGGCGGGCGCGCCCTCGGTGAGGCCCGAGATATTTTCGCGCACCAGCGAACCGAGGTCGGCATAGGGCGGCTGCACCCCAAGGCCAAGGAACGACAGGCCCGAGAGCAGCAGCACCACGAACACAAACCGCAGGCCCAGATCGGCCAGCAAGGGGTGGACCATATTGGGCAGCACCTCGTGGAGCGCGATGGCGAATTTGCGCTCGCCGCGCGCGCGGGCCGCCGCCACGAAATCCAGCGCGGCAAGGTTCATCGCCAGCGCGCGCGCAATGCGGAAATTGCCCGGCACATAGGTCAGCGCGCAGATCAGCAGCAGGAGCGGCAAGGACGAGCCGCAGGCCGCCACCAGTACCAATGCGAGGATCTTGGAGGGAATCGAGATCAGCGTGTCCATCAGACGCGAGATGACTTCATCAATCGCCCCGCCCGACAAGGTGGCCCAGAGCGCGAGGGCCGTGCCGCAGCAGGCCGCCAGCAGCGCCGCGCCCAGACCCAGAAACACCGTATAGCGCGCGCCATAGAGCAGGCGCGAAAACACATCGCGGCCCAGATAGTCGCTGCCCAGCCATAGGCGCGCGGACAGGCCGGAAAACACGTCCTGATCCACAAAGGCGCCCACCGGATGCGGCGCAACCCAAGGTCCGCCCACGGCCAGCACCAGCCAGAAGCCGACGAATCCAGCCGCAACGCGCGTGGCCAGAGGCGCCCTGGTCAAAGCCCCGACCAAAAGGGAGATCGAGCGTTTCATTGCGCACGCAACCTTGGGTTGGCCAGCAGCGCGACCATATCGGCCACCAGCATCAAGAGGAGATAGGCCGAGCAGAAGATCATCGCGCAGGCCTGCAACAAGGGCATGTCGCGGCTGGTCACGGCATTGACCATCAGGCTGGCAAGGCCCGGAAAGTTGAAGATCGTTTCGACAATGATCGCGCCGCCCATCAGATAGGAGAGCGAGAGCGCCATCGCATTCACAATCGGCCCCAGACAATTGGGCAGCACATGGCCCAGCACCACGCGCGAGAGCGAAGCGCCCTTCAAACGCGCCATTTCGACATAGGGCCGGTCAAGCTGGTCCGCGATGGCCGCGCGGGTCATGCGCGCCATTTGCGCCACCACCACCACCGTCAGCGACAGGATCGGCAGCGCGCAGGAGCGCAAAGTGTCGCTCCAGCTCGCCTCGGCCGAAACCATCGCGATCGAGGGCAGCCACATGAGCTTGACCGAAAAGATCAGCACGCCCACCGTCGCCACCAGAAATTCGGGCAGGGCCACCATGGACAGGGACGCCAGGTTGATCGCCCGGTCGATCCATGTGCCGCGCCGGATTGCCGCCGTAATGCCCATCACCAAGGCCAGAGGCACCGCCAGCACCGCCGTCATCCCCGCCAGCATCAGCGTGTTGGGCAGGCGTTCGGCAATGATCGCGCCCACCGGCATCCCGGCGACCAGCGATTGGCCCGCATCGCCCCGAACCATGCCCGATAGCCAATGCGCATAACGCACCGGGGCGGGCTGATCGAGGCCCATCTCGTGGCGCAGCGCGGCCACCTGTTCGGGCGTGGCCGACTGGCCAAGGGCCTCCTGTGCCGCATCGCCGGGCAGCAGGCCCGCAATGGCGAAAATCACCATAGAGACCAGCAGCAGCGTGAGCAGAGCCGATCCCACCCGCCGGATCAGCATGGGCCACAGGCTGGCCTTTCCGGTTTTGGCCCCGCTCATGCCGCCCACCATACGTGTTCGGCAAATTGATAGCCCATCAATCCCCCCATCGGCAGCGGGTTCAACCCCTGCAACCGCCGGTCATGGCCGTCGATCAGGCTGATGAAGACCGGGATGATCGAGCCGCATCGGTCATGCACGATCTGCTGCATCTCGCCATACATGGCCTTGCGGTTCGCCTCGTTGGTCTCGCCCCGCGCGGCCAGCAGGAGTTGGTCGAAGCGCGGGTTTTTCCATCCCGTCTCGTTCCATGCGGCGTCGGATTTATAGAAGAGCGAGAAGATCAGATCGGCGGTCGGGCGTGGATTGGTGCTGCCAAAGGAAAGCGGATGGCGCATCCAGTGCGTGGACCAGTATCCGTCCGAGGGCACCCGCGTGATTGCCAGATCGAGGCCGACGCGCGCACCATATTCCTGAAGCACCGAGGCCATATCGACCGAGCCTTCGACCGCCGGGCCGCAAAAGATAGGCAGGCGCACATTCTGCAACCCGCCGCGCTGCACATGCCATTTCGCCCGGTCCAGATCAAGGGCGGTCTGGGGAATGGCGGGGTTGTAATAGGGGTGGAACGGCGGGATCGGCTGATCATTGCCGATGGTGGCATAGCCGCGAAACAGCGCGCGTTTGACCAGCGGTCGGTCGATCAGATGTTTGAGCGCGGCGATGAAATCGGGGTTGCCGCTGGGCAGGCGATCCATCCGGGTGATCAGATTGGAATAAAGCGCGGAAGGCGCGGTGGCGATGGCATGGGTGGGCGATGCCTCGACGCGCCGGGTGGAATGCGGCGCCACTGCGTTTACTAATTGCACATCGCCCGCCAGCAGCGCGTTGACCCGGCTGACCTCATCGGGAATGGCGATCAGCTCGATACGGTCGAGATAGGGCCTGCCCGGCACCCAATAGTCGGGATTGCGCACCACCACGGTGCGGATGCCCGGTTTGAAATCGGCAAGACGGAACGGGCCCGTGCCATTGCCGTCGGGCCGATCGGCCCCATGGCGCACGATCAGGAAATGCGACTGCGCCAGCATGGCGGGCAAATCGGCATTGGGGCCCGACAGGCGAATGGTCACGCCATAGCGGCCATCGGCGCGCACATCGACGAATTGCCCGGCGATGCTGGCCATCTTGCTGCCCAGCTTGGGGTCTTTATGGCGCAGCAGCGAGAAGACGACATCGGCGCTGGTCAGTTCGCCGCCATGATGGAAATGCACGCCTCGGCGCAGCGCGACATGCCATGTGATGCGGTCGGCGCTCTCCAGCCGTTCGGCGAGTGAAAGATGTGCGAGCAGGTCATGCCCGATCCGCGTCAGGCCCGAATAGAGCATGTAATGGCGCACATAGTCGGTAGACAGCGCGCCCTTTGCCGGATCGAGCGTGTCGGCAGTGGAGACCGATTGCGTGGCCACGCGGATCGAACCGCCGCGTTTGGGCAGGGAGGCGCCCATCGCGGGCATGCCGATCAGACCCGCGCTTAATCCGCCCAACATCATGGCGCGGCGTGAAAAGTCCATCATTGGAAATAATCCAGCACGCGATAATAGGCGCCCACAAAGGGCAGGAACCATGGCTTGCCCAGATGGCCGGGAATGGCGGGCCAATTCAGATCGGCAAAGGGATTGGCATCGGCATCGCCGCCCATCACCTTGGCCATCTGTCCGCCCATATGGGTGGCCATCTGCACCCCGTGGCCTGAATAGCCCATGGCGTAATACAGGCCTTCATGCTGTCCCGCGCGGGGCAGGCGATCCTGCGTCAGGTCGATCGCGCCGCCCCAGCGGTGGTTGATTTGCGTGCCTGCCAGATCGGGAAACAGGCGCATCATGGCCTTTTCCAGAATATCCGCGCCCTTCAGATCCGAGGCCGGATTGGACAGGGCAAAGCGCGCCCTCCCGCCAAACACCAGCCGATTGTCGGCGGTCAGGCGGAAGTAGTTGCCGATGATCCGGCTGGTGACGTAATTGCGGCGGCCGGGAAACAGATAGTCGACCAGCGCGGCGTCGAGCGGGGCTGTGGCGATGGCGAAGCTGCCCACGGTGACGATGCGGCGGCGAAACCAGCCGAAGGGCGCCTGCGGGCTGGCCCCGCCGGTGGCGACCAGCACCTGAGATGCCGATATAGCGCCGCGCGAGGTTTCCACGCGATAGGCTGCGCCCTCACGTTTGATCCCGGTAACGGGCGCCTGTTCCCAGATATGCGCGCCCGCGCGGGCGGCGGCATGGGCAAGGCCCACCCCGAAACGGCCCACATGCAATTGCGCGCTGGTATGCTGGATCAGTGCGCCATAGAACCCATCGGCACGGATTTCCTGAGCCAGGCCATCGGCGTCCACCAGCGAAACATTGGGGTCCACCTCGGAGGAGAGCAGCTTGTAGGCCGCTTCGATCTTGGTGAAATGCTCCGGCTTGGCGGCCAATTTGGCGCGGCCTGCGCGGCGGAAATCGCAGTCGATGCCTTCCTCGCGGGCGAGGCGTTCGACCGTGTCCACCGCGTCGCAATGGGCCAGATACCAGCGCCGCGCCTTGTCCACGCCGTGCGCCGAGGCAAGAGCCCCGAAATCATGCGCGGTGCCCGAATTGCATTGGCCGCCATTGCGCCCCGATGCCGCCCCGATCACCGCGCCTGCCTCCAGCAGGGCCACCCGCGCTCCGCCCCGCGCCAGCGCCAGCGCCGCCGAAAGGCCGGTAAACCCGCCCCCGATCACGGCCACATCATAGCGGCCTTCGACGCCGCCCGCCTGCCCGCCGGTAAAAGCGGGGGCGGTGGCTTGCCAGAGGGAGGGGACAGGCTCCATCGCGATCAGAGGCCGACCAGCGCGGGCAGGCAGCCGATGTGCGGGATTTCGACATCGCGGTAATTCGCGTTCGAAGGCTCATGCCCGCGCCCGACGAAAACGCGCGTGCCAAAGCCAAGGTCGGTCGCGGTGTTCTGGTCATAGCGGAAGGAAGAGGAGACATGCATCCCCACCTCAGGCCCCCAGCCGAGCTGGTCGAACATATATTCAAACGCCTGCATGCGCGGCTTGTAGGCCTGCGCGCTCTCGGCGGTATAGACGGCGTAGAAAGGCGCGCCCAGCAGGGCCACATTGTCGTGGATCTGGCTGTTCATCGCGTTGGACAGGATCACCAGCGGGATCTTGGTGCCGATTTTCGACAGGCCGCCCGGCACGTCCGGGTGCGGGCCCCAGGTGGGCACGGCGTTATAGATGGCCTCGCCATAGGCTTCGTCATAGGCAACGCCCCACTTCTTGGCGGTGCGCGACAAGGCATTGCCGATGATTTCGCGATAGGGCTTCCACGCGCCCAGCACTTCGTCGAGGCGATAGGCCGAGAAGTCGCGGTTGAAGGCGGGCATGTTTTCCGCCCCGATCACGCCCTCGTAAAAGTCGCGGGCCATGTCGCTCATGTGAAACTTGATCAGCGTGCCATAGCAGTCGAAGCTGATGAACTTGGGAGTGAAAATGGTCATGGGTCCATCCTGAAAAGGGTGCGCGACCGGCACCGAACACCCTCATAATAGGCCACCGCCGCGCCGGAAGAAGAAGCCGATTGGCATCGGCCCAAGGGGGCGCATACGGTTTTTTAAGCGGGCCTTTCGGCACACTATGCTGCGCCCTTAATAACCCCTGCTGCGGTCGATGTCGCCTGCCACGCTCTGGCCCGCCATCACGCCTTTGAGCGCGTCGATCAGCGCGTAAACCGCTGTGTCGATGCGGGTGACGCCCGCGATATGAGGGGTAAGGAAAACCGCGGGATGGCTGCGCAAAGCGTGGGTTTCGGGCAGGGGCTCGGGGGTCGAGACATCAAGGAAGGCAGCACTTATGGCTCCTTCATCAAGCGCAGACAGCAGATCCTCCTGCACCAGATGCCCGCCGCGCGCGACATTGATGAGCGCGGCGCCGCGCGGCATTTTGGCAAAGGTTTCGCGGCACAGAATGCCGCACGTTTCCGGCGTCAGCGGCAGCAGGCAGACGAGGATATCCAGCCCGCCCAGAAAGGCGTCCATGCCCTCTTCGCCCGCGAATGTCTCCACGCCTTGGATTTCGCGCCCGCTGCGGCTCCAGCCCGAGAGGCGAAAGCCGATGGGGGCGAGCATGCGGATTGCGGCCTGGCCCAGTTCGCCCAATCCCATGATCCCCACGCGGCGCTCGCGCGCCATCTTGACCGGCATATAGGGAAACGTCCCGGCGCGCTGTCCCGCCACCAGCGCGGGCAGATCGCGATGCAGCGCCAGCACCGCCATGGTCACATATTCGGCCATGGTGGTGGTAATGCCCGGCTCAATCATGCGGATCACGCGGACATGGGGCGGCAGGATCGAAAGGTCGAGTTGATCCACCCCGGCGCCGATGGAAAACAGCACCTCCAGATTGGGTAGGGCGCTGATGACTTCCTCGGACAGCGTCCATGCGATCAGATAGCGCACGTCCTGCGCATCGCCGATGTCGGGCCAGCAGCGGAAGGGCACCTCCGGCAGATCGCGGGCGAAGATTTCGGCCCATGCCGCGCCGCGCTTGGGGTCGCCGCAGTGTACAATCGTCATTTGCTTTTTCCTTTGCGGGCGCGGTTCCATGCGATCACGCCGCTGATGGTGAGAAAGAGGAGCGCGCCGCCGACCAGCGCGATGATGATCTGTCCGAAAATGCCCAGCGCATCGCCCGTATGCAAGGGCAACAGCCGCATCCACAGCGCGGGCGCATCAGCGGCGCGGATGACGCGCGGGCGACCATCGGGGGCGATCGTGACGGTGTCGAGATCCCAATGATTGCGGCTATGGGCGGCAAAATGGAATGTCGCATGGCCGGAGGGCGCAAGGCGAATGTCGCGCAGGGGCTGGCCCGGTAGGGCGGCGCGGGCATAGGCGGCATCCAGCATCGGCGCGGGATCGGCGCGCAACGGCCCTGCGCCGGGCGGCGCAATCAGCGGCCAGACCAGCAGCAGCCCCGTCACCGCCATCATCCCCAGCAGCGCCGAGGCGATCACCCCGGTCGAGCGATGCCAAAGGCGCAATCTCAAACGCTTGGGCGCGCGGGCGGGGATCGACAGGCCCTGACGCAGCCGCCCCTTGCCGGGCCACCAGAAGATGATGCCGCTGATCGCCAGAGCCAGCAGGGCGGTGGCTTCAACCGCCACCAGTGTTGAACCAATCGGCCCGGAAAACAGGCTGTTGTGCCATTCCTGCGCGATGCGCCATGGGTCATGCCACATTGTGCCTTGATCAAGCACGCGCGCGGTGGCCGGGTTGATGGTCACGAAAAGGCGTTGGCCTTGGGGATTGCTCATCCGCGCCACCACCGGGGCATCGGGCGGATAATCGAGGCGGAAGGCCTGAAATCCGGGCGCGGCCCGCATCGCGCCGGCCACCAGTGCTGATGGGGGCAGGGTGGGGCCGGACGTGACCGCCAGCGAGGGCGGGGGGATCAGCAGGAGCAGCCCCGTCATCGCCTGCAACAGAAATAGCGGCGCCAGCGCCAGCGCGATGCGGCGATGCCAGATCAGCAGGCTTTTGCGGTTCATCGGCGGCTTTCCGGCAAGGAGGCACAAAAAAGCCACCGCCTGCTTGGGAATGCAGGCGGTGGCCAGTCAGGATGGAAATCAGAACGCGTAGCTTATGCGCCCCGTGATCGTGCGCGGCGCGCCCGGCGCCACCCACAGCGTCGAGTAGGACGAGGCGTACCACGTCACATCAAACAGGTTTGTGACATCCACGCCCAGGCGAATGCGCTTGGTCGGCTCATAGGTCATCAGCGCGCGGGTCAGCGTATAGGCGGGCAGGATGAAGCTGGTCGCCGTTTCGCCCAGGCGCGAGGAGACGTAATTGACGCCCGCGCCCACCGTCACCTTGCCCTTTTCGCCCAGATCAAAGCCCTTGGTCACCAACAGGTTGGCCGTGTGGGCCGGGATGTTGATGAGCTTGGACCCCGGATTGATGGCAAGGCCGAAGTTGAAGTCCTTCGACGTGCTGGTCCAATGCGCGTCGGTATAGGCATAGGTGCCGTGGACCTCGATCTGGCCCGGCAGGTGGGCGTCCACCCCGGCCTCTACGCCGGTGCTGCGCGCGCTGCCGCCCGCGATGGAGAAGCCCTGATGCGAGGGGTCGGGGTCTTGCGTCAGCACATTGGCCTTGGTCATGGTGAACACCGCCAGCGAGGCCGAGATCACCTTGCTGGTATAGCGCGCGCCCACTTCATAGGACTTGCTGGTTTCCGGGGCGAAAGGCTGGCCATAGAAATCCTGACCGCTGTTGGGGCGGAAACCGTTGCCCCATGCGGCATAGAGTCCCATGCGCGGGGTCATGTCATACAGCAGGCCGACGGTCGGGCTGAAGCGTTCCTTGACCGTGTTGACGGTGGGGTTGAAGCTGCCCACGCGGGCGCCGATCAACTGGTTGAAATGGTCAAAGCGGCCGCCGAAGCGGATCTTGACCTTTTCGCCGATGTCCATCTGGTCCTGAAAATAGATGCCCCAGCTCTTTTGCTTTTCCAGCGAGTTGAGCACGGTTGCCGTGGGCGTGGGCATCTGGCCGTAGACGGGCGCAAAGACGTTGATGGCATTGCTGGCCGTGGTCACCGGGTTGCCTGCGGTATAGGCAACGGGGCGATAGCGGGTCTGCCAGGTGTTGATGTCGAATTCATCCATATCCGCGCCCAGCATGACATGGTGCAGGATCGGACCCGTGGTGATCCGGCCCGAAATTTCGGCGCGGCCGGTGATGTTGCGGGTGCGGAAATCGCGAAAGCGGCGCTGGCGGGCCAGCATCGTGCCGGTGCTGAAGAAGGGCTGGCGGCCGGTGGCCAGTTCGGCATCTTCCGAGAAGCCGATCATGCTGGTTTCGCGCAGGCCAAAGCCAAGGATCGCCACCCAGTCGCCGCCCAGCTTCTGCTGCAATTGCGATTGGTGGCCAAAGACCTTGACGCGGGTCGGCCCGTCGCCGGGTTCGCCAAGGAAGGTGTTGCGCGAGACAGCGCCCAATTGCCCGTTGATCGCCACAATGCCGCGATCAAACGGCGTGGCCAGCGCAACATATTCCATCTCATAGGACAGCGAGGTCTTGTCCGAAGGCTGCCACAGGATCGAGGGGTTGATGACTTCCTTGTGCGATTTCACCGTGTTGCGGAAAGAGCCTGCGTCCTCCATCGCGCCATTGACGCGGATGGCCAGCTTGTCGCTGATGCCAAGGTTGATGTCGCCTTCGCCGCGATAGGTGTCGAAGGAACCGGCCTGCGCGCCGATCTTGCCGAACGTATTGCCGATCTTGGCCTTCTTGGTGATGATGTTGATCGTGCCGCCCGGTTCGCCCCGGCCAAAGACCGCGCCATTGGGGCCTTTGAGCACTTCGATGGTTTCCACGTTGGACGCATCGCGCGCGCCGCCATAGCCGCGCCCGCCGTTAAACCCGTTGACCAGCACGCCCGAGGGGAAATTCTCGTCGCCCGCAAAGCCGCGGATGGCGAAACTGTCCCACAGGCCGCCGAAATTGTTCTGGCGGACAACGCCGCTGGCGATGTCGGTGATGGCTTCCATCTTGGTCATGTTGACCACGTCCATCATCTTGGCGTCGATCAACTGGATCGTCTGCGGCAATTCCTTGACTGGAACATCGCCGCGATAGGCTTGACGCTGGCCGGTGACGACAATCGAACTGGGATCGTCAGCGGCAAAAACGGGTGTCGAGAGCAGCGCGGCTGTTGCCAGCAGCACGGGTTTGATAGCGGATCGGTCGATCATTCTGAAATCCCCCTGATGAATGCTTGTTCTCAACCTGCTTGGGTGTCGGACCGATCCTGCCGTAGGTTTGCACCCCTGTTTTACGGCGGCCAATCTCTTTTGTGACAATTGTGAGGCTATGCCCTTTATAAGGAATCTTTAGTCGAAGCGGGCCGACTTGACGGACGATCATGTCGAAAAGAAGGGGGGCGCGGCACGATTGCTGCGCGGCCCCCTTGGCCTGCCGGGTCACAGATACTTAAGCCAGGCCAGATCGCGGCGGCGCTGTTTCAGCCCGGCAAACCAGCGCGTGGGCAGGTAGAGCACCGGCAGCAGGATCGCCACCCAGATCCACACGGTGGACAGGTGATCGACGCCGAAGAACTGCCCCTTGACCGGACCATACAGCGCCATGGCGACATTATAGATCAGCTTGAGCGTATAGAGATGCAGCACGTAATAGAAGAGCGGCGCCCCCCCAAGGCATGCCAGCATCGGCATCGCGCGATGATCGCCCAGCCGTTCAAACCACGCCAGAAGCAGGCATCCCGCGCCAAGCGTGGGCATCAGGAACAGCAGGCTGGGCGGATATTTGGTCAGCGCAAGGAAGCTCATGACGGTGCGCAGCGGGGTTTGCGCCACGAACCACGGCTTGTCGCCATAGACATTGGCAAAGCGCAGCAGAACAAAGCCCAGCACCAGCCCAAGCCCCAGCAGCGCCAGACGCCGGATGCGCGGCGCCGGATCGCTCCCGCGCGCAAACCACGGCCCCATGCCATAGCCCAGCGCGATCACCCCGATCCACGGCAGGATGGGATAGGTTATCTTGACCGTCATCCAGTCGGCCGCATGGATCGCGGCGCGCTGGTGCAGCAAGGCCCAAGGCACATACCACGCATCGCCTTCAACCAGCCGGATCGGGTCGAGCAGATTGTGCAGCGTGACAGTCCCCAAGCCCAGCGCCACCAGCACCGCGCGCGGCAGATGGATCAGCGCCGCCAGCGCCAGCATCGAGCCGCCGATCGCCCACATCACCTGAAACCAGACGGTGGGCGGGGGGAAATGGTTCGCCTGCGTGGGCCATGCATAGCATACGACCGAGAGTTCGAGCGCGATCAGGAACAGGCCGCGCTTGATGAGGAAGGTGCTGACCTCGCCCTTGCTGTGCGATTGGCCATAGAGCCATGCCGAAAGCCCGGTCAGCGCGACAAAGGTGGGCGCGCAGAAGGTGGAGAGGAGGCGCGTAAAGAACAGGCCCGGATCGACAGTATTGGCATCGACCGGATCGCTGACCTGCAAATGCAGGAAAAAGGTCTCGCGCACATGGTCGACCAGCATGAAGGCCATCACCAGCCCGCGCAGGGCGTCGATGGCGATCAGACGCGTGGATGAGGAAGGTTTTTGTGTCATGTTATATCCTCTTATCGAGGTCATTCTTCTGCGGTCAAGCCGTGATACGGGGCCTGTCCCTTATTCCGGCGCGCTGGGCCGAATAAAATTCAGCTTGGCCAGATGCTCGGCAAAGTCATATTTCCGCGCCCCCACCATGGAACAATGCGAGATGCTTGTCGCGCGAGGCGTAGGAGCTGTCATGGGCGCCGGCGCGCGAGGCGAGCATCGTCGCCCCCATCGCCGCGCACCCCAACGCGATCAGCGGCAGTTTCATCATCATGCGGCCCCCCGTTCAGCAAGGCCGCCAGACGGCCCCGCGTTATGACGAGCTTATGACAGAAACGCACATTACTTTGCCGAAATTGATAGGTCCGGCGGCAGAGTGTCGCGTTGGGGTGGGTCTTCTCGGTATTAGTGCGTGTTGAAGGTCAGCGCGCCGCTGGCCTTTTGTGCGCTCTTGTCGGCCACATGCCAGCGCACGGCATAGGTCCCCTCGGACAGCGGGCGGGCCAGCGTGGCGACCAGCGACCGGCCGTCGGGTGAGACGGCGACCTTGACGCCCGCCATCTTCATCGGATCATGATGGTCCATGCCCGGCATGCCGGTCATCATCACATCAACGCCCGATGCCGCCGGGTCGACCGCTTCGCTGAAATTCAGCGTGATGCGGGTGATATTGGCGGTGTCGCTGCCTTCGGCGGGCGTGGCCGAGGTCAGGGCGGGGGTGGCCATGGCGGGCGTGGCAATAGCGATCAGGGGCAGGATCAGGAAACGCATGGGCAAATTCTCCGCTTGAGGATAGGCATGTTTGAGAGAGTCATGGGCGGATACGCATCGCGCGGCGCTGCCCCTCGCAGATATGGTGAGGGGTGGGGCAATGCGCCGCGTATAGAGAGCAAGGTCAGTTGCGAAAGACGAGGCAAGGATAATGGTGCAAATCGACGATCTGCTGGCGCAGTTGGGCGCGGCGGGCCCCGATCCCCGGCTGGAGACGATCGAGGCGGCGGTGTTGCAGGGCGCCGAACTTGCGCGCCAACCGGCGCTGTCGACGCCGATGCTGGCCGGGATTGCGGCGCTGGCGTTGGTTTCGGGCGCGCTGGTGGGCGGAGGCGCTGTGCGCCGCGCGCCGGTCGATCCGCTGGGGCAGGGTTTGGCGCTGGCGCCCTCCACCTTGCTGGAGCGGGCGCTGTGAACCGCAAGGGATCGCTGCTGCTGGCGCTGGCGCTGGGTTTTGCCGGGGCGCTGGGCGGGGCGATGGTGGCGCGGATGATGCCGCATGGCGCGCAGGATGAAACCGCGCTGCACCAATTGCTGCATGATGAATTGACGCTCGATGCATCGCAGCAGGCGCGGATCGCGGACATGAACGCCCGCTTTGCCGTGCAAAAGGCGCAACTGGTGGCCCAGCAGCGCGCGGCCAATGCCGATCTTGCGGCGGCCTTGCGCGATGAACATTCCTATGGCCCGCGCGTGGCCGCCGCCGTCGATCATGCGCATCATGCGATGGGCGCGCTGCAAAAAGCCACGCTGGAGCATGTCTTTGCCATGCGCGCAGTGCTGCGCCCCGATCAGGCGGCGCGCTTCGATGCCGGGGTTGCCCGGATGCTGACGGCGGAGGCGGATCAGCCCCGCTGATGCCTGCACCCGACGCCTGGAGCCCGGAAGCCTTGAGCGATGGCGATCTGGCCGCGCTGGCGCTGGGCGGGCGGCAGGCGGCCTATAGCGCCTTGCTGCATCGCCACCGCGACGCGGTGTTCCGCATCGCGCGCGCCTCCTGCGGCGATGAGGATGCCGCTTTGGACATCACCCAGCAGAGTTTCATCAGCGCGTTTGCCGCGCTTGGCCGCTATGACCAAACGCGGCCCTTTGCGCATTGGATTGCGCGGATCGCGCTGAACAAATGCCGCGACCGGGCGCGCCGCCGAAAATTGCGCGCGCTCTTCTCTTTCGCCATGCCCGAAGATCACGAGCCGAACCTGCCCGATCCGGCGGTGGGGGCCGATGTTGCTTTGGTCGACCGGCAGGAACTGGCCCGCGCTATGGCCGCCATCGCGCGCCTGCCCGCCTCGCAGCGCGAGGTTCTGGTGCTGCGCGGGGTGGAAGGCATGGCCGAGGCCGAAGTGGCCGCTTTGCTGGGCATTACCGGCAAGGCGGTGGAAACGCGCCTTTATCGCGCGCGCCGCGCGCTCACGGAGATGCTGGAAAATTAAGAGAATTGGTCGGGGAGACAAGATTCGAACTTGCGACCCTCTGCTCCCAAAGCAGATGCGCTACCAGGCTGCGCTACTCCCCGACACGGCCAAGCCCCTAGGGTTACGGGGCGTGGTGCGCAAGTGGAAAACTGCAATTCATATAGCTTGCGCCAGTCATCATGGTGGGCCCGGCAGGATTTGAACCCGCGACCTAGCCGTTATGAGCGGCCAGCTCTAACCGCTGAGCTACAGGCCCCAACCATGTTTTGCGCAAGATGCGCGGCCCCGCGTTAGCCGCGACATGCGCAACAGGCAAGGGCTTCCATCGAACACCTTAATCGAACCTCTCAATCGAACAGGGTTGTTTCCATCACCTCGCGCACGCTGGTGGGTTTGACCCCGCGCGCGATCAGCAATTCAAACACTTGGCGCCACCATTCGTACATTTCGTCCAGATCGGCCTCGGTGCGCACATAGGGCGTGTGGCCGGGACAGAGCGAGGGACTGTGAAAGGACAGGACGATCACCGGCAGATCTTCGTCCACCGCGATGTTGACCGCGCGCAACGCCTCGCCCACCGTCACGCCTTCGGGCGTCAGAGGTATGCGCTCGAGCAAGCCGACCCGCGCCATCGCCCCGCGCAGCCGATCAAAACGCGACAATTTGGGATAGAGCCATTGCCCATAGCGCCGCAAAAGCCCCGAAAACACCGTGGTCAGCGGCATTTCCATCAGGCGCCCCGGCTCGCCCACCCAATAGGGCCGCAGCGTCAGATCGCGGAAATTGGGCCCGCCCCAACCGCTGTAATCAAAGCGCGAGCGCACCGATGTGTCGATCGCCACCCCGGCCTCATGCAGCACATCGGCGGTGTTGGGCCCGATGCCATAGCGCCCGGCGCGATAGATCATCGGCGCGGCGCCGAAATTTTCCGCAATCGTGGTGTGCAGCTTCAGGAATTTGGCTCGTTCCAGCGCGAAGGGCAGGTTGCCCGAGAAGCTGTTATACTGGTTAACCTCCTCCTCGTAAGGAGGGTTAACCCAGGGGTGAAGCTGAACCCCGACTTCGGCCCGTCCGGCGATCACCGCGTCGCGCAGCAATTCAGCCGCCAGCGCCGATGTCGCCACCGGATAGTCGATCAGATAGATCGGCACGATGCCGAAACCTTCGCAAAACTGCTGAAACTTGCGCAGGCGCGAAACCGTATCGACCCGGTGCCGCGTGCGGGTCAGCGGCTTGGTCCAGTCGAATTCTTCTTCGGTATCAATGGTAACCACGAAGCGCTGACCCACGCCTTCGCGGAAACGCACAAAGGCGTCCTGCGCGGGCTGGTCGGTAATCTGGTGAAATGACAAATCGGGCCCCCTGCCGCGCTGTGAAATCAAGCCACCGGTGTTTTGCACGCCTCAGGCCTGTTTTCAGGCACTTGGCTAAGGTTAACCATTGGCAGGGTCAAGCCCGGTAATGTAAGCAAAAGTTGCTGTCCCTCGCGGATCAAACCGCCTCCTGCGGCCCGCGCCTCGGCGGCGGCAAGGCGCAGGGCAAAGCCGGTGCCGAACATGCCCGCGCCGGGCTGATGGGTGGCAGGCGCGGCGCCATGGAACAGCGCCTCGTCGCTCAGCGCGGCCAGCGTCTGCGGCAGGGTAAACATGGCCAGCACCGCGCCCCCGCGATGGCTCAGCCGTATCGGCAGCGCTTCGCCCGCCCCGCCATTGCCCGCCAGCGTTGCCAGCAGGCGCCAGCACAGCCGTTCCGCCTCGGTCCCGTCCAGTGCGATGGGGCAGGGGCGTTCATGCCCCTCCAGACGCAAGGCTGGTCCGCGTTCGTCGCCCGCAAGCCGCGAGACCAGCGCATCGAGCGCGGCGGCCAGATCGCATTCGCCGCCTGCCAGCGCGAGGCTGCCGCTTTCCAGTCTTGCATAGCGGTCGAGTTCTTCAAACCCGGCCAGCATCAGCGCGCTGTCTGCCGCAACAACGGCGGCCAGCGCGCGATATTCATGCGGGGTGGGGCCGAACAACTGCTGCTGGATCACCTCGGCAAAGCCCTGAATGGCATTCACCGGCGTGCGCAATTCATGAAGCAGCTGGCGCAGGCGGTCCGTCTCGCTGTCCTGCGCCGGGGCGGCCGGGACAGGCGCCGCGGCAACCGCCGCAGGCCGTCGAAAGCGCCCCAGATGGCCAATATAGCGCCCGCCCAGCGGATCGAAGCGCGGCACAGCGTCCACCTGCCATTCGCCAGCAATCGCCGGAGCCCCGGCCAGCGTGACCATCACCGCGCGGAAGGGTTGATGCAGCCGCACCGCATTGGCCCCCGGCCCATTGCCGCCCAGCCCATAGCCCACCACCATCGGCGCAACCCGCGCCTCGGCCCAGACGATGCGACCTTCGCCATCGCTGGCGAAATCAAAGGACCGGATCGGTTGGCCCGGCTTGGCCTTCTTGGATTGGGCGGGGCGCGCAGCCTCGGCGGCGATGTTGTTTTCGCGGGCCTGACGGAATGCTTCGATTCGCCGCACCAGCGCGCCGATCGTATCCTCGGCCAGAGGCGGGGAAGCCTGATAGGCCGACGCGCGCGCGGGTTTGGAAGGAATTTCGGTCTGGACCGGCGCGGGCGCTTCTTCAACAGGCGCCGGTTCTTTGGGCGCAGACGTGGCGGGCAATGCCGGATCGCCGATACCCAATCGCGCCAGCAGCGCCCGCGCGCCCGGCCCCAGATCGCGCCGCATCCCCAGCGCCCCGCGCGAGGCCAGCGGCAGCGCCGGGATCAGGTCGATCCATTGCTCATCGCTCAATTGCGCGGAGTGGAGCGCGGACAAAGACACCACCGGTTCGGCCCCCGCCAGCGCCGCGACCAAGCGCGGCGCGCGCAGCCGCAGGCCGGGCTGACGCAGAATCGCCGCGCGATCCGCCGCTGGAATTCGTCCGCCCAATTCGCCAAGGCGCAGATAGGCCAGATCGACCATCTCGCCCTGCTCATCAACCGGCAGCGTGCCCAGCAGGTCCAGCAATTGCCGGAACTGAATGCGCGCAACGCCTTGCCCGACTGGCGTCAGGCGAAGGGCGGTGGCAAGGCGGTCGTCATAGCGCATGGGTTTGTGTATCAGCAGTTATGGTGTTGCAGATGGCCTTTCCAAGCCAATACGATCTTAATTCCTAGCGAGTGGTTAGGATCGCCGACGGAACCTGTGTACAACTTTATTCCGCATCCTATCACACCTGCCGCCGAGCGAAAGCACGTAGCGCGGTGGCGTTGCAATGTGGGACGATTGCGGCCATAGATAATAATATTAGCACGGCCCGCAACAGATGGGCTGATTCTTTCATCTTTGGCGACCCCGCCGACAGGAAGGGTCTTTCTGCCGCGATCGGCGGGCCGCAATTGGGGAATTTCCGGGCTTATGGCCAATCTTGATCAGATCGACCGGCGCTTGCTGGCCGAATTGCAGGACGAGGGCCGCGTTACCAATGTCGAATTGGCCCAACGCGTCGGGCTGACCGCGCCGCCTTGCCTGCGCCGCGTGCGCGCGCTCGAAGAAGAAGGCGTCATCCGGGGCTATCATGCCGAACTGGATGGGGCAAAGCTGGGCTTCTCGATCACCGTCTTTGCCATGGTCTCGCTGAAAAGTCAGGCCGAGGAAGCCTTGCGCGGGTTCGAGGACCATGTGCGCGGCCTTCCTGAAGTGCGCGAATGCCATATGCTCAACGGCGAAATCGACTTCATCCTGAAAATCGTCTCGCGCGATCTGCAAAGCTTTCAGGAATTCCTGACCAGCAAGCTGACGCCTGCGCCCAATGTGGCCAGCGTGAAAACGTCGCTGACGATTCGCACATCCAAGCATTTGCCGGGGGTGCCGTTGGAGGATTGATGCGGGGGTTTTAGGCCTTTGTTTATGCCTCCGGCGGGCAAAGGGTCTTGACCCTTTGCAATCCCATTATGGGGTGGTTTGGGGTTTGCGGCCTTTCGCCATGGATAAAATTATAAAAGCCTGCGGCGCTATAAAAGGCGCCGCAGGCTTTTAATTTTCAACGCCGCGCCCAACACCCAAGGTCGAGTTCATAACGCAACACATACATTGCCGGGATTGCCAAGGGACGAGTCCCTTGGCCCGCCGGAGGCATCTTAAATGCCCCCTTAAACCTTCATCGACCCCGTCTCGATAAACCGCTGATGCCAGCTCAACGCCTCACCGGGCAAGGACGGCGCATGCAGCCCATAGGAGCCCTTGAGCGCGCGATCATAATAATCGGCCAGCATCGGGCGGAAATCGGGGTGAGCGCAGTTCTGGATGATGGCCAGCGCGCGCTGCTTGGGGCTAAGGCCGCGCAGGTCCGCAAGGCCCTGTTCGGTCACGACCACCTGAACGTCCTGTGCGATATGGTCCACATGGGCGACCTGCGGCACGATGGCGCTGATCTTGCCGCCCTTGGCGGTGCTGGGCGTCATAAAGATCGAGACATAGGCGTTGCGGGCGAAATCGCCGCTGCCGCCGATGCCGTTCTGGATGCGGCTGCCCATGACATGCGTGGAGTTCACATTGCCGTAGATGTCGGCCTCGATCAGGCCGTTCATGGCGATACAGCCAAGGCGACGGATCAACTCGGGATGGTTGCTGATTTCCTGCGGGCGCAGGATCATCTTTTCCCGATAGGCCGACATGTTGCTGTTCATTCGCTCCGCCGCTTCGGGGCTCAGCGAGAAGGAGGTGGCCGAGGCCATGCGCAGCTTGCCCGCGTCGAGCAGGTCGATCATGCCGTCCTGAATCACCTCGGTATAGGAGGTGAGGTTTTCGAACGGGCTGTTGACCAGACCTGACAGCACTGCATTGGCGATATTGCCTACGCCCGATTGCAGCGGCAGCAGGTTTTCCGGCATCCGCCCCTGCTTGACCTCGTTGGCAAGGAAATCGAGCAGATGGCCCGCAATGCGCAGAGCCGTTTCGCCCGGCGCGTCAAAAGGCAGGTTGCGGTCGGGCGCATCGGTTTCGACAATGGCCACGATCTTGTCGGGGTCGCATTGCAGCGTGGGCTGGCCGATGCGGTCATCCGGGCGGGTAAGAGGGATCGGCACGCGATGCGGGGGCAGGCGGGTGCCGTAATAGATGTCGTGCATCCCCTCCAGCTCTTCGGCCTGCCAGTGGTTCACCTCAAGGATGATGCGGTCGGCGCGGTCCAGCCAAGTCTTGTTATTGCCCACCGACGAGGAAGGCACGAGGCTGCCGTCGGCGTTGATGGCGGTAACTTCGACCAGTGCGACGTCGAGCGGGCCAAGGAAGCCCTGCCACGCCATCGGCGCCACCTGCGAAAGGTGCATGTCGAAATAGTCCATCTGGCCGCTGTTGATCTTTTCGCGGGCGATGGGGTCGGAATTATAGGGCAGGCGAAATTCGATGCCATTGGCCTTCGCCAGCGCCGCGTCCAGTTCCGGCCCGGTCGAAGCGCCGGTCCACACGCGCACCTGAAACGGATCTCCCGCGCGATGGGCATCCTCGATCCGCGAGGCCAGCGCCAAAGGCACTGCCTTGGGATAACCGGAACCGGTAAACCCGCTCATGCCTACCGTATCGCCCGGATTAATAAGGGCGGCGGCCTGTTCGGCGCTGGTGATGCGGGATTTGAGCGTCTGATGGGCAATGCGCGCAGACATGGCGAGGGCTTCTCCTGCGTTTGTGTTGGCCTGACAATGGGATAGCTTTCCGGGGCCGTTGGGGCCGGGGATTGTCGGGGCGGCTCCGCGCATGCGCCCCGATTGGTTACTTTGCAAGCGAGTCGGGGGCCAATACGACCAATGTCTTGGGTCTTTGGTACAAGCGCTAAACCCCTAGGCCGGGCGCGTATAGTTAAGGAAAGCTTCGGGCGAATAGGGGAATCTTGTGGCGGGCAGCATGGCGCATTTGAAGGAAGCTTGGTTCTAATCCGGCATCAGTGCAAACGTTACTTATAAAGGATTCAGCCTTGCGCTTGTTCAAGTTGGCTTTGGCCTCCTCCGCTGAATTTGATAATATGTCGCAAAACCCTGATGCCACGCCCTTGAACGACGTGCGCAGGGAGCAATTGATTGATCGTATTAAAGAATTCTTCGTCGATAATAAATTGGAAGTAACCGCCGAGAACCTGCTGGCCGTTCATGCGGCCTATTCGGGGTCATCGCCGCGCCTTGCCCGCAAATTTGGCGTTATGCGCGAGGAAAACCGCGTCATCACTCAGGCCTGGATGGACCAGGTTACCGAAAAGGATGAGGACGGGGCCCTGCGCGAGAATGCCCAGCAGATGCTCAACCGGTTAAGCAGCCGTTTGGAGGTGTTCACCAGCACCGCCGCGCGGGCGCGCAGCGATTCCGGATCGTACCACGCCGCCCTCGAACAGGTGGTCAGCGTGCTGCCTGGGGCCGAGGGGGGGGAATTTGTCTCCAGCCTGGCCGAGCTGACCCGTGCGATGATCGAGCGTACGCATCTGCTCGAAGAAAGTATGCGCCGCAGCGAGCAGGAAGCGACCGCGCTGCGCAAAAGCCTCGACCGCGCCCAGCGTGATGCCCATGTCGACCACCTGACCGGCCTGCCCAACCGCCGCGCTTTTGAAGCGGTGCTGGAAAGCGAATATCGCGAGGCGCAGGTGCGGATCGAACCGCTCTGTCTGGCCTTTTGCGACATCGACCATTTCAAGCGCATCAACGACACCCATGGCCACGAGGCGGGCGACCGCGTCATTCAGGCCATCGCCCAGACGCTCCAGCATCTCTCGGATGACAAATGCCATGTGGCGCGCCACGGCGGCGAGGAATTCGTCATGCTGTTTCGCGACAAGACCCCCACGCAGGTTCACCAGTTGCTGGACGAAGCGCGCGAAAAGCTGTCCCGCCGCAATTTCGTCAACCGCAGGAGCGATGAGCCCATCGGTCATATCACCATCTCGGGTGGGGTGGCCAATGTCTTTGCCTTTCCTAATGCCCGCGCTGCGCTGGAGGCGGCCGATGCGGCGCTTTATCGCGCTAAACGCGCCGGGCGAAACCAGATCTGCATGGCCTGAAACGCGGCGCGCGCCATCGGTGGCGCGCCGCCTCTGAAACGGCCCGCGATGGCCCCTAGGCGCAATTGCGGAGGAGGGTCTGAGCTAAATCTGCAAGTACATTTATTTATTTGCGATCAACACAACCGAACACTGGCATGCTTTTGTAAAGCAACAGCAAGGGAAGGCTGACGCTGATCATGATCAACCCCAAGACCCCTCGCGCCGAGAGGGCTGGCGCCGGTGTCTATGGCCCCGTCATTGCACTTGCCGCCGGGGTTCTGGCGGTTTTGACGCTGGTGGTGACTGTCATGGTCAACCAGTTCGACGATGTTGCGCTCTCGATGCAGATCCAGACCGCAGAACGTGGTTACCGCAATCGCCTGGCCAGCTTTGCCGCGATGGTGCAGCCGAGGCTGGAATCGGGGGACGCGCTGCGCCATCTGACCGGAGCATTCGATCCGGCATGGGCGGAACAGAATCTGGCGCGCTATTTCCTTGATCGCAACAATATCACGCGTTTGATCGTGGTGGATGGGCGCGACCGCCCGCTGTTCTTTGCCGTCGACGGACGTCGGGTCGATCCGGGCATGATCAGCACAACCTATGCCGGCGCGATGGCCGACCTTTTGCGCCGGGTCCGGACGGCGGAGGCGTCCATTCCGTCGGGCAGGGCCGACACTCTGCCCCAGCCGATCCAGTTCACCAATATCCTGTTTGTCGAAAACCAACTCTACATCATGACCTCGACGCTGGTGCGCGGGCGGACCGATACAGGGCGGGCACCCGTAGTGGTGACGATGGCGCCGGTGGATCACTCGGTGCTCTCGATGTTCGGCGTGGGCAAACTGGTCAATAATTTCCGCGTGACCACCGATCTGCGCACCAATGATGATACCGCGATCCTCCCGCTTCAGGATCTGAGCGGCAAGGTGGTGGCGGGGCTGTCATGGGACCGGCGCAATCCGGGCAGCGATCTTCTGGTGAGGCTGATGTGGCCGATGGTGGCGATGCTGGGGCTGTTGGGGTTGCTGGGGGCCAGTCTGGCGCGGCAAACGCATCGCTATGCGCGCGGGCTGATCCTGTCCGAGGCGCGGGCCCGCCATTTGGCTTTTCACGATACGCTGACCCAATTACCCAACCGCGCGTTGATGTTCGAGCGGCTTAATCAGCTGCGCTCGCTGGCCCGGCGGTCGGGGATGGATGTGGCGGTGCTGTGCCTCGATCTGGACCGGTTCAAGGAGGTGAACGACACGCTGGGCCATCCGGCGGGCGATACGCTGATCCGCGCGGCGGCGCGCAGGTTGGCCAATCTGCTGCGCGATACCGATACGGTGGCCCGGCTGGGGGGTGATGAATTCGTCGTCCTGCAACCGCATTCGGGTGCGCCGGGGGCGGCTCACCTGGCAGAGCGGATCATCAATGCCTTTGCCCGACCCTTTGATATTGATGGACAAATGGTGGAAATCGGCTGCTCGATCGGCATCACCATCATCAACGATCCCGATATTTCGGCCAGCGAGGTGCTGCGTCAGGCCGATCTGGCGCTTTATTGCTCAAAGGAAAAGGGGCGCAACCGGGCGACCTTTTTCGAGCCGGAAATGGATGCGGCGCTGCGCATCCGGCGCCAATTGGAAACGGACCTGCGCGAGGCTCTGAACGAAGAGATGCTGCATATGGTCTATCAGCCGCAGGTGGATGCCCATGGGCGCATGCGCGGGGTCGAGGCGCTGGTGCGCTGGAATCACCCGGAAAAGGGCCTGATCCCGCCCAATGCCTTTGTGCTGCTGGCCGAGGAGAGCGGGCTGATCGCGCAACTGGGCGCTTTTATCGTCGGCCGGGTTTTTGCCGAAACGCGCAATTGGCATGGGGTGCCCGTGGCCATCAACGTCTCGGCGCTGCAATTGCGTCAGCCTGCCTTCATGGTCACGATCAGCCGCCTTGTGGCCGAACATGCCATTGACCCGCGCCAGTATGAATTCGAGATCACGGAAACGGTGCTGCTGGGCGATGATGCGGCCACCCGCGATAATATCGCCACGCTCAAGCAGGAGGGCTTTGCCATCGCGCTCGATGATTTTGGCACCGGCTATTCCAGCCTGTCCTCGCTGCAACGTTTCGCGGTGGACCGGATCAAGATCGACCGTGCCTTTGTGCGCAATCTGGACGATGATGACCCTGATGCGCTTCGCCTCATTCAGGCGATCATCCAACTGGCGCAGGCGCTCGATCTGGATGTGATTGCCGAGGGCGTGGAAACCGAAGGCCAGCGCGCAAGGCTGCTGGAATGCGGCTGCGATCATTTTCAGGGCTTCCTCTTTTCCCGCCCGGTCAGCGCGGAGGCTTTGGGCCAGATGATCGAAGCGCGCAGGCCTTTGGGCCCCGGGCATCAGCCGGTGGCGCTGGCTGCATCCGGGGGAGGCCAGACGCGGGCTTGATGGCCCGGTGGCATTTGGTGTCGGCGCTTGAATCCAAAAATAGTATTTTAGAACAGAGCTATAATTGGCACTTTGCCTGCTCATTCATGCCGCGGTGGTATCGCGCCACCGGCAGGAGAATGTTGGACCGACATTCCAATTCTTTGTACTTATAACGATTAAATGTTTGAAATACCTATGCAGAGCCACATGGACCATATACCCCTTTGATCCGTCGATGCCGATCTGCTTCCGCTGCCATCAATGCGATGGCCAACTCGCTGATATTTCAAGCCCGCGGAGGGGAATAGCTCGACAGAAGCGGTGATGGCACTTGATCCATCGCCGTCATGCACTGGACGGGGTCTATGACCAATCAGGCAGGCGAAAGCATTGTTCACTGGGGCTATAAACCTCATTTACTCGATAGCGGTCTTTCGGTTTGGCTCGATCATTTTCGCTGGATTGCGGCGTTTGCCGTGGTTTGCGATCATGTTCGCTGGATTATTTTCCCCAATTTCGAATCTCGCGGGCTGCATCCGCATTTCACCTTGGCCGAAAAGGCATTCTTCTTTTTAACAAGGTTTGGATTGCAGGCGGTTGTTCTGTTCTTTGTGATATCCGGCCTGCTGGTTGGCGGTTCCTTGCTGCGCAAGGTACAGGAGGGGCGCTTCCACACCCGGAATTATGCTCTGGATCGGGTCTCACGCCTCGGTGTGGTTCTGGTCCCTGCGGTTGTCTGGGCAGCCGCACTTCAATTTGCTGGATATGGACTGGCCTGTCAGGCGCCCGACAATGGGGCAACATTGCTCGGCAATCTGGTCTTTTTACAAAACCTTGGCTTCGTCGCGCCGCTTTGCAACAACCATCCCCTGTGGAGCCTGTCGAGCGAAGCCTGGTTCTATGTGATCGCCCCGGCATTCATGCTGTTATGGGTCGGGCAATTTCGGATCAGCGTCATCATAACGTTGATCGCCGCTTTGGGCTTGGGCGTGCTGGGATTGCGGCTGGACCACGAAACACCGTTTTTTGGTTTGCTGCTGTGGTCGGCGGGTTTGTTGCCCTGGTTTGTCACTTTGCGGATACGCCCGCTGTTTCCGGCGATCGCGCTGGTTGTCGTATTGGCATTAACGCGCACATCGCTGTTTGAAACACATGCCATGAAGGATGTGCTTATAACGCTGTGCTTTACCGCATTGCTATGTACGGACCCGGCGCAATGGAGCAAACCGGCTCCACGTTTCGCCCATTATTTTGCGGGTTTTTCCTATTCGCTCTACCTTGTCCATATGCCTGCGGCTCAGGCGGTAGGGAGCGTTCTGGGCACCGATCATCCCGCCGATCAGACAATTTCCTATGTGCTTTACGTTGGCACTGTAGGTCTGATGGTGCTTGTCGGCTGGATCTTTGGCCAATTGTTTGAAAAGCAGACCCCTGTGATACGCAATTTTCTGTATCGTTTGACCGGGGCGATGCGATGGAAATCGGCGTGAAATTGAACGAGCAGCTCTTTTAAAAGACGCAGGGCGAGGGCCGGGGACTGATGGTCATCGAACGTACAGCTGGCAATCACGCGCTCCCTGACGTTGAACGTCCTTCCCTCGAGGGTGATCGGGGGCGGGCGGTCATGCCAGAGTGGCGCGCGACCAGATAAACCGATGTTGAGGTAATACGGTCAACCGGGGCCGTGGATGGGGGGTATTGGGGCGATCACTCCGTTTGCAGGTGCCTGATCCTGGCTGTACCGGCTGATTGGCGCAGAGCCTTGACGGCGTCCACGCATTCCTCAGCCTTGTCATAGGGGCCGCCTGATGCGCGAACATGGCCGCCCGGCTCGCACAGGCGCCATTGCCATTGCTCGCCTTCGACGGTTGCGGAAACTCCGGGCGAGGGTACGGCCTGATAAATTTCAAAATAGGCCTCTGCGCGATCATTGGAAACCCACAGGGGAATGGAACGCCACGGCGGTGTGCCGCGCAGATCGGCATGGCCGTCGCTCAGATCCATATAGATGTGGGCTTCCTGAACGCCAAAGCGGCATCGCAGACCGGAAAGGGCATGATCGGAGAGGTTGGACATCGTGGTCCTCCTGCATGGCAAGCGGGAGCACATATGTCTCTCTGTCACAGGGGAGCTTGCGGCCGGAAATCGCGTGATGGACCAATATACCATGGCGTGAACCAGATGGCATTTTTAATTTTAGGCAGATGATCGCAAATTTTTCTCCTCTGATCGCAAAGGATATCTGTAATAAATTGCATCATTTTCAATCATTGCATTCAGATTTTATCTTACATTTTTCTGGATAACAGCTATATAACAGGCATTGCGGAACTTCTCTCGTAGGCATCCGCGACTGAGAGACAAATGTGCTCCCGCTTACGCAAGGGAGTCTTATCATGGATCTCAACCAGCTTTATTTTCGACATCAGCTCTTGCTGATGCAGGCAAATTCCGCCTCCGACGAGGGCACCGGCCTGAAATATGAAGCAAAGGCGGCAGGTGTCGCCCGCAGCATCATGGCCTTTCAGGAGGATCTGGGGGCTTGGGCTGCACGGTCCTGGCAGGCGGAGTGCGGCCAATGAGCCGCGCGATGAACATCGCCCTGCCCGAAGCGCAGGTCGCGGCCATGTGTGAACAGGCCGGCGTTCGGATCAGCGATATCGAAACCCTGCCTGCGGGCGGCACCCATCTTGTCTGTGTGACCAGCGAAGGGGCCGATGAGATGCGCCTCCGATCGAAAGGGCATCTTATCGAGGGAATGGTGAAGCGCTTTCCCTTCTATCACGCCCGCCGATACTGACGCAGCAAAGCATTCGTAACATGGCCCGGTCGGCGGATGGACCTACCGACCGGGCCATGGATATCAGCGCTTGCGGGCAAACCAGATATGGTGGTTCACGCATGGCCCATCGCTGGCCTGATCGGTGTCGGCGGGAAAGGCGTTGACCTTGACCTCGCTGACATCGAACCCGGCCTGCTCCAGCCGCTGGGTGAAATCCCCGTCGCCATCGGCTGACCATACCGCGAGCACGCCGCCGGAACGCAGCGCCTTGCGGCTCGCCTGCAATCCGGCGGGGGAATAGAGAATGTCGTTGCGGCGGCGGGTCAGACCTTCCGGGCCATTGTCCACGTCCAGGAGGATGGCGTCATAACCGCTTGCCGCAGAATGGATCAGCAGGCCGACATCATCGATCACCAGCGTCACCCGCGCATCGTCAAGGCAGCCATCGGTCAGGCGATGCATAGGCCCGCGCGCCCAGACCAGAATTTGCGGCACCAGTTCGGCCACGATCACGCTGGCATCCTTGCCCAGCGCCGCCAGCGCGGCGCGCAGCGTGAAGCCCATGCCGTAGCCCCCGATCAACACCTGAGGTGCGTCCTGCGCGGCGATTCTTTCGCAGGTCAGAGTGGCCAGCGCCTGTTCCGAGGCGAACATATCGCTGCTCATCAACTCGTTCTGGCCAAACACGATGGCGAAATCCTCGCCGCTGCGCAGCAATTGCAACTCGACGCCGCCGGGCACCTGCGCGCGGTCAACAAGGTCATATTCTCTCATCATCGCGGCGCCTCGCGTCCGAGGCGGGTCAGCACCTCATCCAATGCGGAAAGGAAGCGCGACCGGTCAGCCTTTGAAAAAGGCGGCGGCCCGCCGATGGCATCGCCCATGGCCCCGGCGCGCAGATCGGCCATGATCGCGCGCGTGGCTATCGCCCCGCCGATTGAGCTGGCGGTAAAGGGCTTGCCCGTTGGCGCCAGAACCATGGCGCCCGCCTTGATCGCGCGGTCTGCCAGCAGGATGTCGGCGGTGATCACCACGCAGCCCGGCGCGCTGGCCTGCGCTATCCAGTCATCGGCGGCGTCGAAGGAATCGCTGACGACCACGCGGCGCACCAGCGGGTGATCCGGTACGCGGATCGGGCGATTGCTGACGATGGTGACCGGCACCTTATGGCGCAAGGCGACCTTGTAGATCTCCTCCTTTACCGGGCAGGCATCGGCGTCGACAAACACATGGCGGTTGGGGGATGATACGGCGGCGGAGCTGGGATCAGGCACGGAAATGGGATGAAAACTCCGGCAAAGACGCGGGTCGATCCACGATGCGTCGCGAAACTTGCCGGGTTGGGGCCTTGTGGTGGGATGCGAATGCCCGCCGAATGGGCGTACGGGGCTGCTAGGCGAAATGGGGCCAAGTTGCCACGATAATCGACCCGTCCGATTTTGGATCGCTTAAATTGACTTTCATACAGGGCTGCCCTATAGGAATATCCGCTAACGTCGCCTGCGACGGAATTTGACTCCGATTCGTTCGGTTATCCTTCCTTTCACATGCTGCCAGCTCTATCCGCGCTTTTGCGGATGGATTCTCTTGTTTTCGTGAAAAGGAAACACCCATGCCCATCGGCACCGTTAAGTTCTTCAATACTGACAAAGGCTATGGCTTCATTGCGCCCGAAGAAGGCGGCAATGACAGCTTTGTCCACATCAGCGCAGTTCAGCAGGCCGGAATGACCACGCTGAACAAGGATCAGCGTCTCAGCTATGAGGTCGAAACCGACCGTCGCGGCAAGCAGTCTGCGGTCAATCTGGTTTCTGCCTGATTCAAGCGTTCGCCGGTGTCCGCAGGGGCACCGGGAACTGTCCGTCGCGATGAAGGGTTTCCTTTCAACGCGGCGGCCCGTGTCTGGCCCGCTTGATCCGCTTTGCGTGATCGCGGCCGGGCACGGGAAATGCAGCCTATAATGTCCCCTTGCGCGCCTTTGGCCGGGAAGGGCTGCTGCCTATTTCCATTTAACCCATCCTTACGCGGCCATGAGGGCTGCAGTTTTACCTGAGTTTTTGACAATCCCTATGCATATTATTTTGAAATTTATCGCTTCTCTGAAATTCTCTTCGGTTCACCCTTCTTTTTCCCATCCGCTGCCATCGGGTGTTCTCACTGTCGCCGAAATGCAGCGATTGGTGGCCGATATGGTGGATTGATCAACAGCTCATCCCACCGGGAAGGGATCGCCATGGCCAACACGAGCGAATATTACCAGCATTGCGCTGAAGAAAGCCTGCACCATGCCGAAGCAAGCATTCTGGCCAATGTCCGCGAACGCCATTTGCATTCGGCAGCGGCATGGCAGGCAATGGCAGAGCGTGTGGCCAAGATTGAGGCCAATCGCCGCGAAAGTCAGGAGCGCGAGCTATCCTCGCGCTTGCGCGATCATGGCAGGCCCTTTCCGTAAACGGTTTTGCGGCCAGCTCTGCGGGGTTGGTTCCAGCAGCGCCGCCGATGGTGGCTCCCTCAGCCGCATGAGTGAGATCGCCAGCGGGCTGGTGAACTGGCCGAGGAAGAAGCAGGCGCTCCAGATCCCATGGCGCGTCCGGGCCCATGAAGCCGAGGAACGCGGCAATCTGCCTCGCCGCGCCGGATGGACAAAGGTTTGAACGCCTGCCCACCCAGAAACACACCGATATTGGCAAGGCTGACCAGCATATCGACCTTATCCGCCGCGTGCAGGCCGATGCCTTCAAAGGCCGACCCGATCTGGACGATATAAGCGTAATAGAGCGAGGCTCCGAACAGCGCCACACCGCCGCAAGCCGCGAAGTGGCATGTGGGGAAGGCTTCGCCGCTGGCGTTGCTGCTGACCCATGCGTGCGCTGGTTCGAACAGCCAGACCGCCATGGCTCCGGCAATCGGCAGCGCTATGGCATAGATCAGGAACGGCAGGTGTCAGTCGAGCGCGGCCAACTGGCCCGATCCTATCAGCACCGATACGTCGAAAATCGGGCCAAAGGCGGCCTGTGCCATCAGCCAGTTGCGGCGGCCTGCTTCGGGATAATAATTGGCAATCAGCGTGTTGGTGATCGTCAGGATCGCTACCTCGCACGTTGCTGAATGTGATGCAGGCCGTCACGCCTGCTGATACAATGGTCGAAATTTCGGTGCGGGTGATGGCCTTCTGGTCAGTGATTTATGGCTATGCGATGCAGCGATCCAAGCCGATGCTCAAGCCTTATGAGCCCTCCGACCTGTCCGCGCAGGCGGTGGACCGTCGCGTGCTGGTGCAGGCCGTGAAGGCAGCCCTGGTCGACTAAAGGCGCTCGTCTTGCTGGCGCTGTTGCGCAAAAGCGTTAAAACGCCGCGCCATGCTGACGACAGTTGCCCCTAGTCTCGGCTTTGCGATGGAAAGCGTGAAAAATTATAGAACGAAATTTTCGATTTAAGTAAAAATTATTTCTCAACGATTTCCAAAAGGCCAATTATGCCAGAATATATCGTATAATCATCTTGCTAATTTCATCAATCAAAGCCTCCCATTCTATCCTTTGTAACGAGGAAGATTGCGAATCCTGGCTGATGTGCCGAGCAAAGGTTGCGAACAGCACGTGGAATACAACCTGCGCGCGCATCTCGACATTGGGCGGAACCTGATCGCGGTAATGCGCAAGTGCGTTCGCAAAGCGCTTGGCCGCCGCCATTTCCTGTTGCTCTCCGGCGTCTGACATTGCCTGATCAGCCGCCGCCTTGCGCATGGCAAGGCGGAGCATCAGAGCGTGGCCCTTCACGATCTCGGCCTGCGCACGGACATAAGCCAGAATGAAATCCTCAACCCCGCTGGCTGCCTTGAGCGTGGAGGCGATCGCCTCAACCTCATCGGCAGCCATTTGCGCCAGATCTTGTCCGATCACGGCGCGGACCAGATCATCCTTGTTCTGAAAGCGGAAATAGATCGAGCCGATAGAGACTTTCCCCAGAAAACTGACTTCCTGCAGGGTAAAATCCTCGCTCTGCCTTTCCACCATCAACTCGCGCGCCATGGCCAGCATCCGATCAAGTGAGGCTCGGCTTCGCGGCTGGGATGGCTTGCGCGATTTTTGCACGCCATCATCGGCTTTTGCGCTGCTCTCTTCTGATTTAACTACCCTTGCCATTCCCACTCACCTTGATGCCGCGCTTTCAAGACTGCGCGGATCACACCATTCCATTTGAGCCAACGCCGGGCATCTGTCCATGCCATGGCCGTTCGGCACGTAAGAGAATGGATAAAGGCCAGCATGGCCCGCGCGGCCGTCACAATCACATCACGCCTGCCGACGTCAACGTTCCCATTGTATAACTAAAATCTAGTTCTATAAAGCGAGTCGAGCAACACAAGATCAGCGCAATGCCGAAGCGGAGAGGAAAGTGAGCAAAATCAAATGGCAATATGCCGACCATTGGCGAACCGACTCGCCCAAGGGGCCGGTCAACCAGTTTGCCTCACGCGTGGAAATGGACCGCTTTATCAAGCAGATCTCGGCGGTTGGCCTGCGCGGCGTGGGCATGTTCGCGTGGAACCTGGGCGCGGTCTCGGCGATGTTTGGCGGGCTGCCAGCCTACAAGGCTTTCCTTGCCGAACGCGGGATCGAGAAAATCGTCGATCTCTTTTGGTGCCAGCCTCAGGCCAGCCCCGGCATGACCATCCACAATCGCGCTGCTGCTGGACCTGTGCGATCCGGCCACAATTGGCCTATCGCTCGACACGGCGGACGCGGCGATCATGGGGCTTGATCCGGTGGCCATGATTGGCCGCTTTGGTGCGCGGCTGCTCCATGTCCAGCTCAAGAACGCGCTCGAGCGCGACACTCTCGACGAATACAAACTGCCGTTTCCTGACAAGTTCATGCTGGCCGGTGGCGGCGCGCGCAAGATTGCCCGCTGGTACACCGAGTTGGAGGACGAGGACGGCATCGTCGATATTGCCGCCTGCCATGCCGCGCTGGTCGCGCAGGCCTTTGCCGGATGGATCGTGGTTGAAAGTGAACAAAGCCCAGTTCCGGCGACCAGCTCCATGCTCAACGGCTGGTTTGTCAAAAACCGGCTCAGGCAAGCAGAGTTGGCCTGAGCCATTGACTGGGTAAGCCGCCATCAAGGCGGCGACACTCTGCCGGGTGCTGGATGGCAATCCCCCGGCCTTTTGGGAATTATCGGAGAGAACCATGACAGCCCCCTATCAACTTTCCTCCTGCATCGAATGGCAGTTTGCCGATGCGGGCGAGTTGGATGCTCGCCTGCATGCTGCCAAGGCGGCTGGTTTTGCAATGGCCGAATTCCACCTGTGGCGCGACAAGCCAGTGGACGCCATTGCCGGAGCCTTGAGCGAGACCGGCATGCGCCTGACCGGCATTTGCGTTGATCCGGCGCTCAAGCTTGAGGACCGCGCCGAATGGGATAAGTGGCAAGAGCTGCAAGGTCAGCTTTTCTTCCGCGAAGGCCTCGTTAACGACA
>NZ_JACIDX010000004.1:33762-303830 GCF_014196525.1 Novosphingobium sediminicola | reverse complement strand
TGACCCTGTCCGGGGCTCGCCCCGGACAGGGTCAATCAGAAGAAGTGAGGAATTTTACTTTGCCTCTTCCGGGGCATTTTACTCCGCCATCAACAAACGATGCTCGCCCACCAGCCAGACTTCCTCGCCAGGCATGTGTTGCGCGTCTGCGGTACCTATACGCTGTGGCGCACCGTCGGCGATACGCACACGCAAGGCGGCAAAGCGCGCTACCAGACGCCCTTTGGTTCCACGGCGCCAACTCACCCGGCGCCATTTGGCATTCTCCAACATGGTATGAACTGCGACCGACTTGATGTCAGGCACATGACGCAGGCGTGGCCGCTCCCGCACCGCCACAGAGAAAACCAGCTGCACGTCGGCAGGGTATACCTTCTGATGCTTGGGAATTCCCACCGCCCAGCAAAGCCCGCGTGCACTCAATGCCTGCCGAAACAAGGCTGACAGGCCATAGCCAGCATCAGCAAGCACACAGCCGAACCGCATGCCGGCAGCCGCAATCCGGTCGATCTCCTCAATCGCGATGGAAGGCTTTGTTTTAGCCTGGCGAAATTCCTCGGGAACGCCGGCCTTGATCATGCGCTCCTTATTCTCGGTCCAGCTATCCGGTAGAAACAGCCGTAAGCTCAACATGACAGGGACCTCGCCGGATGCCAGCGTCACCGAGACCATGGTCTGGCAGTTGGCCTGCTTGCCCAGCGTCGAGGCATATTGAGGCGCGACACCAACAGAACTGGTGCCCTTCTTGGGCATGGCCGTGTCATCGATGATCAACCAGGCTTTCGCTCCGCTCACGAGGGCATCGGCTTGTTCCCATAAAGCGGTTTCCAGCGGTGCGCTGTCCCAGACGCCAGCGCCGATAAAATGATGAAGGCGATCATAGCTGATCGCGCCGGCTCTAGCGGCCATCGGCTGGATGCTTTTGCGGTCTCCCGGCCCGATCAATCCAGCAATATAGGCTGGGCACATTCGCCGCCGCTTCTTGTTGCCCAGGCCTTTGAGAAACGGGTCAAGCCAACGCTCGAGATCTGCCTGCCAATCCGCGTCCATCGCCAGCCTCCGTCAAAGCTGGTTCCTCATGAATCACGCATCCGCCGAAAAGGGAATCCCAAAAATCACATTTCTGCCAAAGTATTGCTAGGCGCCTTTTCTCAAGACGAGATCGAACTGCTGACGCGAACTTGCCATGTCTACCCATTCAGAGCGGGGCAAATCGCGTGTGGACCCGTCGCGCTCCAGCAAGGCTATCGAAAAATCATGAGCCGCGAAATCTTCAAGCAAGGCATGCGGATCGTTGCCGCGATCGCGATAACTGACCGGTGAAAACTCCAGAATGATGGCCAGATCACTTTGGCCCCGGGTCCACACTTTCATCCCTTCCCATACTTCGACCTCGAACCCCTCTACATCAATCTTGATAGTGCCCGGAACGCAAGGGCGACCGACCTTAGCCTCCACCCGCTCCAGCGCCAAAGGCAAAGGAACCATCTCCACTGCTTCACGCTCGACGATCAACTCATTGCCGGTCAGTGTTGCGGATCCAGTCAGATGCTCGAATTTGCCAAGGTGAACATGATCGTGCCGATCACCGATCGCCAAGCGCCAGCCATGGACATAACCGGACATAACATTGGCACTGATGCTGCGCTTGAACAGATTGAGCAAGCGCTCTTGCGGCTCGAATGCGACAACTAAGCCGTCTGATCCAACGTGGCGCGCAGCGGTCAGCGCGTGAAAACCGATATTCCCACCAATATCGACAAAACAGGTGCCAAGCCGAACGTTCAGCGCAAGCCAGTTCCTAATCGCCGGCTCCCACTCACGATCTCGCAGGAGACATGGTGTAAGACTGGCATCTCGTCCATCCAGATAGAGAAAAAGCTCATCATGACCGCCAGTCAATATGGTATCATCGCCAACATATTGGCAGAAAACGTGCTGCTCAGACTCAGGCACTTTTGAAAAAAAACGCGAAAAAAGGCCCGCCAGATCAAACATCGTTGCTCCTGAACCCTATAAAATAAAACTCTATTATGATAACGATTTATACCGTTCATCAGGCAGGAACGGAAGCCCATACCCTCTACCGGATGAGTATTGACCGAAGAAAAGGGACAACCTGACAGGCCAGATCAGTAGCGGCTACATCAAGGTCCAACGCCAATTGGACGAAAAAGCGCTTGAGCCAATACCACTCATGTGACGGCAACAAAGCGAAGATCTGCACCCTTGTCAACATTCCCAAAGGGCAGCTGCGCCTCGTGCTGCCTCACGACAACACATCCGATGCGAAAGATCCGAAACTTCCGATCAGCAAAACCGTAGGCGCTCTATCCAGTGTAGATAGATCAACCCAAAGAAAGCAATTTTGCTAAACCCGCATCATGCGGGATGAACTGTGGTGCTGCTGGGGAGGATTGAACTCCCGACCTCAGCCTTACCAAGGATGCGCTCTACCACTGAGCTACAGCAGCACACCACAGTCATCGCCGGTGCGACCAGTGCCGCAGCGGAGGCGCGCTAATGGCCGGGGGTCGAAGGAATGTCAAGCGCCCTTCCTGCATTTTTGCAAAAGGGTTGCTTGAAGTCTGCCTCCACCTTCGCCAAACAGGGGGTGCAAGACGAGACAGAAGCCATGAACAACCCTGAAAAACCCACCATTTCCGCTCCTTCGCGTGAAGAACGCCTCGCGGCCAAGCTGCGCGAAAATCTGCGCCGCCGCAAGGCGCAGAGCCGCGCAATGGAGGACACGCATGCCCCGACAGGTGATTCGCAAGCATGAAACCCCCCGCTTTTTCTCATGCGTACACGCACGCCCACGCGCGCGCGAAATTCGGGCAAATCCTTGCTTCCCATTGTCGCGGCAAAGGGCTAGGGCCGCGATAAAGGTGTATTCACGCTGCATTTGAGGGAGTGCCAGAACCCGTGCCTCGTCTGATTCTCGTCCGTCATGGTCAAAGCCAATGGAACCTTGAAAACCGCTTCACCGGCTGGTGGGACGTGGATCTTACCGAAAAGGGCGAGGGCGAAGCCCGCGCGGCGGGCGCCCTGCTCAAGGAAAAGGGCATCCTGCCTACGGTGGCCTTCACCAGCGTGCAGACCCGCGCGATCCGCACGCTGCATCTGGCGCTGGAAACGGCGGGCCGGGTGTGGATCCCCGAATATAAGGACTGGCGCCTTAATGAACGCCACTATGGCGGACTGACCGGTCTGGACAAGGCCGAGACGGCCGCCAAGCATGGCGACGAGCAGGTCAAGATCTGGCGCCGTTCGTTCGACGTGCCGCCGCCGGTGCTGGAAGACGGCAGCGAGTTCGATCTTAAGCAAGACGCGCGCTATGCCGGGATCGACATTCCCAGCACGGAATCGCTCAAGCTGACCATCGAGCGCGTGCTGCCCTATTATGAAAGCACGATCGCGCCGGAACTGGCCAAGGGCGAAACGGTGATCGTGGCCGCGCACGGCAATTCGCTGCGCGCGCTGGTCAAGCATCTGTCGAATATTTCGGATGCGGATATCCTCAACCTTGAGATCCCCACCGGCCAGCCTATCGTCTATGAGCTGGATGACAATCTGAACGCGCTCGAACGCTATTATCTGTCGGAGAGGTAAAACATATGACCCGTCCCGGAGCCGTCGTTTCCATCGTCATGGGCAGCCAGTCGGACTGGCACACCATGAAAAAGGCCGCTGACATCCTGACGCAGTTGGGTGTGGCGCATGATGTGCGGATCGTTTCGGCGCATCGCACGCCCGACCGTCTGGTCGATTTCGCCAAGGGCGCCGCCGATGAAGGCTTCAAGGTCATCATCGCGGGCGCGGGCGGCGCGGCGCATCTGCCGGGCATGGTCGCCTCGATGACGCATCTGCCGGTGCTGGGCGTTCCGGTTCAGTCCAAGGCGCTCTCGGGTCAGGATTCGTTGCTCTCGATCGTCCAGATGCCTGCGGGTGTTCCGGTCGGCACGCTGGCCATCGGCGAGCCGGGCGCGACCAACGCGGGCCTGCTGGCAGCCAAGATCCTGGCCACCAGCGACGAAGCTCTGGCCGCGCGCGTGAAGGAATTTCGCGTGGCGCAGACCGAAGGCGTGGCGGAGCGCCCGGAATAACGCATGATTGCTCCGGGTGAAACGATCGGCATTCTGGGTGGCGGCCAACTGGGCCGAATGATGGCTTTTGCCGCCGCCCGTCTTGGTTATCGCGTGCATATCTTTGCGCCCGAGGCCGACAGTATTGCGGCTGAGGTCTGCAGCCGCTTTACCTGCGCGGACTATACCGACGAGGCGGCTTTGGCGCGCTTTGCGGCGGATTGCGCGGTCATCACCTATGAGTTTGAAAATGTTCCGGTCGCGCCGCTGGCTGCGGTCGGCGCAACGCCCCTGCTGCCCCATCCGCGCGCGCTGGAAACGGCGCAGGATCGCTTGAACGAAAAGCGGTTTGTGACGGCGTTGGGCGGGCGTCCGGCACCCTTTATGGCGGTGGACGGGGCGCAGGATCTGGCCCGCGCGGTCGCTGAAATCGGCGCGCCGGGGATTTTGAAGACCCGCCGTGACGGCTATGACGGCAAGGGGCAGTGGCGGATCATGACGCCCGCCGATGCTGAGGGGCTGGATTTGCCGCCTCAGGCGCTGATTTACGAGGGTTTCGTCACCTTCTTTGGCGAGTTTTCCGTGATTCTGGCCCGCGCCGCCGATGGCAGCGTACAGTTCTGGGACAGCGCGGAAAATGTCCATGTGAACGGCATTCTCGACACCTCGACCGTGCCGGCCGGCGCCGCGATTGCCGCGCAAGTGCCGGAGGCCCGCGCGCTGGCACAGAAGGTAGCCGAGGCGCTTGATTATGTCGGCGTGCTGACGTTGGAATTTTTCGCGACCGAAGATGGGCCGGTGTTCAACGAAATGGCACCCCGCGTCCATAATTCGGGCCACTGGACCATCGAGGGCGCGATCACCAGCCAGTTCGAGAACCATATTCGCGCCGTTTGCGGCCTGCCGCTGGGGCTGACCACGCTGGCAGTTCCCGGCGCGCGGATGCTGAACCTGATTGGCGATGATGCCCATGATTGGGCCGAAATTCTGGCCGATCCGGCCAACCACCTGCATCTCTATGGCAAGGCGGCGGCGCGGCCCGGACGCAAGATGGGCCATGTCACCCGCCTGAAGCTTGAGGCGTGAGCAGAGGATAATGGAGCGGATCACCTTTGTTGTGGCCCGCGCGGCCAATGGCGTGATCGGCGCCGATGGCACTATGCCGTGGCATTTGCCCGCCGACCTGCGCCATTTCAAGGCCAAGACCATGGGCAAGCCGATGATCATGGGGCGCAAAACGTTTGAATCCCTGCCCGGATTGCTGCCCGGCCGCCGCCATATCGTGCTGACCCGCGATGCGGCGTGGCAGGCAGAAGGGGCCGAGGTCGCGACCGATCTTGCCGGGGCGCTGGCGCTGGCGGGCGATGTCGACGAGGTCTGCGTGGTGGGCGGAGGGCAGATCTATGCCCAGTTCATGCCCATCGCCCACCGTATCGAATTGACCGAAATCGACGCAAGCCCAGAGGGCGACACGCATTTCCCTCTGACGATCGGCCCCGAATGGGTCGAAACCGCCCGCGAAGAGCATCATGCCCAAGAGGGCAGACCGGCTTTTGCCTTTGTCACGCTGGAAAGGGCGGGATAGGCGCTTTTTTCCATGATCCGTCTCGATTCCCGCCAGCCCATTCCGGAAGCCTTACGCGGTGCGATCATCGCGCTGGGCAATTTCGACGGCTTTCATTTGGGCCATCAGGCCGTGGTGGGCGAGGCCCTGCGCTGGGCCCGCGCCGAAGGGCGGCCTGCGATTGTCGCCACCTTCGATCCCCATCCGGTCGAGTTTTTTGCCCCCGGTTCGCCCCCGTTCCGCCTCTCCACGCTGGAGCAGCGCGAGGAATGGTTCGCGCAGGCCGGGGCCGACGCCATGCTGGTCTTTGCCTTTGACGCCGCCATGGCCGCCAGCAGCGCGCATGACTGGGTCTATGACGTGCTGGGCCGTCAACTGGGCGCAGCGGGCGTGGTGACGGGCGAGGATTTCACCTTTGGCAAGGGCCGCTCCGGCTCGGTCGCCACTTTGCGCGAGATGGGGGCCGAGATCGGCCTTGGCGCAGAGGCGGTAGGCGCGGTGATGGAGGGGGGCGAGATCGTCTCATCCAGCCGTATCCGCCGTGCGCTCACCTCGGGCGATATTGCGCTGGCCACGCGCCTTTTGACGCGCCCCTTTGCCATGCGGGCCGCCGTACAGCATGGCGACAAGCTGGGCCGCGAAATCGGCTTTCCCACGGCCAACATGGCGCTGGGCGACTATCTGCGGCCTGCCTATGGCATTTACGCGGTGACGGGGCGGTTGGCCGACGGGCGCGTGCTGAAAGGGGCGGCCAATATCGGCATCCGGCCCCATTTCGACCCGCCCAAAGAGCTGCTCGAACCGCATTTCTTCGACTTCTCCGGCGATCTTTATGGGCAGGAGATCGAGATCGGGTTTCACGCCTTTCTGCGGGCTGAGGCGAAGTTCGATTCCCTCGATGCATTGATCGCGCAGATCGGGCGGGATTGTGATGACGCGCGGAAGGTTTTGGAGGGGGTTTAAGATGCGAGGGTCTGGCCCCTCGCGCTCCCTTTAATGTCTGCGTTGTGCCAAGGGTTTAGCGTCAGGTGTCGGACGCGGCGGTTGAATTTTTAAAGCCTGCGGCGCGGACAAGCATGAGCTCACAGCGCTGCAGGCTTTAAAACATCCCCCAAAACACCCCAATGGCAAACCATGCTTAACCCCATAATGGGATTGCAAAGGGACGAGTCCCTTTGCCCGCCGGAGGCATAAAGCCCACCAACAAAAAACCCCCACCCAACCGGGCAGGGGCCTTTTGAAACCAATGGCAACCCGCGCGATTACTGGCGCGGCGGGGTCTTGGCCTGCGCTTCGCGGCCATCGCCTTCGGGGGCGGCCACGATGGTGCGGGTAACATCGCCCTTGTTGGCGGTGGCGGTTTTGGGGTCGGCCACGGTCGAGCGGATCGAGGCATCGCCGGTGCCCATCTTGGCCACGGCGGCATTTTCCACGCCGCTGCGCTGGGGCGCGGGGCCGAACATCGCTTCGGTGGTTTCAACCTGGCCGGGGCGGGTGTTGGGGCGCGGGGCGCCGGGCTGCGGCGGGGTCAGCGCGAAATCTGGCGGGGCGAACAGCGGCGTCTGACGCTGGACGGCGAATTCATCGGGGCGCACGCGGTTGAACAGCCCGCCCGCGCCACAGCCGGAGAGCATCAGGCAGGTCGTGCCGGCCAGCAGGATGGCGGAAATCTTGCGCATTGTGGTTCAGTTCTCCGGGGTGGACGGCGCGGCGTCCAGCTTGATGTGGCCACGCTTTTTGCCCGAAAGAAAGCTCCGGGCAAGGATAATCAATACGCCGAAGGTGATGGCGACATCGGCGAGGTTGAAGATATAGAACGGGCGATACGATCCGATGTGGAGATCGGCGTAATCGACCACGAAGCCCTTGGCCACGCGGTCGAGGATATTGCCCAGCGCGCCGCCCAGCACGAGGCCGAGCGGGAGGATTTCGCCCATGCGCCGCTCGACAAAGATCCAGATCGCCACGCCCAGCGCAATCGCGCCGGTCATGCCCACCAGCAGCCAGCGTTCGAGATCCGAGCCCGCCGTGAGCAGGCCCAGCGACACGCCATAATTTTCCGCCCAGGTGAAGTTGAAGATGGGCAGCAGCGTGATCTGTTCAACGCGGGGCAGATCGAGCGGGCCGATCATCGCCCATTTAACGATCTGATCCAGCGCAAACACCGCCCCCGCCACGGCAAAGCCGAGCAGGCGCGCTTTGACAGGGGAGGTTTGCGCAAGGGTCGTCATTCGGCACCGTCCATGGCGGACACAACCTGATCGCAGCGTGAACACAGGTCGCCATCCTCGGAAACTTCCGGCAGGTGGCGCCAGCAGCGGCCGCATTTGTGGGCTTCTGTGCGAGCAACGCTCAACGTATCTCCGCGCGTCACGCTGGCGCTGATGAACAGTTCGGCCAGATCAGCCTCCGGCGCATCAGCGGCCACGGTCACCTGCGCTTCGAGGCTGGAACCCAGCGTCTTGTCGCGGCGCAAAGGCTCAATCGCGGCCAGCACTTCGGCGCGAAGGGCGCGCAGGGCATCCCAGCGTTCGCCATCGAGCGAGACCGCCGGGACCACCGGCCATTCCAGCAAATGCACGCTGTCGGCATCGGCAAAGCGCGACTTCCATACTTCCTCCGCCGTGAACACCAGCACGGGCGCGGCATAGCGGATCAGCGCGTGGAACAGGGTGTCCAGCACGGTGCGATAGGCGCGGCGCTTCGCATCCGTGGGGGCATCGCAATAGAGCGAGTCCTTGCGGATATCGAAGAAGAAGGCCGAGAGGTCCTCGTTGCAGAAATCAACCAAGCTGCGGACATAGGTGTTGAAGTCGAAAGCATCGACCGCAACCTTCAATTCCCCATCCAGCTTGGCCAGCAGCGCGAGGATATAGCGCTCCAGCTCGGGCATCTCCTCAACCGGCAGCTTTTCAGCATCGGTAAAGCCGTCCAGCGCGCCCAGCAGATAGCGGAACGTGTTGCGCAGCTTGCGATACTGATCCGCGACGCCCTTGAGGATTTCATCGCCGATGCGGTGATCCTCGGTGTAATCCACCGACAGCGCCCACAGACGGACGATATCCGCGCCGTAAGTCTCCATGACCTTGAGCGGATCGACCGTATTGCCAAGGCTCTTGGACATTTTCATGCCCTTGGCGTCCATGGTGAAACCATGGGTCAGCACCGCCTTATAGGGCGCATGGCCGCGCGTGGCGCAGGATTCGAGCAGCGAGGACTGGAACCAGCCGCGATGCTGGTCGCTGCCTTCGAGATAGAGGTCGGCGCGGGGGCCGCGATAGCCCTCGGGGCGCAGCAGGTCGGGCCAGCGGCCGCTTTCCATCACGAAAGCATGGGTGCTGCCGCTGTCGAACCACACGTCGAGAATGTCGGTGACGCGCTCGTAATCCTCGGCATCATAATCGGCACCAAGATATTCCTGCGCGCGTGCCTCGTCCCAAGCGTCCACGCCTTCCTCACGGATGGCGGCGATGATGCGGGCGTTGACCTGCTTGTCGACCAAATATTCGCCGGTCTTGCGATCCACGAACAGAGTGATCGGCACGCCCCATGCGCGCTGACGCGACAGCACCCAGTCAGGACGCCCTTCAACCATCGCGCCGATGCGGTTGCGGCCCTTTTCGGGCACAAAGCGCGTCTCGGCAATCGCGTGCTTGGCGCGTTCGCGCAAAGTATCGGGCGAAAGGATCGTGGCCAGATCGAACATGTCGTCGGCCTCGCTCAGCGGGGCCAGATCCTTGTCCATCGGCACGAACCACTGCGGCGTGCAGCGGAAGATCACCTTGGCCTTGGACCGCCACGAATGCGGATAGGAATGCTTGTAATCGGCCGAAGCCGCCAACAAACCGCCCTCTTCGCGCAGCGCGGTGCAGATCGGGCCGTCGGGCGCGTTGAACTTGGGGTTGATGACGCTGCCTTCGCCGCCCAGCCAGGGCCAGTCAGCGCGATATTTGCCGTCGCCCTCGACCGCAAAGACCGGATTGATCTTGTTGGCCTTGCACAGCAAAAAGTCGTCCTCGCCATGGTCGGGCGCCATATGGACAAAGCCGGTGCCCGATTCGACGGTGACGAAATCGCCGGCCAGCAGCGGGCGCAGCTTGGTGAAGAACTCGCTGTCAGGGAAGCGCGCGGCCATCGGGTGGCGCGCCTTGGCCCCGTTCAGAACCGGCCCCTTCACATACATCAGGAAGTCATAGCCATCCTCGTCGATGCGCTTCAAAAACGCCTCGATCAGGGGCTCGGCAATCAGATACTTCTGATCGCCCACGCGGATCTGCGAATAATCGATCGCGCGGCCAAAGGCGAGGGCCTGATTGGTCGGGATGGTCCATGGCGTGGTGGTCCAGATTACCACCTTGGAGCCGACCAGTTCGGGCGCGGCGGGCACTTCGACCAGTTCGAAGGCCACATCGACCTGCGTGCTGGTGATGTCCTCATACTCGACCTCGGCCTCGGCCAGTGCGGTCTTTTCCACCGGGCTCCACATCACCGGCTTGGCGCCACGATAGAGCTGGCCCGACTGGGCAAACTTCAAAAGCTCGCCTACGATGGTCGCCTCGGCCTGAAAATCCATGGTCAGATAGGGATTGTCCCAATCGCCATTAACACCCAGACGCTTCAACTGCTCGCGCTGGGCATTGACCCAAGTCTGCGCATAGGCGCGGCATTCGGCGCGGAATTCGCGCGGCGGAACCTCGTCCTTGTTCTTCTTCTTCTTGCGATATTCTTCCTCGACCTTCCACTCGATGGGCAGGCCGTGGCAATCCCAACCGGGCACATAAGGCGCGTCCAGACCCTTCAGGCTCTGGGTACGAACCACCATGTCCTTGAGGATATGATTAACCGCATGGCCCACATGAATATTGCCATTCGCATAGGGCGGACCATCATGCAGAATGAACTTCTCACGCCCCGCGCGCGCATCGCGCAGGCGGCGGTACAGATCCTGCTCCTGCCACCCCTTCAAAATGCCCGGCTCCTTCTGCGGAAGGCCGGCCTTCATGGGGAAATCAGTCTTCGGCAGGAAGACGGTGGGTCGAAAATCGCGTTTCTCGGTCATGACGGCGCAGGCCTTAGCGATTCGGGGGGATTTCCGCAAATCTTGATGATGGTGGGGCGTGTGATTTGATTTGTGCCTCCGGCGGGCAAAGGGCGGGGCCCCTTTGCAATCCCACTATGGGGTTGTGCGTGGTTTGCCATCGGGGTGGGTTGGGGGATGTGTGAAAGCCTGCGGCGCGGCAAACTCATGCCTGTCCGCGCCGCAGGCTTTAAAATCTCAAACGCTGCGTCCGACACCAAACGCCGAACCCTTGGCGCAACGCAGACAGTAAAGGGAGCGCGAGGGTCTAGACCTTCGCATCTAAACTCCCTTAACCCTCTTCCAAAACCTCAACCCTGCTAGCCAGCAATTTATCGATCTTGCGCCGATCCATATCGACGATCTCCCAGCGCCAGCCCTGATCCACAAAGTGATCGCCCTCCTTGGGCAAACGCTTCAAAATCGACAAAGCATAGCCCGCCACGGTGGCATAATCGCGCGTTTCGGGCACTTCGATGCCAAAGCGGTCGCCCAGCGAATCGGCGGGCAGGGCGCCAGAAATCAGCAGCGAGCCATCCTCACGCGTGACCACCATCGGGCCATCGCCTTCGTCCTGATAGGAGGCGAAATGGCCCGCGATGGCCGAGAGCAGGTCGGCTGGGGTGACGATACCTTCGAGATGGCCATATTCATCATGCACCAGCGCCATCGACAGGCCGGAATTTTGCAGCACGCGCAGCGCGTCCATCGCGTCGATCTGATCCGGCACGATTTCGGCCTTGTGGATCAGGCTTTCCAGATCCAGCGGCCCGCCTGCCAGCAATTGCGCCAGCACCTCGCGCACCTTGATGACGCCCACGATATTATCGACCGCGCCATCGGTCACGGGCAGCAGCGAATGCGGGCTTTCGGCGATGGCGGCGCGCACGTCCGATTCGCTGGCCCCGCGCTCGATCCAGTCGATTTCGGTGCGCGGCGTCATCACCTCGCGCACGGGCCTTTCGGCCAGACGCATGATGCCGGTCATGATCGCGCGCTCCTCCTCCTCGATCACGCCCGAACGCGTCGCCTCGGCAAAGACGAGGTGGATTTCCTCGGCGGTCACCTGCTGCTCCTCGCCGGTTTTCACTCCGATCATGCCAAGGATGGCATCCGAAGACACACGCAGCAGCCAGACCAGCGGCGCGGTTGACCGCGCCATCATCGCCATCGGCGGCGAGGCCATGATCGCAATCCGCTCGGCATGGGCCAGCGCCACCTGTTTGGGCACCAGTTCGCCGATGATCAGGCTGACAAAGGTGGTCAGCCCCAGCACCAGCACGCTGGCCAGACGGTCGGCATAGGCCAGCGGGATGCCCCAATGCGCGATGCGTTCGGCCACGGGGGTTGAAAAACTGGCCTCGGAAAAGGCGCCCGTAACCACAGCCACCAGCGTGATGCCGATTTGCGCGGTGGAAAGCAGCTTGCCCGGATCGGCGGTCAGATCGAGCGCGGCCCGCGCCCCCCGATTGCCGCGATCGGCCAGCACGCGCAATTTTGCCGTGCGCGCCGAAACAATCGCCAGTTCTGACATGGCAAACACGCCATTGAGGACAATAAGCCCACCAATGACAAGAACATCTATCCAGGGAAAGGGTGTCACGAGACCATCCCTAGCAGCTTTGTTCGCAAAGGCGAAGGGGGCGCGAGGAAACGTATAAAAACTGTTACAAATTGCCGCCAGACCGATGGCTCCTCGCGTTCAGCAATGCTAGATTCAGGCACAATCGCTGAAATACAAAAGTATCAGGGGGCCCACCGCGGGCCGATTTCCATGGAGAGATACCCATGACCAAGGCACGTATTTTCACCGCTGGTTTTGCCGTTGCCGCGCTGCTGGCAACTTCGGGTTGCGTAACCGACCCCAACACCGGCCAGCAGAAAGTGTCGCGCACGGCCATCGGCGCAGGCGCGGGAGCGCTGGGCGGCATGCTGCTGGGTGGGCTGATCGGGGGCGGCACGGGCCGCATCATCGGCGCGGGCATCGGCGGCGTCGCGGGCGGCGCCATCGGCTATGAACGCGACAAGCAGATCAAGCAGTTGCGCGAACAGACGGTGGGCACCGGGGTGGACATTCGCCCCTCCGACGATGGCCGCTCGATCATGCTCAGCCTGCCCGATGGCGTGACCTTCGACACCGGCTCTTACATGCTTCACCCGCAATTCCGCCCCACGCTGGACAAGATCGCGCAGAGCCTGAAGGATTATCCCAACAGCCTGATCGACGTTTACGGCCACACCGATTCCACCGGCAGTGCCCAGTTGAACCAGACGCTGTCGGAAAACCGTGCGCGCACGGTGGGCGATTATCTCGGCACGCAGGGCGTGTCGCAGGCGCGCATCCGCACGCAGGGCTATGGCGCGACCATGCCGGTGGCCGATAATGGCACACCCGAAGGCCGCGCCAAGAACCGCCGCGTGGAAATCAAGATCGTGCCGATCACCCAGGAACAGGTGAACGCCGCGCGCGGTCAGTAAACGGGGATTTGGGCGGCGGGTTTACCCCGCCGCCCGAACCGCCACGCTCAGGCCCGTTTCGGGCGCATAATCCAGCCGGTTATAGCTGGGCGGCGTGGCGCGGGTCCGCTCGGACAAAGTACCCGCGCCGATGATGCGGATCGGGCCGTTTTCGGTTTCGACATTCAGGTCGAAGGGGTCATGTACATGGCCCGAAAGCACCGCGCTCACCCCTGCGCCCGCCAGCGCCGCCAGCGCCCGCCGCCCGCCGCGCGTCGATCCCGTGCCATGCGTATCGGCATCGACCAGCGGATGGTGGCACGCGGCCAGCTTCAAGCCCTGCGCACCCTCAAGCCTGCGCAGCGCGGCATTGAGGGCAGGCTGTTTCACACAACCCTTCGACCAGTTGATCCGCCATTGCGCCGGCGTCACCGTGGGCAGCGAAGCCAGCGTCACATCGCCCAGCGGCAGATCCGAATGCGCCCGCGCGCGCAAAGCCTCAAACCGCGCAAAAGGACGGCGCAGGCGGCTCACCATCTCCCAATAATAGGGCATGTCGTGGTTGCCCGGCTCAATGCTGACCGGAATGCCAAGGCTCAGCAGATAATCGCCCGCCGCGTCAAATTCGCGCACGGTCCCCCGCATCGTCAGATCGCCGGTGCAGATCACGGCATCGGGTCTCCCCCGCGCGATCTCCTGTTTCAGCCAGTCGAGCGCGGCGCGGTCCTCGGCGCCGAAGTGGAGGTCGGAGATGTGGAAGAGTTGGGGCATGGGGAGGGGAGTAGGGGAAGATAATGCGAGGGACTAGTCCCTCGCGCTCCCATTACTGTCTTTGTTGCGTTTGGGGTTCCGCGGAAGGGTGTCGGACGCGCCGTTCGACATGGAAAAGCCTGCGGCGCTTTTGGAAGTGACCTCCCCGCGCCGCAGGCTTTCAATTCATCGCCCGATCCGCATCCCTGCAAAGCACGCGCACCCCATTAACGGGATTGCAAAGGGACCGAGTCCCTTTGCCCGCCGGAGGCAAAACCCCCGTTAAATCAGACCAACAACCCCTCAGCCGCGATCTTTTCCTTCCATACCAGCGGGGCGAGCTGGTGGACATTCTTGCCCTCGGAATCGACGGCCACGGTCACCGGCATATCCTCGACGGTGAATTCATAGATCGCTTCCATGCCCAGATCGGCAAAGCCAACGACCTTGGATTCCTTGATCGCGCGGGCGACCAGATAGGCGGCACCGCCGACTGCCATCAGATAGGCGGACTTATGCGCCGCGATGGACTGCGTGGCCTTGGGGCCGCGCTCGGCCTTGCCCACGCTGGCCAGCAGGCCAAGGTCGAGCATGAGGTCGGAGAAGCTGTCCATGCGGGTGGCGGTGGTGGGACCGGCGGGGCCGACGACTTCTTCGCGCACCGGGTCGACGGGGCCGACGTAATAGATCACGCGGCCCTTGAAATCGACGGGCAGTTCCTCGCCCTTGGCCAGCATGTCCTTGATCCGCTTATGCGCGGCATCGCGGCCGGTCAGCATCTTGCCGTTGAGCAGCAGGCGGTCGCCCTGCTTCCAGCTCTGCACTTCTTCAGCCGTCAGCGTGTCAAGATTGACCTTTTTGGCCGCCGCATCGGGGGTCCAGTGAACCTTGGGCCATTCATCCAGCTTGGGCGTTTCGAGATAGGAAGGCCCGCTGCCGTCCAGCGTGAAGTGAGCGTGGCGCGTAGCGGCGCAATTGGGGATCATGGCGACCGGCTTGCCCGCCGCGTGGCAGGGGGCATCCATGATCTTGACGTCGAGGATCGTGGCCAGACCGCCCAGACCCTGCGCGCCGATGCCCAGCGCGTTGACCTTGTCGAAGATTTCGATGCGCAGCGCTTCAAGATCGTTCTGCGGCCCGCGCTGCTTCAACTGGGCCATGTCGATCTGTTCCATCAACGCCTTCTTGGCCAGCAGCACGCAATGTTCGGCCGTGCCGCCGATGCCGATGCCCAGCATCCCCGGCGGGCACCAGCCCGCGCCCATCTGGGGCAGCATTTCCAGAACCCAGTCGACGATCGAATCGGACGGGTTCATCATCTTGAACTTCGACTTGTTTTCGCTGCCGCCGCCCTTGGCCGCCACGTCCACATGGATCTTGCTGCCCTTGACCATATCAACATGCAGAACGCAGGGCGTGTTGTCGCGCGTGTTGCGGCGGGTAAAGGCCGGATCGGCCAGCACCGAGGCGCGCAGCTTGTTGTCCGGGTTGTTATAGGCGCGGCGCACGCCCTCATCGACAACGTCCTGCAGGCTCATCTCGGATTCCAGAATGCAGTTCTGACCCCACTGGATGAACACATTGACGATGCCGGTGTCCTGACAGATCGGGCGATGCCCTTCGGCGCACATGCGGCTGTTGGTCAGGATCTGGGCGATGGCGTCCTTGGCGGCGGGGCCCTGTTCGGCCTCGTATGCGTCGCCCAATGCGCGGATGTAATCCATCGGGTGATAGTAGCTGATATATTGCAGCGCATCGGCCACGCTGTCGATCAGATCCTGTTCCTTGATGGTCACCAATTCGGCCATGGGGGCGCTCCTTCGCTCTGGGCCTTTGGCCATAGAGAAGGGGGGCCAAGGCGCATTCGTATGATCGGTTGGGGCGGTCCATAGGCATGATTGCCCCGCTTCGCCAAGGGTAAAGCGGCGGTTATGACAAAAGTCGGTGTCGCTTGTGGCGAATTTGCCCGGATTCCCGTGTCAAAGCGCTTGGCTTTGGCCCGCCGTTTGCCCTAGAAGCGCGCGCGATAGAGAACACAGGTCTGGCCTATTGCATTACTGTGTTATGTATGTAATACGGCCTTGGTCAAGGATTGTGATGGCATGAGCGAAATCCACTACGCACCCCAAGGCGCCGAGGCAGGCACCGCCCGCCGCGCCATGATCGACAGCCAGCTGCGCACTTGCGGCGTGAACGAGCCGTGGGTGCTTTCGGCTCTGGCCAGTGTTGCGCGCGAAGATTACCTGCCCGCCGCCAACCGCGCGGCCGCCTATATCGACCGCGCCGTGCCGCTGGGCAATGGCCGCGCGCTGCCCGCGCCGCTGTTTCATGGCAAGGTGCTGGGCGCCGCCGAGCCCACCGCGCAGGACAAGGTTCTGGTCGTGACCGCAGGCAGCGATTACCTGGCCGCCGTGGTTGCGCGCCTTGCGGGCAGCGTGGACAAGGTGGACGCCGCCGATCTGGGCAAGGGTCTGCCCGGCACCGGCTATTCGCTGATCCTGATCGACGGTGCGGCGGGCGAAGTGCCTGCTGTTCTGAACGATGCGCTGGCGGCCGATGGCCGCATCGTCACGGGTCTGGTCGAAAAGGGCGTTTCGCGCCTGGCGCTGGGCCGCAAGGTGGCGGGCGCCGTATCCTATATCACGCTGGCCGATCTTGGCATTCCCGCGATTGCCGAACTGGCCGCGCCCAAACACTGGAGTTTCTGATGATCGATGGCCGGGTAACGCGCAAGCTTCTGCTTTTGTCCTGCCCGGCCATGGTTCTTGTGGCAGCTCCTCTGCACGCCGAGGATCTGCGCAGCGCGCTGGCCGCAACCTATGCCAGCAACCCGACCTTGCTGGGCGCGCGCGAACAATTGCGCGCCACCGATGCGGGCGTGCCGCTGGCGCGGGCCGATGGCCTTCCATCCTTGAACGCCACCGCCACCGAAACCGAATATGTTCGCCAGAACCCGGCCTCGACCACCGATATGCCGCGCATGGTCACGGCGGTGGGCACTTTGTCGGTGCCGCTGTACAACGGGGGCGGGGTAAAGAATGCGATCCGCGCCGCCGATACGCGGGTAATCGCCGGGCGCAACGATCTGCGCGCCACCGAGGCGGGTGTGTTCACCCAGGCCGTCACCGCCTATCTGGATGTGATCCGCACCGAGGCGATTGTGCGCCTGAACAAGGCGCAGGTGCAGACGTTGGTGACCAACCTGAAAGCAACGAGCGACCGGTTTCAGATCGGCGATGTGACCAAGACCGACGTGGCGCAGTCGCAATCGCGTCTGGCCGTGGCGCAGGGCAATCTGCGCAGCGCCGAGGCCAGTCTGGTGCAGGCGCGCGAGACTTATATCCAGATCATCGGCCATGAGGCGGGCGAACTGGCCCCGCCGCCGCCGCTGCCCAGCCTTCCCGCCGCGCCCGAGGATGCGGTGGGCATTGCGCTGGACGCCAACCCCGATCTGGCCGCCGCGCGCGAGCGCAGCAAGGCCGCAGGCTTTGACAGCGATGTGGCCCGCGCCTCGCGCATGCCCAAGGTCAGCATGGTGGCCAATGGCAATTACACCGATTATCTGGGCCAACTGGCGCTGCGCGGCAATTTTCCTTTCCCCATCGCGCAATCGGCCGCCACCGCCGATGTCAGCATCCGCGCCACGATCCCGCTCTATCAGGGCGGACGGCCCAGCGCCCAGATCAAGCAGGCGCAGGCCCGCGAAGGACAGGCGATGGACAATGAAATCGCCACCGAGCGGCAGGTGATCGCCAGCGTGCGCGCCTCTTTTTCCAATTATCGCGCGGCCAATGAAATCATCACCGCCAGTCAGACTGCGGTCGAGGCGGCCGAACTTTCGCTGCGCGGGGTGAAGGCGGAGAACAGCGTGGGCAATCGCACCGTGCTGGATATTCTCAATGCCGAGCAGGAATTGGTGAACGCGCAGGTGCAACTGGTGACCGCGCGGCGCAATGCCTATGTGGCTGGCTTCTCGCTGCTGTCGGCCATGGGCCGGGTGTCGGGCAAGGATCTCGGGCTGGATGCGGGCGCGCTCTATGACCCGGAAATCCACTATCGCGACGCGCGCGGGACGCTGGGCGACTGGGGCGTGGACAAGGTGCAGGGCGCGGGCCAACCCACGCGCACCGTTGACACACCTGCCCAGAACGGTTCAACATTTGGCAATTGAGGGCCGATTTCGGCGATAATGCGATTTTCAGGGGCACATAGAATGCGCGCACAGGGCGAACCTTCGGTCGAGGAAATCCTTGATTCGATTAAAAAAGTGATTGCGCGCGACAATCGCGGCCCCGCGGCTGCGCCCCGGTTGAACGGCGCCGAATCGCATGAGGACGATGTGCTCGATCTTGCTGATTCGGATCAGTATTTTCACGAGGAACCGGCCCCGACAAGCCCCGCCGCCGACCTCGTCAGCGAACCCGCGATCTCCTCGATGCGCGAATCTTTGGCCGCTCTGGCCATGATGTCACAGCCCAGCCGCCCCCCCCAGATCGTGCGCAGCGGCGAAACCTCGCTCGAAGGGCTGGTGGCCGATCTGCTCAAGCCCGCGCTGCGCGAATGGCTGGACCAGAACCTGCCCGCGATGGTCGAGCGCATGGTCGCGGCTGAAATCGCCAAGATCGTCGGCAAGAAGGGCTAATATCTAGCCCTCCCGCCTTTGTCCTGATAGGACAAGGGCATGGCCAAACCTGATCCCGCGCTGCTCGATCCCGCCGGTTACCCGCATGTCTGCGAGGTGACGACCCGTTATGCCGATCTGGACCCCAACAACCACATCAACAATGTGGCCATGGCGGCGATCATTGAGGACGCCCGCGTGCGTTTTCATATGGCCAGCGGATTTGCCAAGGCGATCCCGGCGGGGGCGCAGACGATGGTCGTCTCGCTGAACATCGATTATCTGGCGCAGGCCCATTATCCCCATCCGCTGACCATCCATTCGGGCCTTTCGGCGGTGGGGGATCGCAGCCTGCGCTTGCGTCATTTGCTGATGCAGGATGGTCGCCCGGTGGCTCTGGCCGAAGCGGTGGCGGTGCATGTGGTCGATGGCAAGGCCGCGCCTTTGCCTGAGGGGCTGCGGGAAGCGATCGAGGCGTGGAAATGTCGGTAAAGCCTGACGACATCGCGCTGGCGCAGGCCGCGCTGGCCAAGGCAGGGGCGGCCGCGCCCGGCGGGGTCCAGCGCCACATCTTCCTCTGCGCCGAGCCGCAAAAGGGCGAATGCTGCACCCCGGCGGTGGGCAGCAAGGCCTGGGCCTATCTCAAAAAGCGGGTCAAGCAACTGGGCCTGACCGAGGCAGGCGTGATGCGCAGCAAGGCCGATTGCCTGCGCGTGTGCTTTGCCGGGCCGGTGGCGGTGGTCTATCCCGATGGCGTCTGGTATCATTCCTGCACCGAGGAAGTGCTCGAACGCATCCTTCAGGAGCATATCATCGGCGGCGTGCCGGTGGAGGATTACCGGCTCAGGTCCTGATCGTCCTTGGGGCCTTCGCTGACGTCCTCGTCGTGCCCGCTGGCGCTGGAGAGAAACACCAGCCCCATCAGCGCCGACATCAAAAGCATCGCAAAAGACACGCCGATCGCCACCGCAATATAGAAATGCGGGCTGACCATGCCTTCCTGTTTGTACAGGACGGTCAGGGCGCCGATCACCGTGGTCATCGTCACCAGAAACATCCAGCGCATGATGCGCCGAAACCGCGCCCACGCAGCGGCGGCCTGAGCCGTATCGGAAAAAGGAGCACGGTTGGTCATCGCGCGTCTTCATGCGCCTTTGGCCACCATGTTTCAAGCGTGGCGCATGGGTGACAGTTAACAGGCCAAGCACCAAAACCCGCGCAATTCCCCACTTTTCATGGGGGATGGCCTATGTCATACTCATACAAATAGACAAAAAGCCCGCAAAAAGGGAGATGGAGGAAACATGTCGATTGCTCGTCTGATCGAAGGCCGCAACGTTAATATCGTTGGCTGTACCGTCTCGATGAAAGTGCGCGATGCCATCGCCCTGCTGGCGGACAAGAGGATCGGCGCGATCCCCGTGCTCGATGGCCATGCCATCGCCGGGATCTTTTCCGAACGCGATGTGATCTCGCGCCTCAACGAACATGGCCCGGCCCTGCTCGACATGGTGGTGGGGCAGGTGATGACCTCGCCCGCGATCACGGTGGACCCGGAAACCTCGGCGCTTGAAGCACTTGGTCTGATGACCCGCCGCCGTATCCGCCACCTGCCGGTGCTGCGCGAAGGGCGGATGGTCGATTTCATCTCCATCGGCGACCTCGTGAAATACCGGATCGACCGCATTCAGGGCGAAGCCGATGCTCTGCGTGATTACATCCAGATGGCCTGACCGCTGTCATCTGGATTGATGGGCGCGCGCCCGCCTTGCGAGTGGGCGGGCGCGCGCCTACATTGGCACCATGACTGACACCGCCCCCACCATCGCCCTCAGCCCCTCCGCCGCCGCCCGAGTCGCGTGGATCGCGCAGAAACAGGGCAAACCGGCCATGCTGCGCCTTGCCGTCGAAGGGGGCGGATGTTCGGGTTTCCAATATCGCTATGGCCTGGCCGAAAGCATCGAGGACGATGATACCGTCGTCGAAACCGATGGCGTCAAGCTGGTCGTCGATTCGGTCAGCCTCGATCTCGTATCGGGCTGCGTCGTCGATTATGTCGAGTCGCTGGGCGGGGCGGCGTTCAAGGTCGAAAATCCCAATGCCGTGGCCGGGTGTGGGTGCGGGTCTTCGTTTGCGGTTTGAGGTTAAGGGTTAAAGGTTAAGGGTGCCTCCGGCGGGCAAAGGGTCCTGACCCTTTGCAATCCCCATAATGGGCGCACGTGAGATTCGCGGGGAAGCACCACGCGGCGAAGCCGCTTTCAATTATTGCCTCCGGCGGTAAAGAAGGCTGAGTTTGCCACCGGCACCATCCCAGTCATGGGATTGCAAAGGGACCGAGTCCCTTTGCCCGCCGGAGGCACCTTAAACTTCTCTTCCCAAGGACCTGCATCCTCATGAAAATCGCCAGCTTCAACATCAACGGCATCAAGGCCCGCCTGCCGCGCCTGCTGGAATGGCTGGAGGAAACGCAGCCTGATGTCGCCTGTCTTCAGGAGATCAAGACGCAGGACGAGGGCTTTCCGGCCGATGAGTTTGAAAAGATCGGCTATCAGGCGATCTGGCACGGCCAGAAGAGCTTTAACGGCGTGGCGATCCTTGCTCGGGGCGAGAAGCCCATCGAGACCCAGCGCGGCCTTGCAGGCGAGCCTGAGGACGATCACAGCCGCTATATCGAGGCCGAGGTGCGCGGCGTGCGGATCGCGGGCATTTATCTGCCCAATGGCAATCCCCAACCCGGCCCCAAATTCGACTATAAATTGCGCTGGATGGAGCGTCTGCGCGCGCGGATGGCCGAATTAAAGGCGCTGGAAATCCCCGCCATCGTCACGGGCGATTTCAACGTCATCCCCACCGACCGCGACATCTGGAACCCCAAGGCTATGGCCGAGGATGCGCTGATGCAGCCCGAATCGCGCGATGCCTATCTGCGCCTGCTGCATGATGGCTGGACCGATGCCATCGCCACCCATAATCCCAATGGCGGCGTGTGGACCTATTGGGATTATCAGGCCGGCGCTTGGCAGAAGGACAATGGCTTCCGCATCGACCACGCGCTGCTCTCGCCAGAGCTAGCGGATCGGCTGGTGGCCTGCGGGGTGGACAAGGCGCATCGCGGCCGGGAAAAAGCCAGCGACCATGCGCCAGTCTGGGTCGAAATCCGCGATTAATTATTAACCGGGGCCTTATTGACCGGGGGCGGGGGGGCCGTGCTGCGCCGCCTTGGCCTTGGCTTCGGCTTCAGCCTGCTTCTGCTTGCGGGCGAAATAGGCCTTTTCCTCGTCCTCGACATCGGACTGGGTGCGCGCGGCCTCGGAATCGATCTTGCCAAGGCGCTTTTCACGCTCGGCTTCGATCATCTTGGAAAATTGCACATCGCTCGACTGCTTGCGCTCGGCATAGGCGTTCTTGATGAATTGCGAGACGCAGCCCGTCTGGCCGCCCGCGCCCACCGGCGAACAACTTTGAGCACCAGTGGCGCCTACGCGCTCATAGGCGATCACCTTGTTATTCCACGATTCGTTCTTCGGCCCGCCGGTGTTCTCGCGGAACGGCTCAGGGATGCGATAGCGCTCGCTCTCGGCCTTGCGGGCGCAGACGGTGATTTCATCGCCCTTGCCCTGCGGACAGGCATCGTCGCCAAAGATGATGACCATATTGACCCGCTCGCCCCCCGGGGCGGTGATCTGCGTGCCGCTGGGCTGGGCGGCAAGAGCGGGGGCAGCCATGCCCAAAACGGCAGCGAGGGTGAGAATCGGGCGAAACATGGCAACAGGCTCCTCAATGCGTTTGGCGGCAATATAGGCTGACCCAGCCCTCTGCGATAGCGGGTGAATGCTAGCTGAAGTTGGCCGCATCCGGCTTGCGCCAGAACAATTTAGATGCGTTCCGACAGGCGGATCGCCAATCGGCACCCCAACCGGATCGCCCCCGACAGCAGCGGATAGGCCGGCGCGCGCTCAGCCCCATTGGCAAAGGCGGTGTCGCGGTGTTCACGCTCATCATCGCGCGCCTTTTCGATCAGGCCCGCCAGTTCGGGGTCCTCATCGCCCAGTTCTTCCAATTGCTGCGTATAATGCAGGTCGATCTCAGTCTCGATGGCCGCAGTGCAGGCCATCGCCGCCTCCGGCCCGATCAGCGCCGTAGCCGCGCCCAGCGCAAAGCCCGCGACATGCCAGATCGGCTGAAGCACCGTAGGCCGCCCCTGCCGCTCGACGATCAGCCGGTCGAACCATGCGCGATGATCGACTTCCTGCGCTTCCATCTCGCGGATCTTGGCCGAATGCGGTCCGCGGTCGCCCATCACCGCCAGTTGCCCGGCATAGATGCGCACCGCGCCATATTCGCCCGCCTGATCGACGCGCACCATCCGCTTTACGCGCTGCGAAACCGCCATCTCAACGCTCCTTGCGCGCCATCAGCGCGAAAACCACCAGCGCCGCCGCGCCCGAAATCAGGAAATCGAAACCGGCCATCGAAATGCCCATCAGCTTCCACTGCACCACATCGCAGCGAATGACGGGCGCCGCCATGATCGCGGCCAAAGGATCGCCGCCATTGGAAAAGCTGACCGTGGTGGTGCATTCGGTCAGCCCCTTCCACCAGCCATATTCGACGCCCGCATGATAGCCGCCAATGGCCGAGGCCGCCGCCAGAGCAAGCCCCGAAAGCGCCACAAACAAACGCTTCACCGGCAGCACAAACGCCGCCACCGCCAGCCCCAGCGCGGCAAAATGGGCATAGCGCTGCCACCAGCACATCTCGCAAGGCACGAGGCCCCCGATATACTGAAACCCATAGGCCCCGCCCAGCAGCGCCAGCGGCACCGCCAATGCGACCAGATTTGCCCGGTTTAAACCAGCGCCCAGATTTTTCATCTCACTTGCCCTTTGCCGCCAGCGTCGCCGTGCGATTGATCGTCTGCAGCGCATACCACAGCTGGAAATCCTTGATGCCCTTCTCGGTCAATTCCTCGGGCGTCATTTTGAAGCGCGGATCGGGCGTGTTGTCCTTCTCCAGCTTCTTGTCATCGACGCCCTTTTCATTGACCAGATGGCGGCGCAAATCGCTCTCGCGCAGGGCCTTTTCGCTGCGCTTGCGCGCGTCGGGGTCGGAAATCTGCGGCACGCGGATGTCGGGTTCGATGCCGCCTTCCTGCACGCTGCGGCCCGACGGCGTGTAATAGCGCGCCGTGGTCAGCTTGACCGCATGGGCGCTGTCGATGGGGATCATCGTCTGCACGCTGCCCTTGCCGAAACTGCGCTCGCCCATGATCAGCGCGCGATGCTGATCCTGCAATGCGCCCGCAACGATTTCCGAAGCGCTGGCCGAACCCGCATCGATCAGCACGATAACCGGCAGGCCCTTGACCAGATCGCCGGGGAAATAGGTTTCGGCGCGATAGACCGCATTCTCACCCGCCTGACGCCCGCGCTGCGACACTACCGTGCCGCCGCTCAGGAACAGGTCGGACAGGGCCACCGCCTCGTCCAGTTCACCGCCCGGATTCGAGCGCAGATCCAGCACCACGCCGGTCAGCCGGTTGCCCGCCGCCGCGCGCTGCTTCTGGATCTGTTCAAACACCAGACGGCCCACATCATGGCTGAATTCATTGACCGTGACGACCGCCACATTGCCTTCCAGCTTGCTCGTCACCGGCTCCAGCGTGATCACCGCGCGGGTCAGCGTCAGGTCAAACGGCTCCTCGCGGCCGGGGCGATAGATGGTCAGCTTGATCTGGGTGCCTGCCGCGCCGCGCATCTTGGCCACCGCATCGTCCAGATCGCCGTCCACGATGAACTTGCCGTCCAGATGGGTGATATAATCGCCCGCCTTGACGCCGGCCTGCTCGGCCGGGCTGCCGCGCATCGGGCTGACCACCTTGACCGCGCCATCCTCCTGCACCACCGAAATGCCCAGACCCGCATAGCCCCCGTCGATCATCGTACGCAGCCGCTCAAGGCTGGCCCCGTCGAGATAGGAGGAATGCGGATCGAGGCTGGAGAGCATCCCGTCAATCGCACCCTTGACCAGTTTCTCGTCATCGGTCTGATCGACATAATGCGCCTTGATCAGGCTGTAGACGGTATAAAGCCGGGCAAATTGCGGCGCCACGCGGCCATCCACCGCGGCCAGACCCGCCGTGCCCACCGGCACCATCGCCACCGCCCCCAGCAAAAGTCCGGCGCGGGCAAGAGTGGCTAAACGTGAACGCATGGGGGGCCTTTCTGGATAATCGGGGGTAAACCTAGCCGGGTTGGGCGCACAATGCCAGATAGGCTATGTTGCAAGAATTAATGGTGCAGTTGATCGAGCGGGTTTACCGGCTTGCCATCCCTGCGCAATTCCAGCGTAATCTGGGGCCGTCCGGGCCCGGCCGAGCCGAGCGGCGATCCGGCCACGACATTGTCCCCCACCTGCGCCGAAATCCGCTCAAGCCCGGTGATCAGGCTGGTGAAACCGCCCGGATGGTCGATGATGATGATCTGGCCATATCCGGCAAACGGCCCGGCAAAGGCGATCCGCCCCGCCGATGGGGCTACCGCCTGCGCCTGCGCGCGCACCAGCAGAGTGATCCCGCGCGCGGCTGTTCCACGTGAAGCATCGCCGAAACCCGAGATCAGCCGCCCCGTTACCGGCAACAGGAAATCAGGGAGAGCCGTGGGCGTCGGGCTGGGCGAGGGGGCATAGGCGGCCTCCTGCGCCATTTGCCCTGCGGCAGGGCGCAGCACTGGGCCGGGCAGCGCCGCCAGACGGTCCCGCAGCGCGGCCGCCTGCTCCAACCCATCGAGCAATCCGCCCAGATCGCGCGCCTTTTCGCCCAGAGCCAGCGCACGTTCGGCCTCGCGGCTTGCCCCGCCATTGGCCTCGCGCGCGGCCTGACGCTGGCGGGCCTCCATCGCGCCCAGATCGCGGCGACGGGCGCCAAGCGCGGCAATCTCGCCATGCAGCGCGGCTTCGGCCGCCTTGGCCTGTTCCTGCAGCGCGCGCGCGCGGGCGAGTTCGCTGCGCAAGGCGGCGGTGCGGCGCTGCACCTGCGGCAGCATGCTTTCCAGAAGGGCGCGCGTATGCACGCTGTCGGCCAGCGAGCCGGGGCGCAGCAGGGCCACCAGCGGCGGGCGGCGGGACAGGCGCTGCAAGGCCCCGGTCAGTTCCACCAGCGGCTTCTGCCTTTGCGCCAGCTCTGCGCGCAAATCCCTGCGCTGCTGCTCTATGATGCGGATGCGCGCCTCGTCGGCCACGATCTGCGCCTCGGCCTCCTGAATCCGCGCGGCCAGAGCGGCAGCTTCACGGGCGGCTTTGTCGGCGGCGGCGCTGGCCTGCTGTGCGCCGCGTTCAAGGCTTTCGGCCCGGGCCCGCGCCTGACTTGCCTGCGCCTGCGCGGCGGCCAGATCGCGCCTTGTCTGGGCCGGAGTCTGCGCCGGATCGTCCAGCACATTGGTCACCTGCGCCCCGGCCGCGCCGGCCAGCAAAACGGCGATCAGCAGAGCCCCCGCCCGCATCGCTTAATTCGCCCGGTGATAGGGATGGCCCGACAGGATCGCGGTGGCGCGCCACAATTGTTCGGCCAGCATCGCGCGCGCCATCAGATGCGGCCATGTCATCGCGCCAAAGGCGATCAGCAGATCGGCGCCTGCGCGCCCCTCATCGCCATGCCCATCGGCCGCGCCGATTTCAAAGCGCACCTCACGCACGCCATCATCGCGCCAACGCCCCAGCATCGCGGCAAATTCTTCCGAAGAAAGCTGGCGCCCGCGCTCGTCGAGCAACACGCGGCGAGCAGGGGTGGCAAGGGCGGGAAGCGTACCGCCCCGGTCCGGCAATTCGGTGTGCTTCACCGGCCAGCTAATCCGCTTCAGATAGCGGTCCAGCATCTCTCCTTCGGGCGAGCGGGCAATCCGCCCACGGGCCAGTATATGCAGCAGCATCGTGCCGACCCGTCCTTTTGCCGCGCCCCCGAAAAACCTGATCAGTCGTGCAGATCAGGCCGCACCGCTGGGTCCGTCAAAGCCCCACATGCGTTCCAGATTGTAGAAGTTGCGCACTTCGGGGCGGAACAGATGGACGACAATATCGCTGGCATCGATCAACACCCAATCCGCCGCAGGCAGACCTTCGATGCGGACATGGCCAAAGCCGCCATGCTTGATACGCTCGGCCAGATGCTGGGCCATCGCGGCCACCTGACGCGTGGAACGGCCCGATGCGATCACCATGTGATCGGCCACCGAGGTCTTGCCTTCCAGCGGGATGGAGACAATTTCCTGCGCCTGATCGTCGTCAAGCGATTGCAGGATCAACGCATGCAGCGAACCGGGCACGGATTCGGGCAGCGTGGAAACGGGTTTCGCCGCCGGGATGGCGGGCGAAGGGGTGATAGGATCGGGCATGTAGGTCAGAATAACTCCTCTCTGGTGGCAGGCCCGCTCCGGCTGGAGGCGGGGTGCCAGAATGATCAATAGGAAACGCTTATGGCCATGTCTCGCCGCATCATGCCCGTCCCCTATGGGCAATCCTGCGGCGTGTCAGGCCATCCCGCAGCGATGGTGCAATCACTCCCTGCGCCCATGCCGGATTGGCCTGCCGGATGGCGGTGGCCGAACGGGGATCGGGGTCGAAACGCAACAGCACCAGCCTTGGCGCGCTCCATCCAGCCGGCTTTTTCAAACTGGCCGCAGGCCGCCGGAATCGGCGCAGCCAGGCCATCGCCGGACTGGCAACAGCGCCGCTATCATAGCCCGGACGGGCAATAACCGCAATCGGCATAGCGCGGGCGATATCGCGCCACCGCCGCCAGCGATGAAATTGCGCCAGATTGTCCGCGCCCATGATCCACGTGAAACATTTTGCGGGCCAGCGGCGGCGAATCCGCGCCAAAGTATCAACAGTATAGCGCGTGCCCAGATCCTGCTCGATGGCCGAAACCCGGATCGGCGCGCGCCGCGCCTGCGCCCGCGCCGAGGCCACGCGCGCGGGCAGGGGGGCCATGCCCGCCTGAGGCTTCAATGGATTTCCCGGAGACACCAGCCACCACACCTCATCCAGCCCCAGCGCGGCAAGCGTCATGAGGCTGATGCGGCGATGGCCCCCATGGGCGGGATTGAAGCTCCCGCCCATAAGGCCGATACGTTGCGGATTGGGTTTCAGGGGCGAACCTGTCCGGTTCCGCGCACCTGCCACTTATAGGTGGTCAGCCCTTCCAGAGCGACCGGGCCGCGCGCGTGCAGGCGACCGGTAGCAATGCCGATTTCCGCGCCAAGCCCAAACTCGCCGCCATCGGCAAATTGCGTGCTGGCGTTGACCATGACGATCGCGCTGTCGACACGCTGGAGGAATTCCTCAGCAGCAGCAGCGTCAGCCGTGATGATGGCGTCGGTGTGATGGCTGGAATGGCGGGCGATATGGTCAATCGCCGCCTCGGCCCCATCGACCACGGCCACCGAGAGGATCGCGTCGAGATATTCGGTATCCCAATCGGCCTCGCTGGCGGGCAGGATGCGCGGATCGAGCGCGCGGGCACGAGCATCACCGCGCAATTCACAGCCCTTGTCGAGCAGCGCCTGAACCACCGCGACCGAGCCGGGGAAGGCAGCGTCGAGCAACAGCGTTTCCATCGAACCGCAAATGCCGGTGCGGCGCATCTTGGCGTTCACCGCGATGGAGAGAGCCATGTCAGGATCGGCCGCGCTGTGAACATAGGTGTGGCAAATGCCGTCCAGATGCGCGAGCACGGGCACGCGGGCGTCATCCTGAACCCGCTGGACCAGCGATTTGCCGCCGCGCGGCACAATCATGTCGATCAGCCCCGCCGCCGTCAGCATCGCACCCACCGCTGCACGGTCCTGCGTCGGCAGTAATTGTACCGCCGCCTCGGACACGCCCGCGCTGACCAGACCCTTGACCATCGCGGCATGGATCGCGCGATTGGAATGCACCGCTTCGCTGCCCCCGCGCAGCAGCGCGGCATTGCCCGAACCGATGCAGAGCGCGGCCGCGTCCGCCGTCACATTGGGGCGGCTTTCATAAATGATGCCGATCAGGCCGACAGGCACGCGCACCCGCGCCAGAACGAGGCCATTGGGGCGCTCATCCTGCGAAATCACCTCGCCCACGGGATCGGGCAGACCGGCCACCGCCGCCACCGCATCGGCAATCCCGGCCAGACGGCCCGCATCCAGCTTCAGCCGGTCGAGCATCGCGCCCGACAGGCCGCGCGCGGCGCCCGCCACCATATCCTGCGCATTGGCCTCCAGAATCGCTGGTTCCGCCGCGCGCAGAGCATCGGCAGCCGCCAGCAGCGCCGCAGCCTTTTGCGGGGTGGTCATGCGCGCCAGCACGACCTGCGCCGCGCGGCCAGCCTTAGCCAGACGCGCTACCAGCGCTTCGGACGTTTCGGTTTGGGCGGATTCAAGAGTTTGCGTATCAGACATGCGCGGCCCCTTAACAGAATTGCGCCGCCCTGTCAGCCATTCAGCGTTTGCGCCGCTTTTTTAGCGTGGCCAGCAGTGCGCGCTTGGCCCCGTCCGACATGGCGGGCCATGCCGCGATCTCATCCCCGCTGCGCCAGCATCCCGCGCAAAAGCCATGGGTGGGATGAAGGCGGCACACGCCATTGCAGGGGGAGGCGGGGGATTTCATCGCGCCGGCCCATAAAGAAAAGCCCCCCGTCGGCAAGGACGGAGGGCCTGAAATGATCGCGCGATCCGCAAAAAGGATCAACGATAGAAGATATGGTTCTCGATCTGCGCCACGCGGACCTTGTCCTGCCAGCGCGAACCCAGACGGGCGGCGTGGAAATACAGCGCACCTTCTGCGCTCGACTTCCAGCGGTTGTCATGGGCGATATGAGCAATGGCCAGAGCGTTCTGCCACTTGCGCGATTCGGTCCGAATCGCGGGCATGTGATGGCCGCGCACAAAAGAGAATTGCGAGGGCTGATACACCACGCCGCAGTAAGAGGCGGGGAAACGGCCCGAACGGGTGCGGTTCACGATCACGCGGCCAACGGCGAGCTGGCCATCGAGCGGTTCGTTACCGGCTTCGAAATAGATGGCGCCGGCCAGACAATTGATGTCTTCCGACGTTTCCGAGGCGGCTTCGGGCTCTGCGGCGACAAGGTCGGCGAGCGAAGCGGGGGCCTGCGGGGCGGGAATCAGAGCGTCCGAGGTGTTTTCCTCGTTAAACACGCTGAGCGAAGGTTGCAGTTGAACCGACGACTGGGTTTTGTCCTGAGCGGCTGCGCCCGAACCGGCGGCGCTGTAAAGCAAAACCAGAAAACCAGCGGCAACCGAGGCCAGACTGGCGCGTTTCAGAAAGAGAGCCATAAACAATTTCAAATGGGCGGTGAACAGCCTGTCGCAAGGGTGAAGCGGGGTCTTTAGCCATTGCTGGCGCCGAAACCGCCCGACCGCTTGCCGGATGTCCCCCGTCTGCGCGCTTGTCGTTCCGGCATGATTGCCGGACAGACCGCCCTCGCGAGATTAGGTGTGCGCCCGTTGCCCAAAGCGGCGCGCAGGGTCAATCAGTCATCTGCCGTTAATCCGATGAACCGTTCACCTCGCGCGATATCCAGTTCAACAATCCACAGGTCGCTGTCCTGACGCTCGCGTTTTTTCAGCCAGTCGGGGAACTCATCGGGCGATTCGGCGTTCTGCTTCTTTGCGCATTGCCAGATTCGGTGGCCATCCGCGCTGGGCATCCGTTCATAGGCGCGATAATCGCCGCCCCGGTCGCACAAAACCACCATCACTGTGCCCGCATCGGGATCGCCGCGCGCGACGATCGTGCCAAAGCCGCCCTCGGCCTGAACCTGACGCAAAAGCGCGGAAACTTCGATTCCTGCGGGTAATCGCTCGCTCAAGTGCTGCGGTCGGCCACATTGGCGATCAGCGCATAAATCGCCTCGTCGCCCGGCGCCTCCATCAGCGCGGCATGCATCTTGTCATCGCGCATCAGCCGCGAGATCGCCGCCAGAGCATGCAGATGGACCACGCCCGCCGCCTCGGGGCTGAGCAGGCCGAACACCAGATCGACCGGCATATCGTCGGCCGCCTCAAACGCCACAGGCGCAGCCAGTCGCAGAAACACGGCCACCGGCTTTTCCACCATCGGCACGCGGGCATGGGGAATCGCCACGCCGCGCCCGAAACCGGTGCTGCCCAGATTTTCCCGTTCAAGGATACGCTCAAGCACCTGCGCCCGATCAAGTCCGTACACCGCCGCAAAGCGGTCGGCCAGACAATCGAGAACAGCCGACTTGCTATCGACTTTTACCGTACTGACGGCATCAGGCAGGAGCGTGAACAGCGCGGTCATCGCCAAAATTCGTTTAAGCCTTCTCTCCCGCGCGCCAAGAAGCCAAGCGGGATCGGCCGGGCCGATAGCGGGTTTTATCGAAACAAGCAAAGAGGTTTGGTTCGTCAGCTTACCGCCTTGACCAAACGCCCCCGCCAGTGGTCCCAAAAACACACCACGGCCCGCGCCAAAGGCACCGGGCCGTGGAGCGCGTTAACGTTCGTCAGGACGGTTCGACCCAGCCGATCGACCCATCACCGCGCCGGTAAACCATATTATGCTTGCCGGTGCCAGCGTTTTTGAACAGCAGCGCGTTAGTGTTGCGCAGGTCGAGCATCATCACCGCGTCCGACACGGTGGTTTCGGGCACATCGACGCGCAGCTCGGCAATCACCAGCGGCGCTTCAATGGGGGCCTCGTCCTGCTCGATCTCGGGTTCGACGAAAATCGTATAGGCGGCTTCTTCGGAACGAACCGAATGGGCGGCCTGTTCCTGCCGCGCGCTCAACCGGCGCTTATAGCGGCGCAGCTGGGTTTCCACCTTGTCCGAGGCCTGGTCAAAGGCGTGGTGCGCATCATGGCTGAGGCCGGCGCCCTTCAGGATCAGGCCCTGGCGCACATGCATCACGATGTCGCTGCGGAACGAACCGCCCGGGGCCTTGCTGAAGGTGACAACCGAAGACAGCGCCCGCGCGAAATATTTGTCGATGATCGCCGCCAGGCGCTCCTCAACATGCACGCGCAGTGCATCGCCAGTTTCCATTTGATGACCGGAAACGCGAACGTCCATGGTTGTTACTCCTCTTGTTGTTATCTCTTGATAGTCACTGAAGCCAGATCGGCTCCTTGATCGATTTCAAAAACGCGCCGTGGGCGTCCAGTTCCTCCTGACTGGCGGCATGAGGGCGGGCCTCGCGCAGGGGTCGCGAACGCGGCGCCTGCGTGTGGGTTTCGGTTACTGTTTGCGTAATAACAACGCTTTGCGCGGCCAGTTCCATACCAATCTGGCGGCCGCCCAGCAATTCGACATAGACCTGCGCCAGCAGTTCGGAGTCGAGCAGGGCGCCATGTTTGGTTCGGTGGCTGCGGTCGATGCCATAGCGGGTGCAAAGCGCATCGAGCGAGTTTTTCGCGCCGGGATGTTTCTGGCGTGCGATCTTGACCGTATCGACCATGCGATCCAGCCCGACCGGCTCGAAACCGGCGGCGGTCAGCTCGGCATTGATAAAGCCAAAGTCGAAACCGGCATTATGCGCCACCATCGGCGCATCGCCGATAAAATCGAGAAATTCCTGCGCCTTTTCCGCAAACAGCGGCTTGTCCGCCAAGAACGCTTCGGACAGGCCGTGGACCCGTTCGGCCTCGGCTGGCATGTCGCGCTGGGGGTTGAAATAGGCATGATAGGTCGCGCCGGTGGCCACCCTGTTGACCATTTCGACGCAGCCAATTTCCACCAGCCTATCGCCGTTTTTGGGGTCCAGACCTGTGGTTTCGGTGTCGAAGATAATCTCACGCATTGTGATATCTATCCTCCTCGAAACCGGGCTGCACAAGCAAAATTCTCATGGAATCGAGATTAGGTTGCGTTTCCGTCCAAATGGTTAATCCGATCTAACACTTTTGCGAGGGCCTCGCGGGTTTCCTCCAGCGAAGTACCTGTATCAATGATATAATCGGCCAGCGCCCGTTTTTCCGGATCGGGCATTTGCGCGGCCAGAATATCGTCGAATTTAGCCTCATTCATGCCCGGTCGGGCCATGACTCGGGCCTTTTGCACAGGGGCCGGGGCCGAAACCACCACCACCGCATCCATTCCCCCCCGCCCGGTGCGCTCAAACAGCAAGGGAATGTCAAAAACAACCATCGGTGAGTCGCAATGTTGCGCAAGGAATTGCTCCCGCGCAATCGCCACCGCCGGATGGACAATCGCTTCCAGCCGCGCCAACGCTTCGGGCTTGCCAAACACCGCCGCGCCCAGTTTGCCCCGGTCCACACCATCCGGGCCGGTGGTGCCGGGAAATTCAGCCTCGATGGCGGGCAGCAAGGCCCCGCCCGGTCCCTGAAGCGCGCGCACCGTGGCGTCAGCATCGAACACCGGCACGCCGCAATCGCACAGCATCCCGGCCACGGTCGATTTGCCCATGCCGATCGAGCCGGTGAGACCGATGATCCTGGGGCCGATGCTCTTCATGCCGTCAGAATCGCGCGCAGGGCCACATCGCCCCGCTCACGCGCAGGGTCGACGCCGTAAAAATGTTCAAAGGCAATCCCCGCCTGACCGATCAGCATGGTCAGCCCGTCGATGCAGCGCATCCCCTCGGCCCGCGCGGCGGCCAGCAAAGGCGTTTCGAGCGGCGCGGTGACAATATCATAAACAATCGCCGCAGGCCGCCCATGGCTCAGATCCAGCGCCAAAGGCGGATTGCCGACCATGCCCAGCGGGCTGGCATTGACGATCATGCCGAATTCGCCATCGCCGCCACGGGCAAAATCCCCCAACGCCGCCGCGCGATGGCGCGGGCCTGGTGCGAGTTCATCCAGCAAATCCTGCGCCTTGGCCGGATCGCGCGCGGCCAGCGTGATCGCGATCCCCGCATCGGCCAGCGCCACGACAATCGCCCGCGCTGCGCCGCCCGCCCCGATCACCAGCGCATTTTCCGGCGCCAACTCATCGCCCAGGACCGGCAGCAAAGGCTCGATAAAGCCCGGCGCGTCGGTGTTATGGCCGATCAGCCGCCCATCTTGCTCCACCGCCACCGTATTGACCGCGCCGATCCGCGCCGCCAGCGGGTCCAGCCCGTCGAGCAGGGGGATGATCGTCTGCTTATGCGGCATGGTGACATTGCATCCGCGCCACAAAGGTTCGGCCCGGCGCGCGGCAATATAGGCGGGCAGATCGGCGGGCAGCACATGGGCGCGGCCGTAATCAGCCTCCAGCCCCAGCCGTTCGAGCCAGTGGCCATGAATCGCGGGCGATTTGGATTGGGCAATCGGATCGCCGATCACTTCGGCAAAGGGCCGCGTGGGCGCAAGTATTTCAGTCACTTCAAGCCTCTCAAAGCCCCCAGCACAGCCAGCAGCGGCATACCCAGCACCGTGAAATGGCTGCCCTCGATGCTGTCGAACAATTGCACGCCGCGCGCCTCGATGCGGAACACCCCGACGCAGGCGGCCACTTCGGGCCATTCGGCGTCGAGATAGGCCGAAATAAAGCCCTCGTCGAGCGTGCGGACCGACAGGCGCGCGCATTCGGCATGGGCCCAGACCACCGCCCCATCACGGGCCAGCGCGGCGGCCGAATGCAATTCCATCACCCGGCCCGAAAAGAAGCGCAGATGATCGGCAGCATCCTCGCGGCTTGCCGGTTTGTCGAAACGGCGGCCATCGACCACGACAAGGGAGTCGCTGCCCAGCACCAGCGCACCCGGCGCCGATGGACAGACCGCCAGAGCCTTGGCCTTGGCCAAAGCCAGCGCGACAGCATCGGGCGCAGCGCCCGTAAGCCCGGCCTCCAGCGCGCGTTCGTCGATGCGCGCGGGAATAGCCTGATGCGCCACACCGGCAGCATCGAGCATCGCCCGACGCGAAGCGCTCTGGCTGGCCAAAACGAGTTCAGGAAAAGTCATCGGTTTTATCGGGCTCCGGAATGATGATCGGTCCGCTCTTTGATCAGATTGATGATCGCGGCGGCGGTTTCTTCGATCGAGCGGCGGGTGACGTCGATCACCGGCCAGCCATTATCGGCAAACATGCGGCGGGCAAATTGCAACTCGGCTCCCACGCGATCATTATCCACATAGGCAGTATCGGGCGATTGGTTCAGCGTCAGCAGGCGATTACGGCGCACCTGAATCAGGCGTTCGGGCGCGGTGGTCAGGCCCACGACCAGCGGGCGCTTGAGATCATAGAGCAGACCGGGCGGTGGGCTTTCCACCACGATGGGGATATTGGCGACCTTGAACCCGCGATTGGCCAGATAGATGCTGGTGGGCGTTTTCGAGGTGCGCGATACGCCCGCCAGCACGATATCGGCCTCCTCCCAATCCTCCCACGCCACGCCGTCATCATGGGCAATGGTGAACTGGATCGCCTCGACGCGGGCGAAATAGGCTGCGTCCAAAGTGTGCTGGCGGCCGGGGCGGCCCTTGGCCTCCTGACCCAGCGCGGCCTCAAGCGAATCAATCACCGCATCGAGCGCGGGCACCGCAGGCAGACCCAAAGTACGACAGCGATCCTCCAATGCCCTGCGGATATCCTGGCTGACCATCGTATAAACGACCAGACCGGGGTTGGCAGCGATATCGCCGATGATACGATCGAGGTGCGCCTGCGAGCGGACCATGGGCCAGAAATGACGCACGACATCGGTATCGTCGAATTGCGACAGCGCGGCCTTGGCGATCATTTCCAGCGTTTCGCCGGTGGAATCGGAGAGCAAATGGAGATGGAGCCGCGTCATTCGTGAATGTACCTAAATCCGTTCCGCGCTGTGGATAAGCCTGCCCATAAACCACGGTAAAGGTCTGGTGACAATCTGGGGGACAGGTTTAACCCCCGGTAGCAGGACTCCTTTGCGCGACTTGTGGACATGTGAATAGGGTTACCCACAGGCTGGGGATAAGGGGGATAAGGAATCCTTGACCCTGACTCTTGGGGATTCGCAGAGGGCCTCGGCCTGTTCATTTCGGGATAAATCGGGCAAGGAACCGGTATGCCCGCTATCCACAGGCCAACTACCTACTAGAACCCTTTAATAAGAATCTATTTTTTTGGATTGGACTCTCTCGATGCCCGGTTTGCTCCTCGATACGTTGCGCGGTTCCAATGGCTATCAACGCCCGATCTGGCTGATGCGTCAGGCCGGACGATACCTTCCGGAATATCGCGAACTGCGGGCGGAGAAGGGGGGCTTCCTCGCGCTGGTCTATGACAGCGCGGCGGCGGCTGAAATCACGGTTCAACCTTTGCGTCGTTTCGGCTTTGACGGGGCGATCCTGTTTTCCGACATTCTGATCGTGCCCTATGCCATGGGTCAGGATCTGCAATTTCTGGTGGGCGAGGGACCGCACCTTTCTCCACGGCTTGTCGATCATGCTCTCAAATCGCTTGTGGCGGTCCCTGAGCGCCTTGCGCCGATCTATGAGACCGTGAGGCAGGTCGTGGCCCAGATCAGCCCACAGACCACCATGCTGGGCTTTGCGGGCAGTCCCTGGACCATCGCGACCTATATGGTGAATGGCGAGGGCAGCCGCGATCAGCATGAGACCCGCGCCTATGCCTATCGCGACCCGGCGGCCTTTCAGGCGATCATCGACGGGATTGTGGCCGTGACGGTCGAATATCTCGACGGCCAGATCAAAGCTGGGGCCGAGGCGATCCAGCTTTTCGACAGTTGGGCAGGGTCGCTGGCCCCGCGCGAGTTCGAAAAATGGGTTATCGCGCCCAATGCAGCCATTGTGAAGGCGGTCAAGGCGCTGCACCCCACCGTGCCCGTCATCGGCTTCCCCAAGGGTTCCGGCGAGAAACTGGCGGCCTATGCGCGCGAGACCGGCGTGGATGCGGTGGGCATTGACGAGACCATCGACCCGATCTGGGCCGCGCGCGAATTGCCCGCGAATATGCCGGTGCAGGGCAATCTCGATCCGCTGCTGCTGCTGGCGGGCGGGGATGAGCTGGAGGCGCGCGCCATCGGCGTGCTCGAAGCCTTTGCCGACCGGCCGCATGTGTTCAATCTGGGCCATGGCATCGGGCAGACCACCCCCATCGCCCATGTCGAGCAATTGCTCAGCGTCGTGCGCGGCTGGAAACGGTAAAGCGCATTTAGGGCACTGTTCTTCCGGTTTTTTGCCGTCACGGCGTTGACAGCGGAAAACCGGATCCCACTTTTTCGCACGATGCTAAAAATCATGGTGCAGCGATGGATTGGGTGCTTTCGATGACCTATCTCTGGCTCAAGGCGGGCCATATCATCTTTGTGATCTTCTGGATGGCGGGCCTCTTCATGCTGCCGCGCTATTTCGTCTATCATCAGGAAAGCGAGCCGGGCAGCGCGGAGGAAGCCCGCTGGATCGACCGTGAGGCCAAGCTGCGCAAGATCATCCTGACCCCCGCGCTGATCGTGGTCTGGGTGCTGGGGCTGCTCTTGGCGCACACGATCGGGGCCTTTTCGCAGGGGTGGTTCCATTTGAAGCTGGCCGCTGTGCTGGGGCTGACGGCCTATCACATGTGGCTGGTGGGCTATTCCAAGGCGCTGGCCCGCGGCCAGCGGCGGTTGACCGGCAAGCGCTTGCGGCTGCTTAATGAAGTGCCGGGGCTGGCGGCGGCGGTGATTGTGGTGATGGTGGTGTTGAAGCCGTTTTGAGGGGGTTTTGCCTCCGGCGGGCAAAGGGCGGAGGCCCTTTGCAATCCCATTAAGGGGGTTGCGTTTGGGTTCGCAGGTTTGTGGATTGGGTGATGATTGAAAGCCTGCGGCGCTATCACTGGGCGCCGCAGGCTTTATCATTTCAGAGGGTGCGTTCGACACTCCACGATGAACCCATGGCGCAACGCAGACAGTAACGGGAGCGCGAGGGTCTAGACCCTCGCATCAATCCCTTCTTTCCTTGATTTCTCACCCCCAATCCCCTATCTACCCCCGCAACCGGCACCGCCGCGCGACACAACTGACGCGGCATCTTCATGGTCTTGCATTCTCCATGCCCGATAGACCCGCCGGCCGAACCTCATAGGAATACCTTGATATGCATTTGAAAGAATTGAAGAAAAAGACTTCGGCCGAGCTGGTCGAGATGGCCGAGGAATATGGCGTGGAAAGCGCCAGCACCTTGCGCCGCCAGGATCTGATGTATGCGATCCTGAAGGAAGTGGCCGAGGATGGCGAAGAGATCATCGGTCAGGGCACGATCGAAGTGCTGCCCGACGGCTTTGGCTTTTTGCGCAATCCCGAGGCCAATTATCTGGCCGGGCCGGATGACATTTATGTCTCGCCCAATCAGGTCCGCAAGTGGGGCCTGCGCACGGGCGACACGGTCGAAGGCGAAATTCGCGCGCCCAAGGATGGCGAGCGCTATTTCGCGATCACCAAACTGGTCAGCGTCAATTTCGACAATCCCGAAGCGGTGCGCCATCGCGTCAATTTCGACAACCTGACCCCGCTCTATCCGAACGAGCGCCTGAAACTCGACACGCTCGACCCCACGGTCAAGGACAAGTCGGCCCGCGTGATCGACCTGATCTCGCCTCAGGGCAAGGGCCAGCGCGCGCTGATCGTCGCGCCGCCACGTACCGGTAAGACCGTGCTGCTGCAGAACATCGCCAAGGCGATCACCGACAATCACCCCGAAGTGTTCCTGCTGGTGCTGCTGGTCGATGAACGCCCCGAAGAAGTTACCGACATGCAGCGCAGCGTGAAGGGCGAGGTCATCTCCTCGACCTTTGACGAACCGGCGCAGCGCCACGTGCAGGTGGCCGAAATGGTCATCGAAAAGGCCAAGCGCCTGGTAGAACACAAGCGCGATGTCGTCATCCTGCTCGACTCGATCACCCGCCTTGGCCGCGCCTATAACACTGTCGTTCCTTCCTCCGGCAAGGTGCTGACCGGCGGTGTGGACGCCAACGCCCTGCAGCGCCCCAAGCGCTTCTTCGGCGCCGCGCGTAACATCGAAGAAGGCGGCTCGCTCTCCATCATCGCCACCGCGCTGATCGACACCGGCAGCCGCATGGACGAAGTGATCTTTGAAGAATTCAAGGGCACGGGTAACAGCGAAATCGTCCTCGACCGCAAGGTCGCCGACAAGCGCATCTTCCCCGCGCTGGATGTGGGCAAGTCGGGCACCCGCAAGGAAGAGTTGCTGGTCGAAAAGGGCAACCTTTCGAAGATGTGGGTCCTGCGCCGCATCCTCATGCAGATGGGCACCGTCGATGCGATGGAATTCCTCCTCGACAAGATGAAGGATTCCAAGACCAACGAGGACTTCTTCGCCACGATGAACCAGTAAGCGAAGTTTGCCTCCGGCGGGCAAAGGGCGGGGGCCCTTTGCAATCCCGTTATGGGGTGGCGCTTGGGTTCGCAGGGATGTGGATCTAGGCGATGGTTTTAAAGCCTGCGGCGCTGTTACTAGGCGCCGCAGGCTTTTTCATTTCTAACGCGGCGTCGACACTCCACGTTGAACCCCTGACGCAACGCCGACAGTAACGGGAGCGCGAGGGACGAGTCCCTCGCATAAACCCCTTCCTCCTTTCTAAAATCTAGACTTCCCCCCCCCACTGTGTCTTTATCCATTCCGGTTTGCGCCATAAGGAGACCCCGGCGATGAAGATGAATTTCGAGGTGGATTGCACACCGGAGGAAGCGCGTCGCTTTCTGGGCCTGCCCGATGTGACGCGGGCCAATGAGGCCTATGTCGATGCGGTGATGAAGGCGATGCAGGGCGCCGGTTCGCTCGATCAGCTTCAGGAGTTTACCAAGCAGTTCGCGCCGATGGGCCAGCTTGGCATGAAGATGTTCCAGAACATTCTTGAGGCCGGCGCGAGCATGGCGACCGGCGGCAAGAAGTAAGATCACCTTTCCATGATTGACACGATTTTTGCCTGCTCCAGCGGGATGCCTCCGGCTGCGATTGCGGTGATCCGGATCAGCGGGCCGCAGGCGGGCGCGGCCTTGATCGCGCTGGGCGGGCGCTTGCCCGTGGAGCGGCGCGCGAGCCTGATGGTCCTGCGCGATGGGGCAGGGGCAGAGCTGGATCGCGCGTTGGTCCTGTGGTTTCCCGGCACGCGCACGGCGACGGGCGAGGATCTGGCCGAGATCCATTGCCACGGCGGACGCGCGGTGATCGCGGCGCTGGAGCATGCGCTGTCGGTTCTGCCGGGCCTGCGCCGCGCCGAGGCGGGCGAGTTCACACGGCGCGCATTTTTGAACGGCCGCATGGATCTGGCCGAGGCCGAAGGTCTGGGCGATCTGCTTTCCGCCGAGACGGAGATACAGCGACAGGCCGCGGTGGCGATGGCGGGCGGCGCTCTGTCAGTTGTGGTCAAGGGCTGGCGCGAGCGGGTGTTGATGCTTTCGGCGCAGGTTGAGGCGGTGCTGGATTTTGGCGATGAGGGTGATGTGGGCGGACTGCCTGCTTCCTTCGGGCCCACGCTGACGATGTTTCACGTGGAACTTTCTGAGTGGTTGTCCCGCCCGCGTGCCGAGGCTCTGCGCGAAGGGTTTCGCGTGGTGATCGCCGGGCCGCCCAATGCGGGCAAGAGCACTTTGTTCAACGCGCTGGTCGAGGATGACGCGGCGATCATCACCCCGCTGGCCGGAACCACGCGCGACATTCTGATGCGCCCGGTGGCGCTGGGCGGGGTGCCGTTTCAGTTTCTCGACACGGCGGGCCTGCGCGATGATGGCGCCGATGTGGTGGAAAGCATCGGCATCGAGCGCGCCCGCGATGTCATGGCGCGCGCGGATCTGGTGCTCTGGCTGGGGCCGGAGGGCGAAGGGCCGCAGGGCGCGTGGGAGATCGAATCCCGGATCGACGCCGCCGTGCGCATGGCCAAATCCGCCCCCCGCCATCGCCTGTCGGGCAAGACCGGCGAGGGGGTGGATGCCTTGCGCCGCGACCTGATCGACACGGCGCGGATGGCCATGCCCAAGCCCGGACAGGTGGCGTTGAACGCCCGCCAGCATGGCCTGCTCGCCGAAGCCGCTGCCGCTTTGGCGACCATTCGCCCTGATGGCGACCTGTTGCTGACCGCCGAAGATCTGCGCGCCGCGCGTTCCGCCTTCGACCGTTTGCTGGGCGGGGCGGGGACCGAGGATATGCTCGACGCTTTGTTCGGACGTTTCTGCATCGGAAAATGAGGCGTGTTTCACGTGAAACACGCCGCACCTTTGACCCGCCCGCCCGCTTAGGGTAGGGGCGAGGAATGCAGCATTTTGACATCATCGTGGTCGGCGGCGGCCATGCCGGCGTAGAGGCCGCCGCCGTTGCCGCGCGTATGGGCGCACGTGTGGCGCTGGTCTCCTTCGATCTCAACGCCATCGGCGCCATGAGTTGCAACCCGGCCATCGGCGGTCTGGGCAAGGGCCATCTTGTGCGCGAGGTCGATGCGTTCGACGGGCTGATGGGGCGGGCGGCAGACGCAGCCTCGATCCACTATCGCATGCTCAATCGCAGCAAGGGCAGCGCGGTGCAAGGCCCCCGCATTCAGGCCGACCGCAAATTGTTTAAGGCGGCGATCCAGCGGATGCTGCCCCAGCAAGGCGACTTGTCGCAGGTGGCTGGAGAGGTCGCCGCGCTGGTGCTGGACGGGGGCCGTGTGACCGGCGTGGATCTGGCCGATGGGACCCGCCTGACGGCTTCGGCGGTTGTGCTGTGCACCGGCACCTTTCTGGGCGGCACGCTGTTTCGCGGGGAAGAGCAGATGGTCGGCGGGCGCATTGGCGAGGCCGCGGCGCATCGTCTGGCTGCCCAAATGCGCGAGGCGGATCTGCCGATGGCGCGGCTCAAGACCGGCACGCCGCCGCGTCTCGATGGGCGGACCATAGACTGGGTGCGGCTGGAGGAGCAGCCGAGCGATGCCGAGCATTGGTGCATGTCGGCGCTGGAGACGCGCCGGGTGAACCCGCAATTGGCCTGTGCGATCACGCGGACCAATGCCGCTGTCCATGAAACGATTCAGGCCAACCTTCATCGCTCCCCGCTGTTCAGCGGGGCGATTGGCGCACGTGGCCCGCGCTATTGCCCCAGCATCGAGGACAAGATCCACCGCTTTGCCGACCGGGATGGCCATCAGATTTTCCTCGAACCCGAAGGGCTGACGACCCATCTGGTCTACCCCAATGGTATCTCAACTAGCCTGCCCGCCGATGTGCAATTGACCATGCTGCGCCACATGGAAGGGTTGGAGCAGGTCGAGATGGTGGTGCCGGGCTATGCGGTGGAGTACGACCATATCGACCCGCGCGCGCTGCGGAGCTCGCTGGAGCTGCGAGCGATTCCCGGCCTCTATTGCGCGGGCCAGATCAACGGCACGACCGGCTATGAAGAGGCGGCGGCGCAGGGACTGATCGCGGGGATGAATGCGGCGGCCACGGTGCTGGGGCGTGAGGCTCCGGCGATTGATCGTGCCAATTCCTATCTGGCGGTGATGGTCGATGACCTGACGCTCCACGGGGTGAGTGAGCCTTACCGGATGCTGACGGCGCGGGCGGAGTATCGGCTGCGGCTTAGGGCCAACAATGCCTCGTCGCGACTGACGCCTTTGGCGGCGGCGGCCGGGTGTTTGGGGGCGGAGCGTTCCGCGTGGTTTGCCCAGCGGCAGGACGAGAAGGCGGCGCTGGAAGGCGCGCTGGCTCAGGGCGTGACGGCGCAGGATCTGGCCACTGCGGGCATCACTGCCAAGGCCGATGCGGGGCGTTTGCCCTTGCGGGAATGGCTGCGTTTCGATGGCGTGTCCATCGACCGGCTGCGCCCATGGCTGGGCGAGGCGTTGGACGTGGACGCGACGCTGATCGAGGAAGTGGCCGAGGACGCGGCCTATGCCCCCTATTTGGCGCGGCAGGAAAGGGAGCTGTCCGACCTGCGTTCGAACGAGCATCTGCACCTGGCGGAGGACTTTCCCTATGGTCAGATCGCCGGTCTTTCGAGCGAGATGGTGGAACGTTTGACACGGGCGCGTCCGGAAAATCTGGCGGCGGCGGGGCGCGTGGCGGGGGTGACTCCGGCGGCTCTGGCGGCGCTGTTGGTACATGCAAGGAAGCTGGCCTGATATGATTGCTAATGAGGAACAGGCCCGCGACTGGCTGGCAGGGCGCCCGGAAATGACGCCCGAGGCGATGGAGCGACTGGAGAAGCTGGTCGCCATGCTGGCCGAGGAAAATGAGCGGCAGAACCTGGTGGCCGCCGCGACGATCCCGATGGTGTGGCAGCGCCACATTGCCGATTCCGCGCAATTGCTGGCCCATGTTCCACGTGAAACATGGAATGGGACCAAGGGACCATGGCTGGACCTTGGCACTGGCGCAGGCTTTCCGGGGCTGGTGATCGCGGCGATGAGGCCGGGGCATGAAGTTCTGATGGTCGAATCGCGCGCGCGGCGAGTCGAATGGCTCAACCGGGTCATCGAAGAACTGGCGCTGCCCAAGGCGCAGGTGTTGGGGCAGCGGCTGGAGATGGTGGAGACGCGGACCGTTGCGGTGATTTCCGCCCGAGCCTTTGCACCGCTCGACAAGCTTCTGAAAATCTCTCTCCGCTTTTCCACAAGGGACACGATCTGGCTGTTGCCCAAGGGGCGTTCGGCAGGGCAAGAGTTAGAGGCACTCAAAGCATCGGTGCGCGAAGGGTTCCACGTGGAACAATCGCTGACCGATCAGGACGCCGGGCTGATTGTCGGCCATCTCAATCCCAAGGGAGTGAAGCTGTGATCCGCATTGCCATTGCCAATCAGAAAGGCGGGGTGGGCAAGACCACATCCGCGATCAATCTGGCCACGGCCTTTGCCGCGGCGGGCTGGCGCACGCTGCTGATCGATCTTGATCCGCAGGGGAATGCCTCGACCGGGGTTGGCGTGCCGGCATCGGCGCGCGAATATTCGACCTATGATCTGCTGCTGGGTGAGGCCACACTGGCCGAATGCGCGATGGAAACCACCATTCCGGGGCTGCACCTGCTGGCGGCAACGGTCGATCTGTCGGGGGCCGAGGTCGAGCTGGTCTCGGTCGATGGGCGTACCGACAAGCTGCGTAAGGGTCTCGCACGTGGATCGGAGCGTTATGACATCTGCTTCATCGACTGCCCGCCCTCGCTGGGCCTGCTCACGCTCAACGCGCTGAGCGCCGCCGATACGGTGCTGGTGCCGCTGCAATGCGAGTTCTTTGCGCTCGAAGGCCTCAGCCAGTTGCTGCAGACCGTCGAGCGGGTACAGCAGCGCTTTAACGCCGACCTTGGCATCATCGGCATCGCGCTGACCATGTTTGACCGCCGCAACCGCCTGACCGATCAGGTCTCGGACGATGTGCGCTCCTGCCTGGGCAAGCTGGTGTTCGACACCGAGATCCCGCGCAACGTCCGCCTGTCCGAAGCGCCCAGCCATGGCCTGCCCGCGCTGATCTATGACCAGCATTGCAGCGGCAGCCGCGCCTATCTGGCGCTGGCCCGCGAATTGATTTCACGTTTGCCTGAAAACAGGAAAGCCGCATGACCGACGAAACCTCGACCCAGAACCCGCTTTCTGCCGCGCTGTCCGGTGTTGCTGCGCCGCGCCGCAAGGCGGCGCTGGGCCGGGGGCTTCAGGCTCTGCTGGGCGAAACGCGGCGGGAAGAGCCGGTGGCCTCGGCGGGCGGCGGCAATGGTCCGGTGATGGTGGAGAGCGGTCTGGCCTCCTTGCTGGTGTCGAGCATCGAGCCCGATCCCGATCAGCCGCGCCGTCAGTTTGACGAGGCCGCGCTGGATGAACTGGCCGCCTCGATTGCCGCGCGCGGCGTGTTGCAGCCGGTGATCGTCGTGCCGCTGGGCGAGGGGCACTATCGGTTGGTGGCGGGCGAACGCCGCTGGCGCGCGGCGCAGCGGGCCAAGGTGCATGAGATCCCCGCACTGGTCCGCAAGCTGACTCAGCGCGAGGTGATGGCGATCGCGCTGATCGAAAACCTTCAGCGCGAAGACCTCAACCCCATCGAAGAAGCGCGCGCCTATCAGCGTCTGGCCGAGAGCGAGAGCATGACGCAGGCCGAGATCGCCAAGATGGTGGACAAGAGCCGCAGCCATGTCGCCAATATCCAGCGCCTGCTGGCCTTGCCCGATCCGGTGACGCAGATGGTTGAGGCGGGCGAATTGTCGATGGGCCATGCCCGCGCGCTGATCGGGGTGGAAGATGCCGAGGCGCTGGCGCGTCAGGCAGTGGCCAAAGGCTCGTCGGTGCGCGAGGTGGAGCAGATGGTGCGCCGCCAGTCGGGCCGCGAGGCGCCGACCCAGCGCCGCGCGCGCAACGAGTTCAAATCCGCCGAATCCGCCGACATTCAGGCGATGCAGGCGCATCTGGAGGAATTCCTCGGCCTGTCGGTCAAGATCACCGTGGATGCCGATCCGCGTTCCGGCGCGGTGACGATCCGCTATCGCACGCTCGATCAGCTTGATCTGATCTGTCAGCGTCTGACCGGCGAAGGGATCTAAAAAAGAGGGGGGCCGCAAAGCCCCCTTTTCCACGTCAAATCGGGATGCGCTTGTCGCGGACGATCTTTTGCCGGATCACACGGCGCTGGATCACCCGCTTTTCGATTACCTGTGGCGGGCAATCGGCTTTGACCTCTTCCATCACGCTGATGGGGATCGAATAGCCATAGGTGGGATGTGGCGCGCCGCCGCCCTGATAATAGGCCCACCAGTCCTGACACGCGCCCGACGATTGCGAGACATCGGCCCCAGGCACGGCGTTCAACCGCCGCTCGCATTCGGCCAGCCAAGGGCCGCGCTGCATTCCGCCGGGCTGCAATCCGGCGGTGGGCGGCGGCGCATAGGCGGTGGAAACCGGTGCGCCGACAGCGGGCGCGGTCTGGCTGTAACTGGCCCCGGCCAGCGAAGGCGCGGGCAGGGGCATGGCCGAAACCTGTCCCTGTGATTGGGCCATGGCGGGGGAGGCTATGAAACCGGCCGAAACGAAACCGGCGGCAATCAGCAGGGCGCGGATGGACATGGGTTTGGCACCTTCATGACGGGAACCTCGTTCATAAAGGTTAATATCAGAAACAATCACCGCGCCCAAGCGAAAGCTTAAAGCCGATCATCCGGTAATTTACGAGGTTAACACGCCCGCGATAGCCGAAGCCAAAGCCTCGATCCCCATGGCATCCTCATCGTCAAACCGGGCGGGGATCGGGCTGTCCAGATCGATCACCGCCACCAGGCGCCCATCAACCACCACCGGCACCACCAGTTCGGACGCGCTGGCCCCATCACAGGCGATATGGCCGGGAAAGGCATGGACATCGCGCACCAGTTGGGTCGCGCCGGTTGCCGCCGCCGTGCCGCACACGCCCCGGCCAAAGGGGATGCGGATGCAGGCCGGTTTGCCCACGAAAGGCCCCAGCACCAGCTCATCACCGATGGCGCGATAGAACCCGGCCCAATTGAGATCGGGCAGGAATTGCCAGATCAGCGCCGCCACATTGGCCATATTGGCCACGCCATCGCTCTCGCCATCGGTGATCGCCAGCGCGGCCTCGCGCAGGTCGCGGTAGATTTCGGATTTGGGCGCACCGGCCGAGGGGGAAAAGTCGAACATGGATGCCGATGTAATACGCCAAACCGCGCCCGCCAAGTGGTGGCATTCCGGGCTTGTGGGCCACGCGGCAAATCCCTATCTCAACGCGCATGAGCCCTACTTTGCGCAAATCGCTTATCGCCCTTGGTGCCGTCGTTCTGGTTGGCGGGGGTGGCTTTGCCTATCTGTCGCATGGCAATGTCTCGCATTTGCCGATCGAGCAGATGGAAGGCCGCAAGCCCAAGCTGGTTGATCCCGAGCCGGAGAGCTTCCCCACGGTGGGGCTGGTCAAATCGGTGGGTTGGGCCGCCAATGAGGCCCCCACCGCCGCGCAGGGGCTGAGCGTCAGCCGTTTTGCTACCGGGTTGCAGCATCCGCGCACGATCTTCACGCTGCCCAATGGCGATGTGCTGGTGGCCGAAACCGGCGCGCCCAAGGACAATGGGCCGGGCGGGATCACCGGATTTTTCCAGAACATCTTCATGGGCTTTGTCGGCGCGGGCGATCCCAGCCCGAACCGCATCGTCCTGTTGCGCGACAGCAAGGGCACCGGGGTGGCCGATCAGCGCTTCGTGCTGCGTGAAGGGCTCTCCTCGCCCTCGGGCATGGCCTATGGCGATGGCAAGCTCTACATCGCCAATCATGATGCGGTGCTGGCCTTTGACTATCAGCCTGGCGCGACCAGCCTGACCGGGACACCCAAAAAGCTGATGGATCTGCCGCCTGCGGGCAATCACTGGATGCGCAATCTGGTGCTCAGCCCCGATGGCAAGCATCTCTATGTCGCCATCGGTTCGGCCTCGAACATCGGTGAACGCGGGCCCAAGGCCGAGGAAGGTCGCGCCGCGATCTATGAAATCGACACTGCCAGCGGCCATGCCCGCCGCTATGCGATGGGCCTGCGCAATGCCAATGGCATGGCGTGGAACCCCTCAACGCAGGAACTCTGGACGGTGGTGAACGAGCGCGATCAGCTCGGCCCCGATCTGGTGCCCGACTATCTGACCAATGTGCCGGTGGGCTCGCATTATGGCTGGCCTTGGTTCTATTGGGGCAAGAATGAGGACAATCGCGTCTATCAGAACACGCCTGAATTCCAGATGCCCGAATTCCTGATCGATTATGTCCGCAAGCCCGAATATGCGCTGGGGCCGCATGTGGCGGCGCTGGGGCTGGCCTTTGTGAAGGGCGGCGAGAAGATGGGCGCGCATTATTCCAATGGCGCCTTCATCGCGCGCCATGGCTCGTGGAACCGCAAGCCCGCAGCTGGCTATGACGTTGTTTTTGTGCGCTTTGACGCCAATGGCAATCCTCAGGGCCTGCCCGAAAAGGTGCTGACCGGATTCCTCAAGCCGGATGGCGAAACCCATGGGCGGCCCACCTGGTTGAACTTTGCCCAGGACGGCGCGCTGCTGGTCTCGGATGACACCGCCGGGATCATCTGGCGCGTGGTGGCCCCGGGCGCTGCGCCCGTCGCCGAGATCAAGCCGGTCGTGGTCAAGCATCTGCCGCCGCAGAAGGACCTCAATGGCGATCCGGAGATCCAGTATCGCTTGAAGTTCAAGGACGATCAGAAGGTGCGGGAGAATTGATCGGTTAAATTTGGGGGTTTTTATGCCTCCGGCGGGCAAAGGGACTAGTCCCTTTGCAATCCCGTTAATGGGGTGGCGCTTGGGGTGGCCCGCGTGGGGCGTTTGCCCGATGACTTGAAAGCCTGCGGCGCTAAGAAGAGGCGCTGCAGGCTTTAAAATTTCAGCCAGTGCGTCCGACACAAAACGCCGAACCATGGCGCGACATAGACAGTAACGGGAGCGCGAGGGACGAGTCCCTCGCATCTAAACTCCCCTTAAACCCCCTTAAACCCTCATCCCGGCCCGCCCGGCCAACTCATGCACATAATGCCATGCGATCCGCCCCGACCGGCTACCGCGCCGCTTGGCCCATTCCAGCGCATCGCCGACTTCAAAGCTCAGCCCCAATTCCTGCGCATAGCCGGAAATGATCGCGAGATAATCGTCCTGAGAGCAGGCGTGGAAGCCGATGGAGAGGCCGAAGCGGTCGGCCAGCGCGAGCTTGTCATCGACCACATCGCGCGGGTTGATAGGATCGTCCTGTTCGCCCAGAGAGCGCCCGACGATAGCGCGGCGGTTCGAGGTAACGGCAAGGCGCACATTGGCCGGGCGCGCCTCTACCCCGCCTTCGAGCCAAGAGCGCAACGCGCGCGGGCCGGAGAGGTCGCCTTCCTCAAAGCCGAGGTCGTCAATGAAGGTGAGGAATTGCCGTTCGACGCGCCCCAGCATGGCAAACAGCGCTGAGAGCGAGGAGAGCGCATCGGGGGCGACCTGAACCAGCGCGATGGCGCCGGGGTGGGCCTTGGCGGCGTTCAGTACGCTGGCGCGCACCAGCGCCGATTTGCCCATGCCGCGCGAACCCCACAGCAACATGTCGTGCGAGGCATGGCCCGCCGCCAGCCTTTCGACATTGCCGGCGATGGCTTCTTTCTGCAGCTCGATCCCCTGAAGCAGGCGCAATTCGGGGGCATCCAGCCGCGCCACGCCGCGCGCCGTCCGCCCGTCCCAGACATAGGCGGGATAATCCAGCCACTGTGCCGCCGCCGGGGGAGGGGGGCTTAACCGCTCCAGAGCATCGGCAATGCGGGCCAGAGGGTCGCCGGAATCGGCCATAAATTCTTTCCTTATGCTTGGCTTTGCTGCTCTTGCGCTATAGCGGGAGGGCTATGTCTGACAATGATCTTCCCCGGGATCTTCCCCGTATCGTGACGACCGCGCCCGACGATCTGGCGCTGGCGGCGCGCGCCTTGCGCGATGGGGCGATTGTCGCGGTGCCCACCGAGACGGTTTATGGGCTGGCCGCGCGGGCCGACAGTGTCGATGCCGTGGCCGCGATCTATCGGGCGAAGGGGCGGCCTGATTTTAACCCGTTGATTGTGCATGTGCCCGATCTGGCCGGTGCCGAGGCGCTGGCGGTTCTGGATGATCGCGCGCGGGCGCTGGCGGCGGCGTTCTGGCCGGGGCCTTTGACGATGGTTTTGCCGCGCCGGGCCGATGCGCCTTTGGCGGCGGCGGTGACGGCGGGCCTGCCCACGGTGGCGATTCGCTGTCCGGCCCATCCAGTGATGCAGGCGATTTTGCGCGAATCCGGCCTGCCGCTGGCCGCGCCCTCGGCCAATCGCAGCGGCGGAGTTAGCCCGACCACGGCAGGCCATGTCGCGGCCTCGCTGGGCGAGCGGGTGCCGCTGATCGTTGATGGCGGGGCGTGTAAGGCGGGGATTGAATCGACGATTGTGGCCCTGCGGCCCGATGGCGGATGGCAGGTTCTGCGCCCCGGCCCGATCACTTCGGCGGATCTGGCGGCGGTGCTGGGGCAGGGCGAGGCGCATGAGGATCGCGGCATCGAGGCGCCGGGGCAAATGACCAGCCATTATGCGCCGGGCAAGCCGGTGCGCCTGAATGCCGCTGAGAAGGCCGCTGACGAGTTTTACATCACTTTTGGAGCCGAAGGTGGCGATACCACGCTTTCGCGCTCAGGCGACCTCGCAGAGGCTGCAGCGCGGCTTTATGCAGCGCTGCATGAGGCGGCCCATGCGCCGCAGTCCAAAGTGGCCATCGCCCCGATCCCGGATGAAGGGATTGGTGCGGCGATCAACGACCGCCTGCGCCGCGCGGCGGCGCCACTTTAAAAACTGTCGGGCTGCCGCTCCGGTTTAGGGTTCGCACACCAGCTTGCCCGAACCCATCGCGCTGACCTCGCATTGGGCGCGGCCTTTGACGCGCACCGATCCCGAACCCATCATCGAGGCCTTGACCGTCCCGTCCGAGGCGAATTGCGCGCCGCCTGAGCCAAGGATCGAAATATCGGCCTTATCGGCTTTCAAATCGGCCATCTTGGCGCTGCCGCTGCCCGCGATATTGACCTCCAGATCGGCGGTATGGCCTGCCCCCCGATAGGTGCCCGACCCGCCGATCGAGACTTCCAGCTTTTCGCCTTCGACTCTGGGCGTTTCGATATCGCCCGAACCCACGATGTTGATCTCGGCCTTGCGCGCCAGATCGGCGGTGGCGATCCGTCCCGATCCGGTCATGGTCAGCGATTTGGGCGCAGGCATCGTCACCAGCACCGAAACCGCCTGACCCTGTCCCTTGCGGTCGCGCAGGATGCCCAGCGTGCCGTCTTTGAGCGTAAAGCGCAGGTGGGCGGCCTGTTCGGGATCGCCCTCGACCTTGATCGCCAGTTTTTCGCCCGTTTCAATCTTCACGCTGTCGGGGCCGAGCAGCACCAGACTGTCAGGCGCGGGGCCCGACAGGTCGAGTTCGGCCAATGGCTTGCCCGCGCCATGCAGCGAAATCTCGCCGTCGTGGCATCCTGAAAGCATCGTGGCCATGCCGGCGGCCATGATCGGGACAAAGGCGGAAGTGATCTTGCGAAAGTCCATGGGGCTGCTCCCTGACGCATTGCGTGTTGGTGTTATAATACACCATGCATCCAAAGGGAAGCCCCAAAGAAAAAGGGGCCGCCCCAGCGGGCAGCCCCTCTTTGCAAACCCATACGGGCCACGGCCGATCAAACGGCGGCGGCGGCCTCGTAATACTTGGGCGCATACTCGTTGAGGATCGCAAGGATCTTCTTAAGAGCAGCCGGTTCGTCGGTCTTTTCCATCGCAGCCAGTTCGCGCGCAAGGCGGCTGGAAGCGGCTTCAAAGATCTGGCGTTCCGAATAGGACTGCTCGGGCTGATCGTCGGCGCGGAACAGGTCGCGCGTCACTTCGGCGATCGAAACCAGATCGCCCGAATTGATCTTCGCTTCATATTCCTGAGCGCGGCGCGACCACATGGTGCGCTTGACCTTGGGCTTGCCCTTGAGCGTGTCCATCGCCTCGCGCAAAGTCTTGTCCGAGGACAGCTTACGCATGCCGATGGCTTCGACCTTGTTAACCGGAACGCGCAGCGTCATGCGTTCTTTTTCAAACCGCAGCACATACAGTTCAAGCTTCATCCCCGCGATCTCCTGCTCGAGCAGTTCGATCACCCGGCCAACGCCGTGCTTGGGGTATACGACGTAATCTCCGACATCGAAGGCGTGCGCCTTGGCGGTCATCTATCGTCCTTTCACTCGGCCCGGTGCAACATGGAGAGGATCACGGCGGATTTCACGCAGACCGTGCGAAAGTGATGAGCTTTCGCTGCGGTATGATGCGCGCCATCAACCGAGTGCTGCAACGATGCCTTTCATGGTCAGGGGGTTCGACCCGGTTCTTTGCGATGACGACAGGCCAGACATAGGGACAGCCTGTCGCGACTGTCGTATTATATAGCACGCCTGTAACAAAATTGCCAGAGGCCAGCGGTGCGTTTATCGCAACCCCAGCCTCTGGCAGCAAAATTTTATCGTTCGGGCATCCGAAAATGCCTTCCGGGGGTGATTCGCCCCCCGGTATATTCTCTTAGTCGCCTTCACCCGGCGCTTCGGAGAACAGCTTTTCGAACTTGCCTTCCACGCCCTTGAATTCGTCGGCGTCGGCGGGCGAATCCTTCTTGGTGGTGATGTTGGGCCATTCGGCGCTGTACTTGGTGTTCAGCTCCAGCCACTGCTCCAGCCCGCTTTCGGTGTCGGGCAGAATGGCTTCGGCCGGGCATTCCGGTTCGCAAACGCCGCAGTCGATGCATTCGCTCGGATTGATCACCAGCATGTTTTCGCCTTCGTAAAAGGCGTCAACCGGGCAGACTTCCACGCAATCCATGTATTTGCAGCGGATGCAGGCGTCGGTAACGACATAGGTCATGGCTGCAAATCCCCTTTCGATGAAGAACAAACTTTCCCCGCTGCTAGTGGGGAAGGGCGTGTCTCGTCAAGCACCTCATAACAGCTTTGTGCTTCATTTGCCGGTCCGCGCCGGTTTGGCATGGTGATAAGGCGGATGATCCGCACCCCCGAAGGCACCGGCAGCACCAGCACATCGCCCATCTCGACCGAGGCCGAACAGCGTTCGATGCGCTGACCATTGCGGCGGATATGGCCCGCCTCGACCCACTCCTGCGCCAGCCCCCGCGTTTTGGCCAGACGTAGAAACCACAGGAGTTTGTCGATCCGCATCAGGCCACCAGCGAGGCCAGAGCGGCAAAGGGGCTGTCGGAATCCATGGCGGCGTGCTGGCGGGCCGATGCCTCGGCCTCGCGCCGGGGGGGCTGCCAGCGCCAGACCAGCGGCGCGGGCGGCCCATAGACCTCGGTCGGCAGCACGCGCGGCATGATCGGGCGAAATCCGCCCAGCCGCAGCAGATGGGCATAGGCGCGCGTCGAGAGGCCGATCTTCACCGCCTCGGCCGGATCGAGGGAAAAGCTGGCCTTGCCACCTTTCCCGCCCGCCGCCTTGCGCCGCCCATGGGCCTCGCGCAGCAGCCGGTCCGCCCGGTCGATGCGCAGCGCCTCCTGACCCAACCGGCGATAGCCACGCGGCACCGGCTTTTCGCTCAACTTGACCACCGGGGCCATCGGCTGGACGATGATGCCCTTTGCCCCCACCGCCGATTGCCACAGGATCAGCGGTGCGGCCTTGACCATTGCGGGGTGAAACAGATCGAGCGGCCCGATCCGCACCCCCAAACGCCGCAGCACATCGCGCTGGGGCGGCGAGAGCTTTTCCACCCCCGAGGCGGCGCGATCAACCATCCCGCCCCCCTCAATCATGCGGATCAGCAGCGCGCGCAGGTCCGATCCGCTGTCGGGATCAAGGCTGGCCACCTCCATCGCCGCCAGCGGGGCCAGCGGCTTCCACCGCCGCGCCAGCCATTGCCCCAGCGCTGCGATCAGATCGGCGCGCAAGGGCGCCGCAAGCCGGTCGAGCAAAGGCGCAGGTGTCAGCGTGGGGTTGAGCAGCGCCCGCCCCCGCGCAATCCGCGCCAGAGGATGGCCATGCCAGACGATGCTCTCGCCCTGCATCTCCACATCGGCCTCGCCCGCATTCAGCGTCGCGATCAATTCGCCTGCGCGCCGGGCCAGAAGATCGGGCAGATGCTTTTCCGCCGCCGCCTGAAGCAGCCGCGCATCCTCATGCCGCGCCGAAGGATCAACACGAAAGGCAAAGCCGCTCAGCGTGCCGATCTTCTCGCCCTCGACCAGCACATCGTCGCCCTCCATCGCCACGGAGAGCAGGCCCGCATCCGGCCCCAGCTTGCGCATCAGAACGGTGGTGCGCCGGTTGACGAAACGCTCGGTCAGGCGGGCGTGCAAAGCATCGGACAGGCGCGATTCCACCTCGCGCGCGCGCGCCGCCATTTCATCGCGGGCCAGCACCCAATCGGGCCGCTGGCAGATATAGGACCACGAACGCACCGCCGCGATCCGGCCTTGCAACGTGTCAATGTCGCCCTGCGTGTTGTCCAATTGCGCAATGGCGCGCGGCGCGGTGTCGGCGCCCAGCACCCCGTGGCGCAACTCTTCCCACAGGCGGGCAACGAAGCGGGCGTGGGTTTCGGCTCCCTGCTGGCGGAAATCGGGCAGCGAGCAGGCCTCCCAGAAGCGGCGCACCATGCCGGTGCCGCGCACGCCGGGGGCAATATCGGGGTCCTCGGCAAGCCGCTTCAACACTGCCAGATCGATGGCTTGCGGCGCGGCGATCAGCTCGGCCTTGGCCGGAGGCCGTTCGAGCGAGTCGATCAGCCGCGCGACCGAATCGAAGGACAGATCGCTTTCGCGCCAGAACAATTTGCTCAGCGGAGCAAAACGATGCTCCTCGATCGCATAGATTTCCTCGTCGGTGAATTCCGCGTCATGGCCCCCGGTTCCGGCCAGCGTACCAAAGGTGCCGTCGCGCTGATGTCGCCCGGCGCGCCCGGCGATCTGGGCCATTTCGGTGGGCAGCAGGCGACGCTGGCGCACCCCGTCATATTTCGACAGCCCGGCGAAAGCCACATGGGTGATGTCGAGGTTAAGCCCCATGCCGATGGCATCGGTGGCCACCAGATAATCGACCTCGCCCGATTGATAGAGCGCGACCTGCCGGTTGCGGGTTTCAGGCGAAAGCGCCCCCATCACCACCGCCGCCCCGCCCCGAAAACGGCGCAGCATTTCGGCCACGGCGTAAACCTGCTCGGCGGAAAAGGCGACGATGGCGCTGCGTGGGGGCACGCGCGAAAGTTTCTTCGCGCCCGAATGGCTGAGCGTGGAAAAACGCGGGCGGCTGACGATCTCGGCTTCTGGCACCAGAGACTTGACCATCGGCTCCATCACCGATGAGCCTAGCAGCATCGTTTCATCACGCCCGCGCGCATGCAGCAGGCGGTCGGTGAAAATATGCCCGCGATCCCGGTCGCCGCACAATTGGATCTCGTCGATGGCGACAAAGGACAGGTCGGTGAAACGGGCGCTGTTGTTTTGGGCGCCGCCCTGCTTCGGCCCGCCGCGAACGGGCATGGCCTCGACGGTGCAGAGCAGCCAGCGCGCGTTCGGCGGCTCGATCCGTTCCTCGCCGGTGATCAGCGCTACATGCTCCGCCCCCTTGATTGCGCAGACTTTTTCATAAACCTCACGCGCCAGCAGGCGCAGCGGAAAGCCGATGGCGCCCGAGGAATGAGCGCAAAGCCGCTCGATGGCCAGATGGGTCTTGCCGGTGTTGGTGGGGCCAAGCACGGCCTTTACCCGGCCATCGTGGGATTGTTGCGGGCGAAACGAAGCGCGCAAGTTGGGGGTTTGAGCCATTACCCCCTGAATGTGGCAAAGCGTGCGGGAGGCTGCAAGGGGCGCTTTGTCGCATTCAGGGGCCAATGGGCCAAAAGACCACAGATTTAGCGATGGCTTAACCCAATTGCGGCAGGGAGGGAGGCGTAGAATCTCCTTTGCAAAGGCCATCATGGCAAGCCGCGCTTTTTCCACCCCTGTCGCCTTGCCGTCGGCTCTGGCCGCGCGGATGAAGGCTGGGCTGCGCGGTTTCGATTTCGCCACCGATCTGGCCGAGGACATCGGTACGGCGGGCTGGTATCGCGGGCTGGGGGTGATGCTGGGCGGGATCGGACTGGCGCTGGCCCTGTGGCCGGGCATTGCGACAGGGCCGACGATCCCATCGCAGCCGATGGACGCCACCGCGCGTGAGCAATGGCGCAGCCAGACTGTGCAGCCGCTGCTCTATGGCGGCGATACGGGGCAAAGAATGGGGCCGACATCGCGCCTTGTCCCGCTGGCGCAGGCGCCCGAAAGGCCCAGCATCGACCTCTCGGTGATGCTGGCGCAGGAGGACAGCGTCGAGGCGATGCTGGGCCGCGCCGGGGTTTCGGCCGATGATGTGGCGGCGGTGCGCGGCGCGCTGGCTTCGGCGGGTGTACTGGACGATATTGCGCCCGGCACGCGCTTTGCCCTGCATCTGGGCCGCGCCGCCGCGCCGGACAGGCCGCGCCTGCTCGAAAGCCTTTCGCTGCGCGCGCGTTTCGATCTCGATCTGACGCTGACCCGCTCGGCGGGCGGTTTTGCCGTGGTCCGCCATGTCTTGCCGGTCGATTCAACGCCGCTGCGCATTCGCGGCGTGGCGGGGGCAAGCGTCTATCGCGCCGCGCGGGCGGCGGGCGCGCCGATGAAGGCGATCCAGCAATTCCTGGCCGCCATCGACGCGCATCTCAGCCTTGATGAGGTCCATCAGGGCGATGTGTTCGACATGGTGGTCGACTACAAACGCGCGCCCGATGGTCAGGTCGAGGTGGGCGAACTGCAATATGCCTCGATCGAATCGCATGGGCGAATGGCCAAGCAATTGCTGCGCTGGGGCAAGGGCCGCGATGCGCAATTCTATAATGCCTCCGACATGGTCGAACAACGCGCAACACAGGCACTGGTGATGCCGGTGGCTGGCGCGCGGATCAGTTCGGGCTTTGGCCTGCGGCTGCACCCGATCCTTGGCTTTGCGCGGATGCATTCCGGCACCGATCTGGCCGCGCCATGGGGCGCGCCGGTCTATGCGGTGGCCGATGCGCTGGTCAATTTCGTCGGGCCGCATGGCGGGCATGGCAATTACATCCGGCTGGATCATGGCGGGGCGGTCTCCACCGGCTATGGCCATCTTTCCCGTTTTGCCGTGTCGCCGGGCATGCGGGTGCGCGCGGGGCAGGTGATCGGCTATGTCGGCTCGACCGGCCTGTCGACCGGCGCGCATCTGCATTATGAAGTGTTTCGCGGCGGGGCGGCGGTCGATCCGATGTCGGTGGGCTTTACCGTGCGCGCCGGTGTGGACCGGGCCGAGCTGGCCGCGTTTCGCGCGCGTTTGGCGGCGGTGCTTCACGTGAAACCTTCTGAGGCGCTAGGACCGATGGGCGCTTATATGGCGATGGGTTCGGTTCCGCGCGCGGCCTATTGATTGGCGTCAAAGCCCGACAGGCTGGCGCATGGCAGCGAGGTTTGATAGACCCCCCTGCATAAGGATTGCCCCCGTGAGTGATGAAGCCGACCAGATCGAAGGCGAACAGGTTGCCCGCAAGACGCCCTATGAGCGGCTGGGCGGGCGCGAGGTCATCCTGGCGATCACCAATCGTTTCTATGATCTGATGGAGAGCGACCCGGCCTATGCGAAGCTGCGCGCGATGCATGCCGCCGATCTGGGGCCGATGCGCGAAAGTCTGGCGGGGTTTCTGACCGGATGGTCGGGCGGCCCGCGCGATTGGTTCGCCTCGGGCAAATGCATGATGAGCATGCATCGCGGGATGCCGATTGCGCGCGAAACCGCCGATCAATGGGCCGCCGCCATGGCCCGCGCGATTGCCGATGTGGCCCCGGCGGATCGGGTGATGGCCGATGCCATGGCGGGCGTGCTGGAGGAGATCGCCGGCTCGATGGTTCCCGTTGAAGCCCCGGTTGAGGCATCAGCGGACTGAATGCACAGGCTCGACCGCTCCCGACGCAGCCTTGCCATCGCGCTTTCGGCGCTGGCGGGCTTTGTCGATGCCAGCGGGTTTGTCGCCAATGGCGGCTATTTCATCTCCTTCATGTCGGGCAATTCGACGCGCATGGCGGTCAATCTGGCCAGCGATATGCGTCGCGCGCTGGTGCCGGCGGGGCTGATCCTGGGCTTTGTGCTGGGCGTGGCGCTGGGCACGGCGGTGGCGGCGCGTTCGGGGCCGTGGCGCAAGGTGGCGGTGCTGGGGATGGTCTGCGCCTTGCTCTCGCTGGGCGCGCTGACGCATGGCACGGTGGTGGCGCAAGGCGCGTTGGTGCTGGCCATGGGGGCCTTGAACGCCACGTTTCAGCGTGAGGGCGAGGGTAGCCTCGCGCTGACCTATGTGACCGGGGCGCTGGTGAAAGCGGGCCAGGCGCTGGGCGGGCAGAAGGTGCCGGGGGCGGGCGCCGGACTGGCCTTATGGTTGGGACTGGTGCTGGGCGGCGTGGGCGGTGCGGCCATGGGGCTGCATTATCCAGAGGCAGGGCTGTGGCTGGGGGCAGCATGGGCGGCTGTGGCCACATTGGCGGCCATTCGCATCACCCGGCAATAGAGAGCAGTTTTTCCCGCGAGGTCGCCCCGCGCAGCAAGGTCACCCGGCTCGACCCCATGCCCAGCGCCTGCGCCACCAGTTCGATCACCGCCTCGGTCGCCTTACCATCCTCGGGCTTGGCGCGGACCTTGACCAGCAACCGGCCCTCGACAATCTCCAGCCCTTCGCTGCGTGCGCCGGGCGTCACCTTGACCGCCAGCCTGCCCTCGCCATCGACCAGCGCACGGATGGCCTCGGGCGCGGGCAGGGCAATCTTAGGCCGCGCCATGCAGCAGCATATCGTCCAGCGCCGCCTTGTGCTCGCGCCCGTTGCGGACATAGGCGGCAACGCCCCGCTGCATATCGATCAACTGGGCATCGTCCAATTCGCGCGCATAGCGGGCCGGTTGGCCGATCCACATCTGGCGGCTGGGAATGCGCTTTCCGGGGCTGAGCAGCCCGCCTGCAGCCAGCATCGCATCTTCTTCGACCACGCAGCCGTCCATGACGATCGCGCCCAGTCCGACGAAGGATCGGTCCATCAACGTGCAGCCATGCACCATCGCCATATGGCCGATCAGCACATCTTCGCCAATGACGGTGGGAAAACCATCATGCATCCCCGGTTTGGGGCTGTCGCAATGGACCACGCTGCCGTCCTGAATATTGCTGCGCGCGCCGATGCGAATCGAATTGGCATCGCCGCGAATCACGCAATTATACCAGATGCTGACGTCCGGCCCGATTTCGACATTGCCGATAATCCTGCAACCCGGTGCAATAAAAGCACTTTCATGGATGCGGGGCCAGATGCCCTTGAACGGGGCGATGGTAACGTCTGAACGCATGGTGTCCTCTCAGCTCTTCGGCCGTGCAATGCGATAGAGAACATGGGGACGCAAGCGATCAGTTTCCAGAAGGGCAGGGTGATCGAAATCTTCATGCGCGGCATGGGCCATGCCGATGCGCACCATCAGCGCCCGGCTTTTGGCATTTTCGCGCGTGGTGATGGCGACGATCGTGGCCATATCGCGATGCGCCCATGCCCAGTCCAGCACCGCGTTGGCGGCCTCTGTGCCAAACCCTTGCCCCCATGCGGCGCGGGCCAGACGCCAGCCAATCTCATATTCAGCCAATGGTGGGCGGGGCGGGCAAAATCCGCACATACCAAGGAATTGCCCATCCCCGCGCCTCTCCATCGCCCAGAAGGTATGGCCATGTTCGGTCTGCATGGCCATCATCCGGTCGATCATCGCATCGCTGCCCGCACGGGTAAGCGGGGGCAGGTAGCGCATCACCTCGACGTCCTGCGCCATGGCCCAGGCGGCATCGCGGTCGCGATCCTCCCACGGGCGCAGGATCAGCCTGTCGGTGATGATCGGCAGCGCGTCAGACAATTTCAGGCATTCATCAGGCGCGCGGCATGCAGCGCATGATAGGTCAGCACCCCGCTGCACCCCGCCCGCTTAAACGCCAGCAGGGTTTCCAGCACCATAGTATCACGATCCGCCGCGCCTGCGGCCACGGCGGCCTCGATCATCGCATATTCGCCCGACACCTGATAGGCGAAGACCGGCACGCCGAATTGCTGCTTCACCCGGATGGCGATATCCAGATAGGGCAGGCCGGGCTTGACCATCACGCTGTCGGCGCCCTCGGCCAGATCGACGGCGACCTCGCGCAGCGCTTCCTCGGCATTGGCCGGGTCCATCTGATAGGTCTTCTTATTGCCCTTCAGCAGCCCGCGCGATCCCACCGCATCGCGGAACGGGCCATAGAAGGCGCTGGCATATTTGGCGGCATAGGACATGATCTGGACGTTATGGTGGTTTTCGGCCTCCAGCGCGGCGCGAATGGTGCCGATGCGGCCATCCATCATGTCCGAAGGGGCGATGATATCCGCGCCCGCTGCCGCCTGATTGAGCGATTGGCCCACCAGCACATCAACCGTGGCGTCATTGAGCACATAGCCCGCATCGTCGATCAGCCCGTCCTGACCATGGCTGGTATAGGGGTCGAGCGCGACATCGGTGAGCACGCCGATATCATCGCCGCAGGCGTCCTTGATCGCGCGGATGGCGCGGCACATCAGATTGTCGGGGTTCAGCGCCTCGGCGCCATCCTCGCTGCGGCGTTCGGCCTGCGTATTGGGGAAGAGCGCCAGCACGGGAATGCCCTGCGCCACGGCTTCCTTGGCGCGCGCCACGATGCCGTCCACGCTCCAGCGCGAGACGCCCGGCAGCGAGGGGATCGGTTCTTCCACGCCCGCGCCTTCGGTGACGAACAGGGGCCAGATCAGATCGGCAGGGGTCAGGATGTTTTCGCGGTGAAGCGCGCGCGACCAGCCGGTGGCTCGGGTGCGGCGCAGGCGAAGCGCCGGAAAGGGCGCGGGGATGGTCTGGGTCATGGGCGCAGGGTCTAAACCCCTTGCGGCTTTACGAAAAGCGAGAATTGAAGGGCGGGACGTTTTGCCCCACCCTTCAATCCTTTGATTTATAGTCTTATTCGCTCTCGCCCTCATTCTCGCCGCCGTTTTCGGACGGCTCGGATGCGGCGCTCGACTTCTTCTTGCCCTTGGGCGTCTTTTTCGCGTCCAGCTTGGGCGCGGCCGGCACGAGCAGGAAGGTCAGTTCGCTCTTGCCGTCCTCGCCTTCCTTGACCGTGACATTGACCTCGCCGCCATGGGCCAGCTTGCCGAACAGCAGTTCCTCGGCCAGCGGTTGCTTGACCTTGTCCTGAATGAGGCGCGACATCGGCCGCGCGCCATAGAGCCGGTCATAGCCGCGATCACCCAGCCATTCGCGCGCCGAGGCGTCGAACTGGATATGCACGTTCTGATCGGCCAGTTGCAGTTCGAGCTGCAGGATGAACTTGTCCACCACGCGGCTGACCACTTCCTTGCCCAGATAGGCGAAGGGCACGATGGCATCCAGACGGTTGCGGAATTCGGGGGTGAAGAGGTTGCGCACCGCTTCCTCGCCCGCATCCGCCTTGGAGATATCGCCAAAGCCGATGCCGCTGCGCGCCATGTCGGACGCGCCCGCATTGGTGGTCATGATCAGGATCACGTTGCGGAAATCGACCGTCTTGCCGTGGTGATCGGTCAGGCGGCCATTGTCCATCACCTGAAGCAGGATGTTGAACAGATCCGGGTGGGCCTTTTCGATTTCGTCGAGCAGCAGCACGCAATGGGGCTGCTGATCAATGGCATCGGTGAGCAGGCCGCCCTGATCAAAGCCGACATAGCCCGGAGGGGCGCCGATCAGGCGCGAGACCGAATGGCGCTCCATATATTCCGACATGTCGAAACGCTGAAGCGGGATGCCCATGATTTCCGACAGACGCTTGGCCACCTCGGTCTTGCCGACGCCCGTGGGGCCCGAGAAGAGGAAGCAGCCGATCGGCTTGTCCGGATCGCGCAGGCCCGCCCGGCTCAGCTTCATGGCCGAGGAGAGCACTTCGATGGCCTTGTCCTGACCGAACACCTGACGCTTGAGATCGCGTTCCAAATGGCTCAGAACCGTGCGGTCGTCCTTGCTGACCGACTTGGGCGGGATGCGCGCCATCGTGGCGATCACGGCCTCGATCTCGCGCTCGGTGATGGTCTTTTTCCGCTTGGAGGGCGGCACCAGCATCTGCATCGCGCCCACTTCGTCGATCACGTCGATCGCCTTGTCGGGCAGCTTGCGGTCGTTGATGTAACGCGCCGACAGCTCCACCGCCGATTTGATCGCGCCGGGCGTGTATTTCACCTTGTGGTGATCCTCAAACGCGGTGCGCAGACCTTTCAGAATCTTGATCGTGTCCTCGACGCTGGGCTCGTTCACGTCGATCTTCTGGAACCGGCGCAGCAGGGCGCGGTCCTTTTCGAAGTGATTGCGGAACTCCTTATAGGTGGTCGAGCCGATGCAGCGGATCGAGCCGCCCGAGAGCGCGGGCTTGAGCAGGTTCGAGGCGTCCATCGCCCCGCCGCTGGTGGCGCCTGCGCCGATCACGGTGTGGATCTCGTCGATGAAGAGGATCGCATGCGGCATCTTTTCCAGTTCGGAAACGACCTGCTTCAACCGCTCTTCAAAATCGCCGCGATAGCGCGTGCCCGCCAGCAGCGAGCCCATGTCGAGCGAATAGATCACCGCATTGGCCAGCACTTCGGGCACTTCGCCCTCAACGATCTTGCGCGCAAGGCCCTCGGCGATCGCGGTTTTACCCACGCCCGGATCGCCCACATAGAGCGGGTTGTTCTTCGACCGGCGGCACAGGATCTGGATCGTGCGGTCCACCTCGGGCCCGCGCCCGATCAGCGGATCGACCTTGCCGCCCAGCGCCTTTTCATTGAGGTTGACGCAGAACTGGTCGAGCGCGGAATCCTTCTTGTTGGCGCCCGCGGCCGACTTGGTTTCCTGCTTTTCTTCCTGACGCGGTTCTTCGGCCTCGGCGCCCTTGGGGCTCTTGTCCTCGATCTTCTTGCCGCCCTTGCCGATGCCGTGGCTGATAAAGCTGACAGCATCCAGACGGCTCATATCCTGCTGCTGCAGGAAATAGACCGCATAGGAATCGCGCTCGGAAAACAGCGCGACCAGCACATTGGCGCCGGTGACCGTATCCTTGCCGCTGGACTGCACATGCAGGATGGCGCGCTGGATCACGCGCTGGAAACCGGCGGTCGGGGCCGGATCGCCCTTTTCCTTGGTCTTCAGGCTCTGATATTCCTGATCCAGATATTGCTTCACCGCCTCGGCCAGATCGCCCAGATCCACGCCGCAGGCGATCATCACCTGCGATGCATCGGGATCGTCGATCAACGCCAGCAGGAGATGCTCCAGCGTTGCATATTCATGGCTGCGCTCCGACGCCTGGCTCAGCGCGGCGTGGAGGGTCTTTTCGAGACTTTGGGCGAAACTGGGCATCGGTCGCGCTTTCGCTACTAAGAGGGCTGGGGGCTGGAGGGAAGGGAGGGGCGAAGGGACCGGGAGGATGTCCCGGAAAAATATGGGGCAACAGGTTTGATGAAGCCTATATGGCGATCCCCGGGACAATTACGAGGGGGGGCGCTGCGAGGGAGCGGGCGCATCAGCTTGCCCCATCCGATGATGCGGGCGACCGGAACAGGGCCTCTGCGGCAAGACGGCTGGTTTTGCTGCGCGCCTTATGCGCCCGCACCCGCTCGATCTCGTTTTCCAGCAGCTTTACCCGCGCGTCCAGTTCATCGACCGAATAGGGATCGAGGCTCTCTGAAGCCAGAGAGGCGGCGGCGTCCTTACGACCGCTTGCCAAAGCATGGGGGCGATCTTCATCTTCCATAGATCGAGAGCATCGGACTGCTTTCGCTTGCTGTCAACAGGGTGCGCGGTTAGAGATTACAGTTAAATTGAGTGTATTGCAGCATTGCGGGGCAATCATGGGGTCTGTGCTTCCCGAATTTATGAAGGCGGTGACGTTCGATCAGCCGGGTCCGGCTCAGGTTCTGAAGGTCTCGGACCTGGTCGTTCCCATGCCTGCGGCGGGGCAGGTTTTGATCAAGGTGGCCGCTGCCGGGGTCAATCGTCCCGATGTGATTCAACGCCTTGGCCAATATCCCGCGCCCAAGGGCCATTCGCCCATTCTCGGGCTTGAGGTTGCCGGCGAGGTGGTCGCGCTGGGGGCCGGGGCCGACCCTGCGCTGCTGGGCCAGAACGTCTGTGCACTGGTCAACGGCGGGGGATACGCACAATACTGTATTGCCGAGGCGGGCATTTGCCTTCCTGTGCCTGACGGCCTCTCGATGGTCGAGGCGGCGGCCATTCCCGAAACCCTGTTCACCGTTTGGCACAATGTGTTCGAACGCGGCTGGGCCAGCGATGGCGAGCGGGTGCTGGTCCATGGCGGCACCAGCGGGATCGGCACGATGGCGATCACGCTGGGCAAGGCGTTCGGGCTGGAGGTGATCGTCACCTGCGGCAGCGACGAGAAATGCGAACGCGCGATCGAACTGGGCGCGGCCCATGCGATCAATTACCGCAGCCATGATTTCGTCGAAGAGGTCAAACGCATCAGCCATGGCGAGGGCGTGCATCTGGTGCTGGATATGGTGGCGGGCGATTATGTGGCGCGCAATCTGAAATGTCTGGCCGATGACGGCCGCCATGTCACCATCGCGGTGCAGGGCGGGGCCAAGGCCGATGTGCCCATGTGGCAGGTCATGGCGCGCCGCCTGACGCTGACGGGATCGACGCTGCGCGCGCGATCCAATGCGTTCAAGACGCTGCTGGCGCAGGAAATCGCCGCCAATGTCTGGCCGCTGGTCGATGAGGGCGAGGTCCGCCCGGTGATGGCGCGCACCTATCCTCTGGAACAGGCGGCGCAGGCCCATGCGCAGATGGAATCGGGCGATCTGGTCGGCAAGATTGTGCTGGAGGTGGTATGAGCTATCCGTTGCTGCGGCTTTGCGATGACCGGGCCTGGGTGGAAATCCGAAAGGGGCGCGGCGCGGTCACCTGGAATGATATGGAGCGCGTCTTTGAAGGCGCCGCCAAGGCCGGGCAGGAATGGCGCGGCGATGAAGGCGGCAAGCTCTCGGGGCGTTGCTGCATTTCGTCCTCGCATGTCGATTCCACGCTCAGCCTGCCCTATGCCGTGCATGGACAGGACGGGGTGAATGTCGGACAGGCCGTCGAACTGGCCTTTCCCGATGACATGATCTGGAAGGCTTCGCTGCATGGACAGGCCTTTGTCCTGCATGAAGATCCGATTTCGGCCAATTGCTACAAGATCCGGCTGACGGCGGCTCTGCTGGGCCTGCCTTTGTCGCGCCGTGCCTATGACATCCGCAAGGGTGAGACGCGGACCCCCGAATTTCTCGCGCGGGTCAATGCCAATGGCCGCATCCCGGTGCTGGAAATCGCCGGGGCCAGCGGCATTCGTTTCCTGCCCGAAAGCAATGCGGCATGCTGGTATCTGGCCAGCGGGTCGCGCCTGATCCCGACCGACCGTTTTGCGCAGGCCGACATGCTGCGCTGGATGTTCTTTGAACAATATAACCACGAGCCGAATGTGGCCACCTTGCGTTTCTGGCTGGCCTATATCGGCGAGGAGAATCTGAGCGAGGCACAAAAGGGGCAATTGGGCGCCAAGCGCAGCGCGGGCGAGGCTGCGCTGCGGCTGATGGACGAGCATCTGGCCAAGCATGACTGGTTTGTCGGCCACGGCATCACGCTGGCCGATATCGTGCTCTTTGCCTATACTCATGTGGCCGAAGAAGGCCGCTTCGTTCTGGATGATTTTCCCGCCATCAAACGCTGGATCAGCCGGATTGAGGCCCTGCCGGGCTTTGTCGCGCTGAATTAACGGCGCAAATCCGCGCGATTTTGCGGCAAAACGCTTGCCCAGAATCAATCCCGCGCTTATGGGGAAAAGGTTAGGCCGCTCCGTGAAGGGGCGGCCCTTCTATTTTGTGCCCGGTTTTGGTGGGTTTTTCCCGCCGCAAACACGCTCGGAGATGACCCGTGACCCAGCCCACCCCGCTGATGCCGCATGCAACGGCCTCGTGGCTTGTCGACAATACCGCGCTCACCTTTGAGCAGATCGCAGACTTTTGCGGACTGCACATTCTCGAAGTGCAGGCGATGGCCGACGATCTGACCAGCGCCAAGTATATGGGCCGCGATCCGCTGCGCGCGGGCGAACTGACCGCCATCGAAATCGAACGCGGCCAGAACGACCCGAACTATCGCCTCAAGATGTTCAAGGCGCCCGTCACCGTCAGCCGCACCAAGGGCCCGCGCTATACGCCCGTGTCCAAGCGTCAGGACAAGCCCGACGGCATCGCCTGGATCCTGCGCAACCATCCCGAGGTGTCGGACGCCCAGATCAGCAAGCTGATCGGGACCACCCGCACCACCATCGCCGCGATCCGCGACCGCAGCCACTGGAACATCGGCAACATCACCGCCAAGGACCCCGTGACGCTGGGCCTGTGCTCGCAGCGCGAACTGGACGCGATGGTGGCCAAGGCCGCCAAGGGCCGCAGCGCCGAGGATGACGAGGCCGACGTCCAGCGGTTGGGCAGCGACCGCGACGCGCTGATCGAAGAACTGCGCGCCGCCCGTGAAGCGCAGGCCAAGGCCGCCAGCGAAGCCGCGCAGGAAGCCGAAGCCGCCGCATGGCTCGCCGCCAAGCGCGCAGCAGAGGCCGAAGGGCGCGAATAAGCGCTTCGGTTCCATCGGTATGGAAAAGGGGGCTGCCTTCGGGTGGCCCTTTTTTTTGGTTTTGCAGGGGTTTTAAGAGGCCTCCGGCGGGCAAAGGGCGGGGGCCCTTTGCAATCCCGTTATGGGGTTGCGCTTTGGTTTGCAGGGGAGTGGGTGGTGCTGTGGTTGTTAAAGCCTGCGGCGCGGCGAGCTTGCGCTGATCGGCGCCGCAGGCTCTAAAACCCAAACGCCGCGTCCGACACAAAACGCCGAACCCATGGCGCAACGCAGACAGTAACGGGAGCGCGAGGGACTAGTCCCTCGCATTCATCCTTCCTTCTTCAAAACCCCGATCAAGCCCCACCCCATTGCCCAATGCGCGGGTCCATCGCCACCGCCTGCCGCCGCAAGGCTGCTCGCGCCAACCGCTCGACCTCGACCTTGCGTCGCGCCGGGGCCAGCGGCATGAGGGGCGCGGGTCGCAGGATTTCGGCGTCATAGCCATCGGCCACGATCAGCCCGCACTGGTTGGGGCGGAAGGCTTCGCTTTCCATGCAGGCGCGGTCGAGGTGGCTGGCCAGCCCCCAGAAGAAGCGGTCGCAATGGTCGAGATAGTCGGTCCATTTGCCATCGCCCATCAGGTCGGCGCGGGCCACTTTGATTTCGACGATGATGACCTGTCCCTTGGCGTCGATGCCCATCAGGTCGGCCCGCCGTCCGTTGCGCAGCGGCATTTCGGCCATGCACCAGATATCGTTGCGGGCAAACAGGCGGCCAATGCCGCGCGCGACAGCCAGAGCATCGGGCGTAAGACTGCCGGTGGTCAGCGAATCAGGCGGAATATCCATCTCGCCATTTTAGGAACAGAACGCGAACTTACAAGCCCTGATCGTCGCCCGGCGGCACCAGCGCCAGCAACCCGCCGCGCGCCGAGGTGAATTCCTGCCACAGCGCGCGCGCCGCAGGCCTCACATCCCCACCGCGCTCATGCACGGCAAGCAGCGCGGCCACGCCCGGCTCCATAATCGCCACCAGATCGCCGATGGATTGTTCGATCAACCGCGCCCGGCGCGGATCGGCCCGGCGCAAACCGGCCGGAAAGGCCAGCAGCGCGGCCACTTCCTGAGCCGAATTTTCCCCCGCCAGCGCCCCGATCGCCCGCGCGGCCTCGCGCAGAGCGCCCCAGCGCATTCCCAAAGGATCGGCGCCCGGAGAATCGGTATCACCGGGCAAAGCCCCCGATGGGGCCGGAGCATCGGAAGAGAAAGGCGCAGGTTCCATGACTCCTACTTTATAGAAACCAGCTCTTGCCAAAAGCCTAATGCGCCAAAGTTTTTACCACGAAGCGAAAATCTCTGGCCATGGCGGTCAAGCGCTGCTAACCGCGCAATCAACTCGTGCGCATCCGTAGCTCAGCTGGATAGAGTACTGCCCTCCGAAGGCAGGGGTCACAGGTTCGAATCCTGTCGGGTGCACCATTTCCCCACAATCTGAAAAATGACACGCTTGCGCCCATGCTATGACTGCGTGGTGGGATTTCTGCGCCATTTCCCCTTGACCTTCCCATGATGGCAAGCCCCACATTCACGCCAGAACCTGTTTTCCAGCGTGAGCCATCAGCCATGAACAAGCCCCAAACCCAGCCCGCAACCGGCCCCATTCGGCGCCATATCGCCATTGAGGGCATGAATTGCGCTTCTTGTGTGGGGCGGGTGGAAAGGGCGCTGGGCAAGGTTGCCGGGGTGCGCTCGGTCAGCGTCAATCTGGCGACGGCGGGGGCCGATATTGTGGCCGATGCGGGGGTGGAGCATGGCACCATCGCCCGCGCGGTCGAAGAGGCGGGCTATCACATTCCCTCCGCCGCGTATGAACTGGCGATCGATGGGATGAGCTGCGCATCCTGCGTGGGCCGGGTCGAGCGGGCGCTGCTGGCCGTGCCGGGCGTTGCCGCGGCGGCGGTCAATCTGGCCACTGGGCGGGCGCAGGTGCGGGGCAGCGCGCCGGTCGAGGATCTGATCGCGGCGGTGGCCGGGGCGGGCTATCAGGCGCGCGCATATCGCGGCGCGGCGGCGCGCGACGAGGCGCAGGACCGCCGCGAGGCGGAAGCGCAGGAATTGAAACGCGATTTCCTGCTGGCTTTGGTGCTGGCCCTGCCGGTATTCGTGCTGGAAATGGGGTCGCATCTGATCCCTGGCATGCATGAGCTGATCCACCGCACCATCGGTATGCAGAACAGCTGGTATCTCCAATTTGCGCTGACCACGCTGGTGCTGGGTTTTCCGGGACGGCGTTTCTATCGCCATGGCATTCCGGCGCTGCTGCGGATGGCGCCCGATATGCATTCGCTGGTCGCGGTGGGCACGCTGGCGGCCTATGCCTATTCGCTCGTGGCCACTTTCGCGCCCGCGCTGCTGCCCCCCGGCACGGTGCATGTCTATTACGAGGCCGCCTCGGTCATCGTCGCGCTGATCCTGCTGGGCCGCATGCTGGAGGCGCGGGCCAAGGGGCGCACGTCCGAGGCGATCCAAAGGCTGGTGCGGCTTCAGTCCCGAACCGCGCGGGTGCGCGGCAGCGGGGAAGTGGCCATCGGGGATGTCATCGCGGGTGACATCATCGAAATCCGCCCCGGCGAGCGCATCCCCGTCGATGGCGAGGTGATCGAGGGCGAGAGTTTCGTCGATGAGGCGATGATCACCGGCGAGCCGATCCCGGTGGCCAAGACCATCGGCAGCGCGCTGGTCGGCGGCACGGTCAACCAGCAGGGCGCGCTGGCCTTTCGCGCTACGGCTGTGGGCGGCGATACGGTGCTCTCGCAAATCATCGCCATGGTCGAGGCGGCGCAAGGCTCCAAATTGCCGATTCAGGCGGTGGTGGACCGCATCACCTTGTGGTTCGTCCCGGCGGTGATGGCGGCTGCCGCGCTGACCTTTGCGGGCTGGCTGGCGTTTGGGCCGCCCCATGCTCTGGGGCTGGCGCTGGTCAATGCGGTGGCGGTGCTGATTATCGCCTGCCCCTGCGCGATGGGGCTGGCCACGCCCACGGCGATTATGGTCGGCACCGGGCGCGCGGCGGAAATGGGCGTGCTGTTTCGCCGGGGCGAGGCGCTGCAAATGCTGCGCGAGGCCAAAGTCATCGGACTGGACAAGACCGGCACGCTGACGCTGGGGCATCCGGCGCTGACCGACCTGCATCTGGCCGAAGGGTTCGAGAGGGGTTCGGTGCTGGACGCCATTGCGGCGGTTGAGGAACGCTCCGAACATCCCATCGCCCGCGCGATTGTCGAGGCCGCGCAGGCCGAAGGGCGCAGCCCCGGCGCGGCGGGCGATTTTGCCGCCATCCCCGGCATGGGTGCGCGGGGCGTGGTCGATGGCCATGATGTGGCCGTGGGCGCAGATCGCTATATGGAGAGTATGGGGCTGAACCTTGCGGGTTTTGCGCAAACGGCGGCGCGGCTGGGGGCAGAGGGCAAGACCCCGCTCTATGCCGCTATCGATGGCGCGCTGGCGGCGGTGCTGGCGGTGTCCGATCCGGTCAAGCCGGGGACGCCCGAGGCGATTGCTGCATTCCACGCGCTGGGGCTGAAAGTGGCGATGATTACTGGCGACAATCGCGCCACCGCCCATGCCATCGCCGCCCGTCTGGGCATTGACGAGGTGGTGGCGCAGGTCATGCCCGAGGGCAAGGTCGAGGCGGTGCGCCGGTTGCAGGAGCAATATGGCCGCCTTGCCTATGTGGGCGACGGGATCAACGATGCGCCCGCGTTGGCGCAGGCCGATGTGGGCATGGCGGTGGGCACGGGCACCGATATTGCCATTGAGGCCGCCGATGTTGTGCTGATGTCGGGTCATCTGGGCGCGGTGGGCGATGGCATCGCGCTGTCGCGCGCGACGATGGGGGTGATCGGGCAGAACCTGTTCTGGGCCTTTGCCTATAATGTTGCGCTGATCCCGGTGGCGGCGGGGGTGCTGTATCCGGTGCTCCTCTCGCCGGTGTTTGCCGCGGGGGCGATGGCGATGTCCTCGGTCTTTGTGCTGGGCAATTCGCTGCGCTTGCGGCAATTTCGCGCCACAGGAGGCGCGCGATGAACATTGGCGAGGCGGCAAAGGCATCGGGCGTTTCGGCCAAGATGATCCGCTATTACGAAACCACCGGTTTGATCCCCAAGGCCGAGCGGCGCACATCGGGATACCGCGATTATTCGCCCGCCGATGTCCACAATCTGCGCTTTATCCGCCGCGCGCGCGACATGGGCTTTGCCGTGGCTGAAATTCAGGAACTGCTGGGCCTGTGGCGCGACCGTTCGCGTCACAGCGCCGACGTCAAACGCATCGCGGCCGCCCACGTCGAGGAATTGAGCGCCCGCATCGCCGCAATGGAGGAAATGCGCAGCACGCTCCAGACGCTGATCGGATGCTGCGCGGGGGATGATCGGCCCGATTGCCCGATTCTCGCCGATCTGGAGGAGCCGGGGGTTGCGGTTCGCCCCGATGCGCAGGCCCGGCTGCGCGAGCGGGCGATAGCCAACCGGCGCGGATAGGGCGATTTCCTTTTCCCCTTGCTACCGCTACCATAGTTTAATAGAACTATGGTTCTAAAATAAGCCGAGGGGATGACATGGTTACGCGACGTTCTGCATTGGAAAGCCTTGCCACCGGAGCGATGGGGGCCGCGCTGCCCGCTGTTCCTGCCTTGGCCGCCCCGTCGATGACCAAACCGCGCCCCGCCAACATCGCCACCGGCCACGCCACCGGTCCTGAGGGAGAACGCCGCGCCGATCTTGGCAATGGCTGGTATCGCAATCCGATCATGCCGGGCGATTATCCCGATCCTTCGATCCTGAAGGATGGTGACGATTATTACATGACCCATTCCAGCTTCGAGGCCGCGCCGGGTCTGATCATCTGGCATTCGCGCGATCTGGTGAACTGGCGCCCGATGGGGCCTGCGCTGGAAAAGCCGCTGGGCACGGTGTTTGCCGTCGATATCGCCATGCATAATGGCCGTTACTATATCTACATCCCCTTCATGCACGCCCCATGGGCCAAGGATCTGCACAGTTTCGCCAATATCTATGTCATCCATGCCGACAGCATGGCGGGGCCGTGGAGCGATCCGGTCGATCTGAAAATCTATGGCCTGATCGATCCGGGTCATGTGGTGGGCGAGGATGGCAAGCGTTACCTGTACCTCTCGGGCGTGAACCGGGTGGCGCTGGCCGATGACGGCCTGTCCACCATCGGCCCGGTCGAACCGGCCTATGATGGCTGGCATTATCCCGAAGAATGGATCACCGAGGGCTATTCGCTGGAAGGGCCGAAATTGTTCCGGCGGGGCGAATGGTTCTACCTCGTCTCGGCGGTGGGCGGGACATCGGGTCCGGCCACCAGCCATATGGTGATTATCGCGCGGTCGAAATCGGCGAAGGGGCCTTGGGTCAATTGCCCGCATAATCCGATTGTCCGCACGCATAGCGACAAGGAAGCATGGTGGTCGCGCGGCCATGCCACGATGGTGGAGGGGCCGGGGGTCGAAGGGCCAAAGGGCGCTTGGTACATGGTCTATCACGGCTATGAAAAGGACTACCGCTCGCTGGGCCGCCAGACCTTGCTGGAGCCGATGACGTGGGATGCCGATGGCTGGCCGAGGGCGCTGGGGGGCGATCTGTCGCTGGCCATGCCGATGCCGACGGGGCGGACGGGAACGCATGGCGGCTTTACCCGCAGCGATGATTTCACGCGGCCCGCCTTTGGCACGCGCTGGAGCTTTTACGGCGCCGCGCCGGGCGAACAGCGCCGGGCCAAGGTCGGCGGCGGCGTGCTGGAGCTTGAGGCCAAGGGGACCAGCCCGGCCGATTGCTCGCCCCTGACCCAGACCGTGGGCGACCATGCCTATGAGATCAGCGTTAGCGTGGATGTGGAGGCGGGCGCGCAGGGCGGCTTGCTGTTGTTTTATGATGACCGGCTGTTTCTGGGCATGGGCATCGACGGGCAGAAGATGGTCACCTGGCGCGGCGGCCACGCCAGCTTTTGGCAGGAACCCGCGCCCAAGGTGGGCAAACTGCATCTGAAAATCGTCAATGACCGCCAGATCGTGACCTTTTACTACAGCCTCGACGGCAAGACATGGACCCGCCACGGCATCCGCAGCGAAGTCTCGGGCTATCAGGCCAATACGGTCGATGATCTCTCATCCCTGCGCCCCGCACTCTATGCCAGCGGCAAGGGGACGGTGCGGTTTATGGACTATCGCTTCCGCGCCCTGCCCTAGGGAGGCAATTCCTTCGCAGGCGTAATTCCCTCGCAGGCAAGGATCTGGTGCAGCGCCAGCCAGCGACCGCTGGCGCTTTGCCCTCTAATCCCCATAGACGCAAAAGAAGCGTGATGCGGGAGAAGAGAATGAAACGGAGCCTGTTTGGCGCGATGGTCAGCGTGTTGGCCATTACCGCGGCCAATGCTCTTGCCCAAACGGGCGAGGATTGGATCGCGCGCCTGCCGCAGGGGCCGGGCCGCGCCGAATTTGCTGCCAATTGCAGCAAATGCCACGCCATCGGCACCGTGACCGCCAAGCCCAAGAGCGCCGCCGACTGGGACGAAACGCTGGCCAAGATGAAGAAGCAGGGGTTGATTATCACCCCGGCGGATGAGGCGGCGGTGCGGTCCTACCTCCTCGCCCATTATCAGGCGAAAGAAAGCGCGATGGCCGCCCCGATGCCTGTTGCGCAGGGCGAGGCCAAGGTCAAGGCGCTCTATCCCCGGCCCAGCGGGGCGAACCAATGGCCAGCCTATGGCGGCGGCGGGGGCAATGGCAATTTCTCAGGCCTAACGCAGATCAACGCGAAGAATGTGGCCCGCCTGCAACCGGCATGGACCTTCCGCTATGGCACCGGCCCCAGCAAGGCGGGCGATCAGGGGCTGGATTCGCGCTTTGAAGTGACGCCGCTGCTGATCGGCGGGGTGATGTATATTTCCACCCCCGCCACGCCGCTGAAACCGGACCTGAAAGCCAGCATCACCGCCATCCGCCCCGAAACCGGCGAGGTGATCTGGAAATATGAAAGCCCCAAGGGCATCCACGGGCGCGGCATCGCCTATTGGCCCGGAGACGCCAAGACCGCCCCGCGCCTGATCTTCGGCACTGATGAGGGCTATCTGATGGCGGTGGACGTTACCACCGGCCAGCCCGCGCGCGGCTTTGGCCGGGGCGGGGTGATCGACGCCTATATCGGCGTGGCCTCGGAAATCGTGGGCGAATCGCGCCGGTCCACCTTCACCATCCCCAATCCGGTCACGATCTGGCGCGATCTTATCATCACCGGCGCGCGTCCGGGCGAGGGCGGCCCGCCTCAGCCGCGCGGCGACATCCGAGCCTTTGACGCGCGCACCGGGCGTCAGGTTTGGGCCTTCCACGTCATCCCCGAACCGGGCGAGGCCAATCATGACACTTGGGTGGGCGATGAATGGCGCGATACGTCGGGGGCCAATGTCTGGTCGACCATGGCGATCGACGAGGCGCGCGGCATCCTTTACGCCCCCACCGGCGACGCCAATTCAGGTGCCAAGGGGCCGCAGCTTTATTCCGACACTTTGCTGGCGTTGGACGCGGCCACGGGCAAGCTGCTGTGGCATCACCAATTGACGCACCATGACATCTGGGACTGGGATTCGCCCACGCCGCCGCTGCTGGCCGATGTGACGCAGGGGGGCAAATCGGTGCCTGCAGTAATGCTGACGGGCAAGCATGGGCTGTTCTTCATGTTCGACCGGGTGACGGGCGAGCCGCTCAATGGTTTCAATGAAAAGCCCACGCCCCGCGCCGATGAACCGACCGATGAAGTCTGGCCGACCCAGCCTTTCCCCGATGCGCCCGGCCCCATCGCGCGGATTACGATGAAGCGTGAGGAGATCCCCGATCTGCTCCCCGGCATGAAGGCCGCCTGCACCGATTTCTGGGACAAGAACGGCATCGTGGTGGGCGACCTCTATGCCCCGCGTCAGAGCAGCGCGCATGCCACGCTTACCTATCCCAGCCCGGTGGGCGGGCCGAACTGGGGCGGGGGCAGCTATTCCGCGCCGCTGGGATACTACTTCGTCAATGTTCAGAACCGACCCGTTTATCGCCCCAAGGTGGCGGGCGGGTCCGGCGTGGCGATGATGAACCGCAATGTGCCCGCCGGTCCTCCTCCTCCGCGCCCCACCGGCCCGCGCCCGCCGCAGGGCTTTACCTATCCCGCCAATGGCGTGAACCTGACCTGCGGCGCAACGCCTTGGGGCGAGCTGGTGGCGGTCGATGTGGCGAAGCGCAGCATCGCATGGCGCGTGCCTCTGGGCATTACCGAGGCGCTGGGCAAGGCTGGCCTCAACACCGGCGCGCCCAATATCGGCGGCAATATCGTCACGGCGGGCGGGCTGGTCTTTATTGGGGCGACCAACGACCACCGCTTCCGCGCCTTTGACGCCAAGACCGGCAAGCTGCTCTGGCAGAGCGTGCTGGAGGCCTCGGCCCATTCGACGCCGATCACCTATATGGGCGCGGATGGGAAACAATATGTCGTGGTGGCCGCGGGCGGCGGCACAGCGGTGGGCGGGCCAGAAATGTCCGACACGCTGGTGGCCTATCGCTTGCCGTAAGGGGGAGTACGGATGATGCGTAAGATGTTCTTGCTGGCGGGTTTGCTGCCCGCCGTGGCGCTGGCCCAAATACCGCCTGCCCAGTCGCCTGCCGCCCCGCCGCCGATGATGCCGCAATCGAGCGTCAACGATCCGTGGCCTGGGATGAAGAAGCTGCTGATTATCGCCGATGTCCAGACCGGATGGCATCACGATTCGATCAACCATGCGATGGGCGTGATCGAACAGATGGGGCGCGAGCATGGCGAATGGGCCACCGTGATCCGCACCGACAGCCAGCTTATCACCAAGGCCCCGATTGTCGGTCAAGGCACGCGCTATGCGGGCAAGCCGGTCAATGCGCGTAATCTCGATCAGTTCGACGCGGTCTTCTATCTGGGCAGCGGGGCAGGGGCCTTGAGCGATCAGCAGAAGGCCGATCTGCTATCTTTCGTGAAACAGGACGGCAAGGGCTTCATCGCAGGCCACGCCGCCACGGTCGCCTATTACGAATGGCCCGAATTCACCCAGATGATCGGCGCCTTTATGGAAAGCGAGTTTCGCGTCGATACGATGCAGATCATCAATGAGGACCCCACCTTTCCCGGCGCGGGCGTCTTTCCCAAGAGCTTTGCCTATACCGATCAGTTCCCGGTGATGCGCATGCCGTTTTCCAGCAAGGACGCGCATGTCATCCTGCGGCTGGACCCGAGCAAGATGACGCCGCAGCAGCGCAAGACCCGCGCCGACGATGATTTCCCGCTGGTCTGGGCCAAATCCTATGGCAAGGGCCGGGTCTATAATCTGACCATCGGCCATCAGGAACAGGTGTGGGACGACCCCAAATTCCGCGAGATGGCGCATCAGGGCATCCGCTGGGCACTTGGGCTGGTGGACGCGAAAGTGGACCCGCCCGCGCCGCCCGCGCTGCCCCGGTCCAAGGGCAAATAAACTCTCCTCCCGCGAGCGCCCGGCCCCAAAAGCCGGGCGTTTTGCTGTCCGCTGCCCGGTCCCCGCCTGTGCAGTCTCAGTCCAGAGATTGGGGCCTTCGCAGCTAGGGGCGCAGGGGACGGGCGGGCGTATGCCGGGATCATAATCCGGCAAAACAACCGGACATCAACAAGGGGGACAGGATGAAGATCGGGCAGACAGGCCGCGCGGCTTTTGGCATTTCCTATCTGGCGCTGGCCATGGCGGGCGCGGCGCATGCACAGGACATCACCGGACGCGGGGCCGCTGAATCCTCGATCAAACAGGATGCCGAAATCATCGTGACGGGCACCGCGATCAAGGGCGTGGCCCCGGTCGGCTCGGCCACGGTGACGATGGACCGCGCCAGCCTTGTGGCCAGCGGGGTGCGTGACACCGCGCAATTGATCGCGCAATTGCCGCAGGGCTCCAGCCTTGGCACCAGCCAGAATTCGACCGGCGGGCGGCAACAGGGCGTCAACCTGCGCGGCCTTGGCAACAATGCCACGTTGCTGCTGTTTGATGGCCATCGCTGGGCGCCGCAGGGGGTGATTTCGCAGATCCCCGATCCTTCGGTCATCCCCTTTGCCGCGATCGAGCGGGTTGAAGTCGTCACCGACGGCGCCTCGGCCATTTACGGGTCGGACGCGGTGGCGGGCGTGGTCAACTATGTGCTGCGCAAGGATTATGAAGGGCTGGAGATCACAGGCCGCTATAATCACACGCTCTATGACCAGCGTGCGTTTGAAGGTGTGCTGGGCCATCGGTGGAGCGAGGGTGGCTTCATGCTGGGCTTCAGCTATACCGACCGCGACCCGGTCAAGCGCGCCGCGCGCGATTATCTGCGCAATGATCTGCGCAGCTTTGGCGGCAATAACAACAATCTGATCGGCACCACGGTGTTTCCCGGAACGCCCGGCGCGCTGATCATCGGCAGCACGGTTTACGGCCTGCCCGCCACCAATGGCGCGGTGCCCTCCGCCGCGCAGGTGACGGCGCTGAAGGGCAATCCCACGCTGGCCGATCCGGCGGACATGTATGACTACTTTTCCAGCCGCAAACAGATCAGCGTGCTGCTCAAGGCCCATCAGACCATCGGCGCGGGCGAGCTGAGCGGCACGGTCAATTACAACCGCCGCGAAAATTCCGCCCGCGCGCAGGAGGCCCTGCCCAATATCTCGATCAACCTGACCCCCAGCAGCCCCTGGTATATCCCCGGCCTGACCACAGGCAACGAGACGCTGGTCTATAATCTGGGCCTCAATTACGCCAATTACGACCTGACCCAGCGCAACAAGGAGGAAACGTTCAACTCCACGCTGGAATATAAGACCCGCATCTTCAAGACCTTCGACTGGACGACCTATGCCTCCTACGGCTTCTCGTCCGGGTGCAACGTGTGTCAGCCCCAGGCCAACACCACCATCGCCGCCGCCATCGCCAATACGCCCAGCTATTATTCGACCTTCAACCCCTATCTGGCGGGGCAGCAGAGCGGGGCCGACATGCTGATCGGCGGTTTCCTGCAGGAGGCCAAATTCCGCACCGCCGATTTCGGCACCAAGATCAGCGGGGCGCTGTTTGATCTGCCCGCCGGATCGGTCAAGGTGGCCGTGGGCGGGGAATATACTGAATATTGGTTCTGGCTGTTGGCGCAAAACAAACTCAACCTGCAAAACGCATGGCAGGTGTCGCGCAGCACCAAGAGCGGGCGTCATGTCTCCTCGGCCTATGGCGAAGCGTTTATTCCGGTGTTCGGTTCGGCCAACCGCATCCCCGGCTTTGACCGGCTCGATCTGAGCGCGGCGGTGCGATGGGACAAATATTCCGATTTCGGCACTACGGCCAATCCCAAATTCGGGCTGAACTGGCAGCCGACGGGCGGGGTCAAGCTGCGCGGCAGTTGGGGCACATCCTTCCGTGCACCCACGCTGATCGAAAGCAATCCGGCCACCGTGGGCCAGACCAATCGCGCCTATATCGCCAATGGCGCCAATGATCCCTCGGTGCCCGTCACGCTGTCGAGCACGGGGCAGAGCGCGGTGCTGAACCGCACCGGAAATACGGCGGGGCTGAAGCCGGAATCGGCGACGGTCTGGTCGCTGGGGCTGGATCTGACGCCTTCGTTTACGCCCAATCTGAAATTCGGCGTCACCTATTACAACGTCAATTACAAGAACCGCATCGAGAGCCTGCCCAACCAGACGGCGACCAATGCGCTGGTCCTCTCCAGCCCGGCCAACCGCGAATTGTTCAAGGATTACTTCATCGTCGCGCCCCAGCCCAGCACCTGCGTCAACGGCAATTACGCGACCTATAATCCGGCCTATCTGCCCTTCCTGAACGACAAGAATGCGGTATTTACCCCCAGCACGATCAATGATTGCACGCTGACCGGGATCGTCAATGGCGGCACGCAGAACCTTGGCAATGTGAAGCAGAGCGGGCTGGACTTTACGCTGAACTATCGTCTGGAAACCAAGGCGGGCACCTTTGCCTTCGACGGCAGCTTTACCAAGATCCTGAACCTGCAAAAGAGCCTGACGCCGACCGGGGCGTTGTTCAATGCGCTCGATACGTTCGGTTTTCAGGTGTCCTCGCGCGGGCGGGCCTCGGTGTCCTGGCGCAAGGATGGGTTTAACGCCAATGTCGCGGCCAATTATGTCGGCTCCTATCTCAACAATGCCACGATCACCGTGGCGGGCGTGAAGCTGCCCGATACGCAGATCCCGGCTTGGACCACGTTCGACGGCAATCTGGGCTATGAATTTGGCGAGAACCATCGCTGGCTGAGCGGCACGCGGCTGGCGCTGGGGGTGCAGAACCTGACCGACAAGGTCCCGCCCATTGTGCTGTCGGGCACCAATGCGGTGGATACCAACAACCACAATGTCTGGGGCCGCATCTGGACCTTTGAAATCAGCCACAAGTTTTGAGCACGGCAATAATCCACCCTTGGCCCCGACAGCCTGTCTGTCGGGGCTATTTTGTGTACCAATGTGAACACAGATTGTCAGGAGGCTCGGCCTGCGTTAGGCTGAGACCACAGAGGATAGAGGCAAAAATGCCGGAAAATTGCGGGAGAAATGCCATGCGTTCATGGTCCACCGACACCCATGCCGAAGTGAACCATCTGGTTTACTGGCGTGAGGCGATCTGTGAGGCGATCTTTGAACTGGACTTTACCAGCAAGGATGAGGGCGTGGCGGCCAGCATGCAGCAGCATGACCTTGGCCCGCTTAAACTGAGCACCATTTCCATCGGCAGCGCTCATAGCGTGGTGCGCTCGCAAGGCGCGGCGGCGCGTGAACGCCAGCCCCATCTCAACCTCAACTGGATCCGCAGCGGCGCATGGCAGGTCGATCATTATGGCCGCCGGGTCGATCTGGGGCCGGGCGACATGGTGCTGCTCGACAATCGCCAGCCCTACAGCGTGACGGCCGAGCATGGGTCGGAGCATATCGTGGCGCGCCTGCCGATCGAATGGGTGCGCTGCTGGCTGCCCTCGCCCGAGGCGGCGGTGGCGCGGCCAGTGCGCGCGGGCGATCCGTGGCATGCCGTGCTGGAGGCGACCCTGACCGAGGCGATCCGCGATGATCGCGGCGATGAGGCATGGCGCAGGCTTTGCACGCAACAGATCGGCGGGGCGCTGGCGCTGATGCTGGGGGCCAATGAGAGCCGCCTGTCGAACCACACGCGCCAGCTTTACCGCCGCATCCGCACCGCGATCCAGAACCGCTTTTTCGAGCACGAGCTGGACGCCGCCTGTGTCGCCGCCGAGGTGGCGATCTCGCCGCGTTATCTGCACAAAATTCTCGCGCAGGAGGGCACGACCTATGTGCAGGAACTGTTTGCGGTGCGTCTGCAACATGCTTGCGCCTTGCTGAAAGACCCGCGTTTTGCCGAATTGTCAGTGTCGGAAATCGGCTGGCGTTCGGGCTTTTGCGACCCCAGCCATTTTTCCCGCCGCTTCAAGGCCCATGTCGGCCAGACGCCGGGGCAATGGCGCCATGCGCAACCCTTGCACTGAGAACCAAGCAATTGTTCGCACACAAGCAGCGCCGCCGCCCCGCCTTGTTGATAGACCGGGCATCAACAAGGCAAGCATAAAGGGGAGACCATGGCGCTCAAAGGTCGCGCATTCATCATCATGTGGCATGACATCACGGCGCAGGGCGATGATGATTACCACCAGTGGCACACGCATCAGCATATGCCCGAGCGACTGGACCACGCCGGGTTTCGCCGCTCGCGCCGGGGGGTGAACCGGGGGCTGGATCGCCAGACCTATTTCACCCTGTATGAAGGGGCTGATCTGGCCGGTTTCGTGGCCGATGATTATGCCCACAGCCTGAATTTCCCCACCGAATGGACCCAGTCCATCGCGCCCCATTTCCGCAATTTCCTGCGCATGGCGTGTGAAGTGCTGGAAACCGGCGGGCGCGGGGTGGGGGGGGCGCTGGTGTCGCTGCGCCTGCGCCTGCCCGCCGGGATGGATGAGGATGCGGGGCATCGCGCGCTGGCTCCCGCGCTGGCCGCGATTAATGCCATGCCGCAGGTGACATCGGTGCATCTGGCCGCCGCCCGGCCCGATTTTTCCGAAATCCGCACCTCCGAAACCGAATTGCGCCCGCCGATGAGCGAGCCGCCCTTTGATCTGGTCATCCTGGCCGAATGCATGGGACTGGCCGAGGCGAGCGCGGCGCAGGGCGCCATGGTGGCTGCGGTTGAACAGGCCGGTTTTGCCGAGCCTTTGGCGCAGGCCTATGATGTGGCCTACACGCTGGAAAAGCGGGACGCGCAATGAAGGCGCAGGTGGGGAAACCGACCCGCAAGCGTTACGCGATGCTGGCGCTGGTCGCCTTGGCCACCGCGCTCAATTATCTCGACCGCACGCTGATGGGCGTGGCCGCCCCCGCCATGAGCCGCGAGCTGGGGTTGGGGCCGGAGATGATGGGCGTGGTCTTTGCCGCCTTTTCGTGGAGTTATGCGCTGGCGCAGGTGCCGGGGGGAATCTTCCTCGACCGCTTCGGCACCCGGCTGACCTATGCGCTATCGCTCTCTATCTGGTCGGCCTGCACGGTGATGCAGGGCATGGTGCGCGGCGGCTGGGCGCTGATCGCGGTGCGCCTTGGGCTGGGCGCGGCCGAGGCGCCGTGCTTTCCCGCCAACAGCCGCGTGCTGATCGCATGGTTCCCGCGCGGCGAGCGGGCGCGGGCCAATTCGATCTATTCGGTCGGCATGTATTTCGGCATCGCCTTTTGCAGCCCGGTCCTGTTCTGGATGGCCAGCCATTGGGGCTGGCGCGCCTTGTTCTGGATCGTGGGCGGGATCGGGATCGGTTATGGGCTGGTATGGCACCGGCTCTATCGCGATCCGGCGGAGCATCCGGGCGTGAACGAGGCCGAACTGGCCCTGATTCAGGCCGATGGCGGGGCCACCCAATCCGAACCCCCGCGCCCCTTCCGCTGGAGCGATGTCGCCTATCTGCTGCGCCAGCGCAGCATCATCGGCGCCTCGATCGGCCAATTTGCCACCAATTCCACTTTGGTCTTTTTCCTCACCTGGTTTCCCACCTATCTGGCCAGCGAGCGGCATATGGATTGGCTGAAAGCGGGCGTTTACGCGATGGTGCCCTTTATGGCGGCCTCGCTGGGCGTGCTGGCCGGGGGGCAGGCTTCGGACCGGCTGCTGCGTGGCGGTGTCTCGCTGGCGGCGGCGCGCAAGGCGCCGGTGATTACCGGGCTGATGCTCTCTACCCTCATCATTCTGGCCATCTGGCTGGAAAGCGACGCCGCCGTGATTGCGGTGATGAGCATCGCCTTTTTCGGGCAGGGCATGTCCAATCTGGGCTGGACTTTGGTGTCGGAAATCGCGCCCACGCGACTGGCGGGGCTGACGGGGGGGCTGTTCAACCTTTGCACCAATCTGGCCGGGATCGTTACGCCGATCATCATCGGCATGACGGTGGGGCGGACGGGGTCCTTCTTCATCGGCCTGATCTTTATCGGGGCGATGGCCTGTCTTGGCGCGGCCTCCTATGCCTTTGTCGTCAATCGGGTCGAGCGCCTGCCCAATCCGGCCTGAACCTCTTTCCATCGGGGCCGGACAGTTTTTGAATGGGGCGCGCGCGTGAATTTCCCCTAAGACCCGTGGCGGGATCATAGGCAGGGAGAAACCCATGCGCGTGCTGGTGGGCGAGGATGACGGGCAATTGGCCAATGAACTGGCCCATGTGCTGCGCGCCGATAATTTCGTGGTCGATGTGGCCGATAATGGCGTCGACATCGGCCATCTGGGCAGCACCGAGCATTATGATGCGGTGGTGCTCGATCTCGGCCTGCCGGGCGAGGATGGGCTGAGCGTATTGGAAAAGTGGCGCGCGGACGCCTGCGCGGTGCCGGTGCTGGTGCTGACGGCGCGCTCTACATGGTCGGACAAGGCGGCCGGGTTTCAGGCCGGGGCCGATGATTATCTGACCAAGCCCTTCCTGCCCGAAGAGGTGGTGACGCGGCTGCGCGCTCTCATCCGCCGTTCGCAGGGCCATGCCTCCTCGCGCATCCGCTGCGGCGCGCTGGTCTATGACACGCATAGCGGGGCCTTCACCTTTCATGGGCAGCAATGCCGCCTGACCGCCTTTGAGGCGCGGGTGCTCTCCTCGCTGATCCTGCGCAAAAATCTGGTGGTGCCGCGCATGGAACTGGCCGAACATGTCTATGAATTCGACGCCGAGGTGAATTTCCAGTCGTTGGAGGTCATCATCGGGCGCATCCGGCGCAAGATCGGCAATGAGATGATCGAAACCGTGCGCGGGCTGGGCTATCGGCTGGTGGGCGCCGATCAGTGAAATCCAGCCTGTCGCTGCGCGCGCGTTTCATCATTGCCGCGGGCGTGATGATCGTGGTGGTGATTGCGCTGACGCTGCTGGTCAACCGGGCGATCCTGTCGAATACGGTTACGCAGAATCTGGACGCGCGCATCGATACCCAGATCGACCTGCTGCAAAATGCGATCCGGCCCGATGGGCGGGTCGAAAACGCCAATCTGCGCCTGTTGCCCCATTTCCAGAACGCGCCCCTGCAATGGGGATGGCGGGTGGAATCGGACGGGGCGCTTCAGGCCTATGGCGCGGTGCTCGATCCGGGGCGGGTGGTGTGGAAATCGGGCGATGGCGCGGCGATCCACACCGGCACCATCTATACTGGCATCGGCCGTTCGCGCGCCGGGGTGGAGATGCATGTGCGGCGCAAGGATGTGGTGCTGCACAATCACCTCTATCGCATCACCGTTTTCGCGCCCCGGCAATTGGTGGTCGAGGCGATGGATGCCGCGATCACCCCGACTCAGGTGGCGCTGGCGCTGATGAGCGTGGCGCTGCTGGTGGTGGCCTATCTGCAATTGTTCTACAGCCTGAAGCCAGTGTTCCGCCTGCGCGATGCGGTGGGGCTGGTGCGCGAGGGGCGTTTGCGCCGCCTGCCGGGGGGGCAGCCGCGCGAACTGGCGCCCTTTGCGGCGGAATTGAACGCGCTGCTCGATCAGAACGAGGCGGGGCTGGAACATGCCCGCCACCATGTCGGCAATCTGGCGCATGGGCTGAAAACGCCTTTGGCCACGCTGACGCTGAAATTGGCGCGCGAGGGGGCGAGCGCGGAGAGCCGCGCGCTGGTGGCCGAAATGGCGCGAAGGATCGACCATCACCTGAATCGCGCAAGGGCGGCGGCGCGCTCAACCGGCGATCGCGCCAGCGCCGATCTGGGCGCGGTGGCGCGCGTGTTGAGCGATGCGCTGCACCATCTGCACGAGGGCAAGGCGATTGCCGTGGAGGACAGCGCGGCGCAAATGCTGGCGGTGGACCCGGAGGATCTGGACGAGATGCTGGGCAATCTGCTCGACAATGCCTGCCGCTTTTCCCGCGCCCATGTGCGTCTGAGTGCGCAGGTGCAGGGGGCAATGGTGGCGGTGATGGTCGAGGATGACGGGCCGGGCATTCCGCCCGAGGCCATCGCGCAGGCCCTGACGCTGGGCACCCGGCTGGATGAAAGCGGGCAGGGCTATGGGCTGGGTCTGGGCATCGTGGGTGAGCTGGCGCAGCTCTATGGCGGCCATCTGGCGCTGGAGCCTTCGGAGCGGATGGGTGGCCTGCGCGCGGTACTGACCCTGCCGCGCCGGATATAATCGCGCGTTTCCAAAGGTTTTTCGTAAAAATTCGCGGGCTCCCCCGCCATTTGGGTTCGGTTTGGCCCCTTGCGCTAATCCCCTTTTCACCAACCGGCCGCGCATCGCGCAGGTACGTGAAAAGGGAGAGATATGGGATTTCGCGCAATTATGGCGGCCGCCTTGCTGGCCGGCTGCGTTGGGGCCGGGCCGGTCATGGCCGCCGACGCCAATGTCCCCGTACCCTTTGAGCCGATGAATCCGGGCGGCCATATCGACCATCTGGGCGAGGCGCGCCGTCTGGCCGCCGCGATTGTTGCCGCCGATGGAACCAGCCCCAAATCGGTGGTCGATGTCGGATCGTTCACCGGCGAATTTCTCGAAGCCTTCATGGCGCAATTCCCGCAGGCCCATGGCCAGTGGACCGAGCCGGTCGATAATAACCAGATCAACGCCCAGCATCGCTTTGCCCGCTATGGCGACCGGTTGTCCTATCGCATCGGCTGCGCTTCGCGCGATCTTTCGCTGGGTTGCGTGCCCGATGGGGTCGATGTGCTGCTGTCCTCATGGCTGACCATCCATCAGAATCTCGACGGCATCCGCGCCTTTCACAAGCGCGCCTATGCGATGCTGCCATCGGGGGGCTGGATCGCGGTGATCGACCACACCCGCGCCGATCCGCGCTGGGCCGCGCGTCTTGGCAAGGCGCGCGAGACGATGATTGCGCTGGACCTGGCCGCCAAGCAGGAAGGCCCGCCGGTCCACCATCCCGATTTCATCACGCCCAGCCTGGAAGAACAGATCGCCGCCATGCGCGAGGCCGGTTTCGGCTCGGTGCGCGTGGTGTGGAGCCGATTGGACACCGTGCTGATGATGGCGCGCAAAGACTGATTTTACAGAATAAACAAGGAAGGGGAGAGATATGAATTCCACGATCAGAAGCACGCTGACGGCAAGCGCCGCGCTGGCGGTGCTGACGCTGGCCATGCCCGCGATGGCCGCTGAACAGAACACCGGCGCGCAGAACACCGACGAAATCATCGTCACCGCCCAGAAAACCGCCAGCGTGGCCTCGAAAGTGCCGATCGCGCTCAGCGTCTTTTCCGGCGAGCAGCTGAAGGAAAAGGGTGTCACCAATGTGTCCAACCTGTCGGCGGTGACGCCGGGGCTGGAAATCGGTTCGGCTGCCCATGGCGTGTCGATCTCGGTGCGCGGCGTGACAACCACCGACATCACATCCAAGGGCGAACAGGATATCGTCTTCAGCACCGATGGCATCCCGGTGGGCCGCCCGCAATTGATGGGGCTGGCCTTCTTCGATCTGGACCGGGTCGAGGTGCTGCGCGGGCCGCAGGGCACGCTTTATGGCAAGAGTGCGACCGGCGGCGCGATCAATGTGATTACCGCCAAGCCCACGCATGATTTCGCCGCCTCGGCCTCGGCTGAGCTGGGCAATTATAACACGCGCCGGTTTGACGCGATGGTCAACCTGCCCGTCACCGACAGCTTCGCCCTGCGCGCCGCCGTCACCTCGAACAGCCGCGAAGGGTTCATCCAGCCGGTGCTGGGCACGAACACCTTTGCCGGCTCGATGCGTCAGGCCCCGCTGGGCGCGGAAAACAACTGGGCCGCGCGCATCACCGGTAAGTATGATTTCGGCAACAATGGTTCGCTGGTGCTGACCGGCACGTTCGGTCATGTCGGCGGGGCGGACAGCAGCGGCACGGTGATCTATTCGCGCGTGACGCAGGCCTCGGGCGCGGACCGGTTCAAGGTCTATTACAATCCCTTTGCCGGATCGCAGGGGGCCAATGACAATTTCGCGGGCGTGAATGCGGAACTCGGCTTTGACCTTGGCCCGGTGCGCGTGACCTATGACGGCGCGCATATGTGGTGGCATGGCGAGGATAACACCGACCCCTCGGTCAATGGCTCGGCGGATTCGGGGGCCTATAGCTGGACGCAATATTCCTCGCATCTGACCACCGACAGCCATGAATTGCGCCTGTCGAACGCCACGCCGGGGCGGCTGGACTATGTGCTGGGCGCCAATTACATCCACGAATATAACAATGAGTCTGACCTCAACTGGCAGACGCAGGCCACCGCCACCTGTGTGGCCCAGCCCAGCACGACCGGCTGCAACGCCCCCAATCCGCATATTGTGGGCCCCAATATCCACACGTCCAAGGGCGTGTTCGGCCAGATCAACTATCATGTGAATGACAAGTTGAAGCTGACCTTTGGCGGGCGTTATTCCAAGGACGATATGGCGCGCTATGCGCTGCTCTCGGCCGGGCCTGCGCCTGCTGGTGGCTGGTTGACGGCAACCGGTGCCCCTTGCGCCCCGCCCGCGCCCTGCGTCAGCACGGCCCAGTCGCAGCCCGACACCGGCGTCAATTCGACCAGCGCGTTCACATGGCGCGTGGGCGCCGATTATCAGATCACCCCGCGTATGATGGTCTATGCCTCGGTGGCCACCGGCTATAAGGGCGGCGGCTTCAACGACATCGATCCCACCGCCACCACCAAGACCACCGGCACCTATGGCGCCGAGCGCGTGACCGCCTATGAGGCCGGGTTCAAGGGCCGGATCACCCCCACGCTCAGCTATAATACCAGCGCTTATTATTACGATTATTCGAAATATCAGCTGACCGGCGCGACCTTCCTGGCGCTGACCAGCATCGGGGCGGTGGGCGTGGTGATCTATACCTCGCTGGCGCCGGCCACGATGTATGGCTGGGAAAACGAGCTGACCTGGAAACCGAGCGCGAATGACACGTTCAACCTCTCGCTCAGCCTGGAAAAGGCCAAGTTCAACAATGGGCCGGATGCCGCCCGTGTGGGCTTTGTGTTTTCCAATCAGGTCAACTGGGGCGGACGTTCGCTGGATCGCGTGCCGGGCGTTTCGGGCACGGTGGCCTATGACCACAAGTTCCAATTGGCCGATGGCGGCTTCATCAAGGCGGGTTTCAACACCAAGTTTTCCGATGGCTACTGGCTGAGCGATCTGGGCGGCACGGGCAATCCGTTTACCGGCGCCTATACCGCGCTGCCCCAGCAATATCGCCAGCGCGCCTATACGCGCACCGATCTGACGCTGGGCTACACTGCCAACGGCGGCAAGTTCTCGCTCGATGCCTATGTGCGCAATCTGGAAAACAAGGTGCAGTTGCAAAGCGCGCCCACCACGCCGCAGCCGGGCTGGGGCGCCGATGGCCAGTGGGTCCGCGTGAACCTGCCGCGCACCTTTGGCGTGCGGGCCACGGTCCGGTTCTGAACCCTTGCCTCCTAGGCCGCCTCGCATGGTCATCTGCACCGCGCGGGGCGGCCCTTTTTTCCTGCCGAACGGATCTGCTCGAACATGAAACCCATTCACCGCATTCTGGCGATCATCGTGGCCCCGCTGATGCTGTTCATCGCCGCCACGGGCAGCCTGATGGAAATCCTCGATCTGGGGGCGGTGGCGGGCGGCGCGCCCGAAACCGATGTCACGATGCAGTCGATCAACGAGGGCAAATTCGGCAATGGCCCGTATAATGCGGTGATCGCGCGGGATTTTGGCGGCGACGCTTTGCCGGTGGGGCTGGATATTCCCCGCGCCTTTGCCACGGTTCAGGCCGGATTGGCGCGCCAGATGCCGGGGCGCGATCCCGATGCCATCGACCTGCGCGTGGATAATGGTCGCGTGATCGGTCAGGGGCAATATGGCAAGGTATGGAAGGCGGTCGATGCGTTGAGCGGCACCGATGCCGCGCCCATCGACATGAAGCCCTTCAACCCGCCCCCTTCGCTGCGCCAGATGATGAAGGAATGGCACCGTTTCTGGGGCCCTTCGGTCAAGATCGGCCATGGCGACAAGCCCGCAGTCTATATCGAGCTGGCCGCCGGTATCGCGCTTTGCGTGCTGATCTATACCGGGCTGACCTATTACATCCGCCTGTATCGGCAAAGGCGCAAGATCAAGCGGCCCAATCCTTTCTGGATGGCGGGGGGCAAGTGGCGCGCGCTGCACCGGGTGATCGCTACGGGATCGGGTGTTTTTGTCATCGTGATGGCGGTGTCGGGCACGCTGATCGGGTTTGAAAGCACATGGCACACATTCGTGCCCCGCCCGCCGCGCCATGAAACCGCACCTTTGCCCGCCGCCGCCGTGCAACCGATGCTGGCGGCCACGCTGACGGCTTTTGCCAAGGGCGAGCCGGGGGTGGCGATGCGCTCGATCCGCCTGCGCGACTATTACGGCTATCGTCAGGGCGTGATTGTCACACGTGAAACAGTCACCCGCCAGATCGTCTATGACACCGCCACGGGCCGTCCGCAGGATCTGGAAGAGCCCGGCTATCCCAGCAGCCAGTTTCCCTTCGGCATGGATATGCATGAGGCGATCAAGCATTTCCATTCGGGCTATATGTTTGGAATCCCGGCGCGTTTGATGGCGCTGATCTCGGGCTTTGCGCTGATCTATCTCTCGATTTCGGGGGTATGGATGTATTTTGAAATGTGGTTGCGGCGGCGCGGTGGCGGTCGGCCCGGCTTTTTCTGGAAAGGTTGAGGATCATGCAGATCAAGGCTCTGGCTTTGGCTCTTCTGGGCGCCGCTTCGATGGCGGGGGCGCAGGAAACTGCCTCCACCGCGATGCCCGATGATATGCCGCCCCCGCCGATGGCCGCCATGCTGCGCCCGCCGCGCCCCGACAGCGCCCGCCCGCCCGAACCCCCGCGTGAGAATATTGCCGCGCCCTCGCGCGCGGTGGCGTTGATCGCGGCGGAGGCGGCGCTGGCCCAATGCGCGCGTGATGCGCATGAGGTGGGCGTCGCGGTGTCGGATGCGGGCGGGCATCTGTTGCTGGGCATGACGATGGATGGGGCGCGGCCGGGACGGATTTACTCCGGATCGCGCAAGAATGCCGCCGCTGTTGCCTTTGCCATGCCGACTTCGGCGGTGCAGGCCCGCCTGCAACAGGGCGATGCGGCGATGGCGGCGCGGGTAAAGCCATGGATGGTGGTGTTTCCTGGCGCGGTGCCGCTGATGGCGGGCGACAGGCTGGTGGGCGCGATCGGCGTCAGCGGTGCGACCGCGCAGCAGGATGAGGTTTGCGCGGCCGCAGGCGCGGCGGCGGTGAAGGGGCGGTTGTGAGAAGGTTCTTTACGCTGATCGCCGCGCTCTGGGCCATGCCCGTCGCGGCGCAGGATATGAGCGATTGTGCGGCGCTGGCGGCGACGGCCTTGCCCGATGCGGTGGGTCTTACCGCGCAGGCGGTCGATCCGGGCGCTTTTGCCCTGCCGCCGCGCGCATCTTCGGGCATGAGCATCACCGGCGAGGTGCCCTCGGCCCCCAATCCCGGTTTTTGCCGCATCCGCGCCACGCTCAAACCTTCCGCCGTTTCGGCCATCCGGGTCGAGGTCTGGCTGCCCCTGCGCGGGTGGAACGGCAAGATGATCGGGGTGGGCAATTTCGGCTGGGGCGGCGATCTGCCCTATGCCAATATGCTGGCGGGCCTGTCGCGTGGCTATGCGGTGGCGGGCAATGATACCGGGCATGAGGGGGGCGAGGGAGGAGAGTTTCTCCTCGGCAAGCCTGAGGTGCTGGTCGATTATGCATGGCGGGCCAACCATCTGATGACGGTGATGGCCAAGGATCTGATCACGCGGGCCTATGGCAAGGGGCCTGCGCGGGCCTATTGGATCGGCTGCTCGCTGGGCGGCCTTCAGGGGCTGATCGAGGCGCGGCGCTTCCCGCAGGATTATGACGGCGTGGTGGCGGGCGCGCCGCCCAATCCGCTCACCCTATTCAATGCCGCGCAATTGTGGCCGAACTGGCTGATCGCGCAGGACCCCCGGCGAGCGCTGACGCCGCAAAAGCTGGCCGCGCTGCATGGCGCGGTGCTGCGGGCCTGCGCGAAGGAGGCGGGCGCGCTCTATGGCTATGTTGAGGATCCGGCGCATTGTGCGTTCGATCCGAGCGTCATCGCGTGCAAAAAGGGCGATCGCGCCGATTGCCTCACCGCGCGGCAGGTGGATTTCGTGCGCATGGTCTATCGCGGGCCGGTGGAGCCGAAAACGGGCAAGGTGATCTTTCCCGGCCCGGCGCGGGGTTCGGAGATGGAATGGAGCCCCTTCATCAACGGGCGCGAATTCATCAATGCGGCCGATCTGTTCCGCTATGCCGCCTTTCAAAATCCGGCGTGGCGGGCCTCCGCGATGGATTGGGCGCGGGACGTAAAGGCCGCCTCGGACCGACTGGCCCCGCTGATCCATGTCGATGATGATTTCACCGCATTTGCTGCGCGCGGGGGACGGTTGCTGCTCTATGTCGGAGGCAATGATTATCACAATCCGGCCGAGCTGGCCGATTACCTCAAGCGTATCCATTCCCACCTGGGCGAAAAGGCGGATCATTATGCGCGGATGTTCGTGATCCCCGGCATGGGCCATTGCGCCGGGTCGGATGGCTGCGATGCATGGGACAAGGTTGATGCCATTGACGCATGGGTCGACCGTAAGGCAGGCCGCGCCCCGCGCGAAGTCAACCGACATGGGCGCACCCAGCCCTTGTGTTACTATCCCGATGTGCCGACCTATCGCGGGGCGGGGGATCTGGCGGTTTCGGCTTCCTACCAATGCGCCGTGCCAAAGAATTGATCGCCCTTTGCCCCCGCGCCGGGGCATGATCGCGCAATACCGGATGAGGAAAGGCCAAGGATATGAATTTCACCCGTCGCGCGCTGCTGGGCGCCAGCCTTTGTCTGGCGCTGGCCAGCGGGGTTCAGGCGCAAAAGCCGGCTGGCCAGTTGGTCTATATCGGCATGCATGGCGACAAGATCACCGCTGCGCGTTTCGATCCCGCCAAGGGTACGCTGGAGAGCATCGGCCCGGTGGCCGGCAATGCGCGCCCGACATGGGGGCTGCGCATGCCGGGCCAGCCCGTCATCTTCTTCAACGAGGAAGCGGGCAATGGCGGCGATGCGCAAGGGGGCGTGCAGGCCTATCGCGTCAACACCGCCACCGGCGCGCTGGACAAGATTTCCGATGTGCGCGCAGGCGGCGGGGGCACCACGCATCTGTGGTATGATGCGCCGTCGCGCACGATGCTGGCGGCCAATTACGGCGGCGGCTCGCTGGCGACGATTCCGGTGGGGGCCGATGGTACGCTGGGGGCGGTGGCCTCGCTGACCAAATTCATCGGCTCCGGCCCGCACAAGCGGCAGGGCAGCCCTCATGCCCATGGCGTCTCGGTCGATCCTTCGGGCAAATGGGCGCTGGTCAGCGATCTGGGCTCGGATCGTGTCTGGGTGCTGCCCTTTGATCGCAAGACCGGCAAGGTGGGCGCCTATGACGCCACCTCGCCCCAGCATTATGTCGCCCCCTTTGGCACCGGTCCGCGCCATATGGCATGGAGCCCGGTGCGCCCGGTTCTTTATGTGGCCGATGAATTGACCGCGGATGTCGATACTTTGGCATGGGATGCGGTCAAGGGGCGCTTGACGCTGGTGCAGAGCCTGTCGACCAATGCCGCTGGTTTCAAGGGCGAAGCCAGCGCATCGGAAGTGGCCGTCAGCCGCAATGGGCGCTTTGTCTATGTCGCCAACCGGGGCGACAGCACGATCGTCGTCCACAAGGTCGATCCGAAAACCGGCGCACTGACCCGGATCCAGCGTCTGTCGAGCGGGGGCCGCATGCCGTGGCATTTCACGCTGGACGGTACGGGACGCTGGCTCTTGGCGGCCAATCGCGACAGCAACCGGGTCAATGTTCTGGCCATCAATCCGGTGACGGGGATGCTGAGCGACAGCGGCCATAGTCTGGAGACGAAACAGCCGGTCCATGTGTTGATGAGCGGGCTGTAACCCCCCGCCGTTTGGTCTGGATTTGGGGTCCGTGGTGCATAGGCGCCACGGGCCCCTTTGTTTTGGCGGGCGTCAGAAAAGGATTATGCGGGGATGAAGCGGATGAAGGCAATCGCATCGGCATTGGCGCTGGTATTGGCCGGGACGACGATATGGACTGGCAGCGCGCAGGCGCAGATGGGGCCGCAGGCGCCGTGGTCGCCCGATAATGCCCGTTTCGTGCGGCTGGCCTCGGGCGTGCCGGGGGTGCTGTTTTCGCCCACCGTGGTCAGCCCGCGCAACCAGATCGCCTTTTTCGTGATGCATGCCAATGGCGATTACACCGCTTTTCCGGCCTGCACCGAACTGGCGCGGCGCGGCTATCAGGTTTTGTGCGCCAACAATTCGACCAGCAAGGATGGCCTGTTCGACGATGGCGCGCTCGACCGTATCCTGATTGAGGCCAAGGCGGGGGTGGCGTGGCTGCGCGCCCAGCCGGGGGTGAAAAAGGTGCTGCTGTTCGGCCATTCGGGCGGCAATACGGTGATGACCGCCTATCAGATGATCGCCGAGGGCGGGGTGGCCTCGTGTCAGGGCGCGGAAAAGATCCATGTCTGCCCTAATGATCTGGCCGGTCTGCCCGCCGCCGATGGCATGGTGATGGCCGATTCCAATTGGGGCCAATCGGCCATGACCCTGTTCAGCGTCGATCCGGCGGTCAAGGGCCTCGGCAAGGGCACCGATCTCAACCCTGCGCTCGATATGTTCAACCCGGCCAACGGGTTCAAAATCACCGGTTCGACCTATAGCGAGGAGTTTCGCAGGAAGTTCCTGAGCGCGGCCAGCGCGCGCAACATGACGATCCTGAAGGCCGCGCAGGCGCGCAAGGAAGCCATCAAGGCGGGCAAGGGTGATTTCACCGATGACGAGATCTTCGTCGTCGCCGGTTCATCGTACATCGGCTTCAACAACAAACTCTATTCGCAAGACACCCGCCTGCTTGAACATTCCAAGGCGCCATGGCCGCTGATCCGCGCCGATGGCAGCGTGGTGACCCAGATCATCCATTCGGTCCGCCCGCCGATGAGCCGCGAGAACCTCTCGCCCTCCTTCATGCGCGGGGCGCTGCGCACGACGGTGGAAAATTACCTGTCATCCTATGCCACGCGCACCACGCCCGAGTTTTCCTATGGCGAAACCAGCGAGATCAAGGGTGTGGACTGGCAATCGAATTATGCCAATCCGGTGGGCAATGTGGAAAAGATCCATGTGCCGGTGCTGGCCATGGGCATGACCGGGGGCTGGGAAGGGCTGGCCGCCGAGACGATCTATGACCATGCCGCCAGCAAGGACAAGGCCATCGCCTTTGTCGAGGGGGCAACCCATGGCTATACGCCTTGCAAGGCCTGCGAAAAGACGCCGGGCCAGTTCGGCGACACGGTGAAGAACCTGTTCGATTATGTCGATCAATGGGTCAGCGCGCCGGGGCGTTTCCTGCCCTGAACGGGCCGGGGCGGCGATGATCGCGCCGCCCCGTTCCCCTTATTTTGGCATCTTGATCGACATCAGCACCAGCCGCCCGTCGATCCGGTCGAACCAATGCGCGACCCCGGCGGGCACCATCACCCAGTCTCCCTTGGCCAGATCCCGCCCGCTGCCGCCCTCAATCGCGCTGCCCATGACATTGCGCCCGCCATCCTTCTCCGCCACCAGCTTGCCCCCGGTCACCAGATGGCCGCTGCCCTCGATGGCATAGAAGAATTCGTTCTCCTCGCGGTGGGTCGAGGCGCCGCCCACGCTGGTGCGATATTCGATATTGGCGCGATAGGGGGCAAGGGCGAGCAGCTCCATCGGCGGCAACGGCTTGCCCGAGGCGACAGCGGCCTGTGCGGCGGCGATCTTGGCCTGAACATCGGCGGCGGGCACGGTGATGGCGGCATTGGTGGCAGGGGGCTGCTGCGCCATGGCCGAAACGGGCAGGGCGATCAGCGTAAGCGCAATCAGGGGCAATCTCATCGGGCATCTCTCCTTGGGCATCATCTCTGGCGGCGAATGTGTCGCAGCCCGCCCCCCGCTTGTCGATTGGAATGAGCGCGCCGCCGATTGATTGGCGGGCGGGCATGGTTCTGCCCCCGGCGTAAAGCGGCGATGCAGCAGAAGGCGTGTTCGGTTTCGGTTTGGGTGCCTCGCCTATCGCCGATGAAACCGGCGAAAGCGGGACAGGGGAGAGGACAGGCATGCTAGGAAAACTTGCGTTATCGACCGGCGCGCTGCTGCTGGCGACGGCGGCCCATGCGGGACAGGCGCGGCGCGCCGATTTCGGCGCCATGCCCGATGGCGCGCGGGTCGAGGCGATCACGCTTTCCAATGCGCGGGGCTTTTCCGCGCGTATCCTGTCCTATGGCGCGATCCTGCAATCGCTGATGGTGCCTGATGCGCGGGGCCGCCGCGCCGATGTGGTCGAAGGCTATGCCAGCCTCGATGGCTATCTGAGCCGTCCCAATTATTTCGGATCGAGCGTGGGCCGCTATGCCAACCGCATCGGCGGGGCGCATTTCACGCTGGACGGGCGGGCATATACACTGGCGAAGAATGACGGCCCCAACAGCCTGCATGGCGGCGCGGCGGGTTTTGACCGGCATCTGTGGCAGGTCGTCTCGCTTTCCTCCGGCCCGCAGGCCAGCGTCACCCTGCGCCGCACCAGCCCCGATGGCGAGGAAGGCTATCCCGGCGCGCTGAGCGTCACCGCCACCTATACGCTCGATGACAAAGGCGCGCTTTCGATCACCTATCGCGCCACCACCGATGCGCCCACCATCGTCAATCTGACGGGCCACGCCTATTTCAACCTTGGAGGCGAGGCTTCGGGTCGCTCGATCATGGATCATCGCATCATGATCCCGGCCAATGCCTATACGCCGGTCGACGCCACGCTGATCCCCACCGGAGAGATCGCGCCGGTGGCGGGCACGCCCTTTGATTTGCGCAAACCCACCGCGATGGGCGCGCATATCCGCGATGGCGATCCGCAACTGGCGCTGGCGCGCGGCTATGACCATAATTGGGCGATCACCCGCCCGAATGCAGACAGGCCGACCAAAGACCAGCACCTGATGGCCGCGATCCGTGATCCTCTCAGCGGCCGCGCGATGGAGGTGTGGAGCAACCAGCCTGGCCTGCAATTCTACACCGGCAATTTCCTCGACGGCACGATCCGGGGCAAGGGCGGCAAGCTCTATCGGCAGGGCGACGCCTTCTGCGTCGAGCCGCAAGTGTTTCCCGACACGCCCAACAAGCCCGCTTTCGGCAGCGCCCGCCTCGATCCGGGCCAGACCTATGTTCACCGCATCACCTATCGCTTCTCGGCGCGCTAAACCGGAGACTTTGCATGAAAACCGCCCTTTCGCTGGCCCTGCTCGCCACTGTCGCTGCTACTCCTGTCATCGCGGGCGATCTGCGCGCGGGCGCGGCGCGGGTCTCGATCACCCCGCCCGCCGACGCCTTTCCCTATGCCTCTCCCTCCTCGCCCAATGACAAGCCCTTCGTGGGCGTCCATGATGATATCTTCACTCGTGCTTTGGTGTTGGAGGATGGCAGCAAGCGCATCGTGCTGGTCAGCATCGAGAATGTGAATGTGCCGGAACCCGCCGCGATGGTTTCCGCGCTGGCGCAGGCCGCCCATGTCCCGCCCGCGCAGGTGATGGTCTTTGCCACCCATACCCATTCGAACCCGCTGGTTTTCTTCCACGGCCATACGCCCAGCCCGCGTCAGGCGCAGGAACTCGAGCGCACCCAAAAGGCGGCGGTGGCGGCGGTGGGTCAGGCCATCGCGGGCCTTGCCCCGGCGCGGATTTCCTTTGTGCGCTCTCGCGGCTGGGTCAACATCAACAATGGCGAGGCCAGCACCGGGGTCAAAACCGGCGATCCTGCCGCTGCTTCGGACAAATCGCTCGACGTGGTGCAGGTGACGGGCGCGGATGGGCGGCGCATCGCCTTGCTGGTCGATTATGCCAGCCATGCCGAGGTGATGTTTCGCAGTATGACCCGCCCCGATGGGCTGGAGGTGACCGGCGATCTGCCCGGCACCGTCTCCCGCCTGCTGGAGGATAATGCCGCCGCTCCGGTCGTGCTTTATGCCGCCGGGGCCGAGGGGGATCAGCTCTCGCAATATAAGTCGCTTCAGGCCGATGCCGGGGGCCTGCCCGCAAAGGACGAGGGCGCGGGCGGCTGGGCCATCCTTGATGTACAGGCGCGCTCGCTGGCGGCCTCGGTGGTCGATGCGCTCAAATCCGCGCCTGCCCCGGCGGCGCAGGTCAGCCTTGGCGCCGCAGCGGGGCAGGCGGTCTGTCCCGGCGTGAAACGCGCGCGCGACGCCAATAATGGCGTGGTCGAAAGCCCCGCCGGGGATGTGGTGATCCCGCTCTCGCTGGTGCGCCTTGGCCCGGTGACGCTGGCGGGCGTGGGGGCGGATCTGGGCACTGTGCTGGGGCAGGGGGTCAAGGACGCCTTTGCCCAGCCTACCAGCGTGGTGACCATGACAGCAGGCGCGGTGGGCTATGTGCTGGATGACGCAGCCTATGCGCGGGCGACCCATGCGGTGATGGGGTCGCCCGTTCGGCCAGGATGCGCGCGCGATGCGATTGTCGGCGGGCTGAAAGCCTTGGCCAAAGGCCTTTAAAACCGCACCCGCAAACCAAGCGAGGCGGTGGTGCTGTTGCCCGCCACCGCGCCCGCTGTGCGCGCCACCTGTGTGTCCAGCCAGAGCCGGGGCCGGATCTGCCACATGCCCGACAGGGCCACTTCCTCAAACCCGTCGGGGGTGCGCACCGGCTGCGGCCCGGCGGTGTCGGGCGGGGGCGCAAGGCGCCATGTGGTCATGCCATTGTCGGTGACGTAATGCGAATAGGACAGGCCCAGATAATGCTGGCCCCGCCGCCCCAGCGCGCGGTCCACCCGCACTGAGGCAATCCCCGTCAGCGCCCTTTCGCGCAATTCAAAATCCGACCATGACAGGGTGGAGAAATCAAACCGCTGATGCAGCGAGCGGGTATAGACATATTGCCCGGCAATTGTGGGGGTGATGTACCAGCGCGCCCATGGCTGAAACACCCGGCCCAGACGCAGCCCCGCCGCGACATAATCGGCCCCCGATGCCACCCCGCTTTGCCGGGTTGTGCCCTGCGCCTGAATCGCGCCGTAAACCTGTCGGCCATAGCTGACATAGGCATCGGCCACCCAGCCGTGCCAATTGCCCCCCGCGCCGATCGAACCGATGTGATAGGTCGAGGGAATGGCCGCATCGGCCTGTTGCAGCGTGCCTCCAAACAAAGTGTAGGCCGCGCGCAGATAGGTCGACCCCTTGTATCGGGTGATGGCCAACGCGCCATAAGGGCTGGAGGATGTGGTGTCGCGGTCAACCACGCCGCCGGTGGCGCTCGCGATCCAGACCGCCTTGGGATTGGCGGGGGCGACCTCGACCGCAGAGGCAGGCGCGGCGGCGGGGATTTCCAGCCTTTCGGGCCTGATGTCCTGCGGGGATTGGGTTTCCTGCGGGGTTTCTGCCTGCTGGGCCTGCGCCGCGCCGCCCGTCATCGCCCAGAGGGCGGCCCCAAGGATCGCCTGCTTTATCACGCGGCCTTGGGCATTATGTCGTCATAGAGCGTGGGCAGCACCAGCTTGGCGACAAAGCCTTCCTCGCGCTGTTCCAGCAGGACATCGCCGCCATGCGCCCGCGCAATCGAACGGCATACCGCAAGGCCCAGCCCGCTGCCCGGCTTGTCCGATTCGATGGCCTGTTCACAGCGGAAAAAGGGTTCAAAGGCGCGCTCGCGATCCTCTTGCGGGATGCCCGGCCCATTATCGACGATTTCGGCCACGGCCCCCTGCTCATTCACCAACACACGTACCCGCGCCTGCTGGCCATATTTCAGGGCATTTTCAAGCAGATTTCCCAAGAGGCGGCGAATGCCCAGCGGATCGACCTCGACCCGGATCGGGGTGGTGATGTCCAGCCGCACCCGGTCGCCCATCACGCGCGCATCCTCGACCGCATCGGCCACCAGCGTGGCCAGATCCAGCCTTTGCCGCGCGCCGGGGGTCGATGCCTCGCGGATGAAGGCGATGACCTGGCTGATCATCATCTCCATCTCGTCTACCTCGGCCAGCAGCGCGTCGCGCTGTTCGTCGGGCACATCCTCCAGCCGGAAACGCAGCCGCGTCAAAGGCGTGCGCAGATCGTGGCTGATCGCGCCGACCATCGCGGTGCGATCATCAACAAAGGCGCGCAGCCGGTCGCGCATCTGGTTGAACGCGCGCGCCGCCCGGCCCACTTCGGCCGGTCCCGACAAAGGCACGACATTGGCCGAAGGATCGCGCCCCAGCACCTCGGCGGCGCGGGCAAAGCCTTCGAGCGGCTTGACGATGCGCCGGGCAAACATCAGCGCCAAAGGCACGGTAATCAGCATCGAAAGCACGAACCACAGCATCACCCGCTTTTGCCAGCGGTTGGGAAAGGGTTCGGCGCGCGGCGCGACCGCTATCCATGTGCCATCACCCTGACGCATGGCGGCGACGAAATCGCCCTCGATAAAGGGCGGCGTGGTGAAGGAGAGCACGCCGCTGCCTTCGCGGAAAGGGATCGGTTGCGGCACGCCCAGCGGCGCCGGGTCAAGCCCTGCCGCCGATGTGGAGGATTCGGCGGGCGTGGCGGACGCTGCATGGGATGAGGCTGCGACCTCGGCCTGCGGGGCATCCTCATGGGGCATGGGCGACGGATGGGCGGGGGCCTCGGCGTTGAGCGGCGTTGCCGCGCGCGGCGTGACGGCGGGCTGGGCCGAAGCGGGGCCGGGATTGCCCAGTGACGCCATCGGCGCCACCATCGAAGGGGCCATCGCGCCGCTATTTACGCCCGGCCCGCCCGGGCCCTGTGCGGCGATGGTCGGGCCGGTGATGCGCGAGGCGCCGCTGGTCTGCGGTTGCTGGCTGGTGCCGACCACGCTGGGCGCGGCGGCGCGGGGGCCGATATTGCCGCTTATGTTGGCGGGCGTGCCGGTTGGCGGATTTCCGCCGACAGGCGCCGCGCCACCGGGCGCTCTGCCGCCCGAAACACCGCCACCGGGCACTCCGCCGCCCGGAACACCGCCACCGGGATGCCCTCCGCCCGGAGCGCCGCCACCGGGAGCACCACCGCCGGGAGCACCGCCACCGGGGACGCCCCCGCCCGGAATACCGCCACCGGGAACACCGCCTCCGGGATGGCCGCCGCCGGGGAAGCCTCCGCCCGGAAAGCCGCCGCCCGGAAAGCCGCCGCCGGGAAAACCGCCGCCGGGGAAGCCATTGCCCGGCGCGCCGCCGCCCAGCGGGCCGCCGCGCATCCCCTGCGCATGGGCCGTGCCGACAAGACCCGAAAGCAATCCCGATCCTTCAGGATCGCTCAGTGCCATCGGCCCGCGCGAACCGGCCGCGGGCACCGTCACCCCGCCCACCGGCAATTGCGTGTAAAAGGCCAGCACAACGTGATCCACCCGTTGCCCCAGCCGCCGCGCCAATGCCTCACGCGAGGTTTCCGACACCAGCCAGCCCGAGCCGCTGATGTCGGGCGGGCCTTTCATCGCCCGGATTTCCAGATTGTCGTTTTCAACATGGCCCAGCAGCATCCGCGCCACCGCCTCCAGATCCCAGCGCTGGGGGCTGGCGGGCGGGATCAGCACGGTCAGCGCCAGCGTTGCGCATTGCGCCACGATCAGGACGCCAACCAGCAGCCCGAGCATTTGCAATCCCAGCGGCAGCGCCAGTCTGCGGCGAAAAGAATATGCGGCCATGCCCCGGCAATTGCCATAAATCGCGGGGGAAAGCGATGGCTCATCGCCGGTTGGGCCGGGCCGGTTCGGCGCAAAGATCGAGGAGGCCGCGCGCGCGGATTCGGCATCGGAACCGGAATCCGATTTGGGCAACCATATGGGGGATCGGGCGGACATGGCCGGCCTATCCCTGCAGAACGGGAGGAGGCGCCAAAGGCCAATGCCGCCGCCCTGACCAGGGACCGAGCGAAAGCGGGGGGGCGATGGTGCTTTCGAGCGGGATCAGGGCGGCGGACGGAAGGGCGGTCAGGCCGGGGAATGCACCAGTGGGGGCGGATACATTTCCATCGGTCTGGCCGCTCGCCGTTCGTCTATGGCTTTGGCCGGTGTCATGGCTCTCGATGGCCTGCGTCATGGCCGGGGGGCGGACACAGGAAAAGAGGGCGATGCATCGGACATGGGCTCAAGCTGATCCCTGTCGATTGCGCGGTGATTTCGGCCAGATTTCACCATGCGGGGCGATCCGGGGCGGGTTTTGCAAAATTTGTGAAATTCGCGGGCCAGAAAAATGTGGAAATGGCGCGTGATGCAGGCCAAACACAATGCCATGGATCTGGCGACCAAAATCCTGATCGTTGACGATGACAAGGGCATCCGGACGGTCGTGTCCGAATTTCTGGGCAAGCATGGCTATCAGACGGCCACGGCGGCCAATCCGGTGGAAATGCGCCGGATGCTGGAAATCGGCTCGTTCGATCTGATCGTGCTGGATGTGATGATGCCCAAGGAGGACGGGCTGACCGCGCTGCGCAGCCTTGGGCCCAATGCGCCGCCGGTGATTATGCTCAGTGCCGTGGGGTCGGATATTGACCGTGTGGTCGGGCTGGAAATGGGCGCCGACGATTATCTGGCCAAGCCGTGCAACCCGCGCGAATTGCTGGCCCGCATCCGCGCTGTTTTGCGGCGCAAGGCGGCGGCGCAGGCGGTGCTGGATCAGGCGATGGAAATGCGCGCCCAGGCGCGTCAGACCGGGGAAATCCGCGCCGAGGCGCGCCAGACCGGCGCGGGCGAGGCGGTGACCGAGGGCGAGGCGCAGGACGTTTCGGCGATCAGGTCCGGTTCGGGGGCCAATGGGCTCTATTTCGAAGGCTGGCGGATGGATCTGGACATGCGTTTGCTGTTCGACCCCGATGGGCGGATGATTACGCTGACCGAGGGCGAGTTTCGCCTGTTGCTGGCCTTTGCCCAGCATCCGCGCCGGGTGGTCACACGCGATCAGTTGCTGGAATGGTCACGCGGGGGCGATGCCGATCATTTCGACCGCGCGATTGATGTGCAGCTCTCGCGCCTGCGCCGCAAGATGACCGATGCGGGCAGCAGCGGCGTGTCCGAACTGATCCGCACCGTGCGCAATGAGGGCTATGTCTTTGTGCCCCATGTCACCCGAAGCTGATCAGGCCGTATCAGATTAGGCCAGCCCAACCACATCCCCGGCCAGCGCCAGATAGAAGCGCGCGATTTCGGCCAGCGCCCCATCATCCAGCACAAAGGGTTGGCCCGCAGCCTGTTTGCCCCCCGCCAGCCCCAGCGAGGCAATGGCCAGATCGCGGGCGGTGATCGCGCAATGGTTGCGCACCGGCCCGTCGCAGGCCGCCACCTGAAGCCGCCGGATCGCGCGCAGGCGCGGGCGATGTTTGTCGAGCGGGTGGAGATCGACCGGGGTGGGCCGCGTATGGGGCGCCATCGCGCGCAGGAAGGCGCGATATTCGCCGATCAGCAGCGAAAAGAAGCGTTCGAGTTCCTTGAGATGGTTGCCCGATACGCGCATCAGCACCTTGGGCCGGGGGGTGGCGTTCGTGGCCGCCGCCGGGCCGGAGCCGCGCGCGATCAGATAGTTGCACCCGGCCTGAAGCGTTTCAAACGAGCTTTGCAAGGCCGGCGAACTGGGATGGTCGAACCAAGGACGGACCGCGTCGGGTTGCCGATATTCGCCCTGTCTGATCATAGGCATGTTCCCAAGGCAAGCGGGAGCATGGCAACTCTCAGCCGGCAGCGCTTGAGGATGGAGATGCTGCCGGTGAAAACGGCCTACAGAATGCGGGCGGTTTCGTCCAACGCAAATGGTATCGTTTGCGGAAAAGGCGAGCGGCCTGTCAAAGTGCCATCGCTGGTATTTTTGCCTTGCCTCTTGCGCATCGCAGGTAAAATGGCGCATCAGCCATGGCGGAAAAAGGGATAGGCCATGGCGACGATCAAGGATGTGGCGCAGCTTTCGGGCATTTCGATCAAGACGGTTTCGCGCGTTATCAATGGCGCGCAGACGGTGCGGCCCGGTGTGCGCGAAAAGGTTGAGCGCGCGATCCGCGAGCTGAATTATCGCCCCGCTCTGGCCGCGCGGCAATTGGCCAGCGGGCGCAGCTTCATCATCGCGATGATCGCCCCGCGCCTGACCTACAGCTATTTTTCGCGGATCATGGTGGCCACCGCCGATGCCTGCCGCAAGGTGGGCTATCATCTGGTGCTCGAGGTGATGGATGGCGAAGATCTCTCCATCACGCTTTCGTGCGAGCCGGATGCGGTGATCGTGGTGCCGCCCTTTGCCGATAATCCCCGCGTGCTGGCGGCATTGATGAAGCTGGGTAAGCCGGTGGTGCGGATTGCGGGCAAGGATGACGGGATCGGCCGCAGCGTCGAGGTGCATGACCATGCGATTGCGGGCGAAATGGCGCAATACCTGGCGGGGCGGGGGCATCGGGTGCTGGCGATGATCGCGCCGCCGCGCCCGGATATGGCCGCCGAGGAGCGTTTGACCGGCTTTCGCGCCGGGCTGGCCGACAGCGGGCTGGATTTGCCCGACAGCCATGTGGTGCGCGCAGGGATGACCTATGCCGAGGGCGAGCGGGCGTTTCGCGATCTGATGGCCCTGCCGCAGCGGCCCACGGCGATCTTTGCCGCCAATGACCAGATGGCGCTGGGCGCGATGGCCTGCGCGCTGCGTCTGGGGTTTCGCGTGCCCCAGGATGTGGCGATTGCCGGGTTCGACAATTCGGTCGAGGGCCAGATGTGCTATCCCGCGCTGACCAGCGTTCACCAGCCGGTGGAGGAGATCGCGCGGATTGCGGTGGATATGGCGCTGGACCGGGGGGATGGTGATGCCAGCTTTGCGCATCATCTGGTGATCCGCGAATCCGCGTAAAGTACTAGCGCTGGTATTTTCTTGACTTCGCCCCATCGCCGCGTCATGTCTGGTGGCATAAAGGCGATTGTGAATCGGGATGAGGTCTATGGCGAATCTGCGTAAAGTGATCTTTGGTGGCGCGGCTTGCTTTGCCGCCATGGCGTTTTCCGGAGGGCTGGCGCAGGCCAAAACCTCCGATGCGCCCGAACAGCCGCGCCCGCGCAACATCATCTTCGTGCTGGTCGACGATTTGCGCTTTGACGGCATGGGCTTCCTCCAGCCCGGCCTGCTGCAGACCCCCAATATCGACCGCATGGCGCGCGAGGGGACCTATTTCCCCAATGGCGTGACCACTTCCTCGCTGTGCAGTCCCAGCCGCGCGACGATCCTGACCGGCATGACCGCGCGCAATCACGGCGTGGTGGACAATAACAATTCCTCCGAAGATGGCCTGACCTTCTTCCCGAAATATCTGCAACAGGCCGGGTATCAGACAGCCTTCATCGGCAAGTGGCACATGGGCAATGACACCGACGCCCCGCGCCCCGGCTTCGACAAATGGCTCAGCTTCAAGGGGCAGGGGCATTATTACCCCACCGGCGATCTGCCCGCCGCCGCAGTGGCCGCGGGCAAAGCCAATATGTTCAACGTCGATGGCAAGGAAGTGCCTCAGACCGGCTATATCACCGACGAATTGACGCAATATGCGATGAACTGGCTGGAAAAGGAGCGCGACCCCAAGAAGCCCTTCTTCCTCTATCTGTCGCACAAGGCGGTCCATTCCGACCCGCTGCCCCCGCCGCGCTATGCCCATCAGTATGACAAGGCGAAATTCGTCCTGCCCGCCAGCGCTGAAAACACGCCGGAAAATTACAAGGGCAAGCCGCGCTGGGTCTATGACCAGCGCAATACGTGGCATGGTATTGATTTCTTTTACAATTCTGACATGAAAATGACTGAATACCTGAAATATTACTATGGCACGCTCTCGGCGGTGGATGACTCGCTGGGCCGGATCATGGCCTATCTGAAAAAGAACCATCTGGAGAAGGACACGCTGGTCGTCTTCACCAGCGACAATGGTTTCCAGATCGGCGACCACGGGTTGATCGACAAGCGCACCGCCTATGAGGCCTCGGTGCGCGTGCCGCTGGTGATGTGGGAGCCGGGCACGGTGCCTGCCAATGCGGTCAATACGGGGCGGGTGCGCGGTCTCGATTTCGCGCCGACCTTCCTCAATGCGGCGGGCGTCAAGACCATGCCGCAACAGTTCGAGGGCCAGAACGCATGGGGCCTGATCACCGGCGCGCAGAAGCCTGCCGAATGGAACCCCAGCGATTTCATCTATGAATATTACTGGGAATGGAGCTTCCCCGAAACCCCGACCACCTTTGCCATCACGCGCGGCAATCTGAAGTATATTCAGTACCATGGCATCTATGACCGCGAGGAACTGTATGACATCGGCGCCGACCCGACCGAGATGACCAACCTGATCGACGATCCGGCGCATCTCAATGACAAGATCACCCTGCGCGCCGCGCTTTATCAGCAAATGGCCAACCGTCAGGGCAAGCATATGATCCCCTATACCGGCCGCCAGTCGATCGGTTCGGTGCGCCGGATGAAGGGCGGCACCGGGGCGGCGCCTTTCCCGGCGGAATGGCTGGTCGAACCCAACCGCACCGACCGTATGGATGACATCCTGCCCGACAGCCCGGCCAAGGGCGCGGCGCAGGCGGCGGGCAAGCCCTTTATGAACGCGCCCACCGTCGATCAGCAGTTCAAGCAGATCCCGGAAAAGTAAGCCCCCTGTTGCAAGTTGCATGATCGGTCATACAAACAAGCGATGAGCAGCACCCCGGCATCCGCCCCGCCCAACATGCAACTTGTCCCCGGCGGGGTGTTCATGATGGGATCGTCGGCCTTCTATCCAGAGGAAGCGCCGCGCCGCAAGGTGCGCGTGGCTTCCTTCTGGGTCGATGAAACGCCGGTGACGAACGCGCAATTCGCCGCGTTTGTGGATGCCACCGGATACCGCACCTTTGCCGAAACCGCGCCCGATCCGCGCGATTATCCCGGCATGGACCCGGCGCTGGCGGTGGCCGGGTCGCTGGTCTTCACGATGACGGATCGGCCGGTGGATCTGGGCGATCCCTCGCAATGGTGGCGCTGGGTGGCGGGGGCGTGCTGGCGCCATCCGCTGGGGCCGGAGAGCGGGATCGAGGATATTCTCGACCATCCCGCCGTGCATGTCACGCATCAGGATGCCGCCGCCTATGCCGCATGGGCGGGCAAGCGCCTGCCGACCGAGGCCGAGTTTGAATTTGCCGCGCGGGGCGGATTGGTGGACGCCGAATATGCCTGGGGGGATGAACTGACCCCGGGTGGCGAGCATCGCGCCAACACATGGCAGGGCATGTTTCCCTTTGCCAATACCGCCGCCGACGGCTGGGTGCGGACCAGCCCGGTGCGCGAATTTCCCGCCAATGGCTATGGCATCCACGACATGATCGGCAATGTCTGGGAAATCTGCGAGGATTGGTGGAGCCTGCCGGGCGATGCGCGCCCGCGCAAAAAGAGCGCCTGCTGCGCCATCGACAATCCGCGCGGCGGTTTTCGCGCCAAAAGTCATGATCCATCCGAGCCGACCGCGAAAATCCCGCGCAAGGTCATCAAGGGCGGATCGCATCTTTGCGCGCCATCCTATTGCCAGCGCTATCGCCCCGCCGCGCGCCATCCGCAAAGCATCGACAGCTCGACCAGCCATATCGGCTTTCGCTGTGTGATGGACGCGGCATGATAGAAGCGGCGTTATAGAGTGTGTGGGGGCTGATTTACCCTTACGCCGGATGGTTGGCCCCGGATTCCCCCTGATGACAGGCTTGTCAGGAATAAAAATCATCTATACCGCCTGCGAAACCCCCGCTTGCCCAATAGGTTCGGCATGCGAAATGGCCTTGGCACGTATGAGAGTACTGCATGACCGAAACTTCCCAGGTGGCTGACCAGACGGCTGAATCTTCTGAAAACTCCTCGCCTTCGCCTGCGCGCAAGGTGCTGCCCTTTGTCGGGCTGGCGCTTTTGCTGGGCGGCGGCTGGTGGGGTTGGGATTATTTCACCCATGGCCGCTATATCGAAGAAACCAATGACGCGCAGATCGCCGCCGATACTTTGGCGGTTGCCCCGCGCATTTCGGGCTATGTTGCGCAGGTTCTGGTTACTGACAATCAGGACGTGAAGGCGGGCACGCCGCTGCTCACGCTCGACCCGCGCGATTACAAGGCCAAGACCGCGCAGGCCTCCGCGCAGGTGGCCATTGCCGATGCGCTGCAGGCCAATGCGCAGGCTGCCATTGCCGAACAGCGCGCCGGGATCGAACAGGCCCGCGCCCAATTGGCCGCGGCGCAGGCCAAGGCGCAGTTCGATGCCGATCAGGTCAAGCGTTTCGCGCCCTTGGTGGCCAGCGGCGCGGAACAGGCGCAGCAGCTTTCGCAATTGAAATCCGCCGCCGATCAATCCGCAGCCCAGGTCCGCGCGCAGAGCGCCGCCATCGAGGCCCAGCAGCGCCGCATCGCCACCATCGAGGCGCAGGCCAAGCAGGCCGTGGCGCAGGGGCTGGGCGGCAAGGCGCAGTTTGACGCGGCCAATGTCGATCTGGACGCCACCACCATCCGCGCCTCGATCGACGGGCGGATCGGCGACAAGACCGTCACGCCGGGCCAGTTCGTTTCGGCCGGCACGCGGCTGATGACGCTGGTGCCGCTCTCCAAGATCTATGTCGTGGCCAATTTCAAGGAAACGCAATTGGCCCATATGCGCCCCGGACAGGATGTGTCGATCAAGGTCGACGCGCTGGACGGCCATAAGATCAAGGGCAAGATCGAAAGCATGGCGCCCGGCACCGGGGCCAGCTTCAGCCTGATCGCGCCCAGCAATGCGACCGGCAATTTCACCAAGATCGTCCAGCGCGTTCCGGTGCGCATCGCCATTGACGCCAATGCCGATACGCGCCGCCTGCTGGTGCCGGGTTTGTCGGTGACGGCGATGGTGGACACGAAAACGGCGCGCTGATCGTGGAGGCGCCTCCGGTAAAGGCCGATCTGTCGGCATGGCTGGCGGTGGCGGCGGGAACGCTGGGCGCGCTGATGGCGACGCTCGACATTTCCATCGTCAATTCCGCGCTGCCCACGATTCAGGGCGAAATCGGCGCTTCGGGCACCGAGGGGACGTGGGTGGCCACCTCCTATCTGGTGGCCGAAATCGTCATCATCCCGCTGGCGGCATGGCTTCAGCGGGTGCTGGGCCTGCGCACATTCCTGCTGATCGCGGCCAGCCTGTTCACCTTTTTCTCGATGATCTGCGGCTGGGCCGACAGTCTGACGATGATGATCATCGGGCGCGTGGGGCAGGGCTTTACCGGGGGGGCGCTGATCCCCACGGCGCAGACCATCATTGCCATGCGATTGCCGCGCGAACAGCAGCCGATCGGCATTGCTGCCTTTGGTGTGACGGCGGTGATGGGGCCGGTGATGGGGCCGCTGGTGGGGGGCTGGCTGACGGAGAACGTCAGCTGGCACTATGCTTTTTTCCTCAACTTGCCGGTCTGTATCGCGCTTTTGCTGCTGCTGATCCTTGGTCTGCCGCATGAAAAAAGCCATCTGGGCGAATTCGCCAAGGCGGACTGGTTCGGTATTGTCGGGCTGGCGCTGGGTCTGGGCGGGCTGACGGTGTTGCTGGAGGAAGGGCAGAGGGAGCAGTGGTTCTCCTCTGATCTCATCCGGCAAATGGCATTGGTCAGCGCTTTTGGCTTTGTCTGCATCGGCATAGGCCAGAAATATGCGGTGCGGCCCGTGATCCAGCTCAAGCTGCTGCTCGACCGGCAATTTGGCGCGGTGGCGGTGATGGGGCTGGTGCTGGGCATGGTGCTTTACGGCACCTCTTATGTGATCCCTCAGTTTCTTGCCTCGGTGGCCAATTACAACGCGCTGCAATCGGGCAAGATCGTGCTGATTTCCGGCGTGCCCAGCCTGTTCATGATGGCCATCGTGCCGATTCTGCTCAAACGGATCGATGTGCGCGTGGCGGTGTTTTTCGGCCTGCTGATCATGGGCGTGTCGTCATTGATCGATACGGGCATGACGATGGGGTCGGATGGCGGCGATTTCGTCGATTCGCAATTGATGCGCGGCGTGGGCCAGATTCTGGGGATGCTCTTCCTCAGTCAGGCCTGTGTGCGCTCGGTCCCGCGCGAACTGGCGGGGGATGCTTCGGGCCTGTTCAATTCGGTGCGTAATCTGGGGGGCAGCATCGCGCTGGCCGGGATTGCCATCATTCAGGACAACCGCCTGTGGCTGCACACCCGCCGGCTGGAGGAAACGCTCCATGCCAACAGCGTGCTGGTGCAGGAGAAGGTGCGTGCGCTGGGCGGCCTTGTCCGCGCCGCGCCTCAGCTTGAGGCCCAGCTTCAGCTTCAGGCGCTGGTGATGACCTATAACGACATTTTCCGGATCATGGGTTATGGCACGTTGATCGTGCTGCCTCTGGTCCTGTTGCTGCGTCCGTTTTCGAACGAAGCGGCCCCTGACGTTCCCATGCATTGACGAGAGCCATGATGACCCGTTTGCCGCTGATGATTGCTGTGGGATTGCCGCTGGCGTTGGGTGCCTGCGCGATGGGGCCTGATTATGCCGGGCCGCCAAAGGTTGCCGGCGGCGCTGGTTTCGCGCGCGGCGCCAAGGTGGCCGAGGCCGGGCCGGTGCTGGCGCGCTGGTGGGAAGTGCTGGGGGATGAGCAGCTCAACGCGCTGGTCGTCGATGCCCTGGCCCACAGCCCCAGCGTCGAGGATGCGCAGGCCAAGGTGCGCGAAGCGGGCGCGGTCTTGCGGCAAAAGCAGGCCAGCGATCTGCCTTCGGTCTCGCCCACATTGATCGCGGCCAAGGCCGATCTCCCGCCGTTTTCCGCAGGGGGCAAACGCAGCTCGCTCGAAATCTACAACCTTGGCGCGACCGCCTCGTGGGAGCCCGATTTCTGGGGCATCAACAAGCGCACCAATGAAGCCTCGCGCGCCAGCGTCGATCGGGCCAAGGCGCAACTGGCCGATGCGCAGGTGAGCCTGTCGGCGCAGGTGGCGCAGGCCTATGTGAACCTGCGCGATGCGCAAAGCAGGCAGGCGATGGTGGCGCAGGTGGTGACCTTGCGCGAACAGGCGCTGAACCTGATCCGCCAGCGTCATGGCGCGGGCGTGGCCACGCTGGCCGATGTGGCGCGCTATGAGGGTGATATGCGCAGCGCCATGGCGCAGGCGGCGCCCTTGCGCGCGCAGGTCGAGGTGGCGATGAACCAACTGGCCGTGCTGACCGGCAAGGCGCCGGGCGAACTGGACGCGGCGCTGGCTTCGGCCAAGCCTTTGCCCGTGCTGCCCGCCAAGGTGGCGGTGGGCGATCCGGCCGAGCTGATCGCGCGACGGCCCGATGTGCGCGCGGCCGAACGCCTGCTGGCGGGCAATACAGCCCAGATCGGCGTGGCGCGTGGCAAGCTGATGCCGCGTCTGAGCTTTACCGGCATTCTGGGCATGGGCAGCGCCTCGCTCTCCAGCATCGTCGATCCTTCGACGGCGGCCTATGGCATCTTGCCGCAGTTGAAATGGTCGGGCCTCGATTGGGGCAAGGGTAAGGCCACCGTGGCGCAGGCCAAGGCTCAGCGTGACGGGGCCGAGGCGCAATATCGCCGTGCGGTCCTTTCCGCGCTGGAGGATGCCGAGAGCAGCCTGTCGCGCTTTGGCGCGGCGCGCGAGCGGCTGATGCAGCTTGAGGCGGGCGAAGGTACGGCACGCACCAATGCCCGCCTTGGCGAGCAAAGGGTGAGCGCGGGGACATCCTCGAAGCTGGAGCAGACCGAGCGCGACGCACAGGTGCTGTCCGCCGCGATCACCAGCGCGCAGGGCCGCGCCGAAGTGGTGGTGGATTATATCGCCATTGCCAAGGCGCTGGGCTTGGGCTGGCAGGGCTGATCGCGCTATAGGCGCGGCCATGGATGAAACGCTCTGGCTGGCCCGCCGCGAAAACTGGACCCCGCAAAATGAGGACGCCCGCGATGGGGGCGACATAGACTATGCGCGCGTCATCCATTCGGCCTCGTTCCGGCGGTTGCAGGGCAAGACCCAGATCCTCAATCTGGGCGACAGCGATTTCTACCGCACGCGGCTGACCCATTCGCTGGAGGTGGCGCAGATCGCGGGCGGCATTGCGCGGCAATTGGAAAAGGACGCGCCCGATCATGTGGCCACCGCGATCCTGCCGGGGCGCAGCATGATCCACGCCATCGGCTGCACCCATGATTTCGGCCATCCGCCCTTCGGTCATGGCGGCGAGGTGGCGCTCAATTACTGTATGCGCGACGAGGGCGGGTTTGAAGGCAATGGCCAGACGCTGCGCATCCTCTCGCGGCTGGAGACTTTCTCGCAAGGGGCGGGGGCCAATCTGGCGCGGCGCACCTTGCTGGGGGTGCTGAAATATCCGGTGGCCTATGCCGACGTGCGCAATCCGGCCATTGCGCCGCGCCTTGCGCCCGGACCCACCACCTTGCGGATTATCGATGCGGCCAGCGCCAAGCCGCCCAAATGCTATCTCGATACCGAGCGCGATGTGGTGGGCTGGATCCTCGATCCGCTGAGCGCCGGGGATCGCGCGCTGTTGCAGAGCTTTGACGCCAAACCCGGCAAGCACGCCAAATCGCGGCACAAATCGCTCGATTGCTCCATCATGGATGTGGCCGACGATATTGCTTACGGCGTCCATGACCTTGAGGACGCCATCGCGCTCGACCTGATCCACCGCGAGACCTTTGCCGCCGCCGTGACGGATCGCTGCCCGACCTTCCTTGATGCGCTGAAAGCCAAATATCCCGGCGAGAGCGCCAATGATGTGATGCGTCAATTCGTCGATGGGCTTTATGGCGGCGAGAACAGCCGCAAGCGCTTCATCGGGCGGCTGGTCCATCATTTCCTGACTGCGGTGCATTATGTCGAGATGGAGGAATTTGACGCGCCCCTGCTGCGCTGGCGGGTGGGCATGGCGCCGGGGCAGAAGGCGTTTCTTGAGGTGCTGAAGGATCTGGTCGTGCGCGAGGTGATCACCAGCCCGGCGGTCCAGCATCTGGAGTTCAAGGGCCAGACGATGGTGGTGGCCGTGTTCGAGGCGATGCAGGCCGATCCAGAGCGCCTGCTGCCCCGCGACCGGATGCCGTTTTACGAGACCTATGGGGTCCGCGCGATTTGCGATTATGTGGCGGCGATGACCGATACCAGCCTGCTCAAAACCTATGAGCGCCTGTTTGCCCCGCGCATGGGCTCGGTGTTCGACCGGCTCTGAGGACGAAAGGCAAAAAAATGGCCAGCCCGAAGGCTGGCCTTTGGAAGTTTGGGAGAGGATGCCTGAAAGGCCTGTTCCTTATGCGGATCGGGCGGCTTCTTCGCAAGTGCAAAATGATGGGGTTTGGTGCAAAGAACGCAACTGCCGATTACGTAAACGCAAAGATCAGCATTTCCGGCCGGTTTTGCGCTAATCCTTATTGTGCCAAAGGCTCATTCGCACCGCGCGCAATTATTGCGCCGCAGCATTCCGGCGCAGACACAGCGCCACACGATAGGTCGCGCGGCCCCCTTGCGAATCGAATCGCCCGATCACCCGTCGCAATTGCCCGGCCGACAAGGGCCGATGGCCCGCACGTGGCACATCCGCGCCAATCCCGCGCAGGTGGCGCAAAAAGCCCCGCCCGCCGCCTTCGACCGCCCATTCCACCTCGCGCACAGCAAAGCCCATCGCGCGCAGATCCGCAGCATCGGGATAATCGACCAGTCCGCAGGGTGCATCCTCATGGGCGGCGCGCCATTCGGCAAAGCTGCCCGCGATCATCGTGGTGAAGGCCAGCAGGCCCCCTGGCGCCAGCAAAGTCTGCAACCGCGCCGCCGCGCCGCCCAGATCGTCAAACCACTGAAACGCCAGACTCGACACGATCAGATCGAACGGCCCCTCCACATCGGGCGTTTGCCCATCCATCACGCGGTAATCTACCCTGTCATGCCCGGCAAACCGCGCCCGCGCCCGCGCCAGCATGGCGGGCGACAGATCGCTCATCACCCATCGCGCATCGGAAAGGACCGGCATCAGCGCCGCGCCCAAAAACCCCGTGCCGCAACCGATCTCCAGCACGCGCGGGGCGGGGGGTAATGCCTGCGCCGCCACCGCATGGGCCAGCATCGCGGCGACCTGTTGCTGCACCCCGGCATGGGAGTCATAATCATCGGCGCGGCCAAAGGCTTCGCAAACAAGGCGTTGAGACATCATTGGGGGGCCATCATCGCGCAAAATCCGCAATCTGCGCCGCGCACCATGCCGCCTGAGTCAGGGGCAACAGATGCCCGCCATGGCCGCAGACCGCCCCCCCTGTTCTGCCAGTCGCCCTGCCAAACGCCTTCAGGCGCAGCGCGGGCGGCAAGAGCGGATCATCCTCCGTCTGAAGCACCAGCACGGGCGCGCGATGGGCCGGGGCCGGGGCCTGATCGGCCAGCAGCGCCAGATCCTCGCCCAGCCTTTCGCGCGAAACAATCGCCGGGGCCGGGCCGCCGTCGATGCTGGCGCGAAAATCCTCCAGCACCTTGGCCGGGTTCTCGCCAAAGCGTTTCACCATCCGCTGAACCACGCGCGGGGCCACGGCATCGACGCCGCAGAATCGATCAAACCCATTGATCGCCACCAAAGGCACATCCGGCCAACGCCGCGCCAGCAGCATCGCGCCCAGCGAATGGCCGATCATCAGATCGGGCCGCTCGCTCTCCACCGGCGCGCCGAAATAGCCGCGATCCATCCGCGCCACATCGCCCGCTAATAGCGGCGCCAGCGCATCCCACACGCAAGCATCAAACCCCCAGCCATGCAGCAGCGCGATTCTCACCGCCCAATCCGCGCCGCAATCGCCTGCGCCAGCGCGGCCACATCGGCGCGCGCATGATTGGCATGCAGCGCCACGCGCAACCGGCTGGTGCCGGGCGGCACCGTGGGCGGGCGGATCGCCACGGCCAGCATCCCTTCGGCCACCAGATCGCGCGCCAGAGCCAGCGCCGCCGCGGCATCGCCCACAATGACCGGCACGATCTGAGTGCTGCTGTCGGCTGTGGCGATGCCTGCATCATTCAGGCTCTGCCGGAAAAACGCGCCGTGATCGGCCAGAATTGCCCGCTCATCCTCCAGCCCCGGCGCCAGATCGAGCGCGGCATCCACCGCCCCCAGCATCGCGGGCGAGGGCGCGGTCGAAAAGATGAAACCCCCGCAGGCATTGACCAGATAGTCGATCAGCAACCGGCTGCCCGCGACATAGGCGCCCATACAGCCCAGCGCCTTGCTGAATGTGCCCATCACCAGATCGACGTCGAGGCCATGGGTCAATCCGCGCCCCTGAGGGCCAAGAACGCCGGTGGCATGGGCCTCGTCGACATAAAGGAAAGCATCATGCGTCCGCGCCAGATCAGCCAGCGCCGCCACATCGGCCCGGTCGCCATCCATGCTGAACACGCTTTCGGTGACGATGATTTTCGGCCCTTCGGCCTTGGCCAACAGCTCGGCCAGATGGTCCAGATCATTGTGGCGAAAGCGGATTTGCCGATGCGCTGATGCGCCCGCGTGCAGGCTGCCATGGATCAGCCGGTCGGTGAACAGCGAGGCCCCCGGCGCGGCGCGCAGCAAGGCCGCCAGCACCGCCGCATTGCAATGCCACCCGCTGGGAAACAGCAGCGCGGCCTCCTTGCCCTTGAACCGGGCGATCTTTTCCTCAACCGCCAGATGCAGCGGTTGCGTGCCCGTCACCAGCCTTGACGCCGCCGATCCCGCGCCATGCGCCAGCGCCCATTCCGCCGACCTTTGCGCCAGCAACGGATGGCGGGAGAGGCCGAGGTAATCATTGCTGGAAAAATCGACCAGCACGGCCCCATCGCGCAGCAACCGCCCGCCATCCTGCGGCACACTGGCGCGCAGGATGCGCCGCTCGTCGCGCTGGTCTATGCGTTCCAGCGCGGCGGCAAGATGGGTTTCAAATTGCTTCAGATCATCTGCTCCAGCTTGACGCAGCCCTTGGGCATGGCTTCGGCGGCAATCTCGGCCTCGGTGCGGGTGACGGCCATGGGCTTCAGGCCAAGGCGCGCAAACATCGCCATATCATTGTCATCGCCCGCATTGGGCGCGGTCAGCAGCTTGTCGCCGGTGAAGATCGAGTTGGCGCCCGCGAGGAAACACATCGCCTGCGTCATCTCCGACATCGATTCGCGGCCTGCGCTGAGACGCACCATCGATCCCGGCATGGTGATGCGCGCCACCGCCACGGTGCGCACGAATTCCACGTCATCAATCTTGGCCAGCGGCGTATCGGCCAGCATATTGCCCAGCACCGTGCCCTTGACCGGCACCAGCGCGTTGATCGGCACCGATTGGGGGTGCGAGGGCAAAGTGGCCAGCGTATGGACAAAGCCCACCCGGTCGGCGCGGGTTTCGCCCATGCCCACGATCCCGCCGCTGCACACGTTGATCCCGGCGCGGCGCACCTGACCCAGCGTGTCGAGCCGGTCGCCCATCGTGCGGGTGCTGGTGATTTCCTCGTATTTCTCAGGGCTGGTGTCGATATTGTGGTTGTAATAATCGAGGCCCGCATCGGCCAGCATATCGGCCTGATGGTCGCTCAGCATCCCCAGCGTCATGCAGGTTTCAAGGCCCATGGAGCGCACGCCCTTCACCATTTCGATGATCGCGGGCATGTCGCGGTCCTTAGGATTGCGCCATGCCGCGCCCATGCAGAAGCGGCTGCTGCCCTGATCCTTGGCGCGGGCGGCGGCCTGCAAAACCGACTGCACTTCCATCAGCTTGGTGGCCTTGACCCCGCTGTCGGCCTTGACGCTCTGGCTGCAATAGCCGCAATCCTCGACGCAGCCGCCGGTCTTGATCGAGAGCAGCGTGGAAAGCTGGACCTCATTGGCCGGATGGCTGGCGCGGTGGATTTCGGCGGCGCGATAGACCAGTTCGGTAAAGGGCAGGTCGAACAGGGCCGCGATCTCCTCGCGCGTCCAGTCGGTGCGGGCCATGGGAGAACTGGCCGGGGTGTCGAGAGGGGGCACGGTCATTGGGTATTCTCCATTCGGCGCTGTCCTGCGCGGCCTTGGGCATTGTTACGCATGCCGATAGGCGCGCACGGGCCAAGGCTCAAGCCATCAAGCGGTGAAATGACCATCCCGATGGGCAATAACATGGCGCGTTTCACACGGTGATGCGTCAGGACGGCGGCGGCGTCCACGGTAATCTTGCAAATTTGCAAAGAGAGTCTTTGCAAAAGTGGCCCATCACCCATTGATAGCGCGCACCGCCAGCGCCGCCGCCGCCGCGCGCGTTTCCACGCCCAGTTTGACGAAAACCTGCTCCAGATGCTTGTTCACCGTGCGCGGAGAGATCGACAGGATCTCGCTGATCACGCGGTTGGGCTTGCCATAGCTGATCCACAGCAGGACCTCGGCCTCGCGGCTGGTCAAACCGTGGCGGGCCTGAAGCAGGGCGATGTCGCCCGCCGGGTTGACGTCGTTCAATCGCACCAGCCATTCGGCCCCGCGCATCCGCGCCACCAGCACCAGTTCGAGCGTCGAATGGGCAAGGTCGAGCCGCACACTGGCCCCGCTTTCATCGGCGCGGGCCAGACGGGCGAGAGCAGGGCGCAGCGCGGCGGGGGCCGGACCGGGCATGACGCTCCATTCGGGGCAATTTTCCGCCAGCAGGCTGCCTGCCTGCGGCGTCCACCAGAGCAATTGCTCCTCGCGGCCCATCGAAATCAGATGGCGCCCGCTGGCGTCCAGCGCCGCCTGACTGTCCTGCGCAAGGCGCGCATTGGCCATATGCACCCGCACACGCGCGATCAGTTCGTTGATGACCAAGGGCTTGCGAACATAATCCACCCCGCCCGCCTCAAGGGCCGCCAGCACATGTTCGCTCTCGGTCAGGCCGGTCATGAAGATGACGGGCACGCGGGCGCTGGCCGGGTTGCGTTTGAGGATGCGTGTGGCCTCAAAACCGCCGATGCCCGGCATCACCGCATCCATCAGGATCAGATCGGGCACGATATGGCTGAGCAGCGAGAGCGCCGCCTCGCCGCTGGTGGCGATCAGCACGCGGATGCCCTCAACCTCCAGCGTATCGGCCAGAAAGCGCAGGGATTCGGGCGTATCGTCCACCACGAGCACGGTATCGACATGGGGCTGGGGATCCTGCGCCACCAGCGGATCGTGACGCATCATTGATCCCCTTGCCGGTTGGCGGCCAATTCGGCGGCCAGTTCGCCCAGATCAAAGCGGTCGAGGCTGGCCAGCAGCCGCCGCGCCAAGGGGGCGGCCTGCGGCACGGCAGCCTCCATCGCGCGGATCGCCTTTTCCACGCCCCGCACATGGCCGATGCGCAGATCGTTTTCGATATCGGTCAGAAAGGGCCGCGCATCATCGGGCAGAGCCTCGCGTTCGGGGGCGGCTTCGGGGGCCTCGGCCTCCTCGGCCCGACCGCGCCAGTGCAGGCCCAGCAGGCCGCCCACCGCATCGATCAGCGCGTCCAGATCGACCGGTTTGATCAGGAACTGGTCATGGGCGATGAAGCCCGCGCTGCCCTGCCGGATTTCATGCGCGTCGCCCGACACCATGATGATGCGTATATCGCCGCCCCGCATCGCACGCAGCCGCCGCGCCACTTCCCAGCCTGACAGGCCCGGCATGGTGACATCGAGCAGCACCAGTTCGGGCCGGTGTTTGCGCGCCAGTTCCAGCCCGGAATCGCCGTCATGGGCGATATGCAGGACAAAGCCCATGGGTTCGAGCAGCCCGCGCAGCAGCGAGGTCTGATCCGGATCATCGTCGATCAGCAGAATATGGCGCGGCGGTCCGTCGAAACCGGTGATCGCGCGGGTGCTTTTCACCTCCTGCACACTGGCCTGCACCGGGCTGAGCATCAGGCGTACGGTGAAGGTCGTGCCCACGCCCGGCTCGCTGGCCACGGCCAGATCGCCGCCAAGGATATGCACCAGCGCCTGGGTGATCGCCAGACCCAGGCCGATGCCCTTTTGCCGCTGCGCCTCGGGATGGGTGCCGCGTTCAAAGGGGGCGAAGATGCGGGTCAGATCCTGAGGCTCGATGCCGATCCCGGTGTCGGCAATGGTGAAACTCATCACCTGCGAACGATAGGTGACGCCGAAAGTGACTTGGCCCGCCTTGGTAAATTTGATCGCGTTGGAGAGCAGGTTGATCAGGATCTGGCGCAGGCGCTTCTGATCGGTGCGCACGAATTCGGGCAGGCCGCTCTGTTTTTCATAGGCCAGCGTCAGGCCGCGCGATTGAGCCTGCGGGCGGAACATGCTGGCGACCTGATCGAGAAAGCTGTTGAGGCGCACCGTATCGTTCGACAGGCGCAGCACCCCGCTTTCGACATGGCTGATATCGAGCAGCCCCTCGACCAGATTGGTCAGGTGCTCGGACGACCGGCGGATGATGCGCGCGGCCTCGATGGGGGCGATGTCATGTCCGCGCTCCAGCAATTGCGCATAGCCATAGATCGAATTGAGCGGCGAGCGGATCTCATGGCTGACCGAAACGAGATAGCGGCTCTTGGCGCTGTTGGCGGCCTCGGCCACCTCCTTCGCCAGATGCAGTTCCTCCAGCGTGGCATTATGCGCGGCCACCTCGGCCCGCAGGTCGGCCACATGGCGGCGCGCCTCGGACAGGGCCGCGCGGCGGCTGTCATAGGCGCGCAGAATCAACCCGCCCAGCGCCCCGCCCAGCGCCAGCAGAGCCCCCAGCGTGGCCAGCAGAACAGCGCGCACCATCGGCATGCTCTGCGCCGGAAGGCTCTGCCCCAGCGCCCAATAAGCCGCCCCGATGATGGCCGTCATCATCACCGCCATGGCCGCCATCACCAGCATGAACCGCCCCGGCGCAGACTTGATTCTGTCCATCAGGCGCAGGGTTTCGATCATCCGGCGCGCCTCTGCGCCAAAGGGCGGCCCGGGAGCCTGTCGGTCACATCGCTTGTCACCATCTCTCGCCCCCCGCCAGTCGGTTCCTGCAGACATGGTGTAGCGCGCATTCGGGCTGCATCATCCTACGTCAAATGACGAATGGCTGGCGCGGGGCCCGACAAGGATATTTCGCCAGAACCTTATGATCCTGTTGCCTTTACGGGCAAGGTCTGCAAGCGTTGACAGCAATGGGTGCAATGTCTCGATATGTTGCCGGCGACTTGGGGGGCAAGTCGTTAGCTGCAACAGGGGGCGCGCGATCTGTTCATGCCGTTCGGCAGGGCATGTCGCGTTCCCGAACGGCCGGATGGTGGTGTGGCGCTGGGGGCAGCTTGCCGTGCGCCATCCGGCTGTTCATGGCGGGTTTTATGGAATGATGCCTTCGGCGGGCAAAGGGCGGGGGCCCTTTGCAATCCCATTAATGGGTGGTGCTTTGTTTGCGGGCTTATGGGCGGATTGATAAAGCCTGCGGCGCGGAAAACTCGCGCTGTTTGGCGCCGCAGGCTTTAAAGTTCCAAGGCTGCGTCCGACACGAAACGTCGAACCCATGGCACCACGCAGATAGTAACGGGAGCGCGAGGGTCTAGACCCTCGCATCTTACCTCTTCCTAACTCGTATACTTATCACACGTCATCCGCGTCGCCGCCGGGCTGGGATTATAGATCTGCGCATAATCGCGCAGATCGCGGACCACAAAGCTGGCGCTGTAGTGGATCAGCTTGTTGGCCACGAACATCGTGCCGAAGAAGGGCTGGTAGGTGTAATTGACCTCGACGAACATCACCCCGGCCCCGGTCGGCGCGCTGACTTTGTATCCGGTGTCGCCCATGCCGGTGGCGGCGGTGGCGCCGGCATTGGCCAGCGTGGCGTCGGTTCCGGCGGTGGCGGTGGTGGTGCCATAGGAGGAATCGAAGCCGCCCCCGCTTTTCATCCCGATACAGCGTTGCCAGTGGATGCGTTGGACGGGCACGGTGTCATAGGACTGCTGGACCATTTCGAGGCTGGAGATGATGACCCGCCCGTTGGTGGTCAGGCCCAGTCCGTTGCCTTGCAGCCGCGCGCCCGCCAGCACATCGTTCATGTCGGTTTCGCGGATCTGGGTCGCGGCCAGATTGCTGGCCAGGCCCACTCGGCTGGCATTATCGGCCAGATCGAGCGTGATCTGGCTGATCTGCATCTGGACGCGGGCCATGTTGGTATATTCGATGCCCGCCCCGCCCATGTAGAACACGATGGGCAGCGCCAGCGCGAATTCGATCAGGGAGGCGGCGGAGGAATCGCGGATCAGCCGGAGTATCATGTGCATACAGTCGCCGCCGCCGTGCTGGCCTGCGTTGCCCATGGCTGGTTCTTCAGGATCGTGCTGGCCGAAAGCGTGGCCGTTTTGCCCCAGCCCAGCCAGAGGCCCAGCGGGAACAGCCGGGTATAGGTGATCGAAACGGTATAGAGCACCGTGTCGCCCGCGCCGCCATTGCCCGATACGCCTGGATCGGCGTCCCAGATGCCGTTGCCGTTCACATCGGTAAAGCACTCGCCCGCATCGCGCGCGCCATTGCCGTTGCTGTCCACGAAGCTTTCGGGCGAGATATAGCCGAAGGAGGCATAGGATTTGCGCGTGGGATAACCCGCGACGAAGGCGGCATTGCCGTTGATGTTCTTGACCGCCTGCAACACGGCATTGTCGATGGTGGTGGTGTTGGCGCTTTCCACCGTGCTGTCGCGCCCGGCCTTTTGCACCGCGCCCGTCAGGATTGCCTGCATATAGGCCTGATAGGCCATTTCGCACAGGCCCATCCCCATCAGCAGCATCACCGGCAGCACCAGTGCAAATTCGACCAGCGCCGCCCCGCTGCGATCACGCCACAGCCGCCTCATTTCGAAATCCTCAGCTTGGCGATCTTGCTGGCGATGGTGGCGAATTGCGCGGAAAGTCCCGATCCCGATGTGGTCGAGAGCGCCTGCGAGGGCGAGGTCGCGCATTGGGTCAGTTCAGTGGTGCTGCTCATGCCCAGCGCGACCGTCCACACGCTGATGTTCTTGGCCTTGGCCGCAGCGCAAGAGGCAAGGAAACGGGCATTGTGGTAAGTCTTCAGATTACCCAGATCGCCGCCCGACACGCGCTGGTCGTAATATTCCACGCCGTATGCGCCATAGACATTCTGGCTGGGCGACATGTCGCCATCGGTCAGAAAGACGATGATCCGCTTGGGCGCATCGCGGCCCGTGGCGGCGGCGGTGTCGGCGGCAAAGATGCCGTCGGGCGAAACCAGCCGCGTGCCCCAGATCATGCCGATATCGTGATAGGTGCCGCCCATCGCGCGAAAGTCGGTGGCGTTGACGTAATTGGACACCTGCGTGCGCGTCAGCACGGCCAGACGCGAGACGGGCTTGCCGCAACTGATATAGCCGGCCTTGTAATAGGCGGCCTGATCGAGATTGGGGCTGTTGCTGGTGTCGCCGCTCGATGTGGCCGCGGCGGTGCTGGTGTAATTGTTGCGGGCATAGGTGACGGCGGTCCACATCGGCTTCCACTGCGTGCGGATGTCGGTGCCCGGTTTCAGGTCGGGGTTCAGGTCATTGGGCAGGCTGCCGGTGGAAAAGCTGGTGACGCCGGGCGTGGTATAGGCTTCCTCGATGCACCCGTCCCATGTGTCGGTGGTGTTGACGAATTTGGTGGTATCGACCGTGGGCGCGCCGGTGACATAGGTGGTCAGCAATTGCGGGCTCTGCTTGTATTGCCAGTTTGGCAGGGTGCAGAAGCAAGAGAAGGAAAACCCCGTGCCGGTCAGCACACGGGTCTGATAATTCCAGCTTGTGTTCACATTGCCGACCCCGCCCACCATATAGGCCGGGTTGATATCCATGATCGCGCGGCCCGAATTGACCGTGGACGTATAGGTGACAAAGCCATAGCGCACCCGCGTGTTGACATCGATCGAGGCGGCCATCGTGTCATAGAAAGACAGCACGGCGGTGCGCAGCGCGCTGATGCGCGATCCTGATTTTTCCGGCACGTAATAGGCGGTCGATCCGGGGTATCCGGCGGTGCTGGTGTTGCCGCTGCCGGTGCCGTCGGCGGGGCGCGTATAGGCCGTGGCCGTGACCGAATTGACGTAATTGTTGCAGGTGTTGGTGTCGTCCGATGGCAGGCAGGCCATCGAGCCGGTGGTGTCCAGCACAAAGATCACATCGGTGTCGCTGATCTGATAAGTGGCCTGACACACGGCGTTGAGCGTGGTCGAGCTGTAGCCGAACACGCGCATCAGCGTCATGGGCATGGTCGCGCTGGCCCGCGCGCTCACCTGGGCGTCGGTGGTCTTGGCGGGGGTAAAGCTGAGCGCGGTGATGCCGTACCAGCCGGTGCGGATATTGTTGGCGAAAAAGGCGTTGGCCGCCGCCGTGGCGGTCGCATCCAGCGTGGTGTTGCCGGTGGTGGTGTCGGTCATCGCCTTGCGCCCGGCCAGAACCCCGGCATCGCAGGCCTGTTGCAGCCGCGCATTGACCATATACATCCGCGCCCCGTCCACCGCGCAGCCGACAAAGGCCATCAGCAACGACAGGATCAGCGCCAGCATCGGCAGGGCATTGCCCCGCCGGTTGGCGATCAGGCGTGACAGGAAAGGGCCGTGTTTCACCATGCCATTATGGCGTGCAAACATTTGCCTTTGGCCAAGCGCCCATCCGGGCTCTTACGGATTATGGCCGGAAAACAGTCCGTCCAGCTCCTCGGCGGGCACCGGGCGCGAAACGAGGAAGCCCTGAAACGTGTTGCAGCCGCAGGCGGCCAGACGTTCGCGCTGATGCTCGGTTTCCACGCCCTCGGCCACCACGTCCAGTTTCAGCGCGCGGCCCAGCTTGACGATGGCGTCGACCAGCCCTTCGGCCTCGTCATTGGCCTCCAGATTATGAACGAAGCTGCGGTCGATCTTGATCTTGTCCACCGAGAAGCGCTTGAGCGAATTGAGGCTGGAATAGCCGGTGCCGAAATCGTCCAGCGCGATGGAAAAGCCTTCCTGTTTGAGCATGGTGATATTGTCGCGCGTGATGCCATCGTCGCCCAGCAGGGCGGTTTCGGTGATCTCGATTTCATAGCGTTCGGGATTGACCCGGAATTCGGCCACCAGCCGCGTCAGCGTGGCCATGAACATGGGCGAGCGCAATTGCAGCGCCGAGACATTGATCGCCACGCGAATGTCGCCCCAACCGGCGGTTTCCTGAAACACGCGGCGGAACACGAATTCGCCCAGATCGAGGATCAGCCCGCTTTCCTCGCACAAGGGCACAAAGATCGAGGGGGCGATGCTGCCGCGTTCGGGATGATTCCAGCGCACCAGCGCCTCCATCGCGTCGATCGACCCGCGCCCGTTCATCTGGGGCTGATAGACCATGGTCAGGCTGCCGTCGGCCAGCGCCTTGCGCAGATCGCTTTCCAGATTGCGCCGCATGCGCAGCGCGGCATCCATGTCGGGTTCGAAAAAGGTGACGCGGTTGCGCCCGTTTTCCTTGGAACCATACAGCGCCAGATCGGCCTGACGCAGCGCCTCGGCCGGTTCGATTTCGGGATTGGAGACCAGCGTGACGCCGATGGAAACCCCCACCTCGACCACGCCCGCTTCCAGTTCAAAGGGCGTTTCAAACAGTTTGAGCACGCGCTGGGCCAGATGAGAGGCGCCCGTGCCGTCGGCCTCGGGTTGCAGGATCACGAATTCATCGCCGCCCAGTCGCGCCACCGTGTCGGAATCGCGGCACAATTCGCTCAGGCGGCGGCCCACCTGCTGGATCAATTCATCGCCCGCATGATGGCCCAGCGTGTCATTGACCTCCTTGAACCGGTCCAGATCGAGGCAATGGACCGCCATTTCCCCGGCATAACGCCGCGACATGGCCAGACTCTGGCCCAGCCGGTCAAACATCATGGCTCGGTTGGGCAATCCGGTCAGCGTGTCGTGAAAGGCCAGATGGCGCGCGCGCGCCTCGCTGGCGATCAGGTCGCTGGCGATGGTGTTGCTGCGCCGCATAAAGAACCATGCCGCCGCCGCCAACAGCCCGAACAGCGCCAGCAGCGCAATCGGCAGGTCGAAACGCACCGCGCTGTAAGGATCGAGCGCGGGCCATGCCAGCACCGCCACCGCGCCCCCTTTGGGATTGCGCAGCGGCAGGACCATGTGATTGGGCGGCAGCTTGCCCCCCAGCTGAAGAATGGCCGCGTTCTGGCCATGCTGGGCGCTGAAGCTGGTGACCATGCCCTCATCAAGCGTGGCCTGAATCATATAGGGGCCGACGCCCGAAAGCACCAAGGGCAGGTTGAGCTTTGCCTGACCCTCGATAACCCACAGGCCCGCCATCCCATCCTCCCCGCGCGCAGGGACCAGCCGGACCGAGCGTGACCCGGTGACCGCGCGCATCGGGGCGAGTATCGCCTCGTCGATCCAGCGCGTGTCATTGGCGGCAAGGCGTGCGCGGGCCTGTTCCTGATGGGCCAGAGCGCGGACGGTCTCCTGCCAGATCTCCACGTCATGATCCCAGCTTCTGGCGATGATATCCTCGCTGAAACGATGGGCGCTCAGGTTGATCTTGGAAAGGGTGACCTGCGCGGCGATGGCCAGCAACAATAACGTGCCCACCAGCAATCCGCTGATGGGGCGCAGCAACCCTTTGCGCTGGGCGTCCTGCGGCGAGCTTTTGCTGTCCATTCCTGTTCCCACCCATGCGGCTCGCCAGCGCTTTGTTGCAATCGGGGTCTTTCAGCCTATCCTGATCCCCGGCGAACTTCGATCATGGTTGACGTTTACGCGCCGGGCCTTGCGGAAGGTTTTGGGCGGCAACAGGTCATTAGCCCTAGTTTTGGCTAACGGAGTCTTCACCAACACGGTGGTGTGCGGGGCGCCTGAATGACCGGCTTGGCGCCTATGCCCGATGGCGGGGCTAGCGGTTTTTCCCCAGAAAACTGCAGGCGGGTCTGGTTTATGTCGCTTTGCCGGGAATAACGGAGGCTTGACGCGCCGCAAAGGCGCATAAATCCGCAGCTTTTGCCTGCACCAAGCCGCCCGGCGGCGATAAGTGTGTGGAAAATGGAGAAGTACGTGCTTGTGACCGCGCGAATCATGGCGTTTATCGCCGCATCAACTTGTGTGGAACTGGTGTGATGAGCTTGCCTCTGATTGCCCCTTCGATCCTTTCCGCCGATTTTTCTCGGCTGGGCGAGGAAGTGCGCGCGATTGACGCGGCCGGTGCCGACTGGATCCATGTCGACGTTATGGACGGCCATTTCGTGCCCAACATCACCATCGGGCCGATGGTGGTCAAGGCGCTGCGCCCCCATACGAAGAAGATCTTCGACGTCCATCTGATGATCCAGCCGGTCGATCCGTATATTCAGGCCTTTGCCGATGCGGGCGCCGACATCATCACCTTCCACCCCGAGGCCGGGCCCCACAGCCACCGCACGGTGCAGGCGATCCATGCCACAGGGTGCAAGGCGGGCGTCTCGCTCAACCCGGCCACGCCTGCCAAGATGCTGGATTATCTGATCGATGACATCGATCTGGTGCTGGTGATGAGCGTCAACCCCGGCTTTGGCGGGCAGAAGTTCATTTCCAGCCAGTTGCGCAAGATCGAGGCGATCCGCAAGATGATCGACAAGACCGGGCGCGAGATCCATTTGGAGGTGGATGGCGGCATCGACACCACTACCGCGCCGCTGGCCATTTCGGCCGGGGCCAATGCTCTGGTGGCGGGCACGGCCACATTCCGGGGCGGGCCGGATCACTATGCCGCGAATATCGCGGCGCTCAAAGGATTGGGCTGAACCATGAACCTGGATATGTCTGCACAGGGCAAGCCCCGCAAGGCGGGGAAGGGCAAGGGGCAGGCTATCCCATTACCGACGCTGGACGAAGGCGAAAGCGTCGAAACCAACGAGGCATCAGCGCAGGTGGTCGAACCGGGCCGCGCGCTGGCGCTGGCCGATTTTACGCCGCCTTCGCTGGGCGCGGGCGAAAGGCTGATCCGACTGGCCTATCGCATCGGCGTGCCGGGCCAAGTGCTGACGGCGCCGTTTCGCAAGCCCGCGCGGCCCAAATTGCTGGCCACGGTCACGAACCCGCTGGCGGGCGACAAGGCAGCGGGCGCGGCGCTGCGCTCCGGGCACTTTTTGGTCCACGGGCTGAAACAGCCGATTGCTCAGCTTGATCTGGCGGGCGCGGGCCGGTTGGTGCCTCCGCTCGAACGCATGGTCCACGGGTTTCACTGGATGGCCGATCTGGAGGCGGCGGGGCCGCGCGAACAGGTCTCGCCGGTGGCCGAGCGGATTTTGGCCGCCTGGCTGATGGCCAATCCCAAGCCGCCCTCGCGCCCCGGCAAAGGCCCGGCGTGGACGGTGGCCTATACGGGCGCGCGGCTGCTGGGCTGGCTGGTCCATGCGCCGCTGCTGCTTTCGGGCGACGACAAGACGCTGCGGGTGCAGACGCTGGGGGCGATGGCCGATCATGCGCGCTGGCTGGACCGCCATGTGGCCAAGGGCGAGGACACGCTGGCGCAGGTGGCGGGCTGGTGCGCCATTGTCGCGGCCGGGCTGCTGTTGCCCGATGGCCGCCCGCGCAGGCTTTATGGCGAGGCTGGGCTGATCGCCTCGCTGGGCGAATTGCTGGGCGATGACGGCGGCTGCATGGCGCGCAGCCCGCTGGGCCAGATGGAGGCGATTGCGCTCCTGGTGCAATTGATCGCCTGCTATCGCGCGACGCGGCGCGAACCGCCCGCCGCGCTCGAATCGATCCTTTCGCTGATGGTGCCGCCCTTGCTGGCGCTGACGCATGGCGATGGCGCCTTGGGCAGTTGGCAGGGCGGATGGGCGGTGTCGGCCTCTGACGTTTCCTCGCTGATCGCGGCCACGGGCGTGCGCACGCGGCCCCTGCGCGAGGTGCGCCAATGGGGCTATCAGCGCGTGGTGGCGGGCAAGAGCGTGATGCAGTTCGACGCCGCGCCCCCGCCGTTGACGCGTCACGCACGCAATGGCTGCGCCTCGACGCTGGCGTTTGAATTGAGCCATGCCGGACAGCGCGTGATCATCAATTGCGGCGGCGGCGCGGCGGCGGGCGGCCTGATGCCGGTGCGGCTGGATCAGGGGCTGCGCGCCACGGCGGCGCATTCGACGCTGGTTCTCGACGATGCCAATTCGACCGCGGTGCTGATCAACGGCGGGCTTGGCTCCGGCGTGGCCGAGGTTGAGGTGGACCGCCGCAGCATTGAGGGCGAACGCAACGGATCGTCGGGGCGTACATGGGGCGCGACGCGGCTGGAGGCCAGCCACGATGGCTATGCCGGGCGCTATGGCCTGACGCATCGCCGCATCCTGATCCTGCGCGACGATGGCACCGAATTGCGCGGCGAGGATCTGCTCGTCCCCACCGGGCGCAAGGGCAAGCGCGGCATGGTCTCCTATGCGCTGCGGTTCCACCTCGGCCCCGGCATCGAGGTCGGCCTGTCCGACGACAAGCAGGGCGTGGGCATGGCGCTGCCCGACGGCTCCTATTGGCAATTCCGCAGCGGCGGGGGCGAAATCGCCATCGAGGAATCGATCTGGGCCGATGGGCAGGGGCGGCCGGTGCCGGTACAGCAATTGGTGATTCAGGGCATGGTGTCGCGCGGTGGCGGGAGCTTCTCGTGGATTTTGAAGAAGATGGGGTGAGTTATGCCTCCGGCGGGCAAAGGGACTCGGTCCCTTTGCAATCCCGTTAATGGGGTGGTGGCAAGATCGCGGCGTTGCGGATGATAAATTCAAAGCCTGCGGCGCGGCTAGGTTGGGCTAAAGACGCCGCAGGCTTTCAAAATTCCAACGCCGCGTCCGACACTTGCCGCCGAACCCGTGGCGCAACGAAGACATTAACGGGAGCGCGAGGGACGAGTCCCTCGCATTTTCTTTCCCCTGAAACCCCCTTCACCCTTCCAAAAACCGCCAAAATCCTTATGGGCCGCGCCAAACACGCATCTTCACAGGACGACTCCACCCATGACTGACACTGTCACCATTCGCCGGGCTTTGCTCTCTGTTTCGGACAAGACGGGCCTTGTTGATCTGGGCAAGGCGCTGGCCGCCAAGGGTGTCGAGCTGGTTTCGACCGGCGGCACGGCCAAGGCGCTGCGCGATGCCGGGCTGGATGTGAAGGACATTTCCGAGCTGACGGGTTTTCCTGAAATGATGGACGGCCGCGTCAAGACGCTGCACCCCAAGGTTCACGGCGGCCTGCTGGCCGTGCGCGACAATGCCGAGCATGTGGCCAGCATGAACGAGCATGAGATCGGCGCGATCGATCTGGTGGTGGTCAACCTCTATCCCTTCGTTCAGACGGTGGCGAAGGGCGGCACGCGCGAAGAGATCATCGAGAACATCGACATCGGCGGCCCCAGCATGGTGCGCAGCGCGGCCAAGAACCACGATTTCGTCGCCATCGTCACCGATCCGGCCGATTATGCCATCGTGGCCAATGGCGAAACCACGCTGGCCCAGCGCCGCAAGTTCGCCGCCAAGGCCTATGCGCTGACCGCCGCCTATGACGGCGCGATCAGCCAGTGGTTCGCCACTGTCGATCAGGGCGAGACTTTCCCTGAAACCATTGCCATCACCGGCGCGCGCGTGTCGGAACTGCGCTATGGCGAAAACCCGCATCAGGCCGCCGCGCTCTACATTCCGCATGGCGCCAAGGAAAAGGGTCTGGCCCAGGCCGTGCAGGTGCAGGGCAAGGAGCTGAGCTACAACAATTACAACGACGCCGACGCCGCGCTCGAACTGCTGGCCGAATTCAAGGATGCCGAGCCGACCGTGGTGATCGTCAAGCATGCCAACCCCTGCGGCGTCGCCACGGCGGCAACGCTGGTCGAGGCCTATGAGGCGGCGTTCAAGTGCGACAGCGTTTCGGCCTTTGGCGGCATCATCGCTGTCAATCGCCCGCTCGACGGCCCGACCGCCGAGGCGATCAGCGGCATCTTCACCGAAGTGGTCGTGGCGCCCGACGCCAATGACGACGCCAAGGCGGTGTTTGCCAAGAAGAAGAACCTGCGCCTGCTGCTGATCGGTGAAATCCCCGATGCGAAGCGCGGCGGCCTGATCGCCAAGCCGATTGCGGGCGGCCTGCTGGTTCAGAACCGCGACAATGGCGCCATCAGCCTTGATGACCTCAAGGTCGTGACCCAGCGCCAGCCCAGCGAGCAGGAATTGCAGGACGCGCTGTTCGCCTGGACCGTGGCCAAGCACGTGAAGTCGAACGCCATCGTCTATGCCAAGGAAGGCGTGACCGCGGGGATCGGCGCCGGCCAGATGAACCGCCGCGATTCGAGCCGCATCGCCGCCGCCAAGGCCGCCGAAGCGGCTGAAACCCACGGTTTTGCCGAAACGCGCACCAAGGGCAGCGCGGTGGCTTCCGATGCGTTCTTCCCCTTTGCCGACGGCCTGCTGGCCGCGGTGGAAGCGGGTGCGACCATGGTGATCCAGCCGGGCGGCAGCATGCGCGACGATGAAGTCATCAAGGCTGCCGATGAAGCGGGCCTTGCCATGGTCTTTACCGGCATGCGCCATTTCCGCCATTAAGAGCTTGATCTGACGAAATGCTGCAACGCACCGTTGCGTTGCAGCATTTCGTCGCAAACAGCCCTCATTTGGTCGCGGTGTTGCGCAGGGTTCAGGTGGGATGGTCTAGACAAATCGGGAATCATCCCCATCTGGCTGACCGACAGTCAATTTCCCGGACTATTCTGATGCGCCTCTTGAACCGCGATTTGTTTCGCTCTTTCGCTATTGGCTTTGCGCTGGGGGGCGCTCTGATTGTTGCTGTGATGTCCGCCGGTCCCGGTGGCCTGACCGGCCTTGTGGGGCAGGCGATCGCCGCCCCGGCCCACGCGAGCCAGTAGCATGGCGCGGGGCTTCCTCTTTGCCCTGCCTTTCGCAATAGCGCTTGCGGCGTGCCAGAACGCCGATGCGGCCAATACGCACACAATAGCGGCCCCGGTGGCCAGCGCCCCGGCGCAGGAAACGCCCGGCCTGAAACAGGCGGTGTTTGCCGGCGGCTGCTTTTGGGGCGTCGAGGCAGTGTTCAGCCATGTGAAGGGCGTGACCAGCGCGGTCTCGGGCTATCACGGCGGGGCGGCCAATACCGCGCATTATGACGATGTGGGCCAAGGCAACACCGGCCATGCCGAAGCGGTGCACGTCACCTATGACCCGGCGCAGGTGCGCTATGACGAGCTGCTGCGCATTTTCTTCTCGGTCATCATCGACCCCACGCAGGCCAATGGCCAAGGCCCCGACATCGGCCCGCAATATCGCAGCGCGCTGATCCCCATCGGGCCGGAGCAGGACAAGGCCGCCCGCGCCTATCTGGCCCAGATTGCCGCATCGGGCCTGTGGCATGGCCGCATCGCCAGCAAAATCGAACCCCTGCGCCAATTCTATCCGGCCGAAAAATACCATCAGGATTTCGCGGTCCTCAACCCCACCCACCCCTATATCGCCTATTGGGATGTGCCCAAAGTGGCCGCGCTCAAACAGATGTTTCCCGGCGAATATAAGGCTGATTTCACCCGCAACTGATTTGGGCTATAAGCGCCTCATGAGCGCTACCCACGATCACGTCCACGAACATCCCCGCCACCGCGAATATAGCGGCGAGGGCCTTGTCATCGCCGCCCGCAACGCGCTGGAAACCGCAGGCGAGCAATGGACTGAAATGCGCGGCGATGTGTTCGACGCCCTTGCCGGACGCGCCAAGCCCGCCAGCGCCTATGACATCGCCGAGGCCGTCTCCAAAGCGCGCGACAAGCGCGTGGCCGCCAACAGCGTCTATCGCATCCTCGACCTGTTCGTGCGGACGAATCTGGCCCGGCGTGTCGAAAGCGCCAACGCCTATATCGCCAACCCCCACCCCGGTTGCCGCCACGACTGCATCTTCCTCATCTGCGATGGATGCGGAAAGGCGGTGCATATCGACGACGACCGTTTGACCGGGGCGCTGATTCAGGCCGCGCGTGAGGCCGGGTTTGCCGATGTGCGGCCGGTGGTGGAATTGCGCGGGATGTGTGGGGAGTGTTCTTCGGGGGTGGAGTGAGGGGAGGTAGGGTGCCTCCGGCGGGCAAAGGGACTCGTCCCTTTGCAATCCCATTAATGGGGTGGTGTGAGGTTTGCGGCGTCGCGTGATGGGTTTGAAAGCCTGCGGCGCGGCTGGGTTGCGCTGATTGGCGCCGCAGGCTTAAAAATCCCAACGCTGCGTCCGATACCTGATGCCGAACTCTTAGCGCCACGCCGACAGTAACGGGATTGCAAAGGGCCCCCGCCCTTTGCCCGCCGGAGGCATAAACCTCACAAGACCCACCGCCACACACCCGCCAACACATGATTGGCATGCACATGCCCAAACGTGGCCCCCAACCAGACCACGATCCCGATCCCCCAGAGCAGAGGCGAAATCCGACCCAGCCCGGCCAAACGCGGCCAATAGGATGTCTGCCCGCTCCAGCTTTCCCATGCCGCACCCAGCAGCAGGGCCTTTTTCCCATCCTGCAGCCGCGCGCCGATCAGGGCCAGCGCACCCATGGCCACCATCAGCACGATGACGCGCGGCGCGGGGGCCACCAGAACATGCGCCAGCGCCCAGAGCGCGATGCCCCACATCATCGGGTGGCGAGTGACGGCAAAGACGCCAGAGGCCCGCGCGGCGGCGATTTTCTCGCCCGGCACTTGAGGCATGGCAGGATTGCCGTGCAAAGACCCCAGCAGCAGCGTGATACCGATCAGCGAGAGCAGGCTGGCGATGATCCAGAGCGCTTCGCCCGTGCCGTCCCAGAGCGGCGCGCCGCCCGGCCCGACGCTGCGAAAGGCGGCAATCGTCCAGCCCAGCGTGGCAAAGGACACCATCGAGTAGAGCCCCATAAAGCCCTTCTCGCCTAGCCGCGCCAAAAGCCCCGCGCGCCATGGGTGCGACATCAGCAGATGCGATCCGACAAAGGCCATCGCCCCGGTCAGCAGCCATGAAAACGCCTGATCCATTTTAGCTCACTCCATGCATCAACCGCCGGATCGGCGCCGACAGCACCAGCAGCACCAATCCCACGCCGATGGTCACCATCCCGATCTGGGTAAACACGCCGACATAGGTATCGAGGCTGAGCTTCAGATTGGTGACCTGTCCGCCCACGGTTTCGACTGTTGCCATTTGCGCCAGCAATCCCGCGCCATATTGCCCCATGGCCAGCGAGAGATACCACGCCCCCATCATCAGCCCGACCACGCGGGCGATGGACAGTTTGGTGATCATCGACATGCCGACGGGCGAAATGCACAATTCGGCCACCGAATGAATGAGGTACAGCCCCGCCAGCCAGCCCAGCCCGACCCGGTAATCGGCCCCGGCAAAATGCGTGCCCAGCACGAGGAACAGGAAGCCCGCGCCCACGCCGATCAGCCCCATGCTGAACTTGACGGGAATCGAAGGCTCCCACCCGCGCCGGGCCAGCACCGACCACAAGGCCCCCATCACCGGGGCCAGCGTGATGATGCCGATGGCGTTGAACTGCTGGGTGGCGGGGGCCGACATTTCGAACCAGCCAAACACCGAGCGGTCCACATTGCGGTCGGCAAACAGCGTTAACGACGATCCCGCCTGTTCGAACAGGCTCCAGAACACGGTGTTGAACACCATCAGGATGATCGCGGCCAGCATCATCTCGAATTCGGCCCGGCTGCCCGCGCGCCAGGACCAGATCAGGATCGCGGGCAGGCTGATGCCAAAGGTGGCGCAGAGCAATTTGCCCATGACAGGCAGGCCCATCAGATAGCCGACAAAACCCGCGCCCGGCGCAGGAGCAGGGGCATGCATCAGATTGGTGAACAGGAAATAGCAGGCCGGGATCGCCAGTATCGCCGCCGGATAAATCCACAGTGCCGGATCGCGCCCTGCCACCGCGGGTGGCTCGCCAAAGCCGCCAAGGCTGCGCTGGCTGTAATGCATCATCGCCCATGCGATCAGCATCACCGCCCCGGCCGAGCCCAGCCCCGCCCCCCAGCCGAAATGATCGGCCAGAATGGGGCAGGCCATCTGGCCCAGCCACGAGCCAAGGTTGATGCCCATATAGAAGATGCTGAAACCGGCATCGCGCCGCTGGTCGCCATCGGCATAGAGCAGGCCGACGATGGTGGCGATATTGGGTTTGAAAAAGCCATTGCCCACCGCCACCGCCGAGAGCGCCATCAGCGTGATGGCCAGACGCAGCTCGTCGCGGTCCGCGCCTTCGTGCAGCACGCCCGGGGCCAGATGGCGCGCCACTGATCCGTCGGGCGCGATCAGGTCGATGCTGCCGTCCTCCTGCCCCTTGATGAGCAGGGGGCGGCCATGGTCGATCACGGCGCGGGTTTCATTGGCCGCGCTGGTCGGCCCGTCGCGGAAATGGGCGACCTCGATGGGGTGGCGCACGCCGTCATATTCGGCCCATGGCCGCGCCGGAGAGCCCCCCAGCGCCAGCGCGAAATAGCCCGCCGCCATAATCAGCGCGCCGAATTTGACCGCCCGTTTCGACCCCAGATACTGATCCGCCAGCAGCCCCCCGATCAGCGGCGTCAGATACACCAGCGCGGTATAGCCGCCATAGATCCCCGCCGAGACCCGGTCGCCCAACAGGAAGTGTTTGGTCAGATAGAGCATGAGCAGCGCGCGCATGCCGTAATAGCCAAAACGTTCCCACATCTCGATGGCGAACAGGCGGGCCAGCGGGCGCGGGTGGCCCATCCATGTGGGGCCGGTGGCGGGGGTTTGGGCCGCGTCGGAAGGTGTGGTCATGGGGCCGCAAATTAACATCGAAGTAAGCAAAGGAAAGCGCCAAGTTGCCCGTTGTCTGCGATGGTCGCGCTTGTGTGAGGCGCTGTATTATGGCAGTGATGCGCCATGACAGCCAGCACCCGCCCGGTCTATCTCAAGCTGCGCGACATGATCGCCGCAGCCATCATCGACGGCACCTATCCCGAAGGGGCGATGCTGCCTTCGGTGCGCGCGCTGGCGGCCGAGCAGGGGGCAAATCCGCTGACCGTGGCCAAGGCTTATCAGCAATTTCAGCTTGATGGCCTGGTCGAGGTGCAGCGCGGGGTGGGCATGATTGTTGCGCCCGGCGCGCGCGAATGGCTTCTTGCTGCTGAAAAAAAACGGTTTTTGCAGAATGAATGGCCCGAGGTGATGGCGCGGATCGCCCGGCTGGGCCTGCGCGTTAATGACCTGCTGGACGATAGCGTTCCTTTGGCCTGACGCGCCGCGCCGGGATCATCGCTGGCCAAAGGCGCCTTACCGTATTGCACCTAGGGGCGCTATTGTACAAAGTCTTGAAGTTCTGTACATAAACCCTTCCGAGCCGGGCAAAAAGACTCGCGCCGGAGAGAGGTTGTTTGAACGGTCGGGCCATTGGAATGGGACCGCGGCCCAGAGGGGGTTTGTTCATGATCAGATCTGAACTGTTGCAGGCACTGGCAAAGGCCAATCCTGAATTGCGCACCGACGATGTGGAACGCATCGTGGATGTGTTTTTTGATGAAATCGCCCAGCGTCTGGCCGATGGCGGCCGGGTGGAATTGCGCGGCTTTGGCGCTTTTTCGACGCGCGAACGCGATCCGCGCAAGGGGCGCAACCCGCGCACCGGCGAGGCGGTGGACGTGCCGGGCAAGAAGGTGCCCTTCTTCAAGCCGGGCAAGGAAATGCGCGCGCGTCTCAACGTCTGAGACAGCGTAACCGCACAGGGATGTAAAAGGCGCAGGCGGCCGGGGGGCGTGCCTGCGCTTTTTATTTTGTCGAATGGGCGGGTGATCTTGGCCCCCTTGCCGTTTGCCCGCCGATCTGCCAGAGCCGTGGTCCTGCCTTGCGGACGTGGCGGAATGGTAGACGCCAGGGACTTAAAATCCCTTGAGCTTTGCTCGTGCGGGTTCGAGTCCCGCCGTCCGTACCAGCGCAGATGCGCATAAGGGTCGGGGTGATGCGGTGAACGAGCAAGCAGGCGGCCCGGTGGCGGGTGCTCCAGTAACGGACCGGGGGGTGGATGTTTCGATCATCATGCCCTGTCTCAATGAGATTCAGAGCCTGCCGCATTGCATTGCCAATGCCAAGGAAGCCGCCCACCGGATCGAGGTGGCCTATGGGCTGCGCAGCGAGATCGTGATCGCCGACAATGGCAGCACGGATGGGTCGCAGGCCTATGCCACGGCGCAGGGCGCGCGCGTGGTGGCGGTGCCCCGGCGCGGCTATGGCGCGGCGCTGATCGGGGGGTGCGAAGGGGGCCATGGGCGTTTCCTGCTGATGGGCGACGCGGATGGCTCGTATGATTTCAACGATGGCGTGGCGATGATCGGCCAATTGGTCGATGGCGCGGATCTGTGCATGGGGTCGCGCTTTGCCGGGGGCATCGCCAAGGGCGCGATGCCATGGAAAAACCGCTATATCGGCAATCCGGTACTGACGGGCATTTTGAACCTGTTTTATCGCAGCGGGATTGATGACGCCCATTGCGGCATCCGCGCGATCACCAAGCGCGCGTTTATGGAATGCGCGCTCTCCTCGACCGGCATGGAATTTGCCAGCGAGATGGTGATCAAGGCGTCCCTGCGCGGGCTGCATATCGAACAGGTGCCGGCCAAGCTGCAACCTGATCTGCGCGACCGGGCGCCGCATCTGCGCCCATGGCGCGATGGCTGGCGGCATTTGCGCTATCTGCTGATGCTCAGCCCCACATGTGTGTTCGGTGTGCCCGCGCTGATCGCGATGCTGGCGGCGGTGGCGATTCTGGCGGTGGCGATGGGCTTTGACATGGGCTGGCTGGCGGGCAATCCGGTGGTGGGCGCAGGCTGGACGATCATGGCCGGGTTTCTGCTGACGGTGGGCCATTTTGCCGCGATCATGGCCATGGCCACGCATTTCTATGGCGTGCGCACCGGCTATCGCGATCTCAACAGCTGGTTTGACCGGTTCAGCCCGATATTGACGCTCGAACATGCGCTGGTGCTGGGGCTGGGGCTGATGGTGTTTTCGGGCGCGGCGCTGGCGGTGATCGGCATTAACTGGCGGGCGGGGGGCTATCTGCCGCTGCCCTCGGTGCTGCCGCTGGTGGTGGCGGCGGCGGCGGGCGCCATCGGGGTGCAGACCGCGCTGGGCGGGTTTTTGCTGGCGATCATCGCGGGCCATGATGCGGCCTTTGTGCCGGGTGAGGAAGATCTGTGATGCATGATTCGCGCCGCGTTTCGCCCTCGATGTGGCATACTGACTGGTTGCAACTGGCGCCTTTGTCGAAACTGATCCGCGAGCAGGCGGGCCGTTTGCCCAAGGGCGCGTCCATCGTCGATCTGGGGTGCGGGGATATGCCCTATGCTTCGCTGCTGCGCGGGCTGGGGCTGGATTATCGCCCGGCCGATATTGACGCGGACGCCGTGGCCAAGGGCAAGCTGCCGATCGGGCCGGACGGGCGCGTGCCTTTGCCGGATCACAGCGTGGATGCGATCCTTTCCGCACAGGTGTTCGAGCATGTGCCCGATCTGGACGCCTATTGCGCCGAAATCCGCCGTTTGCTGAAACCGGGCGGCACGCTGATCCTGTCCACCCATGGCAGTTGGTTCTATCACCCCCATCCCGAGGACCATCGCCGCTGGACCCGCACGGGCCTTGTGCTGGATCTGCAAACGCGCGGGATCGTGACCGAGGAAATGCACTCGATCTGCGGACCCCTGGCCACCACGACGATGATCCGGCTGACCGCCTTTGCCTTTGTGCTGAAGAAAGTGCCGGTGGTCGGGCCGATCATCGCGGGCGCGCTGGCGGTGGTGATGAATGCGCGCGCGGTGGTCGAGGATGCGGTCACGCCTGCGGCCATGCGCGATGACAATGCCTGTGTCTATCTCGTCCGGGCGCATGTCGCGGTATGAGCTTACGAACCGGGCTGGCCTATGGTTTTGTCGCGGCCACATGCCTTGCCCTGCATAATGGCGTGATGATCGGCACAGACTGGGCGATGCGAGGGCAGGGGCCGCTGGCTATCTCCAGCGTGGGCTTTGCTTTGTCCTTCGTCCTCGTTTCCCTCGTCGGCTATGCGCTCCACTCCCATCTGACCTTTCGTGAAACGATGAGCCTTGGCCGCTATGGCCGCTATGCCCTTGCCATGAGCACCAACACGCCGCTGGCCCTTGGCGTGACATGGGTGTTGCGCGGGCCGGTGGGGCTGGCGATGGTCTATGCTGCGCCTTTGGCCTCGTGCCTGATGGTGGGGATGAATTTCCTGCTGTCGCGGTGGGCGATTGTTCGGAAGTAGGGTTTGCCTCCGGCGGGCAAAGGGCGGGGGCCCTTTGCAATCCCGTTAATGGGGTCGCGCCAGGTTGGCTGGGGGTGTGAATGGGATGATGGTTTTATAGCCTGCGGCGCGGCAAGATGGGGCTGATTGGCGCCGCAGGCTTTAGAAACTCCAAGGCCGCGTCCGACACCAAAGGTAAAACTCATTACGCAACACTGACAGTAACGGGATTGCAAAGGGACAAGTCCCTTTGCCCGCCGGAGGCAAAACCATTAAGGCAACCCCATGCACATCCTCATGGTCAGCCATTTCTTCGAAAGCCACCTTGGCGGGATAGAGCGCGTGGCGGGCCACCTGTCGCGACAGATGATCGCGCAGGGGGCGGAGCTGACATGGGCCGCCAGCGCGCAGGACAGGGCGCCGGTGGATATTCCCGCCCTTGCGCTGCCTTGCGTGAACCCGACGGAAAAGCTGACGGGCCTGCCCATGCCGATTCCGGGGCCGGGGGGGATGGCGGCGCTGTGGCGCGCGGTGGGGCGCTGTGATGCGGTGGTGGTGCATGATGCATTGTATGTGACCTCGATCCTGGCGCTGGTGATGGCCCGGATGCGCGGGCGGCGGGTGGTCTTGATCCAGCATATTGCGGGCATTCCCTTTGCCTCAAGCGTGATGCGGTGGGTGATGGGGTTGGCCAATGCGATGGTGACGCGGCCGATGCTGTGGGCGGCGGACCGGTTGGTGTTTATTTCCGATACGGTGCGGCGCGATTTGATCGGCGATCCGGCGCGGCGCGATTACGCCTTGTTGTTCAATGGGGTGGATGGCGAAGTTTTTACGCACATCGGCCCGGCGGCGCAGCGCTTGCCTGAGGGCAAGAGGCGGGTGCTGTTCGTGGGACGCTTTGTTGAGAAGAAAGGCCTGTCGATCCTGCGCGCGGCGGCGGCGATGCGCCCGGATATCAGCTTTCTGCTGGCGGGTGCGGGGCCGATCCGGCCGGCCTCATGGGGGCTGGCCAATGTTCATGATCTGGGGCCGCAGAAGCCTGCGCAATTGGCCGCACTTTATCGCAGCGCCGATTGCCTGCTGCTGCCCAGCGTGGGTGAGGGCTATCCGCTGGTCATTCAGGAGGCGATGGCCTGCGGTCTGCCGGTGATCTGCGGCGCGCCTACCGACCGGGCCGACCCCGAGGCGGGGCAATTCCTGCGCGGCGTGCCCGTCGATCTGAGCGATCCGGACGGCAGCGCGGCGCGCGTGGTCGCGATGCTGGATGCGCCCTGCCTGACCCTGCCCGAACGCGCGCAAATGGCGGCATGGGCGGCGGGGCGCTATTCATGGGCCGCGATGGCGCGCGCGATTATGGGGCTTATGGCAGGCTGATCACCTTGCATCCGGCATCGGAAAATTCCTGCGTGTGCCAATCGCGGCGGCGCTCGGTGGTGCGGCCGGGCATCATGTTGAGCGCGCGGCCGATGCCGAAATAAAAGCTGCGCGCGGGCAGGGCCACCGTCTCGCCATGGGCGCACAGGCGCGGCGCCATATCCTCCAGATCGTCCTGACCATATTCGATCAGCCGCAGCGGGCGGTTCGACAGATCGGGCCGGTTGATGCCCAGATCGAGCGCCAGCGGCGCGTCATAATTGCCGATGATGACGTAATCGGCATGGACCGTGTCGATCTTCGCGCTGGCATCGGCAAAGGCGCCATAGAGGCGATGGGCAAACCACCCCTGCATCGGGATCAGCACCAGCAGGGTCAGCGCCGAAAGCGCCACCAGCCCCCCGCGCAGCCGGTCGCGCCACGCCATCCCCAGACTTTGCCAGCCCATCGCGCCCAGCAGCGCCACATTGCCCAGCATCGGGTGCAGATAGCGATAGCCAAAGCCATGGCCCTGATAGGGCAGGATCAGCCCCATCACCGCGACCACGATCACCGCCCCGCCCAGCAGCGCCAGCACCCGCCCGTCGCGCCGCCCCGCCCATGTGCCAATCGCTGCCAGCACCCAGAGCGCGGGATGCGTCCAAGCCACCATGCGCAGCAGATTGGCTGCCATCAGCGTGCCATTGTCGCTGTTCTGGGCCAGCGTTTCCATCAGGCGCGAGACATAGTCGCTGCCCGCCTCGACCAGCACCGAATCCGGCCCGCGCACCGCATCGAGCGTCAGATGCGGCCACCAAAGCCAGAACAGACCCGCCGCCAGATAGCCCCCGACAAACAGCGCAAGCCGCCCCCAGCGCCTTTCCCATAGCAGGAGCGCCAGCCATGGCGCTACGAACATCGGATGAAACAGCGGTTGGTGCAGCCCCGTGGCCGCAAAGCCCACCGCCAGCGCCGCCAGATCGCAGCGCCGCGTATCGCGCAGGAACAACCACAGCCAGACCAGATTGAAGGCCAGATGGGAGGGCATGGCAAAGCGGCTCATAGCCGAAAACAGCACCTGACCGGAAAGCAGGAACAGCGCCATCATCACCGCCAGCGCGTCCTGATCCGGCCCCAGCAACCGCCGCCCCACGCGCCAGAGCGCCAGCACCGAGACCGCCATCAACAAGGGCGTCTTGATCGGGCCCAGCAGCGCCTCCAGCATCGCATTGCCCGGCAGATAGGTCGACACCCATGCTGCAGGGCGCGCCAGCGGCATCATGAACAAGGTGTTGAGCGCAGGAATATCGCCGCGCCATTCCACCGGCACCGGCCATGCCAGTCGCCCGGCGCGATAGATCGCGGCGTCGAAACTGACCATCTGCTCGTCGCGGCTCAGATCATAGCCCGAAAGCACCAGATAATGCCCCGCCGCCGCCGCCAACGCGGCCAGCCCCGCCAGCGCCCAGACCCCGCGCGCGCCGATCCGCCAAGGTTTTGCGATCGGCCCGCGCCACACCGCCAGCCCCGCCCCGGCCCATGCCCAGAGCATCGCCAGCAGCAGCCATTGATCCTGCAGCTTGCGATAGAACACGGTGATTTCGGGATGCGCGGGCGGCGCGGCCAGCCACAGGCCCGCCACCACCAACGCCCACCCCACCATCAACGCCGGCAGCCATCGGCCCCCCGGCGCGGCATCATTCCCCATCCGACCCGCCCTATATTACCCAACCGTCTCCATCCTGCCCCAGCGCGCGGCAAATGGCCAGCGGTCGCTTGCGCGGTCGGTCGTCGCGCCGGAAATAGGCATATTTGCGTGGTTGGAAGAGGCTGCTTAACGATTTGTTTCCCATTTTCCTTCACCCCGAAAGAGCATGGAAATTGGGGAATCAGATGGACTTTGGCGGCCCACAGGCGGGCAGGACAGCGGATGAAAGCGGCAGGGCCGCGATGGTCGATGTGGCGATCATCGGCGCGGGTCCGGCCGGGCTGACCTCTGCCTATCTGCTCACCAAGGCGGGGTTTCGCGTGGCGGTCATCGAAAAGGATGAGCGCTATGTCGGCGGCATTTCGCGCACGGTCGAGCATGAAGGCTATCGCTTTGACATCGGCGGCCACCGCTTCTTTTCCAAATCTCAGGCGGTGGTCGATCTGTGGAACGAGATCCTGCCCGATGATTTCATCCAGCGCCCGCGCATGAGCCGGATCTATTACGAGGGCAAATTCTATTCCTATCCGCTGCGCGCCTTTGAGGCTTTGCGCAATCTGGGCATCTGGCGCAGCGCGGCCTGTATGGCCAGTTTCGCGCGGGCAAAAGCGTTTCCGCGCAAGAGTGTCAAATCCTTCGAGGACTGGACCATCAACCAGTTCGGGCAGAAGCTGTTCTCGATCTTCTTCAAGACCTATACCGAAAAGGTCTGGGGCATGCCCTGCGACGAGATGAGCGCCGATTGGGCCGCTCAGCGGATCAAGGGGCTTTCGCTGTGGGGCGCGGTGGTCGATGGGCTGAAGCGCTCCTTGGGCCTCAATAAGCGCCCCAATGACGGGATGGCGACCAAGACGCTGCTGGAAAGTTTCCGCTATCCCCGCCTTGGGCCGGGCATGATGTGGGAGGCGGCGCGCGACCATGTGATCGCCAGCGGGCGCGGACAGGTGTTGATGGGCCATGCGCTGAAACAACTCTCGCAAGGCGCCGACGGGCAATGGCGCGTGTCGGCCGGTCATCGTGGCGGTGAAACGGTGATCCACGCCGCCCATGTCATTTCCAGCGCCCCGATGCGCGAACTGGCGGGGCGCATCCATCCCCTGCCAGTGTCCCTGCCCGAGGCGATGGAGCTGAAATACCGCGACTTCCTGACCGTGGCGCTCAAGATCCGGTCTGACGATCTGTTTCCGGACAATTGGATCTATATCCATGATTCCAAGGTTCAGGTCGGCCGCATCCAGAATTTCCGCAGCTGGTCGCCCGAAATGGTGCCCGATAGCGGGGTGGCCTGCGTGGGGCTGGAATATTTCTGTTTCGAGGGCGATGGTCTGTGGTCGCAAAGCGATGAGGATCTGATTGCTCTGGCTACGCGTGAGATGGAGATTCTGGGCCTTGTGCGCGCGGATCAGGTGATCGGCGGATCGGTAGTGCGTCAGGAAAAGGCCTATCCGGTCTATGACGAGACCTATGCCGCCCATGTCTCCGCGATGCGGGCCGATCTTGAGTCGCGTTTCCCCACGCTGCATATGGTGGGGCGCAACGGGATGCACCGATACAACAATCAGGATCATGCGATGATGACCGCGATGCTGACGGTGGAAAATATCAAGGCGCGCGCGCGGATCTATGACATCTGGCGCGTGAATGAGGATGCCGAATATCACGAGGCGGGCGATGAAGGAGCGCAGACCAGCGCCACCCCGACGCCCGATCAGGCCGCCGCGCTGGCCTCTGTCCGCGATGTGCCGCAAAGGCTGGCTGATGACAGGCAACGTGCGGCCTGATGCGTGACCTGATTCCTGTCCTCTTGGGGGCGCGGGCGCTGCGCTATCTGGGGGTCAGCGTGGTGGCGCTGGGGGCGGATATGGGCAGCTTTATGCTGCTGCTGCATCTTGGCGTGATGGCGGCTCCGGCCTCGGCGCTGGCCTATGGGCTGGGGGTTGGGCTGCACTGGTGGCTCTGCGCGCGGGCGGTGTTTGAGGTGGCGGATGGCGCAGCGCGCTGGGTGCAAAAGTTGCTTTTTGTGGGCTCGGCGCTGGTCGGGCTGGGCCTGACGGTGGGGATTGTGGGACTGGGCACAAGGGCCGGTTTCGATCCGCGCCTCGCCAAAATTGTCGCTGTGGGGGTCAGTTTCATCGCCACATGGCTGCTGCGCTCGCTGGTAATCTTCAAACCCCGGCTTGCGGCGGCATGAGGGGCGACTTTCGCGATTTCCTGAAACGGGTGGCGCTGGCCTATGGGCTGGTGGTTTTGCTTTTGCTGCTGACCAATGCGGGAGGAATCGCGGCGGGGCGTTTCCCCGATCCCGATGATGCATTGCGGCTGGTCGAATTGCGCGACTGGCTGGGCGGACAAGGCTGGTTTGACGTGACCCAGCACCGGATCGACCCGGCCCATGGCGGGGTGGCGATGCATTGGTCGCGGATTGTCGATGTGCCGCTGGCGATGGTTGTGCTGGCCTTGCGGCCCCTGCTGGGCGGGGCGGGGGCGGAAATGGCCGCCTTGCTGATCGTACCGATGCTGACGCTGGCCATGGTGCTGGTGCTGGTGGCGCGGGTGGCGTGGGAAAGGCTGGGGGCGGAGGCGGCGACGTTGTCCTGCCTGACGCTGGCCATGTCGGTGCCGGTGGTGACGCAGATCAGGCCGATGCGGATCGACCATCATGGCTGGCAGGTGGCCGCCGCGATGCTGGCGCTGCAAGGGCTGATGACGCGCCATGCGCGAATCGGCGGGTGGGTTTCGGGGGCGGCGCTGGCCATTGGCCTGTCGATCAGCCTTGAAGGCTTGCCGCTGACGGCGGTGTTTGGCGCGCTGGGCGCGTGGCGCTGGCTGCGCGGGGGAGAGACGCGCGATTGGCTGGCGCATTTTGCCACCGGGCTGGCGGCTGTGTCGCTGGCCTGTTTCGCGGCCACGCGCTGGGGCGATTGGGCGCAGCATTGCGATGCGATTGCGCCGGTGCATCTGGCCATGTTCGTCTGGGCTGCGGTGGTTTTGCGCCTGTGGCGCGGCCCGGCGCTGGTGGGCTTTGCCATCACGGGCGCAGGGGCTTTGGCGCTCTATGTCGGTCTTGCACCGCAATGCCGGGGGGGCAGTTTCAACATGCTCGACCCGCTGGTTCAGCGGCTATGGTATCAACAGGTGGCCGAAGGGCTGCCGGTATGGCGGCAAGATTGGGCGACGGCCTTGCAGACCGTGGTGCCGCCTTTGTTCGCCCTTTTCGCTTGCGCTGGGCTGATCCAGCGCAGCGCGGGCGAGGAGCGCGTGTGGTGGCAGGAATATACGCTGATCCTTGGCGGGGCGCTGGGCGTGGCCGTGCTGGTGACGCGGGCAGGGGCGGTGGCGGGGGCGTTTTCGGCGGTGCCGCTGGCCTGGCTGGTGGGAGAATGGCTGAGCGCGGCGCGGCGCGGGCAAAGGCTCGCGGTGCTGGGGATTGTCGCGGCCATGGTGCCATCCGCGCCGATCACGGTTTGGGGCATGGTGCCGCATAAGGCGTCCAGCCCGACCACCACGACAGCGCAGCGGGTTTCGACCTGCGAGGCGCGGCGTCATGCCGCTGCGCTGAACACTCTGCCGCAGGGGACCATTCTGGCCCCGCTCGACATCGGACCCGATCTGCTGCTGGGCAGCCACGACAGCGTGCTGGCCACCGGCCATCATCGCGGGGCGCGCGGGATGCATGATGCCATCGCCGCCTTTGTTGCCCCGCCCGATCAGGCGCGCGCGATCATCCGGGCCAACCATATCGCCTATGTCGCGCTCTGCCCCGATCTGGGCGAGCCGCAGATCTATGCGCGTGAGGCGCCGCATGGGCTGGCGGCGGATCTGCTGGCCGGGCGGGCGCCGTCATGGCTGGCGCCCGTGGCCGCCGATGGCGAGGGGCTGCGGATCTGGCGGGTTCTCTAGGCGGGCGTGAATTTCATCGCCGCCCCGTTCATGCAGTAGCGCAGCCCGGTGGGGCGCGGCCCATCGTCGAACACATGGCCCAGATGGCCCCCGCATTGCGCGCAATGGACCTCGGTGCGGGCATAGCCCAGTTCGTGATCGGTGCTGGTGCCCACCGCGCCGTCGAGCGGCCGCCAGAAGCTGGGCCAGCCTGTGCCCGAATCGAATTTGGTGAAAGAGGCGAAAAGCGGGTGATTGTCCGCCGCGCAGACGAAGGTGCCCTTGCGATGCTCTTTGAGCAAAGGCGAGGTGAAGGGGTATTCGGTCTGCTTGCCGCGCAGCACATTATATTGCTGGGGCGTCAGCCGTTTGCGCCATTCGGCATCGGGCAGGGTCAGCGGGAAAGCGGCCCAAGCGCGCGCCGGGAACAGGGCGGCGGCGGAAAGGCCGATCATCAATTGGCGGCGGGTGGGGCGCATAAGACTTCTCCCTTTTCCCCCTATACGTGGCGCAAAGGGGAAAAGTTTCAAGTTGCCTTGTTGGGTGGAAAATCCCCTCCGCGATTTTCCTGCGGTACCGGCCCTCTCCCCCGGCCCTGCCACCCATAAAGTGTATGCCGTAGGGTGTCAGGGCCGGGGAAGAGGGGCGGTGCCGCTATCACTTTTTGCCCATCAGCGCCGCGATCAGCCCCCGTTTTTGTCCCGTCCCCTGCGGCCCGCTTTTCATCACCCGTTTGCGGAACAGCGCCGCGCCGCCGCGCACAAAGATCGCCACCCACAGCGCCTGCCAGCCCAGCGCGGCCAGATGCGGCCACAGCCCTTCCTGCATCGCCGCGCGCGCCAGCATGGCAAAGGGCGAGGAGAAGGGCACCACCATGGCGGCGATCTCGATCCCTGATCCGGGGCGCGCCATCGCATAGGAGGCGAAGAAGAACACCATCAACTGGCCCATCGTCACGGGCATGTTCAGCGTCTGGATCTCGCGCACCGAATTGGCCATCGAGCCGATCGCCAGAAAGATCGAGCCCAGCACCAGATAGGCCATGGCGAAATAGGCCACCCCCAGCGCGATGAACAAAGGCCAGCCAAGAGCAGGCGTCACCAGTTCGGGAATATGCACCCAGCCCAGCATCGAAAGCGCCGCCCCCGACACCGCCCAGACCCCGATCCCGACAAAGCTGATTGCCAGCATGGCGAAGAGCTTGCCGAAGAACACCGATTCCATCGGGATGGCTGCGGCGAGTATCTCGATGACCTTATTGCCCTTTTCCTCCATCAGATTGGACAGCACCATGCCCGCCAGCAGCATGGTGAGCAGGAACAGCAAGGTCTGCCCACCTTGCGCGGTCAGCACGCGATTATGCGCCTGCGCGGCGGTCGAGGTGGCCGTGGGGGCCAGCGCGACATCGGGCAGCACATCCGGCCCATGGCCCGTGGCCCGCGCCGCGATCAGCGCCACCGGCCCCTGCCATGCGGCCAGACGCCCCGGCGTGCCGGTCAGCACCGGCGCCCTGGCCGTGCCGGAGATGATGGCCGAGAGATTGCCGCCATTGATGCTTTTATCCGCCAGCGCTCCGCGCGGATCGGCTTTTTCGCCCGGATGCAGCCGCGCCACCACCACCAGATCGGGCAGATCATCGCGCAGCGCCGGTTCGAGCGCGTGGCGCGCGGTCAGCATGGCGTCGATATCATCGCCCGCCATCATCAGGCCGATTTGTGGCGTATCGACGGCATTTTCGACATGGGCGCCGATGCTGCCCGCCATCGCGCCCACGAATAGCGGAAACAAAGGCCCGAGCAGGAAGAAGATGAAGCTGCGGCTCCACAGGATAGCGACGAAATCACGCCGGGCGACGACCATCGCGCCCGCCAGCGTGGAAAGGCGGCCTTTGTGGATCATGCCGCCTCCTCCTGCGTGGGTTGGCCAAGGGCGCGGGCGGCGGCCTCGCCGGCAATGGCGACGAAGGCGTCATGCAGGCCCGCGCGCTCGATGGAGAGCGAGAGAATGCCCGCCTCGCCCTCGATCAGCGCGCGCAGCAAAGGCTCGACCCCGGTGTCGGGCAGGGGGAAGGACCACAGGGCGCCTTCATGACGCGCATCGGGCGGCAGAGCGGCGCGCCATGGTCCATCGGCGTGGCGGGTTTCAAGGCGGACCTGCGCCGGGATGCGATCGCGCGCCACATCCACCGGCCCGGCAAAGGGCACCCGGCCCCCGGCGATGATCGCCACTTCGTCACACAGTCTTTCGGCATGGGCGATGACATGGGTGGAGAAAATCACCGTGGTCCCGCCCGCCGCCAGCGCGCGGATCATCTTTTCCAGCTTGCCCTGATTGAGCGCGTCGAGGCCGGAGAAAGGCTCGTCAAAGATCACCAGATCGGGATTGTGGACCAGCGTGCCGAGGATCTGCACCTGCTGCGCCATGCCTTTGGAAAGCTGGCGGATCTGGCGGTCGATGGCATAGGAAAGGCCGTGCTCCTCCATCATCGCCTTGCCGCGCCTGCGCCCCTCGGCCAGAGGCAGGCCGCGCAGCGCGCCCATGAAGGCGATCGCCTCATAAGTCTTCATCGTGGGATACAGTCCGCGCTCTTCAGGCAGATAGCCGATGCGATGGGCCACATCATGCGGGCGATCGGCTCCCAGAATGCGCCGCACCCCCGAATCCGGGTCGATGATCCCCTGAAGCATCCGCAAAGTCGTGGTCTTGCCCGCGCCATTGGGGCCAAGGATGCCGTAAATCGCCCCTTGCGGGACGGACAGATCGACGCCATCGACGGCGGTGAACCCGTCAAAACGTTTGACGAGGCCGCGTGCCTCAATGGCCCAATCATTGCTCAGCACTTGCGGTTCCCCTAAGCCTCCGGGTCATGCCCGTAACAGGATCTAGCCTTCCCTTGCTTAACAATGCCATCCCCTCTCTGCAAAAAGCCTTGGGCGAAGAAGCGGCGCGTCTGGGCTTTGCCGCGTTTGGCGTGGCGGCGGCGCAGGAGGATGAGGCGCGCGCGGCCCGCCTCGAACAATGGCTGGAGGCCGGGTCTTATGGTCAGATGGGCTGGATGGCGGACCGGCTGCACCACCGCCGATCCCCGCAAGGCCTGTGGCCCGAGGCGCAAAGCGTGATTGCGCTGGGCATGAGTTATGCCCCCGCCCATGATCCGCTGGCGTTGGCCGAGGTGGGCGACAGGGCGCGGATTTCGGTCTATTCGCAGGGGACCGATTATCACGATGTGGTCAAAAAGGCGCTCAAGGCGCTGGCCCGCTGGCTGGTCGATGCGGCGGCCAAGGCGGGATTGGGCGAGATCGGGGTCAAGGTCTTTGTCGACACCGCCCCGGTGATGGAAAAGCCCCTTGCCGCCGCCGCAGGGCTGGGATGGCAGGGCAAGCACACCAATGTGGTCAGCCGCGAACATGGCTCATGGCTGTTCCTCGGCGCGATTTACACCACGCTGGCCTTTGAGCCGGACAAGCAGGGCCGCGACCGCTGCGGATCATGCCGCGCCTGTCAGGACTCCTGCCCCACCGGCGCCTTTCCCGCGCCCTATCAACTCGATGCGCGGCGCTGCGTGTCCTACCTGACCATCGAGCATAAAGGGCCGATCCCGGAGGAATTTCGCGCGGCGCTGGGCAACCGAATCTATGGCTGTGACGATTGCCTCGCCGTCTGCCCGTGGAACAAATTTGCCGATGCCGCCGCGCGCAATCGCGCCTTCCTGCCCCGCGCCGAACTGGTCGCGCCCCGGATCGGTGAACTCCTCGCGCTCGACGATGCCGGGTTTCGGCAGCTCTTTTCCGGCTCGCCCATAAAACGGATCGGGCGCAACCGCTTCGTCCGCAACTGTCTCTATGCGGCGGGGAACAGCGGGGATGCGGGGCTGATCGCTCCGGTCGAGGCCTTGTTGGGGGATGAGGATGAGGCGGTGGCCGAGGCGGCGGTGTGGGCTTTGGGGCGGTTGAGGTAGTTATGCCTCCGGCGGGTTAAGGGCGGGGGCCCTTAACAATCCCGATAATGGGGTGGCGCTGGGTTGGCGGGGTTGGGATGGAAATAAAGCCTGCGGCGCGGTGAGTTCAGACATTCCCGCGCCGCAGGCTCTCAATATTCCAACGCCGCGTCCGACACCCATCAGCCGAACCCGACCCGCAACGCCGACATTAACGGGAGCGCGAGGGTCTAGACCCTCGCATCAGCCCTTTACCTCTTTACCGCATCAACAACCCCCGCGCCTGCCCGGCAATCTGCGCCAACAGGGCGGGGCTGGTGGGCACGACCTTGCGCGCCCGGTCGATCATGCCGCAGAAACGCGCCACGCCTTCGGTCTGTGCGACCAGCCAGCCATTGACCGCTTCCTGGGGATCACCGCCATTCCAGCGGCGCAGCGCGTCGAGCCGCATCTGCTGGAAATCGCGCGCGAGGCCGCCGACCAGCAGGCGTTCCCACGGATCGGAGGGCGAGAGGCGCGCGGCGGTGGCCTGCGCCCAATCGAGGCCGAGCGCCGCGCCAAGGCTTGTAAAGGCCCGGGCCAGCGAGACGGCTTCCAGCCCGGCGCCATGGGCCAGCGCGGCGATGCCCACCGCCCCGTCAAGGTCGAACAGGCGCACGACGCTGCTCAATTCGGCCTCATTGGCCCCCGCCACCGAGAGTTCGGCGCGCAGGCGGGCCGACCCGCTGCGCGCCTCGGACACCAGCAGGCCGTCGAGCGCACCCGCCATTTCCTCCAGCGCCGGGGCCAGCGCATGGGCCAGCACCGAGGGAAATTCCTGCGCCGCGCCCGCGCGCAGCAGGTCGGCCATATGCCCGCGCAGCGCATGCGCCGCGCGTTCGAACAGCAGGATGCGCGCGGGTTCTTCCATCTGCCCGCTTTCGATATCGTTCCACACCGGCCCCATGGCGAACAGCCTTTCGGCGGCAAGGAAGGCGGCGGCCACATCGGCAAGGCTCACGCCTTCTTCTTCGGCCAGTTCGAAGGGGTGGATAAAGCCCATCCGGTTGACCAGCCGGTTGGCGATACGCGTGGCCAGAATTTCCCGGCGCAGGCGGTGGTTCAGGATGTCCTCGCGGTATGTCTCGCGCATGGCGGGCGGGAAGGCGGCCAGCAGGTCTTCCTCCAACCCCGGATCATCCAGCACGCCCGAGCGTTCCAGCGCATCCTGAAGCACGAGTTTGGCGCTGGAGAGCAGCACAGCCAGTTCGGGACGGGTAAAGCCCCCTTGGATACCGGCACCATCCTCGGCGCGGCGGTGGAATGTGTCGGCGTCCGCCAATCCCTCGGTGCGGCGGTCGAGATGGCCGCCATCCTCCAGCACCTCGATCAACCGGACATAGCCGGGCACCGCCGCCGCCCCGCCGCTTTCCGCGATGGACAGGCCCAGCGCCTGCAGGCGGTTATCCTCCAGCACGAGGGCGGCCACATCATCCGTCATCGAGGACAGCAGCGCCACGCGGCCATCCTCGTCCAGCCTGCCCGCACGCTTGGCGCTGGCCAGCGCGATCTTGATGTTGACCTCTTTGTCCGAGCAATCGACGCCCGCCGAATTGTCGATGAAGTCCGGGTTGTCGCGCCCGCCCACACCCTGCGCGCCATGCAGGCCATAGTCGATGCGCCCCGCCTGGGTGCAGCCCAGATTGCCGCCTTCACCGATCACGCGGGCGCGCACATCGGCGCCGTTCACCCGGATCGCATCATTGGCCGGATCGCCCACATCGGCATGGGCCTCATGCGGGGCCTTTACATAGGTGCCGATGCCCCCGAACCAGAGCAGATCGACCGGCGCTTTGAGGATCGCGGTCATCAGGCTGTCGGGGTCGATGCTGTCGCCCTCGATGCCTAAGGCCTCGCAGATTTCGGGGGAAAGGGGGATCGACTTCTGCGTGCGGGGGAATACGCCGCCGCCCTGCGAAATCAGGCTCTTGTCATAATCGTCCCAGCTCGACCGGGGCAGGGCGAAGAGGCGGTTGCGCTCTTCCCACGATTTTTCCGCGTCCGGCGCGGGGTCGATAAAGATATGTCGGTGGTCAAAGGCGGCCACCAGCCGGATGGCCTTGGACAACAGCATCCCATTGCCGAACACATCGCCCGACATATCGCCCACGCCCACCACGCGGACCGGGTCGGTCTGAACATCCACGCCCATTTCGCGGAAATGGCGCTGGACCGAAATCCATGCCCCGCGCGCGGTGATGCCCATCGCCTTGTGGTCATAGCCCTTCGACCCGCCGCTGGCGAAGGCATCATCCAGCCAGAAGTCCTTTTCCGCCGCCAATGCGTTGGCCGTGTCGGAGAAGGTCGCGGTGCCCTTGTCGGCGGCGACCACGAAATAGGGGTCCTCGCCGTCGCGCACCACCATGCCCGCCGGATGCACCACCGCGCCATCGACGATATTGTCGGTGAGCGAGAGCAGCGTGCGGATGAAGAGCTTGTAGCTTTCGCGCCCTTCATTGGCCCATGCGTCGCGGTTTTGCGCCGGATCGGGCAATTGCTTGGGATAGAAACCGCCCTTGGCCCCGGTGGGCACGATCACGGCGTTCTTGACGCGCTGCGCCTTCATCAGGCCCAGCACCTCGGTGCGGAAATCGTCGCGCCGGTCGGACCAGCGCAGGCCCCCGCGCGCCACCGGCCCGGCGCGCAGGTGGATGCCCTCGACGCGCGGCGAATAGACGAAGATTTCGCGCCACGGCACAGGCTTGGGCAGGCCCGGCACCAGTTCGGAATCGAATTTGAAGGCCAGCGCCTCGCGCCCTGCATCGACAAAGGCGTTGGTGCGCAGGCACGCATGGACCACCGCACGGAAGGCGCGCAGCAGGCGGTCCTGATTGATCGCCGTCACGCCCGCCAGCCCGTCGCGGATCGATTCTTCGGCCAGCGCTTCGGCCTTGTCGCGGTCCTCGATGCCCGGCTGATGGCGCGCGCGCAGCAGATCGACCAGACCCAGCGTGACCATCGGCGCGCCCAGCAGCGCGTCGACCGCCGTGTCTATGCCATAGGACAGGCCGGTTTGCCGCAGATAGCGATAGAAGGCGCGCAGCCAGTTGGCCTCTCGCGCGGACAGGCCCACGCCCACGATCAGCCGGTTGAACCCGTCATTCTCGCCCGCGCCATGCAGCATGGCGGTCAACGCATCCTCGATGATCGGCGCATGGCCCAGCACCTCGCCCAGCGATTGACCGCCGCGCAAGCTCAGCACGAAATCGTGGATTGAACCCAGCGAACCATCGCCCGATCCCAGGGCGGTGGGGATCGTGTCGATCACGCGGAAGCCGAAATTTTCCAGCGCGGGCACGACATCGGACAGGACCAGCGAACCGTGACGCTGATAGAGCTTGAGGCGCAATTGCCCTTCCTCGTCGCCCGGCAGGCGATAGAGGCGGACGCCGCGCTGATGGGCCTCGTCATCGGGGGCGGCGGCGATCCGGCGCAGATGGGCGATGTCCTGCGCGGCCTCGGCGGCGCCATAGGTGTTGCGATAGGCGATGGGGAAGGCCCCGGCATAACGCGCGGCGATGGCGGCGGCGCGGCCCGGTTCCTCGGTGCGGGCGATCTCGGCCTCGACCGCATCGCCCCATCCGCGCAGCATCGCGCGCAGGCGGGCATCCAATGCCGCCTCATCGGGTTCGGGACAGGCCTCGTGGCTTTCGTCCACCGAGAGGGTGAAGCGCAACTGGGCCAGATTCGATCCCTCGACCTCAAGGCTCCAGTCGATCACATGGCCCTGCGTGGCCTCGCTCAGCATCTGGGCGATTTCGTGGCGGACCTCGGTGGCCACCGCATCGCGCGGCAGCCAGACGAAGGCGTGAATGTGTCTTTCCAGCGGCGCGCAGACCAGCGCGATGCGCGGGCGCGGCCGGTCGATCAGGCTCATCAGCGCCAGCGCCACGCGCTCCATATCCGCATCGCCAAAGGCTATCAGCAGGTCATGGGGCAGGCTGGTCATCGCATGGGTCAGCACCTTGCCCGCATGACCGTTGGAGCTGAACTCGTGCTTTTCCAGCAGCGCGGAGAGTTGCGCGCGCATCAGCGGCACCTGCCCCGGCGCGGTGGCCAGCGCGGCGCTGGTCCATACGCCGGCATGGACCGAAAGCGCGGCCAGCTTGCCATTCTCGATCACCGGCAGAATGAACAGGTCGAGAGGCACACGGCGATGCACATGGGCGATCCGGTTCGATTTGACGATCAGCGGCAGGCGCCCCGCGCCGCCCCGCGCCAGAAACTGGTCGAACCAGGCAAAGCAGCGGGCATAGGCGGGAGAGGAGAGCAATTCCCATGTGCTTTTCCGGCAAATGCCCAGCGCGCCGGTCTGCGTGCCGTCGCGCCGCCGGATCACATGGCCCAGTTGCGTCAGCATCCCATCGTTGAACCAGCGCAGCAGGGCCGCGCCCTCGTTCCGGTCCATCGCGTTCAAGGTGTCGGCATCATCGACCATCGCGCGCTGAATCGCGCCCCAGTCGCCCACCGCGGCGCGCACATCGCCCAGCGTTACGCCCAGCGCCGCTGAAATGGCCGAGCGCGTGCGCGCGTCCGCCCGCGCGGTTTCCAGATAGATCATCGATTCGCGCGGAATGCCCGGGCCATGATCCTCGGGGATCTCGGTAATCTCACCGCGTCCGTCGCGCAGCACCGGCACCACCGGATGCAGCAGGCGGTCGATCACCAGCCCGTGGGCCGAGATCGTCGTGGCGATCGAATCGACGAGGAAAGGCATGTCCTCGTTAACGATGGCGATGCGCATAAAGCGCCCACCGCCCTCGCGCCCGACATTTTCGATGGAGAGCGCAGTGCGCGCCCTTTCGCGCCGTCCCCCCGCGGAGAGCAGGAAGCGCGCCGCCGCGATCAGGCCATCGGCGTCCAGATCGCCGTCGCCGGGCAATTGCGCCTCGGCCAGATGGCGGGCCAGCGCGGCCTCGCGCGGGTCGATAGCAGGGGTTTGGGAAAGGGATTCGGGTTTACGAACAGTCTTTGTCATTGTCGGACACACTCTCCCCCCGTGGCCGGGGATGCGGCCGGGGCAGGGGGGATTCCCGGCTGCCCGGGGCCTGTATTATACGACTGGGTCTTGTTTCGCCCCTTCTGGTCTAGCCATCAGAGGTTACGCATTTGTGTTATTTTATTACCGTAATGCCGCCAAGACAGGATCGCACTTATACACTTTATTTTCCTGCCGTTTGGGGTGGGGTCTGCGGGCCGATCTGCGCCAGATAGGCTTTTGCGCGCGCGGCGCTGTCCGAATCGGGGCTGGTTTTGACAACCGATTCCCAGCTTTTGCGCGCCGCATCCTCGCGGCCCGAGAGCATGGCGATAACGCCCGCCTCGACGCCGATTTCGCCGTCGCGGGGCTCGATCCGCGCGGCATTCTCGATCTGGACCTGCGCCTCGGGCAATTTGTTCATCCGGCGCGAGAGCGTGGCCGAGAGCAGCCAGACCTGCGCATCATCGGGCAGGGCCGCGCGGGCATCGGCCAGCACGGGTTCTGCCTCGACCGCGCGGTTCAGCGCGACCAGCGCGCGGGCGCGGTCCACCATAATGCCGCCCGCCAGCACCGGCTTGTTCACCGCGCGGGCATCGGCCAGCGCGGCATCAAGCAGCGGCAGCGCATCATCGGCGCGCCCCTGCGCCAGCGCGGCATTGCCCGCCATCGCGCCCGCCTGCGCGCGCCAGAGCTGATCGGTGGTCGCCTCGCGCGCGGCGACAAAGGCGGCGCGGGCCGAACTCCATTGCTCCTGCCGGGCCAGCGCGCTGCCAAGGCAGACATTGGCCTGTGCGCGGGCGATCTCATGCTCCTTGGCCGCGTCCTTCACCCATTGGCGCGCATCGGCCAGACCGCCGACCGGATCGTTTTCGGCGGCATCCATGCATTTGCGGAAATGGCTGGTCTGGGTGGGAAAGTCGAAGACTATGCCGCGCGGGCGGGGCGCGGCGGGCTTGGGCCGGTCGATCTGGGGCAGGTTCAGCCCGGCCACGCCCTGACCATTGAGAGCGGCGGCCTGAGCAACGAGGGGGATCAGGAAAACAAGAGCCATGGGCGATCAATCTGCAAAAGAAGCAAGGGTGCGCAGCAGCAGGGCGATGTCCTCATCCCGGCTGAGACGATGATCGCCGCCTTTGACAAGCGTTAGCTGAACATCGTCCGAACGCAGCGCCTCCAGCAGGCGATGGCCGATGGCGGGCGGGACATCGGCGTCCTCGATTCCGTGCAGCAGGCGGACCGGCGCGTCGATGGGAATGGGGGTTTCGAGCTGCAATTGCGCCTGTCCATCGGCCCAGAAGGCGGCATGGGTGGGCGTTGGCTCGGGGCCATAGGGGTTGGGTTCGAGGATGGTCTGACCTGCGGCCAGCTCCGCCTTCTGCGCCTCGCTATAGCCCCATGTGGTGAAATCGGGAGCAGCGGCGATGCCCACCAATCCGGCGATGCGGTCGGGGATCGCGCGGGCCACCAGCAGCATCAGCCATCCGCCCATGCTCGACCCCACCAGCACGACAGGCCCCGCGACATGGGCCGCGATGATCGAGAGCACCTCGTCGCGCCAGCGCGAGAGCGTGCCATCGGCAAAATCCCCCGGCGATTGCCCGCATCCCGAATAGTCCATCAGCAGGCATGCCCGCCCGTTTGCCGCCGCCCAGTCGAACACGGCGCTGGCCTTGCTGCCCGCCATGTCGGACATATAGCCGGGCAGGAAGAGGACGGTCGGCCCCGTTCCTGGCGTGTGGCGATAGGCGATGGTGCGGCCATCGGGCATCGTGTGAAAGGCAATGTCGCTCATGGCGCATCAGATGGGCCTGTTTTTCCGGCGGCACAAGTCGGCGCCTTTGCTGTTGAGCCTTGGCCGCGCGGGCGCTAAGGGCTTGAGCCATGTCGACCATGCTCAAAATCACCCTTCCCGATGGCTCTGTGCGCGAGATGGCGCCGGGCTCGACCCCCTATGATGTGGCCGCCGCGATTGGCCCGGGCCTTGCCAAGGCCGCGATTGCCGCGCGCATCGATGGCGAACTGGTCGATCTCACCCGAACTTTCACGGGCGATGCGGCGCTGGCGCTGGTGACGGGCAAGGATGAGAAGGATGCGCTGGAACTGGCGCGGCATGATTTCGCGCATATTCTGGCCGAGGCGGTGCAGGCGCTGTTTCCCGGCACGCAGATCACCTTTGGTCCGGCGACCGACGATGGCTTCTATTACGACTTCGCCCCTGCCGAACGCCCCTTCACCGATGAAGACCTGCCGCTGATCGAGGCGGAGATGCGCAAGATCATCGCCGCCAATAAGCCGCTGCGCCGCGAAGTGTGGAGCCGCGAGCAATTGATTTCGCGCTGGAAACAGCAGGGCGAGAGCTTCAAGGCCGAATGGGCCGCCGAACTGCCCGAGGATGAGGAACTGACCGTTTACTGGTCGGGCGACGACTGGCTGGACATGTGCAAGGGGCCGCATCTGCCCAGCACCGGCAAGCTGGACCCGGCGGCGTTCAAGCTGACGCGCGTGTCGGGCGCCTATTGGCGCGGCGATCAGAAGAACGCGATGCTGTCGCGCATCTATGGCACCGGCTGGCTCAACAAGAAGCAGCTCGATGCGCATCTGCTGCGTCTGGAAGAAGCGGCCAAGCGCGACCACCGCAAGCTGGGCGCGGAAATGGACCTGTTCCACCTGCAATCCGAAGCGCATGGCAGCGTGTTCTGGCACCCCAAGGGCTATCTGATCTGGCGCGAGCTGGAGGCCTATATGCGCCGCGCCATCGACGGCACCGGCTATCAGGAGGTCAAGACCCCGCAGGTGATGGACGCCAAGCAGTGGGAGCAATCGGGCCACTGGGGCAAATATCGCGAAAACATGTTCGTCATCCCCGACGAGGCGCCCAACACCGAGGACGATGGCCCCATCGTGTCCAAGGACGCCGACTGGATGGCGTTGAAGCCGATGAACTGCCCGGCGCATGTGCTGATCTTCCGTCAGGGCATCAAGTCCTATCGCGAGCTTCCGCTGCGTCTGGCCGAAATGGGCTGCTGCCACCGCAATGAGCCTCATGGCGCGCTGCACGGCATCATGCGCGTGCGCCAGTTCACGCAGGACGACGGCCATATCTTCTGCCGTGAGGACCAGATCGTCGAGGAGGTTCGCGCCTTCTGCGAACTGGCCGACCGCGTGTATAAGGATTTCGGCTTCCGCTATGAAATCAAGCTGGCGCTGCGCCCTGAAAAGCGTTTCGGCAGCGAGGAAATGTGGGATCTGGCCGAGACGGAACTGCGCAATGCGGTGGTCAATGCCGGTTTGGCCACGGAAGAATATGGCTGGGAAGAACTGCCGGGTGAGGGGGCTTTCTATGCGCCCAAGCTGGAATGGCATCTGACCGACGCCATCGGGCGCACATGGCAGTGCGGCACGATCCAGTCGGACCGCGTGCTGCCCGAGCGACTCGATGCCGCCTATATTGCCGAGGATGGCGAAAAGCACCGCCCCGTCATGCTGCACCGCGCGATCCTTGGTTCGTATGAGCGTTTCATCGGCATCCTGATCGAACATTTCGCGGGCAAGCTGCCGGTGTGGCTAGCCCCGGTTCAGGCCGTGGTGGCGACCATCGTGTCGGACGCCGATGGCTATGCGCAGGATGCGGTGGCGCAATTGCGCGCAGCGGGCATCCGCGTGGAAAGCGATCTGCGCAACGAGAAGATCAACTACAAGGTGCGTGAGCACAGCCTCAAAAAGGTGCCTTATCTGTTGGTTGTGGGCAAGCGCGAGGCCGAAGAAGGCACCGTGGCGGTCCGCATTCTGGGCGAGCAGCAGCAGAAGTTCATGCCGCTGGCCGAGGCGATCGCCATGCTGAAGGGCGAGGCGACCCCGCCTGATCTGCGCTGATCGGGCAGAAATTTTTGCAGGACACGGGAACGGCGCCTTCGGGCGCCGTTTTTGTTTTTGCGAGCCCGTCGCAAAAAATCGCGTGGGGGGACTTGTGTTTTGTGCGGTAAGATATATCTTGACCGCAACATAGCGATTCAGGAATAGGCCGCTCCATGATGACTCATCTCGAAATCTTGCGCCGCCGCCACCTGCCCTCCCACCTTCCGCCCAAAGGGAAAGCCATCATGAGCACCGAAACCGCCCCCCGCCACCAGGTCATCCGTATGCGCCACGAAATCCGCCGCCGCACGCTGACCGTCCAAACCATCGAGGCCCTTGGCCCCAACATGCGCCGCATCACCTTCTCCTGCGATGACCTGCATGATTTCGCCAGCGCCTCGCCCGATGACCATATCAAGCTGTTCTTCGCGGCCTCTGCGGGCGAGGAAAAGCCCCTCATGCGCGATTACACCCCCCGCCGCTTCGACAAGGCCGCAGGCGTGCTGGTCATCGACTTCGCCCTCCACGAAGCAGGCCCGGCCACCCAATGGGCCATCGACGCCAAGCCCGGCGACACGCTGCCCATCGGCGGCCCGCGCGGCTCGGCGGTCGTGCCCGATGATTTCGACTGGTATCTCCTGATCGGCGACGAGGCCGCGCTGCCCTCCATCGGCCGCCGCACCGAGGAACTGCGCGCGGGCGTCCCCGTGATCACCGCCGTCGTGGTCGATGGGCCGGACAGCGAGCAGGTGTTTGATGCAAAGTCCGCATGGCAGGGCCTCTGGGCTCATCGCGGCGCCGCGCAAAGCGGGGGCAAGGAAGACGCCGCCCGCCTGATCGCGGCCCTTGGCGGCATGGATCTGCCCGCTGGCGAGGGTTTTGTCTTTATCGCGGGCGAAACCGAAATGGCGCGGGCGCTGAAGGCCTATGTCGTCGATACGCTCGGCCATCCGCGTGAGTGGGTGAAGGCCGCCGGTTATTGGACGCGCGGGGTGGCGGACAGTCATGGGGGGATTGAGGATTAAGGGTTTTAGGAGGTTTTTAAAAGGTTTGCCTCCGGCGGGCAAAGGGCGGGGGCCCTTTGCAATCCCGGTAATGGGGTGGTGTTTAATCGCGGGTGTGTGAGATTGGGTTAAAGCCTGCGGCGCGGCGGCCTCATGCCGATTGGCGCCGCAGGCTTTGAAAATTCAAACGCTGCGTCCGACACCCATCGGCCGAACCCCTTGCACAACGCAGACAGTAAAGGGAGCGCGAGGGTCTAGACCCTCGCATTTCTCACCCTTCTTCCTTCGCTTCCAATTCCGCCACAGTCCCCTTGAACCCCTGCGCAATCACATACCACTCCGACGAATCCTTCCGGCTCGCGGGCGGCTTGGCGTGCTTTACGGCGGTGAAATGGCGCTTGAGGATATTCAGCAGCCCCGGATCGGTCCCGCCCGCGAACACTTTCGCCACAAATGCACCGCCTTTGGACAGGTTATGCACAGCGAAATCCACAGCCGTTTCCACAAGGCCCATCGTGCGCAGGTGGTCGGTTTGTTTGTGGCCCACGGTGTTGGCGGCCATATCGCAGATAACCAGATCGGGCCGCCCACCCAGCGCCTCCATCAGCGCATCGGGGGCCTCGTCGGCCATGAAGTCCATTTCGAACAGGATCGCGCCCTCAATGGGGTCGGTGGGCAGCAGGTCGATGCCGACCACGCCCGCCTGCGGCGCGCGCTGGCGCACCACCTGCGTCCACCCGCCCGGCGCCACGCCCAGATCGACCACCCGCCGCGAGCCCTTCACCAGGCCGAATTTATCGTCCAGTTCGATGAGCTTATAGGCCGCGCGGCTGCGATAGCCGTCCGCCTTGGCTTTTTTCACATAGGGGTCGTTCAATTGGCGTTGCAGCCAGCGGGCCTGCGAGGCGGTGCGCCCCTTGGTGTTTTTCAGTCTTGTGCCGGGATCGCGGCCGGAACGGCTCATGCCGCGCCTCCTTTGCTGTGTGTGATACCGATCAGGCTGCGCAAGATGCCTTCACGGATGCCGCGGTCGGCCACGCCGAGGCGCGCCGCCGGCCATAGATCGAGAATCGATTCGAGGATAGCGCATCCCGCCACCACCAGATCGGCGCGTTCGCGCCCGATGCAGGCCACCTCGCGCCGCCCGGCCACGCTCAGGCTGGACAGGCGCTGGCTGATCGCGCGCATGCTGGCGGCGGGCACGATGCAGCCGTCCACCGCGCTGCGGTCGTAATGGGGCAGGTCGAGATGGACGCTGGCCAGCGTCGTCACCGTTCCGCTGGTGCCCAGCAGGCGCAAGGGACCGTGATCGTGGACCAGCCCTTCGCGCAAGGGGGCGATGCGCGCGGCAAAGGCGGCAAAGCCATCATCCACCAATCCGCGCATTTCGGCATAGCGTTCGGCGCGATCCAGCGGCGAATCCAGCTCGGCCCGGCAGCTTTCGGTCAAAGACACCACGCCATAGGGGATCGACACGAAATCGCGGATCAGCGGCACGCCGCCATCGTCCTGATGCTCGATCAGCACCAGTTCGGTCGAGCCGCCGCCAATGTCGAACACCAGCGCCGGGCCGGGACCGGGCTCGATCAGGATATGGCAGCCCAGCACTGCAAGCCGGGCTTCCTCACGCGCCGAGATGATATCAAGCGCGATGCCGGTTTCGCGGCGCACGCGCTCGATGAATTCCGGCCCATTGGTGGCCCGCCGACAAGCCTCGGTTGCCACCGAGCGGGCCAGCGCCACGCCCCGGCGGCGCAATTTATCCGCGCAGATCCGCAGCGCGCCCATCGCCCGCTCCATCGCCGCATCCGACAATTGCCCCGTCTGCGCCAGCCCTTCGCCAAGGCGCACGACCCGGCTGAAGGCGTCGACCACCACGAAACTGTCGCCCGCAGGCCGCGCGATCAGCAGGCGGCAATTGTTGGTGCCAAGGTCGATGGCGGCATAGGATTGGCCGAACGGCCCATGAAAATAGGGTGCAGGCCGAGGGCCGGAGGCATCGGGCGTTTTGGCGGCAGCCTTGGCGCCGGATTTTGCCTGTGCCGATTTGGCCTGCGCCGATTTGGCCGCCACGCCGCGTTCGCGCGCCTTTGCTCCGCGCCTGCGCCTTGCGCCGCGCCGCGAAGTGGGGGGCGCCGCCGCCCCGGAATTGCTCTGCCCCGCAGGCACGACTGCGCCTTCGGGCTTGCCGCCGGTTACGTCTACTCTCTGGTCCTTGCGCGGGGTGGCAGCGCGACTCTTGCGTGCTCGGCGCCTAGCTTTTTCCCCGCGCCTTTGAACCTTTGCTGGCGTGTCCGGCGGAGTTTGATCCGCCATGTGTAATTCTCAAAAATCTGTATCCCGCGAGATACGCGGGTAATGTTGCCCTTCATGCTAGCGCCGAGCGGCCTTCGGAGCAATGGTTGATAAGGAGGATTGTCGCATGGGGGCGCGATGCCCTGTCATTTTCCTCTTGACGGGTTGATAACAGGGCATTAGAGGCCCGCTCCACCGAACGGCATTGCCCTGTCGTCTAATGGTAAGACTACGGATTCTGATTCCGTCTATCGAGGTTCGAATCCTTGCAGGGCATCCAGTTCTCCCCAAATCGCTGACAATATTCCCGGCCTCAGGCCGCAGTGAGAATGATCGTGTCCAGCGTATAGGACCCATCCTCCTCGATCCCGAAATGCTTGGCCACTTCCTGGCTGGCGCGGGACTGGATGAGGCGTATCGCCTCCATGGCGGGCGCGGGGGTGCGCATCCGGGCGGTCCATGCGGCAAATTCCATGCGCAGGCGGCCCTGCTGCTCATCCGTCACCGTAAAGCCTGCCTCGGCCAGCATCGCGGCCCATTGGCGCGCGCTGTAATTGCGCCCGTGCGAGGGGTCGCGCAGCACTTCGATGGCCTGCAAATGGGTGTCGGCGGCGGCCAGCGACGGGGCGATGACATCGGCAAACACCGCCCGCCCGCCCGGACGCAACACGCGCCGCGCCTCGGCCAGACCGCGCGCGACATCGCGCCAATGATGCGCGGAAAAGCGGCAGGCGAGGAAATCGAAGCTGGCATCGGCAAAGGGCAGGGCCTCGGCGGCGGCGTGGGTGGTGGCGATATGGGCGATGCCGCGCCGGGCAGCTTCGGTCTCGACCGCCATCAGCATATCGGCCGACAGGTCGCAGGCGGTGATGCGTGCGGCATGGGGCGCCATGGCATAGGCGACATGCCCCCCGCCGCAGCCCAGATCGAGCGCGTGAACAGGGCGCGCCTGAGCGGCCATGGCGGCGATGTGGATCAGGTCCGCGCCCTGCGCATGGGTGGTGCTGGAAACATAGTCCTGCGCGGTGGGGCCGAACTGGTACTGGACCAAAGTGTCGTGGGCGGTGGTCATGGCTTTCTCCTTCGCCGCCGGGATGGGCCGGGATTTAGCCTGTTACAATGGACATAATTATCCTGTTATAAGCCTTGCCATGCTGGATGAAGAACATCGCAATCTGCTGGGCGCCTTTGTCCGCGCCCGCCGCGAAAGCATCGCGCCCGATACGCCGGCCATGCCTGAACGTCGCCGCCGCCGCACGCCGGGCCTGCGCCGTGAGGAATTGGCCGAACGCGCCGGGATCAGCGTGACCTGGGTGACATGGATCGAGCAGGGCCGCTCCGTGCGGGCCTCGGCGCCAACCTTGGCGCGTCTGGCCGAAGGGCTGAGCCTGACCGGGGCGGAGCGGGCCTATCTCTTCACGCTGGCCGGGCGCGAGGACCCGCGCGATCCGTTCCTCCCCGCCACGCAGGCCCCCGCTGCGATTGCCGCCATGGTCGAGGCGCTGCCCTGGCCCGCCTATGGGCTGGACCCGGCGTGGAGCGTGTGCTGCGCCAATGCGGGGGCGCGGGATTTGTTTGTGGGCCTGTTTGAGACCGAACCGGCCAATCTGCTGCGCTATATCTTCACCCACCCGCAGGCCCGCGCTCTCCTGCCCGACTGGGACGAGCGGTGCCACCGGGTGCTGGCCGAATTCCGGCGCGATTACGGGCGGGTGCTGGGCGATCCGCGCGTGGCGGCGATGGTGGAGACCCTGATGGCCCAGAGCGCTGATTTCCGGGAGGCCTGGGCGCAGCAAAAGGTGCTGGCGCGCGAGGGTGGCACGCGCCGGTTTCAACACCCCACGCGCGGGCCGCTATGCTTTACCCAGCACACTCTGGCCGAGGTCGAGCGCGGCGATTTCCGGCTGGTGGTGCTTCAGCCCCTAGACTGATCTGTTGGCGCCCTGAAAGCGCGCCACTTCGGCCAGAACGCGCGGCGCATGTTCGGGGCGGCAGATCAGCAGGTCGGGCACATAGGTGTCGCGCTGATTATAGACCAGCGGCGACCCGTCGATCCGGCTGCAATGCAGGCCATGGGCCAGAGCGACCGCGACCGGCGCGCAGCTGTCCCATTCGAATTGTCCGCCTGAATGGAGGTAGATGTCGGCCTCGCCGCGAATCACGGCCATGGCCTTGGCGCCCGCGCTGCCCATGGGGACCAGTTCTGCGCCCAGCTCCTTGGCCACGAACACGGCTTCTGCGGCAGGTCGGGTGCGGCTGACCACCATGCGCAAGACCTCTGGGGCGGGGGGGACGGCCACGGGCGCATCGCTGCGATAGACCGCATCCGCGCCCGGCAGCGCCACCGCGCCCAGCACCGGCACGCCATCGACCGCCAGACCCACATGCACGGCCCAGTCGGCCCGCGCCTCGCCATATTCGCGCGTGCCGTCGACCGGATCGACGATCCACACGCGCGATTGGGTCAGCCGCTCGAAATTGTCTTTCTCTTCCTCGGACAGCAAGCCATCCTCCGCGCGCTGCTGGCGCAGGGCGTGGACGAGGAACTGGTTGGCCGTGGCATCGCCCGCCTTGCCCAGATCCTTGCCCGTCACCATCCCGCTTTCACGCACGGTGATCAGCAATTGTCCGGCAACATGGGCCAGTTTGGCGGCCAGATCGGCATCACTCATCATCAGATTTCCGCTGCCGGATCGTTGGGCGCGGCGCGTTCCGCGCCCCAGTTGATCGAGCTCCACACGCGCTCGTGGAAATAGTAGAGCGCCACCTTGGTGATGATCTCGGTGCTGGCGATGGCGCCTGCCGTTTTGGCATTGCCCGAAAACAGCCAGCTGAGAATGAAGGTATCGATGCTGCCCAGCACGCGCCAGCTGATGCCCTTGATCAGCGAGCGGCTATGGGTTTCATGGCCATTGAAGAGCAACATCTTCTACTTCACTCCCAGCGTTATTATGCCCGAACCCATAGCGGCTCAGATTTCCGGCATCCAGTAGTCGCCGAGCAATTTTGCCACGATCATTTCGGCGGCATCTTGCGGGCTGATCTTGGTCGTGTCGATGCGGATTTCGGGGTTTTCCGGCGCTTCATAGGGGCTGTCGATCCCGGTGAAGTTTTTGAGCGCCCCCGACCGGGCCTTTTTATACAGGCCCTTCACATCGCGCCCTTCGGCCACGTCGAGCGGCGTGTCGATGAAGACCTCGAAGAATTCACCCTCGGGCGTCAGGCTGCGCGCCAGATCGCGTTCGGCGCGGAACGGGCTGATAAAGGCGGTCAGCACGATCAGGCCCGCATCCGTCATCAGACGCGACACCTCGCCCACCCGGCGGATGTTTTCGATGCGGTCGGCCTCGGTAAAGCCCAGATCCTTGTTCAGCCCATGGCGCACATTGTCGCCATCGAGCAGGAACGTGTGCTTGCCCAGCGCGTGCAGTTTTTTCTCGACCAGATTGGCGATGGTCGATTTGCCCGAACCCGACAGGCCGGTGAACCACAGCACGCCGGGGCGCTGGTTCTTGATTTCGGCGCGGGCCTCGCGCGTCACGTCCAGCGCCTGCCAATGCACGTTCTGCGCGCGGCGCAGGCTGAAATGCAGCATGCCTGCGGCCACGGTGCCATTGCCGATCTTGTCGATCAGGATGAAGCCGCCCAAGGCGCGGTTTTCCGCATAGGGTTCAAACGTGATCGGGCGGTCGGTGGTGATCTCGGCCACGCCGATGGCGTTGAGCTCCAGCGTCTTGGCGGCGCAATGCTCCATCGTATTGACATTGATCGTATATTTGGGCGCCTGCACCGTGGCCGAAACCATCTGCGTGCCGATCTTGAGCCAATAGGCGCGGCCCGGGATCAGCGCATGATCGGCCATCCACACCACGCTGGCCTCGAACTGATCGGCCACCTGCGGGGGATTATCGGCCAGCGCGATGACATCGCCGCGCGAGCAGTCGATTTCGTCAGCAAAGGTCAGCGTGACCGATTGGCCCGCAACGGCTTGGTCCAGATCGCCGTCCAGCGTCACGATGCGCTCCACCGTGCTGGTCTTGCCGCTGGGCAACACGCGGATGGCATCGCCCGGCTTCACGCTGCCACTGGCGATCAGGCCGGCAAAGCCGCGGAAGTCGAGGTTGGGGCGATTGACCCACTGCACCGCCATGCGGAAAGGCTTGGCCAGATCGCGCGTGGTGTCCACCTCGACCGTTTCGAGATGATCGACAAGGCTGCGCCCGAAATAGGCCGGGGCGGCATACCAGGGCGTGTTGTCCGACAGGGTGGTGATATTGTCGCCCATATAGCCGGAAATCGGCAGCGCGACAAAATCCTCGATGCCGATGCTGGACGCAAAGGCGCGGTAATCGGCGACGATCTCGTCAAAGCGGGTCTGGGAATAATCCACCAGATCCATCTTGTTGACCGCCAGCACGATGTTGCGGATGCCGATCAGATGCGCAAGGAACGAGTGGCGGCGGGTTTGCGTGAGCACACCCTTGCGCGCGTCGATCAGGATCACGGCGAGGTCAGCCGTCGAGGCGCCCGTCACCATGTTGCGCGTATATTGTTCATGGCCGGGCGTGTCCGCGACGATGAACTTGCGCTTTTCGGTGTTGAAGAAGCGATAGGCGACGTCGATCGTGATGCCCTGTTCGCGCTCTGCGGCCAGACCATCGACCAGCAGGGCGAAATCGATCCCTTGCCCCTGCGTGCCGACCTTCTTGCTGTCGGCCTCAAGGGCTGCCAGCTGATCTTCAAAGATCATCTTCGAATCATACAGCAACCGCCCGATCAGCGTCGATTTGCCATCGTCCACCGACCCGCAGGTGATGAAGCGCAGCATCGTCTTGTGCTGATGCGTGTCGAGATAGGCGTCGATGTCTTCGGCAATCAGCGAGTCGACGACGTAAACGGGATCGGTCATCAGAAATACCCCTGCTGCTTTTTGACTTCCATGCCTGCGCCGCCCGCATCCTTGTCGATGGCGCGCCCCTGCCGCTCGCTGGTGGTGGTCAGCAAGGTTTCCTGAATGACCTCGGGCAGGGTCTTGGCGCTGCTCTCGACAGCGCCCGTCAGCGGATAGCAACCCAAAGTGCGGAACCGGATCGAACGCATCACCGGCGTCTCGCCTTCGCGCAGGGGGAAGCGGTCATCATCGACCATCAACAGCATGCCATCACGCTCCACCGTCGGGCGTTCCTCGGCAAAGTAGAGCGGCACGATGGGAATGTCGTTGAGGTGGATGTACTGCCACACGTCCAGCTCGGTCCAGTTGCTGATCGGGAAGACGCGGATCGATTCGCCCTTAGCCTTCTTGGCGTTGTAGAGGTTCCACAATTCCGGGCGCTGGTTCTTCGGGTCCCAGCCGTGTGACGCGGTGCGGAAGGAGAAGATGCGCTCCTTGGCGCGGCTCTTTTCCTCGTCACGGCGTGCGCCGCCAAAGGCCGCGTCGAAACCATATTTGTCCAGCGCCTGCTTCAGCCCTTCGGTCTTCCACATGTCGGTGTGGAGAGCGCCATGGTCGAACGGGTTGATCCCGCGCTCCTGCGCCTCGGGGTTGTGATAGACCAAGAGGTCCATGCCCGACAGCTCCGCCATCTTGTCGCGCAATTCGTACATGGCGCGGAATTTCCACGTCGTGTCGACATGCAGCAGCGGGAAGGGCGGCGGCGCGGGATAAAACGCCTTGCGCGCCAGATGCAGCATCACCGCGCTGTCCTTGCCCACCGAATAAAGCATCACCGGGTTCTCCGCCTCGGCCACCACCTCGCGGATGATGTGAATGCTCTCGGCCTCCAAGCGCTCCAAATGCGTGAGCGTGGATCGGGCCAAACCTTGCGACATGGGTTCACTCCGGGAATTGCAATAAGGCGCCAAACGGCTTGGGCAGCCTACTACACGCGGCAAGGCGCAATTGGCCCCATGGCTTTTCTATGCGCGGCCCAAAGCTATCTTTTGCGTTTTGGTTACGCTTATGAGCAGCGCTCAATCGCCCAGATAGGGCGCGCGGCGCGGCAGGCTCAGGCTGACGAGGAAAACCATCACCATCATCGCGCTGACATACCAGTAGAACGCGCCCTCATGGCCCGCCTGCTTGGCCCAGAGCGCGGCATATTCGGCCGTCCCGCCAAAGATCGCATTGGCCAGCGCATAGGAAAAGCCCACCCCCAGCGCGCGCACCTGTGTGGGAAACAGCTCGGCCTTGATGATGCCCGAAATCGAGGTGTAGAAACTCATCAGCAGCATGGCCACGCAGATCAACGCCCCCGCCATCACCGGCGACCCGGCCTTTTCGAGCAGCGCGATCAGCGGAACCGTCAAGACCGCCAGCCCCCCGCTGAAGATCAGCATATTGGTCCGCCGCCCGATCCGGTCCGAAAGCGCGCCCATGACGGGCTGGATAATCATGAACAGAAACAGGCTGACCGTCATCACCCGACTGGCCGTGGTGATCGGCAGGCCCGCCGAATTGACCAGATATTTCTGCATATAGGTGGTGAAGGTGTAAAAGGCCAAAGACCCGCCCGCGGTAAAGCCAAGCACGCTGAGGAACGCGCGCGGATATTGGCGCAGCAGGGCGATCAGGCTGCCCGCCTCCTCCGCTTGGCGCGCATCGGCGCTGCCGCTTTCCTCCAGCCGCGACCGCGCCGCCAAGGCCACCAAAGCCGCCAGCGCCCCGATGACAAAGGGAATGCGCCAGCCCCAAGCCTTGAGTTCGCTTTCGGGCATCAACCCTTGCAGAATTACCACCAGCAGCGCCGCCAGCAATTGCCCGCCCACCAGCGTGACATATTGAAACGACGAGAGGAACCCGCGCCGCCCTTCGGTGGCGATCTCGCTCATATAGGTGGCCGCCGTGCCATATTCCCCGCCCAGCGCGAAACCCTGCACCAGCCGCGCCGCCACCAGCAAGGCAGGTGCCAGCGTGCCGATGCTGGCATAAGTGGGCAGGCAGGCGATGGCCAAAGACCCCGCCGCCATTGTCACCACCGAGATCACCAGCGCCAACCTGCGCCCATGCCGGTCGGCAAAGCGGCCAAACCACCACCCCCCGATGGGCCGCATCAGAAACCCGGCGGCAAAGACCCCCGCCGTATTGAGCAATTGCCCGGTTGGGTCGGCCTTGGGAAAAAAGGCTCCGGCGAAATAGATCGAGCAGAAGGCGTAGATGTAGAAATCGAACCATTCGACCAGATTGCCGCTGGAGGCCGCGACAATCGCGCCGATGCTGCCTTGCTTCCGGCTCATGCGGCAGCGCCCAGCCAATGCCGGACCAGCTCAAGATGCAGCCGGATGCCCGTTTCCATCACCCCATCGTTGAAATCATAATGCGGATTGTGCAGCGGCGGCGGATTGTCGCCCACCCCTTGCCCCAGCCAGATATAGGCGCCGGGGCGGACTTGCAGCATGAAGGAGAAATCCTCCGATGTCGCCGCCGGTTCAGGCGCGCGCAGAGCATGGCCTACAGTGGCGGCCACATCCAGCGCGTCCTGCGCCGCCTGCGGATCATTGATCGTGGCGGGGTAATAGCGGGTATATTCGACGCTGGCCTCCACCTCGAAACTGGCCGCCACGCCCGCAGCGATCTGGCGCAGGCGCTGTTCGATCCGGTCCTGAACCGCCGGGTCAAAGCTGCGCACCGTGCCGCCGATGCTGACTTCATGCGGGATGACGTTAAAGGCCTGCCCGCCATGGATCTGGGTGATCGACAGCACCGCATTGGCGCTGGCCGGAATGTTGCGCGCGATGATGGAGTGCAATTGCTGCACCATGCTGGCCGAGGCCAGCACCACGTCATTGGCGTCATGCGGGATCGCGGCATGGCCGCCCTTGCCCTTGAGCAGGATGGTAAACCGGTCCGCCGCGCCCATGATCGGCCCGGCGCGCGTGGCGATTGTGCCTGCGGGCAGGCTGGGCCAATTGTGCAGCGCATAGACCCGGTCACACGGGAAGCGTTCGAACAGTCCGTCCTCGATCATCGCCTTGGCGCCGCCTTGCCCTTCCTCGGCCGGCTGAAAAATGAAATGGACGGTGCCATCCAGACCGCCATGATCGGCCGCCAGAGCCTGCGCCGCGCCCAGCAGCATCGCCATATGCCCATCATGGCCGCAGCCGTGGAAACAGCCCGGAATCGTGCTGGCATAGGGCAGGCCGGTTTTCTCATCGATGGGCAGCGCGTCCATATCGGCGCGCAGGCCTATCGAACGCGCCCCATTGCCCGCCCGCAACGTTGCCACCACACCGGTCCCGCCGATGCCCTCATGCACCTCCAGCCCGATGGCACGCAATTGCTCCGCCAGCACCCCCGCCGTGCGATGCTCGGCAAAGCCCAGTTCGGGATGGGCATGAATATCGCGGCGCAGCGTCACCAGAGGGGCGATCAGCCCGGCAAGATCGGTCATCGGTCAGCTCTCAGCACCCGGCAATGGGCAGGCCAAGAGTGATAATCCGGTATCGCGCAGGGAGATAGGCGTAAATTAGCTCAGCTGGCCTGCTGCGGCTGATTGGCCATATGCCAGCCCAGCGCCTCGATCTTTTCAAGGATCGTGTCGGCCAGAGGCGAAGGCGGGATGATCTCGGCCCAAGCCCGGTTAAAGCAAAGAAGCCAGCCCTCGATCTCCGCCGCGCCGATGGGGGCGACGAAATGGCGCATACGCAGGCGCGGATGGCCATATTTGTCGGTATAGAGCGGTGGCCCGCCCAGCCATCCGGTCAGATATTCGAACAATTTCTCCTCCGCCCGCGCCAGCGAAGGCGGATGCACATCGCGGCAGGCCTTGGCCTCGGGCAGGCTGTCCATCAGCGCATAGAAACGCGCCACCAGCGCCCGAACGGTCGCTTCGCCGCCAAAGGCGTCATAGGGTGTCTGGCTCATGCGTGCGCCCATTCGATGATCCGGCGCGCGTCCATCGCGCCCGCCTGCCGTTTGATCTCACGCCCGCCTTGGATCAGCATCAGCGTGGGGATCGAGCGGATGCCATAGGTGGAGCCCAGTCCCTGCTCGGCCTCGGTATCCACCTTGACCACGCGGATAAAGGGTTCGAGCGCGGCGGCGGCCTGTTCATAGGCGGGCGCCATCGACCGGCATGGCCCGCACCACGGCGCCCAGAAATCGACCAGCACCGGCAGCGTGCCGCGATGGACATGGGCGGCAAACGCGGCGGCGTTCACCGCCAAAGGATGGCCGGTGAACAGGCCCTTGTGGCATTTGCCGCATTGCGGCCCATCGCCCAGTCTTTCGCGCGCCACACGGTTGGCGCTCCCGCAATGCGGACAGATAACGATCTCGCTTGTCATGCCCCCCATATGGCGCGGGGCGTGGGCGATTAAAAGGTGAAGCTGGCCAGCATTTCGACGACATTGGCCCGCATCCGCCCATCGAGCGAATCGTGATGGGCCAGATAGGCGTCGAAAAAGCCCCAGCGCCCCGCGCGCATCGTCGCCCCCGCGCGCAGATAGGCCAGCGCCGGATCGCTCGCCGCCCCGCCCAGCCGGTCACGCAAGCGAAACTCGCCCCCGGCCTCGATGAAGGGGGCAAGGTGATAGGAGGCGCGCACCTCGCGCTGCAAACGGGCGGTCAGCATGGCCATCGCATAATCACTGACTTCGCGCGGGACGCTCTGGTGATAGCTGTTGATGGTCTGGGCCTGCGTCGAATGCTGGATCACCAGATGGGCGGCGGGGCGCAGGCTCCAGCCTTGCGGGATCCAGCCCATATCGCGCGCGGAAAAATTGCCGATCAGTCCGGCCTGCGCATAGAGGCGCGGGTCGGACGCGCGATAGGACAGGCCGATGGCGGGCAGGTTGAACCCGGTCGTGCCATCCAGCCACGAGGCCTTTAGCGCCAGCCCCGCATGATCGCCCAGCCTTTGCAGCAGATCGAAGCGCACCCCCGCGCCCGTCATCGTAATCCGCGCGCCGCCGCCGGCGTGGACCACATTGCTCTCATAGGTCGCGCCCACGCCGATCAGCGTTCCGGCCCATGGGCGATACTGGATCTGGGCCAGGCTGGTGGTGCTGGCACTGTCGCTGAGGCGCGCGCCATGGTCCGCCGCCGTCCCCAAAATTTCCGCCGCGCCCAGTTTGACGACCCAGCGGCCATCCTCGCTTATCGGCACCGTGACATGGCTGGGCAGCACCAGATTGGCGAGCGAGAGCGCAGGGCTGGCCGAGGCCGCGCCATAGGCCCCCAGCCGCGCCTGCACCGCGCCGAACAATTCGTCGCTGTTCATATCCGCCGTCAGGCCCGATGTGCCAAATTCGCGCGCCAACAGGTCGCGCGGGGCCGGACTGGTCTCCTGCGCATGGGCGGGGCAGGTAAGGGCCAGCAGCAACGCCGGGGCAAGGGCCGCCCGGCGCATCGGGACGAAAGAACGAACCATGGAGCAATCCCGTTCGGGCGGCCTGCCGATGATCGCAGGCCGCCCCGATCATCATTTCCGGGGGAAGTAGTTGTTCGGCACGTAAATGGGCATCGAATCCTCCCATTTGCTGTCGGTGATGATGCGCTTGTTGCCGCCATCCGCATCGCACACCCAGATCTGGCCATATTGCTGGAACGTCATTTCATACAGCGCGGCCTCGTCGCGGAAGCCCTGTTCCGAACCCGACCACAGGATGCGATTGTCATAGGACCACACCGCATGGCCGTCCGAACCTTCGTGGGTGGTGATGCGGCGCAATTTGCCGGTGTCCGGCTCGATCGTGTACACGTCGAAATTGCTGTCGGCGCGCTTGCGGGTAAAGACGATGGCTTTGCCGTTGGGCGACCAGCCGGGAAGGTTGTCGGCTTCCTGCGTCAGCACGGTGATCTTCTTGGTGGTCAGGTCCATCAGGCGCAGGCCCTTCTCCTTCTCGCTCCACACGCGGAACACGATGCGGTTGGGGTTGGTGGGGTCAACGCTGGGGAAGCCCGAATGGATCGTGCCGTCGGTCAGTTGTTCAGCGCCCGTGCCGTCGCGCCGCACGCGCCAGATCGCGGCGGTTTCATGGCCGCGCTCGGCAAACCAATAGCCGAGGCCGAAGACGATCCATTTGCCGTCGCCCGACCAACTGGGCTGAAACGCCCCGGCAAGGCCCATTTTGACCCGCGCAATGTCGAGGCCGTGGCCGGATGATTCAAACACCTTCAACTTGCCGCTGCCATCGGGGCGCATGATGAAGATCGAGGAATTGCCCAACTGCTTTTCGGTATAGACCAGCCAGCCATCGCGCCCGATAATCGGGAACACGTCCATGTGGCGGTAATCCCAATCCTTGTCCCAGCTAAACAGTTCCTTGCCCAGCGGGCGGATCGGCTGGAAAGAGGTCTTTTCATAGATCACGCTCTTGCCGTCGGCGGTCCAATGGGGCGAACGGAATTTGCCCAGCACCGGCGCGCGGTCGGACGTGTAATGCAGCCCTTCGTTCGGGCCGTATTTGACCAGATAGCCGATCTCGGTGTCATTGATGAATTGCGGTTGCAGCTTCAGGTCATTGCCGCTGGTGTGATAGGTCCATTCGCGGCTGGCCAGATCCATCGAGACGATCTGCGAGGGCGTTTTGCCGACATAATTCGGGCGGCGGGCGCCCCATGTCGCCTCGCGGCTGAGTTCGTGAAACACAATCCGCGTACCATCGGGCGAAAATTTGGGCGAGCCGAGGCAATATTCGGGGCGCTGGGCCAGTTTTTCAAAGCCGGTGCCGTCGCCGCGGATGCGATAGATTGCCAGTTCCTGCGTATGCTCCCAGCCCGCGCCGCCATCATGGCCATACCAGCGCGTGTTGCGGTCGGACGAAAACACCAGCCATTGCCCGTCGGGCGACCAAGCGGGGCGGAAATAGCCATCGGGCATCCCGACTTCGCCATGGATATCGCTGATGCCGGTCAATTGCTTCAGCGCGCCGCTGGTAATATCGAGCACCCAGATATTGGCGCGATAGCCATTGCGGGTGGACACAAAGGCCAGCTTCGTCCCATCGGGCGAAAGCACGCCCGCATCGTCGACATTGTCCGAGACCACCAGCGGCTCGATCCCGCTGCCGCCGATTTTGGCGCGATAGATATCGCTCTGCCCATCGCCCCGGCGTTCGGAGGTGAAGATCACGGCATCGCCCTTGATGCTGGGCGCGCCATTGTAATCATACTGGCTGTCGGAGAGCAGCTTACGCTCGCCCGTGCCGTCCAGATTGGCGATGAAAAGCTGTGAGATCGAGGGGGCGATGCGGTTCATGAACATCACGCCCTTTTTGCCGACCGCCGCCGCATGCGCCGCGCTGCCCGCCAGAGACGCCAGCGAGACGCCCAGAAATTTACGTCGATCCATCAGACCTGTCTCCGAAATTATGCCGCATCCGGCGCCCGTTATCCAGGCCATGGGTGATCTATGGGCAGAGTGCGGGGGCAATGCACCCCCCATGGCGGCGAACTTATGCCAGCGCGCCATGTTTGGATCGCCCGGATGAGAGGACCAGCACGGCTTTAATGCGCCAGTTGCGGGTTCTTCTCACGCTCGATCATCCGGTCGATCATGCGCAGCGCCATGATCGGTGCGCGGTCGATGGCGATGGCGGTGCGCTGGCGCAATCCGGTTTCCTCCTGTTCGCGCTGGATGGCGGTCACCATGTCCTTGTCCTCGTTAAAGGTCTTTTCCAGACTGGCGCGCAGGGCATCCTCGAATTCGACGTCATCCTGCCGGAAATTGCGCAGGTGGAGCCAGAAGAAATGGGTCGAACTGTCGGTTTCGGGGGTGAGGAATTTATAGCTGAAGGTCCGCAATCCGCCATGCATCAGATTATGCTCGGATCGCTCCATCCCCGCCGGGATCACGGCAATATCGACAAAGCTGGTGGCGGGCAGTTCGAAGTTGAACGAGATCTGGCGGTCGACATGGCTCTCGCCGAAATCGCGGCTTTTGCGGTCGAGCGGGGTGGGCGGCACATTCTCGATCCAGCGATAGGCCTTCAGCCCATGCTCGCCCTGCGCCACCTGTACCGGCACATCCTTGGCCGCGCGATTGCCGATGGTTTCCTTGTGCAGGAAAGTGGTGTGGGCCGGGTCCATCAGGTTTTCGATCTCGATCCGGTAATTGCCATGGTGATGCTGATAGCCGCCGGTGATCGCGGCCCAGCCTTGCTCGCCATATCCCGCGATCCGGGGCAGGCGCGCAGGATCGGCCTTGCCCACCCCGGTCCAGACCCAGACCAGACCATAGCGTTCGACCGCCGGATAGGCACGGGTGCGCGCGGTGGGGGGGATGATGTCCTGGCCCGGAATGGCGATGCAGGCGCCCTGCGTGTCAAACACCATGCCGTGATAGCCACAGCGCAGCCCCCCATCGGCGCATTCGCCCATGGACAGCGGGGCTAGCCGGTGCGGACAGCGATCCTCAAGCGCGCCCACCGCGCTATCGGGCGCGCGAAACAGCACGATCCTTTCGCCCAGCAAGCGGCGGGCCAGCGGTCTGTCGGTGATCTCCTCGCTCCATGCGGCGGCGTACCAGTGGTTGCGGACAAAGCCCTGCGTGAAATCGGCCTTGATCGACATAGCATTCCCTCGTCCCATTATCGGATATGGGGCCAAGGATAGGCGCGCGTTTCCGTGCGAAAAAGGCGCGGTTCCGAACCGCAATGTTGCGCATTCCGCACGCGAAAGGCGCGCGATTGTCGCCAAACCCGCGACACTGCATTGCAGGCGCGGCTATCGAACCGGGCGGGGCGCTCGGTTAAGCATTATCCCATGATCGGAACCGTCCAACCCGCCGGATGAGGCAGGGCAAAGAGACGACAATGGGAGAGTTTATGAGCCATCAGAGCGCCCTTTCGCGCATCCGCATCCTTGCGCGTTCTCAAAAGATGCGCATCCTTGCGCTGTCCTGCACCATGCTGTGCGCCCCTATCGCCGCTCATGCGCAGCAAAGCGGGCAACTGGGCGAGATCATCGTCACCGCGCAAAAGCGGTCCGAAACCGCGCAGAATGTGCCGGTGGCCATTTCCTCGCTCGACCCCATCCGGCTGGAGCGCGCCTCGATCACCGATACGACCGAGCTGAAGCAGCTTAGCCCCGCGCTCAATTTCAACACCAACCTTGGCGGCTTTGGCCAGCCGCGCATTCGCGGCATCGGCACCACGGCCACCGGGCCGGGCATCGAAAACCCGGTCGCCACCTATGTCGACGGGGTTTATATCGGATCGTCCACCGGCGCGATCTTTCAACTGGCCGATGTGCAGCAGGTCGATATTCTCAAAGGCCCGCAAGGCACTTTGTTCGGCCGCAACGCCACGGGCGGCGTGATACAGGTGACCACCAAGGCGCCCAGTCAGGATTTCCACGCAGCGGGCCAAATCCGTTATGGCAATTACGACACGTGGGGCGGGTCGGCCTATCTGTCGGGCGGGCTGGCAAAGGGGCTGACGGCCAGCGTTGCGGGCGTGTTCAACCAGCAGGACAAGGGCTATGGCATGAACCTGGCCACCGGCCATCAGGTTCAGAAGGGCTGGGATTTCGGCCTGCGCGCCAAGCTGCATTGGGCATCGGAGGATGGCGCCACCTCGATCACGCTGGCGGGCGATTATGCCAAGCTCAATCGCAGCGATCCGGCGATCCGCACCTTTCAGGGCCTGACCATTGCCGGGACGCCGACGCCGGGTGGGATGCGTGACATCAACCTGAATGTCGATCCGCGGGTGAACACGCGGCAGGGCGGGGGGATGCTGAACATCCGCCATGATTTCGCCGCCATACAACTGGTCAGCATCACCGCCTATCGCGAGGCGCAGCTCTTCACCATCATCGACGCCGATCAGACGCCCGCCAACAGCTTGACCTTCAGCGAGATCCAGAAGGACCGCCAGTTCACGCAGGAGGTGCAATTGCTCTCCACCGCCAAGGGGCCGTTCAAATGGGTGCTGGGCGGGTTCTATATGTGGTCACAGGGCAAATATGACCCGATCACCACGCGCGGCGTGCTGGCCTGCGGCTATGCCTGCGCCGATTTCAGCATCAACCAGAATGTGAAGCAGACGCTCAACTCCTATGCGGCCTTCGCGCAAGGCTCCTATGCGATTGATCCGGCGACCAATCTGACGCTGGGCCTGCGCTATACCGGCGACCGGCGCCAGATGGAGGAAAGCCAGACCATCACCACCGTCCCCTTCTTCGGCGCGACCAGTGTGGTCAATGTAAACGCCCCCTTGGTCAGCAAGACTTTCCCCAAGCTGACGTGGCGAGTGGCGCTGGATCATCGCTTTTCGCCGCAGGCCATGGCTTACGCCTCGTATAATCGCGGCTTCAAGAGCGGCTCCTATCAGCCCGACAGTTTCCCGCCGCAGGTGTTGCAGCCCGAAACGGTCGATGCCTTTGAGGTGGGGTTGAAAACCGATCTGATGGATCGCCGGGTGCGGCTGAACCTTTCGGCCTTCTATTACGACTATACCAATATTCAGGCTAACCAGATCATTCAGGGCCAGCTCTACGTCTATAACGCCCCCGGCTCGATCAACTATGGGCTGGACGCGGATCTGGCGATCAAGGTGACCCCCGAATTGACGCTGACTGCCAGCGCGGCTTGGCTGCATGCGCGGTATAAGAACGGGTTCAACACGGCTTTCTGGTCGGTGCCGATCCCCAATGCGGCCTCGAACGCCAATCCGTTCTTCCATGCGGTGGGCGGCAATTCGGTGATCCAATGCGTGGCGGGGACGAATTATGCGGGCACGGTCTTTGCCCCCTGCGATGCGTCGGGGCGCCATGTGCAGAACACGCCCGATGTGACCCTGAACGCCGGGTTCGATTATACGACCTCGCTGGGCAATGGCACGATCAGCCTTGCGGGCAATGCCTATTACAATGGCGGCTATTACGACGATCCGCAAAACCGCCTGCAACAGCGCCATTACACGCTGCTCGACGCCTCGCTGACCTACAGCGCGCCGGGGGATCGCTGGTACGCCAAGGCATGGGGCAAGAATCTGGCCGACGCTTTTTACTCGCAGCAGCAGAACGCGCTGGATGTGGGCGACAACCGGGTGGCTGCTCCGCCGCGCACCTATGGGGTGACGCTGGGCTTCAAATACTGATCGGGGGCTTTCGTGCATAATCCTTTCAACCTGCCCGCCGCGATCCCCTTCTATCCGCAATTTGGCCTGTTCAGCGTCTCGGGCGGATTGGTGCGGCAATGGGAATATAACGGCTGGAAGGCCGAGAGCCTGTCGTGGAAGAAGACCTGTTACATCCACGCAGGCCTCTCGGGCATGGGTCAGATCACCTATCGCGGGCGCGATGCCGGGGCGTTTCTGGCGCAGACCTTCGTCAATGGCTTTGCCAAATTTCGCACCGGCACGGCCAAACATGCGATCGCCTGTGATGAGAATGGCCTGATCGCGGGCCATGGCGTGCTGCAGAAATTGGGCGAGGAGGAGTTCAAGCTCTATGTCGCTGGGGGCTGGGCGCCCTATGCCTTCAGCCGCTTTTCGGGGGATGTGGAGCAGGTGGTCAGCGATGATTTCCTGTTCCAGATCGCCGGGCCGACCGCGCTGGCGGCTTTGGAGGCGGCCACGGGGGAAGCCCTGCGCGACATCGCCTTTCTGCGCTATCGCCAGACACAGGTGGCGGGGCATCGGGTGCAGATCATGCGGCTGGGCATGGCGGGCACGCTGGCGTTTGAACTGCATGGCCCCATGGAACATGCGCCCGCCATCTATGACGCGATCCTGCGTGCAGGCACTCCCCATGGCATCGAACCGCTCGGCTGGCAGACATTTCAGGTCAACCATGTCGAGGGCGGCTTTCCGCAACAGTTCTGGACCTTCTCCTCATCCATGCATTGGGACGCGGGCTGGCGGGCGTTTATGGGGGGCCGTTTCCCCGATCCGACCATGGCGGGCAGCATCGCGAGGGATGACACGCGCGCCCGATGCCGCACACCGGTCGAGGTCGGCTGGGAGAAGTCCATCCGTCTCGACCATGATTTCACCGGCCGCGCGGCAGTCGAGGCGGAATTGTCCGATCCACGCCGGACGGTGGTGACGCTGGAATGGGAGGCGGAAGATGTGATCGACATCTACGCCTCGCATTTTCGGCAGGGGGCGGAGTATAAATATCTGGAGATCCCCGTCTCCCCCGCCAATCGCGGCCTATGCGGCCATGCCGATCATGTGATGCAGGGCGGCGAGGCGGTCGGCGTCTCGTCCGGCACGGTCTACAGCTATTATTTCCGCAAGGTCATTTCCCACGCTACGATTGATATCGCGCAGGCCGTGATCGGAAACGAGGTCATGGTGCTGTGGGGCGATCATGGCGGGCCTATCAAGGAGGTAAGAGCAAGGATCGCGCGCTTCCCCTACCTGAGTGAGGGCCGCAATCAGAGCATAGATCTGGAGAGAGCATGATGCAGCGGCGTGGGATGTTGAAGGCCGGGGGTGTTGCCCTGGCCATGATGGCGTGCGGAGTACGGGCGCAGGGCGCTGCAAAGGCCCGGATCGTCCTGCTGGGCACGGCGGGCGGCCCGCCGCCGCATCTGGCGCGCAGCCAGCCCGCCACCCTGCTGGAGGTGGGCGGCAAGCGCTACCTGATCGATGCGGGCGAGAATGCGGGACAGCAATTGCTGCGTGCAGGCGTACAGCCTTCCAAGGTGGATCTGACCTTGCTGACCCATCTGCATTGGGATCACACGCTGGGTCTGGATTATCTGATGGCCACGGGCTGGATGCTGGGGCGCAGCGCCCCCATGCCGATCTGGGGGCCGCCCGGCACACGCAAGCTGGTCGAACGCACCGCATCGGCGATTGGCGTGGGCGAGGATATTTTCCGCGCGCAGGCCGCCGCCCGGCCCCCTCTGGCCAGCCTCTATCCGCCGCGCGAATGGGATGTGACCGCGCCGCAGGTCCTCTCCGATGCCGATGGGATAAAGATCAGCGCCGTGGCCAACAGCCACTTTGCCGAGATCCGCAGCGCCCCTCATGATTACGGCGTGGACAAGGCCTATGCCTATCGTTTCGACACGCCGGCTGGCAGCGTGGTGTTCACCGGTGACACTGGGCCTTCGTCCGCTCTGGCGGAACTGGCGAAAGGGGCCGATGTGCTGGTGTCGGAAATCGTCGATCTGGAATCGATCCGCGCCGGATTGGTGGCCAATGGCACCAGCGGCGCGGCGCTGGATATCTTGATGCAGCATATGGCGTATCAACACCTGACCCCCGAAGCCTTGGGCGCGATGGCCAGCGCGGCGGGGGTGAAGAAGTTGGTGCTGACCCATTTCGTGATGGGCAAGGGTGGCGAAGGGGAAAGCCTGCTGGCTCCGCTGCGCCGCGCCTTTCCCAAGGGTGAGATCATTCTGGGCCGAGATCTGCTGGAAATTCCCCTCTAACGCCGCTGTGCAGCATCGAGCGTGTTGCGCAGCAGGCAGGCGATGGTCATCGGCCCTACACCGCCCGGAACCGGGGTGATGACGGCGGCGTGATCGCATTCTTCCGCCGCCACATCGCCCACGATCATCGGGCGGCTATCCGGGGCAGGGATGCGGTTGATGCCCACGTCGATGATGATCGCGCCGGGCTTCACCCAATCCCCCCGCACCAGATGCGCAACGCCTGCCGCCGCGATGATGATATCGGCCCCCCGGCAGATCTCGGGCAATCCGCGCGTGTGAATATGCGTCACCGTCACCGTGCATTCGCGCTCCAGCAGCAGGAGCGCGGCAGGTTTGCCCACGATGTTCGATTTGCCGATCACCACGGCCTTCAAACCCCGGAAATCCTCCACCACCTGATCCAGCAGCAGCATGCAGCCCAAAGGCGTGCAAGGGACCAATCCGCCCTGTCCCCCCGTTGAGAGGCGCCCGACATTGACCGGATGAAACCCATCGACATCCTTGCCCGGCGCGATGGCGTCCAGCACCCGGTCCGCCGCCATTCCGGCCGGCAGCGGCAATTGCACCAGAATGCCATGCACCCCCGGATCATCATTGAGCGCGCCGATCAGCGCCAGCAATTGCGCCTCATCGGTTGCGGCGGGCAGGCGGTGTTCGATCGAGGTGATCCCCACCCGCGCCGCCGCCTTGCGCTTGCGCGACACATAGATGTGGCTGGCCGGATCATCGCCGACCAGCACGACGGCCAATGTGGGCGGGGCCTCCATCGCCGCCACTCGCCCACGCAATTCCTCCTCGATCTCGCGGGCCAGAAGGTCGCCCCTGAGCACCTGAGCCATATTCAGTTTCCGAAAACCACGGTGCGCGCGCCGTTGAGGAACACCCGATGCGCCAGATGCCAGCCCACCGCCCGGCCCAGCACGCGGCTCTCGATCTCGCGGCCCTTGCGCACCAGATCCTCGGGCGTGTCCTCATGCGATACGGCTTCGACGGCCTGATGGATGATCGGCCCTTCGTCCAGGTCGGCGGTGACGTAATGGGCGGTCGCGCCGATCATCTTGACCCCGCGTGCGTGGGCCTGATGATAGGGTTTGGCGCCCTTGAAACTGGGCAGGAAGGAATGGTGGATGTTGATGCAGCGCCCCGAGAGAAACGCGGCCAGATCGTCCGAGAGGATCTGCATATAGCGCGCTAGGATGACCAGTTCGGCCCCCGTCTCCTCGACCAGCGCCTTGATCCGGGCCTCCTGTTGGGTCTTGGTGTCGCGGGTGATGGGCAGGTGGTGGAAGGGGATGTCACCGATCTGGCTGACGGTCATCGAGTCCTTGGGATGGTTGCCCGCGATGGCGACGATCTCCATCGGCAATTCGCCCATCCGCTGTTTATACAGCAGATAGCCAAGGCAATGGTCGAATTTCGACACCAGAATCAGCGTCCGCACCGGGCGGTCGCTGGGCGTCAGGCGCCAGTCCATCGCAAATTGCGCCGCCAGATCGCGCATCGCCGCCTCCAGCCCCGCGCCATCGCCCTCTGCCTCGAACACCACGCGCAGGAAAAACCGCCCCGTTTCGCGATCATCGAACTGGCGCGAATCGAGGATATTGCCGCCATGGTTCAGGATCGCCCCCGAAACGCCATGGACGATGCCGGGCCGGTCGGGACAACTCAGCGTAAGGGTGAAGGACTGGGACATTTCTCTCTCCTGAATGTTATGTCTGAATGGGGGATCAGGCCGAACGGGCCAGCGGCGCGCGGGCGCCGTCGAGCCAGCCTGCGAATTGGGCAAAGCCGCCAAAGGGAAACACATGCAGATGGACCGGGCCGAGATCTTGCGCCGCCAGCCCGTCCTGCAATTGTGCCAGAAACCGGTCCGGCCCGGCATTGCCCAGCAGGCGGGTGAGCGAGAGGCCATATTTGCCCACCACCCCGGCCGAAGCCGCCACCCCGCAGCGCGCGGCAAAGCGCAGCAAGGTGCGCACGCTGGCGGGGCCGGGAATGCCGATGCGCACCGGGGCGGTGATCCCGCGTGCGCGCAGTTCGTGGAGCCAGCGCAGGACCTGGCCCGCGTCAAAGGAGAATTGCGTGACGATCTGGGCCTCGATCCCGCGCTGGCGCAGGGCCTCGATCTTGTCTTCCATCGCGGCCCACAGGATGGCGGGCGCAACATCGGGATGGCCGTCGGGATGGCCCGCAAGGCCGACATGCGCGAAACCATGCCGCTCGATCAGGCCCGAACGGATGACCGAGAGACTGTCGGCAAAGGGGCCGATGGGGGCGGCAAGGTCGCCCGCGATCAGGAACAGCGAGGAGGTATGCGGGCGCAGCGCCGCCAGCAGGGCATCGAGCGCCTCGACACTGGCGATGCGGCGGGCCGAGAGATGCGGCACAGGCGCAAACCCGGCCCTCGCCACGGCGGCGCAGGCGGCAATGCGCGCCTCGTCGCCTTCCTCGGGCAGCCATGGGACAAAGACCTGCGCCGGGCGCAGACCATCGGCATCCAGCGCGCCCAGCGTGGCGACATCCTTTGTCGTGGCTTCGATACTATAGGCGTTGAAAAGGGCGTTCATGGCGGGATGGTTCCTTGGGTTGATCCCTTTCGCCTGCCATTGTTGCGGGCGGGGCGGTAGCATCCGAACCTGCAACAATCCCGTGCCGCCATGGCCGCAAATGGCGCAATTGCGCGCTTTCGGGCGGGGGGCGATTGTGCCCGTTCCCGCGACAATGTTGCCCCGATTTAGGCAATACCTTGGCCCCCGTGGGGCTTGCTAATCCTTGGCCCGCGCCGCGCTCTTGCGGCCCCTTGAACACAAGAGGATTGCCCGATGAAACCCAAGAGCCTGCAACAGGCCATTGACGATGCCGGTTCGCCGATGGGCGTGGTGTGGAAACCCGACGCCAAGGCGTGGAGCGTGCCGGTGATCGCGCCCGAATATGCCGGATGGCGGGCCGAACAGGCCGCGTGGCGCGATGGCGTGGCGCTGTCGGATCTGTCGCATCACATGTGGGATCTGTGGATCGAGGGGCCGGGCGCGCTGCGCCTGCTGAAAGATTACAGCGCCAACAATTACGAGAATTTCGTGGTGGGTCAGGCCAAGCAATTCGTGCCGGTGACGGCGCGGGGTAATCTGATCACCGATGGCATCCTGATGCGCGACGGCGAGGAACGCTTCAATCTGTCGGGCGTGCCTGCCTCGCAAAGCTGGATCCGGTATCAGGGCGAAAAGGGCGGCTATGATGTGGCCATGAAGGTGGACCCGGATTCGGGCCTGCGCAAGGAAGGCGACCCGCTGATCTTCCGGTTCCAGATTCAGGGGCCGCTGGCCATGGCTCTGTCGGAAAAGCTGTTTGGCGGGCCGCTGCCTTCGACCAAATTCTTCCATTCGACCCCGGTGGAGCTGGGCGGGGCGCATTTCCGCGCGTTTCGTCATGGCATGGCGGGGATGCCGGGCTATGAATTCATCGGCGACTGGAAGGATGCCGCCGCTGTCAAGGAAGCCATCCTGCAGGCGGGCGAGGAATTTGGCCTGCACCACGTGGGCGGCAAGGCCTATTACACCAATGGCATCGAAAGCGGCTGGATCCCCACGCCTACGCCCGGCGTGTTCACCGACCCGGAACTGCGCGATTACCGCGAATGGCTCTCGGTGTTCTCGTATGAAGGGCAAAAGCCGCTTCACGGCAGCTTCTATTCCGACAATATCGAGGATTACTACGTCTCGCCCTTCGAACTGGGCTATGGTAAATCGATCAGCTTCACCCACGACTACCTCGGCCGCGAGGCGCTGGAAAAGGCCAAGGGTGAGCACCGCCGCCGCAAGGTGACCTTCGTCTTCGACGAGGCCGACCTTGCCCGCGTCTTTGGCCAACCCGACTATCTCAACACCTATGGCCGCTATCGCGTCGAGAAGGATGGCAAGATGGTCGGCATGTCGTTCCAGACCGGCCTGATCGGGCCTTTGAACACCATCCTCTCGCTGGGGCTGGTGGACAAGGAATATGCCGCTCCCGGTACGCAACTGGAATTCGTCTGGGGCGAGCATCCGGGGCCGGGGCATGATGCAGGTGGCGATTTCGGGTTTCAGCGGTTGAAAGTCACCGTGGCGCCTTCGCCCTATAACGATCATGCGCGGGGGGATTATCGGCGGGATTGAGGTATTTGGGGGGATCGGTTGCGGTCTCCCCTTTTTATGCCTCCGGCGGGCAAAGGGACTTGTCCCTTTGCAATCCCGTTACTGTCGGCGTTGCGTGTCGGGTTAGGCCAAGGCGCAAGGAGCGCAGCGTTGAAATTTTAAAGCCCGCGGCGCCATTAACTAGCGCCGCGGGCTTTTTTACCATCAGGCAAACGCAAGGCCTGCCTACCCAACCCTACTCATTAACGGGATTGCAAAGGGCCCCCGCCCTTTGCCCGCCGGAGGCACACTACCTTAATTCACCCCCGCCCCTTAAACTTCTCGCCCAAAAACGAGATCAACGCCCGCGTTTTCCGGGGTGCATCCCCGCCCGGCGGAAAGGCGACATAGAGCGGGCGCACTTCGGGCGGATTATGCGCCATGACCTCGACCAACAAGCCCTGTTCGAGCGCGCCCCACATGATCCCGCGCGGCAGCATGGCGATGCCAAGGCCCACTTCGGCGGCCTCGCGCAGGGCAAAGACGCTGTTGGAGGCGAATTTGGGCGGGATGCGCAGGGGCAGCTTGTCACCATTGGCCAGCACCCATTGCGTATCGCCCAGCTTGCCGAGACATTCGTGGCTTTCCAGATCGGCAATGGTTTCGGGCGTGCCCCGCGCGGCCAGATAGGAGGGCGAGGCGACGAGGAGGTGTTCGATCCGCCCGATCTTCTTGACCATGATCGAGCTGTCGCGCAGCGCGTTGGGTTGGATGCACAGGTCATGGCCAAGGGTGAGGAATTCATGCGGATTGGCTGATGGTTCCTCGAAATGCAGCTTGATCGAGACCTTGGGATGGGCCGCGCAAAATTCCGCCGTGGCCGAGGATATCCCGAAACTGCCCAGCCAGATCGGGCAAAGGATCGAGATTTCGCCCTCGACCTCGTTTTTGATGGCCGAAATCTGCTCCTCGCCCATGCGTATATCGCCCAGCACCCGCTGGCACAGTTCGCTGTAGCGGATGCCTGCTTCGGTGGGCGTCACCTGCCGCGTGGTGCGGTTGAGCAGCTTGATGCCCAGATGCGCCTCCAGATCGGCCACATGGCGCGAGACCAGCGTGCGCGAGATCGACAATTCCTCGGCCGCGCTGGTGAAATTGGCGCATTTCACCACTTTGAGAAATGTCGTCATCGTGGTCAGCCGGTCCATCTCTCTCTCCTGTTTTTATTATGATGATGGATTAGCCCGGATCAGGCGCCATGTCCCTTTCGTTTCCCGTGGCCGCTGATTTCATCGCCGACATCATGGGCCAGCGAGAGGTAGAAGATCGCCGCGCTCGCGCTCATCACGCCCGCCAGCACCAGAGCGATGCGGAAATCCTCGATGCCCAGCACGGGGGCTCCCCGCGCGGCCTGAGACAGGGTGAGCAGCAGCGCCCCCACGGCCACCCCGCCGCCCATGCCGATCTGCTGGGTCAGGGATGACAGCACCGAGGCAGGCTGGCGCTGGGGCGGCGGAATGTCGGCGAAATTGACCATGGTGATCGCGGTCAGTTGCATCGAGCGTCCCGCGCCCGCCAGCGCCAGCACCGCCGCGTTGAAGGCGTAATGGTTGCCCGGCACGATAAAGGCGCAAAGCGCGATGGTGACCCCCGCGATCAGGCTGCTCCACACCAGCACGGTGCGGATGCCATAGCGCGCGATGATCGGATTGGTGATCGTCTTCATGGCCAGATTGGCCAGCATATAGAGCATCAACATGCCCCCAGCCTCCAGCGGGGACAGGCCAAAGGCGAGCTGGAACATCAGCGGCAGGAGGAAAGGCGTCGCGCTGATCGCCGCGCGCGACAGGACGCCGCCCGTCACGCTGGAGATGAAGAAGGAGCGCACCCGCAACGCATCGAGCCGCACCAGCGGGGCCGGCGCCGCGCGCATATGCCGCAGCGCCCCAATGCCGATCCCGCAAGCCAGCGCCATCAGCCCCAGCCCGATCGCCAGATGCCGCATATCGCGCAGCCCCAGCAGATCGAACCCATAGGTCAGGCACCCCAGCGCCAGCGCGGTCAGGACAAAGCCCTTGAAGTCGAATTTCGTGGGCGCCTGCACCTCATTGGGCACATAGGCCAGCACCAGCGCGATGCCCACCAAGGCCACCGGCACATTGACGAAGAAGATCCAGTGCCACGAGGCCATCCCCGTGATCCACCCGCCCAGCGGCGGCCCCAGCACCGGCGCCACCAGCCCCGGCCAGATCAGCGCCGAGAGCGCGCGCATCAGATCCTTCTTTTCCGAGGTTCTCAGCACCACCAGCCGCCCGACCGGCGACATCATGGCCGCCGCCGCGCCCTGCAACGCCCGCCCGCCGACAAAGACCGTGAAATCGCCCGCAAAGCCGCAGATCAGCGAGGCGATGGCAAACAGGCCGATGGCGCCTGCAAACAAGGTCCGCGTGCCCACCCGATCCGCCAGCCAGCCCGAGGCCGTGACGAAACAGGCCGCCGCCATCAGATAGGCGGTTATCCCCATGCTCATCCGCGCCGGATCGACGCCAAAATCGCGCGCCATTTGCGGCAGGGCGGTGACGATGATCGTCGCGTCCAGCGTCTCCATGAAAAAGGCAATCGCCACGATCAGGGAAACCAGCATGGATTTCCCCCCGACAAGGGCCGACAAACGCTCGCTCACATTATTTCTCCCGCATCGCGCCGTGGCGATGGTCATGCGCGGGGCATCGCGCCCGCCTTTTCGCCCAAAGCGTGACAAAGCGGGGGGCCGCGCGCAAGCGGTGGATTGTTGCGGATTCCGCGACACTGCGGTGAGGGTGCGCCCGGTTGCCACGTGCGCCGCGCCGGGCGACGCTGCGCGCCAAGAACATTATCCTTGGGAGAATTCTGTCCGTGACAGAGGCATATATAACGGCGCCGCAATCGGCGGCGCTGCCATCAACGGCGGCGCCATGGCCGCGCATTATCCTGATCTATCTGATCGGTGTTTTCGGCATGCTGGTGGTCAGCATCGCCGTGCCTGCGTTGCACGGCATCGCGGCGGAGTTTCATCCCCGGTCCCCGGCGATCATCGGCTGGGTGATGTCGATCCCGGCGCTGGCGGCGGCGCTGGCCTCGCTGCTGATCGGGGCGATGGTGGACCGGATCGGCGACCGTCCGGTGATGATCGCGGGGGCGGCGTTGGTGGCGCTGGCCGGGGCGGGGGTGATGATGGCGGGCGGGCTGTCGACGTTGCTGGCGTGGCGCGTGGTCGGCGGGCTGGGCTATGTCTGCATGGTGGTGGGCGCGGTGGCGATGATCCTGCGCCTGACGCAGGGCCGCCAGCGGGTCGCCGCGCTGACGCTGTGGTCCACGGTCATCCCGGCCAGTTTCATCGTCTCGGGCCTTTATGGCGCGCTGGTGGGGCCGCATGTGGGCTGGCGGATGGGCTTTGGCGTCCATGCCGGGCTGGTGGCCATGCTGGGACTGATGGCGCGGCTGCTGCTGCCCGCGCGTGAGGGCGGGGCGCGGGCCTCGCGGCTCGACGGGCTGGGCGCGGTGTTGCGCAGCGGGGGGACCTATCAACTGGGCCTGTGCTTTGCGGCGGCGGCCTTTGTTCAGACCGGGCTGGTGGCGGTCCTGCCGCATGTGCTGGGCATGACCATCGGCGTTGACGAGGCGGTGGTGCATTCCTTCACCCTGCCCGCGATGGTGGCCAATATTGCCGGTGCGGCGCTGTTTGGCGTTTTGTACGGACGCGGCGTGCGGGCCAGTGCGCTGGGCTTTGGCGCGGTGGGGCTGGTGCTGGGCTGCGGGGCGGGGCTGGTGTTGCTGCGCATGGGGCTGATGGGCGCGGTGCTGCTCGATTGCGGGATGATGGCCGGGCTGGGCATTCTGGTGGGTATGTGGGCGCTTTTGCCGCTGGTGGCGCCATCGCCCGCTTCGATGGGCGCGACCAGCGGGATGGTGACGCAGATCACGCTGCTGGGCGTGTTGTTCGGTCCGCCCGCCGCCTTTGCCAGCCTTGGCATGGGGTTGAACGGGCTTTTGGGCTTTTTCCTGATCGGCGGGGTGCTCAGCCTGCTGGGCTATCCGGTCTGGCGGCGCCGGGCGGCATGAGGAAAGGGGCGCTGCCTGTGGAAGGCAGCGCCCCTTTCGTTTTAAAACCGGCCCTGTTCAAAACCGGCCAGGCGCGCTCAGCCAGCGGTCGATGTAATCATAGGTCGTCTTTTGCGTGTCGCCATATTGGCCCGGCACCTTTTCGCAAGGGCGGCAGGTGACATAGAGGTGATCGGCCCCTTCGACGAAGGCCAGCGATTTGTCGCGCGAGCGGGCCAGATCATAGATCGTTTCGGCGGCCAGAAATTCCCAATGCGCGGTCATGCCCATCACCAGCAGCGGCGCGGAAATTCCCTGCACATTGCCCGGAGGGCTGGCATAGGTCGAGGACCAGTCCACACCCTTTACCCCGGTGGCGTCATAGGAAAAATCCTCTCCCACGCGGATCGCATAGGTCGAGAGATAGGAGCGCACCGAGGTGCGCAGCGCCCCGCGCCGATAGAAGGGCGAGAGATTCTCGGTGTTTTCCGGCACGCGCACGGTTTTGACCACCTGCGTTGTCACCGAGCCATCGGGATGGATCAGGGGATGGGCCGCCTTGGTCTGGGCCATCAGGGTGATGTCCTGCGAAAACAGCTTGTTATTGCCGCCCAGCAGGCTGGCCCCGGCCACGGTGAAGGGGGCATCATCCTGATAGGGGCCTTTGCCCGCCGCGATATTGGCCAAGGCGGCCTGCGCGCGGGCGGTGATGGCGCGGCTGCGCTGGCCCTCGGCGCGCAGGAAGCTCTGGACGAAGGCCGGGGAATAGGTCGATCCGGCCGGTTTGAACCCATTGGCCGGGTTGAACATATCCAGCGTGGGATCGAGATGGGTGGCGTCATTTTCATCGCGCACCGCCGGGTCGAGGCTGAAGAGCGTCATCGCGCCAAGGCCCCAATTGGAATCGACCAGCATCAGCCCATCGGCAGCGGGCAGGCCTGCCAGAGCATCCGGGCATTTCCAGATCTTCTCCGCGCCCTGACAGGATTTGACCCCGCCCTCGGCGATCATCTGATAGGCGCTCATCACCGTGCCGCCGCCGCTATGGCCCAGCAGAACCACGCGCGTGATCCCCGGCTGGGCGCGCAGGGCCAGCATCGCCGCCTTGATCTCCAGCATCACCTGATCGATCACGCCATCGTTGAAGGCGCCCGATTTGCTGGTGCTGTTATTGACGCAAAGCGCGCGATAGCCGCGTCGGGCCAGTTCGGTGCAGCCGGGAAAGCCCAGATAATCGGCCGCCGAATGCATGATGAGCACGCCGGTGGAGGATTTCGGCCCCGATTGCGCGGGCGCATAAAGCACGCCCGGAACGCCCGGCGCGATGCGCAGGAATTGCGTTGTGACGGGTGTTTGCGCGGCGGCTGGGGCGGCCAGAGCGAGGCTGAGCGGCAGCAGGGCGCGGCGCAGGCGATGATGGAAGGCGGACATGGAAAAGGCCCTTTCGGCAAGGGCCATGGGCAATGCCGCAAGGGCCCCGCATCAGAATAAAAGACAAAAAGGGCCCCCCGATCCGCGATGGGACCGGGGGGCCTAGGGGCTATTTAGAACTTGGCGCGGAAACCGGCGGTGAAGTAGCGGCCCACTGCATCGTCGACGACCGAGAAGCCGCCAAAGCCGCCCGGCGCCGTCGAGGTGCCCGGAGCATTGGCCGCAGGCGGGGTGGCGTTGAACAGGTTCTGGACGTTGAAGAACAGATCCGCCTTGCCATTGTGGGGCAGGGTGACGGTCTTGGAAATGTTCATGCCCAGTTGCCCGAAGGGCGCCACCGTGCCCTGACCCGTGGCCCAGATCACCGAGGGATCGCCCCACAGCTTCATCGCATTGCGCCAGCGATAGATCGCATCGACGCGCAGCGTATCGGTGATGTTGAAGCTGGCCGTGCCGGTCAGGCGCCACGAGGGGCTGGCCGTCAGACCATTGGTGCCAAAGGCCACGCCGCCCTGATCCACCGTGGCGACGCCGGGCTGGATATAGCGGATATGGGGCTGATAGGCGGCCAGAGCGCGCAGGGCCAGCTTATGCCCGGCAATCGCGCCGACATAATTGGCCTCCACGTCCAGACCATAGGTGGTGATCTTCGACAGGTTGATCGGCTGGACGTACCATGCGGTCACATTGCCGCTGCTGTCGCGCTGGATCAGGTTGCAATAGATCGACAGGCCGCCGGTGTTGCAGCCCTGCTGGATCGTGGGCTGGAAACCCTGAACCGTGGTGATCGCATTGCTGACCTTGATGTCGTAATAATCGACCGCAAGGCTGAAACCGGGCAGGAAGGAGGGCTTGGCCACAAGGCCCGCCGTCCAGGTATTGCCGATTTCGGCCGTCAGGTTCGGGTTCGACACATTGACCGAGGGCAGCAGATTGGTCGCGCCGGTCTTCAGGTCCTGATTGTTGACCATGGTGATCGCGGTCGAGGAGAACAGGTCGTTCAGAGTGGGCGCGCGGATGTCGCGCGAGATCGTGCCGCGGAAACGCAGGCCATCAATAATGTGCCAGTCAGCGCCCAGCTTCCACGTCCAGTAAGTGCCGACCGTGTTATATTTGGTGTAGCGCGCCGCCGCGTTGATCGCCAAGGACTTGGCCAGCGCCACATCCTTGAGCAGCGGCACGTTCACTTCGCCCGCGACCTCCCACACCGATTGCGAGACATGCGGGTTCGACGCCAGCGTCCCGGCATAGAGCAGGGTGCGCGAGCCGGTCGCCACGCAATTGTAGCGCAGATTTGTGCAATCGGCATACATCGAGGGCGTGGCGTCGCTCTGCGAGATAAACGACTGCGCGCGCCATTCGCCCGAGAGCGCGGCAGTGACTTCGCCCGCCCATGTGCTGAAGGGGCTGCCCGAAATGGCGGCGTTGATGTCATGCTGGCGCGTGGTGGCTACATAATGGGTGGTGTCCATGATGTAGTTGAGCGCGGCCTGGCTGGACGCGCTGGGGCCAAACAGGTTGAGCGGCACGCAATTGGCATAGGCCGATGCGGTGGCCGCCTGCGTTGCGGCATAGCAGGCCGGGCCGCCGGCGGTGCTGACCGCGTCAAGCGCGGCCGAGAGCTTCTGGTTGTTGACTGTGTTATAGCTGGTGGTGGAAAGACGCGAGTCTCCATACACATAGGAGACGTTCCAGTTATACTCGCCCAGCTTGCCTTCGAGGCCCGCGATGGCCATCAACTGGCGGGTCTGCGGCTCGAAACGGGCGCGTTCGATCTGGGTGTTGATCTCGCTCAGCACAAAGGTCGATCCGGTCATCTGCGCGGCATAGGCCGAGGGCAGGAACGCATTGCCGGTCGAGAGCGTGTAATTGGCCAGGCTGATGTCGCTGCCATAGGACACGTTCTTCTTGAAATTGCCGCTCAGCGTCAGGAAGCCATGCACATTGTCGCTGAAATCGTAATCGGTGCGGGCATAGACCTGATGCGAACGCTGCGAAGCCTTGAGCGACATGTCGAGATAGCCGCCCGCGCCCCCGCTTTGCGTGGTCGTGCCGCTGTAGGTCGTGCCGTTGGTAAAGCTGGAGAGCACGCCGTTGCTGGCGAAATATTGCCCCGCCAGCGCGCAGCCCGTACCGCAGGAGATGATCTTGCCGCCAAAAGGCTGGGCCGAAAGCGTGCCGTTGGTGATCAGCGAATAGGGGATGGTCGTGCCATTGCCCACCACGACCGCGCGATTGTACCAGCTGCGCTGCGAGCGGCGCATGATGCCGTCATCGTTGCGATATTCATAGCTGATCTCGAAATGGCCGCGGCCGCCGGCAAACTTGCTGCCCCATGCGATGGCCGCATTCATCGAAGGGTCGTCGCTATAGGTCGAGAGACCATATTGCGCCTGAACCTTGAGCCCTTCAAACTTGGTATCGGTGACGAAATTGACCACGCCCGAAACCGCGTCCGAGCCGTAAACCGCCGAAACGCCGCCCGTGACGGTATCGACGCGCTTGACCAGCAATTGCGGGATCACGTCGGCGTCAACGATGTTGGTATAGGACGTGGGCGGCACGCGGCGCCCATCAAGCAGCACCAGATTGCGCACCCCGCCCAGATTGCGCAGGTTCAACTGGGCCGCGCTGCCATTGCCGCCCGAAACGCCGCCCGAAACGCCCGGATTGCTGAACTGACCGCGCGAACCGGAAAAGACCGGCAGGGTGTTGATCGATTCCGTCAGGCTGGTCGGGCGCAGATTGCTCAGGCTCTCGGTGCTGACCACGGTTACCGGGGTCGGGCTGTTGTCGCCGTTTTTGACCACGCGCGAACCGGTGACGATGATGTCCTGTGCGGGGGTGGCGTCCTGCGCCTGCGCGGCGCCGACAAGCGTCACAAAGCTGGTGCCCGCCATCAGGGCGGCTAGAATTTTCGGCATTTTGCTCTCTCTACCTGTGTTTATATCTTGTGGGCCATCGCCATCGCTTTGGATGACGCCTCCATGGTCCGTTTGCCTCCAGAGCGGCGACCCGCCCTTGAAACGTTACATATCCGCTCGCGCGGTTGCGGGCCGATCAATTTGACGGCGGGACGGATTGATTACCTGTCTTATGGGGTGAGGGTTTGGAAAAGGGAGGAAGGGGGCCTCCGGCATCCCTTTATGGGGTGGGCGCGGGATCAGCCTCGTCGCGTATAGGGCAAGGGGTTGATAGCCTGCGGCGCGGGGATGTTTCGCTGCTTGGCGCCGCAGGCTTTAAAATTGCAACGCCGCGTAGATCAGCCTTGGCCGAATTTACAGCGTCACGCCGACAGTAACGGGATTGCAAAGGGACTGAGTCCCTTTGCCCGCCGGAGGCATCAAAAAGCCCCCAAAACAAATCACCCCAACGCCGCCGTCACATCATCAAACAATTCATCGACGCTCAACTTGTGCGGGATGATCTTCTGCTCAAACGCCCATTCGACGGCCAGTTCCAGCCCCTTGCGATTGGCCTCCACGCCCATCGGCGGGAAGGGATCGGGCAGGCCACCCTCGGTCAGGTCGCGGCTTTCGCAAATCATGCGATAGATTTCGCGCACGGCCTCGGGGTTGTTGCGGGTCAGGTCTTGATGCACGACGAAGATGTGGTTGATGGGCACCACGCCTTCGCGGGCGAACCATTCCTTGGCGGCATTGAAGGGATCGGGAATGAGGCGTTCGACGCGCGGGTCCTTGGGCAGATCGACGCCCTGCAAGGTCGCGGCCAGTTCGCCATCCAGCATCATCTGGCCAATGTCCGAACCCTTGGGCAAGCGGGTGCAGTTTTCCGGGTCGGTATATTCCTCAAGGTGGCCTTCGCCCACGGTGTAGAAATCCACCTTGTTGAGGTCGACGCCATATTCATGCTGAAGGATGCCGCGCACCCACAGGCCGGTGGTCTGGGCATAGGTGCGCACGCCGACCTTGCGGCCTTCGATATCCTTTGGGTTCAGATGGCCCAGTTCGCGGTTGAACCCTGCGCAATGGTGCTGAAACCGGCCCGAGACGGGCGCGGGCAGCAGCACCCAGGGCTTGTTGTAGCATTTGGCCTGAAGATAGGTGACGATGGCCAGTTCGCCGCAATCGTACATATTGCGGCGCAGCATGTCCTTGAAGCCGCCCTGCGCCGGGTTCGGCCCGCACAGGTCCAGCTTCACGATATCCGATGTCACGCGGCCGTCATGGATCGCCTTGGTATAGGGCGATTCCGCCAGATTGGTGCGCAAGGTCAGCACGCCGTTGTCCACGGTTGCCATGGTTTGTCTCTCCCTGAAATTACAGTCGAACTTCGATCAGTTTCGGCCCCGGCTGCCGCACCGCATCGGCCAGCGCGCGGGTGAAATCCTCGGCGGTTTCCACCGGCTGCGAAGGCACGCCCATGCTTTTGGCCATGGCCAGCCAGTCGATGCGCGGATTGCCGATGTCGATCATCGCCATCGCCTGCGGCCCCGGCGTACCGGCCCCCATATTGGCGTATTCGGCCTTGAGGATGGCGTAGCTGTTGTTGGCAAAGATGATCGTGGTGATGTTCAGCCCCTCGCGGGCCTGCGTCCAGAGCGACTGGATCGTGTACATCGCGCTGCCATCGCCCACCATGCAGATGACCGGACGATCCGGACAAGCCAGCGCCGCGCCTGTTGCCACCGGCGTCGAATAGCCGATCGAGCCGCCCATGTTGTTGATCAGATCATGCGGCGCGGCGCCCATGGTCAGGCCCATGCTCTCGCGGCCCGTGGTCAGGCTTTCATCCACCACGATGGCGTTTTCGGGAATCGCCACGGCCAGCGCATGAGCGATGCTGATCGGGTTGAGCGGGCCGGTGGGTGGCACGGTTTCCAGCGCCGGCTGGATCATCTGCGGCGCATCAGCGCTCACGCCCAGCGCGTCGAGCAGCATTTCAAACGCCAGTTCGCTATCCTCATCCGCCTCGGCCAGCGCATGGACGCTGGTGCCTTCCTTTTTCATCAGACTGGGCTTGTCGGGATAGGAGAAGAAGGCGACCGGCTCGACCGTTTCCACGGTGATCAGATGCTGGAAACCTTCGAGGAAGGCGGTGGCCTGCGCGACGGCATACGGGATGCGTTCGATAGGCGTGCGGCCCGCGCCCCGCTCGATGCGTGCGGTGAAGAATTGCGAACCCAGACGCGCACCGGTGGCCCGCGCCACCCGCCCGGCCAGATCCAAAGCCCGTCCCCGCGTGGCGCGGTTGGCAAGGATAATCATCGCCGGTTCGCCCGATTTCAGCACGCGGGCGATATGGTCGATGCGGGCCTGAAGCGGGGCCTTGCGCGCGGCGTCGCGCGCCGGTGGCACAATGGGCGTTTCCACCGCGCGCCAGCTCACATCGCCGGGCAGGATCAGCGTCGAGATCTTGCCGGGATGTTCGCTGGCCACCTGCACGGCCTGCGTGGTGTCCCACGCAATCGTGTCGGCGCTGTCGGCGCGGCGGACCCAATGGCTGAGCGGTCGCGCCAGCCCCTCGATGTCGGACGACAGCGGCGGGTTATATTTGAGGTGCGAGATCGAATGCTCGCCCACGATATTGACCATGCCGCTGCTGGCGCGTTTGGCATTGTGGATATTGGCAAGGCCATTGGCCAGACCCGGCCCCAGATGCAGCAGGGTGCTGGCCGGCGTTTCCTTCATGCGATACCAGCCATCGGCGGCCCCGGTCGCCACGCCTTCGAACAGGCACAGCACCGAGCGCATCCGGGGATTGTCGAGGGCGGCCAGAAAATGCATTTCCGACGTGCCGGGATTGGCAAAGCAGATGTCGACGCCATGATCGACCAGCGTGTTGACCAGCGTTGTGGCGCCATTCTGGGGCTGGGTCATCGGCTCAGTACCCCGCCATTTCGCGCGCCTGACCGATGACGCCATAGGAGCGCTGGGGGGCGCTCATCAGGAAGCCATAGCCTTCGGAAATCAGGCGTTCGACATTCTTGGCATTGGTGTGCGGATTGCCGACGACGACATTGTGCTTTTTGCAGGTCTCGACGATCTTGGCCATCGCGCCCAGCACTTCGGGGTGTTCATACTGGCGCGCATAGCCCAGTTCCTGAGACAGATCGCCTTCACCGATCAGGCAGAAGCCGATGCCCGGCACATTGGCCAGCATATCGTCGAGGTTCTCGATCGCCTCCTCGCTTTCGATCATCAGGCCGACCAGCAATTCGCCCTGCGGCGCCAGCGGCCAGACATCGGCGCGTTCGTAATATTCGGCCTGAGACAGGCCCCAATAGCGCGCAGCCGTTGCCGGACCATCGCCGCGCACACCCTTGGGTTCATACAAAGGCGCGTTCTTGGGCCTTGCATAGCGGCAGGCGGCGACCGCATTATAGGCCTGCTCCACGGTTTTGACGTGGGGCGTGATGATGCCATAGACGCCGCGGTCCAGGGCCTGCTTGGCCTGCCACTGGTCCATCTCGCCGCCATTGGCCGGGATGCGCACGATGGGCGTGACCGCCGGGGCCAGCGTCTCGGCCTTGAAGATCTGCTTGCGGTTGAGCAGATATTGCAGGAAATCGCCCAGCGCGTTCATGTCGAAGGGATTATGCTCCATTTCGACGACGAGGCCGTCATAGGGGCTGTCCTGAAGGTCGATGGCGCTTTGCTTGTCCGATTTGGCAAAGCAGGTGAAGGCGGGCTTGCCGGATTCAAACGCGCGGATGATGCCGTTGAGGCGGGTGGTCATGGGGGTGTTCCTTGTGTCTTGAAAATCAGGCTTCGGGCGCGGCCCAGTACATGAAGCCCATGCCCTCGCCGGTGCCTGCCTCGGTGCGCCAGCAGGGGACGTAATCGACCAGCGTCATCTGCGCGCCGGTCTGCTGAAGGGCCATCATGACGATGGAATAGATCTTCACTTCCGACGTGCCGGACTGATACCAGCTGTCGTCATAGGTCATCAGGCCTTCGTAATCATACGCGGCCAGCTTACCCATCACGTCGCGGTCGAAATCTTCGTCATTGACGAAGTGGGTCAGGCCGCCCGATGCAATCACGCCCACGCGCACATCCTCGGGCCATGCCTCGATGGCTTCGCGCAGCACGCGGCCAAATTCGATGCAGCGCTTCATCGAAGGCTGGGTCGGCGGATAGAACAGGTTGAACAGCACCGGCACATGGCGCGGCACATCATCGCCCATGATCTGATGATAGACGAAGCTGTAGGCATGGGGCACGACCGGATAATTGGGCGCATAGCCCTGGCGCGCTTCCATCCATGTGTTCTGCGGCCAGGCCATCAGATCGTTGAGGTCGAAGCTTTCGCTCTGAAACCGGTTGATCAGATAGGTGGCGAATTCGGGATAGGCCTGATGCACGACATGGTGGTCGGGCGCATAGACCGGGCGCTGGGGCGGGCCGTTATGCACTTCATCGCCGGTATAGATGGTGATCGAAGGCGACTGATCGGGCCAGATTTCCTTCTGATCCTTGCCCAGCACGATCACCACATCGCAATTGGCGCGGGCATAGGCCTCGGCCATTTCATCCAGCGCCGCGCGGCAACGGGCGGCGCGCTGCGTGCGTTCCTCAAGGGTCAGGAAAGGGGCAAAGGCGGCCCCGCGCAAGGCTTCCAGCTCGGGATAGGTATAGGTCTTGCCCTTGTACCACAGCGCCGGGTTCTTGCGATCGCGGTCGCCATTGGTCAGCCAGTCTTCGGGCTTTTGCCCCAGCATGCCGCTGTGCGGCACCGCCATACCAAATACGATCTTGGCCATGATTATGCTTTCGAAAAGAGGTTCAGTTTTCGTTGATCTTGGGCGCCCATTCAGGGCGCAGCAAAATCCATGTGCCCGCCGCCCCGATCAGCAGAAAGACGAAGATCACCTTCATCGGCAGATCATAGGAACCGCTGACCGCGAGCAGCCAACCCGACAGGCTGGCCGAAACGCCGCCTGCAAGGCTGGTGGCCACCTGCTGCACGCCCGTCACCAGACCGACCGCCTGCTTGGGAATCAGCGTCAGGCGGCACAGCGCAAGATTGTTGGCCGTGGCCAGACCCAGCAGGGTGAGCGAGGTGACATTCCAGAACAGCGCGGTGTTGAGATCCGAGGCGGTAGAGCCGAGCAGCACCGTGCAGCCGCCAAAGAAACCGGCGATGACAAAGCCCTTGCGCACCAGCACGGGGTCCTTGCCGCGCGCGATCAGCATATCGGCCGCCCAGCCCGCGATGGCCGCCATGATGGCGATCCCGGCAAAGCTGAAGAAGGTGAACACGCCTGATTTGGCCAGCGAGAGTCCGCGCTTTTCCACCAGATAGGCGGGCATCCACGTCATGCAGTAGAAGGTGAAATAGCCATAGCAGAAGTTGGTGAGCATGCCGCCCCACACCACCGGACTGCGCAATGCGCCGCCCAACGTGATGCCCGAAGCGCGCTTGGCGATGGCGGCGCGTTCCTCGGGGCGGGGCGTGTCGTCACGCACCAGAAACACCCATGAGGCCAGCCACAGCACGCCCACCGCGCACATGGCGTAGAACACCGCGCGCCACGAATAATTATAGATCAGCCATGCCGCCGCCGGGGCGCCGATGGCCGGGCCGAATTTGTTGCCCATGGCGAAAATGCCCACGGCCAGCCCGCTGCGGCTTTCATCGAAATTGTTGCGGATCCAGCGATAGGAGGCCGGGATCACGATGGCTTCGGCCACGCCCACCAGCAGGCGCGCGCCGAACAGGACGGGCAGCAGGGTGATCGTGCCGGTGACCGCGCAGATCACGCACCACATGGCAAAGAAGATCGCATAGGGGCGTTTCACCCCATAGCGGTCCACCAGCCAGCCCATCGGCACCTGGGCAATGCCATAGGACCAGAAGAAGGCCGAGTTGATCCAGCCGCGCCCGACATTGGACAGGCCGAATTCCTTGACAAACCCCTTGTCGGCAATGGCCGAACCGATGCTGGTGCGGTCGATGAAGGAGATCAGCACCCCCAGCGCCAGCAGGAACAGGATGAACCAGCGCGTGCTGGACGACGAGGGAGCGGAGATGCCTGCGGCTTCGTCCGTTTCTGTCGTTTCCGTTGCCGGGGAATTAAGGGACGTAGCCATTGCAGGACCTCTCTTGTGTTATGTTCAGTCGGCCAGATCGGGATAGAGCTTCTGCGCGGTCTTGCCGAAGATCCATGCGCGATCCTCGTCCGACAGGCAGGCGAGGCGATTTTCCGCCGTGGCGCGGATTTCGGCCAAAGTGCCGGGCGAGGTGGGGAAGTTCGAGCCCCATGCCAGACGATCCGCGCCAAAGGTTTCCACCACCTTGGGGAAGAAAGTCTCGGCGCTGGCCTCGCCCTTCTTCACATCGCCCATGATGCGCGGGGTCAGCTTCATGTAGAGATTGGGCAGATCGCCCATATCCCACAGGCTCTGCGCATTGGCATAGGGCGGTCCGTCGAGCACATCGGGGCGAGCCAGATGGTCGAGGATGATGTTGACGTTGCCAAACCGCGTAGCCAGATCGCGCACCTGAGGCAGGCCGATCGGGCCGGTCTGGATGCACATCGGAATGCCCAGTTCGCCCAGCAATTCCCATGCCGGATAGGCGGCGGGGTTTTCCAGCTCGGTGGGGTCGAAATCCTTGGTCGAACCGCCGGTAAAGATGCGCAGGCCCTTCAGGCCCTTGCCCACCCAATCCTTGATCGTGGCCACGGCATCGGGGGCGGCCACATCCACGCTGCCCACCGCGATCAGGCGGTCAGGATAGGCGTTGCAGCCATCGACGACATAGGCATTGTCAAAACCATAGGTGGTTGAGGAATGGACCACGGCGGCCTTATGCACGCCCGCCTCATCCATCGCCGCGATCAGGGCTTCCACCGTATTGGGCCGTTCCTGCGACCAATCCGAACGCTTGCCGAACAGGGGCGCGGGCGGATAGCGGGTCTCGTCATCCGAGATGATATGCGGGTGAATATCGCAGATAGAGGACATGAAATTTCCCTCCCGGAAATTATGGTGCGGGGCGGGACGGCCATCGCGCGCCCCGCCCCGGTTCATCACAGGCCCTTGGCCTTGAGATGCGCGTCGAGGCGCGGATAGACGCGGCGGGCATTGCCCTCATAGATCGCGTGGCGGTCGGCTTCGGAGAGCGCCTCGCAGGCGTCCACATAGCGCTTGGTGTCGTCGAAATAATGGCCGGTGCAGGGGTCTTTGCCGCGCACCGCGCCGATCATCTCGCTGCCGAACATCACGTTGCTGGTGGGCACCACCTTGGTCAGCAATTCAACGCCGGGGTGGTGATAGACGCAGGTGTCGAAGAAGATGTTGTCGAGCAGCCCTTCGAGCGGACGGTCCATCATTTCCAGCGACATGCCGCGATAGCGCCCCCAGTGATAGGGCACCGCGCCGCCGCCATGCGGGATCACCAGACGCAGCGTGGGGAAATCCTGAAACAGGTTCGATTGCAGGATCTGCATGAACACGCTGGTGTCGGCATTCAGATAATGCGCGCCCGTGCCGTGGAAGTTCGGGTTGCACGAAGCGGCCACATGCACCATCGCGGGCACGTCCAGCTCGCACAGGGCCTCGAACAGGGGATACCATTCCTTGTCCGTGAAAGGCTTGCCGGTCCAGTAGCCGCCCGTGGGATCGGGGTTCACATTGACGCCGACAAAGCCCAGCTCATTCACGATGCGCTTCAATTCCGGCACCGAATTCTTGGGCGGGGCATAGGGCGACTGGGGCAACATGCCCACCGGCACGAAATTGTCGGGATAGATGTCGCACACCCTGCGGACCAGATCATTGCTGATCGTGGCCCATTCAAGGCTGGTGCGTTCATTGCCCAGATGGTGGCTCATCAGGCCCGCGATGGGCGAGAACAGGGTGATGTCGGACCCGCGTTCCTGTTGCAGCTTCAACTGGCCATTGCCCACGCCTTCGCGGATTTCATCGTCGGACACATGGGCGGCGGACAGCGGCGGGGCGTTGGCCGGGGTTTCGGCATTGGCCACCTGCGCGGCCCGGAAATCGCGGAAGGATTTGGGCACGGTGGTGAAATGGCCGTGGCAATCGATAATCATCAAAGCTCTCCGGGATTACGCGAGCGCGGCGATCTTGGTGGGGTCGACGAAGAGTTCGTCCATGCTCATCCGGCGCGGGGTCAGGCCCTGATCAAAGGCGGTCTTTTCCAGCGCCTCGATGGTCGCGCGGTTTTCCTCGATGCCATAGGGCAGCGGATCGGGGCCGACGATGCTCTGGATCGCGCGGTGCTTGTCGGCGGTGGGGCCCGTCGCTTCGCCCGAATTCAGCTTTTCCAGATAGGCGTTCTTGGCCTTGGTGAAGGCGTCATAGATCGAGCGGGCGACCCAGGGGTGTTCTTCCAGCACCGAATCCTTGACCACGATCGTGCCGTGCATTGGATAGATCTTGGTGCGGGCGTAATATTCCGCTTCCAGTTCGACGGCATTGGGGAACAGGTCGGGATAGTTGGTTTCCACTTCCTGCCACCCGCCGGTGGGGGCGCCGGTGCGGCCGATGCCCGCCGCCGCATCGAAACCGGCAATGATGTCACCGCGCGCCATCATGTCGGCAAGGCTGTCGCCTGCGGCAACGTGGCTGACATTGGCGGGGAGCTGCAGTTCCTGAACGTGTTCCTCGTCGTCCACGAACCAGTTGATCTTGTTGTTATCAACACCAAATTCGTCGATCAGCACCTGACGCGTCCATACGCCCGTGGTCACCGAATAGGCTCGCACGCCAACGTTCTTGCCTTCCAGATCCTTGGGGGTCTTGATGCCCGCATCGGGGCGCACCAACAGGCCCGAATGGTGGAAACGGCGCACGACAAAGATCGGCAGAGCCTTGAATTTCTTCCCATAGGCGCGCGCGATAATATAGGTCGTGGGCGCGATTTCGCAGACGTCGAATTCCAGATCGCGCACCATGCGGCGGAACGCGCCGATCTGCGGCTTGACGGTGACGATTTCGGCATCGACGCCTTCGATGGCGATTTCGCCGCTGCGGATCGCGGCGGTATGCGGATGTTCGGCAACCGCGATTTTCAGGTGGACTTTAGACACGAGGCTCTCCTGATCTGACTTGCAGAATGCCTTCCTCTCAGCCCGCGTCAAAGGCAATCGTGGGTGCCTCGATACCAAAGACCGGCGGCGGATTTTCAATCACCCCATTGTGGCCCTTAATGCGCGAGGTAGGCGCGAGGACCTGTGTGTTTAGGCGCTGATTTTCGCTGGTTTCGTTCTGATGCGTTGAGAGGCGCGTGATGCGCGGGCGTGCGGGATGCGTCGCGATTCGGGGAATGATCCTTATCGCGGATGGGGAGAATCGACCGGGCTGGGGTTGGGCCTTGCGCATGGGGCGCAAAGGGGTGGGAAAAGATGTTTCGCAAATTCAATTCGTTGCCAATTCCCGTCCCTTGCCTAAACGGCCTGTCGGGATGTTTGCGCGTCGGGGCTGGCGCATTCTTTTGAATAGGTATAAAAAGGATGCGGGGAGTCAGGTTGTTTAGGCCATGAAAAGCACAAAAAATTATGATTTTGAGGCCCTTGATGCGATCAGTTTCAGGCAGTTGCGTCTGTTCGAAAGCATCGGCAGATTGCAGAGTGTTCGCCGGGCCTCGGAGGACTGCAACTTATCGCAACCGGCGGTCACGCAATCCTTGTCCAAGCTGGAGGTGCTGGTGGGCGCGCGGCTGGTCGAAAGGCGGGCCAGCGGCAGCTATCTCAACAAAGAGGGCGATGCCTTCTACGCCCGCGTCTCGCGCTTCCTGACCCAGTTCGAGGAAGCGCTCAGCGTGTTCAATGTCGAGGGCGGGCGCAATGGCGCGCGCTCGGCGGCGGCGCGGCTGCTGCGCTCTCAGGTGCGCGTGCTGATCGCCATTGTCGAGGCGGGCAATATCGGCCCCGCTGCCGAACAGTTGGGCCTTTCTCCCGCCACGCTCCAACGCGCCGCGCGCGATCTGGAAAGCAATCTGCGCAAGCCCCTGTTCTATCGCACGGCGGCGGGCACCGTGCCCACGGTCGAGGCGATCGAACTGGGCCGCCGGTTCAAACTGGCGCTGCAGGAAATCGAATGGGGCATCCGCGAACTCAACGCCGCGCAGGGTGAGGCGATCACCCCGATCACCGTGGGCGCGATGCCTCTTGGCGGCAATGTCCTGCTGGGCAGCGTGCTGGAGGCCTATCTGGCCCGCGAACCGCGCGCGCAGGTGCTGGTGCGCAATGAAAGCGCGGTGGAAATGATCAAGAGCCTGCGCGCGGGCGATGTCGATATGGTGGTGGGCCTGATACCCGCCGACACGCCCGATGATCTGGCGCATGAGGCGCTGACGCGGACCCCCCATGCGATTGTCGCGCGCAAGGACCACCCGCTGGCCGCGCGTGAGAAGGTGACGCTCGATGATCTGGCCGGTTATGAATGGCTGGTCGGCGCGCCGGGGTCGAGCCGCCGCACCTGTTTCGCCAATCTGTTCGAGGGGCGCACCGAGGCGCGCGCCCCGGTGGCGACCTCTGCGCTCTCGATCATCAAACATCTGCTGAAGGGCAGCGACCGCCTGACACTGATGACCTCTTTCGAGATCCAGCATGAGGGCGAAGGCCTGGTGGCGCTGCCTTTCGGGCCGATTGCGCCGGTGCCCGCCTTTGGCATCACCACCCGCGCGGGTTGGTTGCCCACGCGCGCCCATGCCATGTTCATGCAGATCATCCGCGATCAGATGGCGGTGTCCAGTGTGAATGCGCGGTTGAATGCCGCCGCCGCGCTGGAAATGGAGAGCATCTGAAAAAAAAGCCCCGCAGTGTGCGGCTGCGGGGCTTTTCCGATCAATCGAACTGACGGCGCGGCAGACCCAGCGGATTGCCCGCCTTCAACGCATCGGGCAACAACGCATCGGGCAGCGCCTGATAGCAGACCGGGCGCAGGAAGCGGTGGATCGCCATGGCCCCCACCGATGTCGTGCGCGGATCGGACGTGGCCGGGAACGGCCCGCCATGCACCATGCTGCGCGACACCTCGACGCCCGTGGGCCAGCCATTGGCGAGGATGCGTCCGACCTTGCGCTCCAGAATGGGCAGCAGCGGGGCGGCCAGCGGATAGTCGGCCTCGTCAATATGCAGCGTGGCGGTCAATTGCCCTTCCAGACCTTCGAGAACCGCGACGATCTGTTCGGCATCCTTGCAGCGGATGACCAGCGAGGAGGGGCCGAAGACCTCATGCGTGAGCGCCGGATTGCTCAACAGATCGTCGGCATCGACCGCCAGCAGGCGCGCCGCGCCGCATTGCGCATCCCCATCCGGCCCGGCGGCCAGCACGGCCACACCATCCGCGCCGCTCAGCGTCTCGATCCCACGCGCATAGGCAGCCGCGATCCCGCCCGTTAGCATCACCTGCGGGGCAACGCCCTTGAGCGCTTCGCTGGCCGCGCCAAGGAAGCGGTCGAGGTCGGGGCTGTCGAGTGCCACCACCACGCCGGGGTTGGTGCAGAACTGACCCGCAAACAGGCTGAGCGAGCCGACATAGGCGCGGCCCAGATCTTCGGCGCGGGCGGCCAGCGCGGCGGGGAAGAGCAAAACCGGATTGATCGATGACATTTCAGCATAGACCGGAATGGGTTCGAGGCGGCTCGCGGCCACCGCTATCAGCGCCAGACCGCCCCCGCGCGAGCCGGTAAAGCCCACCGCCTTGATATGGGGATTCGCGACAAGGGCTGTGCCGATGTCATTGCCCGGCCCTTGGATCAGGCTGAAAACGCCCTCGGGCAGGCCGCAGGCGGCCACCGCTTCGGCAATCGCTTCGCCCGCCAGAAGCGAGGTTCCGGGATGGGCCGGATGGGCTTTGACCACCACCGGGCAACCGGCGGCCAGCGCCGAAGCCGTGTCGCCGCCCGCCACCGAAAAGGCCAGCGGGAAGTTCGAGGCGCCGAAAACCGCGACCGGGCCGACGGCAATCTGGCGCGCGCGCAGATCGGGGCGGGGCAGGGGCTGGCGTTCCGGCAGCGCGGGCTCGATGATCGCGCCCGCCCAGTCGCCTTCGCGCAAGACTTTGGCAAACAAGCGCAATTGGCCGGTGGTGCGGCCCAGCTCGCCATTCAGGCGGCCCTGCGGCAACCCGCTTTCCAGCATCGCGCGGGCGACGATGGCTTCGGCGCGGGCCTCCAAGGCGGCGGCGATGGCGTCGAGGAAAGCCGCGCGCGCCTCGGGCGTGGTTTCGCGATAGGCGTCGAAAGCCGCCCCGGCCAAAGCGCAGGCCTGGGCAATGTCATCGGCGGTGGTGATGGCGAAATCGCCGTCCAGCGCCTTGCCGGTGGCGGCCTCGATTCCGGTAAAGCTTGCGGCGCCGGTGCGGCGCTGCGCCCCGATCAGATAGGCAGACGACATGATGGCTCCTTCGCAGATTCAATAGCTCGTGGGGCGGTGTCTATGAGCGCGCGCGCTTTGGCAACCTTATCGCTTCTGCGGGCGGGCTGATCGATATTCCGCCCGCAAGGTTTCACGAGAAAGGCGCAAGACATGGCTGTTGAACAGATCGCGGTGACAGCGGCGGAGGGAACCGCCCCGGCATGGGTCTATACGCCCGAGGGCAAAGGTCCATGGCCGGGGGTGATCCTGTTGATGGACGGGCCGGGCATGCGTCCTGCGGTGCATCATATGGCGCAAAGGCTGTCGGGCCATGGCTATGTCGTGCTGTTGCCCGATCTGTTCTATCGTTCGGGGGCCTATGATCCGGTCGATCCCAAGGTGGTGTTCACCGACAAGACCCTGCGCGAGGCGCATCGCGAGCGTTTCATGGCGCCCGCGACGCCCAAGGCGGTGATGGCCGATTTTCCCGCTTTCCTTGCGGTTCTGGATGGGCGCGCGGATGTGGCGCCGGGCGGCTATGGCGTGACCGGCTATTGCATGGGCGGGCGTCTGGCGCTGATCGCGGCAGGGACCTATCCCGACCGGATCGCGGCGGTGGCCTCGTTTCACGGCGGCGGATTGGCCAATGATACGCCCACCAGCCCGCATCTGCTGGCCGGGCGGATCAGGGCTAAGATCTATGTCGCGGGCGCCATTGAGGATGCCAATTTCGACGATGCGCAAAAGGCCCGCCTGATCGCTGCGCTGGATCAGGCCGGGGCGGATTTTACGGTGGAAACCTATCCCGCGCGCCATGGCTGGGTGCCCGAGGATATGCCCGTGCATAATCCGGAGCAGGCCGAGCGCCATTGGCAGACATTGATCCCGTTTTTTGACGGCGTGTTGAAATAAGGCGGAGAGCCGCCCGGTCCTAGGCCACCGGGCGGTTTTCAAACCCATGGGCGTCGAGCAGCGAGGGGAACAATCGGGCCCATCCCGCCGCAATCGCAATAGAGGCCACTCCGCCAAACACCACCGCCCCCACCGGTCCCAGCAGCGCGGCGGCAAGGCCCGATTCCATCTCGCCCAATTCATTCGAGGCCGAAACGAACAGCGTCGAGATCGCCCCCACCCGCCCGCGCATGTCATCGGGGGTGGAAAGCTGCATCAAGGTCTGCCGGATCAGCACCGAGACCATATCGGCCGCCCCCAGCACCGCCAGACATCCCGCCGACAGCCAGAACGAGGTGGACAGGCCGAACACCACGGTAAAGACCCCATAAATGCCCACAGCGCCCAGCATCTTGGCCCCAACATGGCTGCCAACCGGCCGCCATGAAACGAACAATGCCGTCCCCAGCGCCCCTACCGACGATGCCGCCCGCAGCAGCCCCAGCCCATCCGGCCCGACATGGAGAATATCGCGCGCATAGACCGGCAGCAGCGCCGTCACCCCGCCCAGCAGCGTGGCGAACATATCGAGCGTGATCGTGCCGAACAGCAGCCGGTTCGAGCGCACATAGGCCAGCCCTTCACGCATCAGGTCGAGCGGGCGCCCCCGCGAACCGCGCGAATGGCTGGCGTCCGCGCTGATCAGCATTTGCGCGCAGAGCGAAAGCACCAGCAGCGCGGCGGCAAAGCCAAAAGCCGCCCCCGGCGACACCGCATAGGCATAGCCGCCCAGCACCGGCCCCAGAATGCCCCCCACGCGCCCGGCAATCGCCCCCAGCGCAATCGCGCGCGGCAATGTTTCGGGCGGCACCGTGGCCGAGAGCAGCGCATTCATCGCCGGCATGTAAAAGGCGCGCGAGGCGGCAAAGCCCGCAGCGACAACATAGAGCACCATCAACGACAGCCCGCCCCGCGCCGCCAGCAGGCACAGCGGGACCAAAAAGCACAATTGCCCGATCAGCGCGCCGCGCACCACTTTGCGCCGGTCATGCCGGTCGGCCGCCAGCCCGGCCAAAGGGTTGCAGATCAGAAAAGGCAGGAACTGCGCCAGCCCCACCAGCCCCAGCCGCAGCGCGGCGGCGCGCACGCCATACGTGCTGCGCGCCACGTCATAGACCGCCCAGCCCAGCGCCATCACCATCGCATTATGACCCAGCATGGCGGTCAGCCGGGCCAGCCAGTAGAATTGGAAATCGCGGTAATGCAGCGGATGCTTTGGCGCTTGCGTCATGGTCGTCCGGCTATCAGCGCGGGCAGGCCGCGTCGAGGAGGAACTGTGCCGATCCGGCCATGATGGCCCCCTCATCACGGATCGGGCGAGGGGGGAGCGTTAGGGATGCAGGCATTGCGCGGCCAATCCAAACCATGGCCTGCGCGATAGCAATCAGGGGAGCAACCAAGCGATCATACAAAAAGGGGGAGGGCGCGATGACCGGCCCTCCCCCTTCTGATGAACTGGCTTTCAACGATCAGCGATGATGGCCACCATATCCGCCGCGCCAGCCATATCCGCCGCGCCCGCCGTAATAGCCCCGGCCCGGCCCGCCATAATAGGCGCGCGGCATCGGGCGATAGGTGCGGGCATACCAGCTGTGATAGGGATAGGGGCGATAGATCCACGCATTGTCGACATAGACCCACGGGCGATACCATGCCGGGGCGGCATAGACATAATCGCTCTGGACATAGGCATAGGCCGGAGCGCCGCCGCGCGTGACATAGCCCGGAGGGCAGCCGGGGCTGGTTTCGCCGCCGCTGCTGCTGGCCACGGCCGCGCCGCCCACGGCGCCGATGGCTGCGCCCGCCGCCATGCCCACGCCCGTGTCATGCCGCCCGGCCAATCCGCCGCCGATGATCGCGCCTAGCACGCCGCCCACCAAGGCGCCCGCGCCGGTGTTGCCGCGCGACTTCACGCAATTGTTGCGCGCCCAGTTTTCCGCGTCGGCGGCATAGCGGGCATCCGCGCCATAATCCTCGCCGCCCGAGACATAGCCCTGCGGGGGCGGGGGCGGGGTGCGGCCGTCATAGCCTTGGGGCTCGGTCGGCTCGGGCGGGGGATTGCGATAGTCGTAGCCGCCTTGCTGGGGATAGCCGCCCTGTTGGGCATTGGCGCCCTGATTGGGGTAGGGCGCCTGATTGGGGTAGCCGGGCTGGTTGGGATAGCCACTCTGGGCGGGGTAGTTGCCCTGATTGGAATAGGTCCCCTGATTGGAGTAGGTTTGGCCCGACGATGCGGTTGGATAGGGCGAGCCGATCTGGGCCGAGGCGTAACTGGCGGCGACCGGAGAGAGGCCGACTGCGATCGCGCTGGCCGCGATCAGGGTTTTTTGCAAAGAATGGGTCATGTGCCTATCCTCGGTGATCGGCCATTGATGGCCTGTCTGAAATTCTGTTGTAACATTTGCCATGATCCGCGTGAACACAGGCTGACACAGCGCAAAGCGCGACAATTTGTTACCCGCTAGAGGCCGAAGATGGCCAAGGCCGCGATGGCGTGCCAAGGGCCGCATGAAAGGAGCCAGACAATGAGCGCTGATGAAGATTATGTGTATGACGAGGAAAGCGGCGAATGGATGTCAGCTTCCGAACTGGCCGCGAAACAGGCCGCCGCCGATACGGTCGAGGTGCGCGATGCGGTGGGTAATCTGTTGGCCGATGGCGATCAGGTGACGTTGATCAAGGATCTGGAAGTGAAAGGCGCGGGCCAGACGTTGAAGCGCGGCACCTTGATCAAGTCGATCCGCCTGACGGGCGATCCGCAGGAGATCGACTGCCGCTATGACGGGATCAAGGGTCTGGTGCTGCGCGCCGAATTTGTCCGCAAGAGGTAAGGATGCGCGTCGCCACATTGACGATGAACCCCGCCATCGACGGCGCCTGCGAGGCCGAGGCGGTGTTTCCCACCCACAAGATCCGCACGCATGACGAGCGTTACGATCCGGGCGGTGGCGGGATCAATGTGGCGCGCGTGCTGGCGCGGATGGGCCATGCTTCATCTCTTGGCGCGGTCGAGGTGATCTATCTGGCGGGCGGGGCGACAGGCGCGCTGCTCGACGAATTGCTGGATCAGCATGGGCTGGACCGGCATCGCATCGCCATCCGTGACCATACGCGGCAATCGCTGGCCGTTTATGAAAGGTCGAGCGGCAAGGAGTTCCGCTTTGTCCCCGATGGGCCGCTGGTGGCCGAGGGCGAGTGGCAGGCTGCCTTCGATCATGTCGCGGGGTTCGATCATGGCTGGCTGGTGGCCAGCGGGTCTTTGCCGCGCGGAGTGCCGGTGGATTTCTATGCGCGCGTTGCGGCGGCTCTGGCCGGGCGCGATGTGCGGGTGGTGGTCGATACGTCTGGCCCGGCGCTGGCGGCTGCGTTGGAACAGGGCGGGCTCTATCTGGTCAAGCCCAGTCAGGGCGAGTTTGAAACGCTGATCGGGCGCAAATTGACCGATGCGCAGGCCGTGGGCGAGGCGGCGATGGAGATGGTGCGCAGCGGCAAGGCGGCGCATGTGGCCGTGTCCATGGGGCATGAGGGCGCGGTGCTGGCCCATGCGGGCGGGGTGATCGTGCGGCCCGCGCTGGACGTGCCGGTGAAAAGCGCGACCGGGGCGGGCGACAGTTTCGTTGGCGGGATGGTCCATGGCTTTTTGCGCGGCGAGGATGCGGCGGGCGCGTTCCGCTGGGGCATGGCGGCGGGGACGGCGGCGGTAATGTCGCCGGGCACGGACCTGTGCCACCCGGAGGCGGTGCGGCAGATGTGGGAGGCTTTGGGCCATGAGTGAACGCGCAAGGCGTGATCCGCAGGCCGTGGCGATTATCGAGCGATTGGGGATGCAGCCGCACCCCGAAGGCGGATGGTATGTCGAATTGTGGCGCGAAGGCGAGGATCGCGGGCGCGTCAGTACGATCTATTTCCTGCTGGAGGCCGGGCAGACCTCGCACTGGCATCGGATCGATGCGACCGAGGTGTGGCTGTGGCATAGCGGGTCGGCGCTGGATCTGGGCGTGGCGGCCGGGGATGCGGGGCCGGTGCGTTGGATCCGTCTGGGCGGCGATGTGTTGAATGGCGAGGCGCCGCAGGGGGTGATCCCGACCGGGCATTGGCAATCGGCGCGCGCGGGTGATGGCTGGGCGTTGGTCAGTTGCGCGGTGGCGCCGGGATTTACCTTTGACGGGTTCGAATTGGCGCCGCCGGGGTGGAATCCGGGTGGGTAATGGTTCTATGTTGCGACGCATCATTCCATAATGGTTTCTTGGTGATGCACGTGACGTGATTCGCCGTAGGAATGTCGGGGCGATTTTGGCACTTTTCGCCGGATAGGGCGGGACGAACTTGTATGCATTCCTATTCAAGGTCGATGCGGGGCGATAGGGCATTTCAGGCCCGCAATCTCGGGTATTTGGCGAAAATATGCCGAATTCTAACGGGATAGGTGGAGATTTTCCATCGGTAAGCTTTGGCTAAATTGCAAAAAATGCAATTATATCGTTGGTGAATGCAATTGCTACATTCCCACCATTCACGTTAAACGGCATTCAACAACATAAAGGGTGCTTCGAGGCAATTGTTCCTAACCAAATAGGGGATATTGCCATGATCAAGACTGTTATCGCTGCCGCCGCTTTCGCTCTTCTGCCCACCGTCGCTTTCGCTGAAGAAGCACCCAAGCAGAGCTTCACCTACCAGGGCGTGACCTACACCTACACCTCGGAAGTGCAGAACGGCGTCAAGGTTCTCAAGGGCTCGGCCTATAACGGCAAGGTGCCTTTCGAACTGAAGGTGACGAAGAACGGCGTGTCGGGCACTTTCAACCGCGCTCCGGTCAACTTCGACATGCACGAAGTTCAGCACCTCGACAACAAGGACGTTGTTGAAGGCCAGTAAGGGCCGGGCCCGTCATCGGGCCGGTTCTGAATGCTGAGATACGTGCCGAAAACGCACAAAGGGGCGGCTGGATTATTCCGGCCGCTCTTTTTGCATATGCGTCTGTGGGGAGAGTTGCGGCCCAGCCGGGTTGGTAGCCTCTTCTAAAAGAGCCGGCTAGGCCGCGAGGTCGATATGGCAGGGCGCGTCTGACAAATCCATGAATGAAATGGCCACATTGGCGAATTTTATGAATTTTTATGACGGGGTTGGTTGAGAGCCCTTGCGGGTCGGTTGATCACGTCAGCGTGACGAAAATCTCGGCTTCAAGCACCCATCGCGGTTGCGGGGCATTGGCCGCCAGATTGCGCCACTTCGCCGCATAAGTCCCCGAAGCCTGAATTTTGCCATTCGCGCCCATGCCCTGCCATGCGCCATACTCCATCGCGATTGGTTCAATTTGGCTAATTGTAATCGCCTCAGTGGTTCGCAGATAGGTCGTGCGCTGGGCAATCGGAGCGGAAAACTCGCGCTTCCATGCCAGCAATTGCGCCTTGCGCCCGTTCAGCAGCGCGCTGTCCGTCCCCGTGATCAGCGTCACATTCGGTGCCAGCAAAGGCGTGATGGCATTGAGATCGCCCTGTTCCAGCGCGCGGTTAAATTCTGCGCGGGCAAGGCGGATGGCAAGATCGGCGGTGGGGTTATGCATGGGTTTCATCGCTGCGCGATTTTTCGGGTTTAGGGAAGGGGGTGTTTGGCACAAGGAAGCACCCTTTAACCTGTTAAAAACCGCAAAACAAAAGGACCGAGAGCCACCCCGGCCCCCGACCCTTCCGTTAATCCCAAACGCCCCCTTATTCCGCAGCCGGAATGTAGAGATCGCCCGCTTCCTTATACTTCTCGCTCATCTGAGCCATGCCCGCTTCGGCATCCTCGGCGGCGGCGAAGGTCTCAATCGGCGCGTTCTGCTTGGCGGCAAAGTCGCGCACTTCCTGCGTGATCTTCATCGAGCAGAATTTGGGCCCGCACATCGAGCAGAAATGCGCGGTTTTCGCGCCTTCTGCGGGCAGGGTCTGGTCGTGATACTGCTCAGCGGTATCCGGGTCGAGCGACAGGTTGAACTGATCGCGCCAGCGGAAGTCGAAGCGCGCGCGCGACAGGGCGTCGTCGCGCAATTTCGCCGCCGGGTGGCCCTTGGCAAGGTCGGCAGCGTGGGCCGCCAGCTTATAGGTCACCACGCCCACCTTGACGTCATCGCGGTCGGGCAGGCCAAGGTGCTCCTTGGGCGTGACATAGCAGAGCATCGCCGTGCCGAACCAGCCGATCATTGCCGCGCCAATGCCGCTGGTGATGTGGTCATAGCCCGGCGCGATGTCCGTCACGAGCGGCCCGAGCGTATAGAACGGAGCTTCACCACAAGCCTTGAGCTGCTTGTCCATGTTCTCCTTGATCTTGTGCATCGGCACATGGCCGGGGCCTTCGATCATCACCTGAACGTCCTGCTCCCACGCACGCTTGGTCAGCTCGCCAAGGGTGTAGAGTTCGGCGAACTGCGCCTCGTCATTGGCGTCGGCAATCGATCCGGGGCGCAGGCCGTCGCCCAGCGAGTAGGCCACGTCATAGGCCTTCATAATCTCGGTGATTTCGTCGAAACGCTCGTAAAGGAACGATTCCTTGTGATGCGCCAGACACCACTTGGCCATGATCGAGCCGCCGCGCGACACGATGCCCGTCACGCGCTTGGCGGTCAGCGGGATATAGGGCAGGCGCACGCCCGCGTGGATCGTGAAATAGTCGACGCCCTGTTCGGCCTGTTCGATCAGCGTGTCGCGGAAGATTTCCCAGTTCAGGTCCTCGGCAATGCCGCCGACCTTTTCCAGCGCCTGATAGATCGGCACGGTGCCGATGGGGACGGGCGAATTGCGGATGATCCATTCGCGCGTGTCGTGAATGTTGCGGCCCGTGGACAGGTCCATCACCGTGTCGGCGCCGTGGCGGATGGCCCAGACCATCTTGTCCACTTCGGATGCCACATCGCTGGCCACGGCCGAATTGCCGATATTGGCGTTGATCTTGACCAGGAAATTGCGGCCGATCGCCATCGGTTCGGATTCGGGATGGTTGATGTTGTTGGGGATGATCGCGCGGCCGCGGGCCACTTCCTGCCGGACAAATTCGCCTGTCACGAAATCAGGGATTTCCGCGCCCCAGCTTTCCCCGTCACGCTCCAGCTTTTCCTTCAGGATCGCGCGGCCAAGGTTTTCGCGCTGCGCCACATATTCCATTTCGGGTGTGACGATGCCGCGGCGGGCATAATGCATCTGCGACACATTGGCGCCCGCCTTGGCGCGCAGAGGGCGGGGGTTGACCGCCGGGAAGGCAGGGACGCCGCCGCTGCGATCAGGCCCCTTCAGACCATTGTCCTCGGGCTTGACCGCGCGGGCGTCATATTCCTCGACATCGCCGCGCGCGATGATCCATTCGCGGCGCAGCGGGGCAAGGCCCGCCGAAATGTCGATGGTGGCATTGGGATCGGTATAGGGGCCGGACGTGTCATAGACGCGCACGGCCGGTTCATTGGCCGACGACTCCAGCGCGATTTCGCGCATGGCAACCTTGATTTCCGGGTGACTGGGCGAGGGGACGTAGATCTTTTTCGAGCCACGGATCGCGCCGGTGGTGACGCCTATTTCAAGGGGGGAGTTGATGTCGGCCATGGGGTGCTTTCTGCTGTTTATCCGAAGCGGGCCATGCCGATCACGGTCAAAGCCAGCCCGATGAGAGTGGTGATGCCGGCCCAGCCCTTGTGAAAATTGCCAAGGGTTTTCAGCCACATCTGGGTGTAAAGATCACAAGCGAACAGGATGGCCAGGCTTTCGGCCATCATCAATCCGCCCAGCGCCTTGATGATGCAGGTGAGAAGGTCATGCGGTATCCATGGGTTGGCCAGATAGACCACGCTGCCCACCAGCAATTCGAGCATTCCGCACAGGAATTGCAGGGCGGGCGAGCCTTCCACCTCGCCGATCATGGTCTGCCAAACTCCCGGTTGCCTAAGTGCCCCTGCTCCCGCGGCCAGCGCGGCCAGACCAAGAATGAGGGCGCTCCATGCAGTCGGATCTCCAGCTTCTTGCATACCTTCTCCTGTTTTTATCGTTTTATCTCGCCTTCATGTTCTGCGGCGTCAGGAGAGGAGGAGCGGGGGGCACCATACCGGGCCGACAGACGCTTCCCTCCCTACGCCCGGATTAACGGGTTCAGGTTCAGCGGGTCGTGGGGCGTGACGCCCACCTCTCAGCCACATGGCTCCCCGGGGATATGCAGGGCAGGTTATGCGAAGGCGAAGGCCTTGGCAAGCGCCCGCTCCCGGTTTTGGGCGCGGTTTTGGCGCTGGTCCGGCCATCGGGAAATTTCTCCCGGATATGCCCGTATGGTCGGTTGCCGGAAAGCGGTTGCTAACATAGACTTGGGCCCATGGCGGGAAATGACACGGATATTGCCATCCTCGGGGGGGGATTGGCAGGCGGGCTGGTAGCGCTGGCTCTGGCGGCGCGGCGGCCCGATTTGCGCATCCTGTTGGTTGAGCGTGAGGAGAAGCTGGGAGGGCAACACCTCTGGTCCTTTTTCCTCAGTGATATTCCGGTGGCCTCGCGTTGGTTGCTCAAACCTTTGGTGGTGGGCAAATGGAACAGCCACAGCGTGCGCTTTTCCGGCAATCGCCGCCATCTGGGCAATCCCTATCGCACGATTTCCAGCGCCCGCTTTGATGCAGCCCTGCGTGAGGCTTTGCCTGCCGGCTCGATCCTGACCGGGGCGACGGTGACGGCTTTTGACCGGCGCGGCTTTACATTGGCCGATGGGCGGCAGTTTCGCGCCGGGGCGGTGATCGATGCGCGCGGCGCGGCGGCTTTTCCGGGGCTGCGCGGCGGATGGCAGAAATTCGTGGGCCAGATGGTGCGGACCGGCGCGCCTCATGGTCTCACCTCGCCGATCATCATGGATGGCAACCGCGCCCAATTTGACGGGTTCCGCTTTGTCTATGTCCTGCCCTTTTCGGAGGATACGGTGTTCATCGAGGACACCTATTATTCCGACACGCCCGACATTGACGCTCCGGCCCTGCGTGAACGCATCGCGGCCTATGCCCGCAGCCGCAGCTGGACCATTGCCGAGGTGCTGGACGAGGAGCAGGGCGTGTTGCCGGTGGTGGCCGATGGTGAGCCCCATGCTCTGATCGAGGGCATGCATGGCGCGGCGCGGATTGGCGTGGCGGCGGGGCTGTTTCATCCGCTGACGGGCTATTCGCTGCCGACGGCGGTGCGCGTGGCGATGATGATTGCCGATCTGCCCGATATGTCGGGCGAGGCGATTGCCGGGGCGGTGGAGAATTATGCGCGGGCCCATTGGCGCTCGGGGCGGTTTTATCGTCTGCTGGCGCGGATGCTGTTTGGCGCGGCGCGGCCGGACAAGCGGTACCGGGTCTTCGCCCGCTTCTATCGCCTCAATGACAGGTTGATTGAACGTTTCTATGCCGGGCAATCGACCCGGGCGGACCGGCTCCGCCTGCTGATCGGGCGTCCGCCGGTGCCGCTGATCGCGGCGCTGGCCTGTCTGGCCGGGCGGGGGCGGGTGCTGGCCGATCTGGGGGCGCCCAGGCGCCTTTTGCACGATACCACGATACCGGCCTTTGCCGGGGAAACCGAGGAAACATGAAAAAGGCCTGTGTGATTGGCGCCGGATTCGGCGGACTGGCTCTGGCCATCCGATTGCAATCCTCCGGAATTGCCACGACGCTGGTCGAGGCGCGCGAGCGTCCGGGCGGGCGCGCTTATGTGTGGGAGCGTGACGGGCATACGTTCGACGCCGGCCCCACGGTGATCACCGATCCGTCCTGCCTGTCGGAACTGTGGGCGCTGACGGGTCAGGACATGGCGGGCGATGTTGATCTGATGCCGGTGATGCCCTTTTATCGCCTGCAATGGACCGATGGCAGCCATTTCGATTATTCCAACGACGAAGCCAAATTGCGCAGCGAGATCAACCGCGTGGCGCCGGGCGATCTGGCGGGCTATCAGCAATTCCTCGATTTCGCGGGCGAGGTGTACCGCGAAGGCTATGTCAAGCTGGGCCATGTGCCCTTCCTTGACTTCAAGAGCATGATCAAGGCGGCCCCGGCGCTGATGAAGCATCAGGCGTGGCGCAGCGTCTATTCGCGCGTTGCCGGTTTTGTTCAATCGGAAAAGCTGCGTGAGGCGCTGTCCTTCCACACGCTGCTGGTGGGCGGCAATCCGATGGCCACCAGCAGCATCTATGCGCTGATCCACAAGCTGGAGAAGGACGGCGGCGTGTGGTGGGCGCGGGGCGGCACCAATCGGCTGGTGGCGGGCATGGTTGCGCTGTTTGAACGGCTGGGCGGGACGGTGCGGCTGGGCGATGGTGCGGTCAAGATCCATACGATTGGCAATCGCGCGCATGAGGTCGAAACCAAGAGCGGGTGGCGCGAAAGATTCGACGCGGTGGCCAGCAATGGCGATCTGATGCATACCTATCGCGACCTGCTGGGCGATACGCCGCGCGGGGTGGAATATGCCCGGTCGCTGGCGCGCAAACGCTGGTCGCCCAGCCTGTTCGTCGTCCATTTCGGGCTGGAGGGGCAATTCCCCCATATCCCCCACCACATGATCCTGTTCGGACCGCGTTATAAAGGGCTGCTGGAGGATATTTTCGACAATGGCGTGCTGCCGCGCGATTTCTCGATCTATCTGCACCATCCCACCGCTTCCGATCCGTCCATGGCGCCGGAGGGGCGCAGCACCTTCTATGCGCTGGTCCCGGTGGCCCATCGCGGCAAGCTGGCGGTGGATTGGGACGAGGTGGGGCCGATCCTGGAAAAGCGGATATTGGACGAGGTGGGCCGCCGCCTGATCCCCGATATCCATGACCGGGTGGCCACCAAGTTCCACTATGCCCCCACCGATTTCGAGGTGGATCTCTCGGCATATATGGGCAGCGCCTTCAGCCTCGAACCGATCCTGACGCAGAGCGCGTGGTTCCGAGGGCATAATCGCGATGATGTGATCCCGAATCTCTATTTGGTGGGCGCGGGGACTCATCCGGGGGCGGGGATTCCCGGCGTTGTGGGCAGCGCGAAGGCAACCGCCGGGTTGATGATTGAGGATCTGCGGGGGTAGGGGTTTGGGGCTTTTGCCTCCGGCGGGCAAAGGGCGGGGGCCCTTTGCAATCCCGATACTGTCGGCGTTGCGTTATGGGTTCGGCCTTTGGTTTCGGGGAATTTAAAGCCTGCGGCGCTTTTGGCGCGAGTTTGCCGCGCCGCAGGCTTTATGCCCATCGGGCATGGCGCCACCTTGTCAACCTGCCTCACCCCATTCATGGGATTGCAAAGGGTCGAGACCCTTTGCCCGCCGGAGGCAACCCTCATTCCTCCGACAATTGACAAACCGCCGCCACGCGCCTAATGCCCGCCGGTTCCATCGCTTCGAGCAAGGGCGGCCCAGCGCGGGGGTCATCCACGAAAGGAGGCGGTGGTTTGCATCTGACGCCAGAGGCTGCGGGCCTTCATCCCTGTGCAGGGGTGATTCGCCAGCGGCCTTTTGTGCGTTTGTCGGTGCCGCCATTTACCCCGCGCATGGCATTATTTTCCGGCTTAACGGCTCTTTTTTCCGCGAAAAAGATCCGCTGCGCCACCAACGAAAGAGGCAAAGTCAAGCCCTATGGCAACCCAGCCCATCTCCCGCGCTTCGGCCAAGCGCCGGATCCGCAAGATCTTCGGTGATATTCACGAAGTGACGCAGATGCCGAACCTGATTCAGGTCCAGCGCGAATCCTATGAGCAGTTCCTGCGCTCGAACCCCGCTGTGGGTTACGTCTCGGGTCTGGAAAAGACGCTGCGTTCGGTGTTCCCGATCCGCGACTTTGCTGGCACCAGCGAGCTGGACTTTGTGCATTACGAGTTGGAAGAGCCCAAGTACGACATCACCGAATGTCGCCAACGCGGGATCACCTATGCCGCTCCGATGAAGGTGACGCTGCGCCTGATCGTGTTTGAAGTCGACGCCGAGACCGAAACCCGGTCGGTGCTCGATATCAAGGAGCAGGACGTGTACATGGGCGACATGCCGCTCATGACCGAGAACGGCACTTTCGTCATCAACGGCACCGAGCGCGTGATCGTGTCGCAGATGCACCGTTCGCCGGGCGTTCTGTTCGACCATGACCGCGGCAAGACGCATTCGTCGGGCAAGTTCCTGTTCGCCGCACGCGTGATCCCGTATCGCGGTTCGTGGCTGGACTTTGAATTCGACGCCAAGGACATCGTCAACGTCCGTATCGACCGCAAGCGCAAGCTGCCCGTCACGGCGCTGCTGCATGCGCTGGGCCTGAACGACGAAGAGATCCTGCATTACTTCTATCAGACGATCGTCTGGAACCGCGCGAGCGGCGGCTGGAAGATCCCGTATGTGGCCGAAGCATGGCGCGGCGCCAAGCCGACCTTCGACATTGTCGATGCGACCAGCGGCGAGGTGGTGTTTGCCGCCGGAACCAAGATCTCTCCTCGCGCCGCCAACAAGGCCGAGAAGGATGGTCTCAAGACCCTGCTGATCCCGACCGAGGAAATCTTTGGCCGTTACAGCGCCAATGACGTCATCAACGAATCGACCGGCCGTATCTATATCGAGGCCGGCGAGGAAGTGACGGCGGAGAATGTTGCGGCGCTCGACGCTGCCGGGATCGACGCTTTCGAACTGCTCGACATCGACCATGTTTCGACCGGTCCTTGGATCCGCAACACGCTGAAGGCCGATAAGGCCGAAGACCGCGATCACGCTCTGGCCGACATCTATCGCGTGATGCGCCCCGGCGAACCGCCGACGCGCGAAACCGCCGAAGCGCTGTTTGCGGGCCTGTTCTTTGACGCCGACCGCTATGACCTCTCGGCCGTGGGCCGCGTCAAGCTGAACATGCGTCTTGGCCTCAATGTCGAGGACACGGTCACCACGCTGGAAACCAACGACATCATGGCGGTGGTGAAGGAACTGGTGAACCTGAAGGATGGCAAGGGCGAAGTCGACGACATCGACAACCTTGGCAACCGCCGCGTGCGTTCGGTGGGCGAATTGCTGGAAAACCAGTATCGCGTCGGCCTGCTGCGCATGGAGCGCGCCGTCAAGGAGCGCATGAGCTCGGTTGACGTTTCGACCGTGATGCCGAACGACCTCATCAACGCCAAGCCCGCCGTGGCCGCCGTGCGTGAGTTCTTCGGTTCCTCGCAGCTCTCGCAGTTCATGGACCAGACCAACCCGCTGTCCGAAGTGACGCACAAGCGTCGTGTTTCGGCGCTCGGGCCGGGCGGTCTGACGCGTGAGCGTGCAGGCTTTGAAGTCCGCGACGTTCATCCGACCCACTATGGTCGTATCTGCCCGATTGAAACGCCCGAAGGCCCGAACATCGGTCTGATCAACTCGCTCTCGACCTTTGCGCGCGTCAACAAGTATGGCTTTATCGAAACGCCTTATCGTAAGGTGATCGACGGTCATGTGACCAAGGACGTGGTCTACCTGTCCGCGATGGAAGAGCAGAAGCACACGGTGGCGCAGGCTTCGGCCGCGACCAACGATGATGGCTCGTTCGTCGAAGAACTGGTCAGCGCGCGTCAGAACGGCGAATTCGTGATGGCTCCGCGTGAAACCATCACGCTGATGGACGTTTCGCCCAAGCAGCTCGTGTCGGTCGCGGCCTCGCTCATTCCGTTCCTGGAAAATGACGACGCCAACCGCGCACTCATGGGCTCGAACATGCAGCGTCAGGCTGTGCCGCTGGTGAAGGCCGATGCGCCTTTCGTCGGCACGGGCATGGAAGAAACCGTGGCGCGCGATTCGGGCGCTGCGATCGCTGCCGCCCGCGCGGGCATCGTCGATCAGGTGGACGCCACCCGTATCGTGATCCGCGTGTCGGGCGATATTGAACCCGGCAAGTCGGGCGTGGACATCTACACGCTGCAGAAGTTCGAGCGCTCGAACCAGTCGACCTGCATCAACCAGCGTCCGCTGGTGAAGGTGGGCGACAGCGTCGAAAAGGGCGACATCATTGCCGATGGCCCCTCGACCGAACTGGGCGAGCTGGCGCTGGGCCGCAACGTGCTGGTCGCGTTCATGCCCTGGAATGGCTACAATTACGAAGACTCCATCCTGATCAGCGAACGCATCGTGAAGGAAGACGTCTTTACCTCGATCCATATCGAGGAATTTGAAGTCATGGCCCGCGACACCAAGCTTGGGCCTGAAGACATCACCCGCGACATTCCGAATGTGGGCGAGGAATCGCTTCGCAATCTCGACGAAGCGGGCATCGTGTACATCGGCGCCGAAGTGCATCCGGGCGACATCCTTGTCGGCAAGATCACGCCGAAGGGCGAATCGCCGATGACGCCGGAAGAAAAGCTGCTGCGCGCGATCTTCGGTGAAAAGGCCAGCGACGTGCGCGACACCTCGCTGCGTCTGCCCCCGGGCGTTGCCGGTACGATTGTCGACGTTCGCGTCTTCAACCGTCACGGTATCGAAATCGACGACCGTACCCGCGCGATCCAGAACGAGGAAATCGAACGCCTCGCCAAGGACCGTGAGGACGAACGCGCGATTCTGAACCGCGCCACCTTCAACCGCCTCAAGGACATGCTGATTGGTCAGGTGGCCGCGGCTGCTCCCAAGGGGCTGAAGAAGGGCATCGACATCACCGAGGAAGTGCTGGCCGAGGTCGAGCGCTACGAATGGTGGAAGTTCGCCGTGGCCGACGATGCGCGCCAGCAGCAGCTGGAAGCGACCAAGGCGCAGTATGACACGGCCATCAAGGCGATCGTCGAGAAGTTCGAAGATCGTAAGGAAAAGCTGGAACGCGGCGACGAGCTGGCTCCGGGCGTCCTCAAGATGGTCAAGGTCTTCGTGGCTGTGAAGCGCAAGCTGCAGCCGGGCGACAAGATGGCCGGCCGTCACGGCAACAAGGGTATCATCAGCCGCATCCTGCCGCAGGAAGACATGCCCTTCCTGGAAGACGGCACTCCGGTGGACTTCGTGCTCAACCCGCTGGGCGTGCCTTCGCGCATGAACGTGGGTCAGATCTTCGAAACCCATCTGGGCTGGGCCGCACGCGGTCTGGGTCGCAAGATCGGTGATGCTCTGGACGCATGGCGCGAAGCCAATCCGAACCCGCAGGCGGGCGAAGCCCCCGAAGCGGTGCGCGAATTGCTCAAGGACATCTATGGCGACAACTACACGGCCGAGCTGAGCTCGCGCAGTGATCAGGAAATCGTCGAGCTGGCCCAGAGCGTGCGCAACGGCGTGCCGATGGGTTCGCCGGTGTTCGACGGCGCGGTGGAAGCCGACGTGACCGCGATGCTGCGCAAGGCCGGGCTGGATGAATCGGGTCAGGTGACCCTGTTCGACGGCCGCACCGGCGAGGCGTTCGACCGCAAGGTGACCGTGGGCATGAAATATGTGCTCAAGCTGCACCACCTTGTTGACGACAAGATCCACGCACGTTCGATCGGGCCTTACAGCCTCGTCACCCAGCAGCCGCTGGGCGGTAAGGCGCAGTTCGGTGGTCAGCGCTTTGGTGAAATGGAAGTGTGGGCGCTGCAGGCCTATGGCGCGGCTTACACGCTTCAGGAAATGCTCACCGTCAAGTCGGACGACGTGGTGGGCCGCACCAAGGTGTATGAAGCCATCGTCAAGGGCGACGACACGTTCGAGGCCGGTATCCCCGAAAGCTTCAACGTGCTCGTCAAGGAAATGCGCTCGCTGGGCCTGAACGTGGAACTGTCTTCGTTGACTGACGAGGATGGCGACGATCTGGCCGACGCGGCGGAGTGAGGGGATCGGGCGGCCTTAACGGGCCGCCCGCCCATCGCCCCAGAGATTTGACCCCTTAGAGGGACGACATATGAACGACCTGACCAAATTTACCAATCAGATGGCGAAGCCGGAAACCTTCGACCAGATCCAGATCGGTCTGGCCTCGCCCGAGCGCATCCGCAGCTGGTCCTTCGGCGAGATCAAGAAGCCGGAAACGATCAACTATCGCACGTTCAAGCCCGAGCGTGACGGCCTGTTCTGCGCGCGTATCTTCGGCCCCGTGAAGGACTATGAGTGCCTTTGCGGTAAGTATAAGCGCATGAAGTACAAGGGCGTCGTCTGCGAAAAGTGCGGCGTCGAAGTGACCGTGACCAAGGTGCGCCGCGAGCGCATGGGCCATATCGAACTGGCCGCTCCGGTTGCGCATATCTGGTTCCTCAAGTCGCTGCCCTCGCGCATCGGCCTGCTGCTCGACATGCAGTTGAAGCAGCTGGAACGCATCCTGTACTTTGAATCCTATGTGGTGATCGAGCCGGGTCTGACCCCGCTTGAAAAGTACCAGTTGCTGACCGAAGACGAGCTGCTCGACTATCAGGACGAGTATGGCGAAGACGCGTTCAGCGCCGGCATCGGCGCCGAGGCGGTCAAGCACATGCTGATGAGCCTCGACATGGTTCAGGAGAAGGAAGACCTTCTCAAGGAACTGGCCGAGACGAAGTCGGAGCTGAAGCCCAAGAAGATCATCAAGCGCCTCAAGGTCGTGGAATCGTTCATCGATTCGGGCAACCGTCCCGAATGGATGATCCTCGACGTGGTGCCGGTCATTCCGCCAGATCTGCGTCCGCTGGTGCCGCTGGACGGTGGCCGTTTCGCGACCTCGGATCTCAACGATCTGTATCGCCGCGTGATCAACCGTAACAACCGTCTGAAGCGCCTGATCGAACTGCGCGCGCCTGACATCATCGTGCGCAATGAAAAGCGCATGTTGCAGGAAGCCGTTGACGCCCTGTTTGACAACGGCCGCCGCGGCCGCGTTATCACGGGTGCCAACAAGCGTCCTCTCAAGTCGCTGTCCGACATGCTCAAGGGCAAGCAGGGTCGCTTCCGTCAGAACCTGCTGGGTAAGCGCGTCGACTATTCGGGCCGTTCGGTCATTGTGACCGGTCCCGAACTCAAGCTGCATCAGTGCGGCCTGCCCAAGAAGATGGCGCTCGAACTGTTCAAGCCGTTCATCTACGCCCGTCTGGACGCCAAGGGTCTGTCGATGACCCTGAAGCAGGCCAAGAAGTGGGTGGAAAAGGAGCGCAAGGAAGTCTGGGACATCCTGGACGAGGTGATCCGCGAACACCCCGTCATGCTCAACCGTGCGCCCACGCTGCACCGTCTGGGCATTCAGGCGTTTGAACCCGTTCTGATCGAGGGCAAGGCGATCCAGCTTCACCCGCTGGTCTGCTCGGCCTTCAACGCCGACTTTGACGGTGACCAGATGGCCGTCCACGTTCCGCTGAGCCTTGAGGCCCAGTTGGAAGCGCGCGTGCTGATGATGTCGACCAACAACATCCTCTCGCCCGCGAACGGCAAGCCGATCATCGTGCCTTCGCAGGACATGGTGCTGGGCATCTATTACCTCTCGATGGACCGCGCAGGCGAGCCGGGCGAGGGCATGCTGCTGGCCGATATGGCCGAAGTGCATCAGGCGTTGGAGGCCAAGGCCGTCACGCTGCACTCCAAGGTCATCGCCCGCGTTCCGCAGACCGACGAAGACGGCAAAACGTACCTGAAGCGTTTCGAAACGACTCCGGGCCGTATGCTGATCGGCGAATGCCTGCCCAAGAGCCACAAGGTGCCCTTCGACGTCGTCAACCGCCTTCTGACCAAGAAGGACGTGGGCGACGTGATCGACGAGGTCTATCGTCACACCGGCCAGAAGGACACCGTCCTGTTCGCCGACGCCATCATGAGCCTTGGCTTCCGCCACGCGTTCAAGGCGGGCATCTCCTTCGGCAAGGATGACATGATCATCCCCGACAGCAAGGATGCGCTGGTTGCCGAGACCAAGGAACTGGTGGCTGACTATGAGCAGCAGTATCAGGACGGTCTGATCACGCAGCAGGAAAAGTACAACAAGGTCATCGACGCCTGGAGCCGTTGCGGCGATCAGGTGGCTGCGGCCATGATGGAAGAGCTGAAGTCCAGCCCGATCGATCCGGAAACCGGCCGTCAAAAGCCGATCAACGCGATCTACATGATGAGCCACTCGGGCGCGCGTGGTTCGCCAACCCAGATGAAGCAGCTGGCCGGTATGCGCGGTCTGATGGCCAAGCCTTCGGGCGAAATCATCGAAACGCCGATCATCTCGAACTTCAAGGAAGGTCTGACCGTTCTTGAATACTTCAACTCGACCCACGGCGCTCGTAAGGGCCTGGCGGATACCGCGTTGAAGACGGCGAACTCGGGTTACCTGACCCGTCGTCTGGTGGACGTGTCGCAGGACTGCGTCGTGGTCATCAACGATTGCGGCACCGAGCGTGCGCTGGAAATGCGCGCGATCGTTCAGGGCGGCAGCACCATTGCCTCGCTGGGCGAGCGTATCCTCGGTCGTACTCTGGCCGACGATATCCTTGCCAAGGACGGTTCGGTGATCGTGGCCAAGGGCACGCTGCTGGACGAACCGGCGGTGGCGCTGATCGAATCGCATGGCATCCAGTCGGCGCGCATTCGCTCGCCGCTGGTCTGCGAGGCGACCCAGGGCGTTTGCGGCACCTGCTATGGCCGCGACCTTGCGCGCGGTACGCCGGTCAACATCGGTGAAGCGGTCGGTGTTATCGCCGCCCAGTCGATCGGTGAACCCGGCACGCAGCTGACCATGCGTACGTTCCACATCGGTGGCGCGGCGCAGGTGAACGAACAGTCGAACCTTGAAGCGCTGTGCGACGGTCATGTCGAATATCGCGACATCCCGACCATCGTGGACAAGCGCGGGCGTCTGCTCTCGCTGGCCCGTAATGGCGAAATCGCGCTGATCGACACCGATGGCCGCGAACGCGCCATGCACCGTGTGCCTTACGGTACGCATCTGCTGCACAAGACCGGCGCGACCGTGAAGCAGGGCGAACGCCTGGCCGAATGGGACCCGTTCACCACGCCGATCATCACCGAAAAGTCGGGCAGCGTGAAGTATCAGGACCTGATCGACGGTCGCACGCTGACCGAGCAGGTGGACGAAGCAACGGGTATGACCCAGCGCATCATCACCGAAAACCGCTCGACCAGCCGCGGCAAGAAGGAGGATCTGCGTCCTCGTCTGACCCTGCTGGACGAAGGTTCGGGCGAGGCGGCACGCTATATGCTGGCGCCGGGCACGACGCTTTCGGTCGAGGATGGTCAGTTCGTGGAATCGGGCGACGTTATCGCGCGTGCTTCGCGCGAAGCTGCCAAGACCCGCGACATCACCGGCGGTCTGCCGCGTGTGGCCGAACTGTTCGAAGCGCGCATTCCCAAGGACAATGCGGTGATCGCCAAGATCGCTGGCCGTATTGAATTTGTCCGCGACTACAAGGCGAAGCGTAAGATCGCCATTGTGCCGCAGGAAGGCGAACCCGTCGAATACCTGATCCCCAAGAGCAAGGTGATCGACGTTCAGGAAGGCGACTGGGTCAAGAAGGGCGACAACCTGATCTCGGGCTCGCCCAACCCGCATGACATCCTCGAAGTTCTCGGCGTGGAGGCTCTGGCCGAATATCTCGTCGCGGAAATTCAGGAAGTCTATCGCTTGCAGGGCGTGAAGATCAACGACAAGCACATCGAGGTGATCGTTCGCCAGATGCTGCAAAAGGTTGAAATCACGTTTGGTGGCGACACCACGCTGCTGCCGGGCGAGCAGGTCGATCTGGAAGAGATGCTGGAAACCAACGGCAAGCTGACCGAAGGCCAGCGCCCCGCCGAAGGCAAGCCGGTGCTGCTGGGTATCACCAAGGCTTCGCTCCAGACGCGTTCGTTCATCTCGGCCGCTTCGTTCCAGGAAACCACCCGCGTGCTCACGCAGGCGGCGGTCGAAGGCAAGAAGGACAGCCTGATCGGTCTGAAGGAAAACGTCATCGTGGGCCGTCTCATCCCCGCCGGTACCGGCGCGGGCATGAACCGTATCCGCGTGGCCGCCTCCAGCCGCGATGCTGCGCTGCGCGCTTCGTATCGCAAGCTGCAGGAGCACCTGATCGCTCCGGCAACCGCGGCCGAAGAGCATGCGGCCGAACTGGCTCAGGGGCCTGAGGCTGCTGGTCTGGTCGATCCGCTGGCGCCGATGGAAGGGGAAACCCATGGCCTCGACGCCGATGCCGGTGATTACCTGAACAAGGGCGAGGAATAATCCTCTCGCCTTTGCCGGGCTGAAAACACAGGAAACCCCGCTGGAGCGATCCGGCGGGGTTTTTTGTTATTTGAGGGAGGGAGTTAAGGTGCCTCCGGCGGGCAAAGGGCGAGGGCCCTTTGCAATCCCGATAATGGGGTGGGGCGGCGAGGGTTGTGTGTTGGGGTATGATTTGTAAAGCCTGCGGCGCGGCGGGCTCAGGCTTAAAAGCGCCGCAGGCTTTATCATCAAAACACCACAATCACACGCAAGGCAGCCTTTCACGCGCCACGCCGACAGTATCGGGATTGTTAAGGGCCCCCGCCCTTAACCCGCCGGAGGCATGAAACAAAACCCTCTTGCACCCTTCCCATTCGCACAAACCCCTCCTAAACCTGCGGCCATGCCCGATACGTTGAAAATCACCCTCGCCCAGTTGAACCAGTCCGTTGGCGATTTGGCCGGCAATGCCGCAGGCATGTTGGCCGCTCGCGACCGTGCGAAAGAGGCGGGGGCGGATCTGATCGCTTTCCCGGAATTGCAGTTGGTTGGCTATCCGCCCGAGGATCTGGTGCTCAAACCCAGTCTGGTCGAACGCGCGGCGGCGGAATTGCAGAAGATGGCCGAGACCACGGCGGCGGGCGGTCCGGCAATGCTGGTAGGCAGCGTGTTTGTGGCCGATGGGGCGCTGCATAATGGCGTGGCCTTGCTGGATCAGGGCAAGGTGGCGGCGATCCGCTTTAAGCATGAGCTGCCCAATTACGGCACGTTTGACGAGATGCGCCTGTTTCAGCCCGGTCCTTTGCCGGAACCGATCATCTTTCGCGGCACCATGATCGGTGTGCCGATCTGCGAGGACATCTGGCACCCCAATGTCTGCCGCCATCTGGCCGATTTCGGGGCCGAGATTTTCCTGTGCCCCAATGGCAGCCCGTATGAGATCGACAAGGACACGCTGCGCATCGACGGCGTGGCCAAGCGTCGCGCCTCGGCGGCGGGGGTGCCGCTGGCCTATCTGAACCGCGTGGGCGGGCAGGATGAGCTGGTGTTCGACGGGGCCAGTTTCGTGGTCAATGGCGATGGCAGCCTTGCGGTGCAGATGAAGGACTGGGAGGAGCAGGAGGTTCTGACCCGCTGGACCAAGACCGCCAAGGGCTGGCGCTGCGACCGGGGCGAGATCGAGCCGCAGGCAGAGCATCCCGAAGATGTCTATTGCGCGATGGTGCTGGCGCTGCGCGATTATGTGAACCGCAACAAGTTTCCCGGCGTGGTGTTGGGCCTGTCGGGCGGGATCGATTCGGCGCTGTGTGCGGCGATTGCGGTCGATGCTTTGGGCGCGGACCGTGTGTGGTGCGTGATGCTGCCCAGCCGCTATACCAGCACCGAGAGCCTGATCGACGCGACCGAATGCGCGCATATGCTGGGCGTGAAATATGACACCGTGCCGATCGTCCCGGCGGTGAAAGCCTTTGACGAGATGCTCTCCAGCCCCTTTGCCGGCCGCGCGCCCGATCTGGCCGAGGAGAATATCCAGAGCCGTATCCGGGGCGTGACGCTGATGGCGCTGTCGAACAAATTCGGGCCGATGCTGTTGACCACGGGCAACAAGAGCGAGATGAGCGTGGGTTACGCCACGATCTATGGTGACATGAATGGAGGCTATAACCCACTGAAAGACGTCTATAAAATGACGGTCTTTGCCCTGTCGAAATGGCGCAACTGGAACAAGCCGCGCATCGGCCTTGGCCCCGATGGGCCGGTGATGCCCGAAAATATCATCTCCAAGCCACCCAGCGCAGAGCTGCGCCCGGACCAGAAGGATTCCGATTCCCTGCCGCCTTATGACGTGCTGGACGCCATCCTCCTGGGGTTGGTCGAGCATGAAAAGTCGGTCGAGCAACTGGTGAGCGAAGGCTTTGACCGCGCCACCGTCAGCCGGATCGAGCGCTTGCTCCACCTGGCCGAATATAAAAGGCGGCAGGCGCCTCCGGGGGTCAAGCTGGGGTCGCGCAATTTCGGGCGGGATCGGCGCTATCCGATTACGCAGGCGTTTCGGACGGCTTGATTGCGTTAGAGGGTAAGGTGCCTCCGGCGGGCAAAGGGCGGGGGCCCTTTGCCCGCCGGAGGCATCTCTCTCTTTCCTCCCCTCCCTATCCCGATTATAGCTCCCCCATGACCACCGTAACCCGCTTCGCCCCCAGCCCTACGGGGATGCTCCACATCGGCAATATCCGCACCGCGCTGCACAACTGGATGCTGGCGCAAAGGAGCGGGGGCAAGTTCCTGCTGCGCATCGATGATACCGATGCCGCGCGCAGCCGGGAGGACTATGTTGATGGCATAAGGGCCGATCTTGCGTGGCTGGGGCTGAACTACGAGGGCGAGGAGCGGCAGTCGGCGCGCTTTGCCCTGTATGAGCGCGAATTTACCAAGCTGGTCGAGGGCGGCCGTGTCTATCGCTGCTATGAGACGGCTCAGGAACTGGATCTCAAGCGCAAGGTGTTGCTCAGCCGGGGCCTGCCACCGATTTATGATCGCGGCGCGTTGGCGCTGACCGAGGCGGATCATGAGGCCAAGGCGGCCGCAGGCGAGGCGCCCCACTGGCGTTTCCTGCTGAACCGGGATGAGCCGATCACGTGGGACGACGGCGTGCGCGGCGCGCAGCATTTCGACCCGGCCACCATGTCCGATCCGGTCATCCGCCGCGCCGATGGGTCTTGGCTCTATATGCTGCCCAGCGTCATCGACGATATCGACATGGGCGTGACGCAGATCCTGCGCGGCGAGGACCATGTCTCGAACACTGCAACGCAGGTGCAGATGTTTACCGCCCTTGGCGCGCCTGTGCCCGCTTTTGCCCATAGCGCGCTGCTGACCGGGACCGAGGGCAAGCTCTCGAAGCGCTTGGGTTCGTTGGGCGTGGCCGAATTGCGCGAACAGGGCATCGAGCCCGAAGCGATTATCAGCCTGCTGGCCCGCCTTGGCACCAGCGATCCGGTCGATGCCGCGCTCTCGGTCGAGCAGCTTTGCGAGGCGTTTGACCTCTCGCGCTTTGGCCGTGCACCCGCCCGCTTTGACGAGGCCGAACTGGCGCGGCTCAATGCCCAGATCATCCACCGTATGCCCTATTCCCGCGTGGCCGATCGCCTGCCCGAGGGCGTGGGCGAGGAAGCATGGGAGGCCATCCGCCCCAACCTCAACACCGTGGCCGAGGCGGCGGATTGGTGGGCCGTGGTCAAGGGGCCGATCAACGCTCCGGCGCAGGATGAGGAAGCCCGCGCGTTCCTGTCTCAGGCCGCCGATATTGCCGCCACGCTCGATTGGGACGAGGGGCCGTGGGCCGCGCTGACCGGGGCGTTGAAGGAAGCCACCGGGCGTAAGGGCAAGGCGCTGTTCCTGCCGCTGCGTCTGGCCATCACCGGCATGGAGCATGGGCCGGATATGGGCGCTCTCCTGCCGCTGATCGGGCGGGATGAGGTTGTGGCGCGGTTGAAGGGGTAAGGGTTTTTGCCTCCGGCGCGGCGAACTCACGTCAAAAAGCGCCGCAGGATTTCAAATTCTAACATCCCGTCCGACACCCAAGGTCGAACCCCAAGCGCAATCTCGACAATACCGGGATTGTTAAGGGCCCCCGCCCTTAACCCGCCGGAGGCATCACCTTAGGCGCAACCTTAAGCCACCACCTCCGCCACCTCTTCGCTGGCCGCCTCCAACAAGCGTTTTTCGACTGTCTTCTGCCGCCCGCCGCCATCGACTTTTCCGCCGAACAGGTCGGTGACATAGAACGTGTCGACGGCGCGCTCGCCATAGGTGGCGATATGGGCGGAATGGACGATCAGGCGCGATTCGAACAGCGCGCGCGCCAATCGGTTGAGCAGCGCGGGCCGGTCGCGGGCCGAGACTTCGACCACGGTGAAGCGGTTGGAGGCGTCATTGTCGAATTCGACGCGCGGGCGCACTTCGAACGCTTCCTGACGCGGGCGGGGCAGGGGCCGGGCGACGAGTTGGGGCAGCAGCTTGACCCGGTTGGCCAGCGCATCGCCGATGGCTTTTTGCAGGCGCTCCAATTGCGACTGTTCGGAAAAGGGCCGCCCCAGCGGGTCCTGCACGAGGAAATTGTCCACCGCCGTACCGCTGCGTGTGGTGTGGATGCGCGCGTCGATGATGTTGCCGCCGGCCAGGTGGATGCCGCCCGCGATGCGATAGAACAGGCCGGGGTGGTCCGAGGCGATGACCATGACCAACGTGGCACCGCGCGTTTCGTCATAGCTGGTGGTGATCGACAAAGGCGCACCCTTGGCCTCATGCAATTGCACGAGGTTGCGCGCGATCACATCGTCGGGTTCGGCAATCCAGTAGGCGTCGGTGAACTGCTTGCCATAGCGCGCGACCAGCGAGCCTTGCGCGCCCATGCGTTCGGTCACGACCTTTTGCTTGGCCGCGATGCGTTCGGCGCGGTGGCGCTCGACATGGCCCAGACGCAGCCGTTCCTCGGCGCTGGAGAACAGTTCGGTCAGCAACTGGCGCTTCCACCCGTTCCACACGCCCGGACCCACCGCGCGAATGTCTACAATGGTCAGCAGCGTCAATTGCCGCAGCCGTTCGAGCGATTGCACCACGGCGACGAAATCGCTGATCGTTTTCCAGTCGGCCAGATCGCGCTTCATCGCGGTGGCGCTCATCAGCAGATGCTGGCGCACCAGCCAGCTCACCAGTTCGGTCTCCTCGCTGGTCATGCCCAGACGCGGGCACAGGCGCAGCGCGATTTCCGCGCCCAGCACCGAATGGTCGCCCCCGCGCCCCTTGGCGATGTCATGCATCAGCACGCTGGCATAAAGCGCGCGGCGGTGATGCAGCTTGCCGATGATCGCGGTGGCCAGCGGGTGATCCTCGGCCAGTTCGCCCTTCTCGATCCGGGCCAGCAGGCCGATCGCGCGGATCGTATGTTCGTCCACCGTATAGTGGTGATACATATCGAACTGCATCTGGGCATTCACCCGGCCGAAATCGGGGATGAAGCGGCCAAACACGCCCGCCTCGTTCAGCCAGCGCAGCACCGTTTCAGGATCATGGCGGCTGGTCAGCAACTCCATGAACAGCTCATTGGCGCGCGGGTTCTTGCGGACCTCGGCGTCGATCAGTTTGGCGTCGCGCGCGATGTGGCGCATGGTTTCGGGGTGGATCTCGAAACTTTCGGCATCCGCAATCGTGAAGATTTCGAGCAACCGCACCGGGTCAGCCTCGAACCAGTCATCCGATGGCGCGGCGATGCGGCCATGGGAAACCTTGTATCCCTTGATCGTGCGGGCGCGCCCGCGCAGCGAGGCGAGGAAGCCCTTGCGCTTCTTCTTCTCGGTCTGCTCCTCCAATTGCGCCAGAAACACGCCGGTCAGGCTGCCGACCTGTTTGGCCTGAAGGAAGAAATATTGCATGAAACGCTCGACCGCACTTTTGCCCGGCCGGTCGGCAAAGGCCATGCGCTGGGCCACCTGCCGTTGCAGATCAAAGGTCAGCCGGTCCTCGGCGCGGTTGGTGATCGTGTGCAGATGGCAGCGTACCGCCCAGAAAAAGCTCTCGGCGCGGCGGAAGGCGCGATATTCGTCCTGAGTGAGCAGGCCCACATCGACCAGTTCGGCCGGGCTGCGCACCTTGTGCAGATATTTGCCGATCCAGTAGAGCGTGTGCAGATCCCGCAATCCGCCCTTGCCTTCCTTCACATTGGGTTCGACCACATAGCGGCTGTCGCCCAGCCTCTTGTGTCGCTCGTTGCGCTCGGCCAGTTTTTCGGTGACGAAATTGCGCTCGCTGCCCTCGACCACCTCGGCGAAAAACCGGCGGCGCGATTCGTCGAACAGCGCCTGATCGCCCCAGACATAGCGCCCTTCGAGCAGCGCGGTGCAGATCGTGATGTCCGATTTGGCCATGCGGACCGTGTCATCAAGGCTGCGGCTCGAATGGCCGACTTTCAGTCCCAGATCCCACAGGAAATAGAGCATGGCCTCGATCACCTGCTCGCACCAGTGGGTCTGCTTGGAGGGCGTGATGAAGGCCACATCGACATCGGAATGAGGCGCCATCTCGCCCCGGCCATAGCCGCCCACGGCCATGATCGTCAGCCGTTCGCCCGTGGTGCGGTTGACCGAAGGATAGACGTCGGAAATCACATGATCGTGGATCACGCGCAGCAACTGGTCGGTCAGGAAAGCCTGCGCCTCGGCACAATCATGGCCCGCGCCGGGGCGTTCCATCAGGCGGCGGTTGATCTCCTCGCGCCCATCGGCCAGCGCCTTGCGCAGCAGATCGACGATGGGCTGGCGCGCGGTACTGGCCTTGTTGCCCGCCGCATCCATCGCATCGGCAATGGCGATGGTCAAAGCGCGGCGGTCGATGACCGCGCGTTGGTTGGGGATGCGAATGGCGTTCATCGGCGGCTTTCAACAGGAGGCTTGCAGGCCAAGTCTAAACATCTCTACTTAAGCGACACTTATCACTCTACCCCGTTGGACCATGGCCGCGCCAGAGGTTTGACGCAGAAAAAGGTGACTTCTGTCATCGCCTTGTTGTATCGCGCGGCTCATTAGGAAAAAATGGGCTTTTTGCCCCAGCCACGGACCTTAGTTCTCCATGTTGAACGACCTTGCGCATGTCTCGCTGCCTCTCGTCGATATTCTGTCGGCCGGGGCAAGCGCGGTGAAACAGCCGATCTTCTGGGCCGATCTGGGGCTGAAAAAGGGCATCAGCCTGGGCTTCTTCACCCTGCGCTTCTATTCGCTGGCCTATCTGGCGGGCATCGTGTTCGGCTATTGGCACATGACGCGGATGATCCGCCAACCGGGCAGCCCGCTGGCCCAGCGCCATGTCGATGACCTGTTCTTCTGGTGCACGCTGGGGATCATTCTGGGCGGGCGTGTGGGCTATGCCACCTTCTATGACCACACGCTCTATACCGAGCCTTTGAAGATGCTGCGCCTGTGGGAGGGCGGCATGAGTTTTCATGGCGGGCTGATCGGCGTGCTGGTGGCGGTCTGGGGCGTGTGCCGGGCGGGCGGTCTGTCCTTTATCCGGGTCATGGATTATGTCGCGCCCTGCGCGCCGGTGGGGCTGTTTTTTGGGCGCATCGCCAATTTTATCAATGGCGAGCTGTGGGGCCGGGTGGCAGGACCCGATGTGCCCTGGGCGATGGTCTTTCCCGACGAGGCGGCCGGCAATTTCGCGCGCCATCCCAGCCAGCTTTACGAGGCTGGCCTTGAGGGGCTGACGCTGGGGGCGGTGCTGTTTGCGCTGTTCTGGCTGACGCGGGCGCGCTGGCGGCCGGGGATGCTGATGGGCACTTTCTCGCTGGGCTATGGTCTGGCCCGTTTCATCGTCGAATTCTTTCGCGAGCCGGATCAGCAATTGCAGGAATTTGCCGCCCGCACGCATATGTCGATGGGGCAATGGCTGACCGTGCCGATGATCCTTTTGGGCCTGTTCCTGATCGTGCGGGCGCTGACGCGGCCGATGTTGGGGGCGCGGGTGCCGGTGCGGTCGGGCGCCGATGGCTGATCTGTCGGACAGCCTACGCCGCCTGATTGCGATGCAGGGGCCGATCCCGCTCGCGCTCTATATGGCGCAGGCCAATGCCCATTATTATTCCACGCGCGATCCGTTGGGCGCGGGGGGCGATTTCATCACCGCGCCCGAAATCAGCCAGATGTTTGGCGAGATGGTGGGCGTGTGGATGGCCGATGTGTGGCGGCGGGCCGAATCGCCCGCGCGCGTGATTTATGCCGAGCCGGGGCCGGGGCGCGGCACGCTGGCGCGCGACGCCTTGCGTGTGGCGGCGCGTTTTGGCCTGATGCCCGAGGTGCATTTCATCGAAGGCTCGCCCGAATTGCGCCGCGCGCAGGCCGCCGCTTTCCCGCAGGCGGTGTGGCATGAGGATCTTTCGACCCTGCCCGAGGATGCGCCGATCCTGCTGGTGGCCAATGAATTTCTCGATGCGCTGCCGGTGCGTCAACTGGTGAAAACCCCGCAGGGCTGGCGCGAGCGGATGGTGGGGCTGGATGGGGATCGCTTTGTGCCGGTGTCGGGCGGATTGCCGATGGACAGTGCGGTGCCGCAGGCATGGCGTGAGGCCGAGACGGGCGCGATTGTTGAAACCAGCCCAGCCACCAGCGCGGTGATGGGCGAAATCGGCGCAAGGCTGGCCGCGCAAGGCGGCGCGGCGTTGATTATCGACTATGGTTATGCGCCAAGGCAGATGGGATCGACCTTTCAGGCCTTGCGCGCCCATGCCCATGTCGATCCGTTCGAGGCGCCGGGCGAGGCGGATCTGACCTGTCTGGTAGATTTCGTCACGGCGGCGCAGGTGGCGCAGGCCCAAGGCGCGCGCGTGATGGGCCTTGCCGGGCAGGGCGGATGGCTGATGGCGCTGGGCATGGCCGAGCGGGCCGCTGCGCTGGCCAAGGCTGCACCCGATGAGACGCAGGCCGTCGAGGCAGCCTATCACCGCCTCACCGCGCCTGATCAGATGGGCGTGTTGTTCAAGGTGCTGGGGCTGGCGGGGCGTGAATGGCCCGATGGAGCAGGATTTGCGCCTGCTGCAGCGGTTTCGTAAATCTGCGATACAGCTTTCCCTGCGCATAGACTTCCGCGCTTACCGACCGAATCCTGCTCTGAAAGTCCCGCCATCTCTGCCCAGCCTTCCTTTGCCCAGCAATCGCGGTTGCGCAGCCGCGCGACAGCCATCGGCTTGTCGCTGGCGATCATGGCGTTGTTCATCGCGGCTTTGCTCAGCCTCGGGCTGGCCGGGGCGAACAAGCAGCCGGGCGAGCCGCGTCTGGTGTCCATCCAGATGGACGATGGCAAGCAGCAGGCGCAGGCCAAGGCGCAGCAGCAGGTGTCATCGCCCAAGGTCGCCAAATTGGCCGAGCCTCCCAAGACCCCGGTGCCCAGTCCGCCGCAGCCCGAACCCACCACGCCCCCGCCGCCCAACTATATCAAGCTGAGCCACGAGGATTTCATGGCCTCGGATATTGGCGCCATCGGTCGCCGCACCGAAGCTGTCGCCGCCGCCAATGCCGCCGCTGCGCGCGCCGCCGCTACCGGGCCGGGCGAAGGGCCCAAGGGCGTCCACCTCTATGCTGCCCAATGGTATCGTGAGCCCAACGACGCCGAATTGCGGCCCTTCCTGGCCGGGGCCAACGCGCCGCCCGGATCATGGGCGACCATCGCCTGTCAGACCATCGACCATTTCCATGTCGAGAATTGCCAAGAGCTGGATGAATATCCGCTTGGCTCGGGCCTTGCGCGCGGCCTGCGTCGCGCCTCGTGGCAGTTCCTCGTCTGGCCGCCGCGCATCGACGGCAAGCCGCAGATCGGGACCTGGGTGCGGATCAGGTTTGATTTTACCAAGGGGTGATTTTTGGGGAGGTTTTATGCCTCCGGCGGGCAAAGGGCGGGGGCCCTTTGCAATCCCGTTATGGGGCTGCGCTTAGTTGGCGAGGGCGCATCGGTATTTATAAAGCCTGCGGTGCAGTTTTGCGCTGATCGGCGCCGCAGGCTTTTAAATCTTAAACCTGGCGTCTGACACCCAAATAGCGCAACAATGACAGTAATAGGATTGCAAAGGGTCGAGACCCTTTGCCCGCCGGAGGCAAAACCCCCGCAAATCCCTTAATGCGTCTCCCGCTTCAACCTCTCAGCCAAAGCTTCCAGCTCAACCGGCTCCAGCAGCCATGTCCGCGTGATCCGCCCGGCGCGATGCACAGGGGCGGTCAGCAGCAGGCGGGCGTTTTCGCGCGCATGGGGTTTGTAGAGCGTGAAATGGGTCACGCATTCGCGCACATGGGCGATCACCGGCACGCGGCCTTCGAGGTCGATCATCGTCGCGGGCTGGTCCCACGGGATGTTGTCGACGGTCGCACGGTTGCTTTCGCTGGGCATATAGGCCTCCGCGTGGGTGAAGTCGCGCTTGGGGGTTTCTTCGTCAGACATCGAGATTGGCCACGTTGAGAGCATTTTCCTGAATGAATTCGCGGCGCGGCTCGACGATATCGCCCATCAGGCGGGTGAAGATCTCGTCGGTCACGTCGGCGTCTTCGACCTTGACCTGAAGCAGGGCGCGGTTGTTCGGGTCGAGCGTGGTTTCCCAGAGCTGTTCCGCGTTCATCTCGCCAAGGCCTTTGTAGCGCTGGATCGAGAGACCCTTGCGCCCGGTGGCCAGCACCGCTTCGAGCAATTGCGACGGGCGGGTGATCGAGCCGTCCAGATCGACCGGGCGGGCGGCGACGGGGGCGTCCTCGCCTTCGGTTTCCTCCATCACCGGTTCGGGTTCGGCCGCTGCCGCGCTCGACCGACTGAATTTGGCGGGGGTTGCGTAAACCTCGGCCTGTTCACCCGCCAGACGCGCCAGCTTGCGCGCCTCGGCGCTGATCAGGAAGGCGGCCTCGATCTTGTGATAGTCGGTCACCCCGCGCCAGTGGCGGCGGAATTCGACATGGCCCGCCTCGGTCAGCACCGCTTCCCACTTGGCCTCGCGGTCGGCGCGGCCCAGCCATGCGGCGGCCTTGTCGAGTGCGACCTTGCGATCCTCGGCATTCAGCCCATGTTCGAGGGAGCCGGCCAGCGCCATCGCCTCGATCACGGCGGGGTTATAGCGGCGGGGCACAAAGGCCATCAGGTTGCGCAGGCGCAGCGCATGTTCGACCAGATCCTCCAGATCGCGGCCCGAGCGCGCGCCCGTGCCGGTTTCCAGCATCCGCCCCGACAGGCCCGCTTCGACCAGATAGCGGTCGAGCGCGGCATTGTCCTTGAGGTAAACCTCGGACCGGCCCTTGGCGACCTTGTACAAAGGCGGCTGGGCGATGAACAAATGCCCTGCGCGGATGATGTCGGGCATCTGGCGGTGGAAGAACGTCAGCAGCAGGGTGCGGATGTGCGCGCCGTCGACGTCGGCGTCGGTCATGATGACGATCTTGTGATAGCGCAGCTTGTCCAGCGTAAACTCGTCACGGATGCCGGTGCCCATCGCCTGAATGAGAGTGCCGACTTCCTTCGACGAAATGATCCGGTCAAAGCGCGCACGCTCGACGTTCAGGATCTTGCCCTTGAGCGGCAGGATCGCCTGATAATGGCGGTCGCGGCCCTGCTTGGCCGATCCGCCTGCCGAGTCACCTTCGACCAGGAAGAGTTCGCACTTGGACGGATCGCGTTCCTGGCAGTCGGCCAGCTTGCCCGGCAGCGAGGCGATGTCCATCACCCCCTTGCGGCGGGTCAGTTCGCGGGCGCGCTTGGCGGCCTCACGCGCGGCGGCTGCATCAATCACCTTCTGGATGATCGACTTGGCGTGGGCGGGGTTTTCCTCCAGCCACTGCGTCATCTTGTCAGCCATCAGCGCTTCCAACGGCTGACGCACTTCGGAGGAGACCAGCTTGTCCTTGGTCTGCGACGAGAATTTGGGATCAGGCAGCTTGACCGAAACGATGGCGGTCAGGCCCTCGCGCATGTCTTCGCCGGAAAGGGAAACCTTTTCCTTCTTCAACATGCCCGAACGCTCGGCATAATTGTTGAGCGTGCGCGTCAGCGCGGCGCGGAAGGCGGCAAGGTGCGTGCCGCCGTCGCGCTGGGGAATGTTATTGGTGAAGCACAGGACGTTTTCGTAATAGGAATCGTTCCATTGCAACGCCACGTCGATGCCGATTCCGTCCTTGTCCGCCGTGATGGCGATAGGTTCGGGGATCAGCGCCTGCTTGTTGCGATCAAGATAGCGCACGAAAGCGGCGATACCGCCCTCGTAATAAAGGTCATGCTCCTTGACCTCCTCGCCGCGCAGGTCGCGCAGCAGAATGCGCACGCCAGAGTTCAGGAACGCCAGTTCGCGGTAGCGATGCTCCAGCTTGTCGAAATCATAGACGGTGACATTCTTGAACGTCTCGTCGCTGGCCAAAAAGGTTACGCGGGTGCCGTTCTTCTTCTGCCCCTTGCGCGTGCCGCTTTCATAGATCGGCGCGTCGCCTTTGACGATCAGCGGGTTTTCAGCGTCGCCATGACGGAAACGCATCCAATGCTCCAGCCCTTCGCGCCAGATGGTCAGTTCGAGCCATTCCGAAAGCGCGTTGACCACCGAAACGCCCACGCCATGCAGACCGCCCGAGACCTTATAGGCATTGTCGTCGCTGGTGTTCTCGAATTTGCCGCCCGCGTGCAGCTGGGTCATGATGACCTCGGCCGCCGAGACGCCTTCTTCGGGGTGCAGGCCGGTGGGGATGCCGCGCCCATTGTCCTCGACCGAGACCGAACCGTCCGGGTTGATCTCGATCAGCACCAGATCGCAATGCCCGGCCAGCGCCTCGTCGATGGCATTGTCCGACACTTCGAACACCATGTGGTGCAGGCCGCTGCCGTCGTCGGTATCGCCGATATACATGCCGGGCCGCTTGCGCACCGCATCCAGCCCCTTGAGGACCTTGATCGAGTCTGCGCCATAGGCGTTGGTGTTGGGCTGACCCATGCTGGACTGACTGGTGCCTGACTGGCCGGTGTTCGGATTTTCGGTGCTCATGAGAAGCCTATAGGCATTTTGGCGCAGGACCGAAAGGCGCTTTCACCCCTTCCTTCCACAGAGTTTTCCTGCTGAATTGCCGCGAAACTCGCGAATGGGCGAAGCAGGAGGCATCCATGAAGCATGGTGGGCAGTTGTTGGCCGGGGCTGCGGCTCTGGCAGGGGTTATGGTGGGGGGCGTTGCTGCGGCTCAGGACGCGCCTTTGCGCCCCGATCAGGCGGCCTTCCGCGCGCTCTATAAGGAGCTGGTGGAAACCGACAGTTCGATCACCACCGGCTCCTGCACGCTGCTGGCCGACAAGGTGGAAAAGCATCTGCGCGCCGCCGGTTATGGCGATGCTGACATCACCCGCTTTGCCGTGCCCGATCATCCCAAGGAGGGCGGTCTGGTGGTGATCCTGCCGGGCACGTCCAAGACCTTGAAGCCGATCCTGCTGCTCGGCCATCTCGATGTGGTGGTGGCTAAGCGCGAGGACTGGACCCGCAATCCTTATGAATTCGTCGAGGAGGGCGGCTATTTCTATGGTCGCGGCGCCTCGGACATGAAGGCGATGGACGCCATCTGGATCGACATGATGGCGCGGATGAAGAAGGAAGGCGTCAAGAACAAGCGCACGCTCAAACTGGCGCTGACCTGCGGCGAGGAGACGAGCTGGGCCTTCAATGGCGCGCAATATCTGGCCAATAATAAGCGTGATCTGATCGATGCGGAATTTGCGCTGAATGAAGGCGGGGGCGGGCGCACCAGCGGATCGGGCGGCAAGGTCATCGTGCAGAACATGCATGTGGGCGAAAAGACTGTCGTGAACTATCGCATCGAGGCGACCAATCCGGGCGGCCATTCCTCGATCCCGATCCCCGACAATGCGATCTATGAATTGTCGGACGCGCTGGTCAAATTGCGCGCCTTCGACTTCCCGCTGATGCTCAATGACACGACCAAGGCGTTCTTCGCCAAGGCCGGCCCCGCGCGCGGCGGCGATATGGGCAAGGCGATGGTGACCATCGCCACCGCCCCCATCGGCAGTCCGGAATCCAAGGCTGCCGAGGCGCTGCTCAACACGGACCGTTCCTATCACTCGATGCTGCGCACCACTTGCGTTGCTACGCTGCTCGATGGCGGCCATGCCAATAATGCGCTGCCCCAGCGGGCCGGGGCCAATGTCAATTGCCGTATCTTCCCCGGCGTGCCTGCCGAAGACGTGCGCGCGACGCTGGCCAAGGTGATCGCCGATCCGAAGATGACCGTGAAGCAGGTCGATGATCGCGGCCCGCTGGCCAAATCGCCGCCGCTTACGCCCTTTATCGTGGGGCCTGCGGAGCGGCTGGTGGCCAAATATTACCCCGGCGTGCCGCTGGTGCCGGTAATGTCGACCGGGGCCACGGATGGCATCTATCTGGAGGCGGTGGGGATTCCCTCTTACGGTCCTCCGGGCCTTTATGGCGATCCCGATGGCAGCGGGGCGCATGGGCTCAACGAACGCGCGATTGTTAAGGCGGTCTATACGGGGCGCGAATTCCTCAACGAACTGGTGACGGAATACGCCAACAAGTGATGCGCAGGATCGGGGGTGGGCCGAATTCCGCCCCCGATCCTCGATTGGCCGCAGGATGGCGGCTAATGGGCAGATTTTACGATATGTAATATTGTATCATTTTCTGGGGGCTGTTAGGAAGGCGGGCATGAGGGCGCGGCAAAGCTGCGCTGCAACAAGAACAAGGGTCTGGCTTTCCCCATGAAATTCACGCGCAACACCCCCGCCTGCGCAATTGCGGCCATCGCCGCCGGTCTGGCATTTCCCGCCCTTGCCGCGGATGACAGCGCCGCCGATGCGGCACAGGATGCGATTCATTCCGCGCCTCCCGCCGAAATCGTCGTCTCGGGCGTGCTGCCCCGTAACCAGCAGGACGTGCTCTCGGGCGTCGCCGTGCTGAAGGGCGCGCATCTCGATCAGGCCCTGCGCTCCTCTATCGGCGAAACGCTGGCCCATACGCCGGGCGTGACGGCCACCTCTTTCGGCCCCACCGCCTCGCGCCCCGTTCTGCGCGGGATGCAGGGCGAGCGGGTGCGCGTGCTGGTCGATGGCATCGGCTCGATCGACGTGTCGAACACCAGCGCCGACCATGCGCCCGCGGTTAACCCCCTGCTGGCCGAACGGATCGAGGTGCTGCGCGGGCCTCAGGCTTTGCTCTATGGTTCGGCGGCGGTGGGCGGCGTGGTCAATGTGATCGACCGCCGCATTCCCACCGAAGTGCCCAAGGAGCCGATTCATATCGGGGCGCTCGCCTCCTATGGCTCGGCGGCCAATGAGCGTTCGCTGGCGGGCACAGTGGATGTGCCGCTGGGCGGGGGCTGGGTGGCCCATGCCGACGGCAGCCGGGCGGTGTCGGATGACATGAAAATCGGCGGCTATGTGCTGACCCCGGCGCTGCGGGCGCAGGCCTTGGCCACGGCGGCCAGCGGCACGGGCAATCCCGATATTGATTACGCCGCCAATGCCAATGCCAAGGGCCGCCTGGCCAATACGGCGGCGAAGAGCTGGGACGCGGGCGCGGGTCTGGCCTATATCGGCGCGCAGGGCAGCATCGGCGTCGCCTATAGCCACAAGGACAGCCTCTATGGCGTCCCCAGCCGATTGGCCACCGCAGCCGATCAGGATCAGGAAAGTCCGCGCATCAAGCTGCAACAGGACCGTTGGGACGCGCGCGCGGAAATTCGCCCCGTCGGCGGACCTATCGACAAGATCGCTGCGCGCTTTGGCTATGCCGCCTATCAGCATGCTGAACTCGACCCGAGCGGGGCGGTCGGCACGCGATTTTTCAACCACGGGATCGAGGGCCGCCTTGAAGTGACCCAGACCAAGCTGGGTGGCTGGCAGGGGGCGAGCGGGGTGCAATTCGTCAACCGCGATTTCAACGTGATCGGCGATGAAGCCTTTTTGCCGCGCAACAGCACCCAGCAACTGGGGCTCTTCACGCTGCAAAGCTATGATGCGGGCGCGGTGAAATTCGAGGCGGGCGGGCGCTATGAGCATTCCAAGCTCTCCGCGATGCCCTTGCCCGATCAGACGCAGTTCTGGGGCGGCCAGCGCAGTTTCGACACGTTCTCCTTCTCGGGCGGGGCGACATGGCGGGTCAATCCGGCCTGGACGCTGGGCCTGTCGGGATCGCGCACCGAGCGCGCGCCCTCGGCCGAGGAAATGTTCGCCAATGGGCCGCATGCAGGCACGCAGGCGTTTGAAATCGGCGATGTGAACCTGAAAACCGAGCGTTCGACCAGCGTCGAGGCGATCCTGCGCGGCGGCGGCAAGGGCTATTCGATCGAGGCCTCGGTCTATCATAGCTGGTTCGGCAATTTCATCTATGAAGACCCGACCGGGGCCGTCGAGGATGGCCTGCCCGTCTATCAGATGCGTCAGGCCCCGGCGCGCTATTACGGTTTCGAATTGCAGGGCGCGGTCACGCTGGCGGAAATCGGCGCGTGGCGTTTGCAGGCCGATGCGATGGGCGATGCGGTCAAGGCGACGATTTCGGGCGTGGGCCCGGCCCCGCGCATTCCCCCCTTGCGCGTGCTGGGCGGCGTAACGCTGAGCGATCCGCGCTGGGATCTGCGCGGCGAGGTCGAGCATGTGACCGCGCAAAACCGCATTGCCGCGCAGGAAACCCCAACGGCCGCCTATACGCTGGTCAATGTCGAGTTCGGCTATAAGCCGGGCGGCAAGGACGGGCGGCTGTCCTTCACGCTGGGCGCGCGCAATCTGTTCAACGTGGATGCGCGCCGCGCGGCCAGTTTCCTGAAAGATTATGCGCCGCTGGCCGGGCGTGACATTCGCCTGTCGGTGCGCCTGACGGTGTGATTGTTGCGTTGCGGCGGATTTCTATGCTGCAAATGCGAAGGGCTGCCTCACCGAAGTGGGGCAGCCCTTTGATGCTTCATTGGGTGAGAGGACCATTGAAGCTATAGTTTTGTGCCGGCGATCAGGCCAGAACAGCGGCGAAAAACAGGCCGCTGACGCTGATAGCTGCGGCAAAAGCCACGATATTGCGCGACATGGGATTACTCCTGGTTTGTTGTTATGGCGGCGTCTGCTTACGCTGTTTGGCGTAGTGACTGCCGTCTGTGAGGTGGCATATACGACCAAAGTTTTATTTTGCACGTGCGAAGAGGGCGCGCGCGATTGCGTTTTTTGCAATCCTGTTCGCGTAAAGCTGAATCCCTCCACCTTGCGCTTTTCTGCCGCCCTGTGCCCGGCCCCATCTGGACATTTGCCCCCGTAAACCTTAGGGGCCTGCCATGACTGTCCAGCCCTCCGACTCCATCCTCATCGTCGATTTCGGCAGCCAGGTGACCCAGCTGATCGCGCGCCGCGTGCGCGAGGCGGGCGTCTATTCCGAAATCGCCCCCTTCACCATGGCCGAGGCCGCCTTTGAGCGGATGCAGCCCAAAGGCATCATCCTGTCGGGTTCGCCCGCCAGCGTGCTTGACGCCAATGGCCCGCGCATCCCGCAGGTGCTGCTCGACAGCGGCTTGCCGATCCTCGGCATCTGCTATGGCCAGCAAAGCCTGATGCATCAGTTGGGCGGCGAAGTGACCGGCGGCGATGCCGGCGAATTTGGTCGCGCCTTCATCGACATCAACGACACTTGCGCATTGTTCAACGGCCTGTGGTCGATTGGCGAAAAGCATCAGGTGTGGATGAGCCATGGCGACAAGGTGACCAGCCTTGCCCCCGGCTTCCGCCCGGTTGCCTCGTCGGCGGGCGCGCCCTTTGCGGTCATCGCCAATGATGAAAAGCGCATCTATGCGATGCAGTTCCACCCCGAAGTGGTCCACACGCCCGATGGCGGCAAGCTGCTGAAGAATTTCGTGCGTCATGTCTGCGGTCTGACCGGCGACTGGACGATGGCCGAATTTCGCAAGACCAAGATCGCCGAAATCCGCGAACAGGTCGGCAGCGGCAAGGTGATCTGCGGCCTGTCGGGCGGCGTCGATTCGGCGGTGGCGGCGGTGCTGATCCACGAAGCGATCGGCGAGCAGCTCACCTGCGTTTATGTCGACCACGGGTTGATGCGTATGGGCGAGAGCGAGCAGGTGGTCAGCCTGTTCCGCGGCCATTTCAACATTCCGTTGGTCCATGTCGATGCCTCGACCCTGTTCATGAAGGGTCTGGAAGGGGTTTCCGACCCCGAGGCCAAGCGCAAGTTCATCGGCAAGACCTTCATCGACGTGTTCGAGGACGAGGCCAAGAAGATCGGCGGCGCCGACTTCCTTGCTCAGGGCACGCTCTATCCTGACGTGATCGAATCGGTCAGCTTTACTGGCGGGCCGAGCGTCACGATCAAGAGCCACCACAATGTCGGCGGCCTGCCCGAGCGCATGAACATGAAGCTGGTCGAGCCGCTGCGCGAACTCTTCAAGGACGAAGTGCGCGATCTGGGCCGCGAACTGGGCCTGCCCGACATTTTCGTGGGCCGCCATCCGTTCCCCGGACCCGGCCTTGCCATCCGCATCCCCGGCGAGGTCAGCCGCGAACGCGCCGACATCCTGCGCAAGGCCGATGCGGTCTATCTTGAGGAAATCCGCAACGCGGGTCTCTATGACGCCATCTGGCAGGCTTTTGCCGTGCTGCTGCCGGTCAAGACCGTGGGCGTGATGGGCGACGGGCGCACCTATGACCATGTCTGCGCGCTGCGCGCCGTGACCAGCACTGATGGCATGACCGCCGACATCTATCCCTTCGACGCGGCCTTCCTGTCGCGCGTGGCGACCCGTATCATCAACGAGGTCAAGGGCATCAACCGCGTGGTCTATGACTACACGTCGAAGCCGCCCGGCACGATTGAGTGGGAATGATCGGTCCCGAACCGACACCGAAAAACAAATCAGCCAGCGGGGGCATCCCTCGCTGGCTGATTTATATGTTCGCGGGCAAAATGGCGCTGGCCATCGCCATCGTCGCGGGCGTCATCTGGTGGGCGCATCGCGCGCCCTGATTTCAGCCTGCGGGATGGGCGGGTGCGGCCGGTGCCGGTGCCACCTTGGGCTTGGTATAGGGCACGAATTCGCCAAGGCCCACCGAACCGCGCCACCACATGCCGGCGCCGCCGCCGCGCGTGGCTAGTTGCACGATATCGACGCTGCACAATTGCGATCCCCAGGTCTTGGTGATCAGCACATCGTCATCGTCCAGCGATTGCGGATAGGGTGGGCGGTTCACATAGATCGTGCCGCCCATGTCATAGACGATGGCGGTTTTGTCGATGATCGTGGTCGAGCGGATCTCGGTCAGGTTGATGCAATTGACGGGCTTGCCCGGCACGCGATCCTTGATGATCTTGGCCAGTTCCTGTTCGGGCGTCAGGCGCTCGCGCGCGTTAACCGTCGGGGCGGCCAGAGCGGCCAATGCGCCGCCAGCCAGAGCGGCGATGCGAAGCATGGAAAGAACAGACATTTTGCCTTCTCCTTAGGCCTGAAGCGCCCCCTTCAGACTTGCCATTCTACGCCCTGTCGGCGCGGGCGTCCATGATTCGGGTCAACCCGTGCCGCCCACGGTCAGCCCCTCGACCAGCAGGGTGGGCTGGCCCACGCCTGCGGGAACGGACTGGCCGCCCTTGCCGCAAATGCCCACGCCTTCGTCCAGCGCAAGGTCATTGCCGATGCCGGTCACGCGGGTCAGCACGGAGGGGCCATCGCCGATCAGCGTCGCGCCCTTGATCGGCGCGCCCAGCTTGCCATTCTCGATGCGATAGGCCTCGGTGCAGGAAAAGACGAATTTGCCGCTGGTGATGTCCACCTGCCCGCCGCCAAAGCTCTTGGCGAAGATGCCGTTTTTGACGCGGCTCAGCAATTCGGCGGGATCGTCATTCCCGGCCCGCATAAAGGTGTTGGTCATGCGCGGCATGGGCGCATGGGCGTAATTTTCGCGCCGCCCGTTGCCGGTGGGGGCCACGCCCATCAGGCGGGCGTTGAGGCGATCCTGAAGATAGCCCTTGAGAATGCCGTCCTCGATCAGCACATTTTCCTGGGTCGGCGTGCCTTCGTCATCCACCGTCAGCGAACCACGGCGACCGGCGATGCTGCCATCGTCCACCACGGTCACGCCGGGCGCGGCCACCCGCTCGCCCAGACGGCCCGAGAAAGCGCTGGTGCCCTTGCGGTTGAAATCGCCCTCAAGCCCGTGGCCCACCGCCTCATGCAGCAGCACGCCCGGCCAGCCCGGTGCCAGCAGCACGGTCATTTCGCCCGCAGGCGCGGCCACCGATTCCAGATTGACCAGTGCCTGCGCCAGCGCCGCGTCAATGGCGCGGTTCCACGTTTCGGGCTTCATCAGATCGTCATAGAGATAGCGCCCGCCGATCCCGAAGCTGCCCGTTTCGCGCCGCCCGTTCTGTTCCGCCACGATCGAGACGTTCAAACGCACCAGCGGGCGAATGTCGGTCACCGCATCGGCATCGGCGCGCAGGATTTCCACCACCGACCATGAACCCGAAATCGAGGCCGAGACCTGAGCCACGCGCGGATCGCGGGCGCGGGCGGCCGCGTCGATCTGTTCGAGCAGCGCAACCTTGGCGGCAAATTCCACCCCGTCGAGCGGTGAGGCATCGGTGTAAAGGTGGCGATTGGTGCGCACCGGCGGCGCGGATCGCTGGCCGCTGGCCGGATCGAGCAGGGTCAGCGTTTCGCCCGCGCGCGCAATGGCTGCGGCGGAAATCTCGTTGGCATGGGCAAAGCCGGTCATCTCGCCCGAGACGCCGCGCAGGCCAAAGCCCGCCTCGCGGCTGTAATCGCAGGTTTTCAGCCGCCCGTCGTCGAAACCAAAGGCTTCTGACGCGATGAATTGCAGGTAAAGCTCGCCATCGTCGCATTGGGCCAATGTGCGGCCCACCAGGGCGCGGGCCTCATCGGGTTCAAGCTGGCCGGGGCGATAGAGCAGCGAGCGGGGATCGGCAGAAAAGGTCATGCCGTTGATATAGACCGATGCCGCCGCCGCGCAATGGCACAGCGACGGTTATCTCACCAAGGGCGCGGCACTTGTCACGCCGATGCCGGTCGCATCAATGGTGCGCGTGCGCCTGATCCAGCACAAAGCGCTTGTCGCAATAGGGGCAGTCCACGAAGCCACGCTCGTCGATTTCGAGATAGACGCGCGGGTGACCCAGCGCCGAGGGCTTGAACGTGCCATCGGTGCGGATCGCTTCGGCGCCATCGCAATGAACGCGGGTGGTGTGAACGGTGACGGTTTCGGGCTGGTCGCTCATGGGTCAAGGCCACTAGCAGGAGTTTCGCGCGATTTCCAGAGCCCGCGGGCGTGTTTGTTGACACGGAAAACAGCCCGCGCGATTTACCCCGACATCAGCCGGCCCGGCTCCTTAAGACAATTTGTTACTTGGCTTTGCGTGATTTATCTCCTTTGCCAAACTGCATGAACCCCGTTAAGGGTGGGCGCACGGGGCCGAATTTTGCGTAAGTAAGCGTGCGAGGCCGATGCTGGGGTCATTCCTCGCCGCTGATGGGTTGCCTGTCTGTGTCTTTCGGCACGGAAGGGCGGCCGCATAGGTGAGGTCGAATAAGCATGCGTCATGCCCATCGAGAAATGTTGATTTGTGACCTTACCCAGTCTTATGCACCCGTCGGCGGCGGCGGGGTCAGCACCTATCTACGTGAAAAGCGACGTTATATTCTGGAGCAGACCGGCCACCGGCTGATCCAGATCGTGCCCGGCCCGGAGGATCGCGTGGTCGAATCCGGGCGCCATATCTGGGTTGAGGTCGGCGCCGAACAGGTGCGCGGCAGCCCCAATTACCGCTTCATCCTGCGCACCGGCGCGGTGCGCGAAGTGCTTGAACATTTCCGGCCCGATGTGATCGAATCGCTTTGTCCGTGGGTTTTGCCATGGACGGCGATCAACTATCGCCGTGCCCATCCTGAAACCGCGTTGGTTGCCGGCTATCACACCGATTTTCCCAATGTGCATATTCACCGCGTGGGCGAGCAGCTCTTTGGCCGCCGCATGGCCGATGGCCTGCGTTCGATCGGCGTGGCCTATGCGCAAAAGACCTATGGCGCGTTCGACCGGCTCTATGCGCTCAACGATCCGGTGCGCGATCAGCTGGCGCAATGGGGCATCGGCCATGTCGATGTGCTCTCGCTGGGCGTGGATACTGATCAGTTCAGCCCGGCGCGGCGCGATCCCCATTTCCGCGAAAAGCTGGGTCTGGCGGGCCATGGACCGCTGCTGATCTATGCCGGGCGCATCGACAATGAGAAGCGCGCGCATCGGCTGGTGGAAATGTTCCGCCGCCTGCCGCCCGAAATGGGCGCGGCGATGGTCATGCTGGGCGACGGCAAATTGCGGGATCGGCTGATTCGCGAGACGCGCGGGCTGGCTGTGGCGCTGCCCGGCTTTGTCGATGATCGGGATGCACTGGCGGTCGCGCTGGCGTCTTCGGACATTTATGTTTCGGCCATGGCGGATGAGACTTTCGGCATTTCGGTGATCGAGGCGCAGGCCAGCGGCTTGCCCGTTGTGGGCGTGGCCAGCGGGGCGATGCCCGCGCGCGTGCCGATGGGTCTGGGGCGGCTGGGGCCGGTGGATGATGCCGCCGCGATGGCCGATCATGTTCAGGCGCTGTGGCGCGGCGATTATCGCGCGATGGGGGCTGCTGCGCGCAACCATGTGGTGCAGCGGTTCAGTTGGAACAAGACCTTTGCCCAATTGGTGAACGAGGTCTATCCGGCGGCGATGATGCGCGCGCTGGAGCGGCGCTCGGCGGTCTATCGCTGGGCCGAACATCGGCTGCCCGAACTGGTGCGCTCTGTAGGTTAAGCGCTGTTGCGCGTATGGCGTCAGGGGGTTAAGCAGCGCGCATGAGCCAGTCTGACGCCCCCGCCATCTCGATCCGCAATCTTGTCAAACGCTATGCGCCCGCCGGTAACGGTGAGGGCAAGCTGGCGCTGAAAGGCGTTTCGCTCGATGTGCCGCAGGGGCAGATTTTTGGTCTGCTGGGCCCCAATGGCGCGGGCAAATCGACCATGATCAACATCATGGCGGGCATGGTGCGCAAGACCAGCGGCACCGTCTCGATCTGGGGCTTTGACATTGACCACGACCGGCGCAACGCCAGTCGCGCCATCGGCATCGTGCCGCAGGAAATCGTGTTCGACCCGTTCTTTACCCCCTATGAGGTGCTGGAGAACACTGCGGGCCTCTACGGCATTCCCAAGGCCGAGCGTCTGTCCGAACAATTGTTGGCCGATGTGCATCTGTCGGACAAGGCCAAGGCCTATGCCCGCACGCTGTCAGGCGGCATGAAGCGGCGCCTGCTGGTGGCCAAGGCGATGGTGCATCAGCCCCCGGTGCTGGTGCTGGACGAGCCGACGGCGGGCGTGGACGTGGAACTGCGCCGCCAGCTTTGGGAACTGGTCAAGCGGCTCAATGATGAAGGGGTGACGGTGGTGCTGACCACGCATTACCTGGAGGAAGCCGAGGAATTGTGCGACCGCATCGCCATCATCAACCATGGTGAGCTGATTGCAAACAAGCCGACCCGCGAACTGGTCGATATGGCGCGTGAAAAGATCGTTGTGCTTACGCTTGAAAAGCCGATCGATACGCTGCCCGGCCATCCTGCTTTTGTGAAATGCGCAGCGGTGGCCCCCGATATTATCGAAATCACCTATGACAAGGACAAGACCAACGCGGGCGAAATCCTTGGTGCGGTGCAGGCGCAGGGCATGGCCATTGTCGATGTCACCACGCGTGAGGCCGATCTGGAGGATGTCTTTGTCAGCCTGACCACTCAGGCCCAGACCACGTAAACTCAGATCATCTAGGCGATATGATTGCGGGGGCAGGCTGCTGCCCCCGGCGTCCTTAGATGTCCGATGATGTGGAAGAGGTCGTGCTTTCCATCTGATCCTGAACCCAGCGGCCTTTATCCATCCGGCGAATGGGCTTTTTGCAAAAGCGGCACGCGCCGACAAAATTAAGCCCGTCCCATTTGACCCTGCTTCGGCGCGGAGCATGGCGGTTGAACAGACACAAAGGCAAGTCGAGTTTCATTGTAACGACCCCATCCAGGCGCAGGTCAACGGCAGGCGAATTCGTAGGAAACGCCTGCTGACCTTGTCAGGTAAAATCATGTAATCTTCGATCCAATTACGTGCATATACCTAAATCTGACGGGGGAAAAGCAATTGCTTGACCCATTTTGCAAATACTTTCTCTTTTTTCTTATGCGTTTAACCATATCCGCCCCTCTTTGGCGAAAATGACGGTTTCGTTGCGTTGCCTGCTTTCCAAATCGGCCCTTTGGGCGCAAAGCGAGGCCGCGAATCGCGTGCCGCCTGCCCATGAGGCAGCGGCCCTGTTTGGAATGGCTTATGAATGCTGATGTGATCGTGATCGGTTCGGGCGCTGCCGGTTTGACCGCCGCCCTCTCTCTGGCTCAGCGGTTGAAGGTGCTGGTGCTGGCCAAGGGCACGCTGACGGGGGGATCAACCGCATGGGCGCAGGGCGGGATTGCCGCCGTGCTGGATGCGGGCGATACGTTTGAGGATCATATCCGCGACACGATGGTTGCGGGCGCGGGGCTGAACCGGCTCGATACGGTCGAATATGTGGTCGAACGTGCGCCGCTGGCGATTGGCCGACTGGCCGATCTGGGCGTGCCGTTCAACACCGAGGGCGATCATCTGCATCTGCATCGCGAGGGCGGCCATTCGCATCGCCGCATCGCCCATGTGGCCGACGCCACCGGCTGGGCGGTGCAGGAAGCGCTGATCCGCGCCGCAGAGGCCCATCCCAACATCACGCTGCTGCCCGGACAGAGCTGCATTGATCTCATCACCGGGCGGCATGAGATGCGCTATTCCGGTTCGGGCCGGGTGTGGGGCGTCTATGCGCTGGATGAGGCCAGCGGCAAGGTCGAGGCTCATGTCGGGCGCGCCACCATTCTGGCCACCGGGGGCGCAGGCCGCGTCTATCAGTTCTCCACCGCTCCGCGCGGGGCCACGGGCGACGGCATCGCCATGGCGTGGCGCGCGGGCGCGCGCGTTTCAAACATGGAGATGATGCAGTTTCACCCCACCTGCCTCTATAATCTGGAGGTCAAGAACTTCCTCATCACCGAGGCGGTGCGCGGCGAGGGCGGGCGTCTGATCAACCCGCGCACGGGCAAGCGCTTCATGCCCGATTATGATGAACGCCTCGAACTGGCCCCGCGCGATGTCGTGGCCCGCGCCATCGACAGCGAGATCAAGAAATACGGCCTCGATTTCGTCCATCTGGACATCAGCCACAAGCCCGCCGATTTTGTGCGCGAGCATTTCCCCAATATCCATGAAAAGCTGCTCTCGCTGGGCATCGATATGACGAAAGAGCCGATCCCGGTCGTTCCGGCCCAGCATTACACCTGCGGCGGGGTCGTTACCGATCTGGATGGGCATACCGATCTGCCCGGCCTCTATGCCGCCGGGGAATGTGCAGAGAGCGGCTTGCATGGGGCGAATCGTCTGGCGTCCAATTCCTTGCTGGAATGCCTGGTGTTCGGCGATGCTTCGGCCGCTGATATTCTGGCGCGCTGGGACGAATTCGATGCGCCCCCCGCGATCCGCGCGTGGGACGAGAGCCGGGTTTCGGATTCGGATGAAGAAGTCATCATCAAGCAGAACTGGACCGAGATCCGCCGCTTCATGTGGAATTACGTGGGCATCGTGCGCAGCACCAAACGGCTGGAGCGCGCGGCCCATCGCATCAAGTTGCTGTTTGACGAGGTGGATGACTATTACGGCCACTTCCGCGTGACCACCGATCTGATCGAATTGCGCAACCTGCTGCAGAGCGCGGATCTGATCGTGCGTTCAGCGCTCAAGCGGCACGAGAGCCGGGGCCTGCATTATACGCTGGATTACCCCAAGACGGTTGAGCCGCCGCTCGACACCGTGCTGGTGCCATAAAGGGAAACAGGCCGGGGGGTGAGCCCGGCCTGTCGCATCATCAATATTCAAAGCCCAGCGTGACGCCATAGGTGCGCGGGGCGCCATAGGTGCCGTTGTCGCCGCTGTTCGAGGCGCCGATCTGGGTGCGATAGAAGGCATTGCCCAGATTGCGGCCCCACAGGCGGGCATAGACCCGGTCATTGGGCCGATAGGTCAGCGAGCCATCGACCAGTGTGTATTGCGCCTGCGTCACGCGCTCGTCGGGCGAGCCGACATAGCCGCCATTGTAATAGACATTGCCCGCCAGCGTGAATTTGCCCAGCTCATACGAGCCGCCAAGGCTGAAAGTGATGTCGGGCGTGTTCTGCAATTTGTGGCCCGAGGCGTCGCCGTAATAGAGGCAATTGCCGCCCAATTGCGCGGCGGGCGAACCGAACGTGCCAAGGCAAGCTGTGTTGGCCATGGTGGCCCCGGTCTTGCTGTTCACATAGGTCAGGTTGGCGATGTTGAAGCCCGATGCCACCGGATAGGGGGTGGAAAGGACGGCATCGGTAAAGCTGGTATAGCGGGCATGCGTCAGGTTGACCCCGCCGAACAGCCGCAGATGATCGGTCACGCGCCAGTTGATATCGGCGTCCAGACCGTAAATCCGCGCACCCTTGGCATTATAGACATTCTGAACCCCGGAGATGACCTGCATCACCTGAATGTTCTTCTCGTCATAATAGAAGCCCGCGACATTCAGGCGCACCCGGCGGTCGAACAGGTCGGTCTTGGCGCCGATTTCATAGGCATCGACCTCTTCGGGGTTGAGCAGCGGGGCCGAACCGGCCGTAAAGGCCTGCGCGATATAGGTGCCGGAGCGGAAGCCGCGGTTATAGCTGGCATAGACCATGACTTCGGGCGAGAAGCGGTGATCGACCGAGAGGCGCCACGTCGCCTTGTTGAACGTATGGGCATCGCTGACGGGCGCGCCGATGGTGGTGGTGCTGGTCGCGCCATTATAGGAATTGACCTGCGCGGTCAGCGTGCGCTGGTCATGGGTATAGCGGATGCCCGCCACCAGATGGGTGTTGGGATCGAAGGCATAGGTGCCCTCGGCAAAGCCCGAGAGCGAGGTCAGGCGGACATTGTTGATATTGTCGGTATAGCCATTGCCGCCAAACACGCGGGTGCCGGTGGTGCGGCCCGGCTCGGTCCCGGCCGAATTCCACATATAGAAGCCGCCCAGCACCCATTGCAGCTTGCCCCCGCCGTTCGACATCAGGTTCACTTCCTGGGTCAACTGGCGGTCATACTGGTTGTTGTCGATGCGCAACTGGGGCTGGGTGGTGCCATCGGGGTCGAAATAGCCGCGGATGGTCGATTTGCGATAGGCGGTCACGCTCTTGACCTTCACCCCGCCAAGGCCCTGTTCGATGGTCAGGCCGCCGCCGCTCTGGCGGGTGCGCAGCACCGGATCGACATCGGCATAAATATCGGTGTTCGGATTGCCGCCCAGCGCGACGATCTGGCTCGTCACATTCTGGCCCAGCGTGTTGAGCGTGAAATTGCGGAAGGCGGGTTCGGAACTGTTGCGGCCGTTGCTGTCGATCGAAGCGAGGATGTTGGTGTCGGGGCCGGGCTGCCATTGCAGCTTGCCGCGCATCACATATTGTTCGCCGCTGTTGATGTCCTTGCCGGTGAACAGATTCTTGCCCCAGCCCTTGTCGCGGTTTTCATATTGGCCGGAAACCGAGAAGGCCAGATTTTCGGTCAGCGGCCCCGAGAGATAGGCCGCGCCATTCATCGTCTCGTAATTGCCATAGCTGACCTCGGCCTTGCCGGTCCAGGTCTTGCTGGGGCCTTGGGTGGTGATCTGGATCAGGCCGCCGGTGGCGTTGCGGCCGAACAGCGTGCCTTGCGGGCCTTTGAGGACCGTCACCTGCTTTGCGTCGAACAGCGATTGCAGCACGCCGAAGGAGGCACCGTAATAGACGCCGTCGACATAGACCGCGACCGGGTTTTCGATGCCCGGTCCCTGACCCGTGGCGCCGATGCCGCGAATGCGGGGCAGGGCATAGCCGCCCGCCGCCACAGTGACGTTAAGAGCAGGAACCGCCGCGCGCAGGCTTTGCGTATCGGTGATGCCCGTGGCCTTCAACTCGGCCGTGCCCAGAGCTGTCAGCGCGATGGGGACGTTCTGGGCTTTTTCCTCACGCTTTTGCGCGGTGACCACGATTTCGCCCAAGCCCTTTTCTGCCTGTTGAGCATTGGCCTGTTGGGCGCAGAAAAGGGCTGGAATGGCGAGCCCCATGGCGGCTCCGGCCATAAAGATGCTGCGCATGGTGGTGATATTCTTGCTCACGATACAATACCTCCCGAAATATCGTCATTCTTATTTCGGGGTTTTGAACGGATCGCTTCATGCGATTTGGGCGCATGACTTTGCAGGCCGTAAACGACCATTGCAGGATGCGATCCATCCTCCCCGATTTGTTGTTCTATGATGATGTATATCGGTTGATTTTGATCGAGCCTGATCCATTTGACGCAGTGGGCGATCAACTTTCCGACGCGCGATAAAGTATGGAGCAGGACAACGCAGGCACCCGCAGAGGCGTGCCGGATCGAGAATTCAACTATCATGCAAAGGCGCCACCAAGGCCGGAATTCCGGCGCCCGAATATCGGGCCAGTGATGGCGGAGACGCCGGGATTCGAACCCGGGGAGCCCCCTTAAGGGCTCGACGGTTTAGCAAACCGCTGGTTTCAGCCACTCACCCACGTCTCCGGATCGCAGCGGCGAAGGCGGCCTATAGCGGGGGTATTTCGAACCGGCAAGGGGGTAGAATGATTTCTTTTTATTCGCTGGGGAAACAGCGCGCAGGCCGTTCATTTACCGCTGGCGCAAAATCGCTTCAGCCTCCAGCAATGCAGGCCCGGCCACGTTTTGCCGCATATCCGACTCGGCCTGTCGCCTGCCGACTTGCGCAAGGGAAGGCCGGATTGTCCACAAGGCCGGCGGGCGATAGACTGGGCCTGCCGCGATGAGAGGAATGAAGCGATGAAGCCGAACCGTATGGCTGGCCATGGCGCAAGGATGGGCGCTCTGGTGGCGTTGAGCATGATGATTCTGACGCCGGTAGCCCATGCGCAGAGCAACCCGCCGATCGATTCCGATCTGGTCCGGCCCGATGCCCCGGCAGCGCCCGCGCCCGCCTATGCGCCGCCGGCGGGTGGTGCGACCTATGCTCCGGCCGCGCCTGCCGCAGCCCAGCCTGTCGCACCGGCTGCAGCGCCCGCATCGCCCGCCGATGGGCGGACCTATCATCAGGACGACCTGATCGGCGCGGCCGAAGGCGTGTTCGGCAAGGGCGCCAAGGGGCTGGCCCAGATCATTCAGGATATTCTGAAAAAGCAGGGCGAGCCGAACGGCTATATCGTCGGGCGTGAGGCGGGCGGCGCCTTTGCACTTGGCCTGCGCTATGGTTCGGGCACGCTTTATCACAAGATCGAGGGGCAGCGTCCGGCCTATTGGGCGGGTCCCTCGATCGGCTTTGACGCGGGTGCCAATGCCGCCAACACTTTCGTGCTGGTCTATAATCTCTACAACACCGAAGACCTCTATCACCGCTTTGGCGCGGGCGAGGGGCAGGCCTATATGGTGGGAGGCTTCAATGTTTCTTATCTGCGGCGCGGCGATGTAGTGCTGATTCCGGTGCGCATGGGGGTCGGGCTGCGGTTGGGCATCAATGGCGGATATATGAAGTTCTCGAAAAAGCAGAACTGGAACCCGCTCTAAGCGCCGATTCGTGGCGATACGCCCTTGCCCCCACCGGCGCGTGGGGGTAAAGGCGCGGCCACTATGCTCAACAATCTCAAGCAACAGCCCGCCGACGCGCTTCTGGCGCTGATCAAGCTCCACAATGCGGACCCCCGCGAGGACAAGATTGACCTCGGCGTGGGTGTCTATCGTACCGATACGGGCGCCACGCCCGTGTTCGAATCGGTGAAGGCGGCTGAAAAGCTGCTGCTCGATACGCAGGATTCCAAAGCCTATCTGGGCCCCGAAGGCGACATGGGCTTTGTCCATGCGCTGATGCCCTATGTGTTTGGCGCTGCAAACCCGACCATGGACGGCCGCATCGATGGGATGCAGGCCCCGGGCGGCACGGGCGCGGTACGTCTGGCCGTGGCTCTGGCCAAGAAGGCCGGTGTTGGCCGCATCCTGATGGGCACGCCCAGCTGGCCTAATCATGCCCAGATCGCCGCCGATGTCGGCGTCGAAATCAAGGGCTTCAACCACGCCACCAAGGCTGGCGTTGCCGACATGGATTCCCTGCGCGAAGCGATTGCCGGGGCCGAAGCCACCGATGCCATCATGCTGCACGGCTGCTGCCACAACCCGACCGGCATTGATTACACCGACGCCGAATGGGACGAAATCGCGGGCCTCATCAAGGCCAAGGGCATCCTGCCGATCCTCGACCTTGCCTATCAGGGCCTGGGTCAGGGCATGGAAGAAGACGCCTATGGCATCCGCCGCGTTCTGGCCGAAGTGCCCGAAGCGCTGATCGCCTATAGCTGCGACAAGAACTTCGGCTACTACCGCGACCGCGTGGGCGCGCTCTATGTGCTGGCGCAAAATGCCGATGCGGTGAACATCGTGCTGTCGAACGGCGCCACGCTGGCCCGTGCGGCCTGGTCGATGCCGCCCGATCACGGCGGCGCGGTGGTTCGCCTGATCCTCTCGGACGCAGGCCTGACCGCTTCGTGGCTGAACGAGCTGGACGTGATGCGTGCGCGCATGAACGAAGTGCGCGCCAAGCTGGGCGGCGCAGGCGTTCAGGGCTCGGTCGATTTCGCGCCCTTCGGCACGCAGAACGGCCTGTTCTCGATCGTTCCGCTCAATGGCGATCAGGTGCTGGCCATGCGCGAAAAGCACGGCGTCTATATGGCCGGTTCGGGCCGTATCAACGTGGCGGGCCTGACGATGGGCAACATCGACAAGTTCATCGCGGCGGTGGCTGACGTTACGGCTTGATTTGGGATTTCGGGGGTTATGCCTCCGGCGGGCAAAGGGACTAGGTCCCTTTGCAATCCCGTTACTGGAAGGGCGCTTCGTTGGAAAACGGGGCGCTCTTTTCGTTTCTAAAAAGCCTGCGGCGCAGAGAATGGGCGCCGCAGGCTTTAAATTTTAACGCAGCGTCCGACACCTAACGCCGAACCCATGGCGCAACAAAGACAGTAACGGGAGCGCGAGGGTCTAGGCCTTCGCATTTAAACTCCCTTCAAAATCACCCCTTCAACGCCTGCATCCGCTTCAGATACCGCGCCAACACATCAATCTCCAGATTGACCGAAGCGCCCTCGGCCCACTCGCCTGCGGTGGTGACCTTGGCGGTGTGCGGGATGATGTTGAGGGCAAAGTGGCAGGTGCCATCGGCCTGATCGGCAATGTCATTCACCGTCAGTGAGATGCCATCGACGGTGATCGAGCCTTTTTCCGCGATATAGGGTGCAAGGTCTGCGGGCGCGGCGATGATCACGCGGATCGAATCGCCCACCGTGCTGATGCTGACCACGCGGCCCACGCCGTCGACATGGCCGGTAACGATATGCCCGCCCAGTTCATCGCCCAGCTTGAGCGCCGGTTCGAGATTGAGCGTCGTGCCCTCAGCCCAGCGCCCCGCGACGGTGCGGCTGGTGGTTTCGCCCGAAATATCGACGGCAAACCACGAATCGCCTGCGACCCCACCCTTGTCCACCACGGTCAGGCAGACGCCCGAGCAGGCGATGGATGCGCCGATGGCGATGCCTTCGGGGTCAAAGGGGGCGGCGATGCGGGCGTGGACGTGCTGCGTGCCCGTGGCCTGCGTGATGGTGCCTAAAGCGGTGACAATGCCGGTAAACATGGGTTTGCCTCATAGATTTCCAGCGTGTCCTTGCCAAGCTGGCGTTGATCGGTCTTGTGCCAGCGGTCATGCGCCTGCGCCAGAGCGGAAAGGCCATAATCGCCAATGCCCTGTCTGCCCCCGCCGATCAGGATGGGCGCGCGATAGAGCAACAGGCGGTCCACCAGTCCGGCCCGCAGGAAAGCCGATGCCGCCCCGGCGCCGCCTTCGACAAAGAGGTAGAGGTCATCGCGCAGCCCGTGGATCGCCTCGGGCGAGGGGATTGCCTGCCAGCCTTCGGGCGCTTCGCCATGCGTTAAAACCAAACGCCGGGGGCTCTGTGCCGATAGCCCCGGCAGGCGCACATCGAGGCGCGGATTGTCCGTCCGCAATGTCTCGCCGCCCACCAGAATCGCGTCCGATTGCGCGCGCATCGCGTGGGTATGGGCGCGCGCCTCAGGCCCGGTAATCCACTGGCTCTCGCCATCAGTCCGCGCGATGCAGCCGTCGAGCGACATTGCGAGCTTGAGCGTCACATGCGGCCGCCCCAGTGTCCGCTGGGCCAGATAGCCTGCCAGCGAGGCGCGCGAGGCGGGGCAATCGACCTGTTCGACGGCGATGCCCGCGCCGCGAATCCGCGCGATGCCCGCGCCCGCCGTGCGCGGATCAGGGTCGCCGCAGCCGATCACCACCCGCGCTAGCCCCGATGCCGCCACAAGATCCGCGCAGGCCGGGCCGCGCGAGGAAACATGGGCGCAGGGTTCGAGGCTGACATACATCGTGGCCCCGCGCGCATCGACGCCGTTTAACGCCACCGCCTCGGCATGGGGCCGCCCGCCGCCCTGCGTCCAACCGCGCGACACAACTACGTCATCGCGCACAATAATTGCCCCCACGCCCGGATTGGGCCGGGACAAGGGCCGCGCCCGCGCGGAAAGCCTTGCGGCGGCGGCCAGCCAGCGCAGATCGGCGCTATCGACCATTATTTTGCGGCGGCGGCCTGCACGGCCTTGGCGTGTTCGACCTCGGCAGCGGCGGCCTTGGCCTCGGCGGCGCGTTGCGCTGCGGCATCGCGTTCGATCTTGTCCACGTCCATGCCCGAAATCCGGCCCAGCGTACGGTAGAGCTTTTTCGTCTCTTCCTCGGCCTCGGCCTGTTCGCGCAGGCGGTCATCCTTGATCTTCTGGAAGGCAAGGTTGCTGGCCTTGATTTCCTCGTCGCTGCGATCCGCGCGCCAGCTATTGATATAGGTGATCGAGGGCAGGCGTGGAGGCGCGCGATGTTCCTCGCGGATAATCAACGAGAGAACAGTGCCGCTGGCTACGAAAGCGGCCAGCACAAAGCGCCACCGATGCCGCCCCGACGAGCGCCACACCGAGACGAAATCGGACACTGCGCCCGTGGGCGACACATCGGACCACATCGAATTCTTGCGTTTGAAAACCATCACGTCACGCAAATAGGGATGAATCGCGCCTTACGCCAGCACTATGCGCCCGGATCAGCCAAGCGGCGTATAGAGCGAGCGCCCATGGCGTTTGAGCCAGCGGTTGGTTTCCTCGATACTGCCTTCAAACAATTGGGCAAGCAGGGCGTGGAAGGCGGGCGAATGGTTGAAATGGACCAGATGCGTGACTTCATGGGCAACCACCGCCCGGCGTACCGAATCGGGGGCCATCATCAGGCGCCAGTTGAGTCGCACGCTGCCCCGCGCCGAACAGCTGCCCCAGCGTGCCTGCGCGCCCGAGAGCGCCAGCGGGGGCACGGGCACCCCGGCGCGGGCGCAATAAAAGGCCAGATCCTGAGTAAAATGCTCGCGCGCCTGCGCCTGTATCCAGCGGGTGAGGCGGGGGGCGAGCGAATCGAGCGCGCCGCCCAGATGGATCACGCCGCCTTCGCAGACCACGCGGCGGGTCGATCCGGGGCTGTGGGCAATCCGGTGCGGCGCCCCGGCAAACAGGATCACCCCGCCCGGCGCCAGCTCCACCTTGGGCGTATGGCGCGCCAGTTGCGCGGCCAGCCAGTCGGCGCGCAGATTGGCGAAATCCACCGCGTCCTGCGTTCGGCCCCATTTGGGCATGGCGATCCGCACCTCGCTGCCATCGGGGGCGAGGCGCATGGTCATGCGGCGCGATTGCGGCAGGCGACGGATGGCGATCGGCACGCGCCGGCCGTTTAATTCGATCGAGGGATGCTCCTCTTTCTGGCCACGCAGCAGCCAGTCGAGCATCAGTCTTCGTCCTCTTCGAGGATCTCCATCGGCACCATGCCTTCGGGCCAGATGATGTGATGGTGCAGCGGCCCCGCAACGGTTTCGCTGATCGCGCGGCCCGCGACGCTGGCCTTGGCATCATGGACGCTCTGGCGGTCGCCGGTCAGCAGGTAATGCCATTCGGGCAAAGGCCGATCCTCGCCCCGCCGCCGATAGGCGCAGGTTTCGGGCAGCCAGCTCAATTGCCGCACGCTCTTGGGCGTCAGGCGGATGCAATCGGGCACATGGGCGCGGCGGTTCTTGTAATCGCTGCACTGGCCCGTGCGCAGATCGAGCAGCTTGCATGCCACATTGGTCATGAAGATTTCGCCGCTGTCCTCATCCTCGACCTTGTGCAGACAGCACTGACCGCAACCGTCGCACAGCGCTTCCCATTCCGCCTTGCTCAGGCGGTGGAGGGGGAGTTCCCAGAAGCGGTCTCTCATTTCACCCATGTGGTCAGGTCCTCCGCCACGGCCTGCGGGCCTTTATCAACGGGCAGCATCGAGATAGGCTGACCATCCGGCCCCATCAAATAGGCGATGCGGCTGTGATCCATCAGATATCCGCCCGAGGTTTCCTTGCCGCGCGCATAATAGGCGGCAAAGGCCTTGGCTGCCTGATCTACCTGCGCGGGGGTTCCGGTCAGCCCGATCAGGCGCGGTGAGAAGGCGGCGGCAAATTCGCCCACCACCTTGGGCGTGTCGCGCGCCGGGTCGATCGAGATGAAGATCGGGCGGATGCGGTCGGCCTCTTTGGGATGGGTCTTGGCAAAGGCGTCCAGCCCGCGCATCGCCACCGCCACATCGGTGGGGCAGGCATCGGGGCAGAAAGTGTAGCCGAAATAGACGATCCGGTAGAAGCCCTTGAAATCGGACCATTGCACCGTCTTGCCATCCTTGTTCACCAGCGTGAACGGCCCGCCGATGGCGGCGCCCGCCAGCGGCGGATCGGAAGGAGACGGCGCGGATTTGCAACCCGACAGCAACAGCGCGCCCGCGATCAGGGCGGCAAGTGGGATACGAAAGGGCTTGATCATGGCGCGGCTGTTCATGCTCTGCTAAAGGCCCTTGCGCAAGGTGCGATGATGCGCCCATGAGGCTTTAAGGGCGGCGCATTCGGCTATGGAGGAAGTGAAGTGATCTCTGGCACATATCGGCGCAAGCTGCGCGTGGCGCTGTTTGCGGCGCTGGCGATGGGCGTTGCTTTGCCCGGCCCGGCGCAGGCCCAGTTTTCGAAAAGCTACAAGTTCCTCGAAAGCGTCAAGAAGAAGGAAGGGCAGGAGGTCACCGACGCTCTGGCCGAACCGGGCACGACGATCATCAACACGCGCGATGTTTCCACCGGCGAAACCGCGCTGCATATCGTCACCGCGCGCCGTGACACCACATGGATCAGCTTCCTGCTGGGCAAGGGCGCCGATGCGAATGTCCGCGACGCCAAGGGCCAGACCCCGCTGGTGGTGGCGGCCAACCTCGGCTTTGTGGAGGGCATGGAATTGCTGATCGCGGGCGGGGCGCGGGTGGATGAACCCAATTCGACCGGCGAAACCCCGCTGATTTCGGCGGTGCATCGCCGTGATGTCACGATGATGCGTGTGTTGCTCAAGGCTGGCGCCAGCCCCGACCGTGCCGACAGTTCGGGCCGTACCGCGCGAGACTATGCCAAGCTGGAGCGCAACGACAATCTGATCGAAGAGATCAATACCAACGCCAAGAAGACTGACAACAAGGCTCACACCTATGGGCCTTCGTTCTGACGCAGGAGCGCATGATGATGCAGGCCGATAATCTCTCGCTCGACGAATTGCGCGTTTTGCTGGCGCCCGGTGTGGCGCGGGCGGCGGTGTTCGACGGCTGGGGCGAGGAGGCGGTGCGCGCCGCGGCGATGGAAAAGGGCGTGTCGGCCGATGTCGCGCTTTATGCCTTTAATGAGGGCGCGATGGCGATGATCTCGGCATGGATCGCCTCGATCGATCTGGCGATGGTCGAGGCGCTGCCTGCGGCGGAGCTGGCCAAATTGCCGATTCGCGAGCGGATTTCGCGGCTGGTGCGTTTCCGCCTCTCGGCCTTGGGCGGGGCGGAGGAATCCTTGCGCCGCGCTCAGGCGATCATGGCGCGGCCGCGCAATCTGGCGGCTGCGGCCCGGCTGGGCTGGCAGAGCGCGGATGCCATGTGGCGTCTGGCGGGCGACCGGGCGGTTGATTTCAATCATTACACCAAGCGCGCCACGCTGGCAGGCATCTATGCGGCGACATTGGCGGTTTTCGCCAATGATGAGAGCGAGGACAAGGCCGAGACGCTGGCCTTCCTCGACCGCCGCATCGAAGGGGTGATGCGTTTTGAGAAGATCAAGGGCCAGTTGCTGCGCCGCGACGCGATGCATTTCAGCCCGGTTCGCCTGCTCGGCCGCTTGCGGTATCCTGCGAGTCTTTGATGTTGGCGTGACGCACCCGCGTCACGCCCGACACCGGCCTTCTTCCCCGGCGCATCATAAATCTTACCCGGTTATTGCGAGTGAGTTGCAATTTGCTCTGAACTCTGGCAGCGCAGAAGTATGAACGCGATGCCAGATTCCGTGATGACGCTCGACAAGCTGCCCGTGGGGAAAAATGCCCGGATTGTGGCCGTCGATTGGGCTGCCCTTGTCGAGGAAGAGGCGCTGCGCTTGCGGGCGCTGGGCGTGGACGTTGGATCGAAATTGTCAGTGTCGCATCGCGGCGTGTTTGGCGGGGCCGATCCGCTGGCCCTGCGCGTTGGCCGCATGACGGTGGCGCTGCGCCGGGCCCATGCCCGCGCGATGCAGGTGGCAGTATTGGAAAACGGGCTGTGAGCCGCTGGCACAAAGCCGCGCTGGTCGGCAATCCCAATGCGGGCAAGAGCGCCCTGTTCAACGCCTTGACCGGCGCGCGGCAGAAGATCGCCAATTACCCCGGCGTCACGGTTGAAAAGCGCGCGGGACGAATGATTTTGCCCAATGGCGCGCCGATTGAATTGACTGACCTGCCCGGCTCTTATGGCTTGCAGGCCACCAGCCCGGATGAGGAAGTCACCCGCAAGGTGATCCTTGGCGAACTGGCCGGAGAGCCTGCGCCCGATGTGCTGGTGATCGTGCTGGATGCCAGCAATCTGGAACAGCATCTGGTCTTTGCGCAGGAAGTGATCGCGCTGGGCAAGCCAACGGTGGTCGCGCTCAACATGATCGATCTGGCCGAGCGTGATGGACTGGTGCTTGACCCTAAGGCGCTGTCCAATGCATTGGGCGTGCCGGTGATCCCGACGGTGGCGGTGCGGCGGCGCGGCCTTGCCGAATTGGGCGAGGCGATTGCGCAGGCCGAGGGCCATGCGGGTGATGCGCCCCATCCGCGCGCGCGCCTCGATATGGCCGAGCGGCGGATGGAGGCTCATTCCATTGCTGATGGCGTGATCATTTCGGAAAGCGCCAAGCATCGCCTGCATTCGCGTATGGACGATTTCCTGCTGCACCCATGGCTGGGGCCGGTGTTCCTGCTGGCCTTGCTGTTCGTGGTGTTTCAGGCGGTGTTTGCCTGGGCCGCGCCTTTGCAGGATGGGCTGGAAGGTTTTGTCGGGCTGATCTCCGATGGGGTCAAGGCCGAGATGGCGACAGGCCTGCTGCGCGATTTTATCACCGATGGCGTGCTGGCAGGTGTGGGCGCGGTGGTGGTGTTTCTGCCCCAGATCATCATCCTGTTCTTCTTCATCCTCGTGCTCGAAGCCACCGGCTATATGGCCCGCGCGGCTTTCCTGATGGACCGGATGATGGCGGGCGTGGGCCTGTCGGGGCGCAGCTTCATTCCGCTGCTTTCCTCCTTTGCCTGCGCGGTGCCGGGCATCATGGCCACGCGGTCGATCACCGATCCCAAGGACCGGCTGACCACGATCCTGATCGCGCCGTTGATGACCTGTTCGGCGCGTCTGCCGGTCTATGCGGTGATTATTGCCGCGTTTATTCCCAATCGTCCGGTGGGCTTGGTGGGCCTACAGGGGCTGGTGCTTTTCGGGCTTTATGTGTTTGGCATCGTGGGCGCGATGGTGGTGGCGCTGATCCTGCGCCGTTCCGTGACGAAGGGCGCGGCCAGCGGCTTCATCATGGAAATGCCGAAATATCAGCTCCCCCGCCTGCGCGATCTGGGACTGGGCCTGTTTCAGCGCGGCTGGATCTTCCTGCGCCGCGCGGGCACGATCATCCTTCAGGTGAACATCGTCCTGTGGCTGCTGCTCAACTTTCCTCAGGCGCAAAAGGGGCAGGATCAGGTCGATGCCTCGTTCGCCGGGCATATCGCCAATGGATTGGCCGTGGCGTTGAAGCCCATCGGGTTTAACCGCGACATTGCGCTGGCGCTGATCCCCTCGATGATGGCGCGCGAAGTGGCGGTGTCCTCGCTGGCCACCACCTATGCCGTGGCGGCGGGCGACGATGACACCACCGCGCATCAGCTTTCCGACCAGTTGCAAAAGCACTGGAGCCTGCCCACCGCGCTGGCCTTTCTGGCATGGTTCGTTTTCGCGCCGCAGTGCATTTCCACCATCGCCGTGACGCGGCGTGAAACAAATGGGTGGAAATGGCCTGCCTTCATGCTGGCCTATCTCTTCGCGCTTGCCTATGTCTTTGCGGGCATCACCTATTGGAGCGCGATTGCGCTGGGGTTCTAGGCTAAGAGGGTTTCATGGCAGGCAGCGTCAACAAGGTCATTCTGATCGGCAATCTGGGCGCCGATCCAGAGGTCAAGTCGTTCCAGAACGGCGGGCGTATCGCCAATCTGCGCATCGCCACCAGCGAAAGCTGGAAGGACCGCACCACCGGAGAGCGCAAAGAGCGCACCGAGTGGCATCAGGTGGTCCTTAATTCGGACGGCCTGGTTGGCGTGGCCGAGCGTTTTCTGCGCAAGGGCAGCAAGGTCTATATCGAAGGCCAGCTGCGCACCCGCAAGTGGCAGGATCAGAGCGGCAATGACCGTTACACCACCGAGATCAGCGTGGGCGTGGGCGGCGCTCTGACCATGCTGGACGGCCCGCAGGGCGGCGGTCAGGGCGGCGGCATGGGCGGCGGTGGCCGTTCGGGCGGCGACTGGGGCGGTGGCTCCTCGGGCGGTGCTTCCTCGGGCGGATCTTCCTATGGTGGCGGTCGTTCGGGCGGCGGCTCGTCGGGTGGCAGCGACTGGGGCCGCACTTCTGGCGGTTCGGGCGGCGGCTTTGGCGGCGGCTCGTCCTCGGGCGGCGGTTATGGCGAAGATCTGGACGACGATATCCCGTTCTGATCGGGGCCGTTCAGGTTGCACCAAAAGCGAAGGGGGCCAGATGGCCCCCTTTTTATTTCTTCTTCAAAGCCTCGAGCGCCGCAAAGGGGCTGAGGTTTTCCTGCCCCAACAGGCCCGCCGCGCGCACCTTGGCGGCTTCCGGCCCCTCGGCAAAGGGATCAATGGACAGCGCCAGCGATTGCGCCACCGCCTCGCCCAGATCGAAACGCTCGCCTTCATAGGGGATGTCGTCGCAATCCTCCTCGCTCAGCTCGATTTCCTCATCCGGCCCACCATCGACGCCGCTTTCCGGCACAAAGCGCAGGTCCAGCTTCTCGCGGATCCTTTGCGGCAGATCCTCGGCCGAAATCGCGCAGGATTGCACCAGATCCGAGGACAGCGTGCCCTTGGCGCGGATGATCGCCCCATCGCGGGCAATGGTGACGCTCGCGCGCAGATGGCCGATCGAGACGAGGTGAAAGCGCTTGGCCAGCGCCTTGCATTCCTCGATCGTGGCGGTCAGTTCGACCGGCTTCTCGTCCAGATGGCGGATGTCGAGAATGCGGGAAAATTCGGGTGTGTCGCTCATAGGGCGATCCTTCCTTCCAAAAGCGCAGTATCGTCAAGCGCGGCCAGATGATCGGCCAGTTCGCGCGCGCCCTGCGCCAGCGCGGCCAGATCGGCGCCGGGCGCCAGCGTCAGATTGCGTTCGAGCGCGGCGGCCAGATCGGCATCGCCCGCCAGCGCCGTGCGATAGGCGCCAAGACGCCCGCCCAGCACGCTCATCAGCCGCCCGATATGTTTGCCCACGACCAGATCGCCCACGCCCGATTCGCGCAATTGCCCGTCCATATCGGTCACAAACAATTCGGTCAGCCGCACCGAGGGCAGGCGCAATTCCTCGACGCCCTCCATGCGCAGCAGCGCGAGGGAAAGCACCAGCGTGATCGCATCGAATCGCCCCGCCAGCGTATCGGCAATGCCGGGGCGGCCATCGGGGGCATACCATTCGCGCGAACGGGCCGCCGCGACCAGCGCGTGCCAGAGCGGACGCACCGCGGCGTAATCATCGCTCTTGCCGCCAAACAGGCGCGAAAACAGCGAGGGCTTTTGTTGTGCAGCACTGGTCATGGCGCTTGGCAGCCGCTCCTTTTATCGTTCAGCCATTATTCAATCGCCCGACCCCAAGCGCGCATAGCAACGAGAGTTGCGCAGGCCGCCAAGGAGCCGTAAGGCGTTTTTCGGTAAGCATGGACTTGAGGCTTTGGCAATGCGGATTGGCGGAATATTCCCGCCGCGCAAGGCCGGGCCATAGATGGAGCAGTAGCGGGATGCGGGCAGTTTCGGGCAAGCTGGCAAAGATCGGCGTTTTGGCGCCTCTGGCGCTGGCGGCGATGGGCCTTGGCGGCTGCACCACGGTGCGCGACCATCGCGGGTTCTTTGTCGATACGGCGCTGGTCGATTCAGTGCTGCCGGGCGTGGATAACAAGATGTCGGTCGAGCGCACGCTGGGCCGTCCCACCCTGTCGAGTCAATATGGCGATCAGGACTGGTATTACATCGCCACCGACACCAAGCAGCTGGCTTTCCGCCGTCCGCAGCCGACGGCGCAGACGATCCTGCGCGTGCGTTTCGATGCCAAGGGCAATGTGCTGGGCGTTGATCGCGCGGGGATGGAAAAGGTGGCCCGGTTCAATCCCGACAAGGATCTGACCCCGACGCTGGGCCGCAAGCGGACCTTCCTTGAAGATCTGTTTGGCAATATCGGTACCGTGGGCGCGGCGGGCATGGGCGGCGGTCAGGGCGGTACGGGCGGTGGTCGCCCCGGTCCCAACGGCAGCTGATCTTTGGCATCAGGGCGGTCTGGACAAATGCCGGCCCGCCCCCATATGCCTCTCATGGATAACAGCAAAGCCGGCCACGGGCTGATCCAGTGGCATGGCACAACCATCGTCGGCGTGAAGAAGGGCGGCAAGACCGTCATCGCGGGCGATGGTCAGGTGTCAATGGGCAATACGGTGATGAAGCCCAATGCGCGCAAGGTGCGCCGTATTGGCGAAGGCGGAAAAGTCATCGCCGGTTTCGCGGGCGCCACCGCCGATGCCTTTACCCTGTTCGAGCGTTTGGAGCGCAAGCTGGAAACCCATCGCGGGCAATTGCTGCGCGCGGCGGTGGAACTGGCCAAGGACTGGCGCACCGACAAATATCTGCGCAATCTCGAAGCTCTGATGATCGTGGCCGATGCCGAAACCTTGCTGGTTCTGACCGGCAATGGCGATGTGCTGGAGCCTGAGGCGACCGAGAGCGGGACGATTACCGCGATTGGTTCGGGCGGCAATTATGCGCTGGCGGCTGCGCGGGCGGTGTCCGATTACGAAGAGGATGCTGAAAAGATCGCCCGCCGCGCGATGGCTGTCGCCGCCGAGATCTGCGTTTTCACCAATGACCGGGTGACGGTCGAGAGCATTGGTTGACCCCCTATGAATGACAATCTGACCCCCAAGGCGATCGTGCGCGCGCTGGATGAACATATCATCGGCCAGCAGGACGCCAAGCGCGCGGTGGCGGTGGCCCTGCGCAACCGCTGGCGGCGCCAGCACCTCTCGGCGGATCTGCGCGACGAGGTGAGCCCCAAGAACATACTGATGATCGGGCCGACGGGCTGCGGCAAGACCGAGATCAGCCGCCGTCTGGCCAAGCTGGCCGATGCGCCCTTTGTAAAGGTGGAAGCCACCAAGTTCACCGAGGTCGGCTATGTCGGGCGCGATGTCGAACAGATCGGGCGCGACCTGGCCGAGGAAGCGATCCGGCTGGAAAAGGCGCGCCGCCGCGAGGCTGTGCGCGAGGCGGCCAGCAAGGCGGCGATGGACCGGCTGCTCAAGGCGCTGGTGGGCGATGGCGCCAGCGAGGCGACCCGTGAGAGTTTCCGCCAGCGCTTGAACGAAGGCGCGATGAATGAGGTCGAGGTCGAGGTGGAGGTCGAGGATTCGCCCTCCGCGCCGATGGAGATCCCCGGCATGGGCGGTGGCATCGGCATGATCAACCTGTCCGACATGCTGGGCAAGGCGATGGGTGGCAAGCCTTTGAAGCGCCGCAAGATGCGCGTGGCCGATGCGTGGGACCGTCTGGTGGATGAAGAATCCGAAAAGCGGATGGATCAGGACGATGTGGCCCGCGTGGCTCTGGCCAATGCCGAGGCCAATGGCATCGTGTTTATCGACGAGATCGACAAGATCGCCGTGTCGGATGTTCGCGGCGGTTCGGTCAGTCGCGAAGGTGTGCAGCGCGACCTGCTGCCGCTGATCGAGGGCACGACGATCGCCACCAAATATGGCCCGATGAAGACCGACCATGTGCTCTTCATCGCCAGCGGCGCGTTTCACGTGGCCAAGCCCAGCGATATGCTGCCTGAGCTTCAGGGGCGCCTGCCGATCCGGGTTGAGCTCAAGGCGCTGTCGGAAGAGGATTTCGTGCGCATTCTGGCCGAGACGCGCGCCAATCTGGTCGAGCAATATCGCGCCTTGCTGAAAACCGAGGATGTTTCGGTCGAATTTACCTCAGATGCCGTGCATGCCATCGCCCGCACGGCGGCGCAGGTGAACGAGAATGTCGAGAATATCGGCGCTCGTCGCTTGCAGACGGTGATGGAGCGACTGTTGGAGGAACTCTCGTTCGAGGCTGAGGACCGGCGCGGCGAGACGATCACCATCGACAAGGCCTATGTCGAGGCGCGGCTGGATAATCTGGCGCACGACACCGATCTGTCGAAGTTCATTCTTTAAGGATGTGGGGCGGCGGGATTACGCCGCCCTATTTCAGGAAACCGGCCCGATGAGTGATAAAACCTATCAAACCCCCGACGACCGTCCGATCTACCGCCTGCTGACCGGCAAGGATGACCGCGCCTTTTGCGAGCGCGTGTCCGAAGCCTTGACGCAGGGGTGGCGGCTCTATGGCTCGCCCACGATGACCTATGATGCGGAAAATGCCTGTGTGAAGGTCGGGCAGGCGGTGGTCTGGCACGAGGTTGTTATCTGATGCGAAAAAGGGCCGGTTGATCCGGCCCTTTCTTCATTCGGCGGCGTTGGCGACCGCTTCGCTCGTCTCATTGGCCTGAGTCTCATTAGCTTGCCGCGCCCACATTTCGGCATAGAGCCCGTCCATCCGCAGCAATTGCGCATGGTTGCCCTGTTCGACCAGCCGCCCGTCCTGAAGCACCAGAATGGAGTCGGAATCGACGATGGTGGACAGGCGGTGGGCAATCGACAGGCTGGTGCGGTTTTCTGACAGGGCATGGAGTGTGGCCAGAATGTCCTGTTCGGTCCGGGTGTCGAGCGCGCTGGTGGCCTCGTCTAGCAAAAGGATCGGCGGGTTCTTGACCAGCGTGCGTGCAATCGCCACGCGCTGCTTCTCGCCGCCCGACAGTTTCAGCCCGCGTTCGCCCACTTCGGTGTCGAAACGGGCGGGCAGGCGGTCGATCAGGCCCGAGAGCGCGGCGGCATGCGCGGCGGCCTCGATCTGGGCGGGTGTGGCCTCGCCGGTCGGGTGGCCATAGCCGATGTTATAGCCGATGGTGTCGTTGAACAGCACCGAATCCTGCGGCACGATGCCCAAGGCTGCGCGCAGCGAGGTTTGCGAGACCGCCGCAATGTCCTGTCCGTCGATCAGGATGCGGCCTGACCATGGATCATAGAAGCGAAAGAGCAGGCGGCCGATCGTGCTCTTGCCCGCGCCCGATGGCCCGACCAGCGCGACATGATGGCCCGCCGGCACCTCAAACGACAGGCCGCGCAGGATCGTGCGGTCGCGGTCATAACCGAACACCACATCCTCAAACACCACCGAGGGGCGATGCACCACCAGCGCGGGCGCGCCGGGCTTGTCCTTCACCTCCTGTTCGGTATCGAGCAGGCGGAACATGTCGGCCATGTCGATCAACCCCTGCCGGATCGTGCGATAGACCATGCCCAGCATGTCGAGCGGGCGGAACAATTGCGTCAGATAGGTCTGGACGAAAACGAGCTGGCCCGAGGTGTACTCCCCCTTGCTCCAGCCCCAGACCGTATAGGCAGTGGCCCCCGCCATCAGCAGATTGACCACCAGCCCCTGCGCGATGTTGAGCATGCCAAGGCTGTTCTCGCTGCGCGTGGCGGCGTCGGCATAGGCGCTTGTGGCGGCCGAATAGCGGGCTTCCTCGCGCTTTTCGGCGGCGAAATATTTGACCGTCTCGTAATTGAGCAGCGAATCGACCGCGCGCGACAGGGCCTGCCCGTCCAGCTTGTTCATCTTTTCGCGCAGATGCGTGCGCCATTCGGTGATCTTGCGCGTGACATAGATATAGGCCGCGATGCTGAAGGCAGTTGCCGCCACCAGCCCCCAGCCGAAGTTGATCTGAAAGATCACCGCGACGATGAGCAGTTGCAGCACCGTGGGCGCGATGTTGAACAGCATGAAATAGAGCATCGTGTCGATGCTCTTGGTGCCGCGCTCGATGGTCTTGGTGACCTCGCCGGTGCGGCGGGCAAGGTGAAAGCGCAGCGAGAGCTGATGCAGCCGGGAAAACACATTTTCGGCCAGAATGCGGGTGGCTTCCTGCCCTACGCGCTCGAACACGATGTTGCGCAGATTGTCGAAGGCAACCCCGGCGAAGCGCCCCGCCGCATAGGCCACGACAAAGAGCATCGCCCCAGTCATCACCCGCGGGCCGGTCAGATTCATCGCATCAATCGCCCATTTCAGAAAATAGGGCAAAGACATCTGCGTGGCGGTGGAGGCCAGAATGAAGACCACCGCAGCCACGATCCGCATCCGCAGATCGGGCCGGTCATGGGGCCACAGATAGGGCAGGAACCGGCGCAAGGTTTGCCAGCCATCATGGCGCGGCGTCTTGGCGGAAGGGGCGGGCGAGGCGGAATGGTCAGGAGGCATCGCCCGCCTATGTAGGGGGGAAGCGGTCAAACGCCAATGGCCGCTTCATTCAAGAATTGGGTATCGAGGCGGCGGGCATGTCGAACATCACCCGCTTGGCCACGAAATCAATCGCGATCCGGTCGAACAGGCGCAGCGTGGGCATGCCCAGCAGCAGCGCCGGACGCCGGTCCAGCCCCATCAGCGCAAACGAAGGCGAGTCCGTATAGGCGATGGGCATGCCGGTGACCTTGAACCCGTCGATCGAGAATTGCCGCGCGGTGCCATATTCGGCCTGGATGCTCTGGCCGGTCACGCTTTGCAATTCGGTGTGGCCCTGTACCCGCGAGCCGAGCGCCTTTTGCAAGGCCCGGTTGCCCACGCTGACATCGGAACCGGTGTCGATCACCACGTCGACCTTGACGCCATCAATGACCGCATTGGTCATGATCAGCTCGCCATTATGGCGCTTGGCCTCGACCACGATTTCGAAACCATCGGCGGCTGGGTCCCGGCTTACCCGGTCGATCAGCGTCACCTCGTTGCGGCGAAAGTCGATCATCACGCGCTGGCCCTGAAGGCCGTCGAGGCCGATAATCCCATCGGCGCCCACATCATTGGCCAGCAGTATGGGCAATTGCTTGCCCTCCCAACTGCGGCGGCCCAGCTTGAGCTTGTCGACATTGACCACATTGACCACGCGGGTTCCGGCAACGCCGGTCACCTGCGCCTGCTCCGTGCCGGTTACGCCCAGTCGCGCGGCGACCATGTCCGTAAGGACGGTGCGCTGCGCCCCGGTGTCGACCATAAAGCGGAATGGCCCGTGCTCCCGCACGGTGACCGGCACGGTCATGCGGTTATAATCGTCGGATTTGGCGGCGATGGTTTCGATGGGGCCTGATGCGGGACGTGCAACCGGCAAATCAATAGCACCCGCACCCTCGGCGCTGGTGCTGGCCAGCGCAAGGGCCAGGGCGATGGCGGTCAGAGCCATGGCCATTCTCTCCTGCATATGCGGCTTATGTCGTCTAATGTATGAGTTATACGCCTATGCTGCAGCCTTGGCCAGTGCGAAGGGGGTCAGACCCGCACCATTGTGCGCAGCAAAGGGTGGATTTTTCGGCCACCGGGCAAATGGGCAACAAGTCCGATCAGGTCATCGAGCGCCGGGTGGTGCAGGCCTATCATCGCGGCCAGCCACAGGCCGCCGCCCAGCGCAACATTGGCAAAAAGCAAGCCCGTGGAAATCACATAGGGCCCCGCCCAGAGCAGATAGGTCAGCACCAGCGGAGCCAATGCTGCAAGGCAGGCAATGGCGCTTTTGGCATAGATAAGTATCACCGCGCGGACATTGAAACCCGCGATGCCATGGATGAATCGGCCATAGAGCAGCACCCAGAAGGCACCATAGATCAACCGTGAAAATGCTGCGCCCTGCGTGCCCCACAACAGTGATCCTGCGGCCAGCAGGCTGAGCGAGACGGCCGTATCGACCATGTAAAGCCCGATCAGCCGGTTGGTGCGCCCCATCAGGATGGACAGGTCGGTATGCATCGGCAGCATCACCAGAAAGATCTCGGTCAATGAAATGGTCGAGAGCAGCGGAGCGACCGCCATCCACTTTGCGCCGTAAAGGAGGCGCACCACCGGAGCGGCTGCCAGCGCCAGTCCCGCCATGCCGGGCCAGATGATCGCCGTATAACCCGCGATCACCCGCGCATAGGCCGGGCCCAGCGGATCACCGCGATCACGGATGCGGGCAAACGCGGGGAAGAACACGCTGCCGATGGCGCCCGACATCAACATACGGAACTGATCGGATAGGCTGGTCGCCCGGCTGTAGAGGCCTACCGCCAGCAGGCCGAGCAGTTTGCCCACAATCATGTCGGGCGTGCGCGTGCCCAGCGCCCCCCAGCCATAAAGGAAGGTGAGGCGCGAACCGGTGGTGACGATGGGTTTGACGCCGTCGAAACGCAAGGGCCATGGCAGGGCCGGACGCATCCATTGCGCAATGATCCCGCGCGCCGCGCCATTGGCCAGCGTGGCCCAGGCCAAAGCAAAGGCGGAAAACCCCATCGCCGCCAGCGTAAGTGCGACGATGCCCTGCGCCAGAGCGCCGCCGACATTGACGCTGAAGTGGCAGCGGAAGCTCATCGTGCGGGCCATCAGCGCCATCGGCACCACCGCCAGCGGCACAAAGAGATAAGAGCCCGCAATGATCAGCAGCATCGGGGCCAGCGCGGGCTGATGATAAGCATGGGCCATGGGCAGGGCCAGCGCGGCGATCAGTCCGGCGACGACGAAGGAGAAGGTAAGGGCGACCGAACTGCATCGCGCCTGGGCCT
>NZ_JACIDX010000004.1:0-26164 GCF_014196525.1 Novosphingobium sediminicola | reverse complement strand
CTCGAACTCGGCCGTGAAACCTGACCGCGCCAATGGTACTAACGCTCAAGCGTTGGAAGAGTAGGTCGTCGCCAGGCATTATTGTCTGCGGTTGGGGGGCTGATTAAACCCATTCATAATGGCGGCCTGAAGGGCCGTATAACAAACCCCTCAGGGCAGGCCTTGAGGGGTTTGTTGCGTCTGAAGTGTTTGGAATATTATCAATCTTGGCGCCCTTATCCCAATGGCCAATTTCGTCTGTCTGACAATTGGTGAAAACCTCCCTCGTAGTCCCAGCGCCCGATGCTGGTGAATCGAGAGGAGCTTGCAAGATGGACGCCGTATCGGCCGATCGCCTTGGCGCAGTAGCGCCGTTTCCCGCCAAGTATGAGAATTTCATCGGCGGCAAGTGGGTAGCCCCGCGCGCGGGTCGCTATTTTGACAATATCTCGCCGATCAACGGTAAGGTGGTGTGTCAGATCGCTCGGTCGGATGCCGAGGACATCGAACTGGCGCTCGATGCCGCTCATGCCGCCAAGGACGCCTGGGGCCAGACCTCGCCTGCCGAACGTTCGCGCATCCTGCTCAAGGTTGCCGATGTGATGGAGCAGAACCTTGCCCTGCTCGCCACCGCCGAGACGTGGGACAATGGCAAGCCGATCCGCGAAACCATGGCGGCTGATGTTCCGCTGGCGATCGACCATTTCCGCTATTTCGCAGGTTGCATCCGCGCTCAGGAAGGCAGCATCGGCGAGATCGACCATGACACCGCCGCCTATCACTTCCACGAGCCGCTGGGCGTCGTGGGCCAGATCATTCCGTGGAACTTCCCGCTGCTGATGGCTGCCTGGAAGGTGGCACCTGCGCTGGCCGCTGGCAACTGTATCGTGCTCAAGCCGGCCGAGCAGACCCCGGCCTCGATCCTCGTGCTGATGGATCTGATCGGGGATATCCTGCCCGCTGGCGTGCTCAATGTCGTCAACGGCTTCGGCCTTGAAGCTGGCAAGCCGTTGGCGCAGTCCAAGCGCATTGCCAAGATCGCGTTCACCGGTGAAACCAGCACCGGCCGCCTGATCATGCAATATGCCTCGGAAAACCTGATTCCGGTCACGCTGGAGCTGGGCGGCAAGTCGCCCAACATCTTCTTCGCCGACGTCTGCAATGCCGATGATGACTTCTTCGACAAGGCGATCGAAGGCTTCGTGATGTTCGCGCTCAATCAGGGTGAAGTCTGCACCTGCCCGTCGCGCGCCCTGATCCAGGAATCCATCTACGATCAGTTCATGGAACGCGCCCTCAAGCGCGTCGAAGCCATCGTACAGGGCAGTCCGCTCGACATGGCCACCATGATCGGCGCGCAGGCCAGCCAGGAGCAGCAGGAAAAGATCCTGCGCTATATCGGCATAGGCCGTGACGAAGGCGCAGAAGTCTTGATCGGCGGCGAAGCAGGCCAACTGGGCGGCGACTTGGCCGGTGGCTATTACGTCAAGCCCACCGTGTTCAAGGGCCACAACAAGATGCGCATCTTCCAGGAGGAAATCTTTGGTCCGGTGGTCTCGACCACCACCTTTAAGACCCCCGAGGAAGCTCTGGCCATCGCCAATGATACGATGTTCGGCCTTGGCGCGGGCGTGTGGAGCCGCGACATCAACACCTGCTACCGCTTTGGCCGCGCCATTCAGGCGGGCCGCGTGTGGACCAACTGCTACCACGCCTATCCTGCCCATGCCGCTTTCGGTGGTTACAAGCAGTCGGGCATCGGCCGCGAAACCCACCGCATGATGCTGGACCACTATCAGCAGACCAAGAACCTGCTGGTCAGCTACAGCCCGAAGAAGCTTGGCTTCTTCTGATCGCTGAGGTCACAAAAAAGAAGGGCGGTGCCGGTTGGCGCCGCCCTTTCTTTATGCCCATCCGGGCCGATGCCCGTTTTCGGTCATCTTGAAGATGCTCTAAAGCGGCCGGTCAGGCCAGTGAGGGCGAGCATGGCCGATGTTGCCACCATATCGGCCACCCAATCGCGCCAGTCGCAATCACGGTGCAGTTCCGGGATCGCCTGAAACACCTCGATCAGCGCGCCAAACAGCGCCATACGTTCCAGCAGGCGCATGGCGGGCATCGCCGGATAGGCTATCCGCGCCATCAATGTCAGCACGGCAAAGGCGGTCATATGGGTGAATTTGTCGCCCATACGGTCAATCGGCATCTGAGGCGGATTGGGCGAAAGCGCCATGAAGACCGTAAAGGCCAGCAGCGGCCAGAGTGCCCAACGTGCCATATATCCAAGCTTCATAAGACCCTCGCTCCGCCCACGACCTCACGCTGCCCCTTTGCCGATCACGGGCCAAGGCGCCAATCGCGGTCAGGTTGATTTAGAATTGTTTCCCAAAGAACGCGTCGATGTTGAACCACACCTCGCGCGCCGGTTTGCCCTCGCGGGCCTTGATCGTGAATACGTCAAAATTGTGCCCGTCCTTGGGCACCAGCGCCTGCCGCTCCGGTATCAGCCCCATGGTCATCAGGGTGCGATATTCCTCGGGCACATTCACGGCGTCGAACGCGTCCTCGGCCGAGGTGCCCTTATGCCCTCCGGTGATGGAGCGCAGCAGCCCCATGGCGATCCGGTTTTGCCGTTCCGCCTCGGCGGGCTGTTCAAGCGTGCGATGGATGTGGGCGGCCATCATATGCGGCAGAAAATCGGTCCAGTCCTGCGCCATTCGGGCCTTGGCAAGCGCCAGTGCCTTGTCCGGCTCCTGCTGATAAAGTTCCTCGGCTTTTTGCCGCGTTTCCCAATTGCTGCCGAAAAATCCCGAAGCCGCGGTCGCCTGCTTGCGGAGCCAGCCATAATCGACGTCCGCATCCCCGTTCTCGGCCTTGGCAATCGCGGCTTTATACCCTGCTTCGTCAAACTTCTCTTTGGCAAAGACTGGGGTGGCGGCCAGAGCGGCCGCCGCCATGATGGCCGACGCAACGCGAACGGGGAAACGAATGGTCATTCCGCCGCTTCGGTTTCCACCTGCGCCGCTTCGATCTCGGCCGCCTTGGCCTCGACCAGCTTGACGATATGTTCGAGCATATCCTCGCTCTGCACCGTGTGGTCGGTCACGCCCGAGAGATAGACCATATGCTTGCCATTACCGCCGCCCGTCAGGCCGATGTCGGTCTCTCGCGCTTCGCCCGGCCCATTGACCACGCAGCCCAGCACCGAGAGCGAGAGCGGGGTCTTGATGTGGCTGAGGCGGGTTTCCAGCGCCTCGACGGTCTTGATGACGTCAAAGCCCTGACGCGCGCAGGAGGGGCACGAAACCACCCGCACGCCGCGCGTGCGCAGGCCCAGCGACTTGAGGATCTCAAAGCCGACGCGCACTTCTTCCTCGGGCGGGGCCGAGAGCGAAACGCGGATCGTGTCGCCGATCCCGGCCCACAGCAGGTTGCCCATGCCGATGGCGCTTTTCACGGTGCCGCCGATCAGGCCGCCCGCCTCGGTGATGCCCAGATGCAGCGGGCAATCGACCGCATCGGCCAGCCCCATATAGGCGCTGACGGCAAGGAACACGTCCGAAGCCTTCACCGCCACCTTATATTCGTGGAAGTCGTGGTCCTGAAGCAGCTTGATATGGTCGAGCGCGGATTCGATCAGCGCTTCGGGGCAGGGCTCGCCATATTTTTCCAGCAGGTCCTTTTCCAAAGACCCTGCGTTCACGCCGATGCGGATCGAGCAGCCGTTGGCCTTGGCCGCGCGCACCACTTCGGCCACGCGGTCCGACCCGCCGATATTGCCGGGATTGATGCGCAGACAGGCCGCGCCCGCATCCGCCGCTTCCAGCGCGCGCTTATAATGGAAATGGATGTCGGCCACCAAAGGCACGCGCGAGGCGCGCGCGATCTGCTTGAAGGCCGCCGTTGATTCGACATCGGGGCAGGACACGCGCACGATATCGGCGCCCGCTTCTTCGCAACGCCGGATCTGGTCGATCGTGGCCACCGCATCGCTGGTCAGCGTGTTGGTCATAGTCTGGACCGCGATGGGCGCATCGCCGCCGATGGGAACCTTGCCGACCATGATCTGACGGCTTTGACGGCGGGCGATATCACGCCAGGGACGGACTGAGGACATGGGGGCAACTCCTTTGTTCTGGCCCTATAGCGCATTGGCCCTGCGCCGCAAATGCGAAGAGGTGATTACAGATCCCGGCTCATGCACAGGCTGTAATCGTCGGTGGTGTATCCGGCAAAGGCGGGGCATTCGGAAAAGCCCTCGCTCTCATACAAGCGCCGCGCCGGGATAAAGGCATCGGGCTTGCCGGTTTCCAGCAGGACCTGCCGGTATCCGCGCCCGCGCGCCACCTCGATCAGGTGGTGCAGGATGGCCCGCCCGATGCCGCGCCCCAGATAGTCGGGCGCCACGCGCATGGATTTCAATTCGCCGCGCGTCGCATCCAGATGCCGGATCGCCCCGCATCCGGCCAGTTCCCCATCCACCCATGCCGAATAGAAAGTGACATCGCTCGCGCGCAGCCGCTCGATGGGCATCGCATGGACCTTGTCGGCGGGCGACCAGCGTTGCATCTGATCGAGATGCCAGGTCAGCAATCGGGCGATTTCCGGCCCGCTCAGGTTATCTTCGCGGATGTTCATCGCCCTGCTCCGTCAAATTTGTCCATCTTGCGCCGGCCAAAGCGCAGGCCCTGTTCGAGCCGCGCCCGCAGCGCGGTGTAATAGGCGTCGAGGAAGCGGCGGACCTCTTCGCCCTGCGGCGCGTTCCAGCCGATTTTGGCGCAGATCGCATGGGCCACCGCCTCCATCGCATCATGGTGCCCCTCGCGCAGAACCCGTTCCAGCGTCTGCAATTCATATTCGCCATAGACGGCCAGTTCGGCCGGGCCAAAGGCATAGTCGGGCGGGGCCTCATGCGCGTCCGGTTTGGCGCTCAGCGCCTGTTCCAGCCGGGCACGGGGGGCCTCGACCACCCAAGTCCCCGCGATCATGTCGCCCGCGCGCAGGCGGTCGCGGTTGAACAGGGGGAACAGCGCAAAAAGCAGAAACCACCCCGCCGCCGCCCAATTGACCATGCCCGCCGATGGGCCGCCCGCCATAGAACTGCCCAGCGCGGAAAACACCGCGATCATCGGCAGAAAGATCTCGATATCGCGCAGCAGATTGCGCGCCAGCACCATTTCCGTGGTCAGCCGCGCCCCATCGCGTGCGGCGATCCGCAGGCCCAGCATGCGTTTGCCCGGTGTCGCCCCGCGCGGCCCCAGTTCAAAGATCAGGAACCAGCCATTGCGCAGCAGAAACATCAGCGCGGTCCACAGGATGAAGAGGAATTGCGCGGCATGGCGGGCATCGGGCCGCTTCGTCCACTGGCCCAGCCCCGATTGCGTATAGACCAGCGCCAGCACCGCCCCCAGCAGGATCGCCCCGATACAGGCCAGATCCACCGCCAGCGCCCCCAGCCGCGCCGAGCGCCCCGCCAGCGTGAGGCGCAGGGTCAGCCCCTCGGGCGTGACGATCTCGCGCTGATCGGGCCGCAAGTGGCTCTGGGGGCTCATTTGCGCGCACCAAACACAAAGAAATAGACCAGCCAGAAGGTCAGCATAAAACCCCCGACGAGGAGCCTTTGCGGCGTCGCATCGATCAATTGCCGCGCAAACCCTTCGAGCATCCCGGCCACCAGCAGCATCAGCACCACGCCCAGCATCACCGGCGCGGTCCGCCGCCCTGCCGCCGCCGTGCTGGCCATCACCGAGAACTCGCCCGGAAAGGCAATGGCGCGCCCGATATGGATGCCGCCCGCCCCGGCCAGCAGGATGGCGAATAATTCCGTCGTGCCATGGATTGCGATCCATGCCGAAAAGTCGAGCAGCAGCCCCTTGCCGTGAAACAGCCAGAGCATCGCGCCCAGCATCCCGCTGTTTTGCAGCAGCAGCAGCACGCTGGGCAGGCCGATGGCAAAGCCCAGCGCGAAGCACAGGATGGCGATCTGGGCATTATGGCCGAACAGATAGGCGGCAAAGGCGGCCAGCGCGTCCTGATCCTGTCCGCCAAACAGGGTGTCGCGCAACTGCTTGGCCGATGCGCCGGGGTTGCGCTGCGGGTCTTGCCCGGCCAGCATCGCATAGAGCGAGGGATCATGGGCCACCATCATCCACCCCGCCATTACGCCCGCCACCATCAGCGCCAGCGCGATTCCGATGTCAAAGCGGATCGCGCGCACCGCCCGGCTCCACCCGCCAAGGATGAAGCCCATGAACCAGCCCCGGAAATTCTCACGCGGGCCATAGGTGATGAACCATGCCCTTTGCGCCAGCGCCTCCAGATAGGCGAGGGCTGCGGCATCGAGGCTGGTTTCGCGCGCCACGGCAAGGCTGGAGGCCAATTGGCGATACAGCACCGGCAGATCGAGCAGATCGGCATCCGACAGCCGCCGCAGCCGCCCTTTCTCCACCGCGGTGACGATGGCCTCCAGCCGCCGCCAGTCGCCCTCGCGCGCCTGGCGGAAACGGTCGGAGCGCAGGGTCGCGGGCGGGGCCGGTTGGGCCTGCGCGGGCCTTGCGCGAAAACGGGTGATCCAGTTTCTCATCCGATCCCTCCCCGGCTGCGGATGGCCATATAGGCGTCGATCAGGCGGGCGCCCACCGCGTCATGCGCGGCCTCAACCACATCGACCCCCATCGCGCGCAGCCGCATCAGCACCCATTCGCGCTGGCGCAGCAGGGCGCTGGCCGCCACCGATCCGCCCAGCGCCTCCATATCGACCACCTCGCCCCCCGCCAGCGTTTCGAGTTCCTCATCGCGCAGGCAGACGAACAGCACCCGATGGCGCGCGATCAGCCGCCCGATCGATTCGATCATCAGCTCGGCGCTGGTGGGATCGGCAAATTCGGAAAAGACCACGATGAGCGAGCGCCGCGCCAGTTGTTGGGCAAGTGTGGACAGGGCCAACGTGAAATTGGCCTCGCGCGCAGTGTAATCCAGATCGGCCGCCGCGCTGCGCAAGGCATGGAAATCGCGCGTGTCAGCCACAAAGGGCGTGGAGACGATCACCCGCGCGGCAAAGCCGAAAAGCGAGACCCGGTCGCCCGCTTTGAGCGCGACCCATGCCATTTGCAGCGCCGCGCTGACCGCCCGGTCGAGCCTTGGCAGGCCCGCCACCGGCTCGCACATCGCCGCCCCGCAATCCATCGCCAGCACGATGGGATTGTTGCGCTCGACCTCATATTCCTTGGCATAGAGATGGGCGTGGCGGGCCGAGACTTTCCAGTCAATGCGGCGGCGGTCCATGCCGGGCTGATATTCGGTCAGCGTTTCGAACATCTGCCCCTCGCCGCGCAGCCGCCGCGCGATCAGGCCCAGCGAGGCGTCGCGCAGATAGGTCTGCATCGCGGGCCCGCGCAGCGCCGCCACCGAAGGCAGCACCCGCACCGAGGCATCGACCTCATGTCGCTCGATCCGCATGGCCAGGCCCAGCGGTCCGCGCCAGCGCAGCCAGAGCGTGTTGATCGCGCCATGGCACCGGCGGCTGGGGGTGAAAGGGGCCTGCGCCTCCTCGCCGGTCAGGGTGGCGCTCAGCTTGCCCCCCGGCGCAAGGCGCGGGTCGAGAGCGAGGGCGGCCTCCATCCTTGCGGGGCGCGACAGGCGGGCGCGGATGGTGATGACAGCGCTTTGGCCGATCTCTGCCTGCGCGGGGGCGATGACATCGGCCTCCTCCAGCCGCCCGGCCAGCGCCCCGTCAACCAGCACCAGCGCCAGCAGCAACAGGCCCAGCAAGGGCGCGGCAATCCACAGGGCCGGAACAAACCCCGCCAGCACCACCGCCACCGGCCCCAGCGCGACCAGCGCCCACACGCAGCGCGGCGCGGGCGCCACGCCGGGGCGCATCAGGGCGGCCATCATCCGCAATCCGGGGGCGAGGCGACGGATCACCTCAGCGCGGCGCCTCGGTCCGGGCAATGATCTCGGCTACCAGTCCCTCGGCCTGCCTGCCCTCGATCTCGGCGGCGGGCGACAGCAGCAGGCGGTGGCGCAGCACGGCGGGGGCCAGCGCCTTCACATCATCGGGCAGCACATAATCTCGGCCCCCCAGCGCCGCGCGCGCCCGCGCCGCATGGGCCAGCAGCACGCCCGCGCGCGGGCTTGCGCCGCAGGACAGGTCGGCGCTTTCGCGCGTGGCGCGGATCAGGCGGACGATATAATCTACCAAAGGCTGGGCCAGCGTGATGCCCGCCACGGTCGCATCGGCGGCGGCCAATTGGTCGGCCGAAAGCACGGGGACAATATCGGCCGCCGGCATCTGCGCGCCATAGCGGGCGATGATCCGCGCCTCCTCCTGCGCATCGGGATAGGGGATGGTCAGCTTGAACAGGAAGCGGTCGAGCTGCGCCTCGGGCAGGGGATAGACGCCTTGGGATTCGATGGGGTTTTGCGTGGCCACCACCATGAAGTGATCGGGCAGGCGATGCGCCGTCCCGTCCAGCGTCACCCGCCGCTCCTGCATGGCTTCGAGCAGGGCTGCCTGGGTCTTGGGCGGGGTGCGGTTGATTTCATCACCCAGCAGCAGGTCGCAAAAGATCGGGCCGCGCGTCAGGGTGAACTGGCTGGTCTGGAAATTGAACAGGTTGGAGCCGAGAATATCGCCCGGCATCAGATCGGGGGTGAACTGAATGCGCCCGAATTGCAGGCCAAGCGTGGCGGCGAAACTCTGGGCCAGCAGCGTCTTGGCGGTGCCGGGCGGGCCTTCGAGCAGGACATGGCCCCGCGCGAACAGCGCCACCAGCAGATGATCGACCGCATCGACCTGTCCGACCACCGCTTGCGCGATCCTCTCGCGGATGGCCCCGGCCAGATCCGAGAGGGCGGAAAGGGAGAGGGCTTGGCTCATCGGGTCAATAACCTTTCGATGGTGTGCAACTGGCGCGCGGCGCGCAGGATTTCGGATGGGCGCCGCGCGGCGCGCAGGGCGGCGCTGGCGGCGGTATAGCTGAGGTCTGGGGCGCGGGCCAAAAGGGCGCGCTCGATGGCGGCGTCGATTCCGGCCGGGTCGCCATGGGGGGCAAGGCCCAGCGCCGCCGCGATCCGCCCCCGCGCCGCATCGGCATAGGGCGCGGGCAGCAGATGGAACCGCCGCGCCCGCGCGATCAGCCCGGCTGAATTTTCCGCCAGCGCCCGCTTGCCAAAGGCGATGTCGCGCGCCGGGGCCAAGGGCGGGCCAAAGCGCGCATAGGCCCGCCACAAGACCGCCACCCCGGCCAGAATCAGCGCCAGCGTGGCCGCCAGATAGGGCGGGGTAAAAGCCAGCGTGAGCAGGTTTGGCTGGCGCGCATGGCCGTTGAGCGTGAGGTCGAACATCACGCCCCGCTGGCCTTCGGGCAGCAGGTCGTCGATCAGGCGCAGGGTGATCTGGGCGTTTTCCTCGCGCGTGAACCCGGCGTTATTGGCCAGATCGGGCTCAAAGATCAGCGCCAGATTTTGCCCGCGATAGGTGGCGGCCAATATCCGTCCGCCCGCATCGCGCACGATGGGGTCCAGCTTGCGCCCGGTGCCCGCCATCACCCGCGCCGGATAGGGCAGGGCGGCGGTTATGCCATGGGCGTCGGTGATCGGGGCGGCGGCGGGTGCGATGCCAACGCCTACGTCATCGAGGAAGCCTTCCCATTCGGGCGTGCGCGCCTCGCCCAGCCGGACCCAGCCACCTTGCACGCCGGGCTGGTCGGTGCCGGCGTCGGTGGCCATCCATTTGGGAGTGATAATCAGCACCGGGCCATAGCGGCGATGGATGTTGACGATGCGGCTGATGTCGGCCCCCTGCGTCCAATGCGGCGGGGTCAGGATCAGCAGGCCGGGGCGGCGCAGGCCATTGTCGTCGCGGGCATAGTCGGTTTCATGGCCGGTCGCTTCGAGCAGGCGATAGAGTGCGCCATAGCCGTTGAGCCCCCGCCCGCCGCCATGCGCGCCGCCATCATTGATGTCGCCCGCGGCCACGCCCGCGCCGATCATCCACAGCATCGCCACCAGCAAGGCGCCGCCCGCCAGCACCAGCGCAAGGGCCGACAGGGGCGAAAAGGGGCTGCGGGCGCTCATGCCAGAGGGCGGGCCGCGAAGTCGGCATAAGCGGCGCGGGCGGTGGCCCAATCCTGCGCGCCAAGGGGGTGGAGCGCATAGCGCCCCTGTTCGACCAGCGCGGCGATGCGGCCAAAGGTGGCGCGGGCCGGGGCCGAGAGAAAGTCCAGCGCGGCGATTTCGCGCGCGGTGCTGGCGGGCATCAGGGCGCCGGGCCGGGCGGCTGCAATATGTTCGAGGCTGCGCAGCAGGAGCAGGTGGGTCGCCTCGTCAAAGCGGCCCTGCGCGGCCAGCGCATCGGCCTCGTCCAGCAGGGCGCGGGCGGCGGCGGCGTCGAGGTGAAACTCCGGCGCGGCGGGGGCGGGGCGGCGCATGGCCCAAAGCCCGACCCCGATCCGCCAGAGCAGCAGGGCCACGCCCAGCACCAGCAGGCCGATCAGGATCTTTTCCATCATCGGCCATGACAGGCCCAGCGCCCGGCCCACCGGCTCGAACAGATTGCGCAGGAAACGGACCAGCGCCTTGACCCAATCGGGCGTGGGCGCTGGTGTCCAGTTGGGCAGGGGGGTGAATTGCAGGTCGCGCGCATCGCGGATCGCGCGCCATGCTTGATGGACGGATTGGGCCTGATGGGCTGTTTGGGACGCCGCTGCGCTCACCTGACGTCTCTGTCCCGAATTGCCATCGCGGACAGGTTCTTACACGCCGTCAAGCGCAGCGCAAGCGATCAGCCTCTGGGACGACTTTGCGCATAGCTGCCCAGCAGGCGCAGGTCCTTGCAATGGAAGGCGACTTCTTCGAGCGCCCGGTCCACCGGTTCCTCGCCCGGTTTGCCCACGATATCGACAAAGAACATCGTGGCCGAGAAGCTGGCGCCCTTTTGATAGGATTCCAGCTTGGTCATGTTGACCCCGTTGGTGGCAAAGCCGCCCAGCGCCTTATACAGGGCCGCCGAGACATTGCGGACCTCGAAGATCATCGTGGTCATCGCGATGCCCTCGATGGTCGCGGGATCGAGCGGGGCGCGGGCCAGCACGACAAAGCGCGTGGTGTTGTCGGCGGCGTCCTCGACATTATACTCGACAATATCGAGCCCATAGAGCGAAGCTGCCAGCGCAGGCGCAATCGCGGCGGCGGCCAGATCGCCCTGTTCCTTGACAAAGGCGGCGGCCCCGGCGGTGTCGGCATAGGCCATGGGCACGATACCGCGCGCGCGCAGATAATGGCGCGACTGGCCCAGCGCCTGCGGATGGGAATAGGCGGCGGCGAAAGGACCCTTCGCGCCGGGCAGCGCCATCAGCGCATGTTCGATCGAGAGGAAATGTTCGCCCACAATCGACAGCCCGCTTTCGGGCAGCAGGAAATGAATATCGGCCACGCGGCCATGCTGGCTGTTTTCGATGGGGATGATGGCCCGGTCGGCCCGGCCTTCTTTCACCGCATCCAGCGCGTCTTCAAAGCTGAAACAGGGCAAAGGCGCGCATTGCGGCGCGTATTCCAGCGCCGCGCGGTGCGAGTTGCACCCCGGCGCGCCCTGAAACGCAATGGCGCGTGCAGGATTTTCAGCGGCTTGGGCGGTCAGTTCTTTGACCTGGATCAGAGCGGGCGTAGGATAGCTGTGCATAGCGGTCTGGCGCTTAGGCTGATTTTACGCCTCGCGCCAGTAGGCTTTGCCGATAGTCTGTTCGATGCGAATTGTATCGGGCATTGTGTTGGGTGTGGGCGGATTACTGGCGCGCGGATGAAATCCGCCTTGCGCTTGGGTTTCACGCTCTCTACACCGGAGGGCAAAACGGGTTTCGGCGTTTTGTCGAAAGCCATAATGGGACGGGGCATTGTTGATGAGCGGTCGTTTCAATACCATTGCCGGTTGGGTTTTGGGTTCTGCTGTGGTTGCGCTGGGACTATCCAGCCTGTCGGGCCACTATTTCCGCGCCGACAAGGAAAACCGCCCCGAAAACATGGGCTTTCCTATCGAAGGCGTGTCGGGGGCCAAATCCGGCCCCGCCGAGGCGCCGATCGAAGAGCTGCTGGCCAAGGCGGACCCCGCCAAGGGCGCGCAGGTTTTCGCCAAATGCGCATCGTGCCATACGATCACGGCGGGCGGCCCCAATGGGATCGGTCCGAATATTCATGGCATCCTTGGCGATGAAATCGGCCATGGGCGCGGGGGCTTTGCCTTCTCGGCCGGCCTGTCGGCCAAGGGGGGCAAGTGGGACTTTGCCCAGATGAACGAGTGGCTGAAGAATCCGCGCGCTTTTGCCGATGGCACCAAGATGACCTTTGCCGGTCTGGAATCGGCTGAGGATCGCGCGGCGGTCATGGTCTATCTGAACCAGCAAGGTTCGAACCTGCCCCTGCCTGCGGCTCCTGCTGCAGCGGCCCCGGCGGGTGATGCGGCGGCGGCTCCGGCCGATGCGGCATCGGCGGCGGAAAGCGCCAAGTAAGATCCGTTTTCAGCGGGCGTCTGGCGGGCATGGCAAATGCCCGCTGGGCGTCTGTGTTTCGCGGGCATGCCAAATGCCCGCTGGCCGGGGCGGGCGGTTTGGGCCTGCGGCAGTGGGCTTGAATGGATCAGGCCGACACCGTGGGCGCCCTTGAACACCGGGCGCGAAAGGGCCGCGTGCGCGTGCGAATGACCGGGTAGCCGCCTTGCTTCACAGCCCGATTCGGCCCAGCGGCGGATCGGGCGGCCATGACAGGCGGGCTCGCAAGGCCTGTCATGACGGTGCTTGGCCCGTCCATTCCGGTTGGCGCTTTGCGGCGTGGTCCACGGCTTTATTAACGCTTTCGCCATGATCCCGGCCCAGCGGCGCCGGCCTGAATTACCGCATCGGTCCTTATGCATCAGGGCGGTTGCGGATAGCGGGCTGAATAACCCATATGGTTTTGTGTAGGACAGATTTTTCTTATTGCGATTTGGTTCAGGTCAACGCAAGCTACCCTCGATCCGGCGCATGGGGGTTGAAACAGGGCGCCGATTCGCGGCACACTATGTCTATTCCATCAGTAGAGATATAAGCACAGGAGATGGTCCAATGGCACAAGCATGGAGCGCCGATTTTCTGATCCGCCGTATCGACCGCTGCTATCTGCTGGCCGCATGCGCCCGCCACCCGGAAAAGCGCGACCGGCACCTCAAGCGCGCCCGCCACTATCGCGGCGTGCTGGCCGATACGCAGGAGCTGGAACTGGCCTGATTTAGGCCAAGCGTTTTCCCATCAAAGGGCCGCGTAGGGTGTGATGCCTTGCGCGGCCTTTTTGGTGTTTGTGCGGGTTTTCCGGGGTTTAAGGAGGAAGGTGCCTCCGGCGGGCAAAGGGCGGAGGCCCTTTGCAATCCCGATATTGTCGGGGTCGTGCTTTGGCGGCAGCGTAACGAATGACGGTTAAGCCGCTTCGCGGGAAGAAAAGAAGGCATTTCGGAGGCGGGGCTAAAACTGCCGTTGTCTGTATGGCAACATGCGCCCACTTGCGGTCATTCCGCGACGGGAGCAATCTGATCGGATGAGCAGCCTCTATCCCGCACGGCGCATACCGCAGATAATGGTCCTGATTGGCTCCGCGTTTATGGCGGGTGCTCTTTTAGTGGCGGTTGGGCACTTCGGCTTCGGAATATCCGGCTATAATCGGGATACGGGTCAACCGTTGTCTGATTTGGCTACGGCTATTCTGGTTCTTGCTATTAGAAGCAGCGGGGTCCTTATCGTTGTGATTGGACGAGCAATGCTCCGCGCGGCCTCACGGCACAATTGCGATGAAACGATAGGCACCAACGGCAGCTAGCCACCAATCCCCGCCACAGCCAGCGCTTGGTCGCCCCCCCTTAGCCGACATTCCTTCGCCGCGCAGCGGCCCTCAAACCCACCACCTCGCCCCCAGACACAACGCCGCCCTCATAACACCCCGCCGACAATAACGGGATTGCAAAGGGCTGTTGCCCTTTGCCCGCCGGAGGCACCTAACCTCCCTTAAATCCCATGATATTCCTTATACCACTCGATAAACTTGGGCACGCCCACGTCGATGCTGGTCGTGGGGGCGTAGCCGTGGTCGCGGGCGATGGCGTCGATGTCGGCGAAGGACTGGCGTACGTCGCCCGGCTGCATGGGCTGGAAGTCGATGATGGCTTTTTTGCCGATCTGTTCTTCGAGGATTTCGACCACGCGCATCAGGTGCTCGGAACTGTGGTTGCCGATGTTGTAGAGGCGGTGGGGCTTGGTCGATCCGCCGGCTTTGACTTCGCCATCGTCGGGGGCGGGGTTGTCGAGGCTGGCGATGACGCCCGCGATGATGTCGTCGATATAGGTGAAGTCGCGGTACATGTCGCCGTTGTTGAAGACGGGGATCGGCTGTCCCGCGGCGATATTCTTGGCAAAGATCCACATCATCATGTCGGGGCGGCCCCACGGGCCATAGACGGTGAAGAAGCGCAGGCCGGTCAGCGGCAGGCGGTAGAGATGGGCATAGGTTTCGCTCATCAGCTCGTCGGCCTTTTTGGTGGCGGCATAGAGGCTGATGGGCTGGTCGACGCGGTCTTCGACGGCGAAGGGCAGTTTGGTGTTGCCGCCATAGACCGAGGAGGATGAGGCATAGACCATGTTTTCCACGCCGCGATGCCGCCCGATTTCCAGCATGTTCAAATGCCCGGCAAGGTTGGAATGCAGATAGGCGTGGGGGTTGGTGATCGAATAACGCACGCCCGCCTGCGCGCCCAGATGGACGATGCGGTCGAATTCGAGGCCATTGAGCGATTCGACGAGCGGTTCGTATTGCGAGAAGTCCTGGCGCACGAAGGTGAAGCGCCCGTTGCCTGAAGCGCCGCCCAGTTCGCGCAGGCGGGCGAGGCGGGCTTCTTTCAGCGTCACGTCGTAATAATCGTTGACCATGTCGAGGCCGATCACGCTGTCGCCGCGCGCCAGCAGTTTGACCGCAAGGCTGTAGCCGATGAAACCCGCCGCGCCCGTAACCAGAACCTTCATTGCCCAGAACCCTTTGTTAGCTTTGCCGCTCTCATATCGGGGCAAAGCTAACAAAGGGTTGGAGTCTGGTCCATCCGGCGTATTGACGCGCCCCGGCGGTATCCGCACAAACGCGCCATGCCATTCATGTCCGACAATGCCGCCCCCGTTCACCCCGCCGTATGGTCCGCGATGCAGGCCGCCGATGGGCCCCAGCCTCCTTATGACGGCGACAGTTTTAGCGCTGCGCTCGATGATGCCTTTTCCGCGCTGTTCGCTCGGCCCTGCGCCGCGATGTGGGTGGCCAGCGGGACGGCGGCCAATTGCCTCGCTCTGGCGGCGATGGTGCGACCCTACGAGGCTGTGTTGTGCCACGAACTGGCCCATATCGAGCGGGACGAATGCGGGGCGCCGGGGTTCTTCACGCATGGGGCCAAGCTGATTCTGGCGGGCGGGGATCATGCGAAAATGACGCCCGAGACCGCCCGCGCGCGGCTGGCCAGGGTGGGCGTGGGGGTGGAGCACACGCCTGTCACCGCCCTGTCCATCACGCAGGCCAGCGAGGCGGGATGCGTCTATACGCCCGGCGAGGTGGCGGCGATGGGCGCCTTCGCGCGGGAAAAGGGGCTGCGTTTCCATATGGACGGTGCGCGCTTTGCCAATGCGGTGGCGTATCTGGGATGCTCGCCCGCCGCGGCCAGTTGCGAGGGCGGGGTCGAGGCGCTCTCTTTCGGCTTTGTCAAAAACGGCGGGATGGGGGCCGAGGCGCTGGTCTTCTTCGCCCCCGACATGATCGAGGTCACCCGCTTTAACCGCAAGCGCGCCGGGCATCTGCAATCCAAGGGGCGCTATTTGGCGGCGCAGATCCTTGCCATGCTCAAAGGCGACCTGTGGCTGGACAATGCCCGCCATGCCAATGCGGCGGCAGGCGAAATCGCGGCGGCGGCAGCGGGGCGGCTGATCCATCCGGTGGAGGCCAATGAGGTCTTCGTGGCGCTCTCGGCGGCGGAAAGGGCGGCTTTGCGTGAGGCCGGATTCGCGTTTTATGACTGGGATGAGACGGCGGCGCGTTTCGTGACTGCGTGGAACAGCGATGAGGGGGAAGTGATGGCTTTGGCCAAGGCTTTGCGGGGGTTGTGAGGAAGGAAGGATGAAGATGCGAGGGGCTCGTCCCTCGCGCTCACGTTACTGTATGCGTTGCGTTTGGGCGGCGGCCTCAGGTGTCGGACGCGCCCGATGAAATAGAAAGCCTGCGGCGCGGATAGGCAGGCGCCGCAGGCTTTCAAACCCCTAACAGTGCGTCCGACACAAAAACGCCGAACCTGTGGCACACCCTATACAATAACGGGATTGCAAAGGGACAAGTCCCTTTGCCCGCCGGAGGCAAAAACGCTCGCCGGAAATCTATTTTTCCTCCTCCCAAATCCCCCGCAACCCCGCGCGATAATCGGCAAATCGGGGCCGCCACCCTAAAACCCGCCGGGCCTTGCCATTGGCCACGCGGCGGTTCTCGGCATAGAAGGCGCGTGAGGCGGGGGGCACGTCCTGCTCGGCCAGCAGGGGGGGCAGGGGGAGGCCGGAGATGCGGCAGGCTTCCTCGATGACGGCGTTTTGGGGCGCGGGCATATCGTCGGCGATATTATAGGCGCCGGGCGGGGCGGACAGGGCGGCATGGGCGGCGCCTGCGATATCCTCGACATGGATGCGGCTGAAGATCTGATCGGGCAGGTCGACGCGGTGGGCGCGGCCCTTGCGAAGGCGGTCGAAGGCGGATCGGCCCGGCCCGTATATCCCCGGCAGCCGCAGCACCCGCGCCCCGCGATCCAGCCATGCCGCATCGGCCAGCGCGCGCGCGGCGCGGCGGCCCGATCCGCCCAGCCCGACCACGGGGGCGCTTTCATCGACCCATGCCCCGCCGCAATCGCCATAGACCCCGGTGGAGGAGAGATAGCCCAGCCAGCCGATCCCGGCCAAGTCTGCGCCATAGCGCGCCAGCACGGGGTCCACCTCTTCGGCTGGTGGCACGCTGGACAAAACCGCATCGGCGCGGGCAAGCGCCGCGCGCACCCCATCCTCATCGGCGAAATCGAGCGTTCCGGCGCGGCCCGTCGCCTCGATATGCCATCCGTCAGCGGCCAGACGGCGGGTGATTGCGCGGGCGGTGTAGCCCAGACCAAAGATCAGCATGGTTTTCATGCGCGGAACCATAATCGGAAATGCGGTTAATCGGAAATACTGGCATTCGGAAAGGCTTGGCCTAATAAGGAAGGCATGATGGATGCCGTACTCACCCAATCCGCCCCCTTTGCGAACCAGCCCGCCGTGATCCGCCGCGAGGATTATCTGCCGCCTGCATGGCTGGTGCCGCAGGTCGATCTGGAATTTCGCCTCGGGCTTGAGGAAACGCGGGTGCGCGCGCAATTGTCCGTACGCCGCAATCCCGCCGAGCAGGGCGATCAGACGATCCGCCTGAAGGGCGACGGGCTGACCGCCTTGCTGGTCGAGGTGGACGAGGTGGTGCGCAATGACTGGCGGATGGAGGGGGACGATCTGCTGATCGATCTGGCCGACGACAATCATGAGATCGTGGTGGAAACCGCGATTCACCCCGCCGCCAACAGCCAGTTGATGGGCCTTTACGCCTCGGGCGGGATGCTTTGCACGCAATGCGAGGCCGAAGGCTTTCGCCGCATCGCCTTTCACCCCGACCGCCCCGATGTGCTGAGCATCTATCGCGTGCGGATGGAGGGCAGCCGCGAGGCTTTCCCGATCCTGCTGTGCAACGGCAATCCGGTGGCGCAGGGCGATTGCGGCGATGGCAACCATTGGGCCGAATGGCACGATCCATGGCCCAAGCCGTCCTATCTGTTTGCCTTGGTGGCGGGCGATCTGGTGGCCACGACCGACCATTTCACCACGATGGAGGGGCGCGAGGTCACGCTCAACATCTATACCCGCAAGGGCGATGAGGGGCGGACCGATCATGCGATGCGCAGCCTGATCAACTCGATGAAATGGGACGAGGAGGTCTTTGGCCGTGCCTATGACCTTGATCTGTTCAACATCGTGGCCGTGTCCGATTTCAACATGGGGGCGATGGAGAACAAGGGGCTCAACGTCTTCAACACCCGCTATGTTCTGGCCGATCCGGATACGGCGACCGATGGCGATTATGACGCGGTGGAAGGCGTGATCGGCCATGAATATTTCCACAACTGGTCGGGCAATCGCATCACCTGTCGCGACTGGTTCCAACTGAGCCTGAAAGAAGGCTTTACCGTGCTGCGCGATCAGATGTTCAGCGCGGATATGGGGTCCGAGCCGGTCAAGCGCATCGAGGATGTGCGGATTTTGCGCAGCGCCCAGTTCCCTGAAGACAGCGGGCCTTTGGCCCATCCGATCCGGCCCGATTCCTATCAGGAAATCAGCAATTTCTATACCGCGACCGTTTATAACAAGGGCGCCGAGGTGATCCGCATGATGCGGGTGATGGCCGGGGCAGAGCGTTTCCGCAAAGGCACCGACCTCTATTTCGCGCGCCACGATGGCGAGGCGGCGACGTGTGAGGATTTCATCCGGGCGATTGAGGAAGGCGCGGGGCTGGACCTCACGCAATTCCGCCTGTGGTATGCGCAGGCCGGGACGCCGCGCGTGGGGATCAGCTTTACCCATGAGGGCGAGGAGGCGGTGCTGCGCCTGAGCCAGCAAGTGCCGCCCACGCCGGGGCAGCCGGACAAATTGCCGGTGCCGATCCCGCTGCGCCTTGCGCTGTTTGATCCGGCCACGGGCGCGCATCGCGGCGAGGAGCTGATCGTGATGACCGCCGCGCAGGAGGAGCATCGCTTCTCCGGCTGGCCCACGCGCCCGGTGCTGTCCATAAACCGGGGCTTTTCCGCGCCGGTGACCATCGAGGCGGACACGAGTCTGGATGATCTGGTGTTTCTGGCCGCGCATGATGATGATCCCTTTGCCCGCTATGAGGCGATGCAGAGCCTGATGGTGCGCCATCTGGTCGCGGCCGCTTCGGGCGCGATGGACGAGGAGCGCCGCGCCGCCGAGCGTGCGGCGATTGGCGCGGCGGTGCTGGCGATCCTGAACGATCCCGCCATCGACGATCTGATGCGCGGCGAACTTCTGATCCTGCCGCCCTATGCCTATCTGGCCGAGCAATTGCCGGTGGTTGATCCGGGCCTGCTGCATGGCGAGCGCGAGGGCTTGAAGGCATGGTTGGGCCGCGAATTGGGCGAGGCCTTTGCCGCGCTGCATGACCGGGCGAGCGCGGTGCCTTTCGGGCTGGACGCGGCGGCCAAGGGCGCGCGCAAGGTCAAGACGCAGGCGCTTGTCTATCTGGCCGCAGCGCAGGGGGCCGACGCCGCCCCGCGCGCCGCCGCGCAATATGATGCCGCCACCAACATGACCGACCGTCAGGGCGCGCTGATGGTGCTGTGCGGATTGGACAGTCCGCTGCGCGAGGAAAAGCTGGCCGACTTCCACAAGCGGCACGAGGGCAATGCGCTGGTGATCGACAAGTGGTTCTCGCTTCAGGCCGGATCGCTGCATCCCGATGTGCTGGATCATGTGAAGGCGCTGGCCGGGCATCCTGATTTCACCATCCACAATCCCAACCGGGCGCGGGCGCTGTATATGGCGCTGGCGGTCAATCCGGCAGGCTTCCATGATGCGGGGGGCGAGGGCTATCGTCTGATCGGGGACCTCATCCTCGCGCTTGACCCGATCAATGCCCAGACGGCAGCGCGTTTCGTGCCCTCGCTGGGCCGCTGGCGGCGGGTGGAGGCGGGGCGCAGCGCTTTGATGAAGGCGCAGTTGGAGCGGATTCTGGCCACGCCCGGCCTGTCGAAGGATGTGTTTGAACAGGTGAGCAAGAGCCTTGGTTGAGGTCATCAAAGCCGCCGCCTTGGGCGCGGTGCCGCACGGGTTTCTCGGGCGGCGCGGGGGCGTGTCGGTGGGCGCGGTGGCGGGGCTGAATGTTGGCCTGGGCAGTGCGGATGATCCGGCGGCGGTGGCGCAAAACCGGCGGCTGGCGGCCGATAGCGTGCTGCCCGGTGCGTTTTTGGCGACATGCTATCAGGTGCATTCGGCGCTCTGTGTGGTGGCGCAGGAATGGGCGGATGCCGAGCGCCCCCATGCCGATGCGCTGGTGACCGACCGGCGCGGGATTGTGTTGGGCGTGCTGACGGCCGATTGCGCGCCGGTGCTGTTTGCCGATAGCGAGGCTGGCGTGGTGGGCGCGGCCCATGCCGGGTGGAAGGGCGCCTTTACGGGTGTTTGCGAGGCCACGGTCGATGCGATGGAGGCCTTGGGCGCGCGGCGCGAAAGAATTGCGGCCGCCATCGGGCCTTGCATCGCACAAAAATCCTATGAGGTGGACGAGGCTTTTCGTGCGCGCTTCCTGGCGCAGGCCGCGCGCCACGAGCGTTTCTTTATGGCCGGGCGCGAGGGGCATTATCAATTCGCGCTCGAAGCCTATGTCGCTGATCGACTGGCGGAATATGGCGTCGGCGCGGTTGAGGGGCTGGGGCTGGACACCTATGCCGATGCCGACCGATTCTATTCCTTTCGCCGCGCCACCCATGCGGGCGAGGCCGACTATGGCCGCCAGATCGCGCTGATCGGGCGGGGTTGAGACAAAAGGTCAAAGAAAAAGGCCATTGGCAGCACTGGTTTTGATGTTTATCAAAACCAAAAAAGCCGGTGACCGTATGGGACAAACCACACGGATCGCGGGGGAGAAGATTCCTGACGATACCGTATTGCAGCTTTATGCTGTGATCGCGATGATGTTCATTCGTTTTTTCGGTCCTGCGGCCCGCATGGACCATTGGTGCAAGGCAAGGGTCAAACATGACAGAAACTGCTGTTGCTGAAAGTCCCAACGATACGGCGCAGGGGGTGCGTCGGCGGGACTTCATCTATGTGGCTGCCACGGGTGCGGCAGGCGTTGGCGCAGCCAGCGTTCTGGTGCCCCTGATCAGCCAGATGGCCCCCTCGGCTGACGTGCTGGCCGAAAGCTCGACCGAGATCGACATCGGCTCGATCCAGCCCGGACAGGCGATCAAGGCGGTGTTTCACAAGCAGCCGGTGTTTGTGCGCCGGTTGACGCCGGTTGAAATCGCCGAAGCGAAGAAGGTGGACGTGGCATCCTTGCGCGATCCGCAAAGCCTTGAGGACCGCACCAAGAAGGGCAAGGAAGAGTGGCTCATCACCATGGGCGTCTGCACCCATCTGGGCTGCGTGCCGCTGGGCGCGGGCGAGGGCGAGGTGAAGGGCGAGTTCGGGGGCTATTTCTGCCCCTGCCATGGCTCGACCTATGACACTGCCGCGCGCATCCGCAAGGGTCCGGCCCCGAAGAATCTCGAGGTGCCGCCTTATGAATTTACCAGCGACACTGTCGTGAAGATCGGGTGAGGAAGACGCGATGAGCTTTCCATGGGCGAATGAATATAAGCCGAGCCACCCGGCGATGGTGTGGCTGGACGAAAAGCTGCCTTTGCCGCGCTTTGTCTATAATGCGATCGGGGCCGGTTATCCGGTGCCGCGCAACCTGAACTATATGTATAATTTCGGCGTTCTGGCCGGTTTCTGTCTGGTGATCCAGATTGTGACGGGCGTCGTGCTGGCCATGCATTATGCGGCCAACACGGGCGTGGCCTTCAATTCGACCGAACATATCATGCGCGATGTCAACTGGGGCTGGATGCTGCGCTATGGCCATGCCAATGGCGCCTCGGCCTTCTTTGTCGTGGTCTATTTCCATATTTTCCGCGGCTTTTTCTACGGGTCATACAAGGCCCCGCGCGAGATGATCTGGTTGCTCGGCGTTGCCATCTTCCTGCTGATGATGGCCACCGCCTTCATGGGCTATGTGCTGCCCTGGGGTCAGATGTCCTATTGGGGCGCGAAGGTGATCACCGGCCTGTTCGGCGCGATCCCACTGGTGGGCGAGCCGATCCAGACCTGGCTGCTGGGCGGGTTTGCGCCCGATCAGGCCGCGCTTAACCGCTTCTTCTCGCTGCACTTTCTGCTGCCCTTCGTCATTCTGGGCGTGGTGATCCTGCATATCTGGGCGCTGCATATCCCCGGTTCGACCAACCCGACGGGCGTTGAGGTGAAGCAGGAATCGGACACCGTGCCGTTCCACCCCTATTACACCGCCAAGGACGGGTTCGGCCTGGGCGTGTTCCTGATCTTCTATTGCGCGATGCTGTTCTTTGCGCCCAACGCGCTGGGCCACCCGGACAATTACATTCCGGCCAACCCGATGCAGACGCCTGCGCATATCGTGCCGGAATGGTATTTCTGGCCCTTCTACGCGATCCTGCGCGCCTTTACCCAGAACTTCCTGTTCTTCCCGGCCAAGCTGATGGGCGTGCTGGCGATGTTCAGCTCGATTCTGGTGTGGTTCCTGCTGCCCTGGCTGGACAAGTCGCCGGTGCGTTCGGGCCATTTCCGCCCGACCTTCCGCAAGTTCTTCTGGCTGCTGGTGATTGACGTGGCGGTGCTGGGCTATTGCGGCGGTTCGCCGGCCGAAGAGCCCTATGTGATCATCAGCCAGATCGCGGCGCTCTATTACTTCGCCCACTTCTTCATCATCCTGCCGCTCGTCTCGATGACGGAAAAGCCGCTGCCGCTGCCTTTCTCGATCACCGAAGCCGTGCTGGGGGCCGATGAAGCCGCCGCTTTGGCTCCCTCTGCGGCCCCGGCCGAATAAGCGAGCGAGGATAGAGAGACATCATGATCCGTATCTTTTCCATGCTCGTGGGCGCCTTCTTCTCGCTGGCCCTGTTGTGGTCGGCGGGCAAGGGCACCGTGGCCTATATTTCCGAGCCGCCCGCCAAGACGGTCGAGGCCGAATTCCATCAGCACCCCAAGGCGCTGAGCCTGTCTTCGGACGGGGCCTTCGGCAAATTCGACCGTCAGCAGCTTCAGCGCGGCTTTCAGGTCTATTCCGAGGTCTGCGCGACGTGTCATGCGATCAAGCAGGTGTCCTATGGCGACCTGCGCGAGCTGGGCTATAACGAAGCCGAAGTGAAGGCGATTGCCGCCAAGGCGCAGGTGCCCGAATATAACCCCGCCACCGGCGAGGTGAAGCAGCACCCGGGCGCGCTCAAGGACCACTTCCCGCCGGTCGTCTATGGCGGCGCGGGCAGCCCGCCCGACCTCTCGCTGATCGCCAAGGCGCGTCATGGCGGGGCGGCCTATATCTACTCGCTGCTGACCGGCTATGCCGATCAGGCGGGATATAAGAACGAAAAGGGCGAGGAACTGCTCAAGAAGTTCCCCGATGCCAAGACGCCTGACGGCTTGTTCTTCAACCCGTACTTCGCCAACCTGAACATCGCCATGCCTCAGCCGCTCGTGTCGGATGGTCAGGTGAGCTATAAGGACGGCACCAAGGCGAGCGTCGACCAGATGGCGCAGGACGTCTCAGCCTTCCTCGTGTGGACCGCCGAACCCAAGCTGGAGAAGCGCCACCAGACCGGTTGGCCGGTGCTTGGTTTCCTGATCTTCGCCACGGTGCTGGCCTATATGGCCTATCGCACCGTCTGGGCGGAGAAGAAGGGGCACTAAGCCTTTCCTAGATGGAAATGAAGGCGCCCCCTGCATCACGCGATGCGGGGGGCGCTTTCGTTTTGGAGGCAAATGACTTTTTCATGTCGCCAAATCGGTCTATAGGGCCGGGTCATGACACTGCCCATGACACCTGACGACATGAAATCGCTCGTCCGCTCGATCCCCGATTTTCCCAAGCCGGGCATCCTGTTCCGCGACATCACCACCTTGATCGGCCATGGTGAGGGCTTTGCCGCCAGCGTTGCCTTGTTGGCCGACCGCGCGGCAGAAGCGGGCGCGCAGGCGATCGCGGGCCTTGAGGCGCGCGGCTTCATCTTTGGCGCGGCGGTGGCCGCCCGGCTGGGTCTGCCCTTCATCCCCGTGCGCAAGCCGGGCAAGCTGCCCGTACCGGTGCTGGCCATCGATTATGCGCTGGAATATGGCACCGACACGCTGGAGGTCGATCCCGGCGCGGTGGCGCAGAGCCAGAAGGTGGTCATCGTTGACGATCTGATCGCGACCGGCGGCACCGCCTGCGCCGCGCTGACCCTGCTGCGCCGCGCGGGCGCGGTGGTGGACGAGGCGCTTTTCGTCATCGACCTGCCCGACCTTGGCGGCGCCGAGCGGCTGCGCGCGGCGGGGGTTGCGGTGCGCCCGATCATGGATTTCCCCGGCCATTGATGTTTTGCATCGGCGCAGGCGCTTGACGGCGCCGCGCCCGCATGGCAAGCGCGTCCGCACCACAGCGCCAGCCCAAGTGCGGCGCGCCCATGAGCGGGTATAGCATAGTGGTAATGTCCTAGCCTTCCAAGCTAGTCAGGCGGGTTCGATTCCCGCTACCCGCTCCACTTTCCAAACCATACACGTTCGCAGACGTCTGGACAAAGCCCGGAAATCCGCGATATTTCAGCATAAACCGGCCAGCCGCGTTTGTTCCCGTTCGCTAACAGTCACCCGCTGTTGGGGGTATATCTGGGGGGGTATTCGCCAAAGGCCAATTCGATACCCCCTCTTGTGGGGGTATTCCGGGGGTATCGCCCCGGTTTGCTGGGGTTTTGCCAATGGCGCTTACTGATGTTGCGATCCGAAATGCCAAGCCGGGAGCAAAGCCGGTCAAGATGGGCGATAGCGGCGGGCTGTTCCTCTATATCACGCCTGCCGGGGGCAAACTCTGGCGGTTGAAATATCGGGTGGATGGCAAGGAGAAATTGCTCTCCATCGGGGCCTATCCCGAAATCAGCCTTAGCGATGCGCGCAAGCGGCGCGATGAGGCACGCGCGCTAGTGGCCGCTGGCAAAGACCCTTCGCGGGAAAAGCAGCGGGCGAAACTGCAATCGCGTGTGGAGGCCGACAACACGTTTCAGGCCATATCGGGCGAGTATTGCGGCAAGCGCAAGCGGGATGGGGATAAGGCATGGTCGCCCGCCACCGCCACACGCAGCGAGTATCTGTTGAGCCTTTTGAACCCTTCCATCGGCAAGATGCCGATTGCCGAGATTGAGCCAGCCGACATTCTGGGCGCCGTCCGTAAGATTGAAGGCAAGGGCAATCTGGAGAGCGCCCGCCGGACCCTGCAACTGGCCAGCATGGTCTTTCGCTATGCCGTGGCGACCGCCCGCCTGCGCTCTGATCCTACCCGCGATCTGAAAGGCGCGCTGACCGCTCCCAAGGTGACGCATTATGGCGCGATCCTAGAGGCCAAGAAGGTGGGCGCGTTGCTGCGCGCGATTGATGGCTATGAGGGGTTGGGTCTGACCAAGCTGGCCTTGCAGATTGCCCCGCATGTTTTCGTGCGCCCCGGCGAATTGCGCCATGCCGAATGGGGCGAGTTTGATCTGGAGGGCGCGCTCTGGATCATTCCGGCGGAAAAGATGAAGATGCGCAAGGCCCACCATGTCCCGCTGTCCAGTCAGGCCGTGGCGCTGTTCAAAGAGGTGCAGGCGGTGACGGGACCGGCGGGCTATGTGTTCCCATCGGTGCGCACCCGCGCGCGGCCTATGAGCGAGAACACGCTGAACGCCGGTTTGCGGCGGCTGGGCTAGCCGCGCCACGCTGGAGGCTCTGGCCAAGCTACACGCCCCGCGCGAACAGACCGTGCGCCACGTTCACGTCAATCAGGGCGGGCAGGCGGTGATTGCCGATCAATTCCACCACCATGCGGGCGAGCAAACGGGGGGCCAACAAAATGAACAATCAAGCGAACAACCCTATGCACCCGATGGAACCGCTGGAGGCCCGGCTGGCTAAAGCGCCGCGCTGCCTGGCCCGGACCCGATCTGGCAAGCCTTGCCAGTCGCCAGCGGTGAAGGGGGCGAAAAGATGCCGGATGCACGGGGGCGGCAAGAATAGAGAGGGCAGGGGCAGCGGCGCCCCGGCTGGCAATTGCAACGCCATGAAGCACGGCGCGCGATCTGCCGAGACGCGCAAGATAATGGCGATGGTGCGGGCTTGGGATAAACTCCCTAAGGAAAGCTAAGCTGGGCCGCCGGAGGATCGCAGGACTGAGGTGCTGCCGGTTTGATGGACACCGAGATAAGGTGTTTTCATCGAACGGAGAGCATCGATGCAACGAAGGAAGTTTAGCCGTGAGTTCAAGC